>NZ_JBBCBL010000004.1:44381-625847 GCF_037203745.1 Stenotrophomonas sp. CCNWLW162 | reverse complement strand
ACCTAGAGCCGAACGGTCGCCCGCGCCGGGCTCTCGGCACCTAAGGTGCCAGAGTCGCAAGAGATAAGAGCCGAGCCATGCTCGGCTCCGTTTCCTTTGATGAGCCGAGCATGGGCTCGGCTCTACAGAATGCCAGGCAATCCGCCAGAAGCATCCACGTATGGCGTGGATCTACCGACACAAGGCACGACCACCCATGTATTGATCAAGAAAGCACGCGCGCCACCACCGCCAGTACCAGCAGATGCCCCACGTAGTACCCATAGAACATCCAGCGCCAGCGTGGCAGTTGCCACTGCACCCGTGCGGCCAGCAGCACCACGGGAACTGCCAGCACGGCCCAGCCGTTCCGGTTGGCCCAGCACACCGCCGCCAAGGCAATCAGCAGCGTCCACCACGCGCGATGGCGGAACGCGATCCAGGCCAGCAGGACACTGCCGACTCCGGCCCACTGGTAGTCCACCAGCATCGGCAGTACACCCGCCGCCAACAACAGCAACAGGGGCCGGTTGTTGGCCAGCGCGTGCACCGCCACGGCAGCCAGGGCGAACGTGAGTAGGATGTTGAGCGGCAGCCAGGAGCCAAAGACCAAGGCATGCAGCGGTTGGGCGATGACGCCCCACAGGGCCAGGCGACGCATCGACTTGCGAAGGTCGGCGCCCGGTTGGGCCAGGTTGCAGGCCATCACCAGTGCGAACAGCGGAAAGGCGATGCGCCCCAGTTCAGTGACCACCGGCACGTAGCCACCGAACACCACCTTGGCCACGTGGTCGCCGGTCATGGCCAGCAATGCGATCCACTTCAGCAGCTCGCGGGCGCCACTGCCGAGGCTGATGCTGAACGTGGACGTCCTTGTCGTGGTCGCGTGCATCCCAGAAGCTTATGCGCATCGGCAAGCCCATTTCCAGCGTCCCGCAAGCAACACCCCCTGCCTCGGTCGGCGCGAGGCGCTATGCTGGCCGCCCCTGCTTGTGAGACACCCGCCATGCGCACTCTGTACCCAACCATCGAGCCGTACCGCGAGTTCACTCTGCCGGTAAGCGATCTGCACACGCTGCACATCGAAGAGTGCGGCACGCCGGAGGGCATTCCGGTGGTGTACCTGCATGGCGGACCGGGTGCGGGTATTTCGCCCACCCATCGCCGTTTCTTCGACCCGGCGCGCTACCGCATCGTGCTGATCGACCAGCGCGGCAGCGGTCGCTCCACGCCGTTCGGCGAGCTGCGCGACAACACCACGCAGGAACTGGTGGCCGACATCGAGAAGGTGCGCGAGCACCTCGGCATTGAGCGTTGGCTGGTCTATGGCGGTTCCTGGGGCTCGACCCTGTCGCTGGCCTACGCGCAGGCACATCCCGAGCGTGCCACCGGCCTGATCGTGCGTGGCGTTTTCTTGGGCCGCGAGATGGAAAACCGCTGGTTCGCCGAGGCCAACGGCGGTGCGCGCTGGATCTTCCCGGAGCGCTGGGATCGCTACGAGGCCTACATTCCAGAAGGCGAGCGTGGCGACATGATTGCGGCCTACTGGACGCGCATGGACAGCGCCGATGAGGCCACCCGCATCGCAGCCGCGCAGGCCTGGCTGGGTTGGGAGGACAACGCCGCTACCCTGCAGCACGACGTGGATGCTGTTTCTACGGACGACCCGCTGGACACGCTGGCCAAGGCCCGCATCGAAGCGCACTACTTCCGCAATGGCATCTTCCTGAAACCCGACCAGCTTCTGCGCGACATCGATCGCATCCGCCATCTGCCCGGCGTGATCGTGCAGGGCCGCTACGACATTATCTGCCCGCCGCGCAGCGCCTGGGACCTGGCCAAGGCCTGGCCGGAGGCAAAGCTGGAGATGGTGACCTCGGGACATAGCGCGAACGAGCCGGCGACGGTCGATGCGCTGGTGCGCGCCACGGATGCGTTCGCCGACCGCTTCTGAGGAAATGGTTGTGCCGGCCGCTGGCCGGCATCCCACCGTTCGAGGGCAGAGTCGACTGCTGGGGGGAAGCTGAGAACCCTGCGCTTCGCGTGATAGTCAACTAGCAGTCGACTCTACCGAGCCGACTCCGTCGATCCAACTCCGTCCAACCGCCTCCCCGGGCATCTCTGCGCGATCGCCGCTATGCGGCCCGGTGAATGGCGGCCCACCGGCACATGTCCACCGGGCCGGTTCTTCGCAGCTCGCTTACAGACCCCGACCGAAGATCCAGCCGTGGCCATCCACAAGCGTGGCCCGCGCCCCCACTCCTGGAGCCTGTCATGACCGGTATTCGCTACGTTCCTGTTGTCCTCGCCATCTCCTTGGGCCTGCTGCTGGGCGCCTGTTCCAAGACCCAGGAAGCCAGCAAGGCCACCGCAGCCGAGGACGTAACCGAAGTGAAGCTCATCCCTGCCTATGAATCGCTGGACAAGGACAAGGACGGCATCGTCACCCTGGCCGAAGTGGATGCGGTGGCGCCAGACTGGGCCGAACGACTGCACGCCTGCGATACCGATCGCAACAAGACGTTGAGCCGCGGCGAGTACGACGTGTGCAAGCAGACCAGCACCTCGCATTGATTCCTTGATGCGCCATCGATTGGCGCGATGCTCGCCCGGCTATACCAAGGTATAGCCGGGCTAACCCACGAGCCTCTAGGACTACCCCATTCAGGGGCGGACAATAGCGCCACTGGCCAGGGCAACCCTGGCTGGCTCCCTCCCTTCATGGAGACGCAGATGGACCCCGACCCTGCCGGGCGCCCCGCGCCCCGTATGCCCGCCTGTTGCCTGTTCCTGGCGCCCGCCCGCCGGTCCCCGCCTGCCTGAGTGACGGGGGATCGTCAGGCACCGCCTGCCTGGAGATCGCCCCCATGTCCTACAAGATCCTCTACATCACCCTGCGCCGCCTGATCGGCGAGCGCGATGTTGCCGCCCTGCGCAGCCAACTGCTGCAGCACGGCCCCGTGGTTTTCGCCCGTTCGCTGTCGCTCGGTTCGCCGCGCGTGGTCGCCGACGCACTGTCGCTGCTGCCGATCAGCGAGCGCATCAACGTGCTGCGCCATCTGCCCTACCCCCTTCGCGATGCGATGAAGCCGCTGTGCATCGGTGGCAGCCAGCGCCTGCATATGCAGCCGTGGTCACCGGCGGTACTGGCGATGCGCCACGCCTGATCCGTTGCATCCATTCCGTTCGTATTCCGGCCGCGGCCGGCTCTGACATTCAAGGAGTTCCCATGAGCCTGCTCAACGCCTGGTTCAATGCCTTCCTGCGCAGCCGTCGCGCAGGCAACCTGTTCGGCCGTCGCGCCATGCCCGAAGCCGGCTTCGGCCCGGGCAGCGCCGAAGCCGCACCGTTCGCGCTCACCACCGGCCTGGTGACCCTGTCGCAGCTGGACGAGCCGCGCCTGCTGGCCGCGCTCGACTCGCACGTCGATGGCCTCAGCCCGCATGAGGCCGAGGAGCGGCTGGCCACGCTCGGCCCCAACGAGGTCGATCACGAAAAACCGCTTCCGTGGTGGCGCCATCTGTGGCAGTGCTACCGCAATCCGTTCAACCTGCTGCTGACCGTGCTGGCGGCGGTGTCCTGGCTGACCGAGGACATCAAGGCCACCGTGGTGATTGGTGCGATGGTGCTGCTGTCCACGCTGATCCGCTTCGTGCAGGAAGGCCGCTCCAACCGTGCCGCCGAGCGGTTGAAGGCTCTGGTCGGCAACACCGCACGCGTGCTGCGCCGCAATCCGGGCACCGAGGCGGCGGACGTTGCCGACCAGTACTTCGGTGCGCACCTGCACAGCCGTCGCCCGGCACGGTTGCTGGACCTGCCGATCCGTGAGCTGGTGCCCGGTGATCACATCGTGCTGTCGGCTGGTGACATGATTCCGGCCGACTGCCGCGTGTTGACCGCCAAGGATCTGTTCGTGGCGCAGGCAGCGATGACCGGCGAGTCGCTGCCGGTGGAGAAGTTCGCGCACCCGGGCGATGGCCTGGCCGGCCTGCTGGAGCAGCACAACCTGCTGTTCATGGGCACCAATGTGGTCTCCGGTACCGCCACCGCCGTGGTGCTGGCCACCGGCAACCGTACCTACTTCGGCACCCTGGCCCAGCGCAGCACCGCCACCGACCGCGCACCGACTGCGTTCCAGGCCGGCGTCAACAGTGTCAGCTGGCTGCTGATCCGCTTCGCGCTGGTGATGGTGCCATTCGTGCTGCTGATCAACGGCTGGACCAAGGGCGATTGGACCGAGGCGTTCCTGTTCGCGCTGTCGGTGGCGGTGGGCCTGACCCCGGAAATGCTGCCGATGATCGTCACCTCCACCCTGGCCAAGGGCGCGGTGCTGCTGTCGCGGCGCAAGGTGATCGTCAAGCGCCTGGATGCGATCCAGAACTTCGGTGCGATGGAAGTGCTGTGCACCGACAAGACCGGCACCCTCACCCAGGACAAGATCGCGCTGGAACGGCACACCGACGTGTTCGGTCACGATTCGGAGGATGTGCTGAAGTTCGCCTACCTCAACAGCCATTTCCAGACCGGCCTGATCAACCTGCTGGACCGTGCGGTGCTGGAGCATGTTGAGCTGCAGAGTTCGCTGCGGCTGTCACAGGACTACCACAAGGTGGATGAGATTCCGTTCGACTTCGAGCGCCGCCGCATGTCGGTGGTGGTGTCCGAACGCGAGGACCACCACGAGCTGATCTGCAAGGGTGCGGTGGAAGAGATGCTGGCGGTATGCAGCACGGTGCGCGAGAACGGCGAGGACAAGGCGTTGGATGAGCAGCGCCTGGCACGCGTGCGGCAGACCACCGAGGAACTGAACGAACAGGGCCTGCGTGTGGTGGCAGTGGCGATGAAGGAAACTGCTGCCAGCCAGACCGTGTATTCGCAGGCCGACGAATGCGGACTGACCCTGGTCGGCTACGTGGCCTTCCTCGATCCGCCCAAGGAGTCGGCCGCGCAGGCATTGCAGGCGCTGGCCGCGCATGGCGTGGAGGTGAAGGTATTCACCGGTGACAACGAACTGGTGACCGCCCGCGTCTGCGCGCAGGTCGGGCTGGAGGCAGACACCATTCTGACCGGTCCGCAGATCGAGCGCATGGATGACGGCGCGCTGTCGCGGGCGTTGCACCACCACCGCGTGTTCGCTCGCCTGACCCCGCTGCACAAGGAGCGCCTGGTGCGCGAGCTGCGTGCGCAGGGCAAGGTGGTCGGTTTCCTCGGCGATGGCATCAACGATGCACCGGCGCTGCGTGCGGCGGACATCGGCATCAGCGTGGACAGTGCGGTGGACATCGCCAAGGAGGCGGCCGACATCATCCTGCTGGAAAAGAACCTGATGGTGCTGGAGGAAGGTGTGATCCAGGGCCGGCGCACCTTCAACAACATGCTGAAGTACATCCGCATGACTGCCAGCTCCAACTTCGGCAACGTGTTCTCGGTGCTGGTGGCCTCGGCCTTCCTGCCGTTCCTGCCGATGCTGCCACTGCAGCTGCTGGTACAGAACCTGCTGTACGACATCTCGCAGATCGCCATTCCGTTCGACAACGTGGACGAGGAGCTGGTGCGCAAGCCGCTGAAGTGGAACCCCGCAGACATTGGCCGCTTCATGGTGTTCTTCGGGCCGATCAGCTCGATCTTCGACCTGAGCTGCTTCGCGCTGATGTGGTACGTGTTCGATGCGCGCACACCGGCCGACCAGGGCCTGTTCCAGTCCGGCTGGTTCGTGGTGGGCCTGCTGACCCAGACGCTGATTGTGCACATGATCCGTACACCGAAGGTGCCGTTCCTGCAGAGCATCGCCGCGCCGCCGCTGCTGGTGATGACCGGCCTGATCATGGCCATCGGCGTGGCCCTGCCGATGAGTCCGCTGGCTGGCTACTTCAAGCTGCAGGCCCTGCCGACCGGCTACTGGCCGTTCCTGGTGGCGATCCTGTTCGGCTACGCGGTGCTGACCACCCTGCTGAAGAAGATCTACATCCGTCGCTACGGCTGGCAGTAAGCGCCCGCCGCCTGGTCCAGGGAGAAGCACAATGGACATCAATCCGAACCTGCCGCCGTTCAACGCCGGCGCGACCCTGAGCTCGTTGATCAGCCTCTCGGTGGCCTTCGTGCTTGGCACCGTCATCGGCTTGGAGCGACAGCTGCGCCAACGCACCGCCGGTCTGCGCACCAATACACTGGTGGCGGTGGGTGCGGCAGTGTTCGTGGACCTGGCCGTGCGCTTCCACGACCTGTACGGCGGCCCGCCGTCGCCACTGCACGTGGTGGCCTATGTGATCTCCGGTGTCGGCTTCCTCGGCGCCGGCGCGATCATGAAGGACGGCGCGCAGGTGTCCGGCCTGAACACCGCGGCCACCCTCTGGGGCTCGGCGGCGGTTGGCGCCTGTGCGGGTATCAAGCTGCTGCCCGAAGCGGTACTGGCGGCCGTGTTCGTGCTGGCCGCCAACACCCTGCTGCGGCCGGTGGTGAACCGCATCCAGCGGCAGCCGTTGCCGGAGGCATTCAGCGAGGCGACCTATGCGATCAACGTGGTCTGCCAACGTGAGCAGCAGGCCGAGGTGCTGGACCAGCTGTTGCTGCTGCTGGAACAGGCGCACTACCCGGTACGCGCGGTGGACCAGCGCCCGTTCGGCGAGCGCGACGTGGAGATAGAAGCGGTGCTGTACGCCACCACGGTCGATGCCGGCGAACTGGATGCGGTACTGGCCACGCTGGCGACCACCCCCGGCGTGCTGCAGGGGTTCTGGAACGCCAGCCTGGAGGAGTAGCCGCTCGGTAGTGCCGGCCGCTGGCCGGCAACACCGTCTACCACTTTGGTAGGTGCCGACCTTGGTCGGCACAATCCTGGAGATGCCGGCCAGCGGCCGGCACTACCCGGCATCGCTTTGGTGGGTGCCCGCATCCACCCAAGGCGGCTTTGCTATCCTTCCCCCCCACGCCAGGGAGACGTCCCGATGCCATCGCTGTCGCCCCGCCGCCCGCTGGTGCTGCTGGCCCTGATCGTTGTGATGGCGGCGATCTTCCTGGTCGATACTGTCACCGACTACGCCGTGGCTGCGGCCTGCTTCTATGCAGCGGTCATCCTCGCCGCATCACGAGTGCTGAGTGCGCGCGGGCTGATCAGCCTGGCCATCGCCTGCATCGCACTCACCGCCCTGAGCTTCTTCCTCACCCGCTTCGGCACCTATCGCATCGGCCTGGTCAATTCGGTGATCGGCATGCTGGTGATCGGCATCACCACCTACCTCGCGTTGAAGATGGAAGCGGCCAAGGCCGCAGTGCAGGAAGCGCAGGGCCGGTTGCTGCGGGTGGCGCGCGCGTCGACGGTGGGCGAGCTGACCACCTCCATCGCACATGAAGTCAACCAGCCGCTGGCGGCCATTGCCAGCAGCGCCGAGGCCTGCCAGCGCTGGCTGGCACAGGACCCACCGAACGTCGACAAGGCCCGGCAGACCGTGTCCCGCATCCTGGACGATGCACATCGCGCCGGTGACGTGATCGCCCGCATTCGCGGCCTGACCCAGGGTGCGGCACCGGAACGACGCGCCTTCGACCTGAACCAGGCGGTGGAGGAAATGCTGGCGCTGTCGCGCAGCGAGCTGGACCAGCACGGCGTGGCCGTGGCCCTGCTGCTCGATGCCGACCTGCCGCTGGTACAGGCCGATCGCGTGCAGGTGCAGCAGGTGATCGGCAACCTGATCCTCAATGCGGTGGACGCAATGGAGGCCGTGCCCGCCGCTGATCGACGCCTGTCCCTGTTGACCCAACGCGACGGACAGCGGATCAGCCTCAGCGTGCGCGACCGCGGTGTCGGCCTGCCAATCGACCATCCTGAGCGCGTGTTCGATGCCTTCTGGACCACCAAATCACACGGGCTGGGGCTCGGTCTCAGCCTGAGCCGTTCGATGATCGAAGCCAACGAAGGCAGGATCCGAGCCGAGCGCCCCAGCGGCGGGGGTGCCTGCTTTGTGTTTGACCTGCCCATCGCCACGGAACTTCCTCATGCGTAAGCCCGCTGCACCCGCCGCCGATCCAGCGCCCATCGTCTATGTGATCGATGACGATCCGTCGGTGCGCGCCGCGCTGGAAGACCTGCTCGCCTCGATGGGCCTGCAGGTACGGGCCTTCGCCTCCACCCAGGCATTCCTCGAGCACGAACTGGAAGATGCACCGGCCTGCCTGGTGCTGGATGTGCGCATGCCCGGCCAGAGTGGGCTGGAGTTCCATCGCACGATGGGCAGCCACGGCCTGCAGCTGCCGGTGGTGTTCATCACCGGCCACGGCGACATCGCGATGGGTGTCAACGCGATCAAGGACGGTGCCATCGAGTTCCTGACCAAGCCGTTCCGTGACCAGGAGCTGCTGGATGCAATCCACAAGGGGATCGACATCGACCGCCAGCGCCGCCGTGACGGCGAGGCACTGGACGCCCTGCAGCAGCGCTGGAATACCCTCAACCCCGGCGAGCGCGAGGTGGTCGACGGCGTGGTGCGCGGCCGCCTCAACAAGCAGATCGCCGGCGACCTCGGGGTGAGCGAGATCACCGTGAAGGTGCGCCGCGCACAGGTGATGCGCAAGATGGGCGCGCGTACGCTGGTCGACCTGGTGCGCATGTACGACCGCTTGCAGGCGGGCACCCCATGAGCGTGCATGTCGCGCTGCTACGCGCAGTCAACGTCGGCGGCACCGGCAAGCTGCCGATGGTTGAACTGGTGGCGATGTGCGAGGACGCAGGCTTCACCGACGTCCGCACCTATATCGCCAGCGGCAACGTGGTGTTCCGCAGCGGACTTGACGAAGCCGGCGTGCGGAAAGCCCTTGGCCAACGGCTGCAGGCCTATGCCGGAAAACCGGTGGGTGTGCTGGTGCGCTCGGCAGCCGAGATCGCGGCGGTTGCCGCCGGCAATCCGTTCCCGCACGCCGCCGGCAATCGTGTGGTCGCGCTGTTCGTGGATGAGGCACTGCCCACGGATCCCTTGACCGGGGTGACCGGCCTGCGCGATGAGCAGCTGGTGCTGGGTACACGCGAGATCTTCGTCCACTATGGCGACGGCATGGCCGACTCACGCCTGCGGATTCCCTATGCCCAGCAAGGCACCGCCCGCAACCTCAACACGGTCGGCAAACTTGCGGCAATGGCCGCCGCGCTTGGCCAGGCCACCCCAGGCGGTAGAGGGAGACGGTAGAGTCGACTCTACCGTGTGCTTCGCCCTGCATCCTGCACTTCCGTGTGATGGGTTGAATCCCGCTACTTCTTCGTCGCCAGCACGATCACCCCGGCAACCACCAGGCCGATGCCGCTCCACTCCCGCAGGCTCGGTCGTTCGCCCAGCAGCAGGTAAGCCAGCACGATCACCAGCACCACGCTGAACTTGTCGACCACCGCCACCTTGGCCAGTTCACCACTCTGCAGCGCGCGGAAGTAGAACAGCCACGAGGCGCCGGTGGCCAGTGCCGACAGCACCAGGAACAGCTGCGTGCGCCCCGGCAGCAGCAATGGATTCGACCACTTGCCGCTGATCACCACCAGCGGCAGGATCACCGCCGCCACCACCAGGGTGCGGATGGCCATGGCCAGATCCGAGTCGACGCCCTTGACCCCAACCTTGGCGAACAGCGCGGTCAGAGCGGCGAAGCAGGCTGACAACCCGGCCCAGACGAGCCATTGCGGAACGCTCTGCATGTTGCGCCACTCCCGGCTCCAAGAGCACCCACCGCCAACGCTACTCCCATTGCCCGCCTGCGCAAGCAGTGCGAGCCGCCGTGTGGATCAGGCGCGTTGCAGACGGTGCTTCAACCGCGTATCCATCAACCCCACCGCCAGCAGCACCGCACTGGTCAGCCAACCGGCGGCCAGCAGATGGGTCTGCGGCAACACCACGCCCAGCAGGACCAGTGCCACCGCACCGATCAGATGCGAGTACGGTGCGCGCCCGTATACCACGCGCTTGTACAGCGCGCTGCCCAGCAGGTAGATCAATGGCCCTGCAACCAGCACGGCCGCATACACCGGCGTCACCGCAGCGTGCGGGTGGTCCATGACCAGGTCATTGCCCACCGCCGTAGCGATGATCCCGGCGATCAGCAGCGCGTGCACATAGTGGAAGTTGGCCCCCATCCGCCCGGGGTCTTCAGCATGGCTGATGGCCTCGGTGGCGTCGCGGCTGGAGATGCCGAAATACAGCCACCACATGGCGATCGTGCCGGCGAAGGTGGCAAGCACCGCCGACACCACCGCCCCACTCCACTGTTCGACCTCGCTGAGCACACCACCGGTGGCCAGCAACGTCTCGCCCAGTGCAACGATGACGAACAGCTGGCAGCGCTCGGCCAGGTGCCCGCCCTCGATGGTCCACTCGCGGGTGTGCGAACGACCCAGCCCCGGGAACGCGAAGCCGAACATCGGTGAGACGTATTCGCACGCCACCGCCACCGCCCACAGCGCCAGCCGCGTATTCCCCTCGGCTGCCGCACCTGCCAGCCAGAAGCAGGCCGATACGCTCACCCACGCCAGCATGCGGCGGAAGTTCGGCGCCAGCGGGTGTGTGTGGCCGACCTCGAACAGCACAAAGGCGGTACGTCCGACCTGCATGGTGGCGTAGGCCCCGGCGAACACCCAGGCACGGTCGGCGAACGCCTCGGGAATGGACGACGACATCAGCAAGGCCAACAGCATGGTGGCAAACAGCAGGCCACGAATGCGCGGTGCCTCCGGATCGAACCAGTTGCTGACCCAGCAGGCGTACTGCCAGCCCAGCCACACCGCAAACCACAGCACCAAGGTCTGCAGCACGCCGGCCAGGTCCAGGTGGTGCAACAGGTGGTGGCTCAGCTGGGTGACCGCGAACACGTAGACCAGGTCGAAGAACAGTTCTTCGTAGGTCACGCGGGCGTGGTGGCCGTCGCGCTGGCGCAGGGCCGGCAATCGCAGTCGTGTACTCATGGCTTTCCTTCAGCGCGCCAGGCGCCAGTAGAGCAGGCCGGCCAGCAGGGCCGGCACCGCGAACACCAGCAGCAGGATCGGCAGTTCTTCGCGCATCCCGTAGCCGGCCTTGCTGACACCCACCCACAGGTTGGCCACCGTCACCAACAGCCAGGTGGCAATGAACGCGATCAGGGCCGTGGGCAGCTGTGAGGTGCCTACGCTCCACAGCCGTCCGAACAACAGGAACACTCCCAACAGCACAATGCCGCCCACCATCACCAGAAGCACATGCATGGTCCACCTCCTTGAGCCTGCAGGCAGGCTAGCCGTGGGCGATTCTGCGCTCCAGCCGATGATCGTGGATTCACTTTCCAGGCGCGGCGAACAATCGCCCTGGCGATCGCGGCATGGCAAACGAGAACAGTTCCCATTAGTATTGCGTCATTACGCAGGGATGACCTCCCGGCACCCGCCTTTCACCCTTGCTGCCCGTCCGGATGTCCCAGCCGACACTTCCCCGCCCACCTGCGCTGCCGCTGGTGACCTCGCTGGTGCGCCACTACGAGGAACTGGTGGACTACCTGCATCGCCGGTTCCGCTCGCCCGGGCTGGCCCGCGAAGTGGTACACGATATCTGTGTACGCCTGCTGGAACGTCCGGCCGTGCATGACGCCCGCCAACCGATCGCGCTGCTGCGCAGGATCGCCCACGACGCAGCGGTCGACCGCTGCCGCGCCGAGGACCTGCGCCGGCACTGGGTGGAGCCCCGCGCCGAGCTTCCCGAAGGCGCCTGCGAGCGCCCCGGACCCGAGCGCCAGGCGCAGGGCCAGCAGGCGCTGCAGCGGCTGACCGCCAGCATCGAGCGCATGCCCTGCCGGCGGCAGCAGGTGTTCATCCTGCACAAGATCCACGAGCTGCCCCAGACCGAAGTGGCGCAGCGGATGGGCATCGGCCTGAAGGCGGTGGAACGTCACCTGCGCCTGGCCATGGCCGACTGTCGGCTGCACGGTGCGCTGCGGTGAGCCCTGCATCACCCGATCCGGTACCGCCGTCGCCGCCCGCCGAACCGTCCGCCGAGGACACGCTCGATCAGCACCGGGAGGCACTGAAGGAGCGTTTCCCGTTGCCAGGCCCGGAGCAGCTGCAGCGGCGGCGCGGCGGATCTGGCGCGAAACGGGTACTGCCGGTGCTGTTGCTGGCGGCCGCCGCGCTGCTGCTGGCCGACCCGGCCTGGCAGGTGCGTGACTACCAGACCGCCGTCGGCGAGCGCCGCGACATCGAGCTGCCGGACGGCAGCCGCGTGCTGCTCGACGCGGGAACCCACCTGCAGGTCCGTCGCCACCTGCGTTCGCGGCGGGTACTGCTGGCGCAGGGCCATGCGCGCTTCGAGGTGCAGCATTCGGCGTGGCGCCGCTTCCAGGTCGATGCCGGGCCGGTACAGGTACGCAACTACGGCACGGTGTTCGATGTTGACCGCCAGGGCGATCTCAGCGAGGTCACGCTTTGGCGCGGCGAGGTCGGTGTCAGCGTGGATGGCGGCGGCACCGAGCAGCGGCTGAAGCCGGGGCAGCGCCTGCTGGCCCAGCCGGGGTCCCTGTCTCCGCCGGAAGCAGTGGATCCGGACCGGGCCGACTGGACCACCGGCCGGCTGCAGTTCGACCGCATGCCGCTGGCCGAGGTGCTGCGCATCCTGCAGCGCTATCACGACCGTCCGATCGTGCTGGACGACCCGGCACTGGGACCACTGCAGGTGTCGGGCGTGTTCGATGCCGACCGTGCCGAGACGGCGGTCGCCCTGTTGCCGGAGATCCTGCCGGTCCAGGTGCATACCGCCGCCGACGGCAGCCTGCATCTGCGTGCCCGCGATTGATTGCCACGCCGAGGGTGGGTTGCGCGCCGTCCCATCCGGCAAGTGCTTGAACCCTTCCGAAGGACCCCCGCATGATCCGCCCTGTTCCGCCTGCCGCGCTGCGCCGGCTGGCCCCCACCCTGCTTGCCGCCTGCCTGTGTGCGGCGCTGCCCGCCACCGCGCAGACCGCTGCGTCCGCACCTGTCGAACTACACCTGCCGGCCGGCCCGCTGCAGGCTTCGCTCACGACACTGGCGCGGCAGAGTGGCATCCAGCTGCTGTTCGCGGCCGATAGCGTAAGTGGCCGCAACGCGCCTGCCCTCGACGGCCGCTACACCCCGCACGACGCCCTGCAGCGCCTGCTGGCCGGGCACGGCCTGGCGATGCAGGAGCGCTCGCCGGGGGTGTTCGTGGTGAGTGCCGCGCCGGCATCCTCCAAGGCCCGCGCTCCGGCCCGGGCCTCGTCATCGGCAGCGTCCCCGGGCACGACCACTTCGCTGGCCCGCGTCACGGTATCGGCCTCGACCGCGCGTATGCCGCAGGGCGAGACCGCGATGCCCAACACCATCACCGTGCTGACCCGCGAGGACATCGCGCAGCAGCTGGCGCTGGGCTCGGATGTCTCGCGCGTGCTGTCGGCGCAGATCCCGGCGTTTGCCCCGGCGCGCGAGAAGATGTCCAACTACGGCGAAACCATGCGTGGCCGCGGCATCCTGTACATGGTCGACGGCGTGCCGCAGTCGACGCCGCTGCGCGATGGCTCACGTGATTCGCATACCATCGATCCGGCGATGATCGAACGCATCGAGGTCATCCACGGCGCCAACGCACTGCAGGGCATCGGCGGTACCGGTGGCATCGTCAACATCATCACCCGCAGCGCGCCCAGCGAGCCGGGCGCCTTCCTGCTCGACACCAACGTCACCTACAGTTCGGCCCTGCCCAGCCGCCACGATGACAATGGCCAGCGCGGCTCGGCACTGGTCGGCGTACGCGGTGAGCGGTTCGATCTGGTGGCCGGCCTGGCCTATGAGAAGCAGGGCCTGTACCACGACGGCGAGGGCCGTTCGATCGGTACCAACGCGCAGGGCGAACTGATGGACTCGACCTCGTCGAACGTGTTCGCCAAGCTGGGCTGGAACATTGCCGAGGGCCACCGCCTGCAACTGATGGCCAACCGCTACGAGCTGCGCGGGCTGGACAACTACCTGGCGGTGAACGGTGACTACCGCACCGGTCGCCCGACCATTTCGGTCCCCGGCGATACCCCGCTCGATCCGCCGATGAACCGCTCGCGCTCGCTGACGCTGGACTACAGCGCCGCCGACCTGCTCGGTGGCCACTTCCAGGCGCAGGCCTTCGCGGTGGACTTCGAAGGCCGTTATGGTGCCAGCCAGTGGGATCCGTGGGGCAACACCGGCGCGAACGCCGCCTGGGACCAGACCCAGAACGAATCGGACAAGCGTGGCTTCAAGCTGACCCAGAGCTGGACCCGCATCGCCGATACCACGCTGGACGTAACCCTGGGCCTGGACGGCCTGCGCGACCGCACCCACCAGGTACTGCTGGCCAGTGGCATGAACTGGGTGCCGCAGACCACCTACCAGAGCCTGTCGCCGCTGCTGCAGCTGCACTGGTGGCCAACCGACCACCTGATGCTCTCCGGCGGCCTGCGCTACGAAAAGGGCGAGCTGGAAGTAGGCGACTACACCACCCTGCCCCGCTACGGCGCGCGCAATGTGGCAGGCGGCAAGCCGACCATGAGCGAGACCCTGCCCAACTTCGGCGCGGTCTGGTACATCAACGATCGCCTCAACGCCTACGCCTCGTATTCGGAAGGCTACACCGTGGCCGACGTCGGCCGCGTGCTACGTGCGATCAACCGCGACGGCCAGCGCGTGGACAATCTGATTGACCTGTCACCGGTGGTTTCGGACAACCGCGAGATCGGGCTGGAGTACGACGATGGCCGTTTCAGTGGCGATATTGCGTACTACACCTCCGAATCCAAGCTGGGCTCGGTGCTGATCTACGATCCGGGCATCGACGCCTATGCGGTGCAGCGCCAGGCCACCCGCGTGGAAGGTTTTGAAAGCAACCTGCGCCTGCGCTTGGGCGACAGCCGGCTGGGCCTGGGTTATGCACGCGCCAATGGCCGCTACGATGCCGACGTCGACGGCCGCCTCGACAGCGACCTGGCCGGCGTCAACATCGCGCCGAACCGGCTGACCGCGTTCTGGGAACAGAGCTGGACACCACAGCTGAGCACCCGCCTGCAGGCCAGCCACGCCTTCGACCGCGACTTCGATCTGCGTGGCGCGCAGGTGGCGGAGTTCAAGGGTTACACCACGATGGACCTGGTGGCCCGCTATGTACTGGACAAGCACAGCTTCACCCTGGGCGTGCAGAACCTGGCGAACAAGCAGTACATCAGCTACTACTCGCAGACCACGCCGTCGAACCCGAGCTATTTCTCGGGCCGTGGCCGAGTGCTGACGCTGGGGTGGCAGTACCAGTACTAAGCCTGCACAGGGCCCGGGGCGCAGCTGCCCCGGGCCGTGCTTCAAGCCTCGGATCACGCGGCGTAGCGTCGCTCACCCTGCAGCCAGGTCTCCATCACCTTCAGCTCGAGGACTCTTGCCGGATCGATCGTCAGCGGATCGCGATCAAGAATGACCATGTCCGCATACTTTCCGTACTCCAGGCTTCCGACAATGTCGTCCACCCGGCATTGCCATGCCGCATCGATGGTCACTGCGCGCAGCGCCTGTTCGACACTGATGCACTCTTCAGGGTTCAACACTTCGCCGCCATCACGCATGCGCCGGTTCACCGCGTTGTCGATGTAGCGCAACGGTTCGATGGTGGTGACGTTGAAGTCCGAGTGCAGCGAGATGCGAAGCCCGCCCGCCAGCGCCGACCGGCATGGATCGTACAGATCGGCGCGCTGCGGACCGAGGATGTTGTCGCGGAACGCCTTTCCCCAGTAGTACACGTGCCCGATCAGGAACGAAGGCGACACCTGCAGCTCGGCAAGCTGTTTGATCTGGTCCCCATGCAGCACGCTGCAATGCTCGATGCGGTGGCGATGATCGGCACGTGGCGTGTTGGCCAGTACGGTCTTGTAGACCTTCAGGGTGGTATCGATGGCCGCATCGCCATTGGCATGGATGCCGACCTGCCAACCGAGATCGTGGGCGCGCTGCACACCTTTCGTCAGCTGCTCCTGCGTGTAGTTCAGCGAACCCCGCTTGTCCGAGCCGAGGTAGTTCTCGCGCTGATAGCCGGTCTGCGCCTGGTTGGAGCCATCGGACCAGAACTTTATACCCGTCAGGCGGAAGCGGTCATCACCGTGGCCGGGCTTCAGCCCCAGTTCGACCCAGTCGTCCATCAGGTCCGAGGTGAGAAAGCCTGAATAGCGGATCGGCGGATTCTTCGCCATCACGCGATTGAGTACCTTGAGATCGGTCACGCCTCCGGTCCCGATGCCGGCATCATGCAGGCCGGTGCAGCCGGCCCTGGCCGCGTCCGAGAACAGTTGCTGGATCAACGCGACGTAGCGATCCTCGTCGGGGACCGGCATCGCCGCCATGAACGGCTTCATCGCGGGAGACTCCTGCATCCGGCCCGTCAGCTTCCCACCCTCGCGATCGTAACGCCCCTGCTCCGGATCGGGCGTCGCATCGGTTACTCCGGCAGCGGCGAAGCCCTTGCTGTTGCTGTAGGCGACGTGTCCGTTGGATTCAAGGACGAACACCGGATTATCCGCAGCGACCGCATCCAGCGCCTTCATGGTGATCGGCTCACCCGGCATCAGCGAAGGGTCAATGCCCTGCGCAACCACCCATTCGCCGGGTTTGCTCGCACTCGCGGCGGCACCGATCTTCGACAGCGCCTCGGCCAACGTGCTGGTACTGAACGGCGTCACATCCACCCAATCGGACAGCATCGCCATCGCCGAGTGCATATGCGGGTCGATGAAGCCTGGCAGCAGCGCCCGGCCGTGCAGGTCGACCACGTCGGTCTGGCGCCCTCGATGCAACATGACTTCCTCGCGGCTGCCCGTGGCCAGAATGCGCCCCTGGCGAACCGCGATGGCCTGCACCTTGCCCTTTGGCCCGAGCGTATGGATCGGACCGCCATGGAAGATCCTATCTGCCGGCCCTGCCAGATTCGGCGGCGGCGTAGCAGAGAACGCTGCCAGCGGTACGGCCGACCCGACCAGCGCCGCCGCACCCAATCCGACCATCCCGCCCAGAAACTCGCGACGTGCCTGCAGGAATGCTGCGGCTCCTGGATTGCACACAATGCACATGCGCCTGCTCCTTCCTTGTGGTCGCTGCAGGCTACCCTGCGCGATGCGAACACGTTGCGAACTGCATCGCCCTTTCACGGCAGTTGTCGCGCCAATATTCCGGCACCCGCAACGCCGGCTTATGGCAGGCATGAGGAATCATAGAAACGGCACCGGAAAGCGCCGTGCTAGCCTCGATCCACCTTCCCGATATACCTTTCACATGCGCCCGCACATGCTCGCCCTCTCGCTTGCAGCAGTACTCCCGATCGCCTGCGCCAGCGCCGCCGAGGCACCACTGCCGCAGTTGCGGGCCTACACCGTGGATGCTTCCTGGCTGCAGCCGATGGCACCGCTGCAGATTGCTGACCACACTTGGCAGATCGGCACCGAGAACCTGACCGCACTGCTGGTGCAGACCGCCGAGGGCGCAGTGCTGCTGGACGGCGGCATGCCACAGATGGCCGGCCACCTGCTGGACAACATGAAGGCGCGCGGCGTGGCCCCGCAGGACCTGCGTCTGATCCTGCTCAGCCATGCGCATGCCGACCATGCAGGCCCAGTGGCGGAACTGAAGCGCCGCAGCGGCGCGCACGTGGTCGCCAACGCGGAATCGGCAGTGCTGCTGGCGCGTGGCGGCAGCGATGACCTGCACTTCGGCGATGGCATCACCTACCCGCCTGCCAATGCAGACCGCATCGTGATGGATGGCGAGGTGGTCGAGGTGGGCGGCATCGAATTCACCGCGCACTTCATGCCGGGACACACCCCGGGCAGCACCGCCTGGACCTGGACCGATACCCGCGAGGGCAAGCCGGTGCGTATCGCCTATGCCGACAGCCTGAGTGCGCCGGGCTACCAGCTGAAGGGCAACCCCCGTTATCCGCGCCTGGTCGAGGACTACAAGCGCAGCTTCGCGACGGTGCGGGCGTTGCCCTGCGACGTGTTGCTGACCCCTCATCCGGGCGCGAGCAACTGGGACTACGCCGCGGGTGCCAGGGCCGGTGCCAAGGCACTGACCTGCAAGGCCTACGCGGATGCGGCAGAACAGAAGTTCGACGCACAGCTGGCCAAGGAAACAGCCGGCGCCCGCTGATTCTGTCGAGCTTGCTCGACCGAAGCAGAGCAGTCGAGCATGGCTCGACGCCACAAAGAGCAAGCCGAGGGTGGGCTCGGCTCTACATTGGGCGCGCCGAAGGGTGCCGGTCAGGACGACCGGCACCGCCGCCTGTCAGCCGCCCTGCCCGTGCTGGGCAAACGGCTCGGTGGTGCCATCGTTGCGCACCAGTTCAACGGTGTACGGCTGCACGTAGCCATCCGGCATTTCCATGCCAGGCGAGCCGGCTGGCATGCCCGGCAGCACCAGGCCGCGCGCGGCCGGCCGCTCGGCCAGCAGTCGCTTGATGTCCTCGGCCGGGATGTGGCCTTCAACCACGTAACCACCGATCTCGGCGGTGTGGCAGGAGGCCTTGCCGACCGGCACACCCAGCCGGACCTTGATCGGGTTCATGTCATCAGTATTGCGCACATCCACCTGGAAGCCTTCGGCCTTCAGGTGGTCGACCCAGATGCCGCAGCAGCCGCAGCTGGCGGTCTTGTGCACGATGGCGATGGGCAGTGCCGGATCCACCTGCGACGGGCCGGCCTTGATCGGTGCCGCCGGGGCTTCGGTGGCAACCGGCGCGGCAGACGATTCTTCAGCAGCACGCGCGCAGGCGGTAGTGGCCAGCACGGTGCCCAGCAACAGGCTGAGGGAGAGAGAACGGTTCATGGTGTTGATTCCTTTGCAGATGCGGGCAACGCGGCCCGCTGCCTGCGCGTCGAAGGCACAGGCAGAGTCGAGAGTAAGTCGAGCAGCTACGGCAGGCGCTTGAGGCCTGCAGGGAATCACACGATGGGAGGGCGTAGCGGATCCGGCAACGGAGGCGGTGCGCGTTGCTGGGTGCTGGCGGGCAAAGGCGCCTCACGCCAAGGTGACGCCGGGGTTCCGCTCAGGGTGGCCAGCATGCCGAGGCTGGCCGGCGGGCATTCGCACTCATTGCTCTGGCAGACCGTTGATGCTGCCTCGTCGCAGCATCCGGGCATGGCAGCGGAATGCGGTGCGGCGCAATGGTCCGCGCTGGACTGCGCCGCGTACGAGGATGAGGCAACCGCAAGCGCCGGTGCATTCAGCACCAGGGCAAGGAGAAGCATCCATCTCAGCAGCAGGCCAGGCAGGTTCACCCGTTGATGATAGCCGATGAACGCATCACGCAATCGCCGCTGCCATCGCCTGCATCCGCACCGGAATCGACTTGGCCGCCGGGGTGCCGCTGACCCGATCGTAATAGTCCAGCGGTAGCAGCGGGTTCAACTCGGGGTAGTAACCGGCCAACGCGCCGCGCGGCATCGGGTAGTCCAGCACGGTCAGGCCCTCGATGCGTCGGTTCACGCCGTCGCCGCTGATCGTCTCCAGGCTGACCAGTGCTTCCTTCTCCAGCCCGCGTGCCAGCCGGTCCTCGATGTTCATGAACAACACCATGCGGTCGTTGTAGACGCCGCGATAGCGGTCGTTGTAGCTGTAGATGGTGGTGTTGTACTGGTCGTGCGAGCGCACTGTGGCCAACCGCAGCATCTCGGGGTCATCCACGGGCGCGTCCACGTCCAGCCCCGGCATCACCAGGATGTTGGCCTTGCCGTTGGGCGTGGGCCACACGCGACGGCGCGGTGGAATGTCCAGATGGAAGCCGTGCGGCTGCTGGATGCGCTCGTTGAAGCCGGTGTAGATATCCGGGTACACCGCCGCGATCAGCTCGCGGATGGGTGCGTAGTCATGCATGCACCCGGCCCAGTCGACCTTGCTGTGCGGCAGTGTTGCCATCGCCATGCGGCAGACGATCTCGACCTCCGGGAGCACGTCCGTGCTGACCGGCTCGAGCACGCCGCGCGAAGCGGTCACGTTCGACATCGCGTCTTCGATGGTGACGAACTGCTCGCCGGCAGGCGTAACGATGCGCTCCGAACGCGCGACTACCGGCAGGATCAAGGAATCGCGGCCATGCACCAGGTGACCCCGATTGAGTTTGGTGGCGATGCCGACCGTCAACTCCAGGCCACGCATGGCCTCATACGCGCGCGGTGTATCGGGCACGGCGTGGATGAAGTTGCCCCCCATACCGATGAACACCTTGGCGCTGCCGTCCAGCATCGCCTCGATCGATTCGACCACGTGATGACCGTGCTCGCGCGGCGGATCGAAGCCGAACACCTGCTGCACGCGGTCCAGATAGGCTGGCTTGGGTTTCTCGTCGATGCCGACGGTACGGTCGCCCTGCACGTTGGAATGGCCACGGATCGGCCCGATGCCTGCGCCGGGCTTGCCGAAGTTGCCACGCAGCAACAGCAGATTGGCCACCTGCTGCAGCAGGGTCGAACCATACTGATGCTGGGTCAGGCCCATGCCGTAGCAGATCACCGTGGCCTTGGAGCGGATGTAGATCTCGGCGCAGCGGCGGATCTGCGCCTGCGTGATGCCGGAGACCTGCACGATCTCGTCCCAGTCCTGCGCCATCACATCTTTGCGCAGTGCGTCCAGGCCCACCGTGTGCTCGGCCAGGAAATCGTGGTCAAGCACGCGCTCGCCCTGCGCTTCGCGCTCGAACATTACCTTCATCATGCCCTTGATCAGGGCCAGGTCGCCGCCGATGCGGATGTGCACGAACTCGCTGGTGATCTCGGTCGAACCGAACGTGGCCATCTGCACCATGTCCTGCGGCTCGGCGAAGCGGATCAGCGCGCGCTCTGGCATCGGATTGACCGCCACGATCGGGATGCCGCGTTTGCGCGCCTCGACCAGGTTGCTCATCATCCGCGGCGAATTGGTGCCGGTGTTCTGGCCGATCACGAAGATCGCCTCGGCGTGCTCGAAATCCTGCAGCACGATGGTGCCCTTGCCCACGCCGATGGCCGGCGGCAGGCCGCGGCTGGTCGGCTCGTGGCACATGTTCGAGCAGTCCGGGAAATTGTTGGTGCCGAACTCGCGCACGAAGATCGAATACAGGAACGCGGCTTCGTTGGGTGTACGGCCGGAGGTGTAGAACTCGGCCTGGTGCGGGCTGTCCAGCGCCTGCAGATGACGGCCGATCAAGGCAAACGCCTCGTCCCAGCTGCAGGGAACGTAATGATCGGTGGACGCGTCGTAGCGCATCGGCTCGGTCAGCCGGCCCTGCATTTCCAGCCAGTAGTCGGTCTGCGCCATCAGCTCGGTGACCGTGTGCTGGGCGAACAGCTCGCGGCCGGCACGGAACTGGGTGGCTTCCCAGGCCAGCGCCTTGGCACCGTTCTCGCAGAATTCCAGCTTCTTGCGTTCGTCGGCATCGGGGAACGCACAGCTGGGGCACTTGAAGCCACCGGGCTGGTTCATCGCCAGCAGCGCCTTCGAGCCCTTGCCGATCACACTCTGCTGCAACAGCACCTTGGCCGTGGCACCAGCGGCACCCCAGCCACCGGCCGGCTGGTTGTAGGGCTTGTAACGCGGCGGCTTCTGCTCGGACATGTTCGGGAACCTGGCGGGAGGAACACAACAATCAACGGCACGAGACGGGCCCGATGCGGCTTCTGCAGCGCGGCCAGCCCCGCAGTCAAGCACGGACAAGGCCGCTTCGCCAGAGGCAGACGCTGTTTTCAGCGCAGCGTGCCATGACAACGGTTACACCCGCGTCAGCGCCCGGCCACTGCGCTATTCTCGAAGCCGTGGGTGGTCCACCACCTGCGTATTTCCCTTGCCCGGACGCGCTGCATGCCTGACTCGACCCCGCCGCACATCCCGCCTGCCGGCACGGCCCAGCGCCCGTTGCAGCGCTGGCGCAGCGAGGGGCACCAGCAGCAGGTCGACGTGGTGGCCGAGGAAGTGCCGGTTGCACTGCGCTACAACGGCGCCGCCTTCGCGGTGATGATGGCCACGCCCTGCGACCTGGAAGACTTCGCGCTGGGTTTTTCGCTTAGCGAGGGGCTGATCACTACGCCCTCGCAACTGCTGTCGATCGAGGTCCGCCCGCAGCTGGAGGGCATCGAGCTGCAGATGACCGTTTCTGAAGACGCACCCGGTGCCGATCTGGATCCGGCCAATGGCCGCCTGCTGCCCGGTCGCGGTGGATGTGGCCTGTGCGGCACGCGCCAGCTGGAGGATGTGCTGCGCCCGCTGCCGCAGATCCGCGAGCGCCGCACCTATCCGCATGCCGCATTGCTGCGGGCGCTGGCCACGCTGGCGCAGCATCAGCCGATGAATGCGGTGAGTGGATCGACGCACGCCGCGGCCTGGGCCGATGCCAGCGGGCGGATCGGCTGGGTGCGCGAAGACGTCGGCCGTCACAATGCGTTGGACAAACTGATCGGCGCCCTGCATCACAACGAGCACGCCATCGACGGCGGGTTGCTGGTGATTTCCAGCCGGGCCAGCTATGAGATGGTCAGCAAGGCGATACGTGCGGGTGCCAGCGTGCTGGCAGCGGTGTCGGCGCCGACCGCGCTGGCGATCGACCTGGCCCGCAGTGCCGGACTGTGCCTGGTCGGGTTCGCGCGGGAGAGCGGGTTCAATGTGTATACCCATCCCGAACGGCTGCAGGCGGACGACAGCCACGATAACTGAGAACGGCCGGGAGCAAGACGCCCCCGGCCTGATGGACCTCAGCGCAGCGCCACCTTGGGGAAGTCCACCGGCACGTCGAACGCCACGTTGATGTAGTTGGTGAACAGGTTGAGCGCCACATGGGCGAGGATCTCGACGATCTGCTCGTCATCGAAGCCGGCTGCGCGCAGCGCCTGCACATCACCGTCGGTGATCTGTGCACGCTGTTCAACCACCTTCAGCGCGAAGTCGAGCGCCACCGAGGTGGCCGGATCACTGGACTGGCCGATCTGCGCGGCAGCCATCTGTTCGCTGCTGGCGCCGGCCTTTCGACCCAACGCCGTGTGCGCCGCCAGGCAGTACTCGCAGGCGTTGCGATTGGCGATGGCGACGGCGATCTGCTCGCCCAGCAACGGCGACAGCCGACCGCCGCCCAGCGCGCCGAACGAACCCCACATGCTCTGCAGGGCGGCCGGCGAGTTGGCCACGGCGCGGAACATGGCTGGGGTGGCGCCGAAAGCGGCGTGGACCTGGCCCAGCAGGGCCTGGCGCTCCGCAGTGGTGGCGGAGGCATCGATCAGGGGGACACGGGACATGGTGGATCTCCTTGGGAAAGCGCCCGGGATTGGACGACCTGCTCATCCTAGGTAGACTCGACGGACGCATTGGTCGTAATAAGCCGCATCTATTGTCCATTCGTCCATGAGCATGCCTGCCGACACCTCCGCACCTGACCGCCTGTCCTCCCTTCTGGAACGCTTCCGAGTGCAGGCCGCGCTGTTCCACAGCGGTCCGCTGTGCGGGCGCCATGTCTTCGAGCCGCAGCCCGGTCGGGCGTTCCTGCACATCCTGCGCCAGGGTGAAATGGAGGTCCGTCATCCCGACGGCGATATCGCGCTTCCCCGCTTGAAGATCGACGCGCCCAGCCTGCTGCTGTATCCGCAACCGCTGCACCACGTGTTCTTCAATGCGCCGCTGGATGGCCCCGACTTCACCTGCGCGACGCTCGACTTCGATGGCGGCGCGCGCAATCCCATCGTGCAATCGCTGCCGCCGGTGATGGTGGTGCCGCTGTCCGCGATCAGCGAACTGGACGACACCCTGCATCTGCTGTTCACCGAGGCCGACCGCCAACGCTGCGGTTCGCGGCTGCTGACCAACCGCCTGTTCGAGGTGGCGTTGATCCAGATCCTGCGCTGGGTGGTGGATCATCCCGATGCGGCCGGGGTCAGCCACGGGCTGATGCGCGGGCTGTCCGATGCGCGGCTGGCACGTACGCTGGTGGCGATGCACCAGGCGCCGCAGGACGAATGGACGCTGCCGCGCATGGCCGCCACCGCTGGCATGTCGCGCAGTGCGTTCGCAGCGGTGTTCAAGGAGGTGATGCAGGCGACGCCGGCCAGTTATCTGCTGGATTGGCGGCTGAGCCTGGCCTGCGCGCAGCTGCGTGCGGGCGTGGCGGTCAAGCAGGTGGCAATCGAAGTCGGGTTTGCCGATACCGCGTCATTGTCGAAGACGTTCCGCAAGCGGTTGGGAGCGTCGCCGCGGGCATGGCTGGCCGCGAGCGCAGCGCAGGCTGGGTAGAGTCGACTATCGCGCGAAGCGCGGGATTTTCGTGAGCAGCCGACCAGCGGTCGGCTCTACCAAGAGCGATATCCGCGCGTCGGTCGACGGCTCAGCTGGACAGTCCGTCGTTCTTTGCCAGCAGCCCGGCGATCCGCTCCGCTACCTGGGCGCGCACACTTTCATCCAGCTGCCCTTCGTACATCGCTTCGTAGATCCACAGGCCATCGGCCGCCAGCCGCGCTACGAAATTGTCGAGCGCGGCCGGATCCTGTTCCGCGGCCGACGGCGGCAACGGCGCCCAGCGCCGCACTGCCGGTCCCCACGGACGCTCGTCGGCGTCCGGGTCAGCCGATTCAAGCATGAACATCAACTCGGCACGGGTGGCGCTCTGCGCCGACACACGCACGAAGGTCTGGTAGCGCTCCAGCGCCGTGGCCTCACCTGCGGTCTTGCCCAGCAGCGACTCCATCGACGCTTCCCAGGCCTGCACCAGATGCTCGTCGATGCCGCGCAGCAGCGCTTCGCGCGACGGGAAGTGGTACAGCAGGCCGCCACGGGTCAGCTTGGCCTCGGCGGCCACCGACTCGAAGGTCACCGCGCGGACGCCGTCACGATTGATCACGTTGACGGCGGCGTCGAGGATGCGGTCGCGCTTGCTGGTTCTCATCGCGTCATTTTACGCGATCGGCCGCACCGTCGCGGCCACCGACGCGCCCCCGCAACAGGCGCGCGATGATCGCCGCGCCCACTGCCAGCACCACCGTGATCACCAGCAGCACGACCTGGTAGCCACGGTCATATGCGGCCGCAGCCAGCGCGAACCACTCGCCCTGCCCGCTTTCGCGTGCGGCATGCAGCGCCTGGGTGAAGTCGTGACGGGCAAGCTCGGGCATGTCCGCCGAGACCGGCAGGAAGGCGCCGTACATTGCCGCACTCAGGCTGCCCAGCATCGCCACCGCCAGCAGGCCACCAAACTCGTAGGACACCTCTTCCACCGACGAGGCCATGCCCGCGCGGTGTGCCGGCACATTGTTGAGGATGGCAGTGGATGCCACCGAGATGGCCGAGCCCATGCCGAAACCGGTGATCGCCATGCCGGCCACCACCCAGCCGAGGCCGTGCGGGAAGCCGAACGCCACAACACCGACACCCACGGCGCCAGCCGCCAGGCCACCGCAGATCAGCGGGCGCAGGCCCACGCGGTGCAGGATGCTGCCACCCAGCAGCGCACTGGGCAGGCTGCCCAGCGCCGCCACCGATACCAGCAGGCCTGCCTGCAGCGGCGTGAAGCCCGCCACCAGCTGGAAACGCTGGGTGGTAACCAGCTGCAGGCCAGCCATCGCGAACAAGGTGAATACCGCCGACAGCGTGCCGGCCAGGAACGCCGGATTGCGGAAGATCGCGAAGTCCAGCAACGGGTACGGCAACTGCCGCTGGCGACGTGCAAACGCCGCGCCGCTGATGACGGCCATCAGCAGTGCACCGGCACCCAGCGCATACGACGGCGGCGTGGCGATCAGCGACTTGATGGCCAGCACCAGGCCGGACAGCGCCGCCAATGCCAGCAACGAAGACACGAGGTCCCACGGCCGCGAGGTATCGCGCTGGCCTTCCGGTGCCAGCAGCAAGGTTGCAACGAAGGCCACCACCACCACCGGCACGTTGATCAGGAACACCGAGCCCCACCAGAAGTGCTGCAGCAGCCAGCCGCCGATGATCGGGCCGAGCGCCGCACCGACGATGGCCACCGAACCCCAGATCGCGATGGCAATGTTGCGCTCGCGCTCTTCGTGGAAGCTCAGGCCGATCAGCGCCAGCGTGGCCGGCATCATCGCCGCCGCACCGACCGCCAGGAACGCACGGGCGGCGATCAGCTGCGTGGCGCTGTCAGCGAAGGCCGCCGCCAGCGAGGCGATACCGAACACCACCAGTCCGATCAGGAACATGCGGCGGTGACCGATGCGGTCGCCCAGCGTGCCCGCACCCAGCAGCAGGCCGGCCATCACCAGCGGATAGGCGTTGATGATCCACAGCGCCTGGCCGGCACTGGCCGAGAGTTCCTCGGTGAGGGTGGGCAGTGCGGTGTAGAGCACGGAGTTGTCGAGGGTGACCAGCAGCAGGCCGGCGGCGACGGTGAACAACAGTGCCCAGCGACGGGCACGCGACAGGGCCGGAGCGCCGGCCAAGGGCTGGGACAAAGCCATGGGGAAACCTGATGGGGTGGAGTACCGCCATAACTATACAGGATGTCCTGTATAGTTATGAGAGGGACGCCAGACGTTCAGATTTCGTCCCGGGTAATGTTCATGTTCCGGAGAAGGGTAGCGCCGGGCTATGCCCGGCAACGGGGTACCCGCAACAAGGCCGCCGGGTATGGCCCCGCGCTACCGGCAGTCTTCCGGCAACGCGGCAATCGCCGACACCACCGCTGCCTGCATGCCCTGCCCCACGGCCATGTCCAGCTCCCCGCCCGTTGCCCCATGTTGGCGCCGCAGCTCGTCCTCGCACAGGCCGCGCACCCGCGCACGCGCATTGGCGCGCAGGCTGCTGCAACGCCAATCGGTGCCCCCCAGCGGCAGCACCGAATACACCACGCTGTTGCAGGCGTTGCCTGCCCGCTGCTGCAGCGACAGGCCGCCGAAATCACGCGGTTCGCTGCTGCGCTGCGGATCGAAATAGCTGTCCGGGAAGGTGCGCGCGTACTGTTCGATGTCCACCTGCATGCTGCGCCCACCGGCCAACGGCATCTGCAGCGGCTGGCCACAATGCGTGGCGTCTGCACGATGCTGGATGTACTGGTAGATCGGCCGGTCCAGCGAGGGATCCTGCTGGGTCACAGCACTGACCGCTGCCAGCACCGGCAACGATGCACGATTGGCCATGCGCGCCAGCAGCCCCGTCTGTGCCGGCTGGCAGCGGTCGCGCAACGTTGCCGCCAGCAGGAACAGCACATCATTGCGAAAGGCGTGGTCTTCGCCCAGGCGTTGCTCGATGCGCTGGCTGGCATCGGCTGCCGGTGCCGGAAACGCGACCGCCGGAGGCTCTGGGACTACGGCGCGCCGCTGCCAGCACACCGCCAGCGCCACCCCCGCTGCCGCCAACACCACCGCAGCGATGATCCAGCGCGCGCGCATCAGTTGTGGATCGCCGTCAGCGTCGCCGCTGCGGCGTCGTAGGACGCGCTGGCGATATCCGCATCGAAGCGCTTGACCTGCAGGCGACCGGCCAACCGGTACGGATCCCACAGGTCGCCCAGCGCGATCGGCGTGGCCAGGGTCACATGGATGATCTGGTTCGGCGGCGGTGGCGGCACATGGATGCAGGCCCCGTAGAACGGCACGAACAACAGTTCGTCGACCAGTCCTGCGTCGTTGGTGCCCAGCGGCACCACGTAGCCATCCAGGTCAACGGCGCGGCCATCGGCAGTTTCGACCACCTGCGATGAACCGAACTGCTTGGCGCGGTCCGGGCTGGAATGGTCGATCTCCTGCCCCGGTGGCGTGCCCGAGCCGGTGTCGTCGATCAGCCCGCCGACCCCGTCCATGCCATTGCGTGACAGGCCGATCTGCGGCGGCGGCCGCTGGTAGGTCACTTCGTCGGGCCGCAGTGCATCCCAACGGTCGATGGGCGCTTCGGTCGTGGCCGGCTGCGCCGCTGCCGGTGCTGCGGCGACGGTGGTGGCGCCCCCACCCGCCTGCGTACACCCCAGCAAGCCCAGGCAACACGCCAATCCGATCAGGACGCTACGGTTCATACGGCCTCAGCTGCGCATCGCGCATGGTGTAGGCGGAGCCGGCCAGATCATCGTCCAGCCGTTCGGCGCGCAGGGTACCGGCCAGGAAGAACGGCGAATACATGTCCGGCATCTCGATCGGGCGCGGCAGCACCACGTGCACGATCTGGTTCGGCGGTGGCGGCGGCACATGGATGCAGGCGCCGTAGTACGGCACGAACAGGAATTCGGTCAGCCGCCCGTCCTGCGCGTTGGCCAGCGGCACCACGTAGCCCGGCAAGCGCACCGGCCGCTGCAGTACGGTCTCCACGGTGCGGAACGTACCGAACTGCGGCATGCGCCGGTTGCCGTTGTGCTCGACCTCCGGGCCCTCGCCGCGCTCCAGCGCCGCCAGTTCTTCCTTCGGCATCATCTGCAACCAGTCCAGTTCCTGTTCCTCGGCAGCTGCCGGGGCATCGCGATCGACCACCGGTGACGGTGGCAGCGCCTGCACGCCGGTATCGACCGGGCGTTCGCAGGCGGTCAGCACCAGTAACATTGGCAACAGTGGCAACCAGCGCATGCTCAGCCCCCGGGTGACAGGCCATCGGCCAGCGTGCGCCGATAGGCCAGCAGCGCCGGCACCAGGCCGGCCACCGCGCTGATCGCCAGCACACCCGCGACCCACGCCAGTTCGCGGCCATCCGGCCAGATGTGGGTGATCGACAGGCCGAAGCTGGCCAGCGCCCAGCCACGCCCGGCCAGGCTGGCCACCACCAGTGCGGCCAGTGCGAGCACGCAGGCAAGCGCGCTGGTCGCCACCGCCTCCACCACCAGCAGGCTGGCGATATAGCCCGGGCGTGCACCGATGGCACGCAGCACCGCCATCTCGCGCCGGCGCTCCTGCAGGGTCGAGACCAGCAGCGCCACCAGCGAGACCATGCCCAGCAGCACCACCATCGCACTGATCAGCTGCAGTGCCCGCTCGGCGGTGCCCAGTGATTGCCACAGCTGCTGCAGGGTTACGCCGGGCAGGATCGCCAGCATCGCTTCGTCCGGATACTCGTTGATCCTGCGCTGTACCGAGAACGTGGCAATGCGCGAGTTCAGCCCGAGCATGAAAGCGGTGATGCTGGTCGGGGTCAGGTCCAGGTGGCGCGCCTGCTCGGCGCTGACGCTCTGGCTGCGCAGCTGCACGCCGGAGCGCCAGTCGACATGGATCGCCTCGATGGCCTGCAGCGAGACCAGCACCGAGGAATCAACCGGCGTGCCGGTGCGCTGCAGGATGCCAGCCACACGGAACGGCTTGTCGGCATGCGTGGCCAACGTGACCGCGCCGGTGCCATGGGCCAGCACGATCTCGTCGCCGAGGCCGACCTTCTGCGCGCGTGCTACCTCCGCGCCGATCACGGCGTCGTACAGGTCGTCGAACGGCCGCCCCTGTGCAAACGCCAGCGCATGCCCCGCGCCGTAGCGGTAGTGCTCGAAGTAGCCGCCACTGGTGCCGATCACCCGGTAGCCGCGCCACGAATCGCCCAGCGACAATGGCACCGCCCACTTCACCTGCGGCAGCGAGGACAGCTCCTGGTAGGACTGCCAGGACACGTTGTTGGTCGGGTCACCGATGTGGAACACCGAATACAGCAGCAGGTTCACCGGCCCGGAGCGGGCACCGACGATCAGGTCAGTGCCTGAGACGGTGCTGGCGAAACCTTCGTGCGCCTGCATGCGTACGCGCTCAACACCGAGCAGCAGCACCACGCTGAGGGTGATCACCAGCACGGTGAGGCTGACGCTCAATGCGCGGCTGCGCAGGCTGGCCCAGGCAAGTTCAAGCATGGGTGCCACCTGCGTGATTGATCTGCGACAACGCGATGGTGCGGTCGAACAAGGGCTGCAGGCTTTCATCGTGGCTGACCACCAGAACCGTGGTACCGGCGGCCCGGCACTGTGCGGACATCAGCTGCAGGAAGGCGGTCGCGGCTTGGCGATCCAGCGCCGAGGTCGGCTCGTCGGCCAGCAGCACTGCGGGGCGGCCTATCAAGGCGCGTGCGGCGGCCACGCGTTGCTGCTGGCCGACACTCAGGGTACCGGCCGCACGCTTGGACAACGCCGGATCCAGCTGCAGCGCTTCCAGCAGACGCAGGATCTCGTCGTCCAGCGGCCCGCTGATGCGCTCACTACGCACCGGAGAAAAGCGCAGGCCCAGCGCGATGTTGTCGCGCACGCTGAGGAACGGCAGCAGGTTGAACTGCTGGAAGATCACGCCCAGCTGATCGGCACGGAAGCGATCACGCGCGGCACCCCGCATCATCTGCAGCGCGTGACCCGCCACTTCGACGCGCCCCCTGCCGGGAAGCAGGACGCCAGCCAGCAGGCCGAGCAAGGTGCTCTTGCCGCCACCGCTCACTCCACGCAACAGCACGCTGCTGCCCTGCTCTATCAGCAGCTGCGGGATATCCAGCACCAGGCGTGTTGCGTAGCCGAACTGCACATCCTCCAGGGCGATCACCGCTGGCGTGCTCACGGCGCCAGCACCACGCGCAGGTTGTCGGCACTCAGCACGCTGCGGTCCTGGCCGTTGGCGGTCGCACTGTTGACGATGACTTCGTGCAACCCGGGGAACAGCACCGGCAGGCGCACGACCAGGGCGCGCAGTGCACTCGGATTCGTGCAGCGATACTGCAGGTTGGCAGTGAAACCGGCGTGGCGATGTTGCCCGGCCGCTGGCACAGCGGCGGTCGCAGCGAAGCCTTCGGCACTGGCTTCACTGCTGGCCAGGCGGCAGTTGGCGGCGGTGGGCAGGGTGACCCAGCTGCCGCCCTTCAGCAATGCCGTGGCGCGCGACAGTGCCGCCTGCTCGGTCGCGTTGGCGGGCGGTCGCTCGAAATCAAGAATGCCGATACCCGGCGCCTGCAGGGCGAACTCCAGCGTTCCCTGGTCGAGTGCGAGATCGACGGTGGCCTGGCCGTGCACGTGCGGTGCATGCTGGCGGACATCGTGTGCCTGCGCCGCGTTGGCAGCCAGCAGCAGGAAAAGAGCAGCAGGAAGCTTCATGGGGGAGACTCCAATTGTTACTATGTAACATAATGGACCACATCCCCCCGACCCCCGCAAGGGCTCTGGCCCAGCCGCCAACTTCGGCACGCTGGCATCCCCGTTTCGATCTGGCCGGTGCCTGGCTGTCGCTGGCCTGCGCCGCCCATTGCATCGCCCTGCCACTGCTGCTGGCCTTCGTGCCGGCGGCAATGATGGCGCTGCGCTCGTTCCAGCACCCCGGCCACGGCGTGATGACGCTGCTGTTGATGATGTCGCGCTGGGAATGGTTGTTCGCATTGATGGCCTCGACACTGGCGCTGGCCAGTACCACGGCCGGGCTGTACCGGCATGGGCGCTGGCTGCCGGTGCGGCTGGCCGTGGTTGGCGCGATCCTGCTGGTGTCAGCGTCGCTGTACCTGCCGTTGAAGGAATCGCTGCTCTGGCATGGCGTGGCCACCGCCTGCGGTGGCGTGCTGCTGGCATGCGCGCACATCGGCAACCGGCGGGCATTGCACGTCCACCGGTGGCGCCGGCCACTGGCCGGCGCCCCGCAGATGCCGGCCAGCGGCCGGCACTAACTTTGCTCAGAAGCGGTAACCCACTTCCGCGCCGAAGATGCGCGGGCTGTCGACCGGGCCGTAGTAGTTGCCGTCGCGGCCGAAGGCCAGGTTGTCGAAGATCAGGCCATTGATGCGGCGCTTGTTGGTCAGGTTCTGCACGAACACCCGCGCGCTCCACGGCCCGGTCTCGTAGCCAAGCTGCGCACCGAGCACGGCCACTGCGGGCTGGAACGCGCGGTTGCGTTCATCCAGCGCACTGGAGCCAGTGAACTGCGATTCCAGCCGAGCATAGATGCCCGAGTCGAACTGATAGCGCGCCGCCAGATAGCCAGTGTAGTGAGGGGTCAGCTTGACCCGCTTGCCATCCAGGTTCTGGTCCACGCTGACCCACAGCTTGGAGTACTTCGCATCGACGTAGCCCACATTCGCCATCAGGATGAAGCCCGGCAGCACTTCGAACACGCCCTCCAGCTCGGCACCACGCGAACGGATCGAGGCATCCGAACCTACGTAGTCCGACGAGATCGGGCGGCCGTTGGCATCGGTGGCCACCTGGATCTCCTGCCAGTTGTCCGAGGTGATGTGGAACAGCGCGCCACCGATGTGGCCACGCCCGCCGGCCAGGTTCATCTTGAAGCCCAGCTCATGGCTCCACATGCGTTCGGACTCATAGCGCAGCACCTTGTCGTTGACCACATCGCTCTGCGCCGCAGCCAGATTGAAGCCACCCGGAATGTAGCCCTTGGCCGAGGCCGCGTAGAAGGACAGGTCGTCAGTGGCGTCGTAGCGCAGCGACACCCGCGGCAGCGTGGCCGAGAAGGTATGCGCCAGCGCGGCATCGCGGTACAGCACGCGGCCACCGGCGCCCAGATCCAGCGCACCGGCACGCTGTTCGGTGGAGCGCCGTGCCTGCTCATGGCGCAGGCCGGCGCTGGCGGTCAGCTTCGGCACCGCCGGGAAGGTGTAGCTTGCGGTGGCGAAGACGCTGTAGTCCTCGCCCTTGGAGGTCTGCCGCGGGGCCAGGTTGTAGCTGTCCAGCCCATGCAGCGCCGGGCCGGCGAAGGTGCCGAGGATCGAATCCTTGCTGTTGCGGTAGGTCGACACACCCGCCATCCAGGTCAGCGCCTGGTCGCTGGGCGAGCTGAAGCGCGCCTCGGCCGTCCATTCCTTCTTCCTGTCGTAGATGCGACCGGCCAATGCCGGGCTGTTGGTCATGTCGAAGTCGTAGCCGGCCGAGGTCACCTCCTCGTCCCGCCAGGAAGCGGCCACGTCCAGCGTGCCGGCCTGCAGCTGCCATTGCGCACTGAGGCCAGCCACCGTTTCGTCCTTTTCGGTGCGCTTGGGCGCGTCGTTGATGTAGGTGAAGTCACCGGCACGGCGGCCGCCATTGAGCGATGTGCCGTAGGTGCGGTTGTAGAGGCCGGTATCCAGCGGCAGGTATTCATACTCGAACATGCCCGGCGCGCGGGTGCGCAGGTGATAGGCCAGCGCGTTCACCGAAACGTAGTCGCTCGGCCGCCAGCGCAGCTTGCCCTGGAGGTAGCCTTCGCCGACCTTGCCGCGTGCACCGGAAGGCGTGAGGTTCTTCAGGTAGGCGTCCTCATCGGAGCCCATGAACGCCACCGAGCCGGACAGGCTGCCCGTCTTGTTCAGCGGCCCTGCCAGGAAGCCATCGAGAGCGGTGCCATTGCCGTTGCCGAACCAGGTGCTGCGCAGGTTGACCTCGCCTTCGCGCTTGTCCGCAGGACCACGCGTACGCACCAGCACCAGGCCGGATTCGCTGTTGGCGCCATACAACGTGCCCTGCGGACCGCGCAGCACCTCCACCGACTCGACCTGGTTGAGCACGGCATTGCTCAGTTCGCGGAACGGAATGCCGTCGATGTAGACCGAGGCGCGGTTGACCAGGAATGGATTGGACTCGATGCCGCGGATCGAGATGAACATGTTGCTGAGCTGGCCCATCGCATTGAACTTGACGTTCGGCGCGAGCTTGTCGAGGTCACGGAACTCGGTGACGCCCGCTTCCTTCAGCGCCTGCCGATCGAGCACCGTCACCGACAGATCGCTCTTCAGGTAAGGGGTATCGCGCTTGGAACCGGTGACGCGGACACCGTCGAGCGTGGTCGGGTCGGCCTGCTGGGCAAGGGCGGGCAAGGCAGGAACGAGCAGGGATGCTGCGATGAGCGCGGCAGCAGGCGTGGACGACTTCAAAGCGGGAACCTCGACGGATGGAGTGGCGGACGCGCGGGCGGCGGCAGCGCGGGACAATAGTGTTATCCTGTAACATTCGCGCCCCGCCGCCACTCCATTTCCGGCAGCGCCGCTCCATTCCCGGATCCGTGATGCCCGCCCTCACCGACCAGTTGCTGCAGGAAACCCGGTCGCAGGCCCCTGCTGCCCACGCCAGCGATGACGGGGCGGTGGTGCTGCTGCGCCATCGCTTCGAGGCCAGCGAAGGCGAGATGGGCCATCCGCACCAGCTTCGCCTGGGCCTGGCCGTGGGCGGCGGCGGACGGCTGCAGCAGCGCACCCTCAACGGCCTGCTGCAGGCGCCGTGGCGGCCCGGCCAGTTCAATCTGGTGCTGCCGGGAGACACCGGCACCTATGCCAGCCCCGCAGTCGATCTGCTCGGCATCGCCATCGATACCCGCCTGCATCCGCAGGATCCGCAGCGGTTGCAACACCTGCAGCCGCTGGCGGCGCGGCTGCACCACGACCCGGTGATCACTTCGGTACTGCAGGCGTTGTGGTGCAGCGCGCAGGCCGATGTCTGCCTGCCAGGCTTCCTGGAGCATGGCGCCCAGGTCCTGCTCCACCGCCTGGGCCAGCTTGCCGGGCTTGCCTGCACGGAACGCGGCAGGGACACGGCACTGTCCACGCGGCGGCTGCAGCAGCTGGAGGCCTACATCGATGCACAGCACGGCCAGCCTCTTGAAGTCGCACAGTTGGCCGCTGCGGTGCAGATGGACCCGTCCACGTTCGGTCGTGCGCTGCGCGCCGCCACCGGTCTGCCGCCCTATGCGTTCCTGACCCGACGCCGCATGCAATGGGCGCGCGGGGCACTGGCCCAGGGATGCAGCGTCACCGAGGTTGCGCTGGCCAGTGGCTACGCCAATCCCAGCAAGTTCAGCGCAGCCTTCCGGCGTGTGGTCGGTTGTTCGCCTTCGGCCTGGATCGCGCAGTCACGGGCCCGGTAGCGCCGGCCGCGGGCCGGCAGCCAACATTACAGACCGGTAATGTTCGCGTCAGGGCAGCGAAAGGCGCGCTGCACCACCCTGAGCGCAACTTCCCGACAGGCGTTCCCGCACATGACCCGCGCCCTGCTCCGCCCCACCTCGCTCGCCCTGCTGCTGTCCGGCCTTGCGGTCGCACCGCTGGCGCTGGCCCATCCCAGCCTGGTGCGTGCAACGCCGGCCGCCGACGCCACCGTGGCCCCGGCCAGCCAGATCGAACTGCAGTTCAGTGAAAAGGTGATGCCGCGTGCCACCCGCATCGAACTGAGCATGGACCATGGCCGCATGAAGATGGCGATGCCGACCACTGCGCAGGAGATCTCCGAGGACGGCCACACCCTGCGCGCGCGCTTCGCCAAGCCGCTGCCTGCCGGCACTTACGCCCTGCAGTGGCGCGCGGTCGGCCAGGACAGCCATCCGATCACCGGCAACTACCGCTTCACCGTGAAGTAAGGCCGCTGCTGTGGCCGAGCTTTCGCCGTATGCGCTGCGGCTTTCGCTGTATGCCGTGTTGATGCTGCTGTTCGGGCGGATGCTGTTCGTCCGGCCCGGGCTGCCGCACGGCGTCTCGCTGACGCTCACCGTGATCGCGTTGGTACTGGTCATCACCGACGCGGTGACCCGGTTGTCCGGCGTGCTTGGCATATCGCCGGCCGACATCGACGGCGAGACCGCGCGCTGGTTTCTTGCCGGTACGCCAGTGGGGGAAGCGGGCCTGCTGCGCCTCCTGGCCGTACTGGCAATGTTGCCGCTGCTGGCCATCAACCGCCCCGTACAGGGCCTGCGCCGCCTCGCACTGCTGGCACTGTCTGCCAGCGCATTGGCCAGCCTTTCCTGGAATGGCCATGCCGCCGCCGGCGACGGGTTCGGCGGCACGCTTCGGCTCGGCGCCGGCATGCTGCATCTGCTGGCCGCCGGCGCCTGGGTCGGGGCGATCGCCGCCATCCTGCAGCTGGCGCTGCGACCGCAGGGCCTGCGTCTGCGCGAACGCACCCGCGAGCTGTGGCAGGCCGCGCACAGCTTCGCTGTGCCCGGCACGATCATCGTCGCCCTGCTGGCGATGACCGGCACCTATACCTATGTCGATCTCGGCGGCTCGCTGCACACCCTGGCCGAAACCGCACATGGGCGCTGGCTGCTGCTCAAACTGGCCCTGGTCGGCGGCATGCTGGGGCTGGCCGCGCTGCATCGCTGGCGGCTGGTACCGGCGCTGGCCGTTTCCATCCGCGGCGGCTGGCAACCCAGGCCACTGCGTTCGCTGCGCCACAGCCTGGCCTGCGAAGCGGTGCTGGCGCTGCTGGTGCTGGCCTGTGTAGCGGTACTCGGCACCCTGGACCCGGTGGCATGAACCGCCGCTGCCGACCCACCCGCAAGCTGCGATGATGGCCGCACCATGAAACTGCTGATCGTCGAAGACGAACCCAAGACCGGCAACTACCTGCGCCAGGGCCTGATCGAGGCCGGCTATGTGGTCGATCTCGCCAGCAACGGCATCGACGGGCTGCACCTGGCCGAGAGCGGCGAGTACCAGCTGGTCATCCTCGATGTGATGCTGCCCGGCCTGGATGGCTGGACCGTGCTGTCGCGGCTGCGTGGAGCCGGCTGGCCGCTGCCGGTGCTGTTCCTGACCGCGCGCAGCAGCATCGCCGACCGCGTGCAGGGCCTGGAGCTGGGCGCCGATGACTACCTGGCCAAGCCCTTCGCTTTCGCCGAGCTGCTGGCGCGCGTGCGCACGCTGCTGCGCCGTGGCCAGGCCGTGCCGCAGGTTGAACGCATCGTCATTGCCGACCTGGTGGTGGATACCCTGCGCCGCCGGGTGGAGCGTGGCGGCCAGCGCATCGCGCTCAGCCAGAAGGAGTACACCCTGCTGGAGCTGCTGGCACGGCGCCGTGGCGAAGTGCTGCCGCGCTCGCTGATCGCCTCGCAGGTGTGGGACATGAACTTCGACAGCGACACCAATGTGATCGACGTGGCGATCCGCCGCCTGCGCGCGAAGATCGACGATGATTTCGCCGAGAAGCTGATCGTCACCGTGCGCGGCATGGGCTATGTGCTGGAGGCGCCGGACGACGGCGCCGCGCGCAACGGATGAGCCTGCGCCGCTCCATCGCGGTGCGGCTGACGCTGCTGTTCGCCACCGTGGCAACGCTGGTGCTGGCGGCACTCGGCGTGGCGATCTATATCAGCGCCCGTCACGATCTGGTCGCACAGGATTTCACCGAGCTGGAGAACAAGGTCGCGTTGATCAGTGACCTGGCCGGCAATGGGCCTGCGTCCGTTCGCGGGCAACGACTGGCAGAGGCGCTGAGCCACCATCCCGACATCGCCTTCCATATTGTGGATGCGCGCGGCACCGTGCTGTTCTCCACCGCGCCGGCGCTGCTGCGCGAACACGCACGCAGCCAGCCTATCGATAGTGCCTTCCGGCGGCACGACTGGATCCTTGCCGACGGAACGTGCATGCATGCGCTGCACCTGCGCCAGACCCTGGCCGACGGCAGCCAGCTGCTGATCCTGCTGGCCATCGACGATGCCCGCCACGCCGACTTCCTGCAGCGCTTCCGCCACCTGCTGGCGATCGCCATCATCGGTGCCGCCGTGGCCAGCAGCCTGCTGGGTGGCTATGTGGTGCGGCGAACGCTGCGGCCGCTGCGGACGCTGGCCGATGAAGCCCGTCAGATCACCGCAGGGCGCCTGCAACGGCGGTTGAACGCCCGCAGCGCGCCGGCTGAGCTGGAACAGCTGGCGCAGACCCTCAACGGCATGCTGGCGCGATTACAGCAGGACTTCGCGCGCCTGACCGAATTCTCCGGTGATCTGGCTCACGAGCTGCGCACGCCTATCACCAACATGCTGACCCAGGTACAGGTGGTGCTGGCCCACCCGCGCAGCAACGAGGCCTATCGCGAGACGCTGGCCTCGTGCGCCGAAGAACTGCAGCAGTTGGCGCAGACCGTGGGTGACCTGCTGTACCTGGCGCAGGCCGAGGCGCCGGGGGCACTGCCTTCGCGCGAGCCGGTGGCGCTGGATGCGGTGGTGGATTCGCTGCTGGAGTTTTACGAACTGCTGGCTGAGGACCGGCAATTGACCCTGTGCCGCGACGGCGTGGCGAGCGTGGAAGGCAACCGTTTGATGCTGCACCGGGCGATCGCCAATCTGCTGTCCAACGCGTTGAAGCACGCAGCCGTGGGCAGCGAGGTGCGGGTGGAGCTGGTCGAGGGCGATGGCATGTGCAGGGTCAGCGTGCACAACCTCGGCCCGCCGATTGCCGAAGCAGCACTGCCGCGCCTGTTCGATCGCTTCTATCGCGGCGAGCGTGGCCGCCACGAAGGTGCTGGACTGGGCCTGGCGATCACCCGCGCAATTGCACAGGCCCATGGCGGAACGGTAAGCGTGACCTCCGATGAAACCGGCACCGTGTTCGAGCTGGTGCTGCCGAGCGCCGCAGCGCCGTAATACCGGCCGCTGGCCGGCAGCCTTGGCACACCCAGCGTATTGCAGTTGCCGGCCAGCGGCCGGCACTACCCAGCATGGCCAGCGGTTGGTAGTGCCGGCCGCTGGCCGGCAACCCCGGCCGGGTCGAACATCCCGGCTACCCAATCGATGAACACCCGCAGCCGCGGCGACGGCGTGCGGTTGCGCGGGTAGACCAGATTCAACGGGCTCGGCGTCGGCGGTGCGTCCGGCAACAGCTCGACCAGCTGCCCGCGCGCAATGTAGGGGGCCATCCGGTAGCGCGGCGCCTGGATGATGCCCAGCCCTGCCAGCGCGGCACCGAGGAAGGCATCGGCGCCGGAAACCGTCACCCGCGCGGGCAGCGGGACATAGCGGATCTGGCCAGCCTGCTGGAACTCCAGTGGTATCAGCTGGCCGGTGGCACTTGAGCGGTAACCGACCATCTGGTGGCCGTCCTGCAGGGCATCGATGCTGCCCGGCACGCCTCTGGCCTGCACGTAGCTTGGCGAGGCCGCCGTGACCTCGCGCAGCATCGTCAACCGGCGCGCCGCCAGATCGCTGTCGGCCAGCGTCCCCACCCGCATCGCCGCATCCACGCCTTCGCGCAGAAGATCGACATAGCGATCGCCCTCGCTGACCTCCAGTTCGATCTCAGGGTAGCGCTGCAGAAAGTCTGGAAGGTGCGGAAACAGCAGGTGCCGGCCCAGCGTGCCATGCACTTCAATCCGCAGCGGGCCGCGTGGTGGCACGTCACGGAACGCGGCTTCAGCGTCGTCCATGTCGGCGATCAGGCGCAGGCAACGGCCATAGAAGGCCTCGCCTTCCAGCGTCGGCACCACCAGCCGCGTGGTCCGGTGCAGCAGGCGCACGCCCAGCCGATTCTCCAGCGCCTTGATCGCATCGGTCACCGTGGCCCGCGGCAAGCCGAGGTCCCCGGAGGCACGGGTGAAGCTGCGGCGCTCGACGATACGGACGAAGGCGCGCATGGCCGTGAAACGGTCCATTGTTCGGCTACCCGGATTATGTTGACGGATTATGCATGATTATCCGGATCGATGAGATGGCGAAGATGGCACTGCGCCAGTCCGGCGCGCCCTGCTGGAACCGACCATGCCCACATCTTCCGCCCGCCGCGTCGCCCTGGTCACCGGTGGTTCCCGTGGCATCGGCGCTGCCATTTCGCGCCGCCTCGCCGCCAACGGCCATGCCGTGGCGATCAACTACGCCGGCCGCCGCGATGATGCCGAGGCACTGGCAGCCGAACTCACGGCCACTGGTGCGCAGGCCATCGCGCTGCAGGCCGATGTGGCCGACCCGCAGGCGGTGCGCCAGCTGTTCGACGCCATCGAAGCCCGCTTCGGCGGCATCGACGTGGTGGTGAACAGTGCTGGCGTACTGCAGCTGGCGACGCTGGCCGACAGTGACGACGCACTGTTCGAGCGGGTCATCGGCATCAACCTGAAGGGCGCCTTCAACGTGCTGCGCGAGAGCGCGCGACGGGTGCGTGACGGCGGCCGCCTGATCAGCCTGTCCACCAGCGTGGTCGGCATCAAGCTGGAGAACTACAGCGTGTACGCGGCCAGCAAGGCCGCGGTGGAGACGATGGGCGCGATCCTCAGCAAGGAGCTGCGCGGGCGCAACATCACCGTGAACGCGGTGGCGCCCGGCCCGACCGCCACCGACCTGTTCCTGGATGGCAAGGCACCGGAGCTGATCGAGCGGCTGGCAAAGATGAATCCCCTGGAGCGACTGGGCACGCCGGAGGACATCGCCGGAGCGGTGGCCTTCCTGGCCGGTGCCGATGGCGGGTGGATCAACGGCCAGGTGCTGCGCGCCAATGGTGGGATGGTGTGACCACGCGCCAACCCCGGTAGTCGCCCACCTTGGTGGGCGCTTCACCGCATGCCAACCAAGGTTGGCATCTACCGGGCCATGGCGCGGCGCCGGTGCACCCAGTAGTACAGCGTCGGTAGCACCAGCAGGGTCAGCAGCATCGCCGACAGCAGGCCACCGATCACCACCACCGCCAGCGGCTTCTGGGTCTCGGCACCGATCGCATGCGAGGTCGCCATCGGCAGGAGGCCGAACATCGCCAGCAGCGCGGTCATCAGCACCGTGCGCAGGCGCTGCAGCGAGCCCTGCACCACCGACTGCAGCAGGTCCATGCCCTGCTCGCGCAGCTGGGCGAAGCGACTGAGCATCACCACCCCGTTCAGCACCGCTTGTCCGAACAACGCAATGAATCCGATCGCCGCCGACACCGATAGAGGAATGCCGGTCAACCACAGGGCCAGGATGCCGCCGATCATCGCCAGCGGTACGTTGGCCAGGATCAGCGCCGCGCTGCTGATGTCCTTGAAGGCATCGAACAGCAGTACGAAGATGAGCAGCACCGACAGCGGAATCACCCAGCCCAGCCGCTTCATCGCACGCTGCTGGTTCTCGAACTCGCCGGACCATTCCAACCGGTAGCCTTCCGGCAGCTGCACACTGGCATCCACGCGCTTGCGCATGTCGGCCACCACGCTGCCCATGTCACGCCCTGCGATGAAGATGCTGACCGCCTTCACCCGCTGCGCGTTCTCGCGCGAGATGTTGATCGCGCCGCTGGCCATGCGGAAGTCGGCCACGTCGGACAGCGTCACCGTGTGGCCATCGCCGATACCCACTGGCACCGTGCGCAGCCGTTGCAGGTCGCGGTCGGCATCGTCCAGGCGCAGCGAGATCGGGAACTTGCGATCGCCCTCCCACAGCTCGCCTACCTGGCGCCCGCCCAGCGCGGTCTCGATCACTTCGTCGATGTCGCGCACGTTCAGGCCATAGCGTGCTGCACGGTCGCGGTCGATATCGATCTGCAGCTGCGGCAACGAACCATCGCGGTCGATGAAGGCGCTCTCCACGCCCTCCACCCCGCGCACCTGGCCCAGGATGGCCTGTGCGTGCTGGTTCAGCACGTCCAGATCCGAACCGCTGACCTTGATCACCACCTGGCCCTTGATCTGCGAGATGCTCTCCAGGATGTTGTCGCGCACCGGCTGCGAGATCGAGAACTCCGGCCCCGGAATGCGCTGCTCCAGCGTGCGCTGCAGGTCGCTCACCAGCTGCCGCTTGTCCACGCCCTTCGGCCATTCCTTCTCCGGCTTCAACGCCACCAGCGCCTCGATCTGGTTGGCACCCTTGGCATCGGACCCGTCTTCCGGGCGCCCCAGCTTGGCCACCACCGTCGACACCTGCGGGAAGCTGCCGACCAGCTCACGGATGCGCCGCGACTGTTGCTGCGCTTCGGCCAGGCTGGTGCTGGGGTCGAGTGTGGCGGTCAACCAGATCGACCCTTCGTCCAGCTCGGGCAGGAACTCCGAGCCCAGGCGAGTGCCCAGTGCCAACGTACCCACCAGCAACGCAACTGCGGTCAGCACCACCGCACGTGGCCGGGCCAGTGCGCGCTCCAGGATCGGCCGGTACCAGTCGGTCAGGCGGTCCATCAGCGGGTTGCCATCGCGCATGCGGTCCCGTCGCAGCCACCAGTAGCAGAGCAGCGGCACCACGGTCAGCGCCAGGATCAACGCACCGATCAGCGCAGAGGTCACCGAGTACGCCATCGGCGCGAACATGCGGCCTTCCTGGCGCTGCAGGGTGAAGATCGGGATGTGCGCGGCGATGATGATCAGCATCGAGAAGAACGTCGGTCGGCCCACTTCCGATGCGGCCGAAAGAATGGTCGAGAACCGCGTCTTCCGATCAGCCGTAGGTGGCAGCTTCGACAATCGCGAGACGATGTGCTCGGTGACGATCACCGCGCCATCGATGATGATGCCGAAGTCCATCGCACCCAAGGACAGCAGGTTGGCCGGCACGCCCCACAGGTGCAGGCCGAGGAAGGTCGACAGCAGCGCCAGCGGCATCATCGCCGCCACGATCAGCGCGGCGCGGGCGTTGTACAGGAACAGCCACAGCACCAGGAACACCAGCACCGCACCTTCCAGCAGGTTGCGGAAGACCGTCTTCAGCGTGGTCGTGACCAGCCACGAGCGGTCGTAGAACGGCTCGATGCTGACCCCAGCCGGCAGCTGGTTCGCCTCGATCTCGGCGATGCGCGCATGCAGAGCGTCGAGCACGTCGGACGGATTCTCGCCCTTGCGCATCAGCACCATGCCGAACACCGCATCGTCATTGTCGTCCTGGCCGACCAGGCCCTGCCGTGGCAGGCCGGTATCGGCGATGCCGGCGAGGTCGCGCACCAGGATCGGCGTGCCCCCACGCTGCGCCACCACCACGTTGCCGATGTCGGCCGGCGAACGCATCAGGCCCACGCCGCGGATCAGGAACTGCTGCTGCCCGCGCTCCACGTAGCCGCCGCCGGCGTTGGAGCTGCCCTTTTCCAGTGCCTCAGCGAACTCACCCAGGCTGATGCCGCGGTCACGCAGCTTGTCCAGGTCCGGCTTGACCTGGAAGGTGCGCGCGAAGCCACCGAAGCTGATCACATCGGCCACGCCCGGCACGGTGCGCAGGCTGCGCTCCATCGTCCATTCCTGCACGGTGCGCAGCTGAGTCGGCGTCATGTGCGGGCCCTTGAGCACGTAGCGGTAGATCTCGCCCACCGCAGAGCTCATCGCCTCCAGCTCCGGGGTCACCCCTTCTGGCAGCTCCACACCCTGCAAGCGCTCCAGCACCTGCTGGCGCGCGAAATAGTCGTCGGCCTTGTCGTCGAAGGTCAGGATGATCATCGACAGGCCGAACTGGGTATGCGAGAACACCCGCACCGAATGCGGGATGCCGGACAGCGCCACTTCCAGCGGCATTGTCACTTCGCGCTCCACCTCTTCGGCGGCGCGGCCCGGGTGCAGCGACACCACCGTTACCTGGGTGTCCGACACATCCGGGAAGGCTTCCACCGGCAGTACGCGGAACGCGGCAATGCCAGCGCCGATGAACAGCAGCAGTGCCAGCATCACCATCAATGGCTGGCGCAGGCAGTAGGCAATCAGGCGATCGATCATGGCGCAGCGTGCCCGCTACCGGTGCTGACGGCTGCCGGCGCGCTGTCGACCAGCTGCTGCAGCAGCAGGCCGCCTTCGACCACCACCCGGCTGCCGGCGGCGAGGCCCTCACGTACCCACAGCCGGCCGTCACCCAGCTCCTCCGCGTGCACGGCGCGACGCACGAAGCGGCCCTTGCCCTCTTCCACGAACACCACCTGCTTGCCGTCGATCAGCAGCACCGCCGCATCGGGCAACGAGACACCGCCCTCGGCCGGCAACGCCACCTGGGCGCGCACATACTGTCCGGCCTTGAAGCCGCGTGCACGATTGTCCAGCTCGGCGCGTGCCTGCACCACGCGGCGTTCGCTATCGACGAAGTCATCCACGTGCTGGAGGGTCGCCTGCAGTGGTTGCCCATCGGCGCCTGGCACGCTCACCTGCATGCCCGCTTTCAAGCGTCCGGCGAGGCTCTCGGGAACATCCAGCAACAGCCACAGGCGGTCCGGATCGCCGATCACTGCCAACGGCTGGTCGTTGTCGGGGCTGACCGACATGCCCGGGCTCATCCGCCGCTCCACCAGCACGCCATCGATCGGCGCGCGCAGCGGCAGGCGCTGATCGACGCGCTGGCCGTTGCCATAAGCCTTGGCGAAAGCGGCCGCGCGCGCATGATCGGCCTGGCTGCCAGCGAAATTGGCTTCGGCCTCCTCCAGTTCACGACCCGACGCCACTCCCGCCGCGTGCAGTTCGCGGGTACGGTCCAGTTCCTTGCGTGCCTGCTGCAGCTCGGCGCGGCCACGCGCACCTTCAGCCTGGGCCTGGCCGAACTCGGGCGAGGTGATCCAGGCGATCACCTGGCCAGCCTTCACCTTCTGCCCCGGCTGTGCCTCGATGCGCGCCACCTGCCCCGGCAGCGGCGTGTGGAGTGCGCTGGAGCGCGTCTCATCCCAGACCACCCGGCCCGGCAACTGCAGGCTGGCGCTTGCGCCGACACTCACCGCCTCGCTGCGCAGCACGTCCAGCTGGCGGCTGTCGGCGGGAAACTGGATCTGGCCGGCGCTGACCTGCGGCGCATCCTCAAGATAGGATGCTGGCTCTCGACCGCAGCCGCCCAGCAGGGCCAGCGCCAGTAAGGCCGGCAGCACGGCGTGTCGCGCCTGCGGGCGATAAGTGACGGTGGACTTCATCGGGACTCTCCTTCAGCAACGGATGTGGCCGCTTCCCAGCGCGCCAGGGCAATGGCATGGTCGGCACGCGCTTCAATCAGCGCGGCCTCGAACTCGCGCCAGCTGCGGCGCGCATCCAGCAGATCGGTCAGGCTGGCAGCACCACGCCGGTAGGCCAGCTCGATGCCCTGCACGGCCTTGCGTGCGGCGTCTGACTGCAGCCCCTCGTACTCGGTGCGACGCTGTGCGGCGGACTGCGCACTGGCCTGCAGCTGGTCCAGTTCGGCGCGTGCTTCGCGCTGCAGCACCTGAATTTCCAGTGCGGCGCTGTCGCGGTCGGCCTCGGCACGCTGGATCGCGCCGCGCGCCCGCGACGGCCCACCCAGCGGAATGGTCAACGACACACCCCAGGTGACACCGCTGATGTCGGTCGGCTCACGCTCTGCTTCCACACCCAGTTGAACGTCGCGGTGGCGCTCGCTGCGTGCCAGTGCCACGCCGGCATCGGCGGCAGCCAGGCGCGAACGCGCGGCACGCAGATCGGCACGCTGCTGCGGATCGAACGCGCGCTCATCGGCCCTGCCCGCGGGGTCTGGCCACGGATCATCGGCGCTGAGGTCATGGCTGTCGTCACGTCCAAGCAGCAGGCCCAGCGCATGCCGCGCGTCACGCAGATCCAGTGCTGCCTCGCGCGCCGCGTCTGCCACAGCCAGGTCGTCCACCGCCAGCCGCGCGCGATCCACCGACGCCATCACCCCTGTCGCAACCTGCTTGTCCGCCGCCGCCATCTGCTCGGCCGAACTCCGGCGGTTGGCGTCGGCAATCAGCGTCCGCTCCTGCGCGCTCTTCAGGCCGAAATAGGCTTCGTGCAGCGCCACCTGCTGGCGGCGCCGGGTATCGAGCATCTCCAGCCCTGCCACTTCCAGCAGCGCGTCGGCCTGGCGGATGCGCAATGCACGCTTGCCACCACGTTCCCAGGTCCAGCCCAGGCCCACGGTGCTGTCCACGCGCTTGTCCTGCCAGCGCCCGGGGCCGATGCCATGCTTGGGGCTGATCTTGCTGGTGCCGATCGACAGCTCGGTGGCCGGGCGAAGCGCCGCTGTCTGCGCATCACCCTGCACACCTCGCAGCTCCAGTGCCGCCGCGCGCAGGTCCGGGTTGTGCGCTTCCATTGCACGCTGCGCTTCTGCAAGGGACAGCGCCGAAGCCGCAGGCGCGCACAATAGAGCGGCCAGCACCGCCGCAAGATGAGGGGAGAAATTCATGCACGTCACGGTAAGGTGACGGACTTGCGCCAAACTTGCCCCAACCTTGCACGAAGCTTGCAATGCGAATCCTGCTGATCGAAGACGATGCCGCCCTGGCCGATGGACTGATCCGCGCCCTGCAGGGTGCCGGCCATCTGTGCGACCACCTCTCGCGCGGACTGCACGCGCCTGCGGCGCTGGCCAGCGCACCCTATGACGTGATGGTGCTCGACCTTTCCTTGCCGGACGTGGATGGCCTCGACCTGCTTTCGCGCCTGCGCAACGATGGCGCCACATTGCCGGTGCTGATCTTGACCGCGCGCGATGGCGTTGAGGATCGCATCCTCGGCCTCGACCGTGGCGGTGATGACTATCTGGCAAAACCATTCGCGCTGGGTGAGCTGGAAGCGCGCCTGCGTGCATTGTCGCGCCGCCGCAGTGACGCACCAGCACAGAAGCGATTGGGCCGGCTGTGCTTCGACAGCATCCGCAACGAAGTGCAGGTGGACGGCCAGCGCATCGAGCTGACCGCACGCGAGCTGTCGCTGGTCGAGGCATTGATGCAGCACCCGGGGCGCACCGTGACCAAGCAGCGCCTGTTCGATGCGTTGTACAGCTGGGATCACGAGGCCAACCTGTCGGTCATCGAGGTGCACGTCAGCCGCCTGCGCCGCAAGCTGGAGCAGGCCCACGCCGGCGTCGGCATCCGCATGTTGCGCGGCCTCGGCTACCGGTTGGAGGCCATGGGTGACTGAGCGCGTGCACAGCCTGCGCGGCCTGCTGCTGCGGCGTCTGTGGCTGCCTCTGCTGGTGCTGCTGCTGTGCAGTGCGGTGGGTTCATTCGCCTTGGCGCGCTTCTATGCCGGCCAGGTCTACGACCGCTGGCTGCTGGATTCAGCGATGTCGTTGTCCGAACTGGTGACGGTGCAGGACGGCCGCGCATCCATCGAAATCACCCCGGCGGTATCACGCATGTTCACCTGGGACACCGCCGACGAAGTGCATGGCGAGGTGGTCGATGCGGATGGCGGGCGCCTGTATGGCGACCTGCCCGAGGCACTACCTCGCCCCATGGCCGCCGCTGGGAATGACGACGCGGTGTACTACGACGCGCGGCTACGCGGGCAGGCCGTGCGCATGGTTGAAGTGGTGGTCAGCGCCGGCCCGGGCCATGACATCCGGCTGCGCGTGGCCGAGACACTGCGCAAGCGCCATCGGCTGGAGCGCAAGCTGCTGCTGACCAGCGTTCCGTTCCAGGCTGCGATCCTGGCACTGGCGGCGTGGCTGGCCTGGTCCGGTACAGGCGCTGCCGCACGCCATGCCAACCTGGTCGCGCGGAAGTTGGCCAGTCCGCGGCCGGATCCTTTGGCACCGCTGGATCCTGCGCAGGAAGCGCCGCGCGAACTGTGGCCGGCGGTGGAGGCTTACAACGCGCTGCTGCAGCGGCTGGACGCGATGCAGGCCGCGCAGCGCCGCTTCGTCAGCAACGCTGCACATCAGCTGCGCACACCGTTGGCAGCGATGCAGGTGGAGCTGGAGAGTTCATTGCGCCAGCATGATCCGCAGGCCCAGCAGCTGGCATTGTCCGGCACGCTGGCCGGGCTGGCCCGCTTGCAGCATCTGGTCAACCAGTTGCTGATGCTCAGCCGCTCCGAAGATCCGCATGGCAGCGCACTGCCGCTGCAGCCTGTGGACCTGGCCGCGTTGGCGCGCGGCGTGGTGGAGCGCTATGCCGACCGTGCATTGACTGCAGGCGTCGATCTTGGCTATGACGGGCCCGACGATGGCCTGCAGGTACAGGGCGATCCGCAGCTGCTGCGCGAGGCACTGGGCAACCTTCTGGACAACGCGCTGCGCTATGGCGGCGTGCGCGGCGTGATCACCCTGGGTCTGCAGCACGATGCCGGTGGCGTGCGGGTGTGGGTGGACGATAACGGCGCCGGCATCGCCGAAGCCGAGCGCGCGCGCGTCACGGAACGCTTCTACCGAGCCAGCACAGAAGGCGACGGCTGCGGGCTGGGGCTGGCGATCGTGGCCGAGATCGCGCAGCGGCATGATGCGGCGCTGGTGATCGATACCGCCCCGATCGGTGGCGCGCGGGTCGGGCTGCGGTTTCGTTCCCGCTGACGTCCTGCGTGCCAACCAAGGTCGGCACCTACCAATCGTCATCTGCTCATCGAATACGGCGCCTGCGCGTCCTGCCCCGGCCACGCCTTGTTCGGCTCGGCCTGCATGCTGAAGCGCAGCTCGCCGCCGGCCAGGATCTCGTCATGGCGCAGGAAGGTGCGCTGCAACGGCTTGCCGTTGAGGCTCACGCTGCCGACGTAGGTGTGCTTGTCGTCCAGACCATCAGCCACGATGGTGAAGGTCTTGCCGTTGGGCAGGCGCATCGCGGTTTTCGGCAGGAACGGACGGCCCAGGATGTACTCGCCCGAGCCCGGTGCAACCGGGTAGAAGCCCAACGCGGTGAACACGTACCAGGCCGACATCTGGCCGACGTCATCATTGCCGGCCAGGCCATCGGGGCGGTCGGCATACTGAGTGTCCATGATCTGCTTCAGGCGTGCCTGGGTGCGCCACGGCTGGCCGGCGTACGAATACAGGTAGGCGACGTGGTGGCTGGGTTCGTTGCCATGCGCATACCAGCCGATCAGGCCGGTGATGTCTTCCATGTGCTCGAAGATGGACGGATCGACCTTGGCGTTGAACACCTCGTCAAGGCGCGCGAGCAGCTTGTCACTGCCACCGTGCGCTGCGGCCAGTCCGGCCACGTCCTGCGGCACGTACCAGGAGTATTGCCAGGCGTTGCCTTCGGTGTAGTCAGTGCCATAGCCGCTGGCGCTGGGATCGAACGGGGTGCGGAAGCTGCCATCACGCTTGCGCGCGCGCATGAAGCCGGTGTCCTTGTCGAAAGCATTGCGCCAGTTGCCGGCGCGCTTGTCGAAGGTAGCGGCAACATCAGCCTTGCCCATGGCCTGCGCCATGCGAGCGATGGTCCAATCATCGAAGGCGTACTCCAGCGTCTTGCTGGCGGCCTCGCCTTCCTCGTCGATCGGCACGTAGCCCAGTTCGCGGTACTGCGCGATGCCATCGTACGGGCCGTAGTTGGCGGTCTCGACCATCGCCTTCAGCGCCTTGTCGGCGTCGAAGCCACGAATGCCCTTCACGTAGGCGTCGGCGATCACAGGCACGGCGTGGTAGCCGATCATGCACCAGTCTTCCAGGCCATGGAACGACCACACCGGCAGCATGCCGTAGGGGCTGTGCTCATGGTGTGCCAGCATGGAATTGACGAAATCGCTGTTGCGCTTCTCAGGCTGCACCAGGGTCAGCAACGGATGCAGCGCGCGATAGGTATCCCACAACGAGAAGGTGGAGTAGTTGGTATAGCCCTTGGCCTGGTGCACGGCATTGTCCGAGCCGCGGTACTGGCCATCTGCATCCATGAACAGTGTCGGCCCCAGCAGGGTGTGGTACAGCGCGGTGTAGGCGCTGCGGCGGGCATGCTCGGGGGCTTCGATATCCAGCACCGACAGCGCCTGCGTCCACTCCTGCTTGGCCTGCGCACGCACGCCATCGAAATCGAAATCGGCCACTTCCGCGTCGAGGTTGGCGATGGCGCCGGCCTCACTGACCGGAGAAATGGCCACCTTCACCACCAGCGGCGCGTCCAGCTTGCCGAAGGCGAAGGTGCCGACCAGCTGCTTGCCTTCGATCTGGGCGCGCTGCGCGGGATCCTTCTCGCCCGGCGGCGGGAAGCCCTTGTAGGCGATGTCCTTCTCGGTGTTGTGCAGTTCGTGGCCAGCCAGCGGCCGCGAGAAGCGCATCGCGAAGAACACCTGGCGGCCGGGCGCCCATCCACGCGTTTCGCGGAAGCCGGTCACCGTGCCATCGGCACGCACCCGCACCCGCGACCACAGTACCTTGCCCGGGTAGTCGTACATGCTGGTGCGCATGTCCAGCAGCACCTTGGCTTCGGCGCCCTTGGGGAAGGCATAGCGGTGCACGCCCACGCGCGCACTGGTGGTCAGCTCGGCGCGTACCTTGTAATCGTCCAGGGTGACCGCGTAGTAGCCCGGCTCGGCCTTCTCGTCGTCGTGACGGAAGCGCGAGGCGTAGCCGCTGCGCGGCTTCTCGGGATCGCCACGCTCCAGGCCCGGATTGCCGGTGAACGGCATCAGCAGAATGTCGCCCAGATCCGAATGGCCGGTGCCGGAAAAATGGGTGTGCGAGAAGCCGACGATGCTGCTGTCGTCGTAGCGATAGCCGGCCGCCCAGCCGTAGGCCTTCTCACGCGGCTGGATGCGCGTATCCGGGCTGAGCTGGACCATGCCGAACGGTACCGTCGCACCGGGATAGGTGTGGCCTTCGCCGCCGGTACCAATGAAGGGGTCAACCGAAGCGTAGGCCTTGTCGGCGGCCGTTCTGGCAGGAGCGGCCGACGCCAGGCCGGAGGCGAGCATCGCCGTGGCGGCGACGGCGATCAGGAGACGACGGTCCAGCGTGGGCATCGGCGTTTGGATCGATTCAGATGGTTGCCGGATGCTAGCACCGGGTTTGCTGCGCTGCATGTTGCAGTGCGGGCGTCCATCGGCCGTCTCAACGCTACATAGGCGTCAGTCCGGCAGCACGCCCTGCAACGTTGCCAGATCTGTGCTGTCGACCGGGCGCACCACCCGCGCCACTTCCAGGCCATCGCGCAACAGCATCACCGTCGGCCACAGCTTCACCTTGAACGCGCGGCCCAATGGCTTGCCCTTGCCATCTTCGATCTTCCGGTGCGGAAGATCGTTCGCCTCGACGAAGGCTCGCAACGCCGGCTGTGCAGCCTGGCAATGACCGCACCAGGCCGTCCCGAATTCCAGCAGCTGCCAGCCCGCCTGCGCCTCCACCTCCGCAGAGGTGGGCTCGGTCAGCAGGTGATCACGCATGAACGGCATGAGCGCTACGCCGCCAGTACCTTCTGGATGTCTTCCAGCGGCGCGTTGGTCAGATCCTTGGCGATGTCGCCCAGCAATCGCGCCTGGACTTCCTTGTGCAGCAGCGGGCGGATGCGGCCCAGCGTGGTCGGGTCGGCGATCAACACCAGGTGCGCATACCGGTTCTTCAACGCATCTTCGTTGAGCTGTTCGGCCACCTGCTTGGCAAACGTCGCTTCATTGAGCTGCGAGATCGACATGTCCTTGGGCACAGCACCGGCCGGGCCCTGCCCGGACACGCCCTGCTCGCTGATGTCCTGCAGGCGCAGCTCGCCTTCCTGCTTCAACGCAAGCTGGTGCGCGCTACCCACGTTGGTGAACACCCTTGCCGAACCACCATCGGCCACCACGATCAACGTTCCTTCGGGAATCGTACGCGCCATTGCACCCTCCATCAGTCAGAAAAAGTTGCTGTGTGCTCCACCCTATGCACATCGATGTCACCGGCGCGCCTACAGGATGTGATCCGGTCATCGCAATCTGCAATCCCCCCTAAATTTGTCCAGCGGCCTGCCGCTATGGCCTCCATCATCGCGAGGAACCTCTGTGCACGCTGGCTCACTGTTCCACGTCTACTTCGCCACCAGCCTGGCCATCCTCGGCTGCGCAGGGTGCATCCATCAGTTCCTGCAGGGCCAACCGCTGTTCTCACTCGCCATCATGTTCTCGGTGTTGACGGTGGTTGGTGCCGCACTGATTACGCGGCGGCTGGCGTTGCCGGGTGCGGTGGCGGTGGTCTGCACCGTGCTTGGATTGATGGCAAAGTCGGCCTGAGCCATCTGAACAGGCGACGTGGAACACAGCGTGCAGATCAGCCCGCTTCGCTGCACGCTCACGCCGATGCCGCTATCATGAACGGATGATCGACACGACCCACTACGTGACGGGCGAACCTGTTACGTGGAAAGCACTGCCGACCGGCGTTTCGCTTGCCACGATTGCTCCCGCCCTGAATTTCCATCGCCTCGCGCTGGATCCCGGCGGCTGACGCCCGCAGGCCCCCTGCCTGCATCCCCCACGCTGCTGTGACACCCGGCCGCTGACTGCGCTGCCGGTGTGATCCCGTTGCTGCGTTTCCGCCCCTGCGGCGGTGCTTTGCCGTGCGCGTGGCGTTGTGCCTGCACACATTCCCCGGCCCCCACGCCGCGCTCCGATGCCCCTGCGCCACTTGCGCCTGCATCGCCGTTTCCGATTTCCGGGACACATCACATCGCCCATCCCCTATTCCATACCTACAAGGGAGCCCCCATGCAGGACACGCCTGATTCCCATGCCCATTTTGGCTGGTTCAAACGCCGCCGCCACCTCAAGGTCGATGAGATCACCGTCGTCGACAAGCCCATGCTCAAGCGTGCCGTCGGTGCCGCCGCACTCGGCAACGCGATGGAATGGTTCGACTTCGGTGTCTACGGCTATCTGGCCGTCACCATCGGCCAGGTGTTCTTCCCGTCCAGCAACCCCACCGCACAGGTAATCGCCGCGTTCGCCACCTTCACCGTGGCGTTCCTGGTGCGCCCGCTGGGCGGCCTGGTGTTCGGCCCGCTCGGCGACCGCTACGGGCGCCAGAAAGTGCTGGCGTTCACCATGATCCTGATGGCGCTGGGCACGTTCTCGATCGGCCTGATTCCCTCCTATGAGCGCATCGGCATCTGGGCACCGGTGCTGTTGCTGCTGGCGCGCGTGGTGCAGGGCTTTTCCACCGGTGGCGAATATGGCGGCGCGGCCACCTTCATCGCCGAGTATTCCACCGACCGCAACCGCGGGTTGATGGGCAGCTGGCTGGAGTTCGGCACGCTGGGCGGCTACATCGCCGGCGCCGGTACGGTCACCGCACTGCACATGCTGTTGAGCAACGCACAGATGCTGGACTGGGGCTGGCGCATTCCGTTCCTGGTGGCTGGCCCGCTGGGCCTGCTCGGCCTGTACATGCGCATGAAGCTGGAAGAGACCCCGGCGTTCCGCGCCTTTGCCGAGGAAGCCGAGAAACGCGAGCATGATCGCCCCGGGCTGGCTGCACTGTTCCAGGTACACGGCCGCCAGCTGCTGGTGTGCATGGGCCTGGTGCTGGTGTTCAACGTCACCGACTACATGCTGCTGACCTACATGCCCAGCTACCTCAGCGTGACCATGGGCTACGCCGAGAGCAAAGGCCTGCTGCTGATCATCATCGTGATGCTGGTGATGATGCCGCTGAACATCGTCGGCGGATTGTTCAGTGACAGGCTCGGCCGCCGGCCGATGATCATCGGCGCCTGCATCGCGCTGCTGGTGCTGGCCATTCCGTGCCTGCTGCTGGTCGGCAGCGGCAACGACTGGATGATCTTCCTCGGCCTGATGCTGCTGGGCCTGGCCTTGGTGTGCTTCACCAGCTCGATGCCGTCCACGCTGCCGGCACTGTTCTACACACCGGTGCGCTACAGCGCGCTGTCGATCGCCTTCAACGTCTCGGTGTCGCTGTTCGGCGGCACCACGCCGTTGGTCACCGCATGGCTGGTGGAACGTACCGGCGACCCGCTGGTGCCGGCCTACTACCTGATGGGCGCGGCGGTGATCGGCCTGATCACGATGCTGTTCGTGAAGGAAACCGCCGGCCTGCCGCTGCGCGGCTCACCGCCGGCGGTGGGCAGCGATAGCGAAGCAGCTGCGCTGCTGAAGAGCGATGTGCCGGTGACGGTGGACCCGACCTTGCCGCCGCTGCCGGAGTCTGCAGAGCCTGAGCAGGTAAAACCGGCCTGAGGCTGGGCGCAGAACGCGATCCTCGCTTGGCGTGGATCTAAGGGGCCAGTGGCGCCGGGCGCGTACACCCGGCGCTACCTGGCGCTACTTCTTGATGCGGGTCAGCTTCCCCGGCGTCCAACGCAGCGTCCATGTGTAGTTTCCATCCGGCGGACAGACGTGGCGATTCGGGCTCTTCCATTCGCAGACCGTCGCCCCGGCACTGACGGTGAAATCGACAATGATGCGATCACCCTGGATGCGGATCGCGCGGATGGCGCCTGGAATCTGTTCAGCCGCGTCGTCACCATAGCCATACCTGCGGATGGCGGCATAGTCCTCTGCTTCCACCGGCGACAGGCTGTTCGGGTTCTCCTGGCCGCGCGGATCGTTCGCCGTCAGCACCGTCATCACCGCCACCACATTGCGTTGCGCGAAGCTGCCGCCACTGTAGTCGGACGTGTAGAAATACACGACCTCGGCACGGCCATCGCCATCGAGGTCGGCAACAGCGCTCCACACCGGACGGAAATCGGATTCAATGTCGTCGCCGGGAATCAGCCGCAAGTTGGCTTCGGCGGCGTGGAAGGCCTGCACCAGGCTGGGCGGCGATGGTCGCTTGGCGGCGGGTGACGCGGCCATCGCCGGCATGCAGGACAGCGCCAGCGCCAGCGCCAGCGCTGCAAGCGTCAGGCGGATCGGGGTCGAGCGGAACGTTGCGGATCCCTGCATGACATCCTCCTTGAATGTGCGAACAGCGTAGCGAAATCGTACCAGCCCTGTTGTGACCCTCTGCCAGGAAGTACTGGCCCTATCCGTTCAACTCCATCGCACGCATCACGATCGGCTTGGCCCAGTCAGGCGTATGCAGCAGTTCGGCCACCGAGACCGGGTATTGCAGCTGGCCGCGCTCCATCGCCAGCACCGGCAGCGGCTCGACGCAGCCCTCGGCATCAGCCGGTGCGCTGTTGTCGTAGACATGCAGCTCGGCCAGGTGTGGCAGCAGTTCCAGCAGGTTCTCGCGTGCCGAATCGAAACGGGCGTGGATCTTCTCCACTGGAATGTCGTGACCACCAGCCGCCACCCGCGCCGCAACGCGGGCGATATGCAGCTCGACCGTGGCCAAGCCACAGAACCAGATCGCAACGTGATGGTGTTCGCAGGCCTCACGCAGCAGGCGTGGAATGGTGTTGCCACCCAGCGTGGTCTCGAAGGCGAAGTCCGTGCCGTCGGCCATGGCCTGGCGCAACCGGCGGGTACCTTCCTGCCAGGCCTCGGCATTGGCCTCGGGCAGCGGCCAGCCGGCCTCGACCAGGCGCCGGGTGAAAGAATCGGGATTGAACCAGCCCAGGCCCTCCGCTTCCAGCCAGGTTCCCAACAACGAACTCTTGCCGGCGCCGTTGACGCCGGCCAGCACCAGGATCCGCCCCATAGATCAGAGCGGACGGCCGAGGGTGACCTTGCGGCCGCGACGGATCGGCTGGCCCAGCACCTTGCCCAGCCCTTCGCCGCGCTGCAGGCTGGCCAGGGTCTGGTCAAACTCACCGCGCAGGCGCAGCAGCTCCTCGCTGCGCTCACCCGCATCACCGCCGGCGGCCTTGGCCAGCAGCTCCTGATACGTGCGGATATCCACGATCACCGCTTCGGGATGATTATGGTTGGTGATGACCAGTGCCTGCTTCTCGCGCACGGTGCGCATCAGGCTCGGCCAGCCCCGGGTCTTCACCGACGAGGCCGGGGCCTTCTCAAGGCCAGGCAGATCCAGCGGCAGGGTCATGGCACGGCTCCAGACAGAAGTGGACTATGGCCACTATACCCAATTTGGCCAAATTGGGGATTAATGGCATTCACCTGCCTGTTCCAGCCTGGGGAGCGTCGGTCTGCAACAGGCTGTCGCGCTCGCGCAGCGGGAAGCGGATCCAGGCGTCCAGGCCCTGTGCGCCAAAGCGCAGCTCGCCACTGCCGGCCAGTTCATAGGGCACGCGCTGCTCGATCAGGGACCGGCCCAGGCCCCGCTGCCGGGGCAACTCCCAGTCCTCCACCTCGGCATGGCGCTCGCACCAGTGCAGGCCCAGCCACGGCTGCCCTTCCTGCACCTGCAGGTGCCAGGACACGTCGATATGCCCATCCTCATGGGTCAGCGCACCATGCCGCAGCGCATTGGTGGCCAACTCATGGATGGCCAGCGACAACACTTCAGCGGCCTTCGGTGGCAGTAGCACGTCCTCGCCCTGCAGGCGGTAGACCGCAGCAGGCGGGGATTGCGCCGCGATCTCCTCATCCAGCATGCCGCGCAGGCACACCCCCGCGTTGGCACCACGGGTCAGCAGGCTCTGCGTGCGCGCCAGTGACATCAGCCGCCCGCACAGGCGTTCGGCATACTCATCCACGCTACCGACCGACTCGCGGGTACGCCAGGCGATGGCATGGATGGTCGACATGATGTTGCGCACCCGGTGCTGCAGTTCGGCCAACAGCACCGATTGGCGCTCGGTCGCACGCTTGAGATCATCGATGTCCACGGCGATGGCGAACACGCCGCTGACCTCACCGTCGGCGTCACGCAACGGAGCGGCCGCGACCCGCGTCCAGCGTGCGCGGCCATCATCGTGCAGGTACTGGAATTCCAGCCCCGGCACCACGGTCTCGCCGCGCATCGCCCGCGCAATGGCGAAGTCGTCCGGCGCAATGGGGGTGCCATCGGAATGGCAGCCGTGCCAGCGATGCTGGTTGTCCGCGTCCCTGGAAGGCACCTTGCCGGTGGGCAGGTAGGCGCGCATCTGATCATTGGACAGCAGCATGCGGCCCTGCAGATCGACGATGCACAGGCCCACCGGCAGCATCCTGAAGGCCAGTTCCAGGCGCCGTTCGCTCTCGCGCCGCCGCAGCTCCTCACGCTCACGCGCGGCCAGCGCCATGTGTGCCGCGGTGGTCTCGAACATGGTCACCAGCACCCCGTTGATCCGCCCCTCTTCGCCACGGATGGGGCTGTAGGTGATGGTGAACCAGACGTCTTCCAGGCGCCCATGGCGGACCAGCGGGTACAGTTTGTCTTCGAAGGTGAGCGTCTCGCCCTGCCATACACGGGTGTAGAGCGGACCGTTGATGTGCCAGACCTCGGGCCAGCAATCACGGGTCGGCTGCCCAAGCCCGCCAGGATGCTTGTCGGCCAGGATCTCGGCGTAACCATCGTTGTAGAGCTGTACCAGCTGCTCGCCCCACAACACGATCATCGGGAAGCCGTGGGCCAGCATCAGATCTACGGTGGCGCGCAGGTGCGGCGGCCATTGCTCGATCGCGCCCAACGGGCTGCGTGACCAGTCATGGCGGGCGATACGCGCGGCCATGCCATCGTGGCGCGCGTGCGGGCGCGGCGTGGGTGGCATTCCGCCACGCAGCTCGGCGGCGTGAATGCCTTCAGGACGGCGCGACATGCCGCGCAATCAGGCGATGCCCGCAGGGACCTGCGGCGTCGCCACCAGCCCGGCCAGCTGCTGCACCAGGGCTTCGATGTGATAAGGCTTGGTACAGCGCGGCGCGCTGGCGAAGCGGCTGGGCAGGTTGTCGTCGTAGCCGGAGGTCAGCAGGAACGGGGTACCGGCCTCGGCCAGGCGGTCCGCCAACGGATAGACCTGTTCGCCACCGAGGTTGATGTCCAGAAGGGCCACGTCGATCGGATGGGCATCGACCAGCTGCCCCAGCGCCTGCAGGTTACCCGCCGGCCCCACCACCTGTGCGCCTTTCAGCTCCAGATAGTCGACCAGGAACATCGCGATGGCGAATTCATCCTCCGCCACCAGTACACGCAGCCCTTTCAGGCCCTCTGGTTTGTTGCCCGCTTCCAGCACGACCGGCGCTCCTCGATACACGCGGCCCACCTCTGCCGCAACGCCCGCAGGATGCGCGAACCGGGCTACAAGGGCGCGTGATGATGGATGAAGGTCGCGGCCACGGCGCGTTCACCGCGGCATTGCAGCGGCGCGTTCAGAAGGCCCGCTCCCACTTCAGGCTGAGCAGGCTGCGGTCGTGGCTGTACAGCCAGTCGACATTGCTGTCGATGCGGGCATAACGCAGGCTCAGGCTGGGCACCAGCCCGGCCACGGCCAGGCGCTCGCTGCGGACGATGGCGATCAGGTTCTGTTCGCTGTCCTCACGCCGTGCTTCCAGCAGCGGACTCCAGGTGTCGTAGTCGCGATGGCGCAGCGACACGAATACGGTGGCCGTGGTGCCGATCCACTGCCGCGCCGCGCCCAGCCGCACGCCGCGCTGGCGGTAGCCGTTGGCCGGGTCGGCTGCGCTGCTGTCGGTGACATCCAGCCCGGCGAAAACCGTCCAGCGCGGGTTGAGCGCGCGGAACCAGGTGGCATACAACGATGCCAGCTCGCCGTCGTAGTTGCTGGCCAGGCCCTGCTGTCGATACCGCTGGCGCTTCCAGTCGGCCTCCAGCTTGAGCAGGCTGCGTGCATCCAGGGCGTACTGCCATTCCCCGTGCACGCCACTGCCGCCCTGCAGCGCATGGTTGCCCAGGCCCTGGTAGTCATAGCTGGGGGCAAGCAGCACGGTCTGCCGTGCACTACGCCAGCTGTAACCCGCCTGCACGTTGGCATTGAGCTCGTTGTACGCACTTTGCCCGCGCCATGTCTGACCGAAGGCGAGACCGCGCACGTACAGCCCATGATGCCCGCCGAGCACCCAGCGCCGTTCCAGGCTGGCGTCGTAGTCCAGGCCCGCCGCGCGCTGGGCGTCGGGCAGTTTCCGTTCGATGATGCAGGCGTCGCCCACGCCGAACAGGCAGGTGCGACTGGCCGAGCTGCGGTTGATGTTGTCACTCCATGCCGGGCCGGCGGACAGCGCGCCTTTCCAGCGCTGGCGCGCCTGCAGGGCACTCAGGTAGCCGTCCACGCGAGCGCGGACGCCGGCCGTGGCCGGATCATCGGCATTGATGCCCGCAGCGATGGCCGTGAACAACGCGACCGCATCGCGATCGCGCTGGTCTTCTGCGTAGACACGCGCCAGTTCAAGGCGCGCCGGCAGGAAGTCCGGCTGCGCCACCAGCAGTGCTTCGTACTCCTTCGCCGCGCGGCGATGGTCGCCCGCCACCCGCGCCAGCGCCCCCTGCGCATAGTGGCGCAGCAGTGGGTCATGGCCGGGCAGTTCGATGTACTCATCGAGGAACGCAGCGGCGGCCTGCCATTGCTGATGCTGCAGTGACAGGTAGAGAGCCTGGCCAAGATCATCGACGGTGCGCTCCACGCGCAGCGTCTGGCCGTCGATGGTGATGGTCGGCCGCTCCGACTCGGCCTGCTGCAGGCGCTGCTGGTCCTGCTGCTGGTGACGCAGGTCGGTGCCCTGTTCGAGCACGCGGCGAAGATCGTCCTGCTGTGCGCGCACATCGGCGGCCGCCAGCAGCAGAACGACAAGGAAGATGGAGTGGCGCATGGTCGATCCGTGGTGGTGCATGCAGCGGGCCGAAGCAGGGACTGGCGGATCGCGGCTTGCCCCTGCCCTGCCCCGTCAGGGGCGTGGCAATCAGTTCTTGCTGCCGCCGAAGGCGGTGTCGTACTGGCTGTTGCCACTGAAGGTGGCGATACCGGCCAGGGCGGCCGCGTTGGCGCCGAAGAACTGCCCCTGGGTGGTGCCGGCAACGCTGCCGTTGGCAGTGGCCGAACCGGCGAACGACGCATTGGCGCTGTTGATGTTGGCGTTGACGTTGATCGCCAGGCCGCCACCGGTCAGGCCGCCGAGCAGCTTGCCGCTGCCGAAGTCCGCACGGAAGGTGCCCGACAGCAGGTTGCTGCCGTTGAACTTGTTCAGGCCCGCAACGCTGTAGGTGGCCACACCGGCCGGAAGCGTGGTGCCGGCACGGTCACCGACGAAGTAGACCTGGCGGTTGTTGAAGCCACCAGCGGCGCCATCCTTGGACCACTCGCCAAACCACACATCGCCGCTGCCAACCTTGACGAAGTTGAAGTGGCCCATGCCGGCATGGCTGCCCGGTGCGCCGGTGATCGGCATGGCCAGCGTGCGCACAGCGGTACCATTGACGGTGGTGGTGCCCGAGTACAGGCTCAGGCCCTGGAAATCGACCGGCTTGGCGTTGGAGACGGTGCCGACGCCGATACCGGCCTTGCCTGCCTTGTGCGGGCCACCGTTGACCTGCGATTCGCCGACGGCGACGTACAGTTCGGCGTCGGTCACCGGGCTGGCCGCACCGACGATGTCAGCGGCATGCGCGGCGCCGGCCAGGGCAAAGGTGGCAGCAACGGCGAGAACCGAACGGGAGATCATCTTCATGGTATTGCTCCTTGGGTTGTGGGAACTACGGGTCCAACGCTTGAAAGCGGGAGGTCAGAAGCGCGCGGTGAAGCCGAGCTTGAGGGTGCGGCCCGGCGCCGGCAGCGTGGAGCGCGTGGCCGGGTCGACGTAGTAGCGATTGCCGAGGTTGCTGCCCACCAGCTCGACGCTGGCGTGCTCGTTGAAGCGCCAGCGCGCGTATGCATCGACGGTGGTGATGTTGCCCCAGGTGAACGGCACGTTCTGCCACAGCAGGCTGCTGCCACCGGCCAGCAACCGGTCGCGATAGGCCTGTAGATCGGGGTTCTCGTGGCGCTGGTAGTGCACGATGCGGCTGCCCAGTTCCAACCGTTCATCGAACAGGCGCGTACCGAGCGACAGGTTCACCGACAACTTCGGAATCGCCTGGGTCAGCAGGTAGCCACTGACGAAACCGTCCTGCACGCAGTTCGGCACCAGGCCACGGTTGGCATCCAGCAGCACTGCCGTGCTTTCGTCGCACACCTCGTTTTCCAGCGTGCGCGAAATACCCAGGTCGGTGAAGAAGCGCCGGTTGTCGAAGCGTGCCTGCAGCTCGATGCCGCGGATGGTCTGCTTGTCGATATTGTCGAACAGGAAGTAGGCGTCGCGCTCGATCACGTTGCGGGTCTTGTGCACGTAATAGGCCAGCTTGACGTCGGCATCGGCCGTGTTGCCGAACAGGCCCGACAGGTTGTGCACGTAGCCCAGCTCGTAGTTGTAGGCATGCTCGGGCTTGAGCGTGTACAGCGGGTTGAGGCTGCTGGAGAAAGCGATGGTGCTTTCGAACATGCTGGGGAAGCGCACTGCTTCGCTGTAGCGCAGGTAGACGCGCGCGGCCTTGGACAGGTTCACGGTGGCCGAGAAAGTAGGCAACCACGCGTGATCGCGGCGGCGGTCATTGCGCCCGTCCACCGGCCGCGACTGCATGGTGTTGCCGATATTGCAGACCAGGTCGCTGCCGGGGTAGATCGGCAGCACGCCGGGTATGACCGCCACCTGGCCGTTGAGACAGGGGTTGGTCGCACGGGCATAGTTGCCGTTGCCATCGGGCAACCACGGAAGCCGATGTTCCACCGCCTGCGGCGTCTCGTAGTACGCCAGCAGACCATGCAGTGCATCGTCAACCACCGAACCCATGCCGATGCTCTCCCAGAACTCGCGTTCGGCCTCCAGTGCATCGATCTGCGCTTGCAGGCTGGCCGGCCGCTCGGGCAGCTCATTCGTCCGGTAGGTCGCCTCCTTGCTGCCCACGCCCTTGGTCAGCAGCTCCGGATGCGCCTGCAGGAAATCATCGAAGGCCCAGTAGCGGCTGTAGCGCACGCCGGCGTTGAAAGCAAGGAAGTCGACCGGACGCCATTCCAGATTGAGGTAGCCCTCGCCTTCCTGGCGACGGCCAGCGCGCGGGTACATGCGCCAGCCATCGGACGGGCCAAAATACGGGTCACGCGAACCCAGCTTCTCGTACTGCCAGTTGCCGCCCACGGTCAGGTCCAGCGTGGAATGCAGGGCGAAGCGGTTGCTCAGGGTCAGGCCGGTTCGGTCGTTGCTCGCATTCGCCAGCGCGGTGTTGCGCAGGATCGGGCTGGCCCCGGCATTCCAGTCCGGATTGCCGGGAGCGAAGTTCGGGAAGCCGCCTGCGGTGTAGGTATCGCTGTCCGTCTCAGTGCGCCACAGGTTGGCGTAGAGGTCCAGCCAGCGGCTGCCGGCCGGCTGGAAGCGGTACTCCAGGTTCCAGGCATCGGACGCAACCCGACTTAGCGGCCACTGGATTCGTCCGTAGTCCGGCGCGGACAGTATCCGCGACGGCATGATCTCGCCATAGTGCGACAGCGTGCGCCGCCAGGTGGCCTTCAGCTGCTGCTCGTCATTGATCTGCCAAGTTCCCTTGACCAGCCACGACTCCTGTTCGCTGGAGGTGTTGGGCACCTCATCGCCGGGCTTGAAATAGCGCGCCAGCGTGGTGATGTAGTCGATGCCCTGGTACTCGTACTGCTCGCGCCGGTCCTGGTCGTAGTAGGCGCTGCCCTTGGTCCCGGAGAAGTAGTTGCCGCGCTTGCGCCAGGCGTAGGCGGCCATCAGGTCGACGTTGTCGCCACGCACGCCCAGCGCCAGGCGCCAGGCCTGGTCCTCGCCATCGAAGGGGTTGTTGCCACTGCGCGACTTCACCGGCACCACCAGGGTGCGGTCGTCATAGGGCGAGTTCGGCGAGCCCTGCGGGAAGCCCGTTACGGTTCGGTAGTCCTCGCCGGTGTGCAGGCGAGGCAGGCGTGGCGCCACCGCATTGCTGCTGCCTTCGATCTTCAGCTCCCCGCCGAAGCGTTCGCCGGCAGCAACAATGTCGTCAACGTCGATGGTCTTGATCACCAGCGCGCCACCGATCCCGCTGTGCACATCGCGCACCAGCCCTGGCCCCTTGATGACCTGGATGCCACCAATCAGGTTGGGATCGATGTAGTTGCGGTTGCTGACGCCGTTGTAGCCGCGCCAGACCGTAAGCGCCTGTTCGCCACCGTCGATGCTGACCGGCACCCGCCCCGGCCCCTGGATGCCACGGATGTTGACGTCCAGCGCACCGCTGTTGCGGGCGTCTCCACTGAACACACCGACCAGATCCTTGACCACGTCGGCCGGATTGGAACCGCGATAGCGCTCCACCCGGTCGCGCCCCGAATACGCCGTGGTCAGGTCCAGCGCGAACACATCATCGTAGCCGCGCCGATCGCGGGCCTCGCCCCCTTCCGACTGCAGGCGACCGGCCACGTCCAGTGTTTCGGTCACCCGTACCCCTTCCCCCTCACCCGCCTCCGCTGCGGCACGCAGGCTCCAGGTGCCGTCCATGCCGCGCTGCGCACGTACGCCGCTCCCGCGCAGCAGCTGCTGCAGGGCCTGCATCTGGCTGTACTCGCCCTGCACAGCACTGGAGCGCCGGCCTTCCACCAGATCGCTGCGGAACACCACCTGCACATCGGCCTGGCGGCCAAAGGCGCGCACGGCGTCGGCCAGGGGCTGTTCCGGAATGGTGTACGGGCGCAGCGGCGCGACGACCGCCGGTTGCGCCTGCACGACCGGGACCCAGGCCAGCGGCAGCAATGCAGTAGAGATGGCCAGAGCCAGGACGGTGGCGCGGCGATGACAGGCAGATGCCGTGGACGGCATGGACAGGAACTCCTCAAGCGTGGCTGGACCACGGGCACATCCGGTGCCGGTGGTGTGTCTGGCTTGAGAAGAAACGGTGTTTCGCTCTGGCTATACCTCTATAGACAGCCGCGTGTGGCGACTGCCCACGGTTTTTTCATGTTTTTTTCATGCCGCGTATTCCGCCATGAACCGGCTGCACCTCACCACAGCACCAACGCGCCACCGGGCAAGCGCTGCACGCGTAGTCCCGCCTGTGCGGCCACGGCATCAATAGCCGTCTCCGGCTGCTGCAGGTGGAACAGGCCACTGACCCGCACGTTCGCGCCCTGCCCGCCCAGTACCCACACCGGTGCACGCCGATAGCGCGCCAGATCGGCGATGGCCTGCGCGGCCGGCAGATTGTCGATCGCGACCTCACCACGCCGCCACGGCGCCATGGCCTCGGCATCTTCCAGCCGCACCGGCTGCAGCCAGCGGCCGTCACGGAACGTCCGCGACTGCCCCGCATGCAGGCGCTGTACGCTGCCATCGCCCGGACGCACGTCGACCGCACCCTCGCTGACCTGGGTGGTGACCGTGGTGTCCTGCATCGACACGCTGAAGGCGGTGCCGATATCACGGACCCGGCCGCCCCCGGCCTCGACCTGGAACGGACGAGCCTCGTGCGCCACCTGGAACCAGGCCTGGCCGCGCAGCAGGCGCAGGCGACGCTGCTGGCCGTCGAACTCGAGCGCCAGCGCGGTGCCCGCATCGAGCACGGCGATGCTGCCGTCTTCCAGCTGCACCACGCGTGGCGCATCGCCACTACGCAGGTCACTGCGTGCCAGCAGCAGCGCGTGCGGCGCAGCGGCAACCATCAGCACCACTGCGGCTGCACTGGCCAGCAGCCAAGGCAGGCGGCGACGCGGTGCGATCGGCCGCAACCCCTGGCGGTCGGCGGTCAGTTCAGGCAGCGCCGCCAGCACTTCGGGCCCGGCGGCATCCAACCCCTGCCAGAAGGCTTGCTGCTGGCGCCAGGCCAGCGCATGGCGGGGGTCGGCCTGCAGCCAGCGCTGCAGAATTCGTTGCTGGCGTTCCGGCAGCGGGCCTGCACTGCACCGGATCACCCAGCGCAACGCCTGCCTGGCCTGACGCGGCGAGGGTTCGGACGTGGTCATGGTTGTGGCCTGCCGCACCGCGAACGGGTGCGCTTTCCTGTTGTGACAACGGCGGGCGCGATCTGCCCACGGCAATCGCCGGTCATCGGCGCGTTCCCTGTTGATGCTGCTGGATCAGCAGCGCCGCGCGCAGCACATGCTTGCCGACCAGGCTCTTGGAAATGCCGAGCCGAGTGGCGATTTCCCGCTCGCTCAGGCCCAGGTAGCGGTTGAGCACGAAGCACTCGCGTACCTGCGCCGGCAGCGCGAGGATGGTCTGGGTGATCTCGCGCAGTTGTGCCTGGTCCAACGCCTGCGCCTCGCCATCGTGGCCGGCCTCGGCCATGTCGGCGGCGTACTCGGCCATCGCGCGCCGCTCGCGGGCGTCGGCCTGGCTGCGGTTGAGCGCATGGTGATAGGCCATCCGGTACAGATAGCCACGCGGCTCCAGGATCGGTGGATCACCGGGCACGCTGCTGGCCTTCAGGTACAGGTTCTGCAGGGTGTCCTCGGTACTGGCCGAGTCGAGATAGCGCGCGATGAAGCGAGACAACGCACGGCGCTCGCGGATCAACAGCTCGACCAGCGCCAGGGCATTGGGAGACATAGGTGCCAAGGCCGGACCGGGGAATGATGGGCGTGATGGCGACGGTCCGGACGTGGATTGTGGGCCGCGCGGCCGCAGGCGGCAAGCAAAGCCTTTTAGAGCCGAGCCCTCGCTCGGCTGCCCTTGGCGCAGATGCAGCCGAGCATGGGCCCGGCTCTACAGGAGAGCCACGCCATGCGTGCATGCGTGGATGAAGGGCCTACGGTTCGTCCAGCGCCTCGAAGCGTTCGGCGAGGTAATCGATCAACGCTCGCACCGCCGGCAACAAGCCACGTCGCGACGGAAACACCGCGTGCACGATGCCGTGCTTCGGCACCCACTCCGTCAACACCGGCACCAGCGCGCCACTGTCCAGCTCATCGGTGATCATCATCCGCGGCAGCATCAGCAACCCGACCCCGGCCACCGCCGCCGCACGCAGCGCGATCATGTCATCGCTGACCAGGCGCGGGCGATGGTGCACGCTGGCCAGCACATCGTCGGGCCCGGTGTACTCCCAGGCGTGCTGCTGGCTGGCCGAAGCGAGGTCCACCGTCGGCATCACCGCAAGATCGGCCGGCACCTGCGGTGTGCCCAACTGTTCCAGCAGTGTCGGGCTGGCGCTGGTACACCAGACCCGGCGTGCCAGCACGCGCACCACCAGGTCGCTGTCCTCCAGCGGCGGCGGCCGCACCCTTATCGCCACATCCACGCCCTCGCCCACCACGTCGACGCGCCGGTTGGTGGCATCCAGCTGCACCGTCACCTGCGGGTGCAGGGCGAGGAAATCGGCCAGCATCGTGCCGATGCGCGCATGCAGGATCGCGATCGGGCACGCCAGACGGATCGTGCCGCGCGGCTCGGCACGTGACATCGCAATCGCTTCTTCGGCCGCTTCGGCCTCGACCAGCATCGCCTTGCAATGGCGGTAGTAGTCCTGGCCGACTTCGGTCACTGAAAAGCGCCGGGTCGAACGCTGGATCAGCCGCACGCCCAGACGCTCCTCCAGCAGCGCGATGCGCCGGCTCAGTTTCGACTTCGGCATGGCCAGCGCCCGGCCGGCCTGCGAGAAGCCACCGTGCTCGACCACCATCGCGAAGTAGAACAGGTCGTTGAGGTCGCAGCGGCGGATATCAGCAATGAACACGGGGCGATCTCCTGTGACGCAAGGCGCGCACCCATTGTTCACCAGATAGGACTATGACGGCAAATATTGGCATCTACCGACCCTATTGTCGCGGCGATATCGTCTCCGTCAACGAAGAACAGCGGCCGGCAGCCCCGGCCAGGAGATCGCCATGAAGCGTGTCACCGGTACCTACAGCGCGCCCCGCCCGCACTGGGTGGGCGACGGATTCCCCGCCCGCTCGATGTTTTCCTACAACACCCACGGCCAGCACCTGAGCCCGTTCCTGCTGCTGGACTATGCCGGCCCCTACACCTTCGCCCCCAGTGATACCCCGCGCGGGGTCGGCCAGCATCCGCATCGCGGTTTCGAGACCGTCACCATCGTCTATGAGGGCGAGGTCGCCCACCGCGACTCGACTGGCGCCGGCGGCACCATCGGCCCGGGCGACGTGCAGTGGATGACCGCTGCCTCCGGCATTCTCCACGAGGAATTCCATACGCCGGAATTCAGCAAGCGCGGCGGCACCCTGGACATGGTGCAGCTGTGGGTGAACCTGCCGGCCCGCGACAAGATGGGCGCACCGGGCTACCAGACCCTGCTCGATGCGCAGATCCCTTCGGTGGAGCTGCCCGATGGCGCCGGCCGCGTCCGTGTCATCGCCGGCCGCTTCGACGGCCACGCCGGTCCAGCACGTACCCACACGCCGATGGATGTCTGGGACATCCGCCTGCAGCAGGGCCAACACGCCGAACTGCCGGTGGCCGATGGCCGCACGCTGGCGCTGGTGGTGCTGAAGGGTTCGGTCAGGGTCAACGGCGGCCAGCCGGTCGGCGAAGCCCAGCTGGTCACCTTCGACCGCAGCGGCGAGGACGTGTTCGTCGACGCCGACAGCGACGCCACCCTGCTGCTGCTCAGCGGCGAGCCGATCGACGAGCCGGTGGTGGGCTACGGCCCGTTCGTGATGAACAGCCAGGCCGAGATCAGCCAGGCGGTCAACGATTTCAACAGCGGCCGCTTCGGCCAGATCGCGCACTGAGCGCTTCCGCGCGGCGGGTGATGACCCGTCGCGCCAGCGGGCCATCGCCCACCGTCCCCAGGAGACTGACCATGAGTACCCCCGCCAACTTCAACGGTGCCCGCCCGGTGATCGATCCGGACAACGCCGCGATGCTGCTGATCGACCACCAGAGCGGCCTGTTCCAGACCATCGGTGACATGCCATTCACCAGCGTGCGCGCCCACGCCACTGCGCTAGCGAAGATGGCCACGCTGGCGAAGATGCCGGTGATCACCACCGCCTCGGTTCCACAGGGCCCGAACGGTCCGCTGATCCCGGAGATCCACGACGCGGCCCCGCATGCGCAGTACGTGGCGCGCAAGGGTGAGATCAACGCCTGGGACAACCCGGAATTCGTTGCTGCAGTGAAGGCCACCGGCCGCAAGCAGCTGATCATCGCCGGCACCATCACCAGCGTGTGCATGGCCTTCCCGTCGATCGCCGCCGTGGCCGATGGCTACCAGGTGTTCGCTGTGATCGATGCCTCGGGCACCTATTCGAAGATGGCCGAAGAGATCACCCTGGCCCGCGTAGTGCAGGCCGGCGTGGTGCCGATGGACACCGCCGCGGTGGCCTCGGAGATCCAGCGCACCTGGAACCGCGACGATGCCCAGCAGTGGGCCGAGGTCTACACGAAGATCTTCCCGAACTACCAGCTGTTGATCGAGAGCTACCTGAAGGCGCAGGACGTGCAGAAGAACCACGAGCAGCTGGATTCGCAGCGCAGCTGAGCTGCCCCCGGGGTGCCGGCCAGCCGCCGGCCCCCTCCCAACCGGAGACCCACCATGTCCAGTGAACCCATCCGCGACCCGGCCAGCGACCACCTGCTGACCCCGCAGAATTCCGCCTTCATCATCATCGACTACCAGCCGGTGCAGGTGAACTCCATCGCCTCGATGGACCGCCAGCTGCTGGTCAACAACATCGTCGGCACCGCCAAGGCCGCAGTGGCCTACGGGCTGCCGATCGTGCATTCGACGGTCAACGTCAAGACCGGCCTGAACAAGCCGCCGATTCCGCAGCTGCGCAAGGTGCTGGGTGACTACCCCACCTACGACCGCACCACCATCAATTCCTGGGAAGACATCGAGTTCCGCAGGGCGGTGGAAGCCACCGGCCGCCGCAAGCTGATCATGACCGCGCTGTGGACCGAGGCCTGCCTGACTTTCCCGGCCCTGGATGCGTTGAAGGAAGGCTATGAAGTGTACGTGGTGGTCGACGCCGTCGGCGGCACTTCGCTGGCCGCGCACGATGCCGCGCTGCGCCGCATCGAACAGGCCGGGGGCCAGCTGATCAGCGTGCCGCAGCTGTTCTGCGAGCTGCAGCGCGACTGGGCCCGTTCGGAAACGGTGCCGGCGTTCATGAACCTCTTCATCGAAACCGGTGGTACGGCGGGTATCCAGTTCTCGTACGATCGTACCGAGTGATTTCGTGGCGGCGCTGGCCTTGCCTGGCGCCGCCTTTTTGGAGCAGTCGAGCACGGCTCGACTCTACAGTGGATTGGTCGAGCATGGCTCGACGCTATAGACAGATGGAGACTCCGATGGCCTACGCACGCATTGTTTCGACCGGCGACAACTACCTGCACCACATCAGCAATGGCAGCTTTGATGTGGACGCGGACGAGCCGGCATCGCTCGGCGGCCAGGGCAAGGGCTTCGCGCCGTTCGATCTGTACCTTGCCTCGCTGGCGGCCTGCACCGCCATCACCCTGCGCATGTATGCACAACGCAAGGGCTGGGAACTGGGCGAGTTTCATGCCGAGCTGCGCTCTGAGCGTGACGAGGATGGGCGCTTCCACGTACATCGCGTGCTGCACGCCAGCGCTGAACTGAGCGATGCACAGTGGCAGCGTCTGCTGGAAGTGGTGGAGAAGACCCCGGTGACCCTGGTGATGCGCGAGGGCGCACGGATCACCAGCGAGCGCGGCTGAAGCAGGTCTGGCCCACCTGCGGCGGATCTTGGCCGGTTCCTCGCTTGTTCCGGCCTCGCCCCTGTTCCAAGCTGCGCGTCCGCGTTCGGATGCAGTGAGCGCGCAGCAACAGGAGGACCGCACGCGATGTTACGTGCCCATGCTTTGGATCTGGATTTCAACGGCCGCACCCTGCTGGCCGATATCAACCTGCACCTGCCCTCAGGTGCCCGCATCGCCCTGATCGGCGACAACGGCAGCGGCAAGAGCTGCCTGTTGCAGATGTTGGCCGGTACTCTGGTGCCCAGTGGCGGGACCATCATCCGGCGCAATGGCGCACGCATCGCCTACGTGCCGCAGCACGTGCTGGATGACTCCTCTCGTAGCGGCGGCGAGCAGATGCGCCATGCGCTCGCCCGCGCGCTTGATGCCGACCCCGACGTACTGCTACTGGATGAACCCAGCAATCACCTGGACCGCAGTGCACGCCGCTCGCTGATCGCGCGCCTGCGCCAGTTCCATGGCGCGCTGTTGGTGGCCACCCACGATGAAGCCCTGATCGATGCGCTCTGTAATGACCTCTGGCACATACGTGGCGGGCGCGTGAGCCACTTCGGCGGCCGCTACCGCGACTATCAGGCGGACCTGCAGCAGCGACGCGAGGCCAGCGACCGGCAGCTGCGCCAGCTGGATCAGGAGCGCGGCCAGGCCCATGAGGCGTTGATGCGCGAACAGCAGCGCGCCGCGAGCTCGCGGGAACGCGGTGTGCGCAAGGTGGAACAGCGCAAGTGGGGCGGCGTGCGTTCAGCCACCAAGCTCGGCCGTGGCAATACCACCGCCGGCAGCAAGCAACTGCTGATCCGTGAGCAGCAGGAAGACATCGAGGCTCGTCGCAATGACCTGCAGCGGGAGACCATCATCGAGCCTACCTTCGCGTTGCCGGCCGGCTGGCGACGTGAAGGAGTGGTGGTGCAGCTGACCGACGCCAGCGTGGCGCATGCCACCGAAACGGTGCTGGGTGGACTGCATCTGCGCCTGGATGTCGGCGATCGCCTGGCGATCACCGGTGACAACGGCAGCGGAAAGTCCACGCTGGCACGCGCGCTGTGCGGCGACCCAAGCATCCACCGTGATGGTGACTGGTTGCTGCCGCCAGCTGATCAGATCGCCCTGCTCGACCAGCACTACCGGGACCTGCCGATGCAGGCCACGCCTCTCCAGGCGCTGTCTGCCCAGATGCCGGACTGGAGCCAGACCCAGTGCCGGCTGCACCTGGCCGACTTCCTGTTCCGCGGCGATGCCACGGCGCAGACGCCCGTGTCCGCATTGTCCGGTGGCGAACGGGCGCGCCTTTCAATGGCATTGATGGCGGCCAAGCCCCCAGCGCTGCTGGTTCTGGACGAACCAACCAACAACCTGGACATGACGCTGCGGATGCACCTGATGCAGGTGCTGCGGGTGTTCCCGGGCACGTTGGTGGTGGTGTCGCATGACGACGCGTTTCTGCAGGCGCTGGAACCGGGACAGGTGCTGGCGTTGTAGCTGCGGCCGGGTGTGGCCTATCCACATACCGCGTGGATCTACTGTAGAGCCGAAGGCAACGGCAGGGGCTGTTGCCAACCTCGCGTGCAACCACCCGAAAAGCCGAGCATGGGCTCGGCTCTACGTAAGGCTCAGCGCCGCGAATGCAGCACGGTGCGCTGGCGCATGGCGTTGAACTCCTGCTCCACCTGCTGGATGTCCTCGGCCTGGAAACCGGCCGCATCCAGCAGCTGGTCGGCGGCAGCCGCCGCCAGCGGGTCATCGTCGCGCTGGCGCCAACAGCGCGCCGGCAGGAAGTAGCCCACTTCGCTGCGCCCGCGCATGATCACCACCGGCCGGCCTGAGTACAGCAGGAACTCGGCCAGGTGCTGGCGCAGGCCCTCCACTGAAACATAGGCCGGTCCAACACCCAGCATCTGGCTGGACGGTTCGGGACTTTCGAACAGCTTGCGACGGCTCATCCATTCCTCCTTTGTGCAACGCGTGGTCTCCTTTCCTTAGACGGGTGCGTCGCTGCGCCCCCGCCACGCTTCGCGTGATGCCCATCACGCCCTCCGCTTAGAAGCCGGTGTTGAACTCCAGCTGAAACACGTCGATCGACAGCGGCGCGCCGGACACTTCCTTGGCCGCCATCCACTTGCCGCTGATCCAGCTGCGCGCGTCGAGCGCGTAGGCACCGCCCACGTAGTAGCCGCGGGCATTGGTGCCACCCAGGTGGAAGTTCGGATCGTTGTAGGCGTCGGGCAGCGCGTCGGCCTCGATATGCTTATAGCCCAGCAGTGCCTGCCACTGGCCCTTCTCCTTCAGCTCGGTAGCACCGAAGGTGGCCTGCAGCATCCAGGCGGTGTCGCCGCTGCGGAAGGTATCGATGCTGGCAGTACCGCCGGCGCCGTAGTTGTTGACGATGCCGCTGTTGGCTCGGCGGAACATCGCCTGCTTGTCGTAAGCCAGGTTGCGGATGAAGTCGCCTTCCAGGCGCATGCCGATGTCCTGCGCCAGCTGCGTATCCCAGCGCAGGTTCATTGTGGCCAGGCGGAATTCCGACGCCAGGCCGACATACTGCGGGGTTGGCGTGTTGGCCGGATCCAGCGGATTGCGGGCGATGTCGCGGATCAGCATCAGGGTGTTGCCCTTCTGCATGAACACCGGGCGCGACCAGTCGGTGTCGCAGCCCACCGCACCCGCATACAGCGCACACGGTGAGGACAGGCGACCACTGATGTTCTTGAAATCGTAGTAGCCCAGCGCGGCGCGCAGCGCATTGTCGTCGTTGAAGTGCCAGTTCACACCCACCTGCGCACCGGACAGCCACTTGTTCTCGTTCGGGGTCTTGACCCGGCTCTGGCTGGGCGAGCTGTCGGAGGTGTATTCCAACGGCACCACCGCCAGATTGGCGAACAGACCGACGTCGCCGCCATCGAGGTCGTACTTCAGATTGGCGGCCAGGCCGTCGAAGTTGAGGTCGTTGGAGAACAGCGTGTCACTGGTCCAGAACGGGTTGCCGAAGCGGCCACCGCGCACGGTCACCCAGTCGGCCGGGCTGTAGGCCAGCCAGGCCTGGTCAAGCCATACATCCTTCTTGCTCAGGCCGCCACCCAGCTGCTCGGTGGTCGACACCGGGCCATTGCTGCTGCCACTGGCCAGGCGTACGCCGGCGGTAGTGTGCTGGCCGATGGTCGCTTCGATGCCGAGACGGGCACGGATGCGCCACAGGTTGCGGCGGTCCTGGCGGGTGTTGAGCAGCGGTGGCAGCTGCAGGTTGGTGTTGGTGTTCGTATCGAAGCCGTTGCCGGAATTGATCGACGCCCAGTTGCTCACGATGTCGCTGTTGCGCTCGGAGTAGAAGCGCGACTCGCTGCGTACGCGCATGTCACCGGTGACCTTGATGCGCTTGGTCCATTCGGCCACTTCGTTGGGTGCCGCCCAGCCTTCCGCCTTGGCCTGCGCCATCACGTCCTGGCGCACCTCGTCACGAATGCCGTCGCGTACGCTCTGCGGCACGTAGGGCACGCGCACGTCGCCGGCTTCCAGGGCCACGCCACCGCTGGCGGCCGTGCTGCCGCTGGCTGCGGTGCGTTGTGCGGCCACCGCTTCGGCTTCGGCCTGCACCAACAACGCCTGGCCGTCTTCGGGCTTCAGTGCACCACTGGCGATCAGGCCCTTGATCAGCTTGACCATGGTGGTTTCGGCGGCCATCGCACCGGCCGGTGCGGCCAGGCTGAGCAGCACGGCGCAGCACAGCAGCGCCCGTCGGGCCGGCCGCGGGCGGCGGGAGTCGGTTCGTGCGCGGACGTGGTCGTTCATCACGGTTCTCATCGAAAGAAGGGGAATCATGGAAGTCGGGAATCAGGCCCCGGGCCGGCGGCCCTGGATCAGGACGCGGGCGGGGAAATCGAGTGACGGCGGCGGTGCTTGGTCGACCTTGCCGATGCGTCGCAGCGCGTCGAGCACGGCCGCGTCGGCCTCCTCGTTACCGCTGCCACGCACCAGCTCGACCTTCTCCAGCCGACCGTCCGTGGCCAGCCACACATTCACCTGCAGCTGGAACGCCAGGCGCTTGACCTTGTCGTCGCGCGAGATCGCTTGCTGCATCAGGTAGCCGAGGTAGCGACCGTAGGTGGCATTGCCGGCGCCGCCACGGCCGACGCCCGACGAGCCACCGCCACTGCCGGACTGGATGCCGAAGTTGTCACCGCCAGCCTGGGCATCGGCATTCATCGTCACCGGGTCAGCGTTGTCCGGGGTCGGCGTCGGCTCTTCAGCGGGCGTCGGCTGATCCAGCGGCTCCGGCTCGGGCATCGTTTCTTCCGGCGGCGTTTCCGGCTCTGGCGGCTTTTCCGGCGGCGGGGGTGGCGGCGGAGGCGGCGGTGGCAGTGCCAGCATCGGCGGCTGCACCACCGGCCGACGGGTGCTGGCGGTGTCCTTGAACAGCAGCCACCACACCGCGATGCCTAGCACCAGCAAGGCGGCCAGCACCAGCGCGACGGTCACCAGCAACTGGCGACCGCGCATGCCGGGCTCCGGCCGAGGGGGTTGATGGGCCGTCATGCCTCAGCCCTGCGCCTTGCCGGTGACCAGGCCGACCTGGGCCAGCTCCAGCCGCCGCAGCAGGTCCAGCACCTCGACCACGCGGGCGTACTGCACCTGCGCATCACCGCGCACGATCACCGGAAAATCTGGCGTGGTCGCGCGTTCGGTACGCAGCCGGTCTTCCAGCTCGGCCATCGTCACCGGGTAGGCATCCAGGAACACCTGGCCACTGGGGTCGATGGTGATCGCCTTGGTCTTCGGCTTTTCCAGGGCCACGCTGTTGCTGGCCTTCGGCAGGTTGACCTCGATGCCGGGAATGGAGGCGTTGCTGGTCAGGATGAAGATCACCAGCACCACCAGCAGCACGTCCACGAAGGGCGTCACGTTGATGCCCTTCTCGCGCTTCTTGATGCCGAACTTCGCCTTCTGGCCCATGGCGCGCCCCTCAGCCCTGGACCGCGGCCGGGCCGCGCCCGTCCTGCTCTTCGGCCAGTCGCGCGGCGAACTCGTCGATGAACACCGCCATGTCTGCGCCGATCGCCTCGGCGCGTGCGCCCAGGTAGTTGTAGCCGAACAGCGCCGGGATCGCGACGCCGAGGCCGGCTGCGGTACACAGCAGCGCTGCAGCCATGCCCGGCGCCACCGAGTTGATGTCCACCGCGCCGGCCATCGCCGCCACCACGAACACCAGCATGATGCCGATCACGGTGCCGAACAGGCCCACGTAGGGCGCACCTTCGATGGTTGTCGACAGCCAGTTCATGCGCCGTGCCATCGCTTCCTGCTCGCGCACCATCACCGCATCCATCGAGGCACGGATCGCGGCGATGGTGGCGCCGCTCAGGTAGCCACTGTTGCCATCACGCTGGTGGCGCTGCTGCATTTCATCGATGGCCACCTGGTAGATGCGCCACAGCGAGCCGTCATGCATCGCGGTCGGCGCCTTGCCCTGGCGGTCCATCTCGGACAGAGTGCGCAGCGGCACACCGGACAACTTGCCGAAGCTTTCGGTGAATACCGCGTTGGCCTTGCTGGTGCGGCCGAAGTGGCGGCTCTTGGCGATCATGATCGCCCATGACATCAGCATCATCAGGCCGAGGATGGCGACCACCACCCAGGCATCGAACGGCATCGCCTTGAGAATGAAGCCGAAGTGGCTCTGGCCGGCCGACTGCTCATCGGCGCCGTAGCTGATCAGGCGCGAGTCGGCACCCTGCGCAGTGGCATCGGCCAGCAGCAGCGCCGCCGGACGTGCCACACGCGAGATGCGCAGTTCATCCAGTGCGCCTTCGAAGTTGGCCAGAGGCTGTACCGCGCCCGGTGCATCGGCGCCCACTACCGGGGCGGTACCCAGCGCCGGCAGCTCGCCGCTCAGCTGGGCCACCACACGGCCGTTGAGGTACAGCTGCAACGCGCCCTTCTCCGCCGTCAGCGCGACGTGCGCCCACTGCCCTTCCGGAATTGGTTGCGCAGGCGTACTGCGCTGGCCGTTGAGCTGCACGAACGGCACCCGGTTCTCGATACCCAGTACCAGCTCGGAGGCGCCATCGCGACGGGCAAAGATTGCCTGCGCCGCATTGTTGCTGCCCGGCTTGATCCAGGCCGAGAGGGTCAACGGCGCGCCAGCTTCCTGTGCCAGCGAGGCGCTGGCCGGCAACGGCAACGGGCCTGCGCCCAGCTGCACGCCACGGCCGATCACCGAACCTTCGGACGGCGGCACCACAGCACCGGCATTGTTGCCGTAGGCGGTGGTGTCGCGTGCCGGCGCATTGGCTTCGGCGAAGTGGTAGACCAGCGTGTAGTCCGGGTCGAATACCTGCTGACCGTTGCCGCTGGCCGGGGCCTTCTCGTTGCCGTAGTACATCCAGATCGTCTGCGGCGCCGCGGCGCTGACCGCTGGCACGTCCACCCAGACCAGGGCCAGGCCCAGCTTGGGATCGAACTGCTCGATCTGGTGGGCCAGCACAGTGCGGCCATCACCCGAGACGAAACGCAGGTCATTGCCCGCATCCTGGGTGCCGTCGAAACCGAAGTTGCCGGTATGCAGGCGCAGCAGCAGCGGCGTACGGCCCGGGTCACCGGCCAGGCCCGCACCCTGCGGGCCGGCGTCGACGGTAATCGGCTTGCGGTACTTCCATTCGGCCTGCCACCAATTGGCATCGGCCGCAGCGGCGGGCAACGCAACCAGCGCGGCCAGCAGCAGCAACACTCGGGAAAGCAAACGGTCCATGCGAAGGGTCTCCGGAGAACGCATGTTCAAGGAAAGGATCAGTAACTGGTGCTGATGTTGAAATGCAGGCGCGGGTCGTCCTTGCGCGTGACCGGGCCATCGGCATAGGGCCAGGCGTAGTCCAGGCGCAGTTGCAGGTGTTCGCCCAGGCGCAGCTGCGCACCCAGGCCGACCGACGCCAGGTTGTACTTGTCACGCTGCTCGGGCAGCGGCTGGCGCAGGCGCAGGTAGGCCGCGTCGGCAAAGCTGTAGACGCGCAGATCGGTGCCGCTCCACAGCGACCATGCCGGGGTACGCCACTCCAGGCTGGCCAGGCCGCCGTAGTCGCCGATCGCCTCGGCCGAGAGATAGCCGCGCACGGTGTACATGCCACCGGCGGCGAACTGCTCAGCCGACACCAGCGGCGCATCGGTTACCTGCAGCGAGCCGCGCGCGTACCACTGCCAATCGCTGCCGAAGGTGTGGGTGTTGGCCACATCGGCCTTGAAGGCCACGAAACTCGGATCGGCCCAGTAGCGCTTCTGCCCGAAGCCGATGGCATCGCTGCCATAGCCGAACAGGCGACGGGTGCCGGCGACCAACTGGGTATTGATGCTCAGCTGGTCCTGCTCACCCTGGCGCACTCCGACGAATGCCAGGGTGATCGGCGCGTACTTCAGCGGCGTTTTCAGGCTCTCCTTGCCCATCTGCGTGTCTTCCTCGGTGTCCTTGAAGTCCACACCGAGGCTGAGCTGGCGCCACCACTGGCTGCTGCCGGTCAGTCGATAGTTGAGCTTGACGCCGATCGAGTGACCGTTGCCGATCACGTTGGTACCGGTGCCGGTACCGACCTGTCCGCCTGCGTTCAGTACGCGGCTGTCGGACTTGTAGCCGGACGCTTCCAGGCTCCACGGCGTGCCTTCGAACGGCATCATGTACGAGGCCGAGAACACCTTGGCCTGCTTGGTATCTTCCGGGGCCAGATACACGCCGATGTTGGCGCTATGGCCGCGCTTCCACAGGTTGTCGTAGGCCAGCGACGCACTCAGGCGCAGCTTCTCGGTGTCGGCACTGTGGTCGTTGTTGAGCGCCGCGCTGGCACGCCACGGCGACTTCTCCTCGACCTGCAGATCCACATCCATCGTGCCCGGCACCTGGCCCTCTCGCACCAGCGGCATCACCTGGCGACGTCCGCCTTCATTCAGCGCGGTCAGTTCCTTCTGCGCCTGGTCGAAGTCCGGCACCTTGCCCTCGGCAAGTGCCGGCACGCGTTCGCGGATGCGTTCGGGCGATTCGTGCTTCGTGCCTACGACCCGCAGCTGCCCGATCGGCGTCTGCTGCACCTTCAGCAGCACCACGCCGCCACTGACCTGCTGCTCGGGCAGCTCGACGTAGACCGACTGGTAGCCTGCCTGTTGGTACAGCGCATTGACGGCATCGCGCGCCTTCTCGACATCAGCCAGGGTCTTGCCGGGGCCGAGGAACGGCTCCACCGCACGTTCGATCTGGCGCGGATCGAGCACGGTGTTGCCGCGCACGATGTATTCATTGATGTTCACGCTGGGCGCAGGTGCCGCCTCCTGCGCAAACAGCGGCAGCGGCAGGGTTGCCAGGGCCAGCACCAGCGGATGCAGGCGCAGCGGAAGGCGGACGGCTCGGTACGGAACAGGAGTCATCGAAAGCATCGCGTCGTATCGAAGGAAGTGGCCATGGAGCGGCGCGTGGGTCTACCAACAGGACGTGTAGGTCGCGTCAAAGCCGCCAACAGTTTTGTGACAGCACTGTCATCTTTTGACGGTCCGCCAACGCGCGCAGGCGGACACTGCGCACGCCATACGTCTGCATTGCAGAGCCCTTGCTGCTGCGGGAGATCGGAAATGAGCGGACTGTTGATCACATGGCGTCGTCCGGCGCTCGCCTTCGTCGTGTTGCTGGTGCTGCCCTCGGTGCAGGCCGGCGAACAAAAAACACAGGAGGACGCTGCACCGTGTATTGAAGTACAGGTCAACGGCGAACGGATTCCCGCCTGGGAGTGCCTGCAGCGCAAGCTGGCGCCGCCGGCGAAATCTGCGAAGTCACCGGCGTTGCCCGAAGCCGAACGGCTGATGCGGCAGCCCGGCAACCAGCTGATGCAGTACAACCTGGAAGGCACGCGACAGCGCATGGGCGATGCCTTTGGTCGTTCGGTGGTACCCCAGCGTCCGGCGCGCTGATCCTGCGCAGCTGTAGAGCCGAGCCCACGCTCGGCTGCTTCTGCGTGGCATCGCCGATGAATGCAAAGACCGCCGAGCGTGGGCTCGGCTCTACAGGGAGTTGGCGGGCACGATGCCATCGGTCGGCACCGGTGGCAGCTCCGGCACCGGCAGGCTGCGCGACTGGCCTGCCTGCTGCAGCTCCACCGCGCTGGCACTGATGCCGGCCAATACCGTGGATGGACCCAGCCGCTGACCGGGGGCATAGGCTTCCGCCGGGCGGCCATCCACCGAGAGCAGGGCCAGTGGCGCGTGGTCACCGGCCATCACGCCCAGCACGACCACTTCTGTATGCACCGCACCGGGTGAAAGCAGCCGCACCAGCGGCAGACTCGCCGCTGCGTCGAACACGGGCCGCACAGGCACATTCGGCTGTGCCTCACTGGCGGCCACCGAGGGTATTTGGCCGACAAGGGTCACGCCCCAATAGGCCACCACCGCCAGCAGCAGCGTCGCCGCCAGCAGGGTCAACACCCGATTGCGATCCCAGCGCCTGCCATCCATGTTCCGCACCATTGCCACGTTCGTGTCCGCCCACGCTAGCAGCCGTCGCTGACGCTTTTGTTTCATCATCCGCGCTTACGCTGGCAGGCATCGGCAAGGACAGGAGGCGATGTCGATGCAACGCATTCCGCATGGCTTCACCCTGATCGAACTGATGGTGGTGCTGGTCATCATCGGCATCTGCACGGCCGGGATCGGCCTGGGCCTGGGCAGCCTGCTCGACCCCGGCCGGCAGCTGCGGCAGGAAGCCGAGCGGCTGGCGCAGCGCCTGCAGGCGGCACGGGACGAGGCCCGCATCGACGGCCGCAGCATCCGCTGGCAGGCCGACGCCAGCGGCTATCGCTTCAGCCGCCGTGAGGGCAGCCAATGGGTGACCGTGCAGCGCGACGACCTGTTGCGGCCGCAGCGGTGGCAGGCAACGGGTATCGCGGTGCAGCCCGCCAATGCCATCGAACTAAGCCCGGAATGGATTGGTACCGCCTGGGAGCTGGGGCTGTCGCTGGAGGGCCGCACACTGCGTCTTCGTGATGATGGCAGCGGACAATTGCAGGTCGTGCAGTGAAGCGGAACATGCGCGGATTCACCTTGATCGAGGTGCTGATCGCACTGGCGATCGTTTCGATTGCGCTGGCGGCGGTGATGCGCTCGGTGGCGGTGGCCACCGACGATCAGTCACGGCTGCGTGATCGCCGCTTGGCACTGATGTGCGCGCAGGACCGCTGGCAGGAGCTTCGTTTGGCCGGGCAGGCACCCCAGGATGCACGGCAACGCTGCGTGCAGGGACGCGGAACCTTCCTGGTGCTGCAGCACCTGGGCACGGGCAGCGACGGCCAGCCGCAGCTGGAACTGAGCGTGGTCGCCGAGGATGCACCGCGGCAGTCGCTGGCGCGGATGCAGCTGCCGTGGACGGCCGCGCCATGAAGCGCGCCGTGGGCGGTTTCACCCTGATTGAGGTGATGATCGCGATCACCATCATGGGCGTGCTGGCGCTGATCTGCTGGCGCGCGCTCGACAGCGTGGCCAGCAGCGACCAGCGCCTGCGACAGGCGGATGCCGAGACCACCACCGCACTGCGCGTGCTGCAGCAGTTCCAGCGTGATATCGAGATGCGTGCGGATGATGCGCTGATGAATGGCGCGGTGCGTCCGGCTGATCGTCCGCAGCGATTGCTGCCTCCGTCGCTGGTGAGCGAGCGGCACCCGGATGGAAGCTTCGCGCTGGAGATCACCCGCAGCGTAGGCAGTGATGGGCTGCACTGGCAGCGCGTGCGCTGGTGGCGTCAGGGCAGCACACTGTGGCGGGCCAGCGGCGCGGCCACGGACCGGTATCCATTGCCGGCGCCGGAACAGTCGAAGGGCATCGCGGTGGCGCGCGATGTGCAGCGGTTCGAGGTGCGGGCGTGGCAGCCCGGCGAGGGATGGGCCGTGTTGCCGAGCAAGGGCGAGGTGCTGCCAGCCACCGGACTGGAGCTGCGGCTGGGCCTGCGCGATGGGCGTGGGCCGTTGAGTTACCGGCGGGTGCTGGAGTTGTAGGATTCGTTCGTGGCACCGCATCCACGCATGGTGTGGATCTACTACCCTCCTGCCGCCGGGTGCTCTCCTGCACCCGGCGGCGCTGTGTCGGTGGTCCTCACCGCTGATGGCCGCTCCCTGCCCTCCGTGCCGTCCTGGCTGGGGCCGCCACCGTTCCCTGGCGGCTGGCCCGATGCTGCAGCCCGATGCGGTGCATCGGGCAATGCGTGCCGACCAAGGTCGGCACCTACCGTGGCGTGCAATGCCTATCGGCGCTGCGTGCCTTCGTCGCGGCTTGCCTGCGGGAACTGGAACGCACTGTTGGCGTCGTAGCCGCTGTTGGCGGTCGTGCCGCGCGCCGGCGGCGCAATGCTGCTGGTGCCGCTGCCGAAGCCGAGGATCTGCACGCTGATCACCGACGGCTGGTTGCGCCGTGCGTCGTCCTGGCTCTTGCGCATCACATCCTGCGCGGCCTGGCTGGCGCTGTTCGCTGCCGCACTGGCCGAAGCCAGCGCATTGACGTTCACCGTGGCCAGCACCGGCAGGCCCTTGCTCTCACCCTGCACCTGGATGTTGGCCGCGTTGAGCACCTGCAGCGCAGCGAGGTTGATGTTGCCCGAGACACGGATGCCCGCTTCGCCCGCATCGATGGTGCCCAGCGGCGCGATCAGGTCGACGTCGCCCGGCGGCACTTCGGCGATGGGGTTCAAGGTGGCGATGCCTGCGCCACTGGCGGGAGCCTGCGGCGACAGGATCACATTGCCCCAGCCGTCATAGACGCGACGCGGTGGCGTATACAGCAGCGTAGTCTGCGAACCGCGTCCGGCATTGATGTCACCCTGCTCCGACCAGGCCAGGATGTCACCGCCGAACGTCGTCATCACCCGCGACAGGCCGAGCAGCACGCTGTCCTGGCTGAACAGCCGGATATCACCTTGCCCCTGGGTCACCAGTCCGGCACTGGCCGGCGGCACCACCCCCTGCACACCCACCACGATCTGTCCGCCCGGTGCCATCAGCTCGATATTGCCACCGGCTTCGGTACGTACGCCTGCGCCGCCATACATCAGGATATCGCCGGTGCGTTGGATCGTCGCACCTGCTGCATCCTTGTCCGGCATCAGCGTGGCGATGGCCTCGCGCCCACGCAGATAGGAACCAACGCGTGGCCCATTCCGATCGTTGTACTCGCGGCCACCTTCGCGCAGTTCGGCGTAATAGACCTGGCGCAGGAAGATCCGTTGCTGTTCGCTCGGCAACCGGTCGAACGCAGCCAGCGCCTCGGCGCCGTCGACGGTCAGGCCGAAGCGCTGCTGCAGCCACTGCTTCAACTCCTGGTCATAGATCTTCACCGCCTTGCCGGGCTGCGATGCCAGCGACTGCGCCGGATCGGCCAGGTTGGCCGGATCCAGGTAGCGCGTGCGCAGTGCATCGAAGTCAATGCCCTGATTGCCGGCAGTCACTGCGATGCTGGCACCGGGACGGGCATCGCCCTGGACGACGCCACCCAGGCTCACGATGCTTCCGGCCTCTTCCTGGCGCAGCTGCCGGCCCGCACTCACTTCAACGTTGCCGGGGCCGGCCACCGTCAGGTTGCTGCGGATGATGTCCCGGCCCGCCTCGATCCCGCTGATATCGGTACCGCTGGTGTTGAGCGCTGTGACGTTCGCATTGATCACGTCGCGACCGGCGCGCAGCTGTACGGCCGAGCCCGCTTCGTACCAGTCGAACAGTGTCCGGCTCTCCTCGCCGATGTTCCGCCTCAATTGCCTGCGCCCGCCGCTGCCCAACCCGATGATGTCACCGGCAACGGCATAGAAGCGGCTCGGTGATGTGGGCCGGGACGTCAGCGCACCGGTAGTCGGGGTACTGGGGCCGAACGCGAACAATGGCAGCATCGCCGCCGGGTCTGGACCCTGCACCCCATCGTTCGATAGATTGTGGCTGACCCGGGTCAGGCTGGCGCCCTGCTGGGCCATGAATGCAGGATCAAGCGGGCCAGGCAGGCGGGCGTCGCTACCGGAACGTGCAATGCCGGTGGCATTGGTCGCGGCATGGATCGAGCCCCCGGCCAGAACATCGAGCCGGCCGCTGGCCGAAGGCGCGAGCAGGATCACATCACCCGTGGTCGCCCCCGGTCCGAGGCCTCGAAGCGTGGCGCTGATGATGTCACCACTCGCAGCCACCGCACTGAACCTGGACGGATACAGCCAGTAATTGATGCTGGCGGGAACGGATTGCTCGCGCAGCGCGACGCCTTCAGCGAACATGTTGCTACCGGTTGCATGCAGACTTCCGGCCAGGCTGGGTGCGAGATTTCCGCCTACCGAGAACAGGTCCAGTGCCGTGCCTCGGGTCCAGAGCGAGAACCACGTCGTGCCAGCTGCATGCTGGCCATCGCCCAGAACCACGTCGTTGTAGTTGGCCGTCGGCACACGCCCTGCATCTGCGGCGCCACCGAGAACAATGTCACCACGGGCCTGCAGCCGGGCAGTGGAATCACCCAGAATGAGCAGGGGCCCCGCCATCGCCACCGGGGCGTCGGCCACGAACGGATCCTTCAGGCCCAGCATTCCGTAGCTGCTCTGTATCGCGCTGAGGCCACCGATGCGCGCCGCCTGCAGCAGGGTGCTGCCGCGCAGGTTGGTCACCGCGCCATTGAGATCCAGATCCTGCAGGAACCCTTCGGGCTGCTGCGCGCTGGCGCGCAGGCCGGGGTTGAGCGCTCCGCCGCTTCGCAGCGTCAGGTCGCCGCCACCGGTCAGATGCAGCTCACCGTTGCTGACGCGCCCGGTCGACCCGACCGCAGCAACAATCGCGCTGGAATGAGGCGCGGTCAACAGACCCAGGGCATTGCCCATCGGGTCGAGCACGCCCGCGTGGCGGCCCGCTTCCAGTGAAAGATTGCCGCCTCCCAACGTGCCGAAGCCGGTGAACCCGACCATGCGGGGAGCTGCGTCCGCTTCGGCGCCCACGGTGCTGTACGTGCCGAAGTTGATCCACCAGCTCGTGGGTGTTGCCTGGACGCCTTCGGTGGTGCCCGTACCCTGCCGCCACAACCAGCCGCCCACGGCTGCGCTTGAATGCCCGGCCTGGTCGCGCTGCGCCGTACCGGATTCGGACCGGGCGGTCCAGGCGTCGCCGATGATGTCGCGTCCAGCTTCAACCCTGACATCGCCGCCATGGTCGGGATACCACGCACGGTAACTGGCCAGCGCCGCATCATAGTTGCCCGAGACCTGGTTCCTGCCCAGCAGCGAGGTGTGCCAGGGCGCAGCCGTACGCACCGGATTGAACTGGGGGTCGCTGCCATCGCCCAGTAGCGTCGGCGCACCTGCGGTGTACACGCCGAAGCCGGACTTCATGCGCACGTCCTGCGCGGCCAGCAGTGCCAGATCACCCTTGCCGGTACGCAGCACGCTCCAGGCCGGCGAGCCAAGGCGCTTGCCGTAGGTGGTGACTTCGGTAAGCGTACCGCCGCCGTAGCAGTAGCCCATTGCCGCGCAGATCTCTTCCTCCGACATGCCCATCTCGGCACCCAGTTCCGTAGCCGGGCGGCCGACCCAGGATTCATCGCCCCACCATGCCAGCGAGCCTTCCTTGTCCACCAGTCGCGGGGCGGGGCCGCAATTGGGTCCGGACTCACAGACTTCGTTCTCGGTCAAACCCAGCTCCCGGGCCAGATCAGCCACGGGCTTCCCGACCCACGATTCGTCACCCCACAGATTCAGCGAGCCGTCCAGGGTGATCACGCGATCACCCTTCCATTCCGTCGTCGTGGTCACCGTCCCGATGGTGCTGTAGTGGCTGTCGGCCAGCACGATGCTGCCGTCACTTCCCCAGCTGCGGGTACGCGGATCGGCAGCGGTCGTATCGGCACCGGCCACTGCAGTCAGATCCCACGAGGTGGTCCCTTCGGGCAGCATCGCCGCCAGCGCCCAGTTGCGTCCCTGGCGCCCGCTGGCGTCGGCAGGCCGCAGTTTCACCGGCGCATCGCCGGCCAGCTCCACCTTGGTCATCGACGGGATGATCGCGCCGGCATGCAGGTCCAGCGCGCCTGACAGCTTCATCGCCATCGGCAGCGCGACGCCGGCCGGCCACACCTGTGCGGCCACCGGCGCCGGCGCGCGCAGCCGGAAGCCGGCGCCCAGGCGCGCACCCGCCTGCAACGTCAATGCCTGGGCCAGCACGGTTCCAGCCGCTACCACCTCGCCACCCGCCGTCGTCACTGCTGCGCCCAGCACGGTGCCGGCCGGCAGCAGCAGCGGTCCCGACAACCGCATTTCCGCGGGCAGCACGGTTCCGGCCGGCAGGGTCACGGCCTCGAAGGGCAGTGCATAGTTCAGCGTCGCGCCAGCACGGAATTCGGTGCCGCGCTGCAGCTGTACACCTTCGCCGGGCACGATCAGGTCGCCACCGAACGCCGTGTTGGGCGTACCGGCACTGCGCCCTTCCAGCAGCACCCAGCCGTCCTCATCGGGATTGGCAGGCGGCGGCGCGAATCCATCGTTGATGCTGCCGTAGACGTTGATATCGCCTTCGGCGCGCAGCACCAGCGCTGCCGATTCACCAAAGCCACGGCGCGCTGGATCGGTCCGGTTCGACTGCGGTCCGTAGCGGTAGCCGGACAGATCGATATCGCCGGCCACGACCAGATCGCCACGCGGGTTGTCACTGCTGGTCCGCGCCACGATCTGCACGCCGGGGCGCAGGCGATAGCTGCCCAGTGCGGCAGTACGCTGCTGCAGTACCGTATTGGTCAGCGCGGCGTTCATCCACTGGCTGTTGTCCGGGTCCACAACCGTGTCCAGCCAGTGTTGGTTGATCACCTGCGGACGATGGCCATGCACGTCCGGAGCGCTGGCCAATGGCGCCGAATCATAGCTGCGGAAGGCGTTGACCTGGACGTCGGCGGCACCGGCGATACGGATGCCGCTGGCCACGTCGATCGCGGCGTCGTTGCTGCCCACGCGTGGCACGTTGAGCTTGACGCTGCCGCGTGCGCGGCCATCGTTCTGGCCCGGGCTGCTACCCGTGGCCACCGAGGTGCCGGCGCGCAGGTCCATCGATGAGATCGCGCCCAGCTGCAGGCTGCCACTGGCCGAGGTCAGTTCGATCATCGCCCGGTTCGGGCTGTCGATGATCTTGCCGTAACTATCGACGCGCAAGGCGCTGCCATGCGCGTCCAATGCTCCGTCGATACGCAACACATCGCGGGCGGACAGGCGGATGCTGCCGACCTGTTCGCCACTGGCATCAATGCGGCCATTGACGAGCAGGCTGCCACCATCGACGCTGATATCAACGTTGCGCGCCTTCACTTCATCGCCGATCACCAGGTCGCCTTCGCTCAACTGGAACGTCCGGCCACCGGTAATGCCACCGGCGGTAAGCCGGGTGTTCAGGCCGGAGAAGTCCTGCAACTGGCGTGCACGCACTACCAGCTCGCCGCCGTCGTAGGGCACTTCAGTGCCACCGGCGTCGTAGCGGCCGCTGGCTCCGCCAAGCAACGTACCTGCCAGATCTACACGGCCGCCCTGCGGGCCCAGCGCAGCGACCGTCAAGCGGCCGCCGCGGTTGTTGCGGGCGGAAAGATCGATGCGCGACGCCGCGTCGGCAACGATGTCACCGTCACGGCTCGACAGCGCTACGTCGCCGCCCCAACTGTACTTGTCCACGTCGAACAGGCTTACCTTCCGCCCCGCCATGTCCAGCATTGCATTGCTGCCAAGCGCCATGCCCTGGCGGGCATTGGCTTCGAACCGGCCGGACGCCAGCGCCACCCGGCTGTCGATCACAACGCGTTCGGCCGTGATGGACAACTCCGCACCCAACGCATCGCTGCCCGCGGTTGCCGCAGCACCGCGCACCTGCACCGTACCGCCATTGCGGATTGCCAGCTGCGCGCCCGCGCTGCCGGTCAGCAGCGGGGTAACGATATCCAGCGCGCCGCCGCTGAACTGCCAGCCGCTGCCTGCCACGTAGTCGCCCTGGCGCTGGAAGACATCCAGGCTGCCCTTGCCGGAGAACAACATGCGATCCGACGCTGCCAGGGTAACGCCGGCGAAGCCAAGCACCTGGCGATCCGCGGCCACCGACGAACTGGGCCGGGTGAAGGGCGCACGCCCCAGTTCCAGCACCCGCGTATTGATTTCCAGCTGCCCTTGGCCAAGCCGACCCACCATCGCCTCGCCGGCCGGCTGGGTCTGCTCACCGCCGGGCAACGTGGTGCCGGCCAGCGTACCGTCCCAGATCAGCGTATCGGCGAAGATGCGGGCGCGGTCGGTCGCAGTGCCGTAACCATGAATGGCAGGGGCACCCAGCACCAGACTGCGTAGACTGCTGCGGCCGGTCGCACTGTCACGCGTATCCAGGTCCACGCTGCCGAACACATTGATGGCATCGCGCGCGGTCAGGCTCAGCGCCTCCAGCGCCGGCGCGCCGGTGGCGGTGTTTCCACGCAGCAATCGCTGCAGGACCTCCTGGTTCATGGTCATGCCCGCCGGCAGGCCGCCGGCTGCCGCTGCCACCGCAATGGCTTCGGCGCTGCCGAGATTGAGCGCCGACATGCCCAGGCCGAGCTGGCGCGTGCCGTAGCTCACCGCGTCGCCAATGCTCAGCGCGCCGTCGGTGACCACGTTGATGCTGCCTGCCGACAGCAACCGGGTCTGGCCATTGCAGTCCACCACGCATCCGCCGATGTCGATCGCCACCGGACCGCCGGCACTGCCGCCCTGCGCACTGAGCGCCGTCAAGCGCTGGTTGGACACGGCAAGCAGGCCGCCCGACACCAGATAGGGCGCCGTGGGCTGTGCCACGCGCGAGGTAATTGCCCCGGTCAAGGTATCGATCGAAGCGCCCTGCTCCACCAGGATTCCCTTGCCTCCGAACGCGGCCGACAGCAGCACTTCCTGCGCCGTCAGGTTGACGCCGTTGCGCACCACGATGTGCTGCGCCCTGCCCTCCAGCGAATGGGTCGTCGCGTCACGCCGCAGCACGCCGCCGATCAGCATCGTCTCCGGGCGGAACGCATTGAGCGCCGAGTCGAAGACGGTGGCGCCGCTACCGCTGCCGGCGCTGCCGCCTTCGGTGGCAATCTCCAACATCGCGTCATTGGAGGCGAGCAGATTGACTGAAAGCGTGCCCCCGCGTCCGTCATTGCTGCCGGCGTTGAAGCGTGACACGCCCTGGAAGATCGCGGCTGGCACGCTCGAACGTCCGGCGCCATCGCCCAACACCAGGTTGAGGTTGCCGGCGTCGGTTGGCCGCCAGCGCAGCGCTTCACCACGCCGCTCAGCCACGCCCTGTACGAAAGTGCTGTAGGAGGTCTCGTTGTAGCTGGCATGGCGGCGCACCACATCCGCCGGCGTCAGCACCAGATCGGTGAGCAGCGATGAGACTCCACCGCCCAGGCTCTGCGCCTGGTGTCCACTGACGCGCCAGGAACCCGTGCCGGTCGCCACTGCCTGGCGGCTGCCGACGGCGCTTTCGGCGCCGACTTCGACGCGGAATGCGCCCTTCTGCAGTGCGTAGCTTGCCGGCAGCAGCGTGTAGGTTCCGGCCGGGAGGCCGGGAACCCCGGCAGGAATGACAATCTGCTGGCCGATGCGCGGATCGGCGCTGCCGTCAGCGACCGCCTGCGGCGCCTGCGTGCCCGAGCGTCCCGGCATGATCGCGTAGACCGCATTGTCACTGCCGCTGAAGCGGTAGCGCGGGTTCGCATCCGCCAGCGCGTGCCTCAGGATGTCCACCGAGCCGCCGCGCCCCGCCACGAATGCGGCACCGGACAGCTCGCCTCCGCCGGAGACGTCCAGCACGCTGCCCGCCACGCCATTGAAAGCGTTGGCGACGATGTCGATACCGATCGGGATGTTGGTCGAGCCGGGGCCCAGCACATCGAAGTCGGCACCGTTACGGCGCCAGCCCACACCATCCACGGTGCCGCCAAACGGCAGCTGCAGGCCGGCACCGCGCACCGACGTCACGCTGCCTGCAAGCAGGTCGACGCGGCTGGCCGCATCGGCGTTGAATTCCCTGCCACCCAGCTGTACATGGCCCCACGGCGCCTGCACATTGCCGCCCTGCACCACCGTCGCCGCCACCAGCTCCAGGCTTCCGAACGCAGAGTCCGGTGCCGGTTGCGCGCCGCCTGCAATGCCATGGATGCGCAGTACGGCGTCGGGGTTCTGCCAGGACAGGCCTGAAGGACCGATGTCGGGGACGCCCGCCACGATGCGTCCCTTGGCCCGGGCCGCCGGATACATACGTGCGGCGCTGATATCGATCGAACCCGGGCTTGCCAGCGTGGAGACGAGTGAACTGCTGGCGACCGGGGCCAGCACGCGGATGTCACCGCGGCTGCGCAGCGCGACCTGGTCAAATCCCGCCAGCCAGGTGACGTCTCGCAGATCGATCAGATCGGCGCTCACGTCCAGGCGATGCTGCCGGCCGCTGTCGAACGCTGCCTCCAGTGGGCGCAACGTGCCTTCCCCGGCCGGCTGCCACCAGCGCCCCTGCGCAAGGCGGACATATGGCGCGGCCAGTTGCAGGCGGCCGCCCTCGCTGTTGCCCGGGACGAGGCCGAGGTAACGCTCATTCAAGCCCTGGATGCGCAGGCTCTGGTCCATGCGCAGATTGACATCTCCCAGGGCGCGGATGTCGCCGAACAGGGCCAGATGATCGAAACCACCGGCCTCGACCTGCTCCACCGACAATGCCGCATGGCCGTACTCAAGGCGTGCAGGCAGGTCCGCCGCCTGCGCGGCGTGCTGGGTCAGCGCGATAACCCGCGGCGCCAGCACGTCCTTGCCTTCTGCCGTTCTGCTGTAGGTGCCGCCACCAAAGGCAACGCCGAGGGTGCCACCGCGCGCGCCGTCGCCGCCCGCTGCTGCGTCCAGGTCGCCCTGCAGGTACAGCGCATTGCCGGCGCGCAGCACGATGCTGCCGCCGTCGCTGTCCACCCGGGTGCGCCCGCTGCCATCAATGTCCAGCAGCGCCGAAGCACCGGACGCGTCCAGCCGCGCACCGCGCTCCACCACCACGAAGGTATCGGGCGGCAAGTGGCGTACGTTGTCCTGGTCTTCCCAGTCCAACGCCCCCCCGATCTCGATCGTTCCGCCCTTGCGCACCTGTCCGCGCAATGTCCCGCGCGCGTCGGGCAGGGAAACGCTATCGCCGCTCACGTCCAGCAGGGCGCCCTCGGCAATCGTCCAGCGACGTTCGCGGCGTTGATCGCCACGCACACCGGTCGGATCGAATGCCTCGTCCAGGCGGATACGGCCGCCGGCCGCCTTCAGACTGCCAGCCACGTCCAGGTTGCCGGCGCTGAACAGTTCGATCGTCTGGCCGGCATCGACCTCGATCCTTGCGCCCTTGCCAACGAGCAGATCGGCCGTGGACAGCAGATGCCCTGCGCGCAGTGCCAAGCTCGCGCCGCCGCGCTGCGATACACGCCCGCTGGCCGGATCCGCCTCATACAGCGACGGCGTCCAGGCCTGAACGCCCTGCTCGCGGGCCAGTGCCTGCTGTGCGCCCTCGGCCAGGCGCAGCGCCGGTCGTTCCACCTGCAGCTGGGTACCTTCTTCAACCGTCAAACCGTTGTGCCCGGCGATGTCATAGCCGGCGAAGCCACTCCTGAACAGTGCTGACTGCAGTCGCAACGACGCCGCCGATGCATCTGTGCCAGGCGCGCCGATAGACACCGCACCGCCTGTTGCCAGCGAGAAATTGCCGCTTCCATTGCCGTGCGCGCTGAAGCGTGCGCCATCGCCGATACGGATCCGCCCGCTGCCGTCGGTGGCAACCTCGGTGCTGGCCGCGAGCAGGCTGACACTGCCGCCCTTGCCTACGCGCCCTTTGCCACTGGCATCGATCGCGCCGCCGGCATCGACAAGAATCGCTGCCCCTTCACCCACATGGATGTCGTGACTGCTGTTGAAGCGCATCTGTCCACCGTCGATCCACGCCTGCGCGGGGTCGCCATCCGGCGCAGCAAGCGCGTTGCTCCAACTGCCGCCGAGATCGATCCGTGCGCCCGCCGCAACATCCACCACGCCGCGTCCGGACCTCAGCAGGGCCGTGGGCCCGCCGAGCGCCGGAAGCAGGTTGCCGGCCTCCACCTGCCCGCCGGCAATCTGCACCGTCCCACCGAAGCTGACGCGGCTTGCAGTGAGCCCAAGCCGACCGCCCTCCTGCAACCTGAGCGTGCCATCCAGGTCGATACGGCCCGCAGAAGCGAGGTCCACCTGCCCCCAACGCTGAGCGCTCAGGACCTCACTGTCCAACCACACGGTATTGCGCTGTGTTTCCCCGATCGGCGCCTGCAACGTCCATGACCGGGTGTCGGCCTGGAGCGCTCCGATGCGGATCTGCGAATCGAACACTGCACTTCGGCCGTTGTTGTCGAAACGCCCGAGCCAGAGCTGCGCGTTGCGGGCCGCCGCCGTCTGTGCCTGCGCGTACCCGTCCTGCCCCTGGTCGGGGCGGCGCGTCTGCTGCAGTCCCTGAAAGGCCACCGTATCCACCTGGCCCTGCAGGACAGCCGTGGGCGCCGAGATCAGCAGACGGCCGGCATCGCGTCCCACGGTATAGCCATTGTCGAAACGCTGGGTGGGTGCCACCAGCGGATTGCGGAACGATTCGGTGACCCCCCAACGCTCCTGCTTCACTTCATAGCCCTGGTACAGACCGTCGTACAGCATCTCGGCCGGTGCATCATCAAGCCGGTACAACTGCCCGTCGCGGCCACGCAGCCAGCTCTGCTGCACCACGCCAGACTGCACATCCAGGCTGCCACCGGCCAGATTGATGCGCGAACCGACGTGGCTGACGACTTCCTTGCCTGCCAGCTGGACGGTTCCACCCTGCGCTGCCCATTCGCTGATCGAATGCCCCTGATTGTCCAGGTAGCCCCCGACTTCCAGCAGGCCGCCGCCGGCATACCAGCGCGTACCTTCATAGCCGCCGGTACCGGCGGCGACTTCGATCAACTGGCGGCGGTCGATCCACACCTCGCTACTGATCAGCTTGCCGCTGTCACGGTTGTCCGGTGAATCGCGCAGCTCGTTACCCTGCACCTTCACCTTGACGTTGTTGCTTTCCATCGCCACCTGCACGCCCACCGCACCGGAGACGTCCACGCGCGCGCCATCATCCAGATAGCTGCGTCGGCTGGCGTCGGCGATTACCTGGCCGCCGGTGGCTACCGCCAGCGCGCCGGCCTGGAAGTTCACATCGCCGCCGGAGACGACTTCGATGCGCGATTGCTCGCGGCGGTCCTGCAGGCGCGAGAGATTGTCGAAGGTGCCACTGTTGCTGCCACCGCGAAGCTTGTCCTGCTCGGCCGATTCCCTGATGAGGGCATCGCGCTGGCTGTCCAGCGCCGTGCTCTTGCCATCGTCTTCCAGCAGTACTGCAGTGGTCGAGCCGGAGGCCAGGGTCACACTGCCCGCCGCATCGGACGCCGAATTCAGCAGGTGTACGGTGCCGCGCTGATTCAGCGTGGTGGTCGCAACCGCAACGCCGGCCTGTTCGACCGTGCGGCCGGCCAGGGTGATGTCGCCCTCGCGTGCCTGGATCAGACCGCTGTTGCGAACGCTGCCGGCCGTGCTGTCAGCGACGAAGCGCGGTGCGATCTCGTTGCCACGGGTGGTCGATGCAGTGTTCTGCGCCGTGCCCACGCCACGGCGGATCACGAAACTGTCGCCGGCGGCAAGCTGGGTCTGACCTTTGCGCGTCTCGATCTGGCCCGCGTTCTCCACGCTGTGCCCAGCCAGCAGCACATAGCCACCGCCCCGCGTTGCCGTGGTCGGTTCGTGCGTGGTGATGCGTGCACCGCGTTCGACCATGACTTTGCCTACGGCGTCGGTCAGCGCCGAGGTGTTCGCCTCGGCACTGTACAGACCCTGCTCACGGAACTGCGCGTCGCTGATGCGCGCGGCCGCCGCCACCAGGTTGCGGACATTGACCTGGCTGTTGTTGCCGAACACCACACCGTTGCGGTTGGCCACGAACACCGTGCCATTGGCCTTCAGCTGGCCAAGGATCTGGCTGGGCCTTGCGGCGGGATCATTGACCCGGTTCAACACGGCCCAGTCGGGGTTCTGCAGGAAATTCAGTGTGGTGTTGCCACCAATGTTGAAGGTTTCCCAGTTCAGGATCGCCCGGTCGGCGGTCTGCTCGATGTTGACCAGCACCCGCCCGTCGGCGGCCTGCGACTGGATCGCCTCGCGGGCGTTGATCCAGCCGCGGGTCAGCGGATTCTCGTCGACCTTCAGGCCATCCTTGCCCAGCCCATCGGCGATCACGAAGCCCGCCTCGCGGCGCGCCTGCCGTGCCTGTTCCTGCAGGCGCTGCTGCAGGGCGATGGCCTGCGCGGCCGTACCAAGGTTGTCGATCGACTGCTGCAGCTTCTGCCGTGCCGCATCCTGCTGCTGCGCGGGTAGCTGGAACTGGATCGGCACGCCATTGGGCATGCGCCCGCTCTGTGCCGCCGCGCCCTGCGCCGCACCGCGCTCGGCGAACCAGCCGGGGCTGAACGCCTGTTGGGCCTGAGTGGCCGGAGCCACCACGCTGCCCAGGGCCACGGCGACGGCCCAGGCCATCGGGTGGCTGCGCCACAGGGCAGCAGGGAAACGGGCGGTGGGCGAATGCGGGTGCGACATCGGGGACCTCGTCAACCTGATGGGCCGCGTCGGCGGCGGCGTGTGTACGGATGGGCCTGCGCGAGGCACGCCCTGCACCTCATAGACGGTGGCGGCGGCGTGAAGACGACAGGCGCATCACGGTCATGCAGCGGACATACGCAGAAGGCGCCGGCATTGCTGCCGGCGCCCTTGTGCACTTCCTGCAACTACCAAAGCAATTGCAGTTACAGCGGACGGCCGATGCCCGAGCAGGTGCCGGGATTGTTCAAAGCAGCGGGGTTGCTCGCGGCCACGAAACGCATACGGATCGCATCACGCCAGGCCTTGTTAAGCGGAATGAAATTGTGCGCGCCGATGGCGGCATCGTTCGGGCCCTGCTCGACGCCGTTGACCACGACACTGCCGTAGAGTCGCGAAAGCGCTCCGCGGACTCTTGCGGCCAACAGTACATCCTTGTAGCACTGCCCAAACAGGAGATTGGTGGTACCCACGATTGGATATCCTGAGCTCGGGTTGCCGAACCACGGCACCCAGTTCGCTGGGTTCTCGGCAGCGGCACCGGCCGGCGGTGGCACGTTGTCCAGTGTCGCTTGAGTACTCACGTCCTTTGGAGAGAAGCCCTTGACCTGTGCAACTCGAGTAGCATCCGAGAGATCAAGAGACAGGTCTGGACCTGTGTATCCCATTGTTCCGACGGTCGTAAAAATGGCGGCGTACACCGCCGCGTCACCGGACGCCGGAGCTGCAACAAAGTTCTCGGGAACACTAGTGAACAGATTGGCGAAGGTCGACTGCACCGAAAACGCCGGCACGCCGTTGGTCAGCTTCAGCGTGGTGCCTGAGACATCGGCCGGCTGGCAGGCGCTGGTCAGGAAACGGGCCAGCAATTCAGTGGCGCCGCTGCTCTCGCCACGGTAGACAACCCGAATGGTGCCGGTGCGGGCGCTGTCGATGGTCGACCAGTTGGTGATCTTGCCGGAGAATATCCCGCAGATCCGGGTGACCGACAGGTCAATTGCTGAACCAGGCTTGTTGAAGGGAATAATCACCGGAGCCAGCGCAACCGGAATCTGGATCAATGCCCCATAACGGGTGGGATCACCAGCCCGGTTGAAGGTGCTGTTGTAGCTGTACAACTCGGTGCTGCTCAGTACCGCATCGCTGCCAGCAAAGTGGACAGTCCCCGTCGTCGAAAACAGTGATGGCTCATTGCTCAGGAATGCCCGCTTGCCGACGCCCGAGCTGGTAGGGACGTAGCTGAACGAGGTCGGAAGAATGCTGTCCGGACTGCCTTGGTACAGAGCTGCGGGCATTGTCGCGCCACCGCCCTGGACAAGAATTTGGGCATCTGCTTCTAGCGTTCCGACCAACACGCAACTGGCGAGCCAGAAAGCCTTCAATAGCAAGTTCATGAGATTGGCAACTCCATGCCTTGTCTGGATACGGTCGTTCATACCGCAGTGCGCCGGCCTGACGGCCGGCGCACGCGGAGAACACTTCTATGTCGCAGTTACAGCGGACGGCCGATGCCCGAGCAGGTGCTCGGATTGTTCACCGCACCGGCGTTGGTGGCGGTGGCGAAGCGAGCACGGACCGCATCGCGCCAGGCCTTGGTCAGCGGGATGAACTTGTGCGCGCGGATGGCGACGTCGTTCGGGCCCTGCTCGACACCGTTGACCACGGTGCTGCCGTAATGGCGGGTCAGGAAGCCGCGCACGTTGGCGCCGACGGTGGCGTTCTTGTAGCACTGGCCGAACACGAAGTTGGTGTAGCCAGCGATCGGATAGCCCGCGCTCGGGTTGCCGAACACCGGCACCCAGTTCGCCGGGTTCTCGGCAGCGGCACCGGTCGGCGGCGCAGCGGTTTCCAGCGTGGCCTGCACGCTCACTTCATCCGGCGAGAAGCCCTTGACCTTGGCGACCTTGGTGGCGTCGGTCAGGCTCGGGATGACGTCCGGGCCGACATAGCCAACGCGGCCGTCAACGGCATAGACGGCGTTGTACAGCGCGGTGCCACCGGTGGCCGGTGCGGCGATGAAGTTCGACGGCACGGTGGTGAACAGGTTGGCGAAGGTCGACTGCACCGAGAACGCCGGCACGCCGTTGGTCAACTTCAGGTTGCTGCCCGACACGTCAGCCGGCTGGCAGGCGCTGGTCAGGAAGCGGGTCAGCAGTTCGCTGGTGCCGCTGCTTTCGCCACGGTAGACGACCTGGATGTCACCGGTACGGCCCAGGCCCGCCAGCTGGCTCCAGCTGGTGATCTTGCCGGAGAAGATGCCGCAGATCTGGGTCACCGACAGGTCAACGGCCGAACCGGCCTTGTTGAACGGAATCGTGACCGAGGTGGCCACCGACGGAATCTGCACCAGGGCGCCGTAGCGGTTGGCATCGCCGGACACGTTGTAAGTGCTGTTGTAGGTGTTCAGTTCGGTGCTGCTCAGCACCGAATCGCTACCGGCGAAGTGCACGGTGCCGGTGGTGGAGAACAGCGCCGAGTTGTTTTCCAGGAAGGCCTTCTTGCCGGTACCCGAGCCGGTCACGGCGTAGCTGAAGTTGGCCGGCAGGATGCTGTCAGCCGAACCCTTGTAGAGGTCGGCCGGCAGCGAGGCACCGCCACCGGTGACGGCGGTCTGCGCCGAAGCGGCACCGGCGGTGGCCAGCAGCGCGGTAGCAACCAGCGCGGCCAGGGTCTTGTACTTGTTCATGATCTTCTCCTGAAGGGTTTACTGCGAAGGGAAACACCAAGGGAGGAACGGTCACTACACGCCTGCTGCCGCCGAGGGCCTCCCAGCCCACTCTGCGGCGACGTGTCCATGCTGGTCTGCGCCGATGACAGGCCGCTTAAGAAACCTGTGGAAGATCGAAAAAAGGTGTGGAGGATTGTGTGGAGAATCGAAAGCGTCCCGCGCTGCGCGCTCGCCGGGCATGGCCCGGTGCTACCCGTGATGGGCGTCGCGCATCACTGCACCAATTGGTTCATTTCCATGATCGGCATCAGCACCGCCAGCACGATCGTCAACACCACGCCGCCCATCACCAGGATCATCGTCGGCTCCAGCAACGCAGTCAGTGCCATCGCGCGACGCTCGATCTCGCGCGAGATCGTCTGCGCGGCGCGATCCAGCAGAGGCGCCAGCGAACCGGTCTTCTCGCCACTGGCCACCAGGTGCACCAGGATCGGCGGATACACCTTCTGCACCTTCAGCGCAGAGCCAAGCGCGGCACCTTCGCGCACTCGCGCGGACACATCATCTGCACAACGCGCCAGCAACGCATTGCCCAGGGTCTGCCGGGCAGCTTCAAGCGCACGCAGCAGCGGCACGCCAGCATCCAGCAGGATCGCCAATGTCGAGGCGAAGCGCGCACTGTTCACGCCCAGCACGAAGCGCCCGACCATCGGCACCCGCAGCAGCATCGCGTCCCATCGCAGGCGCAGCTCGGGCTTGCGCAGGGCCAACCGCCAGGCCACCACCAGCGCAGCGATGCCCAGCCCCGCCCACACGCCCCAGCTGCGTACGAACGCGCTGGCGGCCAGCATCACTTGCGTGAGCATCGGCAGCGTCTGCCGCGCCTGTACGAACGCAGTCACGACCTGCGGCACCACGTAGCTGAGCAGGAAGATCACGATCGCCACCGATACCAGGCTGATCGCCGCTGGATAGATGAAGGCGGTCAGTACCTTGGCCTGCAGCGCATTGCGTTCTTCGATGTAGTCGGCCAGGCGCTCCATCACCCGTGCCAGATCGCCGGAGTCTTCGCCTGCTCCTACCAGCGCCCGATAGATCGGCGGAAAATCGCGTGGCCGCGCTGCCAGCGCCACGGTCAGGCGCTGGCCGGCGCGCACGTCGGCGCGTACCGCGGTGAGCGCCTGCGCAACATGGGGGCGTTCGGCCTGCTCGATCACCGCACTCAATGCGCCTTCCAACGGCAGGCTGGCTGCCAGCAGGCTGGCCAGCTGGCGCGTAGCCCAGGCCAGCTCGCTGGCAGACAGCCGGCGAGCGCCCCAGCCACTGCCGGCACTGCGCGCGGCGCTTACCTGCACAGGGGTCAGCCCGCGCCCGCGCAACAGCTGGCGCGCACCGCGCGGGCTGTCGGCATCCAACTGCCCCTTCTCGATGCGGCCCTGCGCGTTGGCAGCCTGGTAGTCGAACAGTGCCATGCAGGCCTCAATCGTCGCCGGTAACGCGCAGGATCTCTTCCAGCGTGGTCACCCCGCTGTCGACCCAGCGCTGGCCATCCTGCCGCAACGTGCGCATGCCGGCACGCCGTGCCGCCTCGCGCAGCGGGGGCTCACCCTGCCCTTCATGGATCAACGCGCGTACCCGGTCATCGACCACGAACAGTTCGTGGATACCGGTTCGCCCGCGATAGCCGCTGTTGGCGCAGGCCGCGCAGCCCACTGCAAGCCACACGGTACGGCCCTCGTCGTCCACCTCGGCGCGCCGGCACTGCGTGCACAGCCGCCGCACCAGCCGCTGCGCCAGCACGCCGCGCAGCGACGAGGCCAGCAGGAACGGTTCCACGCCCATGTCGGCCAGGCGGGTCACCGCCGAGATCGCGTCGTTGGTGTGCAGGGAGGCCAGTACGCCATGGCCGGTCAGCGACGACTGCACGGCAATCTGCGCGGTCTCGAGATCGCGGATCTCACCGATCATGATGGTGTCCGGATCCTGGCGCAGGATCGCACGCAACGCGGTACCGAAACTCATGCCGATGCGCGCGTTGACCTGGATCTGGCCGATACCAGCGAAGTCGTACTCCACCGGGTCTTCCACGGTGAGGATGTTGCTGGTGCTGCTGTCGAGCTGGCCCAGCGCCGCGTACAGCGAGGTGGTCTTGCCGCTGCCGGTCGGCCCGGTGACCAGCACGATGCCGTGCGGCTGCCGGATCAATCCGGTGAACGTGGCCAGGGTGTCATCGGCCATGCCCAGGCGCTGCAGCTGCAGGCGCCCGGCATCCTTCTCCAGCAGTCGCAGCACGGCGCGCTCGCCATGCCCGGTCGGCACGGTGGAGACGCGGATGTCCAGCGGCCGCCCACCCACGCGGATCGCGATGCGCCCGTCCTGCGGCAGGCGCTTCTCGGCGATATCCAGGTGGGCCATGATCTTGATGCGCGATACCAGCGCCGCGTGCAGTGCGCGCCGCGGCTGCACCATGTCGCGCAGGGTGCCGTCCACCCGGTAGCGCACCACCGAGTGGGTCTCGAACGGCTCGATGTGCAGATCGCTGGCGCCATCGCGTGCGGCCTGTGCCAGCAGCGCGTTGATCATGCGGATCACCGGTGCATCGTCCTGCGCATCCAGCAGATCGGTGACCTCCGGCATGTCCTGCATCAGCCGGTCCAGATCCACTTCACTTTCAGCAGCCCCGACCACGGCAGCGGCATCGCCGCCATCACGGTACTGCTCACCCAACCGCTGCTGCCAGGTCGCAGCATCCAGCGCCTGGAACGGCAGCGGACCATGCCGGCGCCGCAGTTCTGCCACGGCCCACGCCGCAGTTTCGGCGGTGCCCAGCAACACGGGTTCGCCGCTGGCCTCGGACAGCATCACGCCATGGCTGCGCACCCAGGCATACGGCAGCGGTGCGGCGGCGCTCACGGCCCGATCACCAGTTCCGGCGTGTAGCCCAGCCCGCGCAGCTGCTGCAGTGCCGGGTCCAGCGTCGCCGGATCGCGTGGCAATCGCACGCGCAGGCGTTGCCCGCTCTCGCCGGGCGCCGCTTCGGCATAGGCCTGCAGGCCCAGTGCACGCACCTGCGCCACGCCCTGGCTGGCACGCGCCGGGTCCAGCCCCTGTGCGAACTGCACCAGCTGGGCATCGCCCTCACCGGCCGGATACAACGCCGCCAGGCTGGTGTTCTGCAGCGGCTGGCCCTGTCCATCGCGCGCATTGCCCTGGCCGAGCACAGACAGGTCCTGAGGTGGCAGCTGCGGCGCCGACAGCGCCGGCAATGCCCAGCTCTGCACCGGCTGCGCGCCGACCTGTGCATTGCGCATGTAGTCGTAGCGGTCGCGGGTCAGGCGCTGGCCGGCAGCCGGGTCACGCACCACGTGCGGGCGCAGGAACACCATCAGGTTGGTCTTGGCGCGCTTGCGGGTGTCACTGCGGAACAGTGCGCCCAGCACTGGAATCTTGCCCAGGCCCGGCACCGCATCACGGCCATGACTGACGCTGTCTTCCAGCAGCCCACCGAGCACCATGATCTGGCCATCGTCCAGCAGCACGCTGGTATCCAGGGCGCGTTTGTTGGTGATGATGCCGGCCGTGCTGTTCGCACTCTGCGCGTCGATGCTGCTGACTTCCTGGTAGATGTCCAGCTTTACCGTGCCGCCCTCGGAGATCTGCGGGCGCACCCGCAGCTTCAGGCCCACGTCCTCGCGCACGATGGTCTGGAACGGGTTGTTGCTGCCGCCACCACCGTCGGTCACGTAGCGCCCGCTGACAAACGGTACGGTCTGGCCGACCATGATGCTGGCCGCTTCGTTGTCCAGCGTCATCAGGTTCGGCGTGGACAGGATGTTGGCACCGCCCTTGCTCTGCAGCGCGTTGGCCAGCGCCTTCATGTTGAGGATCTGACCGACGCCGGGCAGGTTGATGGTGCCGTCGATCACGCCGATCTTCAGGCCGTCCTTGGGCAGCACGTCCAGAGTGGTGCGCGCGGCGGTGTTCAGGCCGCTGCCGCCGGTTGTACCACCGAAATGGGTGCCGCCGAAGGTGCGGCCATTACCCAACATCCACTGCACGCCCAGCTCGGCCGCGTCGGTCTGGTTGACTTCCACGATCAGGCTTTCCACCAGCACCTGTGCACGGCGCTGGTCGAGCTGGTCGATCACCCGCCGCAGGTTGCGGTACACCGGCTCGGGCGCCGAGATCAGCAGCGTGTTGGTCGCCACGTCGGCCTGCACCGAGATGCCGTTCTGGCTGAAACCGGTACTGCCAGCGTCGATTGGATCACGGCGATTCGGATCCAGCCGTTGTGATTCCAGTGCATTGCCACCGGTCTTGGCCTGCTGTGGCTGCGATGGCTGCGCCGGCGTGGCGCGGTTGGCGTCGCCGGGCAGCGGCGTGACGCCTTCGTTGCTGCCCATTGCCGGTGCATCGCTCTGCCCGGCCACCACACCGCGCAGCACACCGGCCAGCTGGTTGGCCTGGGCATTGCGCAGGTAGACCACATGCAGATTGCCGGACTCGTCCTGCGCCTTGTCCAGCTTCTCCACCAGCTGCCGCGCCAGGCGGGTACGGCCGGGGCTGCTGGAGCGCAGCAGCACGCTGTTGCTGCGCGGGTCGGCCATCACCACCACCTTCTGGCTGGGTTCGGCACCCTGCGCATCCAGCAGCGGCGCGACCATCGCCGCCACGTCGACAGCGATGCCCTGCTGCAGCTTGACCACGTCGGTGTCCATGCCTGCCGGTGTGTCCACGCTGGAAATCACCCGCGCGATGCGTTCCAGGTTGTCGGCGTAGTCGGTGATCACCAGGGTGTTGTTGCCCGGGTTGGCAGTGATCGGATTGTCCGGGCTGATCATCGGCCGCAGCACCGCTACCAGCGCGGCGGCATTCTCGTAGCGCAGCGCGAAGGTGCGCGTGGCCACCTCGCCGCCGGCCCCGCCGGCGCCCACACGGCCACCGAGCAGCTTGGCGTCGGCCTGCGGCACCACCCGGCTGACACCGCCGTTCTCGACCACAGCAAAGCCACGCATGCGCAGTGCGCCCAGCAGCAACTGGTACGCCTGGGTACGGCTGACCGGGCCATCAGAGACCACGGTCATCTTGCCGGTCACCCGCGGGTCGACCAGGAACTGGCGACCGGTGAAGCGCGCCGCCATGCGCAGTACACCACCGATATCGGTCTCCACCAGATTCAACTGCACCGGCTCATCCCGGGCGTCCTGCGCCAGCACCGGCGCCGGAACGTGGGCCATGCCCACCACCAGGGCCAGCGCGGTGCTGCAGGCAAGGCTGTGCATCACCCTCATGGATGGTCACCCACGGTGGGTACCATCACGATGTCTCCGGAAATCCGTGCCGCCGGCATGTTCGCGTCCCCTGTGCGTGTCAATTGCAGCTGCTGCAGTTCGATGGCCGGATCGGCCAGCACGGGCAGCAGCCAGTTCCACAGCGCGTCAGCGGGCACCGCCTGCACCTGCAGGTGCCAGCGCCCGTCGCGTGCGTCGATATGCAGTCCGTCGGCAAGGCCGGCGGTCTTGATCTGTCCGCGCAGCCCAGCCAGCGTCGGCTGATGCCCCTGCGCCAGTTGCTGGCGTTCGCGGGCATGCAGCAGCGGCGCCAATACGCGCGCCTGCGCCTGCAGCCGTGGCAGTTCGGCCTGCCAATGCGTGCGCTGCTTCAGCAGTGGCTCCAGCCACAACATCCACAGACCCGCCGCCAGCAGCGCCACCACCATCACCCACAGCATCAGCCGGTCGCGCGGCGGCAGGCGCTGCCAGCGCTGCTGCAGGCCGGCCAGACCTTCGCCCAGGCGCAGCGTCCTGGCAGTCACTGCCCGCCCCCGCTCACGCGCAGGCGTCCGCCCGCGTCCCGTACCAGTTGCAGACCCTGCGCCTGTACGGCCTGCTGCCATTGCTCCAGCCGTTGTGCGTCATCGGCCAATATCCGTGCGTTGTCATCCAGCTCCAGTTCCAGCTGGCCCGGCGTGTAACGCAGACCACGCACCTGACCACCCAGCTCGGGCACTGCCTGCAGAGTGGTGGCAACCTGCCGCTGCACCGGTGGCAACGGCGGCGCCGGCAACGGCACCGCCAGCGCGCGCCGCGCCTGTAGTACCGGGTCCACCACATCGGTGATCTCCGGGAAGCGCGCACTGAACTGCCGCGCCATGTCCTGCTGCAGCGCCTCGCCCTCGCTGCGCCAGCGCGAGACCTGCAGCTGCAGGCCCAGCGCCGCCAGCACCAGCGCCGCCACTGCCAGGCCGATTGCCAACCGCGGTGCCTGCCTGCTGCGACCCGGCAGTGGCAACGACCACGCTGGCAGGGGGCCGCACGCCTGCAGTTCATGTGCGACCACGGTTGCCGGCAGACTCTCCGGCCACGCCGACGGCACGCTGTCGATCCATTGCACGGCCTGCACCCCGGATTGCTGCAGGCGCGCCGCGAGCGACTGCAGCACCGCCCCCACGTCGCGCCCACCGCACCACTGCACAAAGCCACGATCGCGCCCGCTGCGCACCAGCAGGTGCTCGCCGCAGGCCTGCAGCGTGGCCTGGGCCTCCTTCCACGGCAGCAGCAGCGGCGTCGGATACAGCGCCTGCAGCTGCAGGCCGCACGACGCCAGCAGATGCTGCGCCTGCATGATCGCCTGCTGCCCGAGCCAGGCCACCGGCACGCTGCCATCGGCCGCCTGGGCACCATGCGCCAGCGCGACCTCCTGCAGGTCATCCAGCAGCATCGCCTCCACTTCACCCTGCAGCGCGGCCTGCAGCCTGCGGCCCGACAGCGGCGGCAGCTGCAGCTCCAGCAGGATCAGATCCTGCGGGTCGAGGCAGGCCAGCACCCCTGCCTGCGGATGACGCTGACCCAGCACGGCCAATGCGTCGCGGCCCTTGGCCAGCACCACACCCTTGTGCAACTGCGCCCACTCAACCGCACTGTCGGCACGCAGGCGTTCCAGCGCCGGCAGGCGCACCCTCAGCTGCACGCTCATGCACCGATCCTCGTCCACACACGCTGCACGCGCACACTGTCGTCGCGATACTCGCGCCAGATCAGCGCGCGGAAGTCGACCACACTGCCATCGGCCTGCACCTGGCCGACGGCGAGGAACCACTCGCTATGGATGCCAAGCGGTACCACCGCCATCTGCGCGTTGCTCAGTTGAAGCCGATTGGCGATGTCGCCGCGGTTGAGCAGCCAATGGCCACCATCGCGCTCACCGAGCAGCGCCTGCAGGCGCCCGGGCTCGACACTGGGTACGACCGCCTGCAGGACGCTGAGATCGCTGGTGTTGGCGTTGACCAGGGTCTGCGCAGGCAGCACCACGGTGCGCCGTGCCAACGCCTGCACGGCCATTGGATCGGAACCCGCGAAGGCCTGCTCGATCAGTGATTCACGCGGCAGCGGGGCCTGCGCCTGGACATCGCCATCGCGCAGGCGCGCCTGGATGTGGTCCGCCGCCGACGCACAGACACCCTGCCCCAGGCCCTGTCCGGAGCACAACGCGATGAACGCGCGCCGCGCTTCCGGGTCCGGCTTGCCGTAGGCCAGCAGGTTGCGCAGGTTGAACATGGACTGCGCATCGACCAGCTGCAGCTGCACTGGCAACGGCGCCTGCAGCTGCAATGGCCGCGCCCAGCGCCCGTTGCGGACCGTGGTCAACTGTTCCCGCACGTCCTCACGCAGCTGCTGCGCGGCACGCTCCAGCGTGGCATCCACGGCAATGCGCACCTGGGCGCGCAGCTGGTCGCCACGCAGCGCGCGCAGCTGCGCCGACTGCCGGGTCAGCAGCGCGGTAGCGATCACGGCCACCAACGCCACCACCAGCATCGCCACGATCACCGCCATGCCACGCTGGCGGGCGCACGAAACCGAACACTTCCGGGCTGCCATCGGCGCGCCTCAGAGCTGCCAGGAACCGACGTCCGCGTTCCCGGCGTCACCGCCGGGCTTGCTGTCCGCACCCAGCGAGAACACATCGATGTCGCCATGGGTGCCGGGAATCTGGTACTGGTACGGGTGACCCCACGGATCATTCGGCAGCCGGTCCAGGTACGGCGTGACCGGCATCGTGCCGCTGCCCTGCGGTGGCTTCACCAGTGCCTGCAGGCCCTGCTCGGCACTGGGGTAGCGGCCATTGTCCAGCTTGAACAGCTTCAAGGCCTGCATCAGCGCGGCGATATCCTGGCGCGCCGCAACCACGCGCGCCTGGTCCGGGCGATCCATCAAACGCGGCACGATCAATGCGGCAAGGATGCCGATGATCACTACCACCACCATGATCTCGATCAGGCTGAAACCCTGCTGCCGAGCCCTGCGACCACCCACCTGCCTTGCCATTGTTCCGCCCTCATCATCCTGGAAGAGACCGCTGCGCCATGGTCAGCGGTGCATGTGTCAGTACGATAAACATCCGCCTGCTATTCGCTGCGGCTGTGCCTGCAGCGGTGCAGCACGTACTGCTGGCGCACACGCCGCTTCAAGCAACGGAGATGGAAGGCTGCCCAGCGTGCCGTCGATACAGGCCCGCAGCAGTGGATGTGCGCAGGCCTGCAACAGGCGTACGCACTGCATCGGCGACCAGGCCGTGCCGTGGTCGAGGCCGATGAACTGCCGGTAGGCCTGGTGGTAGCGCAGGTCGTCGTACACGCGCTGCGCGCTGTTCAGGCCGCGCATCACCACCAGCAATGCCGCGCGTTGCAGCACGCGTACATCACCGGCCTCAAGCGGCAGCAGCGCCGCCGCACATTCGGGCCAGGGCCGCAGTTGCGGGTCGAGCGCCCTGCGCAATGCCAGCAGCGGATGCGACGAACTGTCCAGTGCAGCCCAGCGCGCGGCGTCGGCCCAGGCGTCGCTGGACAGCACCCAGACCCATGAATGCCCGTAGCGCTGCACGTTCAATGGTGCATGCCGCGCCTGTTCCAGCGACTGGCTCAGGTGGCGATCCAGTTCCAGCATGTTGATCCTGCGACTGTCTGCCATCAGCGCCGCCTGTGCTCCGCGACGCGTGGTGCGTCGTACTCTGGAGAAGACGTCGACAAGGCAGGTGAAGCGACAACGCGAATGCATCTCTGTGCACTGGGTGGCGCTTCATCCGCAGCGTCACAGCAACGTCATCCGCCTGCAGGTTTCGCCGTCCAGCCGTGGTGCGTCGCCACCGCATCGCCGCGCCAGCACCGCCACGTCGCTGCGCTGCGCGAACGCTGCCAGCACATCGGTCATGCCTGCGTCATCCAGCCATGACGCCATCGCGACACGCAGCGCTGGCAGCTGCCAGCCGTCCATCACGCCATGGCCGCCGGCCACGAACCAGTGCCACAGGCGCTGCTGCTGAACCTGCTCGTGCAGCTGCGGAAGATCATCGATGCCATGCATGTGCGCCAGCAGCAGCGCACGGGCGATCGCCGCCGGCGGCAACACGCCACTTTCGGGCAACGGCACAGCCTGCTGTTGCAGGCGCAGCAGCATCGCCAACGGGTGGGACTGCGGATCGAACTCCAGCAGCACTGCTTGTTGTTGCCAGTGCGCATCGGACACCACGCACACCCAGGGCGATCCATAGCGATGCACCATCAACGGCCGCCGCTGCGTGGTTTCCAGCAACGCCGACAGGTTGCGACGCAGATCCAGCACACCGATGGTCTCGTTGCGCATCCTTGGCTTCTCCTTGCTTGCAACAGCCCCGCGCGACACGCACGGGCAGCGTCTTCATCTAACCAAGGACGGCAATGCCACCCGGAAAGCGACGCAGATCCAGTGACATCGTCAGTCGCAGCTGCTCCAGCGCTGCATCGGGATCATCGATGCGGAAGCGGCCGCTGACCGGCGCGCGGGCCAATGCCGATTCGCCCAGCATTACCTTGCCACGGCGATAGCGGTTGATCTCGTCCACCACCTCGCGCAGCGGCGCGCGGCGGAACACCAGCATGCCTTCGGTCCAGGCGCTCACGTCCGAGGCCACGGCCTCGGCCACCACGCCACTGAGGCGCTCGTCGTACTGGGTCTGCTGGCCCGCCTGCAGCTGCAGCCGGCCCTGCGGATGCTCGATGCGGGCGCTGCCATGCAGGCAGGTCACCCGCACCTGGCCATGGGTGTTGCGTACGTCGAGGCGCACCGCACCTTCATCAGCGATCACGCAGCCCGGTCCAGCGAACAATGCAAGGCGCAGGCCAGGCTGGGTTTCGATCGCGGCCTGGCCCTGTACGAGCTCGAAGCCTTCGCCCTGCGCATCCGCACGGCGGCGCAGGCTGCTCTGGGTGTCCAGCTCGATCTTCAGCTGTGGCGAAGGCGTGATCTGCAGCCGCTCACCGGTGCCGGTATGGAAGTCGGCCGCCATCGACGTCACCGATGGCCACAGCCCCAGCGGTGGGCGGATCGCCGCCACCACTACCAGACTGGCCGGGGCGGCAATCGCTGCACCGAGGAAGGCACGACGGCTCCAGCGCTGCGCCGGACTCGCGGCAATTGGCTGGCGCGCAGCGGCGGGCAGCTGCTCGCCGGCCAGGCGCACCTGCTCCCATTGCCGGCGCGCACGGCCGAATGCTTCACGATGGAGAGGATCGGCCTCGCACCACGCCCGGAACCTGCGCCCGTCGGCGGCGGTGGCTTCGCCCGAGGTCAGGCGCACCACCCACGCGTGGGCCTGACGCTCGACGGCATCCAGCGGGCGTTGCGGGCGATCGTCAGGATCCATGGGGGCTCATGCCGGACCCGCACGCTGCGGGGTTCTGCTCGGCGTCAAAGTGTAGACGGATGCCGCCGCTCAGAACCGCACCTGGCGCCCCTGCCCGCTGCGCTCGGCCAGGTAGTCCTGTGCCGCCTTCAGTTCACGCTGCACCAGCCGCAGCGACACGCCGAGGTGATCGGCCACATCACGCTGCTGCAGGCCATCAACGCGGATCGCCAGCAGGATGCGACGGCGGCGCTCGGGCATGCGCTGCAGCAGGCCAACCATGTCCTCCAGCGCGAACTCGAGCTCGGCGGCCTGTGCCGGGCCCGGGCCTGGGTCGGCCATGTCCATCAGCGTATCCACTTCTTCCAGGCTCAGCAGGCGATGATCGGCCCGCTGGCGATCAATCACCGTGTTCATCGCCATGCGCAACAGGTAGGCCGCCGGGTTCTGCACCGCATCCAACCGGTCACGACGAGCACTTAGACGCATCCAGGTGTCCTGCAGCGCGTCACCGGCCAGTTCTTCCGAGCCGAGCTTGCGCACCAGACGGCGCTTCAGCTCGTCGTAGGCCCCCAGAAGGTGGTCCATCAGGTCTACTGCCCCAGCCGTACCGTTGCTCATGTTCGAATCCTTGAAGTCATGGAAGGGGCGAGCGCCGGCCACAGTCGTGGTCGGTACCGGAAGGTCGGATCTGCAGCGTTACCGGCTGCGGCAGCGCAGCGGCCTCGGCCGCCAGCACCAGGCCCTGCAACGCCTGCAACAGGCGTGCATCGCGGCGGGCGCTGCCACTGCCTGAGAGCAGCTCGGGCGCATGCACCTGGCCTTCGCTGTCGACGTGGAAGCGCAGCGTCGCGGCGTAGCGGCCGGGCGCGATCTCGGGGTCGTCACAGAACGCCGCACGCAGGCGCTGCTGCAGCCCACCATAGCGACGCCGACGCTCGGCCTCGGGAAGGCCGGTGCCAACACCTGGTTCGGCGACCGAGGGCGTGCCCCGGCGCAGCACCACGCGCTGCTCGCCGATCATCTCGGCCTCGATGCCGGTGTCCTGCAGCAGCGCCTGCAACGCGGGGAGTGGCGGCAGGTTGGCCCTCAGCGCGTGGCTGCTGCGCCCGGCGGCAAGGTCACCCGGGTACATCACCGACCACCCACTGATGACACTGAAGCGTTCGACCGCCTGTTCCAGCGGCTGCGCAGGGATGTCGTAGGCATGAACACCGTCGTGCCCGGCAGCGGCAAAGGACAGCAGCAGCCATGCGGCGATGGCCACCTTCCAAGTTCTGACCGCATGGTGTCCATTCAGCCCCCTGACGTAGAACACATGACCCTCGGCAGCGACAGCAGCTGCAGTGGACGCGCGCCACGACCGGAACCCCGGCCCGCGCGCGACCAGCAAGCGGGCTCAAACCGTACCGGTGCCAGATGTCATTGCGATGACTGCTGCCTCCGACCAACGTCGGGCCGGGCTCCAAGAAGCCAGTCACGCATCAGGCATCAATGAATTGAACAGACATTTTCATCTGCTTCATCTGCTCCTGGGGTCAGAGCCCGTTGCGCAGCAACGGGATCCGACCCCGAAAGATCGCGGGGAACTGTCGAAGGCGGGGTGGGTCCGGTTGCAGGGGTGTCCGCGGCATGGATGCCGCGGCCAAGCCCCCATGGGTGAGGGCGCTTTGCTTGCGAAGCACTGCTTCGCAAGCGCCCGAACGCCCAGCCGCCAGCGGTTGGGCCGGCCTGGGGGTTTACGGCGTCCCCTGCAACCGGACCCGCCCCGCCATCCCACGGAATACACGCTGTTGCTTCGGCTGTTGCTTCTGAGGTTGCCGGCCAGCGACCGGCACTACCGCGGGTGCCGGGTGCAACCCGGCCGGGAACCACCCATTCCTCAAAGCGGCAGCTGGGTGGTCTGCTTGATCCGCTGCATCGGAATCTCGGTCTTGGTGTTCTGCACCCCGGCAATCCGGTTCAGGTGCTGCATCTGGAACTGCCGGTAGGCATCAAGATCGGCCACCGCCACCCGCAGCAGGAAGTCGCAGTCACCCGCCATCAGATGGCATTCAAGCACTTCCGGGAAAGACTTGATGCTGTTGATGAAGTGATTGGTGGTGTCCTCGTCCTGTCCGCGCAGCCACACCCGCACGAACACCGTAAAACCACGGCCCACCTTGGCCTCGTTCAACAAGGCCACGTAGCGGTCGATGTAGCCGCCCTCCTCCAGCAATCGCACCCGGCGCAGGCAGGCCGAGGGCGAAAGGCCCACCTGCCGTGCCAGCTCCAGGTTCTGCAGGCGGCCGTCACGCTGCAGGGCGTCGAGGATGCGGCGATCGAGGTTGTCGAGCTGGTACTGCATTGGATTTCACCTTTGGCGACCTTGGCCGCATGGAATCTCAATATTCCCGAATCGGATGGCATCAACGCAACCCGATTTCGCGATTGGGCCGCTAGCATGGGCCACCCCCACCTCGTTGTGCCGTTCCATGGACGCCCGTACCACCCTCCCCCTGCCCGACACCTGCGATACCGCGCCGCGTGCCGAATTCCTGCGCGGCCTTCGCGCTGCCGTGCCGGTGATGATCGGCTTCATTCCGTTCGCCCTGGTGCTCGGCGCCCAGGCCGCACAGAAGGGCCTGAGCGCACTGGAAGTGCCGCTGATGACCGGCCTCAACTTCGCCGGTGGCTCGGAATTCGCCGCCGTCGAACTGTGGAGCTCGCCGCCGCACATCGCGCTGATCGTGGCGATCACCGCGCTGGTCAACAGCCGCCACCTGCTGATGGGCGCCAGCCTGGCCCCGTTGCTGCAGCACCTGCCGCGCCGCCGCGTGCTGCCGGCCCTGTTCTTCATGTGCGACGAAAGCTGGGCGATGGGCGTGGCCGACGCCCGCCGCCGTGCGCTCGGCTTCAGCCTTTCCTACTACCTGGGCGTCTCGGCCGGCCTGTACACGGTCTGGGTGGCCTGTACGGCACTCGGCGCGATCGTCGGCCCGATGCTGGGCGACATCCACGCTTATGGTTTCGACATGGCCTTCCCCGCCGTGTTCCTGGTGCTGCTGCGCGGCATGTGGCAGGGCATGAAAGCGGCGCGTCCGTGGCTGGTCAGCCTGGTGGTGGCCGCGGCCACCTACCTGCTGATCCCGGGCGCATGGTACGTGGCCAGCGGCGCATTGGCCGGCCTGGCGGCAGCCTGGCTGCTGGCGGAGGACGCGGCATGATCTTCAACGGACTGATCCACTGGACCTCGGTGCTGACCATCGTGCTGATGGCCGCTGCCACCTACCTGACCCGCATCGTCGGCTTCCTCGCGCTGCGCAACCGCACGTTGAGCAAGCGCGCGGTGACAGTGATGGAAGCCGCGCCGGGCTGCGTGCTGATCTCGGTGATCGCCCCGGACTTCGTCGCCGACAAGCCGGCTGACCTCGCCGCGCTGGCGATCACCCTGCTGGCCGCCACGCGGTTGTCGATGCTGCCGACAGTACTGATCGGCGTGGTCTCAGCGGGTGTGCTGCGCTATCTGATGGGCTGACGCAGAAGCGCCTCCACCACGTGGTGCGGCTGGAGACACAAGTGTCGCCATTGGCACGACCTGTGCATTTGTCTGGCGCGTCAAATGTGGCTCCGAACCAACTACTGGAGGTATTTGAAACAATTCTGATTGCCTGATCGAGCCTGAGCCGATACGGATTGACTGCCGAAACAGCAGGTTGAGCTGATCGGTCAATCGAAGTCCAACATGGAGGATACCAATGAGCAATCTACGATTTATCGTGGCAGCTGTCGGTATCACCCTCACCTCTACTGGCTGCGGGCCAATGGAGTGGCAGTTGAGCGCATCGTGCGAAGAAACCAAGAAGTGCCGGATGGAAGGCAGGATTGGAGGCAAGATCGGCGGAGGCGAACGCGACGGCCTACCTTGGTTCGAGCGGATTCTGCTGGCGTCGACATCAGAAGTACCAGACGCCGCGCAGTTCGAAATCGACGTCTCGGGTTCATCCATAGCCTTCCCGGCCAATGGGTCTGTAACCCTGCTGCTGTTTGATGGCCGGCAAGGAGCCACCATCGCCGCCAAGCAGTTCCAATGGCATCGAACAGGAACCATCCTCCGGCTTGTCGATCCGGATGGAGTGAACGCATGGGCCGCAGCTTCGTCCGGTCCTGCGACCGAGTTGAGGTACGACCTCGCAACATTCGATGTAAGTGCAGCCCCTGGACCAAACACCATCGCGGCGGCCTCACGATACGGCGGAGCCACCAAGACGGCCTCAGTCTCGGACTTTCAAGTCTGTACGAAGTATCCATCGCCGTATCAATGCGGGCTGACCCCCTGATGCAGCGCCGTCAGTCCAGGCGTGCCCAACCGGGCCTCCCCCTCGGGCTCTATGCTGGGCTGGCGGCAATCCTTCTGGCCACAAGTGCGTGCCAATCCATCCAGCTGCCTCCCCGAAACCTGGTCAGTACCGATGGAGGGTATGCCACCCTGCTGCGAGGCCCTTCCTCACATCTGAAGATCAGCACAGTGTCGATGCTTCCCGGCCCGGAAAGCTCGGAGTTCCCCAATCGGTCCATCGAGTGCGGGTGGTCATCCGTCGCAACTCGAGTTCTCTGGGCAGATCGAGCGCTTTCGGCCATGCAGGCGTCACGGCTCTGCGAGGCCGCCGCACGATCCGCTGGACTGCCGCTCCAGGCCAATGGGCAGGAACGGACGCCTATGCGCTATCAGTTGACGATCGTAAGTGACGGAGGCGGCATCTGGCGACAGCTGCCGGGACCAGAGCCGCCGGGCCAGATGGTCAGCTTCTGGTTTCCCTCCGGTCCCGACACCGACTCGCTGCGCAGGCGCGTGATCGCCACCACCGCCCATGAGTTCCAGCATATCGCCACCGCATTGGCAGGACAGCATCGGCGCGGCGGGCAGCGGGAGCAAGACGCCTATCTGGCAGGCGCATGCGCCCAGCTGATGATCGAAGGCGCCGTTGCACGTGCGGATCTGCCTGGCGGACACGATCCGCGAGCTGATCCGTTTCTGCCATCGGCAGCCAGGCGCTCCGCGCATGCAGGCAGTACGACCGGGGGAGCGCTGCTGCAGTTCTTCGGTGACGCGGACACCTTGCACATCAATGAGGGAGGCCGCCACCTGATGCGGCATTGCCACGAGACGATCGGCTTTCCCCTGCAGCAGTGAACGCTCCCTGCGACACCCGGTCGCAGGCCATCCCGCCACCCGCTTGATCAATGTCAAACCGCCCGCCGCCGCGCGGGCGTATCTCTATGCGGGAACCCAATACGCCGGCGTCACCGGCATCCAAAGGACCTGCGATGAGCTACACCCCCGACAACGCCCAGCTGCTGAATGCCATGCAGAACGTCATGGTGATCTCCACCACCGACCTGCAGGGCAACATCACCTACGCCAACGACCTGTTCTGCACGCTCACCGGGTTCGCGCGCGAGGAACTTATCGGCCAGCCGCACAGCATCGTGCGCCATCCTGATGTGCCCAAGGCGGTCTACAAGGACATGTGGGACACCATCAAAGCCGGCAAAACCTGGACCGGCATCGTGCCCAACCTTGGCAAGGGTGGCGTGCTCTACGTGGTCGACACCACCGTGCAGCCGCTGTTCGACGCCGACGGCAACATCACCTCGTACATCAGCATCCGCCGCGTGGTGAACGACCTGATGCAGAACTACGACCTGGTCGAGTTCAGCAAGGAAAAGTTCGACGACTTCTACGAGGCCGCGTGAACGCTCTCCCGACCAGTACGCCCTTCAGCCGCCTGCTGGTGGGTTTCGCGTCCGAGTCGGGCAATGCCCGCGCCCTGGCCCAGCGCCTGGGCGCGGACCTGCAGCCGCACGCGCCGCAGGTGCTCCCGTTCAACGATATCGACGTGGCCAGCCTCGGCCACGGCGATGTGCTGCTGGCGATCTCCAGCTCGTTCGGTGACGGCGAACCGCCGGCCAACGGCGAACAGTTCTTTGAAACCCTGCGCCAGACTCCGACACTGAGCGGCCTGCGCTATGCGGTGTTCGGCCTCGGTGACACCGGCTACCCCAGCTTCTGCGGCTTCACCAAGGCGCTGGATGCCGCGCTGAGCGATCGCCAGGCGCAGCCGCTGCTGCACCGCGTGGATGCCGACCTGGGCTACGAGCAGTTCTTCCAGCAATGGCGGCCGGTGCTGGGCCAGGTGCTGGATGGCGACGCGAACGCTGGCCAGGACCTGCACCTGCAGGTCACTGCCTATGGCGAAGACAATGCCTTTGCCGCCCCCATTCTCGAACGCCGCCGCTTGAACAGCAGCGACCCGGCTGCCTGGCACCTGCAACTGGACATTGCCGGCAGTGGCATGGCCTACCGCGCCGGCGACACCCTGCACGTGGTACCCGAGAACGACCCTGCACTGCTGCAGGCATTGGCCACCTGGTACGGCGACACCGCCGCTGTGGCTGCGCTGCATGATCGGGAGCTGCGCCTGCTGAGCAAGGGCGTGCTGCGCGAACTGGCCAAGCTCGGTGGCAGCGACGTACTGAAGGGCCTGTTGAAGGTCAGCCAGAAGCGCGAGCTGGAAGCCTACCTGCACGGCCTGGACCTGCTGGACATACTGCAGGACCACGCCACCCCGGACAGCATCCCGCTGGCCCGCCTTCGCGAGCTGCTGTCACCACGCCTGCCGCGTTCCTATTCCATCGCCTCGCACCCGTATCACGACCAGCTGAGCCTGTGCGTGCGCGAAGTGCGCTACACCCTGCGCGGTCGCGAGCGCTTCGGCACTGCCACCGGCAGTCTGCTGCACGGCGGCGATACCGCTCGGGTGTACTGCCGTTCCAATCCCGGCTTCCATCTGACCGACGCGGGCGATGCACCGCTGCTGCTGGTCGGCACCGGCACCGGCATCGCACCGTTGATGGGCCTGATGCAGGAACTGCAGGCCAACGCCTGCGAACGCGAGGTGCACCTCGTGTTCGGCGAGAAGCACAGCCAGCACGATTACCTGTACCGCGAACAGCTGCAGGACTGGCGCGCGCGCGGTGTGCTGGCCGGCCTGCATACCGCGTTCTCGCGCGATGGCGCCGAAAAGGTCTATGTGCAGCATGTGCTGCAGCAGCGCGCCGACGAAGTGCGCGATGTGCTGGCCCGTGGCGGGCATCTGTACCTGTGCGGCAACAAGAGCCACCTGGAAGGTGCGGTGCGCGAGGCCATCGATGCGATCGGTGGCGAGGGGCACTGGGACACGCTGCGATGTGAAGGCCGCACGCACTGCGAGCTGTATTGATCCATTCCACTGGATTGCCCGAACGCTGGATTGGTAGAGCCGGCCGCTGGCCGGCTGCTCCGGAATTCGTGGTTGCCGGCCAGCGGCCGGCACTACCATCAGCTGTAGACAACCATCGCCTGTGCGTCGCGGAACCTCTGGACCGGTAGAGCCGGCCGCTGGCCGGCTGCTCCGGATTCCATGGTTGCCGGTCAGCGGCCGGCACTACCATCAGATGTAGCCAACCATCGCCAGTGCGTCCATCACGGGTCAATCGCCGACGATACGGCCGTCGACGACGCGTGCCACCTGCTGGCCGAACATGGCCACATCCTGCGGGTCGTGGCTGATCAACAGCAGCGGAATGCCGGTTTTGTCCAGTACCGTCTCAAGTTCCTGCCGCAGGTGCTGGCGAAGATCATGGTCCAGCGCGGAGAACGGCTCATCGAGCAGCAGTGCCTGCGGCTGCGTCACCAAGGCGCGTGCAAGCGCGGTACGCTGGCGCTGTCCACCGGATACCTGCGAGGGCAGCAGATCGCCCACCGTGTCGATGCGGAATGCGTGCAACCACTGCTCCACCGCATCGAAGCGCTGGCCAGTCCGCGGATTCAACCACCCCTTCTGCAATCCGAACGCCACGTTCTGGCGCACGCTCAGGTGCGGGAACAACGCGTAATCCTGGAAGACATAACCCAACCGGCGGCGCTGCGGCGGCAGATCCACGCCGGTGGCCGCATCGAACAGGGTCTGCCCCTGCAGGCGCACATGGCCCTGCCCCGGCCGCAGCAGCCCGGCCACCGCCTTCAGCGTCAGGCTCTTGCCCGCGCCCGAGGGCCCGAACAGCACCACCTGCCGCTGCGTGCACTGCAGCGATACGTCCAACACGAAATCCTGGCCGGCCGCCTGCAGCCGACGCTGCACCTGCAGGTCAAGCCACATCACGCAGCTCCCGGCGACGCCCGCCCACCAGCCGTGCGGCCAGCAGCAGGATCACGATGCACACCACCGAGGTCAGGATCACCAGCGCATTGGCCTTGCCGTCCTGACCGGCCTGCACCGCTTCGTAGATGGCGATCGACAGCGTCTGCGTGCGGCCCGGAATGCTGCCGGCCACCATCAGCGTGGCACCGAACTCACCCATCGCACGGGCAAACGCCAGCAGCAGGCCGGCGAGGATGCCGCGCCAGGCCAGCGGCAGCGTGATGCGGAAGAACACCGCCGCTTCGGACACACCGAGCGTGCGTGCGGCCTGCTCCAGCTGTCCGTCCACTTCCTCGAACGCCGCGCGTGCCGGCTTGAACACCAGCGGCAACGAGGCCACTGCGGCGGCGATCACTGCAGCCTGCCAGGTAAACACCAGGTTGATGCCAAACCACGACTGCAGCCATGCACCGATTGGCCCATTACGGCCGATCAGCACCAGCAGGTAGTAACCCAGCACGGTCGGCGGCAGCACCATCGGCAGGGTCAACACCGAATCCAGAAGCTCGCGACCGGGAAAGCGCCGACGCGCCAGCAGCGCGCCCAGACCAACGCCCAGCACCAGATTGATCGCGGTGGCCCAGCCGGCCACCTTCAGCGACAACCCGAGCGCGCTCCAGTCGAGATCCATGCCTCAGGGCTTGCCGAACCCGTGCCTGGCCAGGATCGCCTGGCCCTGCGTCGAACGCACGAAGGTGGCGAAGCGTTTGGCCTCGGCCGGCTGCGCGCTGGCCTTGGTCACCGCCAGCGGATAGGCGATGCGCCCGGCCACCGGCACCGCGAAGGCACGACGCACGCGGTCGGGCATGGCTTGCGCATCGGTGGCATAGACGAAACCGGCATCCACTTCACCGCGCGCCACGTAGTCCAGCGACTGGCGCACGTTCTGGGTGGTGATCACCCTGCCCTGCACCGACGGCCACAGGCCCGCCGCTTCCAGCGCGCCCCTGGCGTAGCGGCCGACCGGAACACTGTCCGGGTTGCCCAGTGCGATGCGCTGCACGCCGGCACCGGTCAGGTCCTTCAAGCTACGCGGCGCGACCTTGGCCTGCGGCGGCACCACCACCCACAGCGCGTTCACCGCGAATACCTCGCGGGTGCCCGCCGCCAACAGGCCCTGCTGCTGTGCCTGGTCCATCGTGGTTTCATCGGCCGAGGCGAACACGTCCACCGGCGCGCCACGGCTGATCTGCTGCAGCAGTACGCCAGACGCAGCGAAGTTGAAATCGACGTTGGTGCCCGGGTGCGCCTTCTCGTAGGCCGCGCCTAGTTCACGGAAGCTCTCGGTCAGGCTCGACGCCGCCGACACCGTCAGGTCGGCCGCCCAGGCCGGCACCGTGGCCAGCAGTCCCAGCAACAACAGTCCAGCGCGCTTCATCGTCGGCTCCCGGCCAGGTTCAGTTCGGATCGGATTCGTCGGCCACCGCCAGCGCCGCCAGGCGCTCGGGCTGCAGCAGCAGGATCTCACGCTGTTTCACCGCGATGATCCCATCATCGCTCAGGCGGCGCAGCACGCGGCTGGCGGTTTCCGGCGCCATCCGCAGGTAATTGGCGATCTCGGTGCGTGCCATGGTCAGGTTGAAGCGCGTGGCGGAAAAGCCGCGCCGCGCGTAACGCTCGGACATGTCCAGCAGGAAGGCGGCCATGCGCTCTTCGGTACGGTGATTGGCGGCCAGAGTCGCGACCTTGCCGATCTCCGCGCTGAGCAGGCTGAACAGCTTGGCCTGCAGCCCCGGCATGCGCGTGGCCAGCAGGCTCAACTTGGGGAACGAGATACGGCACAGGTGCACGGTGTCCAGCGCCACCGCATTGCAGGGGAAGCGCGAACCGTGGATCGCATTCAGGCCGATCACTTCGCCCGGCAGGCTGAAGCCCAGCACCTGCTCGTTGCCCTGGCTGTCATCGACGAAGGTCTTGACCATGCCGGCGCGCACCGCAGCAATCGAATCGAACGATTCACCGGCGCGGAAGATGTAGTCACCCGCATGGAACGGGCCGACGTGGTCGACCAGCACGTGCAGGTCGCCCAGCGCGGTCTTGTCATAGCCCTGCGACATGCAGGCATCGGAAAACGCACAGGTGCTGCAGAAGTGCAGCGCGTCGCCATCATCGGCGGCGGCGGGGTTCGGCGTGGCCCGGCCGAGGCGACCCTGGGAAGGCGGAGTTGAAGACATCGGGGCAGGACTCAAGCGATGGCGGCCGCCGGCCGGAAGCATGCGGCCATCATACGCCACAGCAACCGCCCTTCTTCGGCCAGGCGCAGCACACGTGCATCCCACTGCGCCCAGCCACGTGCCAGCAATGGCGACAACGCCGGCAGCTGCTCGGCGAAGCATTCTTCGAACGGTTCATCGTTGCGCCATTCGAAGGCGGCCGCATCGAGGGCGTGATCGCAGGCGATGCTCTGCGCCACCTCGGCCGCCAGTCGCTCGTCTTCGGACAGGATCAATCCGGCAGACACGCCCATATGCCCGGCCTGCAGCCGCGCACGCCATTCGCCCAGTTCGTCCTCCAGGCGGTAGAACACCTCGCCGATCTGGCTGCAGGCGGACAGGCCGAGGCCGATGAAATCGCTGCGGTCGCGGCGTGGCACGCCGGCCAGGTCGCAATGGCGCTGGCCATCGCCCGGACCATGCGGGTTGGGCAGGTCGCCGCGTTGATAGTGATCGCCACCGATCGGTTCATAGCCCGCTGCGCGCAGCAGCCGCCAGCTCTGCAGCCATCGTGCGGCTGAGGGATGCTCTGGCAGCGCGCAAGGCGCCGGCAGCAGGATGCGCTCGGGCGCTTCGGCCAGCACCTCATGCAGTCGTTCGATGAAGCCGGTGTCCTCGCTGCCGGGCACCCGCAACTGGTAGTAGCGCGCGGTGAAGCCCACCTGTCGCGCCTGTGCCAGCAGGGTCGGCCCCGGCGCGTCGGCGCGATCGATCACGTTCAGGCGGGTACAGCCCACCGCACGCAGCTGTGCCGGTGCCAACGCGCTGCCCGCATCCAGCCGCACCTCAACCTGGGGCCGTGCCACGGTGCGCAGGTGCTGCGGCACGGCGTCCAGCAGCTGGCCCAGCTGTGGCGGTGGCAGCGTCTCGGCCAGCCCCAACTGCAGCACCATCGCCACCACTTCACGATCCTCGGCGAGCGCGACGGCCTGCAGACGCAGCGCCAGCAGCAGCGTGTCCAGGTATGCCTGCGGTGGCGCATCGCGTCCACCACGACCGGCCTGGAAGCCGAGCGTTAGGCCGCGCGGGATGAGGTGCTCGTTGCTGGCGCGCACGGCGGCGCGCCAGCCGCTTTCACCAAAGCCGGTGCTGAACTGGTCCGCAGGCGGGAACAGCACGTGCCGGGGCTGCCGCAGCAATGCCGCCTGCAGCGCAGTGTCCTCGCTCTCGTCAACGTGGAAGCTCATGGCAGACATCTTCGGGCGTTCCTCTTCGCGTGGCCCTGATTGAAATCAAGCGTGGCGCATCTGAGGGGTGCTGCCGGCCAGCGGCCGGCACTACCCCTTCACCCACGCCGCTGGCCGGCAGCACCCCTCACCCGCCGCGCACCCGCTCGGCGGCGGCCGCATCGATGGCTTCGGGCAGATCGGTTTCGCGGTCGATCTGCGGGAAGTGGCGGCGCTCCATGCGGCGAATAGCAAAATGCATCCACGCCAGTGCAGCCGCAACCAGCACGAACAGCAGCATGAAACAGCTGCTCCAGATGCCCACGGCATCGTTCAATGCCCCGAACACGATCGGCAGGATGAAGCCACCCAGGCCGCCGATCATGCCGACCACACCGCCCACCGCGCCCACATGCTTGGGGTAGTACACCGGAATGTGCTTGTAGACCGCGGCCTTGCCCAGCGACATGAAGAAGCCCAGCACGAACACCAGCACGGTGAACATCACCACGCCGATCGCCAGATGGAAGTGGATCGGGCCGTGGATGCCTTTCACCACATATTCGGTATCCGGATAGGCCAGCAGGAAGGTGCAGATGGCCGACACACCGAAGGTCCAGTACATCACCCGGCGCGCACCCATCCGGTCCGACATCCAGCCACCGACCACGCGGAACAGGCTGGCCGGGATCGAATAGCACGCCGCCAGCATGCCGGCGTGCCCCACGTCCATGCCGTAGGCGCCCACCAGGTAGTGCGGCAGCCACAGCGCCAGCGCCACGAAGCCACCGAACACGAAGAAGTAGTACAGCGAGAACCGCCACACCTGCAGGTCCTTCAGCGGTGCCATCTGCTCGGCGAACGGCACCGGCTTGACGCCATCACGGCGGCGCTGTTCCAGCGACGGATCTTCCTTGCTGAACAGGAAGAACAGCACCGCCGTGATCGCCAGCGCGACCGCCCAGACATTGGCGACCATGGTCCAGCCGGCGGCCACCATCACCAACGGCGCCAGCAGCTTGGTCACCGCCGAGCCGATGTTGCCGGCACCGAAGATGCCCAGGGCGGTGCCCTGCTTGCTGGCCGGGAACCACTTCGACACGTAGGCCACGCCCACCGAGAAGTTGCCGCCGGCGATGCCCACGCACAGCGCGGCGATCAGGAACTGGGTGTAGGTCTGCGCGTAGGTCAGCATCCAGGTGGCCACGGCGCCACACAGCATCACCAGCACCATCACCTTGCGGCCACCGAACTGGTCGGACCAGATGCCGAGGAAGACGCGGCTGACCGAGCCGGTCAGCACCGGCGTGGCGATCAGCAGGCCGAACTGGGTGTCATTCAAGCCGAGCTGTTGACTGATCTGGATGCCGATGATCGAAAAGATCATCCACACCGCAAAGCACACGGTGAAGGCGAACGTGCTCAGCCACAGCGCACGCTGCTGCTGCCCGGCACTGGCGGGGGCAAGGGCCTGGTTCATGAATTCTCCTCGTTCAAGGGGGTTCAGCCGATATCCGCTTCGGCTTCGATCTCATCCAGCCCGCGCACCGGGTAGCGCTCCTGCAGTTGCAGCAGGTAGGCCTGCACCTCGCGCTGCCGTACCTGCAATTCCAGGTAGTCACGCAGCTGCGGCAACACGGCCTCGAACGATTGCGGCTGGCCTTCCTCGCGGGCATCGACGCAGACCACGTGGTAGCCCCAGCGCGATTCCACCGGGAAGCCGGCCAGGCCCTCGCGCAGGCGGAACACCTGGCGGTCGAACTCCGGCGTGGTCTGTCCGCGCTGCAGCCAGCCCAGGTCGCCGCCCTCGCTGCTGGACGGGCAGCGCGAATGGCGCAGGGCGAAATCGGCGAACAGGTGTGGCGACTCCTTCAGCAGCCCGACCAGCCGCTCGCCTTCGGTGCGTGCGGCGAAGCGCCCGGCCACGTCGTCGGCCGGCGCGGCCAGCAGGATATGGCGCAGGCGCACGCGATCGGGCGAGCGGAAGCGCTCCGGGTTCTGCTCGAAATAGCGGCGGCAGTCCTCGTCGGTCGGTACGCGGTCTTCGATCGCGTCTTCCAGCAGTTGCTGGATCAGCACTTCCTCGTCGCTGACCCGGTTGCCCTCCGGTGCCTGCAGGCCCAGCCGCTGCGCTTCCAGGCGCAGCAGCTCGCGCACCACCAGAGCACGTGCCGCTTCGGCACGTGACTGTTCCGGGCGCATCGCCCGGTGGTGCTGCATCTCGCGAGCGATGTCGGCCTCACTGATCGCGGTCTCGTCCACGAACAGCCGGCACGGTGCCGGCTGCCCGAGCGAGCGCGTTCCCTGCTCCGCCGGGTCGTGGTGGTGCGAATGGGCCTCGGACGGAACCGGGGCATTGGAGTCGATCACGGTGATCGGCAGGAATTTCGGCAGGCTGCCCATGAACTACTCCCGCGGACCATAGCGCAGCGTGGCCTGGCGACGGCGCACCACCTGGTATGGCCTCCACAGGTAGCTGATTGGAATGCTCCACACGTGCACCAGGCGGGTGAACGGCGCGATCAGGAACAGGGTCAGGCCCAGGAAGATATGCATCTTGTAGACCCAGCTGACGCCCTCGATATAGTCGGCGGCACCGGCGCGGAAGGTCACGATGTGCTGCGCCCACTCGGCCAGCTGCACCATCACCCCACCGTCCAGGTGACCGGATGAGATGCGGATGCTGTACAGGCCCAGGCACAGCTGGGCGAACAGCAGCACCAGCACCAGGGTGTCGCCGAAGCTGCCAGTGGCACGCACGCGCGCATTGAAGAGGCGGCGTACCAGCAGGATGCTGATGCCGATGAAGCACAGTGCGCCGAACACGCCGCCCACCACCATCGCCAGCATCTGCTTCTGCGACGAGGTGATGAAGTGCTCGTACACCGCGTGCGGGGTCAGCAGGCCGACCAGGTGGCCACCGAGGATGGCCAGGATGCCGATGTGGAAGCAGTTGCTGCCGATCCGCATGCCCTTGTCCGACAGCATCTGGCTGGAGCCGGTGCGCCAGGTGTACATGGCCTTGTCGTAGCGCGCCCAGCTGCCGATCAGCAGCACCGCCACGGCGATGTACGGGTAGTACTGGAAGGCGAATTGATGCAGGGAGTAACTCATGGCTGGACCTCTCGATGCGAAGGACGGGCCGGCGAACGCACGGGTGGCTTGCAGTCTTCGGAGGGTGCCTCGGCGCCGAAGCGCACCGCCTCCTCCTCCCACAAGCGGTCCATGGCCTCGGCGGTATCGTCGCGGACTTCCTCGCTGGCACGCTGGCGCAGCGCCTGCAGATCGGCCTTGCCGTTGCCGGCTTCGACCAGGATCTCGAACAGCACCCGGTGCGGCAGCTCGCGCTCGGCGGCACGCGCCGCCAGCATCCCGGCGATATGGCCGATGTGGCGCAGCCACTCGCGGGCCTCGCTGCCGGGGCGATGGGCCAGGAACTCCAGCAGCAGTGGCAGGTAGTCCGGGAGCTCGCGCGCATCCAGTTCGAAGCCGTTGCGGCGGTAGGTTTCGACCAGATCGACCATGGCCTGGCCACGGTCGCGCGACTCGCCATGGATGTGTTCGAACAGCAGCAGGCTCATCGAACGGCCGCGGTCGAAACTGGCCAGCCATGCCGCCTGCGCATCCAGCGCGTCGGTATCCAGCAGTTGCTGCACGAAGCTGCGCAGCTGCTGGCGGCGGGCGGTGTTCAGCGCCGTGTCGTCGCAGGCGGCGAGCAGTTCCTCGCCGTGCTGCCACAGTTCTTCACGGGGGTAATCCAGCAGCACCCCGACCAGCTTGAGCACGCTCATCACACCACCTCCTTGCGGCGGTGGTTCGGACCCTTGTCCACCACGAAGGTGGTGCTCTTGCGCTGGCCGAACAGGTCGGCCGGGCTATCACCGTTGCAGCCGTTGCCGAAGGTGAAGCCGCAGCCGCCGCGCTCGCCGAAGGCATCGTTGGCATACTCGCGGTGGCCGGTCGGAATCACGAAACGGTCCTCGTAGTTGGCGATGGCCAGGTAGCGATACATCTCTTCCACCTGGGCGATGCTCAGCCCGGTCTGCTCCAGCACTGCGGTGTCTTCCACGCCGTCCACGTTCTTGGCACGGCGCCAGGCACGCATGGCCATCAGCCGTTCCAGCGCGCGCACCACCGGCGCCTCGTCACCGGCCGTCAGCAGGTTGGCCAAGTAGCGCATCGGGATGCGCAGCGAGGCCACGTCCGGCAGCTCACCGCTCATGCCCACGCGGCCACGCTCGGCAGCGGACTGGATCGGAGACAGCGGCGGTACGTACCAGACCATCGGCAACGTCCGGTATTCCGGGTGCAGCGGGAGCGCCAGCTTCCAGTCGATCGCCAGCTTGTACACCGGCGACTGCTTGGCTGCATCCAGCCAGCTGTCCGGGATGCCCTCCTTGCGCGCGGCAGCGATCACCTCCGGGTCATTCGGGTCCAGGAAGATATCCAGGTGGGCCTGGTACAGGTCCTTCTCGGCGGCCACCGAGGCGGCCTCAGCGATGCGGTCGGCGTCGTACAGCATCACGCCCAGGTAGCGGATGCGGCCCACGCAGGTTTCCGAACATACGGTCGGCTCACCCATCTCGATGCGCGGGTAGCAGAAGATGCACTTCTCCGACTTGCCGCTCTTCCAGTTGTAGTAGATCTTCTTGTACGGACAGGCCGACACGCACATGCGCCAGCCACGGCACTTGTCCTGGTCGATCAGCACGATGCCGTCTTCCTCGCGCTTGTAGATCGCACCCGACGGGCACGCCGACACGCAAGCCGGGTTCAGGCAGTGCTCGCACAGGCGCGGCAGGTACATCATGAAGGTCTTCTCGAAGGCGCCGTAGATCTCCTTCTGCACCTGGTCGAAGTTGTAGTCGCGCGAGCGCTTGCTGAACTCCGAACCCAGGATCTCCTCCCAGTTCGGGCCCCACTCGATCTTCTGCATGCGCTCGCCACTGATCAGCGAACGCGGCCGCGCGGTGGGCTGGTGCTGGCTGTCCTTGGCGGTGTGCAGGTTCTGGTAGTCGAAATCGAACGGCTCGTAGTAGTCGTCGATCTGCGGCAGGTCCGGGTTGGCGAAGATCTTGGCCAGCATGCGCCAGCGGCCACCTGCACGCGGTACCAGCTTGCCGGCGCGGGTACGCACCCAGCCGCCGTTCCACTTGTCCTGGTTTTCCCATTCCTTCGGGTAGCCGATGCCCGGCTTGGTTTCCACGTTATTGAACCAGGCGTATTCGACGCCCTCGCGCGAGGTCCAGACGTTCTTGCAGGTGATCGAGCAGGTATGGCAGCCGATGCACTTGTCCAGGTTCAGCACCATCGCGATCTGTGCACGGACCTTCATCACACCACCTCCTTGGCGGCGGCCGGTACAGCCTCGCCCATCGCTCCTGCGCGTCCTGCGCCCGCGACACTCGAACTTCCTTGTTCATCGTCAAGCCAATCGATCTTGTCCATCTTGCGCACGATCACGAACTCGTCGCGGTTGGTGCCGCAGGTGCCGTAGTAGTTGAAGCCGTAGGCCAACTGCGCGTAACCGCCGATCATGTGGGTGGGCTTGAGCACGATGCGGGTCACCGAGTTGTGGATGCCGCCGCGGGTGCCGGAAATCTCCGAACCCGGCACGTTGATGATGCGTTCCTGGGCGTGGTACATCATCGCCATGCCTGGCATCACGCGCTGGCTGACCACCGCACGCGCGGCGATCGCACCGTTGACGTTGAACAGCTCGATCCAGTCGTTGTCGACGATGCCGGCACTGCGCGCGTCGTCCTCGCTGATCCACACGATCGGGCCACCGCGCGACAGCGTCTGCATGATCAGGTTGTCGCTGTAGGTGCTGTGGATGCCCCACTTCTGGTGCGGGGTGATCCAGTTCAGCACGATCTCCTTGTTGCCGTTCGGGCGCTGGTTCAGCAGCGGCTCCACCGTGCGCGTATTGACCGGCGGCCGGTAGCCCATGAAGGCCTCGCCGAAGTCGATCATCCACTCATGGTCCTGGTAGAACTGCTGGCGACCGGTCACCGTGCGCCACGGAATCAGCTCGTGCACGTTGGTATAGCCGGCGTTGTAGCTGACGTTGTCGTCTTCCAGGCCCGACCAGATCGGCGAGGAGATGATCTTGCGCGGCTGCGCCTGGATGTCACGGAAGCGGATCGCCTCGTGCTCCTTGCCCACCGCCAGATGAGTGTGCTCGCGACCAGTGAAGGTGCCCAGCGATTCCCAGGCCTTCACCGCCACATGGCCGTTGGTCTCCGGTGCCAGGTGCAGGATCACCTCGGCCGCGTCGATCGCGGTCGAGATGGCCGGACGGCCCTGGCTCACACCCTCGTCGTGCACGGTGTGGTTGAGTTTGCCGAGGAATTCGACTTCGTGCTTCGTGTCCCAGCTCATGCCCTTGCCGCCGTTGCCCAGCTTGTCCAGCAGCGGGCCCAGCGAGGTGAACTTGCGGTACAGGTTGGGGTAGTCGCGCTCCACCACCGTCATCGACGGCATGGTCTGGCCCGGAATGGCCTCGCACTCGCCCTTCTTCCAATCAGCCACGCCGAACGGCATGCCCAGCTCGTTGGGGGTGTCATGTAGGGTCGGCACCAGCACCAGGTCCTTCTCCACGCCCAGCACACCGGGCGCCATCTCGCTTACGGTGCGGGCAACTTCCTTGAAGATCTCCCAATCACTGCGCGATTCCCACGCAGGATCCACCGCCTTCGACAGCGGGTGGATGAACGGGTGCATGTCCGACGTGTTGAGATCGTCCTTCTCGTACCAGGTGGCCGTTGGCAGCACGATGTCCGAGTACAGCGCGGTGGTGCACATGCGGAAGTCCAGCGTCACCAGCAGGTCGAGCTTTCCTTCCGGCGCTTCGTCGCGCCACTTCACTTCCTCCGGCTTGACCGCGCCCATCTCGCCCAGGTCCTTGCCCTGCAGGCCGTGGCGCGTACCCAGCAGGTGCCGCAGCATGTATTCGTGGCCCTTGCCCGAGGAACCGAGCAGGTTCGAGCGCCAGATGAACATCATGCGCGGGTGGTTCTGCTGCGCGTCCGGATCGGCAAAGGCGAAGTCCAGCGAACCATCTTTGAACTTGCCCAGCGCATAGTCGGCCGGGGCCACGCCGGCCGCTTCGGCCTCGCGCACCAACTGCAGCGGGTTGCGGTCCAGCTGCGGTGCGCTCGGCAGCCAGCCCATGCGCACCGCACGCAGGTTCAGGTCGGCCAGGCTGCCGCTGTACTTGCTGGCGTCGGCCAGCGGCGACAGCAGCTCATCCACCTGCAGCTTCTCGTAGCGCCACTGCCCGGTGTTGAAGTAGAAGAACGAGGTGCCGTTCATGTGGCGCGGCGGGCGGCTCCAGTCCAGGCCGAAGGCCAGCGGCTGCCAGCCGGTCTGCGGGCGCAGCTTTTCCTGGCCCACGTAATGCGCCCAGCCGCCACCGGTCTGGCCCACGCAACCGCACATGATCAGCATGTTGATCAGGCCGCGGTAGTTCATGTCGTTGTGGAACCAATGGTTCATCCCGGCGCCGACGATGATCATCGAACGGCCATGGGTCTTGTCGGCGGTGCGCGCGAACTCGCGGGCGATCTCGATCACCTCGGCGCGCGACACGCCGGTGATGCGCTCCTGCCACGCCGGTGTGCCCGGCACCATGTCATCGAAGCTCGATGCCACGTTGCCGCCGCCAAAGCCACGGTCCACGCCGTACTGGGCCAGCAGCAGGTCGTAGACCGTGGCCACAAGGGTCTCGTCACCGTCGGCCAGCGCCAGGCGACGCACCGGGATGTTGCGTTCCAGTACCTCGTCGGCCGGTGCGGCGGTCCAACCTTCCGACTCGATGCCACCGAAGTACGGGAAGCTGACCGCCTCGATGCCCTCATGGGCGTCGGCCAGGCTCAGGCGCAGGCGCGTATGGGCGCCATTGCTTTCCTTCTCCTCGATGTTCCACTTGCCCTTCTCGCCCCAGCGGAAACCGATCGAACCGTTGGGCACCACGATCTGGCCGCTGGTCTCGTCCAAAGCCAGCGTCTTCCAGTCCGGATTATTGGCTTCACCCAGGCCACCCAGCTCGCTCGCACGCAGGAACCGGCCCGCCACCAGACGGCCATCGTCGCGGCGCTCCAGTCGCACCAGCATCGGCATGTCCGAGTACTGTCGGCAGTAGTCCTGGAAGTACTGCGAGGGCGAATCGACGTGGAACTCGCGCAGGATCACATGGCCGAAGGCGAATGCCAGCGCCGCATCGGTGCCCTGCTTGGGGTGCAGCCAGTGATCGGTCAGCTTGGCCAGCTCGGAATAGTCCGGGCAGATCGCCACCGTCTTGGTGCCGTTGTAGCGCGCCTCGGTGAAGAAATGCGCATCGGGCGTGCGCGTCTGCGGCACGTTCGAGCCCCAGGCGATGATGTAACGGCTGTTGTACCAGTCGGCCGATTCGGGCACGTCGGTCTGCTCGCCCCAGATCTGCGGCGAGGCCGGCGGCAGGTCGCAGTACCAGTCATAGAAGGACAGGCAGGCGCCGCCCAGCAGCGACAGGTAGCGCGCGCCGGCGGCGTAGGACACCATCGACATCGCCGGAATCGGCGAGAAGCCGACCACGCGATCCGGGCCGTGCTGCTTCACCGTGTACAGGTTGGAGGCGGCGATGATCTCGTTGGCCTCTTCCCACTGCAGGCGCACGAAGCCACCCATGCCACGGCGGGTCTTGTACGAACGCGCCTTCTCCTTGTCCTCCACGATGCTGGCCCAGGCATCGACCGGGCCCTTGCTCTTGCGCGCCTCGCGCCACAGGCGCAGCAAAGTGCCGCGGATCAGCGGGTACTTCAGCCGGTTGGCGCTGTACAGGTACCAGGAATAGCTGGCGCCACGCGGGCAGCCACGCGGTTCATGGTTGGGCAGGTCCGGGCGCGTGCGCGGGTAGTCGGTCTGCTGGGTCTCCCAGGTGACCAGGCCGTTCTTGACGTAGATCTTCCAGCTGCAGGAGCCGGTGCAGTTCACGCCGTGGGTGGAGCGTACGATCTTGTCGTACTGCCAGCGCGCGCGGTAGCTGTTCTCCCAGTCACGGCCTTCGCTCTTGGCGAATCCGTGGCCATCGGCAAAGGTCTGGGGGTCACGCTTGAAGAACTGCAAGCGATCGAGGAAATAACTCATCGGGGGTCTCCCTTTGCGGACATCGGCATCGTGGCTGTGTGTGTCATCTGGCTGCGGTGCGTTTTCATGTCGTCAGCAGGGTGTCTCGGCACCGCGCCGGTAGTACCACCACCAGGTCACGGCCAGGCAGGTGACATAGAAAACAACGAATCCGTACAGCGCCATGTCGGGGCTGCCGGTCAAGGTGATGGACGAGCCGTAGCTCTTGGGAATGAAGAAACCGCCATAGGCACCGATCGCACCGGAGAAACCGACCACCGCCGCCGATTCGATGCTGGCCTGGTGGGCAGCAGCAGCCTTGCCCTCGGCGTTGTCGCTGGCCGACCAGCGCTCATGCAGGGTGCGGAAGATCACCGGGATCATGCGGAAGGTGGTGCCGTTGCCGATGCCACTGAGCACGAACAGCGCCATGAAGCTGAGCAGGAAACCGTAGAAGTTGCCGCCCTGGCCGTGACTGGGCAGGAAGTGCAGTACGCCGAACACTGCCGCGATCATCAGCGCGAACACCCAGAAGGTCAGGCGTGCGCCGCCCCAGCGGTCCGCCATGCTGCCGCCCACCGAACGCATCAATGCACCCAGCAGCGGGCCGATGAAGGCGTAGGCCAGCGGGTTCACGTCCGGGAACTGGCTTTTCACCAGCATCGGGAAGCCGGCCGAGAAGCCGATGTAGGAACCGAAGGTGCCGATGTACAACCAGCACATCAGCCAGTTGTGCTTGCGGCGGAAGATCACCGCCTGCTCGGAGAACGACGAACGCGCACTGGTCAGGTCGTTCATGCCGAACCAGGCCGCGATGGCGCACAGCGCGATGGCCGGCACCCAGATGAAGCCTGCGTTCTGCAGGAACAGTGGTGCCCCACCCTCCACCGCGGGCTGCGGTGCACCACCCAGCGCACCGAACACGCCCACGGTGATGACCAGCGGAATCACCGCCTGCGCCACCGACACGCCCACGTTGCCGAGGCCGGCGTTCAGGCCCAGCGCAAGGCCCTGCTTCTGCTTGGGGTAGAAGAAGGAGATGTTGGACATCGACGAGGAGAAGTTCGCGCCACCGAACCCACACAGGATCGCAATGGCCACGAACACCCAGTACGGCGTGGCCGGATTCTGTACCGCAAAGCCGAGCCAGAGCGTCGGCGCCAGCAGCGAGGCCGTGGACAGCGCGGTCCAGCGGCGGCCACCGAAGATCGGGATCACGAATGAATAGAAGATGCGCAGGGTTGCGCCGGACAGGCTGGGCAGCGCCACCAGCCAGAACAGCTGGTCGGTGCTGAAGTTGAAGCCGATCTTCGGCAGGCTGATCGACACCGCTGAGAACAGCACCCAGACCGAGAAGGCGAGCAGCAGCGAGGGGATCGAGATGACCAGGTTGCGGGTGGCGACCCGCTTGCCGGTGCGCTCCCAATAGCTGGGGTCTTCCGGCGTCCAGTCGCTGATGACGCGACCTGGACTGGCAGTGCTGCGGACAACAGGATCGCTACCGACGGTCATACATGGCTCCAAGGCTGTGGAATGACGTGGGTACTGCTTTCAAGTTGTGACCCGTCGTCATGCAGCCATTAGGCCGCGCAGCAACAACGACGGGGTTGATCTGGATCAATCAGGGGGCGGTTTCCACCCTGCCCCTGACAAATGTCAAACCGAAGGCGCGGTGGTGCGGCGGGTCACCCCGCGCTGGCGTACGCTGTCGCGCACGTCCACATCGAACTGCAGCTGAAGCTGGCCGCCATCTTCCAGGGCAATGTCGAACGGAAGGCCGTCACGGCAAGGCAGCCGTGCAGCCAAGGCCTCAACGGCCGGGCGCGGCAACACCAGGCGGCAGAAGGTGCCTGCGTCCAGCAACACGGGCTGCTCGCCGCCATGCAGCGACACCGCCATGCCCCAACCTTCAATACCGCCGAAGCGGGTCATGTTCTCGACCGATTCACCGGCCAGCAGGCGCGCCAGTTCGGCCTCGTCCAGGCGAAGCCGTACTGATTGATCCTGCAACTGCACTTTCATGACGCAACATCCTCCCATTGTTCGGGGGTATTGCAGTTGACCAGGCAGGCTTCGTCAACGCTTTCCAGCAGCAGCGCGTGCATCTGCAGGCGGTGCTGGAAGGCCTGTACCGAGCGCGGCCCCTGCGCATCATCCAGCATCGCGGCCAGCACGCTACGAGTGGCATTGTCCACATTCAACCGCATGGGAAAGGGATGCCCGTCAAAGATCGTGCACGCGCCCCGCCCCTCGGCAGCCAGCCGTTGCAGCAGCCGTGGCGCCAGCAACGGCGTATCCACCGCTACCACCCAGGCCGGGCTGTCGGGCATCTGCTGCATCACGCTGTGCAGTCCACCCAGGGGACCGCAGCGCGCCACCTGATCGGGGATGCCGCCGAAGGCCGGATAGTCGCCGCTCACCCACACCCGTTCGGCGCCGGCCTGCAGCAGCAGGCCACGCATATGTTCCAGCAGGGTGCGCCCCTTCCACGGCAGCAGCGCCTTATCGCGCCCCATCCGGCTGGACAGGCCACCGGCCAGCACGATGCCGTTGATGGTTCCATTCATGGTAGAGCCACGCCACGCGTGGCTGCAGCGGACTCAATGGTGGTGGTCGTGCGCATGGTCATGGGCATGTGCGGGCTCGCTGTCCGCATGGCACAGGCTGCAACCCTCGCTCCACTCGCTGTCGCCGTCCTCGTAATGCTCCTGCTTCCAGATCGGGCACTGGTGCTTCACCACCTCGATCAACTGCCGGCAGGCCCGGAACGCCTCGTCCCGGTGCGGGCTGCCGGCCGCCACCACCACCGCCACATCGCCGATACCCAGGCGGCCCTTGGCGTGGGCCACATACAGCTTCAGCTTCGGACCAAACGTGGCCTCGACCTCGGCAGCCAAGCGCTTGAACTCGTTCAGCACCAACGGTTCGAACAGGTCGTAGGTGATCCCGTTCACCGGCCGACCGATATTGACATCACGCACCTTGCCGATGAACACATCGATGCCACCGAACCCCGGATCGGACACCGCCGCGATGCCCTCGGCCGGATCGATCGCCGCCTGCGCGCGGTCCACCACCTTGGCGATGATCTTCTCGCTCATCGCTCAGCCCCCGCTCACCGGCGGCAGGATCGCCACCCGGCCATCGTCGGGCAGCGCCTCGTGGTCACGCAGCACGCGTTGCTGGTCGGCAAATGCCGAGTAGTCCAGCAGGCCCGCGCGGAAACCTGGCCAGCGCAGCGGCAGCAGCTCGCGCAGCGCCTGGCGCAGGTCGGCCACGGTGCCACCGGCCACCTCCACCGCGATCTCGCGGCTGGCATCCAGATCGGAAAACGCGCCAAACAACTGCAGATTCACCTGTTTCATCATGACTCCTGGCTCGCCAGCTGCACCGGGTCATGGTGACCCCAGCCCTGTACCCGCACCGGCGTGCCAGCGGTGGCCAGGTCGCCCTCGGCCTCCAGCACCACCCAGGCGTTGGCCTGCAGCATGGACATCAAACGGAACGACTCCTGCCCGGACAGCACGCGCGCACTCAGGCGCCCCTGACCGTCCACTTCCACCCGCGCCCGCGCGTGGAAGCGCAGGCCCGGCGGCTTGCGCACGTCGGCCCGCAGTGGCAGCTGCAACACGGCTTCCGGTGCCAGTCCCAGCAGGCGGCGCAGCACCGGCTCCACGAAGAAGCGCTGGCCCACGGCGGCCGAGACCGGGTTGCCAGGCAGGCCGAAATACAGCGCGCCATTGGGCAGCACCGCGAACAGCAGCGGCTTGCCCGGGCGGATCGCCACCTTGTGGAAGACGATGCGCGCACCACGGCCACGCAGTGCATCGGGAACGAAATCGTAGCGGCCGGCCGACACCGCGCCGGTGCTGATCAGCAGCTGCGCGCCGGCAGCCAGCGCATCATCCAGCACCGCATTGAACGCGGCCACGTCATCGCCCACGGTGCCCTGCCAGACCACTTCGGCACCGGCGGCCTGCAGGCGACCCACCAGATACGGCCGGTTGCTGTCACGGATCTGGCCGGATTCCAGCGTCTGCGCCGCCTCGGTCACCAGCTCCTTGCCGGTGGCGATCACCGCCGCCTTCGGCCGCGCCACCACCGCCACCTGGCCCACGCCGATGGCATGCAGCAGGGTGCGCGCATTGATGTCCAGCACCTGCCCGGCCTGCAGCACACGTTCCCCGTCGCTCACATCCTGGCCGCGCAGGCGCACGTTCTGGCCCGGCTTCACCGTGCCCTTCAAGGCGATGCGGGTCGGGCGTCCATCCTCGCTGGCGAGGATGTCCACGTTCTCGACCGGCACCACCGTATCCAGCCCAACCGGCATGCGCGCACCGGTCATGATTTCCCAGGCACCCTCGCCGCCTTCGGCGCCAGCATCGCCGGCCGCCTGCCAACCCTGCACCGCGAATTCGGTACCGGCTTCGAACGTCGCGCCGTTGGCACGCAGCGAGAAGCCGTCCATTGCCGAATTGTCGAACGGCGGCAGCGACTGCCCGCTGATGATGTCACTGGCCAGGGTGCGGCCGCCGGCCTCATGCAGCGGCAGGTGCTCGGCCGACAGCGGCGTGGCCGCGTCCAGCAGGTGCTGCAAGGCCTCGCTGTAGGTAATCATGCGTGACCACCACCATCGACCATGGCCAGGGCGTGACCCAGGACCGGCGCCAGAATATCCAGACACTGCGCCGCTGCCTTCGGGCTGCCCGGCAGTGCGAACACCAGCATGCCGCCCAGCTGCACTACTTCGGCGCGGCTCAGCCAGGCCATCGGCGTGTGCTGTGCGCTCAGTGCCCGCACCATCTGCGCCAGGCCATGCACCGGCCGCGCGTTCAAGGAACGCAGCGCCTCCGGGGTCAGGTCACGCGGGCCCAACCCGGTACCACCGGTGCACAGGCACAGGCGCACGCCTTCGGCAGCCAAGGCCTGCAGGCGGCCCGCCAACGGCTCGATGCCATCGGGCAACACCTCGGCGGCCACGACCTCACCACCCAGCTTTTTCACGCCGGCAACCAGGGTCGGGCCAGAGATATTTTCGTAGGTGCCGTCGCTGGCGCGATCGCTCAGCGTGATCACCGCGCAGGCCGCGCCCTCCAGGCCCTTCGGCGCACGCGGCTTGAAGCGCGCGCGCTCGGCATCATCCATGCCGTCCGGGTGCAGCCACACGCCGCGCTTGCCACCTTCCTTGAACAGCAGGCGGATGCCTTCGATGCGCAGCGCGGGTTCCACCGGCTTGCTCAGGTCGTACAGGGTCAGCAGCGCCGCGTTGACGCCAGCCAGTGCCTCCATCTCCACGCCGGTGCGCGCCTCGCTGGCGCACTCGCACCACACGCGAATCGCCTGCCGCTCCGGCACCGGCGCGCAGAACACCTGCACCAGTTCCAGCGGCAGCGGGTGGCACAGCGGCATCAGCATCGAGGCCATCTTGGCGCCCTGCAGGCCGGCAATCTCGGCCATCACCAGCGCATCGCCCTTGGGCAGGCGGCGCTCGACGATCAGCGGATAGGCCACCGGCCCGGCATGCAGCTCGCCCACCGCCACCGCGCGGCGGCGGGTGATGCGCTTGTCGCGGACATCGGCCATATGGAAGGCCGCATTCAATTCCCCACTCATCGTGTTGCTCATCCTCCGATGGAGGCCAGGTGCGGGGTCAGCCCGGTCTGGCCCTGGTGCAGTCCATGCCCGGCCGCTTTCAGGCCAAGCTGTGTGGTGATGCGTGCCAGCAGGGCGTCGTGGTCATCGTCGCTCTGCAGCAGCGGGCGCAGCGGCACGCCGAACTCGCCGAACAGGCACAGCCGCAGGTCGCCCTTGGCGGTCACCCGCAGGCGGTTGCAGCCCTTGCAGAAGTCACGCGAATACGGGGCGATGATGCCGATGCTGCCGCGATGGTCGGGGTGACCGAACTCACGCGCCGGGCCGGCATCGGCCGCGCGCGGACGCTCGTGCCAGCCAGCGGCGAGCAGCTGCTCGATCACCACGTCGGCGCGCAGGTGGTGGCGCTGGAAATAGGCTTCGTTGTCGCCGGTGCGCATCAGTTCGATGAAGCGCACGCTGAAGGGACGGTCGCGCAGGTAATCCATCCACTGCGGCAGCTCGTCATCATTCAAGCCGCGCAGCAGCACCGCGTTGAGCTTGATCGCCGGCAGGCCCAACGCCTGCGCCAGGGCCAGGCCCTGTTCGATCTCCGGCAGGCGGTCATGCCCGGTGATGGTCCTGAAGCGTTCGCGCTGCAGGCTGTCCATGCTCACGTTCAGCGCGGTCAGGCCGGCCCGGTGCCAACCCGGCAGGCGACGCGGCAGCAGCGTGCCGTTGGTGGTGATGGCCACCTTGCGGATGCCCGGTACCGCCGCCACGGTGGCGATGATCTCGTCCAGGTCCTTGCGCAGGCTGGGTTCGCCACCAGTCAGGCGGATCTTGCTCATGCCCAGCGCGGCGAACGCGCGCACCAGGCGCGCGATTTCATCCACCTGCAGGAAGCGCGGGCGGCCATCGGCCTGGTAACCGTCGGGCAGGCAGTAGCTGCAACGGAAGTTGCAGGCTTCGGTCAACGACAGGCGCAGGTATGGAAAGCTGCGTCCAAAACCGTCGGTGAGTTGGCTCATGGCTGGTCCACCTAGTTGCTCCACCGTCTTGCCTGTGCCCGGAACGGCCCGGAAACCCTCGTCTGCTGGAACGATTGCCAGAGTACGCGGCAGTCAGTTCCATGGGCATGACTTAAATCAATCGCCTTCGGCCCCGCGCGGCAGGCGTTGTGGCAGCATGCGGCTTTCGGTGCAGCGGGCGTGTGACAACCCTCATGATGATGAACGATTTCCAGCAGTTGCTGCACGCCGCAGGCCAGCAGGCTGAACCGCAACGCTTGCTGTTCGTATTCGTGCGCGCCGAGCTGCCCGAATCGCCCACCGGTGACCAGCGCGACCGGCATGACCGCCGCGAGGGCGGCACCCTGTCGCCGGTGCTGTGCGTGGACAAGCTGCCGGCCGAGGTGCCCAGCTTCCAGGCGCTGGCGGCCGAGTCGACCACCACCGGCATCGACTGGGACCTGATGTTCGTGGCGGCGCTGGACGGTCGCGCCGGTTTCGCACCCAACAGCGATGAGGCCGCCCGCCCGTTGAAGCTGATGGTCAACGCCATCCATGACGGTCAGATCGGCCGCTTCGCCGCCTTCGACCGGGGCGGCGAGCCTGTTCAGTTCTATTGAGCCACCAGCTGCAGGGTCAGGAAGAAGATCACCAGCACGGTGTTCAGCCCCCAGGCCACGGTCAGCCCGCGCGCGGCCACGCCCAGGTTCGGGTTGTGCGCGGTGGGCGCCGCCCGCCAGACCGCCGGGATGATCCAGCCGGTATAGAGCAGCAGCACGGCAAATACCCCCAGCAGCAGCGGCGTGCGCTGGTTGGCCAGCGCCCAGAGGGCCACGGCCCACAGAATGTTGCTGGGAATGACGCCCTGCAGCCAGAACACGCTCCAGAGGCGGGAACGACCCTGGGCGTCGGGGGTTGGGTGCAAGGAAGCGGTGGCGGTCATAAGTCTCCTTCTAGCTAGTCAGGAAACGTGCCGGACCAGCCTGCGCTTGGTGGCTGGGAACGTCAACCCGAGTCGCACGTCACGCTTTGACGTCTGTAGAGGTCAGCCATGCTCGACTCAGGCGCCCTCCCTGCAGCGCCTGTCGCCATCGCCCCTCCCCACTCGCTCCCTCCCGCTTCCCAACCTCGACATCTGTCGCAGATTGCACGGTGCGGGCGGATCACCGCGCCAGCCAGCGCTGGCGGTGCTTAACAGCGTGGGAGAATGCCGAAAGCGTCTGCAATCGAGTGATGTTTGCAATTCTTCTGATTGGCATTGCACAGCGCCAGGGGCTCAGATGGCGTGCCACCGGAAAAAGGGTGGCCGGGTTTCGAATCCCGAGTTGGTCCTGAGTGATTGCGCTTGCCAGTCGGCGTCCACATTCCGTGGCGCCGGCTGGCAATCCGTCTGCCGGCTATGGCGGGCGGTGCGTTGGGGGCGTTCGCGCCCGCCGGCTTGAGGCCAACCCGGATTCGAACCACGTACCGCCCGCCACCTTTCGGGTGGCGGCTACCGATTGCCCTGCACGGAGCCTTGCCATGAACGAATCGGACTTCCCCCACCTGCACGCCTACCGCAGCACCGCCCACGACGACGGTTCGCCACAGACTGCGCCCGCAGTGGACAGGAACACCTTCATTGCCAACCTCAACCGCATCGGCTCCGGTGCGGCGGCTGACGGGCAACCCTGGCCGGAGCGACATCAGCTCACCGGCCGCTGCCTGGCCCTGGCCGATGCCGATTGTGCGTTGAATGGATTGCGGGTGGTGCTGGAAATGCTGCTGGCGGCCGAACGCACCCGCCAGAACGGCGAACCGGAAGAGTACGTGGGCGACCGGGTGATGGAGGGGTTGGTACTGGCCAGCCAGTCGTTGTGCACGCAGGCGGTGGGGCGGTTGCAGGTGGACGTGTGACGTCGTGCGACGCTCCGGTCGACGGGCAGAGCAGAAGTGTCAGGCTGCCTCGTCCCCCGTTCATCTACTGTCCGTGAGGGAGCCGCCACCATCACCCGCTCAGGGCTGCTTCGTCACCCACGCCCAGACACGTGTCCAAATCTCCGGTGCGATCGAGATGCGCTTGCCCGGACGCGCGGGATCAGTCACCCGCATCCCGTGGTCGGCCTCCGGATAGACCCAGTAGTCAAGGTTGCTGCGACCACGGGACAGGAACGCCACCATCGCAAAATCGGTGTTGATGATTGGGGCCTTGTCATCGTCACCGCCCTGCACCAACAGCAGCGGAATCTTCAGTGCCAGCATGTCGTCCACCACGGCATGCGCACCGAACCCGGACCAGCGCCGGTTGGTCTCGCCCATGAACTGTTGCTCCAGGCCGAGCGGATTGGCATGGATAGCCTTGATGGCCGCGAAGACCTCCTCGACGGCGGCCTGCGCTTCGGCGCGGGTGATCTCGCCCCGTTCGGCACGCAGCCGTTGCTCGATGATGAAGTCGTGGTACTGCGGCAAGGCCAGTCCGCCCCATCCCATGGCCTTGTCCGCGTGTGCCTGGCCTGCCACAGCAAAGACATACTGCGCTCCCTCGGATCCGCCCATGATCACGACCTGATCGACCCTGGCCCCCAGCGTGCGGCGTGCGGCTGCAATGGCCTTCACCGTGCGCGCGATCAGATTGTCGCGCGCAAGCCCCGCTCGATAGATGGGCCCATCCAGCTGCACAGGTCTTCCTGTTGCCTCGTCCAGCCGCATATCAGCAGAGAACGGGATCCCGGGCTTGTCCACCAGCAGGAAGTGCGCGCGGTCGCGAAATGCGAAGAGATCGCGGGGAAAACTGGTTCCCTGGCTGCCGTCGCTGAAACGCTGGAAGTGCGGGAAGGCACCTGAGCCTGGCAGCCATACCACGAGCGGTCCCTTTTCCTCCGGGTTGAGGTTGTCGATGTGCCAGCCAATGTCACCCAGGGCCGGGTCATGTACCACATGGCTATCGAACTGCGCAGGCGTTGCCGCCTCCAGCGCAGCAGCCGGCATTGCCAGCACAGCCAGAGCCACCGCCAGGATCAACTGCATGTCTTCCCCCTGATCTGCTTATGGAACATTCCCGCAAATTGCACACTGGGTTGCCAGGCCACAAGTGCAGAACGTATCCATGCATACCACGATGGGACAGCGCCACGCGTTCAAGCAGGCCGACAGTGCACGCGTGCAGGCAGACGATGCCCAGCTGCGGGCAATGCTGCCGCCGGCCATGGTTGCCGACTACGCGGTGCTGACCGAACAACTGGATGCGCCCGGTGCGGAGACCCCACGCTCAATGCCGGACGTGCCGGTGGTGCTGCTGACTGCAACGAAGCTCGCGGCTGAACCGCTGTTCTTCGAAGAAACCGCAGCGGGCAAAGCACTCTGGAAGGCACAGCACGCCCTGCTCTTCTCGGGTTCACGCGCGGTACGCATCGCTATCTGTCGACCGGACACACCCTCCAGCGCGAGGACCCTGCTGCGGTCGTGGCCGCGATTCAATTGGTCATCGGCATCCTGAAGTAGTTGTTCCAGGCAATGGCTTTCCGGATTGTCTCCGGCTACTGCCCCCGCAGGCGCACCGCAAAATACCGTGTCGGGGAAAGACCAAGCGCCTTCTTGAACATCGTGATGAAGGCTGTCACCGACTCATAGCCCAGCGTCTCGGAAACGCGTTGCACTGGTGCACCGCCGGCGAGTTCACGAATGGCGATGAGCAGATGCAGCTGCTGCCGCCAGCGCCCGAAGGACAATCCCGTTTCCCGTTCGATGAGCCGGGTCAACGTGCGCTCGCCCAGGGCCAGGCGCATGGCCCACTGACTGATGGTGCTGCGGTCTGCCGGATCAGCCGACAGCGCCGCAGCCAACGCCCGCACCTTCGGGTGATTACTGACAGGTAGCGAGAGGTGCTCGGCCGGCATCTGCACCAGTTCGTCCAGCAGCACCCGCGCCAGCCGATCGGCGTGACTGCCATGCGGATAGTCCAGTGGCGCGTCGGCCAGGTGTAGGATCATCTCGCGCAGCATCGGGGAGATCGCCAGCGTCACGCACTGCGCTGGCAGTTCGACGATGCCGGGCTCGACGAACAGGTAGCACAGGCGCGCGTTGGCGGTGGCGCGGTTGCTGTGCGGCATGCCACCCGGAATCCAGACGCCACACTGGGGCGGCACGATCCACAGCGCATTGGCCACTTCGCAGGTCACCGCCCCATGCAGCGCAAGAATGAGCTGGCCCTTGCGGTGCTCATGCACGGGAATTTCCGCGTCGTGCTCGGCCACCTGGAGGCGGCTGGCGACCGCCGGGCGATCGGTCTCGTCCGGGTCCAGGTCAAAGCCAGGGAGCGAAATGCGAGCCATTCTCACATTGACCGGTTTTAGCGATTGGTTGTCATTGTAGCGAAATTCGCCATGGCGGCCGATCACTAGCATGAGCCGCATGCACTCTCCCACCCCGTTCCTCCCCCACGTGCTCCAGGCATTTGCACGGTTGAAGAGCCCTGCCCTCAGGACCGACCAGGAGGCGGTACTGTTCTCGCTCAAATGCCTGCTCGCCGCGTCGCTGGGGTTGTATGTCTCTCTGCGAATCGGCCTGAACCGCCCGTTCTGGGTGATCGGCACGGTCTATCTGGTGTCGCAGCCACTGTCCGGCGCAACCCTCAGCCGAGGTCTGTTCCGCCTGCTCGGTACCGTGGGTGGGGCCATCGCCACCGTCGCGCTGGTGCCACGCTTCGCCAATGCCCCGTTGGTGCTGAGCGCCGCGCTCGCCACCTGGATGGCACTGTGCCTGTATCTGGCGATGCTCGACCGCACGCCACGTGCGTACGCGTTCCTGCTGGCCGGCTATACCACCAGCCTGATTGGTTTTCCTGCGGTGATGGTGCCGGGAGATGTGTTCACCATTGCCATCACGCGGGTGCAGGAAATCTCCATCGGCATCCTGGCCGCAACGCTGGTACATGGGCTGGTGCTGCCGCGCCGGGTCTCGATGCGCGTGCACGCGCGGGTTGCTGCCGTGCTCGATGATGCGGAACGATGGACGCGCGACATGCGCGCCGGTGCATCGAACACGGTGCTGGCAACGGACCGTTCGAAAGTGGCTGCCGACCTGCTCGAGCTGCATGTGCTGTCGATCCACCTGCCCTTCGACAGCGCCCACGGCGTGGCCCAGGTACAGATCCTGCGCGCCCTGCATGACCGGATGCTGGACGTACTGATGCTGTCCAGCGCGGTGGAAGATTCCGTCGCCCGGCTGCGTTCACCGCAGGCCGGCGCAATGGATGCAACGGGCTGGCGCGATCTGCTGCAGGCCAGCCTCACCGCGCAACGGGCCGAACTCGACCTTGCCCACGCCGACTGCCGCGTGCTGCAGGCACAACTGCACACTGCGCGCCCCGACTGGCGCCTGCAGGTGCCTGACCGTCTTTCGCGGAATGCGCAGGGCGCAATGATTCACCGGGACCACAGGATCGCAGCGCGCAGCGCGCTGGGGGCGTTCGTGGGCATCCTGCTAAGCTGCGTGCTGTGGATCATTACGGGCTGGTCTGACGGCGCCACGGCGGTGTCCATCATCGGCACTGCATGCGTTCTGTTCGGCACCCTCGAAGCGCCGGCACCGCATGTCATGCGCTACCTGGTGGGATCGTGCATCGGCGTTGCCGTCGGCCTGCTCTACGGTCTGCTGATCTTCCCCACGCTGTCCGATATTGTCGGCCTGATTGTCGCGCTGGCGCCGGTGCTGCTGCTGTGCGGATCGTTCCTGGCCCGGCCGCCCTTCATCATGGCCGCCCTGGGCGTGGTGCTGACCTTCCCGCTCATCGCAGGCCTGGGCGCGACCAATACGGTCAACATCGTCGGCGCACTCAACAGCAGCGTTGCGTTGTTCGTGGGTACGGCGGTGGCACTGTGCAGCATGCAGCTGTTCCAGACCGCAGATGCGGGCCGCAACCGCGCACGGCTGGAGCATTCGATCCGTCGGGACATCGCACGACACGCCGCCGGACAAGGCGGTGTGACCCGCACCTGGCTCAGCCGCGTGCTGGATCGAGTCGGGCTGCTCGCTCCCAGGTTGCAGGGCCATTCCAGCGCAGCACATGACCTGCGAGCGTTGTTTGCGGACGTTCGTGCGGCACGTGCATCCAACCAACTCCGCGCACTGGACAAGTGCCTGCACAACCCGCAGGTCCGGGCGCTTCATGCGGCGCTGATCGAACGCGTCGCTGCACATTTCAGGGTTCGCGCCCACTCGGCACGCAGTGTCGACATCCATCTTCTGGAACTGCTGGACCGCATGCGCGAGGCAGCGGCGGCCAGCAGCGGGGCTGATCAGGGGCATCTGTCGCACCTGCTCTGCGGGTTGCGCCGCGACCTGCTGGCATCCCCGCTTACCCATCGGCACTGACCACATGTTTTCTGATTTTTCCATTGATGGCGTGCTCATTCCCGGCCTGCTCGCCGTAGCCGTCGCCGCGATGGCGTTGTCGGTGCTGGCCTCACGCCTGCTCGCCAGCCTCGGTCTGTACCGGTTGTTCGCCTGGCGGCCATTGGTGGGCCTGTCCCTGTTCGTGATCCTGGCAGAGCTGATGATCCGGCTCACGCCCCTGTTCGAGAAATGAAATGAAACACACGCTTGCTGTCATCGGGCGCTGGAGTGCAACGCTGATTGTGTTTGCGATCGCCGTCGTCGCCTCCCTGTCCATCTGGAAACGTTACGAAACGCGCCCGTGGACACGGGATGGACGGGTAAGCGCCGATGTGGTGCGCGTTGCGTCGGACATAGGTGGACTGGTCACCCAGGTACTGGTGCACGACAACCAGCAGGTCAGCGCAGGTCAACTGCTGCTGGTGCTGGATCAACCGCGCTTCGCTGCCACGCTTGAGAAGGCCGACGCAGCGGTCAGCAGCGCACGCGCCACGCTGGCGCTGGCCCGCCGCGAATCGTCGCGGGACAACGCACTTGGCAACCTGGTCGCGTCGGAAATCCGCGAACGCAATGCCGCCAAGGTCGATACCGAGCTGGCCGCCCTGGCGCAGGCACGGGCCGAACAGCGCGTTGCCCAGCTCAACGTGCAACGCACCGAGGTGCGCGCGACCACCGATGGCATCATCACCAACCTCGACCTGCACGCGGGCGACTACCTGCAACCTGGTGCGCAGGCGCTGGCGCTGATCGACACCCGCAGCCTGCGTATCGAGGGCTACTTCGAGGAAACCAAACTGGGCTGCATCACCGAAGGCGATGCCGCCGTGGCCCGCCTGATGGGCGACGACCACGACGTCCGCGGACACGTGGACACCATCGCCGCTGGTATTGCCGACGATCAGCGATCGAACACGCACAACCTGCTGCCGGCCGTGGCGCCGACCTACACTTGGGTGAGACTGGCACAGCGCATCCCGGTACGCATCCGTATCGATGATGCTCCGTCGGATACGCGTCTGATCGTCGGCCGCACTGCGAACGTGACCATCACGCCCTCGGCACAGGGAGCCTGCAAGTGAGCTTGCGAACAGTACGTGGTGGGCTGCTTGCCCTGCTGCTGCCGATGACGGCCTGCGTGTCCGGCCCCGACTATCACCTGCCTGCGAGTGCGGTCGCTGCCTCCCCCCGGGCGTCGCGGACGTTTATCGCGGCGCAGGAGGCATCGTTCAGCCACGACGCGCCACCGGATCGATGGTGGCAACTGTATGGTGACCCCCGGCTTGACGCCTACGTACGCGAAGCACTGGCGGCCAATACCGACCTCCGCGCCGCCGATGCCAACCTTCGGCGCGCCAGCGCAACCGTGCTGGAGTACAGTGCGCGCGGTTCCGTGCAGGCCGAAGTGGATGCATCGGGCACGCTCACCCATGCCGGTGGTTACACCCAGGCGTCGGCCGCACCGCAGTCCTATGCGCTGAGCGTTAACCTCTCCTTCCCGCTGGATCTTGCAGGCGGCATCCGCCGCGGCATCGAAGCCGCCAACGCGGACGCGGAGGCCGTCGCTGCGGCACGGGACCAGGTCCGCGTGGTCGTCGCTGCTGCCGTCACCCGTGCCTATCTCCAGGTGTGCACCAGCAATCACACGCTCACTGCAACCCAGCAGGTGCTGGCGATACAGCACGCCACGCTGGAGGCAACCCGTCGCCTGGCTGCAGGCGGGCGCGGAACGGGCTTCGATGTCAGCCGTGCCGGTGCCGCCGTCAACCGCAGCGCGGCGGGGGTACCGCACCTGCTGGCGGAACGCCAGGCCGCACTGTTCGAACTGGCCACACTGATGGGCAGGCTCCCGGCGGACTATCCCAAGGAGGCCGAAGCTTGCCCTCGGCCCCCTGAGCTGGAGCAGGCGCTGCCGGTCGGTGACGGCTGGCAGCTGCTCCAGCGGCGCCCTGACATACGCGCAGCCGAACGCAGCCTGGCCGCCGCAACTGCAATGATCGGCGCCGAGACCGCGAGCCTCTATCCGCAGATCATCCTGGGCGCTTCTTCGGGCGTGGCTGGCGCGCCGGCGCATCTGCTGTCGGCCGACGGCTTCGGTGCGAGCATCGGTCCCGTGCTGTCATGGCACTGGCCCAACCGCCGCGTAGCCAAGGCCCGCATCGCAGCGGCCGGTGCCAATGCAGATACCGCTCTCGCATCCTTTGACGGCATCGTGCTGCAGGCACTGCGCCAGACCGAGACCGCGCTTTCTGCCTGCGCGCAGGAGCTCGACCGCGAGCGCAGCCTGGCGCAGGCGCGTGAGGACGCAGCGCGGGCCGCCGGGCAGGCACAGCAACTCTACCGTTTCGGCAGGATCGATTTTCTCGATGTGCTTTCGGCCCAGGCCGCGCTGGCAGATGCGGAGTCCGCGTTGGCCGCCTCGCGCGCGCAGCGCATTGACCGCCAGATGGATCTTTTCCTGTCCTTGGGTGGTGGCTGGGCTGCGGGCGACGCGGCCAATGGCGCGGTCCGCTGAGGTCGTCTTCGCAGCAGCAGCCGCAACGCGATCTGTTCATGAAAGCCATGCCCACGCCCGTATTCATTCACACGGCCTGCCGTACATTCGCGCTCACAGCGCCGCATAACGCGGCCATGACGGAGGCATCCCGATGACATCCATACGTCTGCTTGCCATTGCCGTGAGCACGGCCGCTGCACTCGCCGCGGCTCCCGCCTTCGCCGATCCGCCGCACCACGCGCGCGGCAACGGCCCGCCACCGCATGCAGGCGGCCCACACAACCGTGATGCGCCGCCGCCGGGCTGGCAGAACAAAGCCTGGCGACGTGGTGAGCGCCTGCCTTGGGCCGAAGTGGATCGCCGTTACTGGGTGGACGACTATGCGCGTTATCACCTGCGTGAGCCGGGCCGCGACCGGCGCTGGGTGCGCCAGTCCGACAACGAGTACTTGTTGGTGGAGATCGCCACCGGGCTGATCGTCGACGCCCTGCATCGCTGAAGCGACCTGCAGCGTCCCCACACGGAGCGATTTACCTCGATGCAGACACCTTACGACCGGGGTCGCCCCAGTCGGCGGTGTTTGCGTCCACGGCGCCCCGCCTGCCTCTGCGGCCGCCCGGCATGCATGCCCTCCCGCAGTGCGACATACCCGCACATTAGCGCTCCCGCACATCAGCGCTCTGGCAAAGAGCCCCATCACCACCAGTATTTCGAATCCCCGAACACCAAAGATCTGGCGGATGGAAACCTCCAGTGAGCACAGCCTGCCGCAGCGCAGGCCCTGCTCGTTGAAGCCGTAGATGAGCACCAGCACGCCCATCAACGTACACCACGCCATCAGGGCCAGGCTTGCGATGAAGATGAAAGGACGATGGATACGCATGCGCTTGCTGCGGTCTTCTACGGTGATGTCACGCGCGACTTTACGAGTACGTAATCGGAAGCATTCCATCTCCACCGACCAGGCTTCGGTATCCAAACCCAACCGGTTCTCATACCGCCATCGCTGCGCACAGCGGCCACTACATCCACTGCTGGCATAGCGGGCAAAGGGAACACCGGCGTGCTCCACCACGTCAGGTTGCCCCAGCGCCCGGAGTACCTCGACCCTGCTCGCCTCGACCGGGACCGAGGCAAGCGCGCGGGAATGCCACACTGAGATCGCCGAGCAACCGGCAACGTACGCCACGGACAGGCCGGTAAGCCCCCAAATCGGCGTCCTCATTGGCAGATCCCCTCCCGCGCCGCGCGCCCGCGCGCCATCCGCGCAGATACTCTTCAACGTCAAACCGGCCTGTTGTGGCGCCCGGCATCCGTGCTAGCGTGCGCCGACCGATGATTCAGGATGAACACAGGGACGCCCGTCGATGGCAGGCAAGAGCCGGAAGGACAGGATCGCGCAGGAGATCGGTCTGTTCATGCAGCAGTACGCGCGCAAGGCGCAGCGCCATACCGAACCCAATGACCGGCCGTACGATCGGAAACTGGAAGCGCGGCTCAAGCGCTTGCCGCCGGAAGAACTGGGTAGGCTGCTTTCCGCAGAGGAGGACGACGATGACTAGCCCCGGTGGAATGGCCAGGCGCGCCATTGTCGTGACATTCTGTAGCGCGCTATGCGCCTGCGGCCTAGTGATGGAAAGTTCGTTCGAGACCCTACAGGAGGCGCTTGACTCCGACATGGTGAACAAAGGGTGGATTCCCGGCTGGGTGCCCCACGAGGCGACCGACCTGCGCGAGGTGCACGACCTCGACTCCAACACCAGCGCGCTGGCCTTCACCAAGCCCCCTGCGTTGCCGCTGCAGCTGCCTGCGGATTGCCAGGCGACCCCATTCGACAACAGTGATCCTGTTGCGTTCAATCGATACTGGTGGCCTGGCGACGCGACGCTCAGCGCGTCGTACCACGTCTTTCGCTGCACGCCCGAATCCGGAAAATCGGTCTTCGTCGCCATGAACAGGACCGGAGACCGCGTGCTTTTCTGGCGAACCTACGCGCGGTGATGCGCCAGCGCCACCTCACTCTTCCTCAGGATCCTATGATGCCCAACGCACGTGCACGCTTCGCCGCCCTCGCCCTTCTGCTCCCGGCGTGGCTGCCGGTCTACGCCGCGCAGAACGCCCGTGCAGACGTCAAGGCGATCGAGCAGGTGGTCGAATCATTCCGCACCTCGTTGATCAACAAGGACAAGCCGACCTACATGGGCCTGTTCTTCTCGGACAAGGCGGAAGACATCGGCTGGCAGGTCGTTTCCGAGGACGTGCGCCTGCAGGACATCCGCAAGACCAGGCCCGATGCGATCAAGGCACGGCAGATTCCCGCCAACAACTTCATCGCGCTGATCGACGGGGCCGTTGCCTCGCCGAAACCGACGGAGGAGAAATTCTCCAACACGAAGATCGAGACCGATGGTGATGTGGCCTCGGTGTCGTTTAACTACAGTTTCCACGACGATGGTGTGAAGACGAACTGGGGCAAGGAAATGTGGCAGCTGGTCCGCACCGAGCGGGGTTGGAAGATCTTCTCGGTGATCTACTCGATGCGCGATTCACGCAGCCCGGCCGAATGAGTGATCTGGCAGACTTGTGCACACCGTCCGTTCACGCCAGCCAGACCCCGATGACCCGGATTGCCGACCTCAACGCCGACCAGCTCGCCCACCACGCGCTCAACATCTTCATCGCCCAAGGCCGCCATGTGGAAGGCGCCCGCGTGATCTACCGGGCGTTGCAGCTGGATCCAGACCATTCCGGCGCCCTGCGCTGCCTGACCGATTTCCTGGCCCACGAGGGCACCGAACCGTTCGCAGCGGCCACGCTGGAGCACGCTCTGTCCGGCGCGGTCGCGCTGAATGACGATGCGCGCCGGATGCTGGATGACCTGCGTTTCCTCGACATCTGGTCCTGGGGATTCTCACGGCACGTCTCCGGCGAAGCCAACCTCAACGGCGATGCCTTCCAGCAGCGCGAGGACTTCGTCTTCGATGGGCCGGCCTATGCGGCCTTCCTCAACACGGTCACCGAGCCGGCCGGATCGCTGCAGGGTGCCTACCAGGCGGCCGTCCGCATCTGCGGGCTGATGTCCGGCCTGCTGCGCCATGCGGAGAAGGACAATCCGGCATTCGATGACGTGCTGCGATCCTCCGCCTTCGTCGAGACCGAGGCGTACCCGGCATGGCTGGCCTCGCCGACCGACGATCTGGATGCGCTTGATCAGGCCATCCAGGCGCAGCGCCAGGGCGGTTGAAGGAAAATCCAACGGGCGTCCGACGCTTTCCCGACGCGCGCCTGCACATGCTGCCAAGAGATCACTTCATGGCAGGACCGGCATGCAGCCACCTCCCCCCAAGAACAGCGGCAAATATCCGCATGGCAAGACCGGCCTGCGCCGCATCTTCCACACGCTGCTCCATTCGCGCGACGGCTTCATCGCTACCTTCCGTGGCGAAGCGGCCTTCCGGCAGCTATTGCTGCTGCACGCACTACTGATGACAGCGGCCTTCGTGCTGGACATCAGCACGATCGAACGGGCCGTGGTGCTGGCCGTCTGCTTCATCAGCCTGCTGGTGGAACTGCTCAACTCGGCCATCGAAGCGGTGGTCGACCGCATCTCGCTGGAGCACCACCCGCTTTCCAAGAACGCCAAGGACATGGGCAGCGCCGCCCAGACCACCGCGCTGCTGATGGTCGGCACGGTGTGGGGCGTGATCCTGCTGGGCTAGCCCCCGCCCAACCCGCCGGGTATGACCCTGCGCTGATGCGTTACTGCGCCGCCAGGGCGAAATCCAGACCCGCGCACACCGCCGCCACCTGGGCGTCGTTGCATTCCTGCGGGTTGGTGCGCGGGCTGTCCGGGTAGACCTCGGTGGTGGTGGCAAAGCGTGCATCGGTGAAACCGGCGCAGGCGCCGATCGAGCGCGATTCGCCCCAGACCACGCCCGGCGACTGCAGCGGCAGGCCAACCAGGTTGCCTTCGGCGTCGGCCGGGGCGATGTGGGTAACCGGGGCGACGGCAGCGATCAGCGCCTTCTGGAACTCGGCCTGCGGATCTTCGCTGTTGCCGATCACATAGAAGCCATCCGGAATGGTGTCGCGCTCGAACGGCTTGCCGTCGCGGGCACAGCGCGCCGGATCGAACTCGTGCAGGTCGCTGTCGGTGGTCTCGTGCAGGTCCAGGTGCACCAGCAGGTTCGGCTTGCGCTCGGCCACCCAGCGCATCAGCGCGGCGGCTTCCTCGATCTGGCCGCCGTCACGGAAGCTGCGGTTCGGGTCGATGGCATCCGGGTTCCAGCGCTGGATGCGCTCGTAGCCCCACGGGCTGACGCACGGCGCCACGATCAGGTTCAGCCGGCCCAGGTAACGCTCGGCCTGCTGCTCCAGGAACTGCAGGGCGCCATGCACGCCGCTGGTCTCGTAGCCATGCACGCCGCCGGTGATCAGCGCGGTCGGCAGCGCCGGATTCCAGTTGTGGTTGACCACGGCGAACAGCGGGTAATGGTCCGGGGCGTAGTCGAGTTGGCCGTACTGGATCACGTCGAAGCTGTCGTCCAGGCGCTCAAGGGCGGCCACCACGTCGTCGTGGTAGCTGCGCTGACGCTGCTGGCGGGCCCGCCACTGTGCGCGTTCCGCGTCGCCCCAGGGCTGTCCGGGGGTGCCGATCGGGTAGAACTGCGCAACAGTCATTGGGTACTCCAAGGGTCGAACGGAATGGGTGCAGCCGGTCATTCTAAGCCTTGTCGCGCCTGCGGGTCCCCTCCCCCCGCCCCGCCTTCATCCAGGCCGGGTCATCTGGCTGTAAAATCAACGGTTTTTGGCCCCTCACCCCTTGATGGCGAAAGCAGCGCAGCCGGTCCTGGGTGGACCGGAATTCCTCCGCCTGCTCGCCCGTCTCAGCGACGGCGCGATGCCGGCCAGCAGTCCCGCCCTGACCGATCGCCTCGGCCAGTGGGTGGACTGGAGCCGTGCCGTGGCCCTGTCCGGAGCGCTGGGCGGACGCCTGCCCGAGCCCGGCGAGGCCGCCGAAGCAGTCGAGGATGTACTGGCCGACTGCGCCCAGGCCCACGCCAGCCTGCTGGCCTCGATCAGTGAGGATGCCGAGGCCGAGCGTCTGCTGGACCTGGCCGAAGCTGCCGCTGCGCCCAACTTTGCCTCGCTGCGCCAGCGCTACCGGGTGCTGCAGCAGGCAATCCAGACCGCCACCGGGGGCCTGCGTGGGCGCCTGCGCGACCAACTCGTGCAGGTTTCGCCTGAGCTGGCGCGGCTGGCCGAGGTCGATGCGGTGATGGAACAGACCCTCACCCCGCGCGAGCACAGCCTGCTGGCCACCGCGCCGGCGGTGCTCGGCGCCCGTTTTGAACGCGTGCACGGCCAGCCCGGCTGGCGCGCGGCCTTCCGCCATGACATGCGCACCCTGCTGCTTGCCGAGCTGCAGCTGCGCTTCCACCCGATCGAAGGGCTGCAAGACGCCCTGCGCTCCCACTGACCGGAACACCATGTCCAGAACTGCTTTCCATGTCGTTGTTTTCCTTGTCGGCCTGCTGGCCGTGTGCTGGATCGGCATTGGCTACGTTTCGGTGCATCCGCTGGGTGCAGCGGTGGCGGCAATCATCGCGGCCTGCTACATCGCCGGTGGCGTGGAGCTGTACCGCTACCGCCAGGCCAGCAACGGCCTGCGCAGCGCACTGAGTGACCTGTCCAGCGCGAAGGAAAGCCTTGCCCCCTGGCTGGAGCGCGTGCCGATGGGCCTGCGCAACGCCGTGCGCCTGCGCGTGGAAGGCGAGCGCACCGCCCTGCCCGCGCCGGTGCTGACCCCGTACCTGGTTGGCCTGCTGGTGCTGCTGGGCATGCTCGGCACTCTGCTGGGCATGATGGACACGCTGCGTGGCACCGGCCTGGCCCTGCAGAGCGCAACCGACATGGCCGCCATCCGCGGCTCGCTGGCGTCGCCGGTGCAGGGACTGGCGGTGGCATTCGGCACCTCTATCGCTGGTGTGGCCAGCTCGGCCATGCTCGGCCTTCTGGCCGCGCTGCTGCGCCGTGACCGCCTGCAGGCCGTACAGCAGCTGGATCGCGCCATTGCCGGCGACCTGCACCCGTACTCGCAGGCCTGGCAGCGCGCCGAATCGTTGCGCCTGCTGCAGGCACAGTCCGCCGCGCTGCCTGCGCTGGTCGACCGCCTGCAGGCGATGACCAGCACCTTTGAACAGCATAGTTCGGCCGCCAATGAGCGCCTGCTGGCCGGCCAGGCCGAGTTCCTGACCCAGAGCCAAGCGCTGCAGGAACGCCTGGCCATCTCGCTGCAGCAGTCGCTGCGCGAAGGTGCCGAAGCCAGTGCCGCCGCGATTGGTGGTGCGCTGCAGCCGATGGCCGAGACCACGCTGGCTGGCCTGGCGCACCATGGTGAAGCGCTGCACGCCCGTGTCGAACAGGCCGTGCAGCAGCAGTTGTCTGGCCTGAGCGTCGGTTTCGAACGCAGCCGCGTGGCGACGGAAGCCAGCTGGGCCAAGGTAGTGAGCGAGCAGACCCAGGTACAACAGGCACTGGTGAGCGATCTTCGCCAGCACCTGCAGGCCTTCAGCGACGGCCAAGGCACGCAGGCCGAAGCACTGGTCACGCGCATCGGCGAGCGCCTGCAGGCCGATGCCAACGGCAATGCCGAGGCCTGGCGCGCCGCCGCCGAACAGCAGCAGGCATTGAATACTGCGCTGGTCGAACGCCAGCAGCAGGCGTTGCTGGCCGCCAGCGAGCATCTGGACGCGCGTGCGCAGGCGCTGCTGCAGGCACTTGAACAGCACCACAGCGCCAGCCAGTCGCTGCTGCAGGATCATGAAGAGCAGCGCTCGCAGCAGTGGCAGGCCGCGCAGGCCGCCGCTGCGACCGCGCACGCCGAACTGCAGGCCAGCCTGGACAGCCGCGAGCAGCAGCGCCAGGCGCGCTGGGACGCGGTCAGCGCCGAACTGCAGCAGGCCCACGCCGCGCTGCAGACCCAGCTACAGGCCGGCGACGAACAGCGCCTGCAGCGCTGGAGCGATGCCCTGCAGCACGTTTCCACGGAGCTGGCCGAACGCCTGCAGGCCAACGGCGAACGCCTGGCCGCCCAGCAGCAGCAGGTCTGCGACACGCTGGCACAGACCGCGCAGCAGATTGGCGAGAACGGCCGTGCCCAGGCCAGCGCCACGCTGGCCGAAGTGTCCACCCTGCTGCAGACTGCGGCCGCTGCGCCGAAGGCTGCTGCCGACGTCATCACCGAGCTGCGCAGCACGCTCTCCGAGAGCCTGGTGCGCGACAACGCGATGCTGGAAGAGCGCGGCCGCCTGCTGGCCACCGTGCAGACCCTGCTGGATGCGATCAATCACGCCTCGCACGAGCAGCGCACCGCGGTGGACGCGCTGGTCGGCGGTTCGGCCGAGCTGCTGGAACGCGTCGGCAACCGTTTCACCGACCGTATCGCCGCCGAGACCGGCAAGCTGGATGGCATTGCCGCAGCACTCAGCGGCAGCGCGGGCGACGTTGGCCAGTTGGCCGGCACCTTCGGCGAAGCGGTCGCGCAGTTCGGCCGCGCCTCCACCGAGCTGTCCGGCCGCCTGGAACAGATCGGCGGCGCACTGGATGCCTCGCTGGCCCGCAGCGATGAGCAGCTGGCCTACTACGTAGCGCAGGCGCGCGAGGTGGTCGACCTCAGCCTGCTGTCACAGAAGCAGGTGATGGAAGAACTACAGCAGCTGGCCGCGCGCCGCGGCAAGGCCGGCAGCGCATGAGCGACGAGCTGGAGGTCGACGGCGGCTCACACGCCCCGATCTGGGCCGCCTTTGGCGACCTGATGTCGGTGCTGCTGGGCGCGTTCGTGCTGATCCTGGTCGGTGTGGTCGCGGTGCAGCTGGAGCTGTCGCAGCGGCTGGACCAGGAAGTGAAGCAGCGCCAGGCCGAAGCCAAGCGCCTGCAGACCCTGGAACAGGCGCTGGCCGGCCCGTTGGCCGCCGGTCGCGTGACCCTGGTCGATGGCCGCATCGGCATCAGCGGCAGCGTGCTGTTCGCGCTGAACTCCGACCAGCTGCAGCCGGAAGGCCAGGAACTGCTGCGCAGCCTGGCCGCGCCGCTGGCGGCCTATCTCGGCACGCGCGAAGAGATCCTGATGGTCAGCGGTTTCACCGATGACGCACCGGTGCGGGAAGGCAACCGCCGCTTCGCCGACAACTGGGAGCTGTCGGCGCAGCGGTCGCTGACCGTGACCCGCACCCTGATCGCCGACGGCGTACCGGCCGACGCCGTATTCGCCGCTGCCTTCGGCAGCGAGCAACCGGTCAGCTCCAATGCCAGCGAAGATGGCCGCGCGCGCAACCGCCGCGTGGAAATCGCACCGATTCCCAAGCCCAAGGCCGCGGATGCCAAGTAAGCCGCCAGCATTGGATGCGCTGCGCGCGCTGGTGCGCGATCTCGATGCGGAATCGCGTTCGCTGCCGCATTACCCGCAGGTGCCGATGCTGCAGCAGGTGCAGCGCGAGTGGTCGGAGCTGCGCAGCGAACTGCAGGTACGCCGTTCGCTGCGCACCGAGGCCCCGGCCGATGGCGGCCCGTTGAACTCGGCGGTGCTGGTGCAACGCATGCTGGACACGATGCAGTCGACCAGCCCAGGTTACCTGCGCCACTTCATCGACTACGTGGACACCCTGTCTTGGCTGCAGGCGCTGCAGGATGGCGCCGCCAGCGGCGGTGATACTGCAAAGCCAAAGCGCACGCGCAAGCCGCGCAACACGGGTTGATCGCACATTGATGCCGACCTCGTTCGGCGCTCCTGACCCGACAAGCCTGACCTGCCCCGGTAGATGCCAACCTTGGTTGGCGCTCCTGCGACAGAGCAGCGCAGCGTCTGTTCGACGCCGCGCATGCCAACCAAGGTTGGCATCTACCAATGCATGCATCGGCATGCCACGCGCATAGCGGTGTCACCAGACAGTCATCTGTCTAGCGCACCATTTTCACGTTGACCCACGGCATCCGCAGCGCCCGCGGTCGCATCAGCTGTCCCTCCTTTCGAACTCCATGAGCTCCGCGCCCATGCGGTGGCTCGTGCCTGCCTGAGTGTCCGTAACATGACGAAGACTTTGTTGGCCGCTGCGCTGTCCCTGGCGCTCGCTCCCGCGGCCTGGGCGCAGGATGCTGCCCCGACCTCCAGCACGCCCTCCGCCACCAACCTCGATGCGGTTTCGGTGATCGGCAGCGGTGAAGCGCGCCAGGTGCAGCGCATCACCCGCGAGAACCTCGACATCCTGCCGCCGGGCACCAGCCTGCAGAAGACCCTGAACCTGCTGCCGGGCGTCAACGCGCAGTCGGCCGATGCGCTGGGCACCAACGAACAGTCGATGACCCTGGGCCTGCGCGGCTTCAACTCCACTCGCCTCGGCTACACACTGGACGGCGTGCCGCTGGGCGACGGTGCGTACAACAACTACAACGGCCTGACCATCAACCGTGCGCTGATCAGCGAGAACATGGCCGGCGCCGAACTGGCGGTGGGCATCGGCAGCCTCGGCACGCCGTCCACCAGCAACCTCGGCGGCACCATTTCCTACACCTCCGACCGCCCAGCCCAGGAGCTGGGGGGCCGCGTGGTGCAGACCTTCGGCAGCGATGCCAACCGCCGCACTTTCGTGCGCGTCGACAGCGGCGAGTACAACGGCTTCTCCGGCTACGTTTCCGGCATGAACGCCGTCTCTGATCTGTGGAACGACCAGACCGCCTACGACACGTCCACCACCAAGCAGTTCAATGCCAAGGGCGTGTGGAACTTCGGCCGCGGCCAGATCACCGGTTTCGTCGATACCTCGCGCACCACCCAGGCGGACTACTTCTACCTGTCCAAGGACGAGATGTCGCGCGGCCTTGGTTGGGACTGGGGTGGCTATGCGCCGGACTGGAACAAGGCGGTGGCCAAGGCCTACTGCAATACCGCCAGCCTCAACGCGAAGAAGTGCGACAACAGCGGCCCGGACAAGGACGCCGATGGTGCATTCACTGCCGGGCAGATCCTGCGCGATGACAACCTCTACTACCTGGCCGGCGACTTCTTCCTGGCCGATGGCTTCAGCCTGCGTGCCCTGGCCTACCACCACGATGACCGCGGCGAAGGCCACAACTGGAACAGCGGCGCCTGGTCGAACAAGGGTACGGCGCAGGAGATTCCGATCATCTTCCGCAACACCATCTACACCATCGACCGCGATGGCGGCACGCTGTCGTTCGACTGGGAGCTGGGTGCACATCGCATCGAAGGCGGCGTCTGGTACGAACGCAACACCAGCAGCGCCGAACGCTACCAGACCGCCGTGGACGGCCCGCGTGACCTGAGTGGCATGAACACCCTGCCCTCCGATGTCGGCGTGTTCGCCCAGCGCACGCGCTGGAAGACCCACCAGTTCTTCCTGAAGGACACCTGGCGCCTGCTTGATGACCGCCTGACCCTGGAGTTCGGCGCCAAGAGCCCGCACGCCACCTCCGATGCACAGGCGCTGCCGGGCGATGCGAAGACGCCGATCTCGCCGACCTCCAACAACCAGTTCGCCACCGGCTCGTTGAAGGCCAGCAGGAATTTCCTGCCCAGCATCGGCGCCAACTTCCGCCTGGCCGAGCATCACGAGATCTTTGCCAGCTACGCCGAAAACATCGCCATGTTCCAGGGCGGCTTCAAGCTGGGCCCGCAGGCGGTCAGCCAGGCCACCTGGAACGCCCAGGGCAACCTGAAGCCGGAAGAGTCGCGCTCGCTGGAAGCCGGCTACCGCTTCGTCACCGATACCCTGCAGGCCTCGATCGCAGCCTACAGCGTGCGCTTCGACAACCGCCTGCTGCAGTACAATCCCTGCGATTCGCGGCAGCCGGTCGGCCCGACCTGCGGCAACCGCTTCTACAACGTCGGCGGCGTCGACAGCCGCGGTGCCGAGCTGACCGTGCTGTGGACCCCGAACGAGCACTTCAGCTGGTACACCTCGGCCTCGCTGAACCGTTCGACCTACGCCTCCAACTACGTGCAGGCCGGTGTCGAGCAGCAGATCAAGGGCAAGATCCAGACCGATACACCCAAGCAGCTGCTGGCCACCGAGATCACCTGGCGTGACAACGGCTGGTTCGCCAGCCTGCGCGGCAAGTACACCGGCGAACGCTTCTACACCTACACCAACGACCAGGGCTTCGGCGGCTTCACCGTGTTCGACCTGGCCGGCGGCTACGACTTCGGCCAGATTGGCTTCGCCAAGGGCATGCGCCTGTCGTTCAACGTGACCAACCTGACCAACAAGCGCTACGCCAGCAACCTGGATTCGAGCGTATTCGCGCCGAGCGACCCGGCCGGCAAGCTGTACGTGTTCCATGCTTCGGCACCGCGCCAGGTGTTCGGTACGATCGACCTTCGCTTCTGATCGACCACCCGGAGTCCACCGATGCTCGCGACCGCCCTGCTGCTGGCCACCCTCTCCGCCGGCGGATACTCCGCTCCACACGAGGCCGCTGGCGCACCGCCACGCACCCTGCAGTTGGGCGGTCGTACTTACGTGGATAAAGGCCTGGTCGCCGCCGGGCGGCTGCCGGCAGGCACGGTGGACTTCCTCGGCGACACGCTGGGCTCGTTCTCGTCGCTGGCGGTACAGCCTGGCACCTGGAAGCGCACCGCCAGCGGCTACGAAGGCGTGCTGTGGACACTGCCCGACCGCGGCCGCAACGATCCCGAGGCCGGCCTGTTCTACGACTACACTGGACGCGTGGAGCGCATGCAGCTGCGCATCGACGTTACGCGAGGCAAGCCCGGTGCGCTCGGTACGCTGTCGATGGTCCCGGACAAGGGCGTGGTGCTGAAGGACTTCAACGGGCAGCCGTTCACCGGTGCCGACCCGGGTGAGCACACGATCACCCAACGCGATGTGGTGCTGCCCTCGCCGGCCAGCGGCGCGGGCGCCGGCAAGGTTTCGCTGGATGCGGAGTCGCTGCAGTTCACCGCCGATGGCCATTTCTACATCGGCGACGAGTACACCGCCAACGTCTATTACTTCGATGCGCAGGGTCAGCTGCAGGGCGTGATCGTGGCGCCCCCTGCGATCAGGCCGCAGCGCGAGGGCAAGCCGGCGTTCGGCTCGCTGGCGCCACCGCAGACCGGCCGCCGCAACAACCAAGGCGTGGAAGGCATGGGCCTGTCACCCGACGGCACCCGCCTGTTCGTCGCCCTGCAGAGCGCCACACTGCAGGACAGCGCGCAGGGCAACGCGGCGGGCCGTATCAACACCCGCGTACTGGTCTACGACGTGACGGCCTCGCCGACGCCACAGCAACCTATCGGCCATTACGTGATGGCCCTGCCCGCCTACGCGCAAGACGGCAAGGGCAAACTGGACCGCACCGCCGCGCAGAGCGAGCTCCGCGTGCTGGACGACCATCGCTTCCTGCTGCTGGCCCGGGATGGCAATGGCCTGGGCAAGGACGTCGACGACCCGATCGTCTACAAGTCGGTGTTGCTCGTGGATGTGGCCGATGCCAGCAATCTGGCCGGCAGCACCTACGAAACCGGCACGACCTCGGTACTGGCTGATCCCACCGGTACCACGTTGAAGGCAGGCATCGTGCCCGCACGCAGCGACGAACTGCTGAACCTGCTCGACCGCCCGCAGCTCGCGCGTGCCGGGCTGGATCTGGACACGATGCGCGGCCCACATGCCGGGCTGCTCTCGGAAAAGTGGGAAGCCATGGACGTGCTGCCGGCGCTGGACCCGCAGCATCCGAACGACGTGCTGTTGTTGATCGGCAACGACAACGACTTCATCGCCCGTCACTGCCGCATGCAGGGCCAGCCCTGCGATAGCCCGTACGACAACGACAACCGCGTGCTGGTGTACCGACTGACCCTTCCCTGACCGCAACGGGTAGTGCCGCAACCGTCTCGCTCGAAAGCCTGGTAGTGCCGGCCGCTGGCCGGCATCACGCCCAGACCGACCACGCATGCAGATACTCGCCAATCTGCTCGGCAATACCGGCGCGTACCGGGTTCCCCTGGATGTATAGGGCTGGCCGCGCCAGCGACTCCTCAGCCCTCACGGCGTGGTCGAAGTAGCCAGGCTGCCACACCGTACTTCGACGACCCGCCAGGCGATTCAGGGCAAGCGCGCTCGACGACTTCATTCGGCGCGCAATGTCTGGAAGGTGAGCTGCACGCAGCTCGAACATCCAGTGGACGTGATCCGGCATGACGACCCATGCGAGTGACTGCACCAGCCCCCGCCGCTCGATGTAATGAAACGGGTCGTTTACACATGCCACTGCAGCTTCGCTTTCAAAGAGCCGGCGGCGCTGATGTGTGGTCGTTGTCAGAACGTAGACCTGACCGACAATGGAACGCCGGCCCAGGCGGAGGCGGTGGCTGCTCATGCCTCATCGTGGAGCGATCATTGGGCGTTGAACGTCAGGCCATGCCTCGATGGATGTTCGGAGATGTCTGAAGTTGAATGAGGTTGCCGGCCGGTGGACGGCACTACCGGGGACTATGGGTTGCCGGCCAGCGGCCGGCATTAGCAGGAATCACCCGCGCAGGGTGGCGCCGCCGTCGACGTACAGGTCACTCATCGCCACGTGTCCGGCCTGCTCGGAGAGCAGGAACATCACCGAATGGGCGACGTCTTCCGGGCTCGCCAGCTTGCGCAGTGGAATGCCGGCCTTGTAGGTCTCCAGGCTGCCGGCGATCACGCGCTCGGCGCCGTGCTTGTCCTGCCACATGCCGGTCTGCATCGGGGTCAGCGTTGAGCCCGGGGCGACGATGTTGCAGCGGATGCCGAGCGGTGCCAGCTCCAACCCAAGGCAGCGGGTGAACATCGTAGCGGCTGCCTTGGATGCCGCGTAGGCGGCCATGCCGTGCCGAGGCACGCCCGCCGCGTTCGAGCTGACGGTGACGATCGCACCCTGCCGACGTGGTGACATCACCCGCGCCAGCGCACGCCCCACATGGAACACGCCATCCGCATTGACTGCGAAAACCCGGCGCCAATCGTCATCGGTGGTGCCGGTCACCTCGCCCACGTGCAGCACCCCGGCCACGCTGGCGGCGAGGCCGATCGGCCCGATGCTGGCTTCTACACGATCCACCAGCGCATCCACCGCCGCAGTGTCGGTCACATCAAGGGCAAACGCCTGCACACGTGCATCCGCGACCACGGGCGCATCGCGATCGGTCGCCACCACCGTGCAGCCAGCCTCGGCCAGCAACCGCACCAGGGCCTCACCGATGCCACCGGCGGCGCCGGTCACCAGGGCCACGCGGCCTTCAAAACCGGTCAACTGCATGTTGCGATCTCCTGTTGCTCATCCCAATGGCGCAGGCGCGCCGACAACCACGGCGCCAGCTGCGCCACCGCATCGCGGCCGGTCAGTTCGGCGTGCAGGAACGGCAGTTCCAGCACCTGCACCCTGCGCGCGTGGGTCCGCCACAACGTCGATTGCAGCTGTGGCCGCGCCTGATGATCCCGACCAGCACGGACGTGCACCAGCGTGCCGTCGAACGGTTGGTGAATATGTTCGCGGATCAGTCGATTGGTGCCGGTCACCGCGCGCACCACGCCATCGAGCACCACATCCGGCAGGCTGCCGAGTGCACTGCCGCCACGGCGCAGGAACCCCAGAATGCGTTCACGGCTGTCGAGTTCCGGATGCGCATCCGGATCGTGGCCGGCAATCGCCAGCAATGCCCGCAATGCGGCGATGGGATCGGGTTCCGGTTCGGCCCGCCAGCACTCGCTGGGATACGCGTCCAGCAGCACCAGCTCGCCGACGTCGCGGCCGATTTCATGCAGGCGCACCGCCATCGCCTGGGCGAGGATGCCACCTACCGACCAGCCCAGCAGATGCACTGGCCCCTTCGGCTGTAGTGCGACCACGCGCTGCACGTAGTCGTTGGCCATCGCCTCGATGCTGCTCGGCAGCGGCTGCCGGGCGTCCAGTGCCGGCGACTGCAGGCCGTACACCGGGCGTGCCGGCTGCAGTGCCCGGGCCAGGGTGCGGTAGTTCCAGGCGATCCCCCCGGCCGGATGCAGCACGAACAGCGGCGTGGGCCCGGCGGCGTCGGTTGCGGCCAATGCGATCACCGGCCCCAGTGCGTGATCGGCCAGCGCGGGAGGCTCGGCAATACGAACCGCCAGTGCGGCCACGGTGGGCTGCGCAAACAATGCACCCAGACCCAGGTCACAGCGCCAGCGCTGCTCGATCGCCAGCAGCAGGTGCACCGCCGACAGCGAATCACCGCCGAGACTGAAGAAATCTGCATCCACTGCCACCGGCGCCTCACGCCCAAGCGCCTGGGCGAACAACAACGCCAGCTCCTGTTCCAACGGCGTGCGCGGCGCCAAGCCGGCAACTTCAAGTTGCGGAGGCTTCGGCAACGCGTTGCGGTCGAGCTTGCCGTTGGCGGTCACCGGCCAGTGGTCCACGCCGACAAACGCCGAGGGCACCATATAGTCCGGCACGCGCGTGGCCAGGTGGCTGCGCAGCGTTACGGCATCGGCAAGCGCGGTCGGCAGATACGCCACCAGACGCACTTCGCCGGGAGCATCCTGGCGCAGCAGCACTTCCGCCCGCTCCATGCCAGGCAGCTCGCGCAGTGCCGCCTCGATCTCGCCCAGCTCGATGCGCAGGCCGCGCAGTTTCACCTGGTGGTCACTGCGGCCGAGATACTCGACCGCACCATCGCGGCGCCAGCGTGCTACGTCGCCGGTGCGGTAGATGCGCTCGCCCGTCAGGAAAGGATCGGCAAGGAAGCGCTCGGTGGTCAGATCATCGCGACCGAGATAGCCACGCGCCAGCTGGACGCCACCCAGGTACAGGTCACCGGGCACGCCCACCGGCACCGGCTGCATCCGGGCGTCCAGCACGTACAGGCGGGTGTTCCAGACCGGGAACCCGATCGGCACCGGCCGCGAACGATCCTGCGCCGACGCCGGCCAGTAGCTGACGTCCACCGCAGCTTCGGTCGGGCCATACAGGTTGTGCAGCTCGGCGTGCACACGCGCGTGGAAGCGGTCGCGGGACGAAGCATCCAGCGCCTCGCCACTGGTGAACACCCGTCGCAGCTGCAGCCCTTCGGAGGCCGGTGCAGCGAGGAAGGCATCCAACATCGATGGCACGAAATGCGCCGTGGTGATGCCATGCTCGCGGATCAGCCGCGCCAGTTCAGTGGGATCGCGATGCGCGTCCGGCCCGGCGACCACCAGCGTGGCCCCGCACAGCAGCGGCAGGAAGAACTCCCAGACCGAGACGTCGAAGGTGGCCGGGGTCTTCTGCAGCACGCGGTCATCGGCGCGGATGTCGTAGTGCTCGCGCATCCACAGCAGGCGGTTGACGATGGCACGGTGTTCGATGACCACGCCCTTGGGCTCGCCGGTCGAGCCGGAGGTATAGATCACGTAGGCCGCATCGTCAGGTGCCGGATCGGCCCACGGTGCGGCAAAACTCAGCGCAGTCCACTGCTCCGGCGCGAGCACCGGTACGCCGGCCACGCGCGCCGATACGTCCGCCGCAGCCAGTACGCACACCGGCTGTGCCGACGCGAAAATACGTGCCAGCCGCTCATCGGGATGGGCCAGGTCCAGCGGAAGGTAGGCCGCGCCTGCTCGCAGCACCGCGACCAGAGCGATCACCAGCTCCAGCGAGCGCGGCAATGCCACCGCCACCACGCTGCCCGGGCCGACATCCATCGCCCGCAGCTGTGCCGCCAGCGCGAAACTGCGCGCTTCCAGCGTTACGTAGTCCAGCGTAGTGTCGCCGAACACCAGCGCTGGAGTGTGCGGATCCCGATCCATGCCCTGCTGCAGCAATTCAACCAGTGTGGTCTCAGGAAGCGCGTGCGCGGTGGCATTGAAACCGTGCAGCACCTGCTGCACCTCGTCGGTCGTCGCCAGAGGTACGGCTGCGATATCGTCAGCCTGCAGTGCCGCCGACACAAAATGCAGCAACCGTGCCGCGTGTGCCTCGACATCCTCGCGACTGTACAGCGCGGGATTGGCCTCGATCTCCAGATCCAGCAGACGCTGGCCATCGCCACGGAAGCCCAGCGTCAGGTCATCCACCGGCCCGGTGCACAGCACCTCCAGCGCCGCCTGCACGCCAGTCAGCACCAGCCGCTTGTAGAACGGCTGCACATTCACCAGCGGACCGTGCAGGCGCTGCTGCGCACCCACCAGGCCCAGGTCCCGGCGCAGTTGCTCGCCGCGGTAACGGCCGTGCTTGCGCCCCTGGCTGAGCTGACGGCCCAGCCCGCGGGTAAAGGCCTCGACGCTGCCCTCGGCGGCCGCTACGCGCAGCGGCAACACATTCATCACCATCGCCGGCACCCGCGCCGACGCGTTGCCGAGCCGCCCCATGTAAGGCACGCCCAGCACCACTTCATCGGCAGCGCTCATCCGCCGCAGGTACTCGGCCGACAACGCGGCCAGCACGTCCGGCCAGGGCTGCAGCCAACGAACCGACGCCTGCAGCAGCTGTTCCCGGAATGCCGCATCGAGCGGCTGCACCCAGCGCAGCGCGTCGTCACTGGCCGCGAGCGTACCGGCCAGGCCGACGCCCGCCGGTGCCCCCTGCATGTGCTCGCGCCACCACTGCCCGGCCTGCGTGCGGCGCGGATCGGCACGATAGGCGGCATCATCGGCCAGCACGCCAGTCAGCCCCGGCAGTGGCTCACCGGTACGACCGGCATACAACGCGCACACGCGATCAGTGAACAGCGCCATGCCGTATCCGTCGGCCGCCAGGTGATGCACGCGCAGGTACCAGACCCAGCGCTGCCCGCCCAGCTCAAGCAGCACCTGCTGACTGATCCGGTCGCGGGTGGGATCGACCGGGCTCAGCCGGTCGGCGTGCATCAGGTTGCGTGCCGCAGCGGCGGGATCCGCCTCAGTGGACACATCCCGCACCGAAAGCAACGGCACGTGTGCGGGGTCATGCCACTGCAGCGGCTGGCCATCGGCCCCTTCGGCAAAGCGCAGTGCTAAGGCCTGGGCCTCGCCTGCAGCCTGGTCTGCCGCTGCGACGAACGCGGCCACGTCCAGCGGGCCATCGATCCACACCGCGTGCGCGGTATTGAATGACGGGTTGTCCGGTGCCAGCCGCTGTGCGAACCACAGTCCCGCCTGGGCCTCGGTCAATGCCACCGGCGTGGCCAGCGCGACGGCGTTCATGCGCTCTGCGCGGCCTGCAGCGTCTGCACCACGTTCCACCACTGGCGCAGCGTGGTGTGTTCGGCCAACTGCGAGAACTCCAGCGGCAGGCCGGTGTTGCCCCAGGCCAGGACCAGGCCGAGCATGCGCATCGAATCCAGGTCCAGGTCGATCAGGTTGTCGTCGTCACCGATCTCGGCCGGTGTGCACTCCAGCACGCGCGCCACATCGGCACGCATCCGCTCCAGATCCAGCACCTCACCCGTGGCGGCCATCACAGCACCTCCAGCAGCTGGTCGGTGGTCATCGGCACCCCGCTGGTGCGTGCGATCCAGTGCAGCGCCTGATCGTGATCGGCACGCGAGAAGTCCGCCACCGCGTCAGCGGCGATGAAGGCCTCGATGTCACGCTGGAAGGCCTCGACCACGGTCGCGGTGCAGCCGATATGGGCGTACACGCCGGTCACCAGCAGCTGGTCGCGCCCACGTACCCGCATCAGCGTCTCCAGGTTGCTGCGCTGGAAGGCGCTGTAGCGGTGCTTCACCAGCACGTGCTCGCCTGGCTGCGGTGCCAGCGCCTCGATGATCGGTTCGTGGTCGGCGCTGCGGCGCATGCCCGGCCCCCACAGATCGGCCTGCAGGCCGCGGTCGCGGCGATCCTGGTCACCATGCTGGGCGGTGTAGAACACCGGAATGCCGTGCGCGCGGCAGTGCGCCAGCAGGCGCACGATGTTGTCCACCGCCGGCCGCAAGGGCGTGCTGCCGGCGTCGAATGCCGCCAGGAAGTAGCGCTGCATGTCGTGCACCAGCAAAGCCACACGATCGCGCTGCGGGCGCCACGGGCCACGCGCCTGCGGCAGTTCGGCGGCGGTCGGCAAGGGATAGTCGGTAATACGGGGCAGCGCCATCAGCGCGTTCCTCCTGTCTGTTGCAGATGACGCGCACGCAGCTGCGCGCGCAGTTCGCGGCGGCTGATCTTGCCGACCGCAGTGGTATCGAAACTGTCGACGAACACAATCTGGTCGGGCACCTTGAACGCGGCCAGGCCACGCCCGCGCATCCAGGCCTTCAGTGCCGGGGCCTTGAACGGTTCGCCCTGCGGGATCACGAAGGCGCAGCTGCGCTCGCCCAGGTACTCATCGGGAATGGAGACAACGGCGGCGTCGAACACACCCGGGTGCGCCAGCAGGTGGTCCTCGATCTCCTCAGCGGAGATCTTCTCGCCAGCGCGGTTGATGTGGTCACCCGCACGGCCCTGTACCACCAGATAGCCACCGGGCAGCTGCTGCACACGGTCGCCGGTGCGATAGAAGCCGTCGTCGGTGAACGAGCGCGCATTGGCCACCGCATCGTTGTGGTAGCCACGGATGGTGTACGGGCCACGGGTGAGTAGATGCCCCACCTCGCCCTCGGCCACCAGCTGGTCATGGTCATCGACCACGCGCACTTCATCATCCGGACTGATCGGCCGCCCCTGGCAGGCCACGATCAGTTCTTCCGGATCGTCCAGGCGGGTGTAGTTCACCAGCCCTTCGGCCATGCCGAATACCTGCTGCAAGGTACAGCCGAGGCCGTCAATCACCCGCCGCGCGGCTTCCGGCACCAGCTTGGCGCCGCCCACCTGCAGTACCTGCAGGCTGGACAGGTCATGCTTGCTGGTGGCGGCGGCCTGCGCCCACAGCAACGCCAGCGGCGGCACCAGGCCACAGCAGGTCACCCGCTCCCGTGCGATCAGCGGGAAGGCCGCATCCGGTCCGGGGCCGGGGCTGAGCACCACGCGGGCGCCGGCATACAACGCACCGAAGAAGCCGGGCGAACTCATCGGGAAGTTGTGCGCGGCCGGCAGCGCGACCAGATACACGCTGTCGCGGTCGATGCCGCAGATGTCATTGCTGGCGCGGAACGAATAGATGTAGTCGTCGTGCGTGCGCGGGATCAGCTTGGACAGGCCGGTGCTGCCACCGGAGATCTGCAGGAACGCCACCGACTGCGGATCCGGGTCGGCCGGCAGCTGGCTGCGGTCGCCCTGCAGCGAATCCAGCGCGGTGAACTCCGCTGCATCGCCATCGATGACCACGTGGCGCACCGCAGGTACGTCGGCCTGCAGCGCCCGCGCGAGTCCGCGATGATCGAAGCCGTCGTGCAGGTCGGCAGTGATGTAGGCACTGGCCTCGGCCTTGTTCGCGAAGTGCACCAGCTCGGTGATGCGATGCGCAGGCAGTGCGTACACCGGCACCAGTCCGGCCCGGAACAGGCCACAGATCGTAGTGATGAAGCCAGCGGTGTTGCCCAGCTGCACCAGCACCCGCTCACCGGGCTGCAGGCCGAGTGCCAGCAGGCCGGCACCGATGCGACCGGCTTCGTGCCACAGCTGCGCATAGCTCAGGCGGACGTCACCAGCCACCACCGCGATGTCATCCGCATAGCGTTCCGCGCGCTCGCGCAGGAACGCCGGGAAGGTCTCGCCACGCCAGTGACCGGCCTCGCGATAGCGCGCCATCAGTTCATCAGGCCATACCTGCTGCAGTGGCAGGCGGGAAGAATCAGCGGAGGTATTCATGCGGCAGGCTCGATGGCGGGCGCCGATTCATGGACACCCAGCGCGTTCAACAGGGCAGCGAACTTGGCTGCGGTTTCAGCCACTTCAGCCTCGGGCTGCGAATCGGCGACGATGCCGGCGCCTGCGTACAGGCGCAGCTGCGTGCCCTGCAGTCGCGCGCAGCGGATCGCCACGTACCAGTCGCCATCCCCCTGCGCGTCCAACCAGCCGACTGCACCGGCATAGAAACCGCGCGGCACCGGTTCCAGCTCACGGATGCGCTGCAGTGCCGCCAGCCGTGGCGTACCGCAGACTGCCGGCGTGGGGTGCAGCTGTGCCAACAGTTCGGCTGCAGACGTCTGCGGATCCTTCAGGGTGGCGTGGATGCGGGTTCCCAGATGCCACATGCTGGCAGTCGCATGCAGCGCCGGCCGCGGCTGTGCATCGATGTGGCTGCAGTACGGCGCCAGGCCATCGACGATGGCTTCGACCACGTGGCGATGCTCGTCATGGTCCTTGCGCGAGGCCAGCAGCGCCTGCGCGGCACGCTCGTCCTCGGTGGCATCGGCGCTGCGGCGTGCGGACCCGGCCAGCGGGTGCGACAGCAGCTGCACACCACGCTTGCGCAGCAACAGCTCCGGCGTTGCGCCAACCAGCCAGGCCGGGGCCCGCCCCAGTTCGACCGGCAGCGGCACCGCATAGGTGGCCACCGAGGGGTCCGCACCCAGCCGTGCCAGCAGTACATCCGGCGAAAGCGCTTGCCGGGTGCGGGCCAGCAGGCTGCGCGCCAGCACCACTTTATGCAGATCCTGTTCGGGCGCGCGCAGGGCCTGCACCGCAGTGGCCACGGCGGCGGCATAGTCCACCGCTGCGGGCTCTGCACGCAGCTCACCCTCCAGCGGCGGCGCCGCCTGCGGCTGCAACGGCAATGGCGGCAGCAGCCGCTCGGGCTGGTACAGCGCATCATCAGCACGCGGCTCGAACGGCACCGCGCCGACCAGCAGGCCGGGGCCGCCACGCTGCTGGGCGAAGAAATCCGCAACACGCTCAGCCAGGGTTGCCAGCGCACCACTCGGCAGCGCGGCCCGGCAACCGCGCGCATGCACATGCTGACCCGCATGCTGCAACAGGAACAGTGCGGCGTCGTCGATGGTATCCAGGGCCGGCGGCGCAGCCTCCGGCCACGCGCCCTGCATCAGGGAATCGTTCATGAGGTCTCCTTCATCCGATACGCGGCGGCCAACGCGCACAGCAACAGCAGCAGCGCACCCACCAGCAGATAAGGCAGGCTGGGCCCACCGCGATACAACAGCGTGCCGAGCATCGGTCCGGCCACCATGCCCAGCCCCTGCGCGGCAGCAACGGTGCCGGCGGCAGCACCCTGCTCGTGTGCTTCCACCGCGTCGGCAGCCAGCGCCTGGAACGAGGGGAACACGAAACCCATGCCGAACGCGGCCAGCGCATAGGCTGCCGGCAACTGCCAGGCCTGCTGAACGCCGGCCACCGAAGCGAAGCCGATGCCCGAAATCAATGCGCCCAGGATGATCCAGCGCCGCGGATGCACCTCCAGCTTCATCACCAGCGCCTGCGCCAGGATCAGGCCGACGCCGACCGCAGTGAGCGCGATACCCGCCATGCGTGCGCCCGCCGCTGCATCCAGGCCGAGGCGATCGATCGCGAAGAAGCCGACCGTCACCTGCGCGATGGTCACCGAGACCATCGCAATGAACGCCGCCAGCTGTGGCAGGCGCAGGCGCGGGTCGAGACGGCTTATCGGATGGCGGCGTTGTGCAGAGGCGCTCTCCACTGGCGGTGTGGCCGGCAGCCGCCAGGCCAGCAATGCCAGCGCAAGCAGCGGCAACAATGCGGCCACATACAGCGCCAGTGACAGATTCGTATAGGCCAGCCAGCCAGCGGCCGCCGGCCCCAGCACCATCCCCAGCGCGTTGGCGCTGCCCAGGCGAGCGAGGAATTTGGCACGTTGGCCGGTCGGTGCCTTGTCGGCGATCAGCGCGGCAGCGGTAGGGGGCACGGCGGCGTAGAACAGGCCGATCAGGCCACGCGCGCCGACCAGCACCAGCACCGATACCAACACAGGCGGCACTGCCTGCAGGGCAACGTCGATGAACACCGCCAGCGCGATGTAGACCAGGGTGTAGGCGCTCATCGCCAGCATCAGCACGCGCTTGCGGCCGACGCGGTCGCTGAGCTGGCCCCAGGGGCGCGCGGCCAGCATCCACAACACGCCGGCGGCGGTGACTGACAGGCCGGCATGCCACTCGGACAAACCGAGCATGCGAACCACCGGGCCGATCACGGCGACGAAGGACATCATCGCCATGGTGCCGATCAGGGCAGCCAACACCAGCGCCGGCAAGCCGGGAACGACGGGACGTGCGTGCATGGAACACCAGCCGTAACAGGAAAGGATGGCCGGGCGCGTCTACACGCCCCACCTGGCACCGACCCTGCTCAGGACCAGATGCCACCCTTAAATGATAACGGCTCGTATTTGCATTTGATACCCATTCTCTTGAATGGGCATGCAACAGTGGGTTCAGCGCATTGCACGCAGGCCCAGCAGACCACGGCGCTTGAACCACCACTCCAGCGGCAGCGTGACCAGCGGCGGGATCGCTGCCAGCAAGGCCAGCGCGCTCGCCCACCATGGCCAGCGCAGGTGCACTGCCGCAAACAGGGTGACTGCCACATAGACCAGGAACGCCACGCCGTGCAGCGGCCCAAACAGCTTCACCAGCGCCACATTGGCCATCGGGCCGTACTTCATCCACATGCCGATGAGCAGGCCGGCCCAGGTCACAGCCTCGATGAAAGCGACTGCGGCGAACAGGCGTCCGGTCGGGTGCATGGGGGAACGTTCGGTCACGCGGAGCTCCGGCATCGGGATATCAAATGCGAATGATACGCAGATGCGGACGTTCCGGACACCGGCGGGTAGCGCCGGGCCATGCCCGTCGCGCGCAGCGGGGCAGCGATATGGCGTGTCCACCCAGGTGGACACCTACCGGAGCGTCTGCGGCAACACCTGCTCACCAATCTCGCGCAGCACTTCATCCATTGCCCGCCCGTTCTCGACCAGATTGAACATCACGTGCGCCACACCCTGCGCATGCACACGCAGCAGATAATCACGCAGGCCATCGCGGCCAACCTTCAGGCCCAACGGCAAGGGCTCGGGCGGCGCCTGCGGATCCGCCTGCAGGTCCAGCAGCATCGACTGCACGAAGGGTTTTGCCGATCCACCACGCTGCGCCAGCGCCTGCTGCCACAGGCCGATGCGCCCTTCCTGAGCGACCTCCTCGCGGTGATAGGTAGCCCAACCTTCGGCTTCGCGCGCGATCCACTGCAGGCTCTGCCGCGCGGTGCCCACCACCAGCATCGGAATGCGCGCGGACGGTGCCGGCAGCACCTCGAAGCCGCCGGTGGCATCCAGGACCTCAGCGCGCTCGTCGGTGTCGAGGGACAACGCGGCACGCAGTAGCGACCAGCGCTCACGGAACGTCGCCGCCCTGCCCTCCAGATCCTCACCGAACGCGGCGAATTCCTCCGGGCGGTCACCCGAACCCAGGCCGAGCACGAAACGCCCGTCGCTGATCCGGTCCAGGCTCAACGCGGACTTCGCGACCTGCAACGGCTGCCGCAGCGGCAACACAATGGCCGCGCTGCCGACCACGATGCGCTCGGTCGCTGCGGCAAGCATGCCCAGCCACAGGAACGGATCGTCCAGCGCGCTCGCTGTCGCATCCGGGCCCTGCGGCACCATCAACGGCACATCGCGCGCCCAAAGCGCGGCAAAGCCGAGATCGTCGGCCAGCCGCGCGATGCGCCGCGCTTCGCGTGGATCGGCCAGTCCATGTGCGGCGACAGGCGTCATCAGGCCCAGGCTGAGCCCTTGTTGCGGAAACAACGAAGCGTACGCGGGATTGAAATCACTCATGCCCTCAGCTTAGCGTGCAGGCATGCGGCTGCGATGACGCGCCGCCCACCAAGGAAAGAACGCTGCATGCCGAAGATCCGCCCCGCCCACATCGACGACGTGCCTGCGATCAGTGCGCTGTGCATGGCCGCCTTCAACGAAGCCGTGGCGCCTTCGCTCAGCGCGGCCGGCATCGCCACATTCGGCAGCGTCGCCGCCGCCGATGCGTTCGCCGCGCGCCTGCAAGGTGACAACCACATCCTGGTGGCCGAGCAGGATGCGCGCGTGGTCGGCGTTGTTGAACTGAAAGAAGGCCGCCATCTGGCCATGCTGTTCGTCGACCCCGCCTGCCAGGGCCGGGGCATCGGCCATGCCTTGTTCGAGGCAGTGCTGCTGCGGGTGCGCGAGCCGGTGCTGACCGTGCGCGCCTCGCTCAACGCCGTGCCAGTCTATGAGCGCTACGGCTTCGTGCTGGACGGCGAGGTCGGCGAGTTCAACGGACTGGTGTACCAGCAGATGCTGCGGGCAGCGCCCTGACGGCATCCGCCGGGCACGGTCCGTCGCTACCTGGCAGTGCAATAAAGGCGTCATGCCCTCGCGCATGCCCGTCATAAGCAAACTGCATCAGTCAGCGGCCCGGTCGTTCCTACAATGGTCCATCACCCTGCCCTTCGAGATGTGCCGATGCGCGTCGCGCTTTCCATGTTGCTGCTGGCTTCGGCGCTGAGCGCCTGCTCCCCGGCCCCGGTGTCCACCGCCAACTCCGCCGAGGCGCCCGCGCCGGCCACTGCCATTGCCTGGCGCCAGGGCGACGTCGACGACGCCTTTGCCGAAGCCGCCGACAGCGGCAAGCCGGTGCTGCTGTACTGGGGTGCGGTCTGGTGCCCGCCATGCAACCAGCTCAAGGCCGGCCTGTTCAAGGACCCGGCCTTCATCGCGTTGACCAGCAAGTTCGTTCCCGTCTACCTGGATGGCGACGAGGAAGGTGCGCAGGCCTGGGGCGAACGCTTCGGCGTGCGCGGCTACCCGACCCTGATCGTGCTCGACCCACAACGCAACGAGATCACCCGCGTCGCCGGTGGCAACGATGCCGCCCAACTGACCCGCGCCCTGACAGTGGCGGCGGGCCGCCGCAGCGCGGTTGCCGCCACGCTGGCCACCGCCCTGGCCACACCGGACAGGTTGGCGGCGGAAGACTGGCAGGTGCTGGGCGACTACGGTTGGGAGGTGGATGCCAACCGCCTGGCCGGTGAGCGCAAGAGTGAAGACGTTCTTCGCCAGCTGTCCAGGTCCGCACCGGATGCGGCCCTGCAACGCCGCTTCGCGCTGCTGGCGCTGGCCACCACCGACACGCCCAGCGCGGCACCCACCGAAGTGCGCGAGCTGCTGCAGGCAGTATTGGCACAGCCTGTCGAAGTGCGCCGCAACCGCGAGCTGCTGGGCTATGCAGGCGCCAAGCTGGTGAAGCAGGCCAGCGCAGGGCCGGCCACGTCCACCACCCTGGGCCAGCAATTGCTGGTGGCATTGGAACGCGCCGACGCCGAGCGTGGTGACCGCGCCGACGATGCCCTGTCGCGGGCCCTGACCGAAGTTTCGCTGGTCCGCCAGCAGCAGCCGAAGGGCGCGCTTCCGGCGGCACTGGTGGAGCGGGTCAAGCAACGCGCGGCCGCCGCCGATGCCGCCGCCACCGATGCCCATGCGCGCCAGGCCACGATCAGCAGCGCAGTCTATGCACTGCGCGAGGTCGGCGATGATGCCGGTGCCGAGGCGCTGCTGCTGGCCGAGCTGAAGCGCAGCGAGCAGCCGTACTACTACATGCCCGAGCTGGCTGAACTGGCGGAGCAGCGCGGCGACACCGCCGGCGCGCTGGAGTGGCTGAAGCGTGCCTACGATGGCGCGCAGGGCCCGGCGACCCGTGTGCAGTGGGGCGTGCTGTACGTGGAAGGCCTGCTGCGGCTGGCCCCGGACGATGCGCCACGCATCGAGCAGGCGACCGTCTCATTGATCGCCGAGCTGGAGGCGCAGCCTTCGGGCTACCACCAGCGCACCCGCCAGCGCTTCGAGCGCCTGGCCGGGCATTTGAAGGCGTGGAGCGGCAAGCACCAGGGCGCGGAGACACTGGCGCGACTGCAGCAGCGGATGCAGCAGGCGTGCGGCGAGCAGGTGGATGGTGCATGCAAGGATTGGTTGAGTTGAGTTGATGAAAGCGCTGGCGGCTGGTTCACCTGCCGGCGCTTTTGTTGATACGTGCGGGAGGGGGCGGGGGCAGTACATCAGCACGCCGGTGAGCGTTCGAAAAGCGGGTTCTGGTAGTGCCGGCCGCTGGCCGGCAACCCGACCTTCACTGATTGCCGGCCAGCGGCCGGCACTACCACGTCGCTCCTGCGCTTGCCTTTGACGCCGTCTCCGCACCTGCAACACGGAATGAATCAAGGCGCCGTCAGCGCACCCATTTCAATCCCGCCCCTTGACCTAAACCAATGTTGAGGTGCGATAACGATCTCCCCACGGCCAGCCACCTGGCCTTCCCCACGGAGATTGCTTCGATGTCGTACTCGCTTCCCCCGCTCCCCTATGCCTACGACGCCCTCGAGCCGCACTTCGATGCGCGCACGATGGAGATCCACCACAGCAAGCACCATCAGACCTACGTCAACAACCTCAATGCCGCCCTCGAGCAGGCCGGCCTTGCCGAACAGCCGGTCGAGGCGCTGATCGCCAACATCGATGCCGTGCCCGAGGCGCAGCGTGGCGCGGTCCGCAACAACGGAGGTGGCCATGCCAACCACAGCCTGTTCTGGACCGTACTCAGCGCCAACGGTGGTGCACCCGATGATGAACTGGCCGCCGCCATCGACCGCGACCTCGGCGGCTTCGACGCCTTCAAGGATGCCTTCACCAAGGCCGCGCAGACCCGCTTCGGCAGTGGCTGGGCCTGGCTGACCAGTGATCGCGACGGCCGCCTGAAGGTTGAAAGCAGCGCCAACCAGGACAGCCCTTTGATGGGCGCTACGGTCGGCCTGTCCGGCAATACCCCGATCCTGGCGCTGGACGTCTGGGAGCACGCCTACTATCTGCACTACCAGAACCGTCGCCCGGACTACATCGGTGCGTTCTTCAACATCATCAACTGGGCCGAAGTCGGCCGGCGCTACCGCCAGGCCCGGGCCTCATGAGCGGCGAGACACTGCCGTACGCCGGGCCGTGGGCGGGGGTCTTCCCCGCCCCGGCCCCGGTGCCGTCGGTCGAGATGCCGCCGCGGGCACTGCGTCGGCTGCTCGGCCACTTTCCTACCGGCGTGGCCATCGTCTGCGCGCGCGATGCGCAGGGCAAGCCCATCGGCCTGACCATCAATTCGTTCGTGCCGGTGTCATTGCAGCCGCCACTGGTGCTGTGGAACCTGGCGTTGCACGCGCAGAGCCTGTCCGCCTTCCAGCGCGCCACCCGCTTTGCGATCAGCGTGCTGGCGGCCGACCAGGAAGCACTGGCCCGGCGCTTTGCCGATCCGCAGGTACGCAACCGCTTCGACGGTCTGGCATTGCTGGATGACGAAGAGGACGCCCCACCGCGCATCGCCGGTGCGGTAGCGCACCTCACCTGTACCCGCCACGCGCAGTGGCCGGTCGGCGATCACCTGCTGCTGGCTGGCCGCATCATCGAGGTACACGAGAATGGTGGTGCGCCGCTGCTGTTCCATCGGGGCCGCTTCCAGCCGGGACCGGCCGAGCTGCTGGTAGAGGTGCGCTGATGAACATCGAGGCTCTGGAATGCATGCTCGCCACCGGCAAGGACGGCGCGCTGCTGCGCTTCGGCCTGGGCAAGGGCTGGCTGGATGCCGGCAACCCGGTGCGTGCGGCGACTCATCTGGGCCGCTGCGTGGTGCTTGATCCGCAGTACTCGGCGGCCTGGAAGCTGCTTGGCAAAGCCTGGCTGGCCAGTGGCCAACCGCAGGCGGCGCGCGAAGCATGGCAACGCGGCTTGAGCGTGGCCGGCAGCAAGGGCGACCAGCAGGCACGCAAGGAAATGCAGGTGTTCCTGCGGCGCCTGGACCGCGATCAAGCGGCCCTGGCAAAAACGGGCTGAGTTGATCAGCCCGCGTTGGCCGATGCCGGTGCGGACATGATGTCCGACATCGGCAGGCGGCGCGGCTTGCTCGGGAACGCGTGGCGCAGGATGCGCCAGACCACCTGGCCGAACTGGCGCGGCAGCGAACCGTTGTTGTAGTGCTGGCCGTAACGGCGGCAGATGTCCTTCACTTCCTTGGCGATGGCCGCATAGCGGTTGGCCGGCAGGTCGGGGTAGAAGTGGTGCTCGATCTGGTGGCTGAGGTTGCCCGAGAGCACGTTGATCAGGAAGCCGCCGCTGATATTGGAAGAACCGCGCAGCTGGCGCAGGTACCAATGGCCGCGCGACTCATTGCGCAGGCACTCCTTCGGGAAGGTTTCCGACTCGGCAGTGAAGTGGCCGCAGAAGATGATCACGTAGGTCCAGATGTTGCGCAGGCCGTTGGCCACCATGTTGCCCAGCATCACGGTGAGGAAGAACGGGCCGGCCAGCAGCGGGAAGAACACGTAGTCCTTCAGCACCTGACGGGCCATTTTCCGCGCCACCGGGCGGGTCTGCATCCACATCGCACGGCCACTGATGCGGCCCTTCAGCCAACGACCCAGGCGCAGGTCCTGCGCGGCCACGCCCCACTGGAACAGCAGCGCGAAGATCGGCGCGATGATCGGCTGCAGCAGGTAGAACGGCTTCCAGCGCTGTTCCGGGAAGATGCGCAGCAGGCCGTAGCCGATGTCATCGTCCATGCCACGCACGTTGGTGTAGGTGTGGTGGCGGAAATTGTGGGTCTTGCGCCAGTTGTCGGCGGTGGCAACGATGTCCCACTCGTAGGTGTTGCCGTTGAGCTTGGGGTCGCCGGTCCAGTCGAACTGGCCGTGCATGACGTTGTGGCCCAGCTCCATGTTCTCCAGGATCTTCGACAGCGCCAGCAGCAGCGTGCCAGTGATCGCGGCCGGCCACAGCAGCGGCATCCAGAACAACGGCGAGAACGCCGCCAGGAACAGCAGGCCACGGCCACCCACGCCAAACCAGCGCACTGCGGCGGCCACGCGGCGGATGTAGCGGGTATCGGAAGCGCCAAGGCTGCCGATCACGCGGTCGCGGATCGCATCGAGTTCCTGGCCGAAGGCTTGCATCTCGGTGGTGCTCAGAGCACGGTCGGTAGCGCGGGTCATGGCAACGGGTCCTCAGAGATCCAGGGTCAGGTCGGTGGTCGGCGCGCTCACGCAGATCCGCACCGGCTGCGCCGATTCAGACTGCAGGTCGCCGGTGCGCAGGTGGCGGGTGGCACCACTGACGCGATCACAACTACAACTGTTGCAGATACCCATGCGGCAGCCATGCTTGGGCTTGATGCCGTGGGCTTCGAGGCTTTCCAGCAGCGAGCGGCCACGCGGCACGCTCAGCTGGCGGCCACTGCGCGCAAGGGTCAGCGACACCTCGCCTTCGCTGCTGGCATCGCGCAGCGGCGCCGGCGGAGTGAAGGCTTCGGCCTGGAAACCGGCCACCTGGTGCGCCAGGCGTTCACGCGCGGCGGCAACGAAGCCATCCGGGCCGCAGGCCAGCACATGGCGCTGCACCAACGGCGTGTCATCGCCGGCCACCTGCAGTTCATGGGTATCGATACGCGCGGCCGGCGCTTCACCCTCGCGGGTGGTCAGCAGATGCACGCGCAGGTTCGGATGCGCTGCGGCCAGCGCCTGCAGTTCATCACGGAACTGCAGATGGGCAGCGGTGCGCTCCCAGTAGAACAGGTCCACCGGCGCCGCCAGCGGGCGCTGGCAGGCCTCGCGCAACAGGCTGCGCATCGGCGTGATGCCACTGCCGGCCGCCAGCAGCAGCACCGGCGCCGCGGCCGGCATATGGAACTCGCCGAAGGCGGCATCGAGGCGGAACAGTTCGCCCGGCTGCGCATGGTTGACCAGATGCTGGCTGACCCGGCCACCGTCGATCGCCTTGACGGTGATCGCCAGCTCGCGCCGACCCAGTGCGGTGGGGCTGTAGCTGCGCTGCCACAGGCGCCCTTCAATCTCGACGCCCAGGGTGACGTGCTGGCCGGCACGCATGCCGGCCCAGTGCCGGTTGGTGCGCAGGACCAGGGTCGCCGCGCCCTCGCCGGCCGGCTCGCGCCGGACCAGGCGGGCCATCGGCTCGCGCAGGGTCCACAGGGGATTGAGCTGGCCCGCCCAGAAATCGAACAGCGACGGCGAGACCCAGCGGTATGGAGAGAACAGGGACGGACGGACGACAGCGCTCATGGGCGCACTATACGGGCGCACATACACCTGTGTATACATGTGTATATTGAACCGGATTGGGTATGATTCAGCCTCGCCCCACCGGAACCCCCATGGCCGCCGCCACCGCTTTGTCGACGCCCGAAGATGCCAACAGCCCGGCCCGCCGTACGGTGAGCCGTGAGGATCTGCTGGCCGCCGCCCTGAAACTGATCGGGCCGCACCGCAGCCTGTCCACGCTCAGCCTGCGCGAAGTGGCACGTGAAGCCGGCATTGCCCCGAACAGCTTCTACCGGCAGTTCCGCGACATGGACGAGCTGGCCGTGGCGCTGATCGACGCGGCTGGCCGTTCGCTGCGCACCATCATCGGCGAGGCCCGGCAGCGCGCCACCTCCACCGCCACCAGCGTGGTGCGGGTCTCGGTGGAGACCTTCATGGAGCAGCTGCGCGCCGACGACAAGCTGCTGCATGTGCTGCTGCGCGAAGGCGCGGTCGGCTCGGACGACTTCAAGCACGCGGTCGAACGCGAGCTGCACTACTTCGAGGAAGAGCTGCAGCACGATCTGGTGCGCCTGGCCGCATTGGATGGCGCGGTGCTGCACGCCCCGGAGCTGGTGGCCAAGGCCATCACCCGGCTGGTGTTCGCGATGGGCGCCACCGCCATGGACCTGCCGCCGGAGAAGGATCCGGAGCTGGTCGAACAGATCTCCACGATGATCCGCATGATCATCGTCGGCGCCCGCACCCCGGCCGCATTCCGCCGCGGCTGACGTTAGGGCTCCGGGGTCGGATCCCTTTCCTCAGGAAAGGACTCTGACCCCAGCCACCCTGCCCCACGCAGCAACGCCATCCCCCGTGCATGACCACCGGCAGGGTTGCAGGCGCTGAATGTAATGTTATAACACCACATGATCCCTCTGGACTTGTGCGGCGCACCGGTTTGCTGCGACTTCGTTATATAGCACTTGCTATATCTATAAGCCACTGCTTTCATATGCACCAGCCAGGTCGCCCTCGCCGCCCTCCCTCCCCAAGGACGACGCGTCATGCCCGCTTCCCTCATCCTCCGCCGCTTGCCACTGGCCGCCGCCATTTCCCTGCCCCTGCCCCTGCCCGCGCTGGCGGCCACTCCGAAGCCGACCGAGCTGGACCGCGTGCAGGTCAAAGTCAGCACCGCCACCCGCAGCGAACGCCTGCTGTCGGACGTGCCGATCCGCACCGAGGTGCTGCGCAAGGAAGACATCGCGCTGCGCGCGGCTACCGACTTCTCGCGCGCCGCCGAGCTGATCAACGGCCTGCGCGTGGAGAGCAACTGCCAGAACTGCAACACCAGCGAAGTACAGCTGCTGGGCCTGCCCGGCGCCTACAACCAGCTGTTGTTCGATGGCATTCCGCTGCTGTCCACGCTGGGCAGCGTGTACGGCCTGGAACAGATTCCGGCCGGCTTCGTCGACCGCATCGAAGTGGTCAAGGGCGGCGGCTCGGCACTCTATGGGCCGGGCGCGGTGGCCGGTGTGATCAACCTGATTCCCCCGCTGCCGGCGCGCAGCGGTGGCCATGTGCAGGCCGGTGTGGATGTGCTGAAGGGCACACCGCAGAAGAATGCCGACGTGCGACTGGACCTGGTGGCCAAGGAAGCAGACGCCGGCCTATCGGTGATTGCCCAGCGCAACTGGAACAGCGGCATCGACTACAACGGTGATGGCTATACCGAAATCACCCGCAAGAACCTCAAGGTCGGCGGGCTGCAGGCCTGGTACGCGCCCACGCCGGGCACGCGGCTGCGCCTGGACCTGCAGGTAACCGATGAAACCCGCCGCGGCGGCAACCGCCTGGACCAGCCCGAGTATCTGGCCAACATCGCCGAATCGCTGGATACGAAGTACCGCCGAGGCAGCGTGTCGTGGGACCAGGAGATCAATGCCGACCTCGATTTCCGCCTGGCCTACGCCTTCGCTGACATCGACCGCGACAGTTTCTATGGCGGTCTGGGTGACGTCGTCACCGATCCGTCGGTGCCCGGCTATGACCCGTCGCAGCTGGACCCGAACGTGACCGGCAGCGCGGCCTCGCGTTCGTGGCGCCAGTACGGCCGCACCCACAACCCGCTGCACTACATCGACAGCCAGTTGAACTGGCGCTTGGGCGCGCACGCGCTGGCCTTTGGCGTGCAGTACAAGCACGAGGCGCTGCGCGACGACAACCGCACCGGTGACGGCCAGCGCCTTGCGGTTCTGGAGGACGCTACCTTCCACAACCTGGGGGCCTTCATCCAGGACGAATGGAGCCTGCGCGACAACGTCGACCTGGTATTGGGTGCGCGCGTGGACAAGAGCTCGGAGCTGGACAACGCGGTGTTCTCGCCGCGCATCGCGCTGGCCTGGCAGGCCACGCCGAACCTGAAATGGCGGGCAGGCATTGCCACCGGCTTCCGTGCGCCGGAGATTTTCGTCGAGGACGTGCATGTCGATACCCTTGGCGGGGAACAGGTGCGCGTGCGCAATACCGACGGCTTGAAGGAAGAGCGTGCGTTGACAACGCTGTTCGGCTTCGACTGGCGCTCGGACCCGGCGAATCCGGTCTGGAGCTGGGATGCCACTGCCTCCTATGCGCGCATCCGCGACACCTTCGCGCTGGGCGAGATCCAGCGCGGCGATGACGGACAATTGAGCCAGCTGCGCTACAACGCTTCCGGCTCCAACGTGCTGGGCGCGGAAACCAACCTCGGCTGGCAGCCATCGCCACAGTGGCGCCTGACCGCAGGCGCCTCATGGTACCGCTCGCGCTTCCGCGAACCGCAGCGCATCTTCGATGACACTGGCGACGGTGGCGACACCGTCATCGAAAGCCGCGACTACCTGAAGACGCCGCGCTGGACCGGCCTGGCCCAGCTCAGCTGGATGCCGGCCGAACCGTGGGAAACCTTCGTCGCGCTGCGCCACACCGGCCCGATGTCGGTGCTGAACAACCGGCTGGGCGAACTGCACCGCACGCGCTCGTTCCTGGTCACCGACCTCGGGGCGCGTTGGCACCGTCACCTGGGCGCGCAGGCGCAGCAGGAAGTGTCGGTAGCCGCAGGCGTCAAGAACGTATTCGACCAGCGCCAGAAGGATCTGGAAGTGGGCGCGCTGCGTGACAGCGACTATGTCTACGGGCCGCGTTTCGCGCGCTCGTGGTACGTCAACCTGCGCTATGCGTTCTGATCCACTACGAGCGCTGTTGCTGGCCTGTGCCGTGCTGCTGGCCACACCGGCGATAGCCGCGGACCTGCATGCTCAGGTCTCGGCCTCGTTGATGCGGCCGGAACAGCGATCATTGCGGCCGATGCAGTGGTCACCGCCGCCGAAACTGGTGGCGCTGTACTTCGGTGCCGACTGGTGCGCGCCCTGCCATGCCTTCGTACCGACCCTTCGCAGCGTGCGTGACGCGTTGCGCGAGGCCGGCGCCGATACCGAAGTGGTCTACGTCAGCCTGGATGAGAGCGACAGCGCGCTGCGCCGCTACATGCACGCGCAGGACATGCCGTGGCCGGTGCTGGACCCGCGCCGCGCCGCGCGCATGCCGGCACTGCAGGCATTGGCCGGGCTGGCACCGCCGAATCTGGTGCTGATCGATGCCGACGGCAAAGTGCTGGCCAATGGCTGGCACGGGCGACGCTATCAAGGCCTGCAGCCTGTGTTGAAAGAATGGACGAACCGGGCGTGCGCGCAGCAGCAGGCCCATTGTCCCAACGCCGGCACCCAATCGCGGTAGCGCCGGGCCATGCCCGGCGAAATGCGTGACGCCACATTACGGCCGCCAGGCATGGCCCGGCGCTGCCGTTACGGCGCCCCGCCCTCGGCCTTGCGCACGAACGCCTCGAACAACGCCAACGTCTGCTCGCTGACATGGTGTTCGATACCCTCGGCGTCGCGTCGGGCGGTATCCGGGTCCACGCCCAGCGCCAGCAGGAAACGCTCCACGGTCTGATGACGCTGGCGACTGGCATGCGCCAGCGCCTCGCCTTCCGGGGTCAGGAACACGCCACGATACGGACGCTGCACCACCCAGCCATCGCGGGCCAGGCGCCGCAGCATCTTCGCCACGGTGGGCTGAGCCACTCCCAAGCGGGTGGCGATGTCGACCTGGCGGGCCTCGCCGCCGTCGGCCAGCAGGTCCGAAATCAGCTCGACATAGTCCTCCACCAGCTCCATACGGTGCGCCTCACGCACTTGCCGGAAGCTTTCGACCTGGCGCTCGGCCTCGATCAAGGGGGTGCTTTTCAGCGATGTCGAATCGTCGGTCTTGCCCACGCCTGCGCCTGTCCTTCCGGTAGTTCCGGTGTTGAACCTGAATTCTGGACCAGTAACGCGATAAAGACGATTGTTTCACATTGCTAATGACTATAGCAGGAGCTATATTCGAACCCATGAGCACCCTGGCACCCCGCGACCCTTCGGCCTCCACTGCGGCCAGCCTGGGTGCGCTCAACGCCTCGGTGGCGGTGCCCGACAAGGGCCACTGGTGGTTCCGCCTGCTGGCCTTCCTCGGCCCGGGCTACATGATCTCGGTCGGCTACATGGACCCGGGCAACTGGGCCACCGACCTCGCCGGCGGTTCGCGCTTCGGCTACCTGCTGCTGTCGGTCATCCTCATTTCCAACCTGATGGCGGTGATCCTGCAGGCGCTGTCGGCGCGGCTGGGCATCGCCACCGGCATGGACCTGGCGCAGGCCTGCCGCGCGCGTTACCCGAAGCCGGTGAACCTGGCGCTGTGGGCGCTATGCGAGGCGGCGATCATCGCCTGCGATCTGGCCGAGGTGATCGGCACCGCGATCGCACTGAAGCTGCTGTTCGACCTGCCGCTGCTGTGGGGCGCGGTGATCACGGCCTTGGACACGCTGCTGGTGCTGCTGCTGATGAACCGCGGCTTCCGTGCACTGGAAGCCTTCGTGATCGCGCTGCTGATGGTGATCTTCGCCTGCTTCGTGGTGCAGATCGCGATGGCCGCGCCGCCGGTGATGGCAGTGCTGGGCGGCTTCATTCCGCGCGCGCAGGTGGTGACCGATCCGCATGCGCTGTACATCGCCATCGGCATCATTGGTGCCACGGTGATGCCGCATAACCTGTATCTGCATTCGTCGATCGTGCAGACCCGCGCCTACCCACGCACCGATGAGGGCCGCCGCAGTGCGCTTCGCTGGGCGGTTACCGACAGCACCATTGCACTGACTCTGGCCCTCTTCATCAATGCCAGCATCCTGATCCTGGCAGCGGCGGTGTTCCATGCCAATGGCCGTTTCGACGTGGAAGACATCGAGCAGGCGCACCAGTTGCTGGCACCGATGCTGGGCGTCGGCCTGGCCTCGACATTGTTCGCGGTGGCACTGCTTGCCTCCGGCCTGAACTCCACGGTGACCGCGACACTGGCCGGGCAGATCGTGATGGAAGGATTCCTGCGCCTGCGCCTGCCACCGTGGCTGCGGCGGCTGATCACCCGCGCACTGGCGATCATTCCGGTGGTGGTGGTCATCATGCTGTTCGGCGACCAGGGCGCGGTGAAGCTGCTGGTGCTGAGCCAGGTGGTGCTGTCCATGCAGCTGCCCTTCGCGATCATCCCGCTGGTACGCATCGTGACCGACAAAGTGACGATGGGCGCGCTGGTGGCACCGCGCTGGCTGGGCGGCATTGCGTGGGTGATCGCGCTGGTGATCGTGGTGCTGAACGTGAAGCTGCTGGTGGATACGTTCGCAGCTGGTTGATCCGCGCGGTGGGAATCCGCCGGGCATGGCCCGGCGCTACCGCTGGCGACCTGCAGTAGATCCACGCCACGCGTGGATGTGGCATGACCGGCGCTACAGGAACTCCGCGATGGCCGCTTCGATCTGCTGCGGCGACTGGAAACCCGGCATGCGCATGCGCTCGTCACCGTCCAGGAACAGCGACAACGTAGGGGTCTGCCGCAGGCCCAGCTCGCGGAAGAACGCCTCGCCCACCACCTCCAGCTGCACCCGCAGCAGGGTCGTGCCCTGGCCTGCAGTGCCGCTGGCCACCCGCTGCAGCGACATGTCCAGCATCCGGCAGCCCGGGCACTGGTCCTTGTGGAAGTCCACCAGCACGCGTGGATGGTCGGCCAGCAACTGCTGGAACTGCTCAGGCGTGGTGGCGTCGATGATCTGCATCGGTGGTACTCCAGTAGTGATCCAGGACCGCATCGGTCCAGGTATCGATGGCCGCGGCATGCCGCCGGCCATGTGGCATCTGTTCGATCTCCAGCGGCGGGTAGCCACTGTGGAAATAGCGGATCAGCCGGTGCACCGCACCGCAGTAGTACTCCTGCCCCCACTGCGTTTCACCGGTGCCGAACACCGCCACCTGCCGCGGCCGCTGGCCGCGCTCGGCGATGCCTGCCACCCAGGCCTTCATCTCCGATGGCGTGCGCCCGGCGTTGTCGGTCCAGCAGCCCAGCAGCACCAGGTCGGCCTCATCCACCGGCAACGGCGGGCCCTGGCGCAGGTCGTCGGCCTCCTGCCAGTGCACGGCGTGGCCTGCGGCCCGGCAACGCGCGGCGATGTGGCGGCCGAGCTCACGGGTGTTGCCGCTGAGCGACGCCACCACGATCAGGATGCGCAGCGCCGGGCCGCCCTCAGAGGTCGTCGAAGCCGTTGTCGACGTTGGTCTTCTTGTAGCTTGCATTGCGCATCTCGAAGAAGTCGGTCTTGGTCTCGGTGAAGTTGTCGGCGTAGGCCTTGATCCACGGCATCACGTTGTCGGTGGTGTCGCTGTACAGGCGCTCGATGCCGAGCATGCCGGCCATCTTGTTGGCGCGGTACTTCACGTAGCGCACCATCTCGTCCACGTCGATGCCATCAATACCATCCAGCACCTCCGACGACCACTGCGTCTCCAGCTCGATGGCATGCTCGAATGACTGGTGCACGTAGGCGGTCAACTCGTTGGTCTGCAGCTCCGGGTTCTCACCGATGATGGCGCGGATCAGCTCGCTGATGAACTTGGTATGCGCCAGCTCGTCGCGGTTGATGAAGCTGATGATCTTGCCGGTGCCATTCATGCGGTTCTGCCGCACCATGTTGTAGAAGTACGCAAACCCGGAATAGAAGTTGATGCCTTCCAGGATCGAGGACTGGATCAGCGACTTCAGCAGCGTTTCGGCAGTCTTCTCGCGCATGAAATCGTCATAGGCCCCCATGATCGGCGCGTTGCGCTTGATGATGGTGGGATGGGTGCGGGCGATCTCGAAGATGCGGTTCTGGTTGGGCAGGTCGGTGATCGAGGCCAGCACGTAGCTGTAGCTCTCGTTGTGGATCACCTCCTGCTGGCCGATGATCGCCGCGTTGGCGTGCGCGGCCGGATCGGTGATGTACTCGGCGACGTTGTAGATGAAGCGCGTCTGCGGCGAATCCAGCGTGGCCAGCAGGCCGATGATGGAATCGTAGGCGTTCTTCTCGCGCGCGTTGAGCTCGCCGTACTGGCGTGCATCCACCTTCATGTCCACTTCGTCGGGGATCCAGAAGTTGGTCGACAGCTCCTTGTAGGCGCGATAGAACGACGGGTACGGAATGTCGTTCCAGTTCAGGATGCCGCTGGTGCGGCCGTTGATGATGCCGGTGCTGCGGTTGGGGTGGCGCGGTTCGAGGATCTTGATGCGGTCCAGGGGTGTTGCCATGGTCTTCTGCCTTCGTTCTGTTGCTGACGGGTTGCCGGCCAGCGGCCGGCACTACCACCGAGGGGTCGGGCTGGTCAGCTCGAGCACCACTCGCATTCGCTGATATCGATGTCGTTGGAGCGCACGTAGTAGGTGGTCTTCAGGCCTTCGCGCCAGGCGCTCAGGTGCAGCTCCAGCAGCGTGCTGGCGCGGATGGTGCTGGGCACGTACAGGTTGAAGCTGATCGACTGATCGACATGGCGCTGGCGGCGCGCGTTCTGGCGAACACTGGCGAACTGGTCGACCTTGTAGGCACCCTTCTCGTAGTACGGCCAGGTCTCCAGCGACAGGCCCGGTGCGGCCACCGGACGCCGGAAGTCCTTCTTTTCCTCGTAGTAGAACGCGCTGTAGATCGGGTCGATCGAGGCGGTGGAACCCGCGATCTGTGCCGTACTCATGTTCGGCGCCACCGCCAGCAGCCAGCCGTTGCGCAGGCCGTTGGTGGCCACCTCGCGCGCAAGACTGTCCCAGGCCGCGCCACTGTAATCGCGGTCACGGAAATAGTTGCCGTTGTGCCAGTCGCTGCCGGCGAACATCGGATAGCTGCCCTTCTCCTTGGCCAGCTGCGCGCTGGCCTGGATGGTCAGGAAGTTGATGCGCTCGTACAGGCGGTCGGCCAGCTCTTCGGCATCCTGCGACTCCCACTGGATCGACTGCTGCGCCAGCAGGTGGTGCCAGCCGAACGTACCCAGGCCGATGGCGCGGTACTTGCGGTTGGTGATCGTGGCCTGCGGCACCGGCAGTGCGTTGAGGTCGATCACGTTGTCGAGCATGCGCACCTGGATCGGGATCAGGCGTTCCAGCACGTCGGTGGCCAACAGGTCATCCGGTGCACTGATCGCACGGCCGAGGTTGATCGAAGACAGGTTGCAGACCACGAAGTCACCGGCACGACGCGTCGTGACGATCTGGTCGCCGCTGACGATCTCCTGGATCATCCGCGTCGGGCTCATGTTCTGCAGGATCTCGGTGCACAGGTTGCTGGAATAGACCATGCCCGCATGCTTGTTCGGGTTCTTGCGGTTCACTTCGTCGCGGTAGAACAGGAACGGGTTGCCGGTTTCCAGCTGGCTGAGCATGATCCGCTTGAACAGGTCGATCGCTTTCACCGTGCGACGGCTGATGCGCTCGTCGGCCACCAGCTCGGCGTAGCGGTCACGGAAGCTGCCCTGCCCTCGCTTCTCGTCGTAGAAATCCTGCAGGTACCAGCCCTTGGCCTGCTTCACCTCGTGCGGATCGAACAGGTACCAGTCGGCACGGCGCTCGACGGCCTCCATGAAAAGATCCGGCACGCAGATGGCGGTGAACACATCATGCGCACGCAGGCGCTGGTCGCCGTTGTTCAGGCGCAGGTCCATGAACGCTTCAATGTCGCGGTGCCAGATGTCCAGATACACCGCCACCGCGCCCTTGCGCTGGCCGAGCTGGTCGACCGACACCGCCGTGTTGTTGAGCTGCTTGATCCACGGCACCACGCCGCCGGAGGAGTTGGCCACGCCACGGATCGGCGCACCGCTGCTGCGTACGTAGCCCAGGTAGGCGCCGACGCCGCCGCCGTGCTTGGACACGCGCGCGATATCGGTATTGGAGTCATAGATGCCCTGCAGGCTGTCGTCCACCGTGTCGATGAAGCAGCTCGACAGCTGCCCGCCCACCTTGCCGGCATTGGCCAACGTCGGCGTAGCTACCGTCATGTACAGATTGGACAGCGCCCAATACGCCTCGCCGACCAACTGCATGCGCCGCTCACGCGGCTTTTCCTCCTGCATCAGGTACAGGGCAATGGTCAGCCAACGCTCCTGCGGCAGCTCATACACCTCGCGGCTGCGATCGGTAGCCAGGTAGCGCGTGGCCAGCAGGTACAGCCCGTTGTAGGCGAACAGACGATCGCGTTCGGGGTCGATCATCTCGCCGGCCTGCTGCAGCTCTTCCTTCGAATAGCAGCGCAGGATGTCATTGCTGTAGATGCCGCGGTCGGCCAGGCTTTCCTGCAGGCCCACGTAGGAACCGTACTTCAGGCTGACATCGTAGAAGCGGTTGCGGCTGGCGCGCTTGTACAGCCGGCGCAGGTACAGGCGTGCAGCGAACTGTTCCCACTGCGGCGCGACAAGGTCGACGCGCGATTCCGCTTCGCGGATCAGCAGATCCACCAGATCATCGGCACTGATGCTGGGCTTGCGTTCGACCATCGCCAGCACCACGCGGCGATAGTCGGCCACATCCAGCTGCGGCAGCTCGGCGTGGATGGTATCGATGCTGCGCAGCAGGCGCGCCGCATCGAACGGCAGGCGACGATTGCCGGCTTCCTTGGTGATCCAGGTCGGCACGCGGTCGCCGCTGGCGCGCATGGCGTCGCCGGCGCCGGCCAGGTCGGCCACGCGGAAGGTACTGTCGGTCATGGTGGTGGAACTCCAGGCTCGTGCGCGCGTCGGCGCCCGATGCCATGGCGGCCCTGCACGCGATACCGGCGCACGGGGCGAACGGGTGAAGTGCCAAGGGGCGGGAACACAGGTCGTCGGCATCTGCCTGCGCCTGCGGCCGGTATCCGGGCCGTGGGGGCGACCTGCGTCCGCACGGTGGCGGCCGCGTCGACACGGCAAGCCTTCAGGGGCGGGCCGCGGGACGTTTGCTGCATGTCCGGCGGCGGCGGCTGACCGGGAGTGACGGACACAACATAGTGGGGATGTTCCGAGCCGTCAACACAAGATGCGGTGATCGCGCGCCAACGCGACCATCGGTCGCAGGATGCCGTGTTGCACGTGCGCGGCCTTGTCGACGCTGAGCGCATCCCCAGTTCGGTACAACTTCAACTTTCATTGGAACACCGCCCATGCGCGCTGCCCTGTACTCCTCCTTCGGCGATCCAGCCCAGGTCCTCGCCGTTGCCGATGCCCCCCTGCCCGAACCCGGTCCCGGCGAAGTACGCATCCGCACCGTGCTGGCCTCGATCCACAACCACGATCTGCTGACCGTGCGTGGCCTGTATGGCTACAAGCCGACGCTGCCGGCGATCGGCGGCAGCGAAGCACTGGGCGTGGTCGATGCGCTCGGCGAAGGCGTCGACGGCCTGCAGATCGGCCAGCGGGTTGCCGCCGCCTCGGTGCACGGCACCTGGGCCGAAGCGTTCATCGCACCGGCGCGGATGGTGATCCCGATGCCGGACGCGATCGCCGATGAAATGGCCGCACAGCTGATCGCCATGCCGCTGAGCGCGTTGATGCTGCTGGAATTCCTGCACGTCGAGCAGGGCCAGTGGATCGTGCAGAACACCGCCAACGGTGCCGTCGGCAAATCGCTGGCGATGCTCGCAAAGGCGCGCGGCGTGCACGTGGCCAACCTGGTGCGCAATGCCGAGGCCGTGGCGCAACTGCAGGCACTGGGCATCGATCACGTGTTCGATACCTCGGTGGACGGCTGGAAGGACCGCGTGCGCGAAGCCACCGGCGAAGCGCAGGCCGCTGCTGCAGTCGACTCCATCGGTGGCGATGCCAGCGGCGACCTGGTCGACCTGCTCGGCCACCACGGCACCCTGGTCTCTTTCGGTGTGATGAGCGGCGAACCGATGCGCATTCCCGCCGGAGGCCTGATCTACAAGGAAGCCACGGTGAAGGGCTTCTGGGGCAGCAAGGTCAGCCAGGCAATGGCGGTGGAAGACAAGCGGCGGTTGGTTGGCGAACTGCTGAAGCGTGCGGCGAGCGGCGAACTGACCCTGCCGGTGGAGCAGATCTTCGCGCTGGACGACATCACCCAGGCAGCGAAGGCCGGCGCGGGTTCGGGCCGTAACGGCAAGGTGTTGCTGCGGCCTTGATGGGCTGGACAACCGGGGTCAGATCCCTGGGAGGAGTGCGGACCAACGGTCCGCACCCACCAAAGAGCGGTCCTCACCCACCGAAGCGCAGACCGCCCCATCGAGGGTGCAGACTTTCGTTAAGAACCTGTGATGTATAACTGAATGCGCTTTCGTCATTGGAAGGCGCACGTGGCTGCGTGCGGTACTGACGGCTCCTCCCCCGTTCGGCGTTGTCGCTTCCATGTACCGCACCACCCTGAACCTGCTTGCCAGCGCCATCGCGCTGGGCCTCATCGCCGGCGCTGCCGGCGCCGCTGAAACCGCCGACTCCGGCAAGGACAGCACCACCCTAGGCACCGTGCTTGTGACCGGCTCCAACATCAAGCGCAGCGATACCGCTGGGCCCAACCCGGTGCAGATCGTCAGCCGCGAACAGATCGAGCAGACCGGCCGCTCCACCCTCACCGACGTGCTGCGCAACCTGTCGGCCAACGCCGGCAACAGTTTCGACGAGCAGTACACCGGCAGCTTCGCCGCGGGCTCGGCGTCGATCGGCCTGCGCGGCCTGTCGCCGAAGAACACGCTGGTGCTGGTCAACGGCTATCGCGTCTCCAACTTCGGCTTTGCACTCAATACCCAGGACACCTTCGTCGACCTCAACGCACTGCCGATCAGCGCGGTCGAGCGCATCGAAGTGCTGAAGGATGGCGCTTCGGCAGTGTACGGCTCAGATGCCATCGCTGGCGTCATCAACATCATCCTGCGAAAGAACTTCCAGGGCGTGGAAGTCGGCGGTGCTTTCGGTACCGCCACCCAGGGTGGACTGGACGAGCGCAAGGCCAACCTGCTGGCCGGCTTCGGTGATCTGGAACAGCAGGGCTGGAACGTGCTGTTCGGGCTGGACCTGCTCAAGCGCGACCGCCTCGATGGCGATGACCGCGCCTATACCCGCAGTGGTGACTTCCGCGACAAGCCCGGTGGCCGCCTGGCCGGCTGGTCCACTGCCGGTGGCAACTGGCTGAGCAACCCCCGTGCACCGCAGCCGTTCGCCAACTGCCCCGACGGCAGTCAGCTGCGTCCGTACAGCGACTTCGGTAGCACCCTGCCCGGCCAGGCCTGCGCCTTCAATGCCCAGCCGTTCAAGACCCTGCAGCCCGGCGCCGAGCGCCTGCAGGCTTCGTTGAGCGCGACCTACCGCTTCAATGACAGCATCGAAGCGTTCGCCGACGTCCTGTACAGCCACAACAAGGCCGACCAGATCTTCAGCGCGCCGCTGACCGTTGGCCCCGGCCTGCGCGCCTACAACCCGGCCACCGGCACCCTGATCGACGTTCCGGCGGTGCTGCCGGTCGGTCATCCGAACAATCCGGGCAACACGCCGCTGCCGTTCGAGTACACCTTCTTCGATCTCGGCCCGCGACTGAAGGACAACACCCAGGTGTTCTACCGTGCCCTGGCCGGCGTGCGCGGCAGCGGCGAGCGCTGGGACTGGGAAGTGGCAGCGCTGACCTCGCAGAGCGCGCAGCGCGAGTACGTCGATAACTTCGTCAACCGCTACGCGTTCGAGCAGATCCTGCGCGATGGCAGCTACAACTTCCTCAACCCGTCCAGCACGCCGGGGGCGCTGGATGCACTGCGCCTGCAGACCAAGCGCCCGGGCTGGTACAAGCTGCACGCGTTGAACGTGAAGGCCTCGACCTCGCTGTGGGAGCTGCCGGCCGGTGCAGTCGGCTTCGCCTGGGGCGCCGAGTTCCGCAAGGAATCGCTGGATGCGCGTACCAGTGCGCAGGTGCTGTCGGGCACCGAACTGCGCCCGGCCATCAACGTGGTCAACGGCGAGCGCCAGGTCAGTGCCGCCTACGCCGAACTGAGCGTGCCGTTGCACCGCACGCTGGAACTGCAGCTGGCCGGTCGCGGCGACCGCTACGATGACTTCGGCAAGGCGTTCTCGCCGAAGGTGGCGCTGCGCTGGCAGCCGCTGGACAGCCTGCTGCTGCGCGGCTCGTTCTCACGCGGCTTCCGCGCGCCGTCGCTGCCGGAGATCGCGCCGGGCCAGACCGTCAGCTACGGCTCGGTGATCGATCCGCTGGATCCGCTGCAGCCCGGCGGCAGCCGTGGCGTGACCAACATCCGCACCGGCAACCCGGACCTGAAGGCCGAGCGCTCGCGCAATTTCAACGTGGGTGCCGTGTGGTCGCCGGATGGCGATACCAGCATCGGCCTGGACTGGTACCGCATCGAGCAGGACAACCTGGTCAAGCCGGACAGCGCGCAATACATCGTCGATCACCCAGAGTTGTTCCCGGGCCGCGTGCAGCGCGAGAACGGCCGCATCCAGTTCATCACCAACCAGTACGCCAACCAGGGTGAGCTGACCACCTCGGGGCTGGACCTGGACGCCAGCCGCACCTTCCGCACCGACGGCTGGGGCAACTTCACCGTGGCCGGCAGCTGGACCCATCTGCTCAGCTTCAAGCAACCGCTGGTGGCCGGCCAGGCGCCGTACGAAGGGGCCGGCAACAACCGCCACGGCGCACTGCCGCGTACGCGCGGCACGACCTCGCTGAACTGGGCGGTGGGCGACTGGAGCAGTACGCTGAGCCTGCAGTACGTGAGCGGCTACGACCAGCGCGTAGCGACGGCGACCAGCAACCCGGGATTGCGCGACCGCATCAAGCCCTATCACCAACTGGATCTTTACGTGGCGTACGAAGGCATTGCCAACACCACGCTGTCGCTGTCGGTGCTGAACCTGACCGACAAGGACCCGCCGTTCGATCCGGCCGGCGGCTCCAATGGCTTCGACATCAGCCAGTACAACCTGCGCGGGCAGTTCGTCTCGCTCGGCGCTCGCTACCGGTTCTGAAGCGGTAACGGGGCGGCGGTGATGCGCCGCCCCGTTCGCGTTGCCGGCCAGCGGCCGGCACTACCACCGCACCCACCGCATCAGCGGCTCAGATGCAGGAACTGCAGGTGCCGTTCGTACTGGCTGATGATGTCGTTGATGATCTGCTTGCGGCTGTAGCCCACCAGATCGTAATCCTGGCTGCCTTCGTACAGATGCACTTCGGCGCGGTAATAGCGCTGGTTGCGCAGCTGCTGTGCGGCGAACGACGGGGTCAGGTAGCCACTGAGGATTACCCGGTACTGGAAATCCTGCTGCTCGCCGTGATTCACCGACAGCTCCATGTCACCGGCCTCGAAGCGCGTGGCCACATCCCAACCCTGCCCTCGCAGCTGCTCGGCCACCGCCTCCATCGCCGGCTTCACGGTGTCGTCCATGAAGCGGTAGACCTGGTCGCGCACCGGGAAATGCATGGCCTGGGTCAGGCGCTGGCGCCAGCCCTGGTGGTGGCGGTCGTCGCCGATCAGCGGCGAAGGCCGGTATTGCTGCGCGCGTTTGCGATGCGACTCATCGCTGAAGGCGCGGGTCAGGCCCCACATCATCAGCAACAGCACCGCCGAGAACGGCAGCGACGCCAGCACCACCGCCGATTTCAATGCATCGATGCTGCCGGCCAACAGCAGGCCAGCGGTCAGCACCGCGATCACCGTGCCCCAGAACACACGCAGCCAGCGTGGGCCATCGTCCTCGGGCGCACCGCCATGCGAGGACAGCGTGGACAACACCACCGCCCCCGAATCCGCCGACGTCACGAAGAAGATGAAGCTGATCAGCACGGTCACCGCGATCACCGCCTTGCTCCACGGATACCCATCCAGCAGGGCATACAGCACGGTGGGTGGGTCATCCACCGCCAGCTGTGCCAACTGCTGCTGGCCATGGTGCAGCACCTGGTCCAGTGCACTGTTGCCGAAGATCGACAGCCACGCCAGGGTGAAGCCGAGCGGGATCAGCAGCACGCCGAACACGAACTCGCGGATGGTGCGGCCACGCGAGATGCGGGCGATGAACAGGCCGACGAACGGCGCCCAGCCGATCCACCAGGCCCAGTAGAACACCGTCCAGCCGCCCAGCCATTCGGGACGGCCGCCATAGGCGTACACATCGAAACTCTTGCCCACCACGCTACCGAGGTAGTCGCCCAGGTTCTGCATCAGCGTGCTGAGCAGGTACTGGGTGGGGCCGGCGCACAGCATGAACAGCACCAGCGCGATCGCCAGCAGCATGTTGATGTTGGCCATCCAGCGCACGCCCTTTTCCACCCCGGAAACGGCCACCGCCACCGCTGCGCCCATCATGGCGACCACCAGGATGATCTGCACCAGGTTGGAGTGCGGGATGTTGAACAGGTGCGACAGGCCTGCGTTGAGGTGCAGCACGCCGAAGCCCATGTCGGCGCCAATGCCGAACACGGTGGCGACAATGCCCAGCGCGTCCACGGTGTAGCCGATCGGGCCATTGATGCGCTTGCCGATCAGCGGGTAGAGGGCCGAACGCAGTGCCAGCGGCAGATTGTGCCGGTAGGCGAAGTAGGCCATCGCCATCGCCGCCAGCGCGAACACGCCCCAGCCATGCAGGCCCCAGTGCAGGAACAGCAGCTGCATGGCCTGGCGCGCACCGGCCTCACCGGCCGCCGGATCGCCTTGCGGCGGCTGCATGTAATGGGTCAGAGGTTCGGAGACGCAGAAGAAGAACAGCGTAATGCTGATGCCGGCGGCAAACAGCATGCCGGCCCAGGAGAGATAGCTGAACTCCGGCTCGTCATGGTCCGCGCCGAGCTTGATGCCGCCATACTTGGACAGCGCCACGCCGACCACGAACACCAGGTACAGGGTCATTGCCAGCAGGTAGTACCAGCCGACATTGAGGGCGGCCCAGTCCTGCGCCTTGACCAGAAGGCGGCCCGCACCGAGCGGGAACAGGCTGACGAACAGCGCGAACGCCACGACAACGATCGCCGCGAAGGCGAACACAGGTCGAAGGGTGCGCACCGGGGATTGTTGCGGCTCCAGTACTTCCATGGGGCGGCGTTCTCCGGTAGATCAAAGGGTTAGCCGACCGATTGTGGCTGAACCGCAGTGGACAGAGCATGAAGTTGCAGCCTGCGGTCACAGGCCCGGTCCACCATTCCGTGCTATCACGCGCGCGCCGAAGCGCGCCTGCAAGCGCAGCCGCGCGCGGACCGCGTGCATCGCGGCCACGCGCGTACTGTCCAATCACGACATCACATGCACCGCGCACAGCTTGTTGCCATCCGGATCGCGCAGGTAGGCCAGGAACAGCTGCCGCCCGGCCATGTTGCGGATACCGGCCGGGTCTTCGATGGCGGTGCCACCGTGGCTTACGCCTGCGTCCTGCCAGCCACGCACGGCATCGGCACTGTCCAGGGTGAAGCCGATGGTGCCGCCATTGGCGTGGCAGGCCGGCTCGCCATCGATCGGTGCGGTGACGATGAACATGCGGCCATCCTTGAAGTATACCAGCCGGCCCTTGTCATCGAAGACGCCCGGTCGTGCGCCCAAGGCGGTGAACAATGCATCGTAAAAGCGATGGGCGACGTCCATGTCGTTGGTTCCAACGGTGATGTGGCTGAACATGCGGGCACTCCCTGCGGAAAGACCGCAGTGTCGGCGAGCCCGGCGGTCATCGCAAACGCCCTGGCCATTGCCCCCTGCGCAGGGTTTGTCGTACACCGCTCGATCACACTATAATAGGAATCATTCTCATTAATGATCAATGCCGATGGCCGTGCCCGCCGCCTCCAGCACCGCGCTGGCGGGGTTCTACCGCGAACACCATGGCTGGCTGCTGGGCTGGCTGCGGCGCCGCACCCACAACGCCGATTGCGCCGCCGACCTGACCCAGGACACCTTCGTGCGCCTGCTCAGCCGTCGCGTCGATCCGACCGAACTGCGCCTGCCGCGTGCCTATCTCAGCACCATCGCGCACGCGCTGCTGGTCAACCACTGGCAGCGCGCGGATCTGGAGCGCGCCTACCTGACGGCCTTGGCCGCGCAGCCAGAGCCGGTGCATCCATCGGCCGAAGAACGCACGCAGGCACTGCAACTGCTGCATGCCATCGCCGACATGCTGTCCGGCCTGGCCGAGCGGCCACGCCGTGCGTTCCTGATGGCACGACTGTCCGGCCTGGGCTATGCGGAGATCGGCCAACAGCTGGGCGTGTCCGAACGCATGGTCAAGAAATACATGGCGCAGGCGATGCTGCATTGCCTGCGCCTGTCCGGCGGCGCAACAGCATGAGCACCGCGCTGGCCAGCCCAGCACTGGAGCAAGCCGCCGAATGGTTCGCGCTGCGCGAGCAGGGCTGGAGTGATGACGAGCAGTACCGCTGGCGCGCATGGCTGCAGGCTGATGCCGGCCACGCCGATGCGTGGCGTCGGGTCGAGTCGGTCTGGCAGTCCTTTGCCCCCCTGTCAGCAGCAGCCGCTGCCACAGCGCTGGATGCCGCAGGCCGTCGCCGCCGGCAGGCTCTGCGCGGCCTCGGAGGTGCACTTGGCATCGGCGCGGTCTCGCTGCTGGGCCTGCATGGCCTGCAGGCACAACGTGGCCTGCAGACACAACGCACCGCCGCCGGACATACCGGGCACTGGATACTGGCAGACGGCAGCCAGCTGTGGCTCAACGCCGACAGTGAAGTCACGATCGACATCGGCAGCGACCGCCGCGCCCTGCATCTGCTGCGTGGCGAACTGCTGCTGCAGACCGGCCATCACCCCGCCTTCGCCGACATGCCCTTGAGCGTGCATGTGCCGGGCGCACGCCTGCAGCCGATCGGCACCCGCTTCGCGGTCGGTCGCGAGGCGCAGGGCAGCCGCTTGGATGTATTTGAAGGTGCCGTGCGCTGCCTGCCGCTGTTCGGCGCGGCGCTGAACATACGTGCTGGCGGTGCCGTGCAGATCGGCCCGATGGGTGGACTCTCCCCGGTGGCTGCGGATCCGTTGCGCGGTGACTGGCAGGAGGGACGCCTGCAGGTGCAGGACACACCCATGATACGGATCATCGATGAGCTGGCCCGTCACCATCAGGGCTATCTCGGTTGTGATCCGGCGCTTGCTGCATTGAAAGCCACGGCGGTGCTGCCGCGACTCGACAGCATGCAGGCACTGCAACTGTTGGCCCGCGCCCTGCCGATCCGCATCGAGCAGCGCTGGCCGTGGTGGACCGTCGTGCGTCCGCTTTGAAATCGCGGTTCCCTTTCTGTGCGCTCACCGGGCAATACAAGGGAACCCATTGCGGATGTTGCCGCCCCCATGAAACTGCCCTGCCCCTCCCCTCGCCCCCTGACCATCGCGCTGTGCCTGGCCCTGGCCTCCCCGTGCCTGCTGCCGGCCGCCGCCCATGCACAGGACACTGCGGCCGCCATTCGCTGGCAGATCCCGGCTGGCCCGCTCGACCAGGCCCTGACCGCATTCGGCCAGCAGTCGGGCCTGTCCATCGCTGCCGATTCGCGCCTGACCCGCGGCCGCCACAGCAAAGGCGTGCAGACCACGCTCGGCACGGACGCCGCATTGGCGCAGATGCTGGCCGGCACCGGCCTGGCCTTCCAGCGTGATGCCAGCGGCGTGGTGCTGCAGGCGGCGCCTGCCGCTGAAGCCGGCGTACGCCAGATCGGCACCCTGCGCGTGGCCGGCCAGGCCAGCGAAGGCGCTTCGCCGTGGGGGCTCGCCGATGCCGATGCGGTCTACCGCGACAGCGGCTCGCGCGTGCATCTGGACCGCCAGCAGCTGGAACGCTTCCGCGGCCAGTCGATCGGCGACGTGCTTGCCGGTGCGGTGGGCGTGCACACCGCTGACATTCGCAACGGCGGTGCGCTGGACGTCAACATCCGTGGCCTGCAAGGCCAGAACCGGGTGCCGGTGATCATCGACGGCGGCCAGCAGGCCATCGATGTTTATCGCGGCTACGCCGGCGTGCAGCAGCGCAGCTACCTCGACCCGGACCTGATCAGCGCGATCAGCATCGAGAAGGGGCCAAGCCTGGCCGCCAACGCCGCCAGCGCGATCGGCGGGGTGGTCTACATGGAAACATTAAACGTCGATGACATCCTCGATGATGGCCAGACCTGGGGCCTGCGCGTGCGCGGCGGCGTGGCCGACAACAGCATCGACCGCACCCGCACCTTCAAGCAGATCGCGCGTGGCAGCGACAACCGCAACAGCCTGCGCGACCCGCGCGACTGGAATGGCAGCGCGGCGTTCGCCCAGCGCGGCGAAGACTGGCAGCTGGTCGTGGCCTATGCGCGGCGCCGCCAAGGCAACTTCTTCGCCGGCAGCAACGGTGCGCATCGCTATGACAACCAGCACCTGTCCAGCGGCGGCACCGGCATGTCCAGCCAGGCGGTGTCCAAGCTCTTCCATCCGGGCGATGAAGTGCTCAACACGCATACCGACAACGAATCGGCGTTGCTGAAATTCACCTGGACACCCAACCCCGACCAGCGCCTGGAGCTGAGCCACCGCTACTTCAATTCGAGTTTCGGCGAGATCATGCCGTCGGCGATCGGACGCGTGGGTGAGTCCAACGAATGGGTGACCTACGTGGACAAGGCCAACACCATGTTCCAGTTCGAGCCGGGGAAAATGCGGGTCAATGCCACCTCGCTGCGCCACCGCTACCGGCCCGAGGCACATCCGTGGCTGGACCTGAGCAGCACGCTGTGGCTCACCACCGCCACCAGCCGCATGTTCAACAGCAACATCGCCAACACGCCGCTGTTCAAGGATGTGCCCTCGGACCAGATGCCCGACACGCTGGGCGAGACCTACGGCCCGGGCCTGCAGTCGGACGTGAAGACCCAGCGTTGGGGCGTGGACAGCAGCAACACCACTCGCTTCAGCAACAGCCTGGGCGATTGGACGCTGCGCTATGGCGCCGCCTTCCAGCATGAAGACACCGCGCCGAATTCGCCGGTGCTGCCGGTGGATTTCAACAACAACCGCTACCTGCGCTCGGGCACGCGCCGCGAAGCCAGCGTCGTCGCCTCGCTGCAGTGGCAGCCGTGGGGCTGGCTGTCGCTGACTGCCGGCGGCCGCTTCACCGACTACCGCACCCGCGACCGCAACCGCGTCGCCTTCGTCAGCGAATCGCGTGACCTGCGCTACACCTTCGCGCGCCTGAGCAAGGGCGGCCAGCTGCTGCCGGGCTGGTACAAGGAGTGGTACCCGGATGCCCAGGGCAACTACACCTATGACTCGCTGCGCGCCACGCCCTATGGCGACAGCACGCTGGGCCAGGCCTACGATTTCGACGGATTCATTCCTGATCCGCGCGGCGCCAACGGTTTCTATACCAAGCAGATTCCCACCGCCTGGGGCTACAAGCCGGCGATCCGCCGTTCCGGCCACGGCTTCGCGCCGTATGCAGAGGCGCGCTTCAACCTCGACCAGGACATGTTCTTCTACGTGAAGTACGCGCAGGGCTGGAAGATGCCCAGCCTGTTCGAGTCGACGCTGGGCAACAGCACCTCGGCACCGGTGGCCGACCTGAAGCCGGAGAAGAACCGCTCGTGGGACATCGGCTTCAGCCTGCTCAAGCAGGACCTGTGGCGCGACGGTGACCGCCTGGCGTTCAAGGTGGCGTGGTTCAAGAACGATATCGACAACGCCATCACCCGCCGCTTCGATTCCAGCGACTGGGCCTTCTACGTCGACAACGTCGACAACTACACAGTGTCCGGTTACGAGCTGCAGTCCGGCTATGACGCCGGCATCGCCTACCTGGACCTGTCGGCCAGCTACTACCAGCGCGCGCGCACCTGCGATGCGGCTACCGCCAAGCGCCTGCGCGAAGGTCCGTATGCGAAGTGGAGCAAGCTGGACGCCACCCCGGACTGCGTGGACGGCGGCTTCGGCACCTCGTTCGTCAACGCGCAGAATCCGCCGAAATACTCGATCCACAGCACGCTGGGCTTCCGCCTGTTCGACCGCCGCTTGGATACCGGCATCCGCCGCACCTACAACAGCGGCCCCACCCATGAACTGGACAAGCCCTGGAACACCACCGGTTCGACCGGCCTGCAGAACATCTACCTGCCGACCGCGATCTATGACTTCTATGCGCGCTGGCAGTTCACCCCGCGCAGCGAAGTGGAGCTGGTGGTCAGCAACCTGCGTAACACCTACTACATGGACACGCTGGCGATGAGCCTGATGCCGGGCCCGGGCCGCACCACGCGGCTGAACTTCACCGCACGTTTTTAACTGCTACAGAAACAGCAACGCCCCGGAGCTATCCTCCCCGGGGCGCTTGCTTGCGGCGGCTCACGTTCTGGCAGGTACCAACCTGGGTTGGCACAGCGACGCGTTACTTCGCGTTACTTCGCGGTACTCAGCAGCAGCACCGCGACGGTGACCAATGCGATGCCGACCCAACCGATTGGACGCAGGCGGTTGCCGAACAACAGGCGGCCGCAGGTGGCGGTACCGATCACGCCGATCGCTCCCCACATTGCATAGGCGGTGGCCAGGTCCATGTAGCGCACCGCCTGGCCGAGCAGGGCGAAGGCGATCCAGACGAGGACGATCGCACCGACGCCCCAGCGCCAACGACGGAAACCTTCCGACTTGGCGACCATCATGTTGGCGGCAACGTCGATCAGCGCAGAACAGATCACGAAAAACAGGGCCAGGGTGTTCATCAGTGCGCCTCCCCGAGGGTGACGCAGACGATGCCGACCACTGCCAGCACCAGGCCGGCCAGCTGCTGCAGCGACAGGCTTTCACCGAAGACGGTGAGGCCGACCACGGTCAGCAGGGTCAGGCCGAGGCCTTCCCACACTGCGTAGGCCACGCCCACGGCGATGCGGCGCACCGATTGCGCGAGGAAGAAGTAGGACAGCGCCAGCGCGCCGGCCATGATCAGATAACCGGTCCAGCCGCCATCGCGGGCGGCATGGGCCATGAACGAGGTGCCGACCACTTCGGCGATGATCGCCACGGTCAGGCAGGCCCAGGCGACCAGCGCGCCACGGGCGGGAACAGTACGGGACATGTGAAACTCCTTGGCGGGCGGGGACCGCGCCGCCTTTTCAATAGATCCACGCCGTGCGTGGAGGGTCCGGAACGCCCCGCAGACGGGGGCGATGGAAGCCAGTATCATCGCTTTTTACGGTGGTATCAAAATAGATCCCATCGACAGGAGCGATGGATCAATGCCCTACTCCCCTGAATCCCTGCAGGCTTTCGTGGAAGCCGCAGCCCTGGGCTCGTTCTCGGCAGCGGCGCGACGCCTGCGCAAGACCCAGTCAACGGTCAGCACCGCCATCGCCCACCTGGAGGCCGATCTGGGCGTGAGCCTGTTCGATCGCAGCGGGCGCTACCCGCAGCTGACCGAGGCCGGGCGCCAGGTACTTGGGCACGCGCAGGAAATCCTGGCTGCCGATGCCCGCCTGCAACAGTTGAGCGTGCGCCTGGCCGCGCCGGTCGAGCCGCGCCTGACCGTGGTGTTCTCCGATGTCTACCAGCTCGATCCCGAGCAGCGGATCCTGCAGCGCTTCGCCGAAGCCTTCCCGGAGATCGAGCTGGAATGGCTGGATGCCGAGGGCGAGGATGTGCTGGATCTGGTCGGCAGTGGTCGCGCCGGGCTGGGCCTGCTGCCCAGGCAGGAACGCTATCCCGATGGGCTGGTGGCCCGACCGTTGGCGCACCACAGCGAGGTGTCAGTGTACGTAGCGCGCGAGCACCCACTGGCCAGCGCCGGCCGTCGCACCGCCGCACAACTGGCGCGGCATAGACAGGTGCGCCTGAGCGCGGAAGTCGACCAATCCCGCGTGGTCACCGGCCTGGCCTGGACCGCCACCGACTACCTGATGGTGATGGAGATGGCCGAGGACGGCCTCGGCTGGGCCGAGCTGCCGCGGGCGCTGGTGCAGCGCTATGACCGTGGCCGGCTGGTGGAACTGGTGCTGCCCGGCTGGCCACGGCGCATCCACAGCGACCTGCTGTGGCGCCGTGATACGCCGCCGGGACCGGCCGCACTATGGTGGGCCGACGCATTGGGGTGAGGTAGTGCCGGCCGCTGGCCGGCAATCCCAGTGTCCCGTGGTTGCCGGCCAGCGGCCGGCACTAGCGATCAACGATGGGCGAGCGCGTAATCCAGCGCCGAGCACACCGCTGCCACCTGCGCGTCATTGCACTGCTGCGGGGTCGCCCGCGGGCTGTCCGGGTAGACCTCGGTGGTGGTGGTGTACTTCGCGCCAGTGATGCCTGCACACAACGCCAGCTTCACCAGCGGGTACTCGATCACGCCATTCGCCACCACCGCTGAACCGATGATCTCGCCCTTATCGTCGGCCGGCGCGATGTGGGTGACCTTCTCCACCGCAGCGATCACCGCCTGCTGGAAGGCCGCCCGTGGGTTCTCGCTGTCGTCCACCAGGTAGAAGCCATCGGGAATCAAGCCCGGCTCGAACGGCTTGCCGTCACGCGCGGCCAGCGCCGGGCGGAACTCGCTTTCGTCGCTGTCGGTGGTCTCGTGCAGGTCGATGTGCAGCACGAACTGACCCTTGATCGGTGCGATCAGCTCGATCAACGCGGTCGACTCGCGGGCCGGGCCGTCGACACGGAAGTTGCGGTTCGGATCGATCGCATCGAAGTTCCAGCGGTTGATGCGCTCGAAGCCCCACGGATTCACGCACGGCGCCACCAGCAGGTTGGCCTTGCCGGCGTAGTCGGCGGCGTGCTTTTCGAGGAATTCCAGCGCGCCCATCACGCCGCTGGTCTCGTAGCCGTGCACGCCACCGGTGACCAGGGCAGCCGGCAGCGCCGGGTTCCAGTCGCGGCTGCGCAGGGCGAACAGGGTGTAGGTCTCGCCAGCGTAGTCGAGCTGGCCATAGGCCACCTTGTCAAAGCGCGAGGCCAGCGCCTCGATGCGCGGCAGCACCTCCTCGTCATAGCGACGCAGGCGCTGCTGGCGGCCACGCCACAGCTCCCGTTCCGCCGCTCCCCACGGCTGGCCAGGGGTTCCGACGGGATAGAAAGCGGCTTGGGACATGGCGGATCTCAGCGAGTCAGGAAGCAATCAGACACTCTATCACCGGGGCCTCGGCATGGACTGCAGACGCATTCCAATAGCGAATGGAATCAGCAATAATTCTCATTTACGACCTTCCACAGCCCGCACCGATGCCCATCCACGCCCTGCAACCGGCCCGCCTGCCCCTGGCCGCAGCCCTCGCTCTGTGCCTGCTCCCGGCCACCCACGCCTTCGCCCAGGACGGCGCCACCACGCTGGACAGCATCCAGGTCTCCGGCAGCTGGCTGGGCACCGGCCTGCATGACAGCGTCAAGAGCTTTGCCGGCGCACGCACGGTGGTCGACCGCCAGCGCATCGAGGCCAGTGGCGCGGCCAGCATCGGCGATGCCATGCGCCGCATCCCGGGCGTGCAGGTCACCGACAACTCCGGCACTGCCGGCAGCTCGGTGTCGCTGAACATCGGCGTGCGTGGCCTGACCGGGCGCTACTCGCCGCGCTCGACCGTACTGCTCGATGGCGTGCCGCTGGCGGTGGCGCCGTATGGCCAGCCACAGCTGTCGTTCGCACCGACCAGCCTGTCCAACATCGAATCGATCGACGTGGTGCGCGGTGGCGGCGCGGTGCGCTATGGCCCGCAGAACGTGGGCGGCATCATCAACTTCAGCACCCGCGCCATTCCCACCGAGGCCGGCCTGCACGGCGAAGCCGGCATGCGCTACACCGCCTACGACCACGGCGGCGGCGACAGCACCCAATACAACGCCTTCCTCGGCGGCACCGGCGACAACGGCCTGGGCGCGGCCCTGCTGTACTCCGGCCAGGACGGCCGTGGCTGGCGCCAGGGCAGCGATGACCGCTTCAACGACCTGGCGCTGAAGTTCGCCTATGCCATCGACGAACAGCAGGAACTGCGCGCCAAGCTCTCCTACTACGATGTTCGCTCGCTCACCCCGGGCGGCCTGACCCGCGCGCAGTACGAAGCCGATCCGTTCCAGAACACGCGCCCCACCGATTTCTGGAAAGGCCACCGCACCGGCATCGACCTCGGCTACACCAACACGCTGTCGGCCAACAGCGAGTTCGAGGTGTTGGCCTATTACAACGAAAGCACCCGCGCCAGCTCGCTGATCAACGCCGCCAATACCCAGCTGACCGTGCAGCCGCGCGATTACCGTGTGCTCGGCATCGAGCCGCGCTATACCCAGCGCCTGCACTGGGGCGCCAGCGTGCACGACATCACCGCCGGCTACCGCTTCCTGCGTGAGCGCGGCAACGACCGCAGCTACACCGTCACCCGCGGTACCGGCGTGGCCAGCGCCACCAACCGTTTCGACAACGCCACCGACGCACATGCCTTCTACATCGACGACCGCATCGCGATCGGCCAGTGGCGGATCACCCCGGGCGTGCGCATGGAGTGGATCGACATGGACCGCCGCCAGGCCGGGGGTGCGGCGACCTTCAGCAGCCGCAACGACAAGGCCCTGCCTTCGCTCAACATCGCCTACCTGCTGACCCCGCAGCTGACCGTGTTCGGCAACTACACCACCTCGTTCGGGCCGGTGCAGAACATCCAGCTCAATTCGCAGACCGCCAGCAACCCGCTGAACCCGGAAATCGCCAGGACCACCGAACTCGGTGCGCGCTGGCAGGACGGTGCGCTGCGCGCGGAAGTGACCGTGTTCAAGATGCGCTTCGACAACCAGATCCTGCAGGTACCAGGGATCACCCCGCCGACGTTCCAGAACATCGGCGCCACCGACCACAAGGGCGTGGAGAGCGCGCTGGAGTACCGCTTCGCCGAGGACAGCGCTCTGGCCGGGCTGGAGCTGTATGCCAACTACACCTGGACCAAGGCGATCCAGCAGTCCGGTGACAACCGCGGCCTGGACGTCCCGTTCTACTCGCGCGACACCGACAGCGTCGGCGCCCGCTACGCGCTGGCCGGCTGGACCTTCAACGTCTCCAGCACCCACCAGAGCGGCCAGTTCTCCGACGCCGCCAACACCTGGGCCGAGAGCGCCGATGCGCGCGTGGGCCGCGTGCCGGGCGTGCGCCTGTGGAACGCGCAGGTGGCCTGGCAGGTGCCGGGACTGGGCGACAGCGAGATCGCGCTGGGCGTGAACAACCTGGCCGACAAGCGCTGGTATACCCGCAACGTCGATGGCAACGCCGGTCGCATGGTGGCCGCGCCGCGCACGTTCTACGTGCAGGGCCGCTACCGCTTCTGAGCCGGTAACCGCCCGATGCAGTGACGGTGGCGATCACGGTGGCGGCGTATCATGCCGCCACCATGTCACCGTCTGCTTTGCCATCGCGCCTGCATCTGGCCTTCCAGGGCCTGCGCCTGCGGCTGCGCGGCAGCGACCTGTGGTTCATCGCGCTGGCCCTGCTGGTCGGCCTGATCGCCGGCTACCTGACCCTGCTGCAGTCCGGCATCGCACGCTGGCTGCAGGGCACCCTGTACGGGCTGGACGAAGGCATGCGCCTGAGCTCCCTGCCCTCGCTGACCTGGACTGCGCTGCTGGTACTGCCGCTGGGTGGCCTGCTGGTGGGGCTGGTCAGCCTGGCCGCGACCCGGCTCAAGCGGCCCCTGCTTGATGCGGTGGAAGCCAACGCCCTGCATGGCGGACGCATGTCGATGCGCGACAACCTGATCGTGCTGACCCAGACTCTGCTGTCCAACGGCTGCGGTGCCTCGGTCGGACTGGAAGCGTCGTACACGCAGATGGGCGCTGGCAGCGGCTCGCAGCTGGGGCGGGTGATGCGCCTGCGCCGCAACGATGTGCGCATCCTGGTCGGGGCCGGTGCCGCCGGTGCCATCGCCGCCGCCTTTGGTGCGCCGCTGGCCGGCGCGTTCTATGCCTTCGAGATCGTCATCGGCGCCTACACCCCGGCCGCGCTGGCCCCAGTGGCGGTCGCTGCATTGGCTGGCGCATTCGTCGCCGACCAGGCCGGCATCGAGGCCTATCTGCTACCCGCCGCCTCGACCATTGATGTGCGCGCCGCCGACTACGCCATCTATGGCCTGCTGGGGTGCTGCTGCGCGATGGTCGGCATCGCGGTGATGCGGCTGATCGCTTCGATCGAAGGCACGGTCAAGCGCAGTCCGTTGCCGCTGTGGGGCCGGCCGGTGGTCGGTGGCCTGCTGCTGATCCCGCTGGCGCTGGCCAGCCCACAGGTGCTGTCGTCCGGCCATGGCGCGCTGCATCTGGACCTGACCACGCACCTGCCACTGATCTGGATCGGCGGCCTGCTGACGCTGAAGTGCCTTGCCTCGGGCATCTCGCTCGGGTTCGGCTTCCGCGGCGGCCTGTTCTTCGCCTCGCTGTTCATGGGCACCCTGGTCGGCGCCCTGTTCGCCGGCCTGCTCGCCATGGCCACCGGCGTGCCGGTGATCGACGCCACCTCGGCCGCGCTGGCCGGCATGGCCGCACTGGCCGCTGCGGTGGTCGGCGCACCGATGACCATGGCCATGCTGGTGCTGGAAGGCACCCACGACTTCCTGCTGACCAGCGTGGTGATGAGCGCGGTGCTGGTCTCCAGCACGCTGGTGCGGCAGTGGTTCGGATATTCGTTCTCGACCTGGCGCATGCACCTGCGCGGCGAGACCATCAAAAGCGCGCGCGACGTGGGCTGGGTGCAGAACCTCAACGCCGGCCGGCTGATGCGCAAGGGCGTGGCCACCGCGCCGGCCAATCTCGACGCCGCCGCCTTCCGCCAGCGCTTCCCGCTGGGCTCGGGCAGCCGGGTGATCCTGATCGACAGCGAAGGCCACTACGCCGGCATCGTGCAGATTCCGCGCGTGTACGGCGACGGCGTGAAGCCGGAAACCGCCATTGGCGAACTGGCCGAGAACCGCGACGTGTCACTGCTGCCGAGCGCGGACGTGGTGACCGTGATGCAGCGCTTCGACCACACCCAGGCCGACGAACTGGCCGTGGTCGGCACCGACGGCCAGGTGCAGGGCGTGGTCTCCGAAGCCTTCGTGCGCAAGCGCTACGCCGAGGAACTGGACAAGCGCCAGCGCGAACTGATGGGCGAGCGGGTCGAGGACACCGACTGATCTTCAAAAAAGGGACGGAGGGGATCAAGTCGTTTCTGGCACATCTGGATATCCACGCGTTGGCGCGGAAAGACTGTCACTTCGGCGGGGTAGACTGCGACCATGCGCTTCATTGAAACCTTCCAGGCCGGTCCCTTCGCCGACACCGTGGTCAGCCTGCTGGCCGCCTTCGTGCTCGGCACGCTGATCGGCGCCGAGCGCCAGTACCGGCAACGCACGGCCGGCCTGCGTACCAACGTGCTGGTAGCTGTCGGCGCGGCTGCCTTCGTCGACCTGGGCATGCGCATCGCCGGCAGTGCCGAGGCGGTGCGGGTGATCTCCTACGTGGTCTCCGGGGTCGGCTTCCTCGGTGCCGGCGTGATCATGAAGGAAGGCATGAACGTGCGCGGGCTGAACACCGCTGCCACGTTGTGGTGCTCGGCGGCGGTCGGCAGCTGCACCGGTGCGGACATGTTGGCCGAGGGCGTCCTGCTGACCGTGCTGATCATCGCCGGCAATACCCTGTTGCGGCCGCTGGTCAATGCGATCAACCGCATCCCGATCAACGAGACCGCCACCGAGGCCACCTATGAGGTGCGCCTGAGCGTGGATGCAGAAGCCGTGCCGCGCGTGCGCGAGCGCCTGGTCGATGCGCTGGAAGCTGCGCAGTATCCGGTCGGTGATGTGCAGGTGGTCGAGCATGCCGATGCGCCCACCGATGTGATCGCGGTGCTGGTCAGTACCGCCGTGAGTGCCGATGAGCTGGACGTGGTGCTGGCACGGATGGAACAGGTACCGGGCGTGCTGCATGCCACCTGGGAAGTCAGTACCCGCGATTGAGGGGGCTGTGCGGGTTCACCCACCCGCCAGGCGCTGCTGGGCCCGCAACAACTTGCGGAATGAACCGCACTGGCGTGCATCCTGCGCTTCCGGGCAGGCCGCAGCGCGTTGCAGGTGCCGACGCACCCGCTCCAGCTGGCTGATCTGCTGCTGCAGTACCTCGGCCTGCGCCAGCAGGGCCTCACGATCCAGCGTGATGCATCCGCGTTGAGGTGGCAGCGACACCCCGATCTGCTGCAGTGACAGCCCGGCCGCCTGACCGAGACCGATCAGTGCCAGCCGTTCCAGCACCTGCTCGTCGTACTGCCGGCGCAGGCCACGGCGGCCCAGCGACTGCAACAGCCCGAGCTGTTCGTAGTAACGCAGGGTCGAGGCCGGCACGCCGCTGCGTTTCACCACCTCGCCGATATCCAGTTCACGCATGGGCTTGACCTCAAGTCGCCTTCAAGCATCAACCTATGGGCAACTTCCCGGCAGGACAAGGCCATGGCCAGCACATCCCCCGTTGATCAGAATGCGCTCTGGAATGGCCCAGGCGGCCAGATCTGGGTCGCCCAGCAGGCCATCCTCGATGGCCTGTTCCAGCCGATGGCCGACCTGCTGGTGGCCGAACTTCCGGAAACCGTCACGCAACTGCTCGATATCGGCTGTGGCACCGGCGCCAGCCTGCTGGCCGCCGCAGCGGCTCGCCCTGCCGCGCACAGCACCGGCCTGGACATCTCCGCGCCGATGTTGGCTCTGGCCCGGCAGCGCGCTGAAACAGCGGGATTGGACGCGGACTTCATCGTCGCCGACGCGCAGCGGCATCCGCTGCCCTCGGCGCACTTCGACTGGATCCAGTCGCGGCTGGGCGTGATGTTCTTCGAGGACAGCCAGGCCGCCTTCGCCAACCTTCATCGTGCCGCAACGCCAGGCGCGGGCCTGCGTTTCATCGCCTGGCGCAGTGCCGACGAGAACCCGTTCATGACCACGGCCGAACGCGCCATTGGTGATGAACTCGAGCTGCCACCCCGTGCGCCTGGCGCACCGGGCCAGTTCGCCTTTGCCGATGGCAAGCGGATACAGCGGCTTCTGCAGGCGGCCGGCTGGAAGGACGTCGAAGTGGTTGCAGTCGACATGCCCTGTTCGATCGCCCGCGATGAGCTGCCAACCTATGTCGGCCAACTTGGCCCGCTGGGACTGGCCCTGCGCGCGATGCCGGAAGACCGCGCCGACGCACTTCGAAGCAAGGCGCTGGCCGCGTTCGCGCCCTTCATCGAAGGCGACCGGGTACGCGTGGATGCCGCCTGCTGGCTGGTCCGCGCCCGCGCCTAGAAGAAAGGGGACGGAGGGGATTAAGTCGTTTCCGGCACCGCCGGGGCAAGAACGACTTAATCCCCTCCGTCCCCTTTTTCTTCTACAGCGCCTCGCCGGCGTCGGCCAGGCGCGATTCGATCAAGGCATACCACTGCTGCAGAACGTCGATCAGCATGTCCAGCTCGGCGTCGGTGCGCTGCGCGCGGCCACTGCGCAGGCAGGCCTGGGCTTCCTGCAGCTGGGCGAGGAAGCCGGCCACGGTATCGGCCTGCAGGATCAACCCCGGCAGGCGACGCCCGGGAATGCGCACCACGGCATGGTTGCCGAGCTGGCCATACACACTGAGTGTGGTTTCCGTCTTCATGGAAAGAGGCAGGAATTGGGCGTTCATCGTGCACCGTATGCAAACCTGAGCCGCCGGCAGGCGGGGACAACGGGGGAGACGTGGCCACGTCCTGCCGGCGGTCAGGGGGGACTCGGGATGCCGGGGCCCTGCCCCGGCGCAGGATTCTCAGCGTGGCTGTGCCACGCCCGCGATCTGCACGCGGCGGTTCGGGGCCAGGCACGCGATCAGCTCGCGACGATTGCGCTGGTCGCACTGCACGACCGGCTCCGCCGCGCCACGTCCTTCGGCACTGATGCTGGTAGCCGGCACTCCACCCTGCACAAGCGCCATGCGTACCGCTTCGGCACGTCGCTGCGACAGGTTCTGGTTGTAGCTGGCACTGCCAATGCGATCGGTGTAGCCGGTCACCCGGATCGACTGCACCTGGCTGGCTTCGCGCACCTGTGCCAGCACGCCCTGCACTGCTTGCTGCCCCTCGGCGCTGAGCACCGCGCTGTCGAAACCGAACAGCGCGTCGGCGGACAGGCGCAGCGGCTGCTCCGGCAACGGCGCCGGTACGGGCGGGGCCGGCGGCCGCGGCGGCTCCAGCACCGCCGCACACGATTCAGGCTTCCAGTAGCCGCCCTGGGCGATGCCCTTGTTGTCGAATCGCACCTGGAACTGGCAGGTGAAGTACTCCGCACCCTGCGCAGTGCGGAAGTTGAACAGGTAGTTCCACTCGCGCACGCCCCACATGCCTTCGTTGAAGTGCGGCGTACCCAGCAACGTGTACAACTGGCGCTTGCTCATGCCCGGTGCGAAACGGCGCAGATCGGCGACGTCGGGATAGATCCCTTCCTTCAGCGAGGCCTTCGAGGCCTCCGGGAAGTGCACGGTGGTGGCTTCGGCAGGACCCTCGGCGGCCGGCGCATGGCTGCGGCAGGCGGCCAGCAGGCCCATCCCCAGGATCAGGCCCAGCGTGGCGGCCAGCTGGCCGCTGCGGGCGATGCGATGCTGTTTCATGTCATTCCCCCTATGGACGTTTCCGCGATGCCGGGCCGCGGTTGCGGCCCGGCGGCGGGGATCACCACTGGATGCCGGCACCGACGGCCACACCGGCCTCGCCACGGCTGTTGGTCGAACCGCTGAACTTGTAGATCCAGCGACCACCTTCCGAGACACCGGAGATACCGACCGCAACACCGGATTCGCCGTTGTAGCTGCCGGCCGCGACCGAGGCCATGCTGCGACCCGCCTCACTGGGCTGCGGCAGTGCTGCGGTGGCCATCGCCGAGGCGATACCGGCCGAGGCGCGGTTGTCGGTCTTGCGCAGGTCACGCTCGAAGCCGCCCATGCGCTCGTCGGTGTAGGCCTTCGACCAGTCCAGGGTCTGCGCCATGCCCGACTTCAGCTGGTCGACATTGACTGCGTCGGTACCGGCGGTGCCGGCGGCGACGTTGCGCACCGTGGTCGGCCCGCTGTTGGTGTTGCCCAGCGTGACGCTGTTGTAGTTGGTCGCGCCGTTCACCGTGGTGTCGTAGCGGATCGTACCCTGCTGCGAGGCCTGGAGCTGACGCACGTTGACCGCATCGGTGGCCTGCGAGCCATCGGCCACGTTGACCACCTGGCGTTCGGCACCGCTGGCCCCCACCGAAACGGTGTTGGCCCGGTTCGCCACCGAACCCGCACCCAGTGCCACCGAGTTGTCGGCCTGTGCCTGCGAACCATTGCCGAGCGCGGTGGAGTTGGCACCGGCAGCGGTCGAGCCTGCACCACCCGCTGCGGAATTGGCTCCGCTGGCGGAAGGATCGGCCAGGTTGTTGGTGTTGTTGGCGCGGAAGCTGCCGGCCACGTTGGTGATGTTCTGGATCTTCTGGTCGGTGTACTTCTTCGACTCGTCGATGGCGTAGTTCACGCCGTTCTTCAGCTGGCCGACGTTGGTTGCGTCGTACGTATCGGAACCGTCGGCGACATGGGTGATCTTGCGCTCACTGCCGGTGCTGCCGACCGAGACCTCACCGGCCGAGTTGCTGGCACCGGCCTGCCCGTACGCACCGGTGTAGCCACTCTGTGCACCGACGCTGGCCACCGAGCCGGCACCCAGGGCGACACTGTTGCCGGCACTGGCGCTGGCACCGTTGCCGACCGCTACGCTGTTGGCACCCGCTGCACTGGCCTGCGGGCCGACTGCCACCGCTTCCGCACCTGCTGCCGTAGCGGCCGCTGCGGTCGAGTTCACCGCCAGGTAGGCACTGCCACCGCCACCGTTGGTGATGCGCTGGTTGAGGACCTTCAGCGAGCCGTCCACTGCGGTGAATGCAGCGGTGACATTGTTGTAGTCGCCGCTGGTGAAGGTCCCGTCGGTGGCGATGCTGGAGATGCTGAACTTCGGCGCGGTCCACACGTTGGTGGTGCCGTTGTAGGCGGTGGTGCCACCGAAGTAGTTGGCGACGGTGCTGTTCGTGCTGAACAGCTGGTCGCCTGTGATGGCATCACTGCTGCCGGCCAGGATGCTGCCGGCGGCGACGTTGGTGATCTTTACCGTGCCGGTGCCGGTACCCGTCAGCGTCACGCTGTTGAGCACGTTGCCACTGCCATCGACGTCGTACTTCACGGCAAGCTTGTCGATCTCATCGGTCTGGTCGGCAACATTGGCCAGCGAGTTGCTGACCGCGTCGAAGGCGGTGCCGACGTCGTTGTAGCTGCCCTTGGTCACGGTGCCGTTGGCGGCGACGTTGTTGATCGAGTAGGTCGGTGCAGTCAGCACACCGCTGGCGTTGACCGCTGCGCCACCACCGAGGTGGGTAGCCACGGCCTGGTTGGCAGCGAACAGCTGGGCACCGTTGATGGCCTCGCTGCTGGTGGCACTGACCTGGCCCGGCCCGAGGTTGCGCAGCGTGGTGGCGGTGCCGGCCTGGCCCAGCGTGGCGCTGGCATAGTTGACGCTGCCGTCGCCGTTGAGGTCATAGCGCAGGGCTCCCTGCTCCGATGCCTGCAGCTGGCCGACGTTCACCGCATCGGTGGCGGCTGTACCCGCGGCCAGGTTGGTGACCTGGCGCTCGGCTCCGGCCGCGCCGATCGACACCGAGTTGGCACGGTCGGCCAGGCTGCCGGCGCCCACCGCGATGCTGTTGGCGGCGGTGGCGCGGGCATTGGTGCCGACGGCGATCGAGTCGGTGCCGCTGGCCAGGGCTTCGGTGCCGGTCGAGTTCACCCGCAGGTACTTGGTGCCGCCGTTGCGGATGTCGGTGATCTGCGTGTTGAGGTTGACCAGCGAGCCGTCCACCGCGGCGAATGCATCGGTGGCGTTCTCATACAAGCCCTTGGCAATGGCGCCGCCGGTGGAGATGGTGCTGATCTCGAACAGTGGTGCAGTGAAGGCACCACTGGCCGGATCGAAGGCCGCGCGACCACCGAAGAAGCCGGCGATGGCGGCGTTGGTCGCCGCAAGCTGGCCGCCATTGACCGCTTCCAGGCTGCCGGCAGTGACCGCACCAGCGGCCAGGTTGCCGATGGTGGTGGTGCCGGTGCCGGCACCGAGCGTGACCCGGCGATAGTTCGGATTGCCGGCACCGTCCAGGTCGTAGGTCACCGCAGCGGCCGCCACATCATCGATCAGGCTGATCGCGCCCTTCAACTGCGCCACGTTGACCGCATCAGTGTTGACGCTACCGGCGGCGACGTTGGTGATCTGCCGTTCGCCGCCACCGGCGGTGCCCACCGACACTTCACCGGCCGAAACCTGCGGAGCGGTGAGCCCGTACGCGCTGTAGCTGGCCTGGGCGCCGCGCAGCGCGGCCGAGCGGTAGCCCAGTGCGACCGAGTTCGCCTGGTTCGAGGTGGCCTCGGCACCGATCAGGGTCTGCCCGTTGGCCGTGCCCACCGCACTGTCGCCGACGATCACCGAATGACCCATGCGTGCCGCGTAGTCAGCGGTCGGCACACCGGTCGGGTTGCTCGGATCATTGGTGCCGGCACCCGGGAAGGCCACGTTGGCATCGACCTTCGGCAGCTCGTGGCGGGCATTGGCGCCGATCACCACCTCCTTCGAGCCGTTGGCGAAGGCGCCGTCGCCCATCAGCACCTGGTAGTCCTGCGCCGCATTGACTGCCCAGCACGAGATGTCGGCCAGGGCGATATCCAGGCACTTGGCCGCCCACGCCGGCGAATCCTTCGGCAGCAGCAGGCCAAGCAGGCCGCCGGGGTTGCCGTTGTTGATGTTGTAGATGTAGCTGTCGGAGGTGACGCCACCAATCAGGGTCAGGTGCGAGCTGCCGCCGGTAACGGCGCCACCCAGGCCATTGAGGGTGCTGCCGACCGGCGACAGGTTGACCAACGGCAGGCCGAGCACGTTGACCGTCGAGTAGGTCTGCATCACGTTGGCGTTGCTGAGCTTGAGGTTGCCGTTGCTCAGGTAGCCGTTGCCACCGAACAGGCTGGTGGTGGTCGGGCCGATCAGCTGGCCGACGTTGCCAACCAGGCCGCCGGTGCCGATGATCAAACCCGCATTCGGGTCGGCCGGTGCCGGCGCCTTCGGACTGGTCGGCGGAATCGCCGAGGGCTTGGTCAGGCCGAGGCCGCTCAGCGTGCCACCGACCAGGCCACCCACGGCACTGCCGAGATTGCCGATGGTGCCATTGAGGTTGCCGTTGAGCAGGTTGCCCACGGCACCGCCGACGTTGCCCAACGTGTTGCCCAGCAGGCCGCCGAGGCCACCGGTGCTGCCGCCGGTCGCGCCGTTGAGCACACCGCCAACGGTACTGCCCACCGCGCCAACCGTGTTGTTGAGCGTACCGCCCACTGCGCCGCCCACCGCACCCACCGCGCCAGCGGCGCCGTTGACGGTTCCACCAACCGCGCCGACGGCACCGTTGAGCGTGCCGCCCACCGTACTGCCGACAGAACCAACAGTGCCGTTGAGCGCACCGCCGACTGCTCCACCAACGGAGCCAACCGTGCCGTTCAGTGCGCCACCCACGGCACTACCGACTGCGCCGACGGTACCGACCGCTCCGTTGAGCGTGCCGCCCACCGCGCCACCGACAGTGCCAACGGTGCCGTTCAGTGCGCCACCCACGGCACTACCGACTGCACCGACTGTACCGACCGCGCCGTTGAGCGTGCCGCCCACCGCACTACCTGCGGAGCCGACCACGCCGCCCACCAGGCCACCCACACCCAGCGCACTGTTCTGTGCCGCGACCGTTGCCTGGCCGGCCAGCTTCAGATTGCGGTCGGCCACCACTTCCTGCCCATCCGGCGCCTGCAGGCGCACGTTGCCGGCGACGCCGGTATCAAAGGCTGCAGTAATCGCACGGTCATGGGTTTCGCCCGGCAGCTCTTCCTTGGCCGGCAGCGTGACCGCTGCCGTCGCTTTGACCTGGCCTTGGCCATTGATCTGGTGCCCAGCCAGCTTCAGCTGCGAATCGACCTTGCCATCGACCGAGGTCTTCAGCCCAGGCAACGAACCCGCCGAGGTACTGCTGATGCCGGCCGCCGCCGTGGCGCCGGTATCGATCGAGGCCACCTGCGCACCGGCGACGCCAACGTTGGTTTTCGCCCGCGCATCCGCAGCCACGCCGAGCGGCGCATGCGCGGACGGCGCAACCTGTGCCGCCAGCGATGCATCAACCTTCGCTGCATTGGAGGTTGCATGACCCAGCCCGATATTAGCGCGGACATCGGCAGCCAGCGCCGGAACAGCAACCTGCTTCGGCGTGGTGTTCGCCGCCAGGTTCACCTGCACGCTGGCCGGCAACACATCGCGCACCACCGGCAGCGAGGCAGTGCTCAGCTGCAGGCCGACACGTGCATCGGCGCTGATCGCAGGGCTGCTCTGCGCCTGGCGCGAGGCGGCGGCCAATGCCACTTCGGCATCGACCTTCACCGGCATCGGCTGCGCATACTTCGCGGCCAATGCCTGCAGGTCGCGCAGCGATTGATTGGCTTCTGATGCTGCTGCGTGGCCGCTGGCCAGCGCACACAGCAGTGCCAGCGCTAGCACAGAGGGCATCAGCAGGACACTGCGCGGATCGCGCGCGGCACCGCCGCCGCTATCGCCGGTGGCCAGTTCCGAGGCCACAACCAGAGCATTGAGCTGGCGGTTCCATACACGCCGGTAGATGCGGTTCATGAGCATTTCCCCCGTAGGCGAACAACTGGAATGTCAGTGGACTTGCCGTTAGGCAGGTGACTGACATTTCAGCGCTTGCAACGGTGGCTGCGCACTTCATTCCGGCACGGCAATCGCGCATTCCGGCAAATCCACGGTCGGAATCGGCAGCCGGTTATGCAGAAGCGGCAACCATATCGGCAAGCGGATATGCAATTCCGGCAGAAACGACGGGGAAACCCTTGTGCCGCCAGGGTCAGGCCGGCTGGCCGATCTGCGCCGGTGCGCGCATCAAGGTATCGCGCGGCAGTTCGCCGAAGACCTTGCGGTAATTGTCGGCGAAGCGCGACAGGTCCCACAGGCCGCAGCTGAGCGCGATGGCCTTCACCGAGCGACGGCTGGAATCGGCCATCGACAGGCTGCGGCAGGCCGCGCACAAGCGCAGCATCGACAGGTAACGATTGGGCGAGGTACCGAACAGGTCCTCGAAGGCATAGCGCAGGCCGCGCTCGCTGACGCCAGCGGCATCACAGATTTCATTCATGTAGATATTGCGGCGCAGGTTGAGCCGCATGAAGTTCTCCGCACGCTGCGCAATCAGATAGTGCGTCCGGCGCGCACGGCTGCATCCCGGGCGGTCTGCCGCACCGGCGCCCAGCAGGGCCTGCACGTGCCCATGCAGAAGGCGTTCGGTTTCATCCGGCTGCAGTGCAATGCCCTGTCCCAACTGCTGGTGAAGTTGCTGGTAATACCCCACCAGCGGCGCTGAATCACTGGCCAGGTTGAACAAGGACAGCGCCTGGCCTGCGGGCGGCGTGCTGCGCAGGCTCAGCTCGGTCAGCTTGCGCTGCACGCGTACCACCGGCACCAGCATCAGGGTCATATGGGTGCCGGGGCTCAGCGTGAACTCACTGATACCCTCGGGCATGACGGTCAACGCCATTCCCGGCGTGAGTGGCACTCCGTGGCACCAGCTCAGCGTTTCATCGGTGGCGTGGATATACCCCAGCATCGCCCAGTCCGGAGGCAGCATGAAGCGCCCGCGGCAATGGAAACCACAGCTGATGCTGCAGAACAGGGCTTCCTCGTGCACGCGCGAAGCGAAGGCCGCCCGTGGTCCGTTGCCATCGAGCAGAAGCAATTCGACATCACACACACGAAGCACGCCGCTCAGCGTCGCCAGGTCGATCGACCGCAGGCCGCTGTCGTCACTGTCTCCTACCCCACCATCGACCATGACAGTGTCGTCCCCCCCGTTGATCCGTCATGCGATGCGGCCCCCACTGCCTGACAGGGCGCACACCGTTACAGGAACCGCTGCCGGTGCCGGGAGAGGAACGGCCAATGCCGCACAGCCCACCCGGAAAAACTCCATAGCTTGAATGCGAGTATGCCCGATAATCTTCGCGGGTAAACCCACGGAATGCATTGAAGAAAACCGATACACAAGTGAAGAGTTTGTTGTCGTGTTTGGCACGGTTTTCGCATGCGAAAGTTTAGAGGAATCACATTATCTACACGTGGATGAACCGTTTTGCCCACGAACGGATATTCGTCACAGAAACAATCTGAAAGTTTAAGGTCCGAGTGTTTTCTGCCGAATTTGCATATAGGTTCCGGTTGCAGCGGGCCGCCATTCAGGCAAAGTCGATATCAAGGTGATCCGGTCCTTCATAAAGAGGCCGCATCCAGGGGGAACGCATGAACATGCACGCATCGCACGATACTTCGACCACCGGCCTGGCGCCGTGCGGTCGTAGCCGCGCAGTCGGCGCCCTCCCTGGAAACGATCACCCTGCTTGAGCACAGTGGGCCCGTCCCGCTATGCCTCCTCCGCCAGGATCGGCGGAGGTCCACGGACGATCCCGGCGGAGCCGGGCCACCGCCCAACGCAGGTGTCCTGTTGTAGACAGGTAGAGGGAGACAAACGTCATGAACGCATCGATCCGCAGGTTCCTGAAGGAAGAAGACGGCGTTACCGCACTCGAGTACGGGCTGCTGGCTGCTGTGATTGCCGGCATCCTGATCGCGGTCGGCAACAAGGAGATCAAGGGGTTCTTCGAGACGCTGTTCAAGAATCTCTCTGATCTTGCTACCAAGGCATCAGGCTCCACGCCCGCAACCTGAGCGGCGTTCCAGGTTGGACCAGGGACAGCAACTGCCTACCGTCCACTGACGGACAATGGAGTGTGCGATGACACTGCTGGAACTGTTGGCCATCGGCGTGTGCCTGCGGATCGCGATCAGCGACCTGTATGCCCGCCGGGTGCCCAACACCTGGCTGCTGTCGGCGTGCGCGATCACGGTTGTCCTGATCATCGCCGGCCAGTTCAACGCGCCGCGCCTGCCGTGGGGTTCCCACGTCGCCGGCGCGGCGCTGGGCCTGGTAGCGCTGCTGCCGTTCCATGCAGTGCGCTGGATGGGCGCGGGCGACGTCAAGTTCTTCTCGGTACTGGGCCTGATGCTGGGCTGGCAGGCATTGCTGCCGATCTGGATCGCGGCCAGCCTCGCTGCCGGTGCCCATGCGGCGATCGTCCTGGTGTCGCGCCGACTGAGTTCATTGTTGCCGTTCGGGCTGCAGGCCCAGGTAGACCGCGCCAGTTCGCACTGGCAATCACATCCTGCACTCCGTGACATGCAGAGCGCCCGGCAGGGACGCCACGGCATTCCCTATGCAGCCTACCTGGCGATTTCCGCCATCGGCTGGATCCTCATCAGCGCCTACGGAGGTGTGTCATGAACTCCCGCAGCCCCCGCCGGCAGCGTGGCGTCGCCAGCATCGAGTTCGCGTTGATGCTGATGCTTGGACTGTTGCCGCTGCTGATGTTCACCTTTTCTGGCGTGATGATCATGGCTGCGCAGCAGACCCTGGCCACCGCCTCGGCCGAGGGTGCGCGCGCATCGTTGCGCTATGGCAATGCCAATGAGCGCCGTACAGCAGCATGTGTCGCGGCGCGCAACTCGATGCAATGGCTGTTGAAGTTCTCGGCGCAGACCGTCGACTGCAGCAATGGCGGCAGCAACGCCGTGGTGGTGTCGCCGCAGGCGCCCTGCGCGGGCTTGGCCACGGCCCAGTGCATGACCGTGACCGTCAGCTACGACTACGCCAGCCATCCCTTCCTGCCCGGCACCGCCACGCTCTACAAGTGGGTGATGCAGGCCCCCATCCGCAGCGTCGCGGTCGCACAGCTCGACCTCGGCAGCGGTAACTGACGATCGGTACAGGAGACGGTTTCATGCTCAAGTTGACCCGCATCGCCGCCGTTGCCCTGATCGGGCTGGCCGTGCTGCTGGCCCTGGTCGCCTTCATGATCGGGCGCAAGCCCGACGCCCCGGCCTCAGCGGCTCCGGTCGCGCAGAGCGAGGCCCAGACGGTCACGGTGGTGGAAGCGGTGGCGCGCCTGCCGGCCGGCGAACCGATCACCGCCAACGGGCTGCGCCTTGCGCAGCGCACCGCGCCGGTCGCCGGTGCCGCCACCAGCATCGCTACCGTCGTCGGCAAGGTGCCGGTGCAGGATATCGCCGAAGGCACCGCCATCAGCAGCAGCGCACTGGCGCAGGGATTCTCGCTGCAGCTGCGCCCGGGCGAGCGCGCCCTTGCGGTGCCGGTCGATGAACTGGTCGGCGCTGGCAACCGCATCCTGCCCGGCGACTTCGTCGACGTCTTCCTCAACCTGCGCAATGCCCAGCCCAACGCCAGCGGCCCGGGCGAGGCTGCACAGACGCGCCTGCTGCTGTCCCGCCTGCGCGTACTCAGCTATGGCCAGCAGGATATAGCCCCGGCCACCAGCGAAGCTGTCGCCAGCAACGACGGCGACAACCGCAACGACCCGCGTGCCGCCGACATCACCGGAAGCGGCAGCAGCCACACCACGGGCAACGAAGCCACCCAACCGGCACGCAGTGCGGTGCTGGCAGTCCCGGTGGCCGATGCCAATCGCCTGCTGCTGGGTGCGCAGCAGGGCAAGCTGTTCCTGGCCCTGCGCAATCCGGCTGATACCGGCCTGCCCGACCTCGCCCTGTTCCCGCAGTCGCGCGGGGTGATCGATCCGTTGCGCGGCCTGGATGCGGAACAGCAGCTTGCGCTGCAACGACCGGAGAACCATGCCTTCGCCGGCATCGATGACGATGCGCTGGCTGGCCGCGGCACCGCTCCGGCGCGCGCCAATCCACAGGCGCCGGCACGCGCACCTGCGACGCGCCACAGGACCCAGCGCGCGCCTGGCATCGAAATCATCCGCGGGGACAGCTCTGCTCCCCGTGGTTCCCTTTGACCTGCATCGAGCGCATCCATGACCGAACGTCGCCGCAGTCCACGCCTCTCCCCCCGCCAGCGCTGGCTGGCCCTGCTGCTGGTGCTGCTGGCACCGGCAACAAGCGTGGCGGCCGACGATCTGGTGCTGCAGGCACGTGAGCAACGGCCGTGGACGCTGCCGGCCGACCTGGAGCGGGTCGCCATCGCCGACCCCGGCGTGGCCGATATCGTGATGCTGCGCGGCCAGCGCCAGGCACTGCTGGTCGGCAAGGCACCAGGCATCACGACCCTGCTGCTGTGGCACCGCAGGCAGGCCGAACCGCAGCGCCTGCAGGTGCGGGTGCAGAGCGCCGTGCAGGGTGCGGCCGACGCCGGCTCGGGCGGGCTGGTGTTCACCCAGCAGGACAACCAGGGCCTGCTGCAGGGAAGTACCGACAGCGTGCTCTCGCACATGCAGGAACAGCGCACCGCGGCGATGGCGCTGGGCAAGGACGGCACGCTTGCTGATACATCGACGGTCAGCAGCGGCGGCGTGGTCCAGGTCGAGGTCAAGGTCGTCGAATTCAACAAGACGGCGCTGAAGCAGATCGGCATCAGTTTCCAGAACCGCAATGGCAACTTCGCCTACGGCTTCGCCCGTCCAGGCGGCCAGCTGCCGGGCAACACCGGCATCCTGCCCGGGATGAAGGAAGGCAACTCCGGCAACGAAGCCGAGTCGCCCATTTCCTCTGCATTCCGCCTGGTGTTCGGCTCGACCAAGGGCCTGTGGAACGCCGATGTCGACCTGCTGCAGAGCAACGGCATGGCGCGTGTCCTGGCCGAACCGACGCTGGTCGCGCTGTCCGGTCAGAGTGCCAGCTTCCTGGCAGGTGGCGAACTGCCGATCCTGGAACCGCAGGGGCTGGGCACCACCACCATCACGTACAAGCCGTTCGGCATCGGCCTGACCGTGACCCCGACGGTGCTGGCACCCAATCGCATCGCGCTGAAGGTGGCTCCGGAAGCCAGCGACCTGGACTACAGCAACGCCATCGCCCTCAACGGTGTGCAGATCCCTTCGATCACTACCCGGCGCGCAGACACTACCGTCGAGCTCGGCGACGGCGAGAGCTTCGTGATCGGCGGCCTGGTCAGCTCCAACGTAGTGTCCAGCGTCGGCAAGATCCCGTTGCTGGGCGACCTGCCGATCATCGGCTCGTTCTTCCGCAACTTCGACTACAAACGACAGGACAAGGAACTGGTGATCATCGTCACGCCGCGGCTGGTGAAGCCGCTGGCGCGCAACACCGAACTACCGCTGCCCGGCGAACGCGAGGCCAAGCCGAACCTTCCGGAATGGGGTTCGTGGCTGCTCGGCCCGATCAGCCAGGACCCGGTGCCCGGCTTCTCGCGTTGACTCCATGATGCCTGCGATACCACGACCATGCCCTACGCCACCGCCCAGCCGCTGCATCCACAAGGACCACCGATGAACCTGGTCCTGTACGGCATGGATCGCGAACTGCTGCCCCGGCTGGCCGCCAAGTTGCCGCCGGCCACCACCCTGCATTGGCAGGACAGCAGCATGCCGACTTCCGCGCAGGACCTGCAACGCGGACCGGAAAGCCTGGTGCTTCTCGATTTCCGTCCCGAGCACGCGGCCGCCTCCAGCGTGCTTGCACAGCAATTGCAGCAGACCGAGCCGGAGCTGATGCTGGTCGCGGTCGGTTCCACCAGTGCCGGCCAGGTGGAAGGTGTGGTGATGGCGCTGCGCGTGGGCCTGCGTGACGTGCTGGACCTGGACAGCGACAACATCGGCATCGAAGCAGCGCTGCGCCGCGCACTGTCGCCACGACCGGCTCCTTCGGCGCAGCTGGCACACAAGGCACGCCTGATCGTGCTGCTGGGGGTGCGCGCCGGCGTCGGCACCAGCACTCTTGCGGCGCATCTGTCGGTGCTGGCGCAGCAGACCCGCGCGCTGGCCCAGGGCGACGCGCTGCAGCAGGACGGCCTGCTGCTGGAACTGGCGCAGCCCTCGGGCGACCTTGCGCTGTACCTCAATCTCGACAGCCGCTTCCACTACGAGGATGCGCTGCGCAATGCCAGCCGCATCGACGCTACCCTTGCCCGCACCGCGATGGCGCGCCATGAGTCCGGGCTGGTGCTGCTGGACCGTGCAGGTGGCAGTGATGCGGTGCCACCCTCGGACCCGGGCGCATTGCTGCAGCGGCTGCGCGGCGTGTTCGCCAGCGTGCTGTGCGATGCCGGCGGCTGCCCGCTGCGGCAGTTGCCACCGCTGCTGCTGGACCAGGCCGACGAGATCTGGCTGGTCACCGACGCCTCGATCGCCACGCTGGTGTCACTGGACCAGGCACTGAAGCATCTCGCTGGCCAGCGCGAACGCGAGAAGCGCCTGCAGCTGGTTATCAACCGCCACGACGACAGCAGCGGCATGAGCCCGGAGCAGATCGCGCGCCGCTTCGAGGTGCCGCTGCTGGCAACGTTGCCCGAACGACCGCGCGTACGCCTGGCGGCCAGCCAAGGCCATCTGCTGCTGCAGGATGCGCCGCGCGACCCCTACCTGCGTGCCCTCGCCCCGCTCGTCCCGCGATTGGATCCGGCTGCGTGCCCGGTCCAGGCGCAGGGCCTGCGGGAAAGACTCTCCCTTGCTCTGGGTGGATCGCAATGGAAGACAAGGTAACTCCGTTCCCGCATGCCGCTGCCCGCCCGGTGCTGCCCGAGAGCGCCGCCGGCCATCTGCCGTTCGCACAGACCGAGCAGTACCAGAAGGTGCTGTCGGCTGCGCACGAGCACCTGCTCAACAGCATCGAGGACGAGCGCATCGACATCGATTCCTGGGCCCCGGACACCATCGCCCGCTGGGTGCAGGTGCAGACCGTGGGCTTCATCCAGGAATGGCGCATCCCGATCAACGAGGAAGAGATGCAGGTGGTTGCCGAAGGCCTGGTCAAGGAGCTGACCGGGTTTGGCCCGCTGGACGACCTGCTGCACGATCCATCCATCGAAGACATCCTGATCAACGGCTTCAAGGATGTGCACGTCTCGCAGGGCGGCCAGCTCAAGCGCGCCACCCAGCGCTTCACCGACGATACCCACCTGCTGCGCATCCTGCGCCGCATCCTCGCTCCGCTGGGGCGCCGCCTGGATGATTCCAACCCGATGGTCGATGCGCGACTGCCCAACGGCGGCCGCCTCAACGCGATCATCTCGCCGCTGGCGGTGGACGGGCCGATGGTGTCCATCCGCAAGTTCCGCAAGGACCCGTTCACCCCCGATGAGCTGCTGGCCAAAGGCACCTTCGATGCACCCATGCAGGCGCTGCTGAAGGCGATGGTGCTGGGCCGCTGCAACATCCTGGTCTCCGGTGGCACCAGTTCCGGCAAGACCTCGCTGCTGAACGCACTGGCCAGCTACGTGCCGGCCAACGAACGCGTGATCACAGTTGAGGACACCGCCGAACTATCACTCAACCATCCGCACGTCGTACGCCTGGAAAGCCGGATCGGTGGTGCCGAGGGCCAGGGTGCGGTCAGCATCCGCGACCTGGTGCGCAACAGCCTGCGCATGCGTCCCGATCGCATCGTCGTCGGCGAGGTGCGTGGCGCCGAGGTACTGGAAATGTTGCAGGCGATGAATACCGGCCACGACGGATCGATGGCCACCATCCACGCCAACTCGCCGCGTGACTGCCTGTACCGCATCGAGATGCTTGCCGGTTTCGCTGGCTTCCAGGGCAGTGAGGACAGCCTGCGGCGGCAGATCGCCAGCGCCATCGACTTCATCGTACAGATCTCGCGCCTCGGCAGTGGCCGCCGCGTGCTGGTCTCGATCACAGAAATCACCGGCGTCAGCGACAACCTGATCACCACCCAGGAAATGTTCCGCCACGAGCTGCAGATCGACGGCAACGGCAGGGAAATCGATCGCTGGATCGGGTTGGGCTTCCATCCGCATTCGCACAAGCTGGAGCCATTCCGCCAGCAGCTGCGCGAATCCCTGTACGGGGACTTCTGAGCATGGGCACTGGGCTGCTGCTGGGCGTACTGAGCATCATCTCGGTGCTGCTGGCTCTGGCGGTCTGGCTGTGGGGCACAGCCAGCAGCCGCGAGCAGCGCCAGGCATCGATGCAGCACGCCGAACAGCGCCTTGCGCGTGGCAGCGCCGGTGCTGGCGCCCCCGCTGGCGCCTCCGTTGCAGCGGCCAACGATCCGCCGCGACCGGCCAGCAGCGGGCGACGCGTGCTGCCATTGGACGGCCTACTGCAGCGCGCCGGCCTGCAGACGGGCTGGAAGCTTCCCATCATGCTGCTGGTGCCGGGGCTGGTGCTTTCTGTGGTGGCGATGCTGCGGCTCGGCACCGCATGGATGTTTCCGCTGACCCTGCTGCTGTACCTTCTGGGTTGCTGGCTGTGGGTGATGCGGCGGACATCGAAGCTGCGCGCGCAGCTGCTGCATCAGCTGCCGGATTTCCTCGACAACCTTGTGCGTCTGACCGCGCTGGGCAACAGCCTGCAGGCAGCGTTCCAGGTGGCATCGATGCAGACCAGCGCACCGCTGCGTGGCCTGCTGGATACCACGGTGCGCTATGCGCGCAGCGGCATGGACCTGGACCGCGCGCTCGCACTGGCGGCGCAGCCGTATCGCATGGATGTGCTGAAGGTTCTGTCGGTGGTGGTCGGGGTCAGCGTGCGCATTGGTGGCCGCTCCGACCAGATCCTGCAGCGCATGGGTGATTTCATGCGCGACCTGGAACAGGCGCAGCAGGAACTGGCCGCGACCACCTCCGAGACGCGCATGTCGGCGTGGGTGCTGGGCCTGCTGCCACCGGCCAGCGCCGTGCTGATGGCAATCTCCAGCCCCGAGTTTTTCCAGCCGGTCCTGCACGATCCACTCGGTCACAAGATCCTGCTGATCGCACTGGGGCTGGAGCTGTTCGGAGCATTCCTGCTGTATCGCCTGGCCAAATCACTATGAACCGCCGCAGCCACCCCGGAGATGCCCGATGAGCGCCAGCGCCTGGTTCGCCCTCTCCCTGCTGCTGCTTGCGGCTGGCATCGCCCTGCTCGGCATTGCCGGCTGGGTGCGCAGCCATCGCGAACACCGAACCTCGGCCACGTTGAAGACCGCCCTGCAACCGCGCGAAGAGGCGCGTGACAACGAGACCACACAACGCGATTCACTGGGCTGGCTGGAGCGATTCGGCCGCGCGCTCAGTGGCGGTCGCCTGGAAGCTGCGCTGCTGGCCAATGAAGATCGCCTGCTGCTGGACCTGGCCAGCTGGAACACGCGTCGCGGCACCGCAATCTATCTCGGCCTGCGCTTGCTTCTGGCGCTGCTCGTGCTGGCATTGGCGCTGGCCTTCAGTGATGCCACGGGACTGGCCAGGATCATGGTCGTGATCGGTGCGCTGGCCGCCGGCCTGCTGCTGCCAAAGTTCGTTCTCTCTTCCTGGGTGAAACGGCGGCGGCGGGCCGTCGACAACGAGCTGCCTCTGCTGATCGACCTGCTGCGGCTGTTGCAGGGCGTGGGATTCAGCATGGACCAGAGCCTGCAGACGCTGGGCGACAAGTTGCGTGACGCGCTGCCGGTACTCGGTGGCGAACTACAGGAAGCCAACGTGGCCTACACCCACGGCCGCACCCGCGCGCAGTCGCTGCGCCGCTTGAGCGAAGTCTATGCCGACGACGACCTGAGCAGCCTGATGCAGCTGATCCTGCAGGTGCATGCGCACGGCGGTGCGGTACAGGAGCCGCTGCGGCAGTTCAGCGTCCGCCTGCGCGAACAGCGCCGCAATACCTTGAAGGAAAAGGTCGGCAAGCTCTCGGTCAAGATGACCGTGGTGATGATGCTGACCCTGCTGCCAGCGCTGATGCTGGTCCTTGCCGGCCCCGCGCTGGTCGCGCTGGCCACAACCATGTCCAAGATGGGATCGCCCTGATGCCTGCCCTGCGCAACACCTGCCTGCTGTTTGCTCTCGTCGCCGTCGCCGGCGGCTGCTCATCGACCACGCCGAAGTATCTGCGTGCGCCCAGCCTGGCCGCGCCCGAACCGGCACCGCAGGACAGCCGCAACGCCTACCTGGAGCTGATCGAGCGCATGCAGCAGCAGGGGGCGTGGTATGCCTCGCTGGCGCATGTCGATGCCTTCCGCCAGCGCTACGGGGACCCGCCGGCGTTGCGCCTGCTGCAGGCCGATGCATTGCGCGAGACTGGACAGGCCGACGCGGCGATCGCCCTGTATCGCGACCTGTCCAGCGGTCCGCAGGCGGCTGCGGCGGCACATGGCCTCGGCCTGATCGCTGCGCGCCGCGATGACGATGCCGGCAGCGAGCAGGCGTTGGCGCAGGCCACCCAGCTGCAGCCATTGAATACCAGCTACCTGGGTGACCTCGGCTATGCACGGCTGCGCGCGGGCCGCTTCGAGCAGGCGCGCGAACCGCTGGCCAAGGCGCTGGAGTTGTCACCAGGCAACGCCAAGGCCACCGCCAACCTGGCGCTGTGGGCGGTGCTTCGTGGCGATACCGCCACCGCCGAGCGTCTTGCCCAGCAGGCCAACCTCAACGAAGAAACCCGCAACAGCATCCAACAGCAGGCCGCACAGATCCGCGCCCGCCTGCAGCAACGCCACGCCGCTGCCGCTGCCGCTGCCGCTGCTGCGGCAACGGTCACGCCACCCGCCCCAGCGACGGCGACGGCGATGGCCAGCAGCAAAACAACAGGCAGCACACGACTGGCAGCCGAACCGCGCCGCGATGCCCGTGATGCGCGCGATCCGCAGCGCCTGCCGCCTTCGATGCTGGAACGCTTCAGCGCCTCCGACCGCCCGAACGGGAACACACCATGACCGCGAAGCCCCTGTCCCGACGCCTGCTGCCCGTATTGACCTGCCTGCTGGTTGCGGGAGCCGCGCAAGCGCAGCAACAGCCGTTGACCGGGCAGATGCTCGGCGGTGGCAGTCCGTCCACCCCGGCAGCGCAGCCACTGCAGTCCGAGCCACTGCCTACGGTCGACCTGGCAGCGCCCGCCACACCGACGCCGGTAACCGCTACCACGGCGGTTGTCGCCGCCGACGGCATCGCTCCAGCACCGCGCCCGGTACGCAGCCAGATCGGTGATACCGCACGCAACCTGTTCCGCCTGCAGGCATCAGGACAGCAGGCCGGGCAGCATCTACCGATCCTCGGCGACCAGGCCACCCTGAGCTATGCCCGCTACATCAAGAGCTTTGAACACGAGATCCCGGACTTCTTTGAAACCGATGTCGCCAAGTCCAAGGGAACATCCTCATCCGGACGCTGAGGTAGGCCATGAAACGCCCACGCCAGTTCAGTTTCAGCCGCCCGCGTGGTGGCATGTCGATCACCATGATGCTGGTCATGCTGGCATTGCTGGCGATGCTGGGTCTGATCGAAATCGGCTATCTGTTCTGGGCCAAGCGTGACGCGCAGAAGGTCGCCGACCTGGCCGCACTGGCCGGCGCGCAACGACTGGAGCTGTGTACCTCGGACAACAGCGACAACAGTGCGGCGCGGCAGAGTGCGCTGACCCAGAACAAGTTTGCGGGGAGCCTGCAGATCCGCTGCGGCAACTGGAGCGCCAGCCGTGGCACGGTGAACCGTTTCGTCACCACGGTCGACGCCAGCAACCCCCGCAACGCGGTCCAGGTGGTCGCCGAGCGCAGCGTGCTGCCGTTCTTCGGCCAGAACACCAGCCTGCCGACCGTCAGCGTGCAGGCCGTTGCTCGCCGCTCGGAGCCCACCGCGGTGTTCGCGGTCGGCTCACAGCTGTTGCGGACCCGGGGCGACTCGCTGCTGATGTCGACCCTGCGCCTGATCGGCCTCGATGTCACCAATGCCACGGTGCTTTCCTATGACGGCCTGGCGCAGGCCAACATCACCCCATCGGGCCTGTTGAAGGCGCTCAACATCCCGGTCAGCGCCAACCTGAGCGTGGCCGATTTCAACCGGCTGCTGGCGGTCAACAAGATCTCGCTGGCGCAGCTGGTTGATGCCACGGCCACCGTGGTCGGCCGCAACACCACCGTTGGCGTGCAGCTGCGGGCCCTGTCGGACCTGGTCGCCACCCGGCTGGACATCACCAAGCTCAACATCGCACTGGGCAGCGAGTCCGGCGGCGGTGGCCTGTTCGCCGAGGTCATTTCTCCAGACGGTACCGCCGGCAGCGCACTCGAGTCGAAGATCAGCGTGCTCAACCTGATCAGCACGGCCATCTCCATCGCCAATGAAGGCAATGGCATCGCGGTCGAAGGCTTGAACCTGCTCGGCATCAACGTACAGGCGGGCGTGGTCGAACCGCCGTCGATCGCCATCGGCGGCGTAGGCTCGCGTGCCTACAACGCGCAGGTCCGGCTGATGGTGGATGTGGACAGCAACAACCTGTTCGCGCTGGGCCCCCTGCTGCAACTGCTGGGGACGCAGCTGCACCTGCCGCTGCATGTCGATGTCGCCAACGCGATGGGCACCCTGACCGGCATCCAATGTGGCGCCAGTCCGCCCAAGGCGACCATCCAGGTCGACTCCTCGGTGCTGCGAGCCTGCGTGGGCAAGGTCGATCCTGCGCAACGCTTCTCCAAGAACAATGTCTGTGACAACACCCTGCAGAACGAGCAGCTGCTGAAGCTGCTGGGCAAGCCCCTGATCACCAACAAGATCGCCCTGCCCGCCCTGACCAGCTCACAGAACCTGACCCTGGCTGCCGGCGAGAGTGGCTCCACGCAGATCAATCCACTGGCGCTGGGCAACGCCGTTTCTGATCTGGTCAGTGAGCTGCTGCGTGTGCTCGCGGGCATGGTGTCGACTCCGCAAGGTGACGCCGACGGCAGGCAAACGGCATTGGCATTGGCCAATCAGTATCTGATTGCAGCCCATCCCGGGGGCGGGCGCTATGACGTGAAGAATGTCATCCCCCTGCTTCGCAACGGTGATCCCAGCCAGAACCTGAATCCCGTCGGCGACTGGGTGATGCACAACGGCGTTCCGGTTCCGAATGGTCTGGGAACCAAATGGACAGACGGCTCTGTCTGGGACAGCTATCGTGCGACCGTGACCGGGGAGGGATTCGGTCTGCTCGACAAGCTGTTGAGCATTGTTGTGGGTGGCCTTCTGGTCAATCGATGCGACAGCCTGCTCGGCAACCTGCTCGACTACAACGGCTGCGTGCGCAACAACCTAGCCTCGTACCTGCTAACCAAGGCCGGGGGCCTGGGTGATCCGAGCTCTGGAAGCGGAGTCACAACTCCTGGCAATGGCGTGTCCTGCAGTGGCCTGCTCTGTACCCTGTTGAATCCGATCCTGGCGGCGCTGAAGCCGGTGCTCAACAGCGTCGGCTCACTGCTGACCAACCTGCTGGCCAGCGTGCTGGGCCTGGAACTGGGCCGTACCGACGTCAACGTGCAGTCGATCCAGTGCAGCGCGGCGCAGCTGGTCTATTGACCCGTGACGGGCGCCCTTGGCGGCGCCCGCGCCCATGCTAGACTCCCGGCGGGGAACCACCTTCATCTCAACCCACACTCATCCGTGGATGGTCTAGACATGCGAGAAACTTCAGGGGGCGCGGTCTTCGCCCGGCACGCGCGCAGCGCGGCAATGCTGGCCGTGGCCATGATGCTGGTGGCACCGGCGGCGATGGCTGCACGAGGCGACCGCGAAGCTGCCGCAGAGCCGGCCGCGCGCACTGCACCGGTGGTACGCAACACCGTTGACGAACTCAAGCAGCTGATGGATGCGCGCCAGCTGACCGAGCTGCGCACCACCTACAACGGCAACTATGGCGCCAGCCTGCTGTTCAACGCCAACACCCTGACCTACTACGTCGCCCTGTTCCAGGAAAAGAATTTCTGGCGGGTGATCAAGACCGACGCCGTCGACAACGCCGAGCGTGTTTACCGAACCTTCGCGCAGCAGTCCGAGCAGCTGGCACAGGTCTATATCGACACTACCCGCCTGGAAGCCGGCAAGCGCTATACCGAGCGCCTGGTGGCCTACAACGAGGAACGCCTGCGCACCCTGCAGCAGGAAATGGAGCAGCAGCAGGCCCAGTCGGCCCAGGTCAGCGCGGCCCTGCAGCAGGCCCAGCAGCAGGCGGTCAGCCTGAGTACCGATGTGCAGAGCACCAACAGCCAGCTGGATGCACTGCAGCGCCGCATCCAGATCCTGCAGGCCGAACAGGGCAACCCGGAACTGAGCCTGCCCAAGCCGGACAGCGTGTCCTCGCCGGCACCGGCGGCCAGCGACGGACGCTGAGGTCAGACACCTGGCATTTGCTGACAACGGCGCCTTCGGGCGCCGTTGTCGTTTCTGGCACTCCTGGATTCAACGACACGCGTCATGCACCGCGTCATCCAGCTGCCGCCGCTGTACGAAGTCCAGGCGCTCGGCCTTGGCCAGCGCCTTTCCGCGTTGTTGCCGCGCGCGCTCACAGGCTGTGGGATCGGTGCTGATGGGTATCAGCGCGGCGTGCGCCCGGCCCGACCGCACGCTGCGTGGTCGGGCCGGGACTGCACTGGCCGCCTTGGCTGCCTTCGGCAACGGACCACGCGACAGCGACGCCTCTGCCGGCACCTCCCATCGCCATTCCGCACGCCCCTGGCACGGCGTCTGCTGGTAGACCGGATGCGGTCCATCCACGCACTTGTAGACATTGGTCTGCGCATGCACCACTGCGGCCAACAGCAGGCACAACAGGGGGCTGCATCGCACTCTCGGCATCGCGGGCTCCTCGACCAGGCTGCGGCCATCGTCGACATGCCGACCACGTTGCGCCAGAGCGATATGCGTCAGAGCCGGGCAATCCAGCACAGCCGTGCAAGCCGCCCAGCGTGCGCTGCGCTGTTCTGCCGAAGGCACAGGCACAACTGCCGCTGCCTTCCCTCCCTTCCGCCAAGGAACCTGCAATGAGCAACTACGTCACCGTCGCCGATGGCACCCGTATCTTCTACAAGGACTGGGGCAGCGGCCAGCCGCTCGTGTTCGCCCACGGCTGGCCGCTAATGATGTCCCGCGGCGGCACCCCACGGCGCCGCCGCTCCTGCGGTAGTGCCGGCCGCTGGCCGGCAACCTCAACAGCAAATGCAAAAACGGGCTTTCCGTGAGATGGCGGGGCGGTGTCGGACTGCGGGGACGCCACAAGTACGTCCTTTAAGGCTTAGCAGCCGCATGCTCGTGTGCGCTGTCCTGCGCACTCGGCAAGACCGGGGTTGGGCGTCCTGCCCAACCCGCCCGAGGCATGCCTCGGGCCCATGCGGCTGACACCCCGCACTCCGACACCGCCCCACCTCTGACAGATTCCGGTGGCTGTTGGTAGGTGTCGACCTTGGTCGACACGGTAGATCCACGCCATGCATGGATGAAGCTCAATCAGATCGGAATCCAACATCGGGAAGTTCAACTGATGAACAGGCGTCCGCGCTTTCAGCTATAGAGCCTCGGCGAGGAACGCCAGCACTGCCGGTCCAACCTCACGGTCCGCGCGGGCATGACCTACGGACGTGCCCCCCACTTCAATGAACGGGCCTACATCATGCCGATGGGTGGTCGGCTGCAGGAGCGCTGTGATCAGATGCCCTGCATCTGAGTAGTACAGGAACCGGTCGCGGTCACCACGCCCTGCCGCTGCAAGCCGACGCTGCGCAACGGCCAGCATCACGCCTGAGTCACCCAGCCGATCTCCACCACCTCCGATCCACAACGTTCGTGCGGCAATGTTCTCGATGGGCAGCATCGCGGCACGCAATGCCGGTTCCCAGTACGGTCCCGGCCTGCCCCAGTCAACCTCCTCGCGATACGGCAGCCACGGCAGGGGTTCGCCCTGCCAGCTCAACGGCGAGCGGTCCACCGCGCGGAAGTCGGCCGGGGCCACGTCACGGGCGATGCCACGAAACGGGGCTGGACTGCCTACCCAGGACACGGCGACGCGGAGCTCAGGCAGATGCACCGCCGTGGCCATGGTCACGATGCCACCCCAGGATCCCCCCATCAGCCCTACCCGCTGTGGATCCACCCGGGGATGGCGCTGCAGCCAGTGCACTGCGTCGCGCACGGTTTCCAACGGAACCTCGATCAGGTCCTTGGGCACGCCCGGCCCGCGATACCACGCCACCGACAACGCGATGTAGCCGTTGCTCGCCAGCCACGCGGCATAGAGGTCGCCACCATCGAACCCGCCTTCAGCTCCCCCCAGTGCTACCAACGCAGGTGCCATTGCGTCGCTTTTCAGATCCGCTGGCAAGTACAGGTGAGCTTCGCGTCCGTCGATCTCAACCCGCTGCACCCGTACCCCAGGCAGCATCAGATGGCGCTTCAAGGTCCGCCGTGCGACCACCGATCCTGCACGCTCCACCTCCAGCTCGAAGGCCTGTGACTGGAACCCCAAGCCGTCATCGGCGCGCTGCCACTGCACGGGAAGTGCGCTGGCTCTCCCCTCCTGTGGTTGCATCGACCAGATCAGACCGCTGGCGTCGATTCCCCGATAGCTGCCCTGTTCCGAGCCGCTGCGTGCGGTGTCGACCGTTCCCTGAAGGTCCGCGCGCAGTGCAGCCTGTGACTGCCAGCGCTGGCCCCGGCCATCCTGCATCGACAACCTCAGCTGGACTACTTCGGCCGCCGCCAGTCCCTCGACCGTAATGGCTGGAACGCGATCAGCGCGCCCCAGATGGTCATCGACATTGACCCTCACACCGGCCAACGCAGGCAGCGCCAGCACGCCCAGCAACATCCCCAAGCCCCAACGCATCCGTATGCTCCGTCTCGATCTGGAAAGCGGTAGGGTGCATGGGTCGCTACGCGTGGATTGCGTGCTTGGGCGAAGATGGCACCACCCGTGCCGCTACTGGCACCAGCTGTGTGTCAGGTACGTGCAGCCAGCGCCGCCTCCAGCGCCGGCCTGTGGCTGCGGCTGACTGGCAGCTGCACGCTGTCGGCCAGTTCAAGCAGCGCATCGCCGTTGTGCCGCTCGATCAGTGATCGCACCCGCAGCGGGTTGACCAGCGCCGAGCGGTGCACGCGCAACAGTCCTCCATCTGCCAGCCGTTCGGCCAGAAGCCCCAGCGGCTCACGCAGCAGATGCAGCTGGCGTCCCACATGTATGCAGGCGTAGTGGCCCGCCATGTCGATGTAGTCGATCTCCGCCAGCGGTACATACTGGACACCACCGCTACCAGGCACTGCCAGTGTCTGCGCACGGTCCTCCGTACGCGGTGCCAGGCCTGCCAAGCGGCGCACGCGCTCGATCGCTTCCAGCAGGCGCGGCGCCGCCACTGGTTTGAGCAGATAGTCGGCCACGCCCAGCTCAAAGGCACGCAGAGCGTGCTGCGGCAGCGCGGTCACGAAGATGGTGTGCGCGGCCAGCGACGACTGCTTCTCGGGAAGCTCCCAACCGCGGCCGTCGGGCAGGACCAGATCCAGCAGCAACAGATCGAAACGGCGTCCTCGCATCAGATCGCGCGCCTGCGAGAGAGTGGCGGCTTCCGCGTCTACCCTGACCTGCGGAATGTCCGCCAGCAGATGGCGCAGGCGGGCACGTGCCAGTGCTACATCGTCCACCAGCAGCACGCTCAAAGGACGCGTCACGCGACCTCCGGCAGGATCAGCCGCGCACGATAGCCATCACCCTCGCTTCCGGCCTGCAACCTGCCGCCCTTCATCGCCAACCGCCGCTGAGTCGCAGCGTGGCCGGTGCCGAGGCCATCGCTCGTGCGTGGACGCAGGCAGGGGTTGAACAGCACGACGTCAAGCATGCCGTCTTCCACACCGGCGCGCAGTTCGATCCGCAATGGCCCATCATCCGGCTGCCAGCCACTGTGCAACACCGCGTTCTCGATCAACGGCTGCAGCAACAGGCCAGGGACCGTACAGGCCAATGCATCCGCGCTGGCCTGCAGATGCAGATGCACCTCCTGATCGTGCAGCAGCGACTGCAACGCGACATAGTCCTGTGCTGCGCCCAGTTCATCGGCAAAGCAGCGCTGCGATGGGCATTGCAGGGTATCGCGCAGCAGCGAGGACAGCTGCGCCAGTGCCGCGTCCGCTGCACGTGGACGTTGCAGCGCCAAGCCGCCGATGGCGTTGAGCGCATTGAACAGGAAGTGGTGCTGCAGATGCTGGCGCAGGGCTGTTTCACGAGCCTGCTGCAGCACCTCCGACTGCGCCCTCAACCGCTGCAGTCCGGCCAGGCCATGGCCCACGCCCGCCACCGCAATGAAGGTCGGCAACGCAAACAGCGCGGTGATACCAATCGCACGCAGCACCTGCGGCAGTGCTGGCCAGGGTTGCCCCTGCCAGAGCTGCAGCAGCATATGGCCCAGGGTCCATCCCAATGCCGTCAACAGCGGAGTCAGCAGCAGGCACAGCGCCAACCATCCGCCCAGATGCCGGCGTCCAGACAGTGGCCAGCGCCGGCACGCAGCCCACAACAATGGCGTCGCCAGCATCCAGGGCAGCTCTGCGCCAAGGATGAACAATGCTGCCGGCAGCAGACCACCCGGTTCTTGGCTCAGGTGCACGGCCGGCACAGCGGTGGCGATCAACAACCCCCACAGGGCCAGCATCACCCAGTGTGGGGGTGGCAGCGGAAGCGGCGCCTCATGGGCTGGCAGCAGCAAGGCAGGCGAAACAAGCATGCACGGATTCGAACGGGAAACGGACACCATGCTAGGTCCCCGCACCGAATCATTCCCGTGCCGGAAGCAAGGGGCTATCCGCCGCCATGGATCCGCGCCGTGCCTGGATTCCGTTCGACGCTGGGGTCAGAGCCCTTCCCGGTCGGAAGGGTTCTGACCCCGCCGATCATTGCGCCTTTGCGGCCTCGGCATTCCACGCTGCGACCTTGGCCTTGGTATCGGCCAGCATCCTGTCCAGCGCTGCACGGTCATACACGGTGCCACGCAGGATCACGCTGTCGATTTTCTCGGTCGCCGCAATGTCCTGCAGCGGATTGGCGGTCAGCAGCACCAGATCGGCAGCCTTGCCCTGCGCAACACCACCGTAGCGGTCCATCTGGCCGAACCAGGCCGGGCCGGAACGGGTCGCGGCAGACAGCGCCTGCGGAGCACTCAGGCCTTCCTTCACGAACAGCTGCAGCTCCTGGTGCAGGGCGATGCCCGGGAAGTTGAACGAATTGAGGAAGCCTGCGTCCGTGCCGGCGATGATCGTCACGCCGGCCTCCTGCAGCATCGGCAGCACTGCGGCCACCTGGTGGTACTGCGCGTGGCGCGCTTCGATCTGCGCCGGCGTGGCCTTCGCCGCGCGGTCCACGCGCCACTGGTAGGTCGCACGCAGGCCCGGGCCGATGTAGGCCAGGTACGGATCGTTGGCGTGGTCATCCTGGTCAAGGAAATCGAGGATGCGGCCACCGTTGAGGGTCGGGGTCACGAACACGCCACGCCTGGCGAAATCGCGGTAGGCGTGCATCGCGGTATCACGGTCGAAGCTCGCATCGAGGCGACGATTGGCTTCGGCACGGTCGATGCGGCCGGCACCGAAGTCGGCGGCAATCTGCGCCTCGTCCTTGCTGCCGGCCTTGAATGCATAGTCCAGATGCTCGATCGAGGCGAGGCCGGCATCGACCGCCTGTTCCACGGTCAGCGCCATCGGAATGTGGCCCGAGGCCTTGAAGCCGGCCTTGCGCGCAGCACTGGCCGAGTACAGGAACAGTTCCGGCTTCAGCGTGCTGTCGGTGATCTTCACGAAATCAACCTTGTCGTGCTGCAGGCGGCTGATCGCCTTGTCGGCGTCGGCCTCGCTGCCCACTTCGATCGTGCCCTTCCAGACCGGCTTGATGCCTTCAATCTTCGCGCCCGAACTGAGCAGACGCGGACCGAACAGCGTGCCCTTGGCGATCTCGCCGCGCCACTGCAGCACCTGCTCGGGCAGATCGCCGGAACAGTCGCGCACGGTGGTGATGCCGTGCGCGATATACAGCGGCAGCAGCGCCTTGTTCTCTTCGATCAGCGCCGGGCCACCACCGAAATGCACATGCATGTCCCACAGGCCCGGGATAAGGTACTTGCCCTTGGCATCGATCTGGCGGGCCGCGCTCCACTGGCTGCGCATCGTGGCGTCCGGGCCGACTGCGACGATGTCATCGCCACGGATCACTACGCTCTGCCCGGCCAGGGTGCTGGCGTTCTCGACATCGACCACGGTGGCATTGCGGATCAGCAGGTCGGCGCGCTCGGCAGCAGACGCCGACAGAGGTGCTGCCGCAAGGAGGATGGCAAGCGATAACGGACGGGAACGGAACATGGACAGCATCCTGGTGGGCACGCGCAGCGTGCGGAGTGGAAGGGAACGGTCTTCAGCGTGCCGCGCCATGCTGGCGCAGCTGGGTCTCGATTTCGGTGTAGCCGCGCTTGCGCGCGTGCGCCAGCGGCGTCACACCGTCGCCGTCAGCCAGCTCGGGGTCGGCGCCGGCATCCAGCAACAGCTGCACGATCTGCACGTGGCGCGCGCCACCGTCGCCTAGCAGGATCGCTTCCAGCAGCGCGGTCCAGTGCAGGCGGTTGACATGATCCACCGCAACACCGGCGCGCAGCAGCGTGCGCACCGTTGCCACGTGGCCGCGCTCGGCGGCAGGAATCAGTGCGGTGCCGCCATAGCGGTTGGTGCTGCCCAGATCGGCGCCATGCGCCAGGGTCATCGCCAGGATCTCATCCAGTCCACGCGCGCCGGCGTACAGGTAGGCGCTGTCCTGCATGGCGTCCTTGGCATTGACGTCGGCGCCGGCTTCGATCAGTTCACGCGCGGCGTCTACATTGTTGCCATGCGTGGCAAGCAGCAGCGGGGTACGGCCCTGGTCATCACGCGCCTCCAGATCGGCGCCGTCTTCCAGCGCCCCACGCACTGCCTCGGCATCACCGCGGGCGGCGGCATCGCGCAGGCGGGCATCGGCCGAGCCCACGGTGGCAGAACAGGCTGGAATGACCATCGCCAGCAGGCACAGCAGCAACAGGCGACCCACCGGAGCAGGCCAGCGATGGCAACGATGGATTCGCATCTTCGGTTCTCCTGTGCGGCGAGCCCAGCGGGCGATGCCGGTACAACCGGGGCGCGGTGCTTGCTGCCCCCTCCCCTGCATGGTAGAAGTCGCCACGTGCATCCAGAAGTGAAATGTTCAAATGCAAGACAGTGCCAAATCGAATAGAACGCTGTTCGAACTGGACCTGCTGCGGGCGCTGGTGATGGTGGCCGACTGCGGCAGCTTTACCACGGCGGCCACACGCCTGCATTCGACGCAGTCCACGGTCAGCCAGAAGGTGCGCCGGCTGGAGGAACTGGCCGGGCATCGCCTGCTCGAACGTGGCCACCGCGACGTGCACCCCACCGACGCCGGTCACACCCTGCTTGGCTACGCGCGGCGCATGCTCGACCTGAACGAAGAAATGGCACAGGCGCTGGCCGGCGCTACCGTGGAAACCGCGGTGCGCATCGGTGTCCCCGAGGACTTCGTCAACGCACAGACCACGCGCATGCTGGCCGCCTTCAGCCGCCGCCACCCACAGGTGAAACTGGAGATCAGCAGCGGCCTCAGCCGCGACCTGGCCCACGGCTTCGACCACGGCGAACTGGACCTGGTGCTGGTCAAGCAACGCCGCAACACCCGCCAGGCAGTGCACTGCCGACGCGAGCCGATGCACTGGATCGACAGCCTGCGCAGCAGCTGCCTGCTGCAGGACCCACTGCCGCTGGTGACCTTCCCGCCGCGCGGGCTGTACCGCGACGAGATGATCCACGCCGTGGAGGCGCTGGGCCTGCGCTGGCGCATCGCCTTCACCAGTTCCTCGCTCAGCGGCATCCAGGGTGCGGTGGCCGACGGCATCGGCATCAGCCTGCTGCCACGCCGCGCGGTCACCCGCGATCACCGCATCATCGATGGCGAACGCGAGCTGCCGGTAATCGACAATTACGAGATCGGCCTGCTGCATCGTGCCGACGCAGATGATGCTGTGCGCGCGCTGGCCAGCGAACTGTGGCGGCAGGTGCAACGCGAACCGGATTGATCACCGCACCTGAGGTAGTGCCGGCCGCTGGCCGGCAACCTCGACAGCCACATTGTCCGGCGTGGATCTCGCGCATTGATCATCGAAATCTGATCAATTCCAGCGCTCAAAGGCAATTGGCCTCCCGTTACAGTACCGCTGTTTCCGTGCCCCACGGCGCTCTGCCATGTCCCACGAAATCCCCACCCGCTTCGATCCCCTGCCCGCTGCACTGCAGACGCATCTGCAGCACCAGCGCTCGCTGATCGCCGCGCGCGTGGCCGCCGGCTTTCCCACCCTGCCGGTGCAATGGCCGCTGCCGGCCGCCACGCTGCAGCGCGTGGTCGATGCCGAGCTGATCGACCGTGATGACTGCGATGGCTGGGAAGCGCTGGGCGTGGCGTTCGGTGACACCCTGGCACAGCGCGTGCCGGGCCTGGCCTGGATGCAGGTCACCGATGCGTGGGGCATCGACGCGGTGCTGCGCTATGCCGACAGCAGCCTGCAGATCGGCGCCAGCACGCTGCTGCTCAAGCGCGTCGAGCAGGGCGAGATCATCGACATCGCCCATCTGCTGGTGTGGCTTGAGGAATTCGTCGCCACCCGCGCCGACGATTACGTCTGAAAAACTGCCGAGCATGGCTCGGCGCTACAAGGGTTCGCGCGGCGTGGATCTACAGCCAGCGGCCGTCGACCACCACGCGGCGCTCCACCGGCACCCCGGCCACGGCGGCCGGGCCGTGGTCGGCACGCACCGCCACGAAAGTGGCCGGATGCCCTTCCGCAAGACCGTACTGCGGCAGCCCGATCACCTGCGCGGCCTGGCTGGTGACCATGTCCAGCGCCAGCATCAGGTCGGCATCGGTATGGAAGCCGGAGCGATAGCCCAGCAGCATCGCGCGTTGCAGCAGGTCGCCATTGCCATACGGCCACCAGCAGTCACGAATGTTGTCGTTGCCGGCGAACACGCGCACGCCGGCGTCATGCAGCGCGCGCAGCGGCGGGAACGGATGATCACCCGGCGCGTTGCTCATGATCGCTACGCCGGCCGTGGCCAATGCTTCGCCCACCTGCAGCGCGCGCGCCAGCGGCACTTCACCCAGCGAATAGGCATGGCTGACCGCAACACGCCCCTGCAGGCCAGCGGCCCGGGTCCGCGCAGCGATGCGCAGCAGCTGAGCCAGGCCGGTTTCGCCGGGCTCATGCAGATGGATGTCCAGTTGCACGCCGTAGCGCTCGGCCAGGCCGAACAGCAGCGCCAGCTGGCCTTCGGCATCGCCATCGAGTGTGGTCGGATCGATGCCGCCCAGCACGTCCACACCCGCTGCAAGGGCCTGCTCAAGCACCGCTGCGGTACCAGCGCAGGACATCACGCCCGCCTGTGGGAACGCCACCAGCTGGATGCACATGATGTCGGCGCAGCGCAGCGCGGCCTCTCGCACCGCTTCCAGGTGGCCCAGGCCGGTGCTGCCATCGATATCGACATGACAGCGCATCGCCACTGTGCCGAAGCCGCTGCACTGGCGGATCAGCGCCTCCGCGCGATCGACCATCGGCGCCGCACCTGCCACTGCCGCCTTTTCCACCGCCAGCCGCTCACGCAGGCTGTTCACCGGCTGATGCGGGTGCCAACGGTCGCCGACGAAGCTTTTGTCCAGGTGGATGTGGCCGTCGACCAGCCCGGGCAGCACCGCGAAGCCCTTCAGATCGACGCATTCCGCCCCATCGTCGGGCCTGGCATCGCCATTGAGCCCGCTGATACGGCCATCACGGATATGGAAGTGCAGCGATGCACCGTTGCGGTCGACGCCGCCGTGGATGAACTGCAGGGTCATCGGGAACTCCCGGAAAGGCAAGACTGGCGCCATCGTGCGCCTCGACACAGCCATCGGCCAACGAAATATCTGGATGGCACGCATTCACCAGAACGATGATTCCCCCTGCGACAACGGGTCGCAGCCACGCCGTGCACACCCCTGAACGGGTAACATGGGCGCCTGTTTCCGCTGTGATGCCGCATGGGCCCGTCCGACCGCCACGATCGTCTCCGCCGCTGGCAGGCCGCGTCCCTGCTTGCCGCCGCCCCGATCGCCAGCCTGTCCGCCACCGATGCTGCGGCCGCCGCGCCGTTGCATTCGCCGCCGGGCCAGCAGCGGATCGCCCCGGCTGCACTGGTCGAGCGCCTGCACCAGCGCGTGCTGTCCGGGCAGAGCGCCACCGCCACGCTGGAACACTGGTGCGCCGAACATGGGCTGGCCGAACAAGCCCGGGTCCGCGCGGCGCGCGTGCACGGCCAGGACAAGCCTGCCCCCGCAGACGTGCTGCAGGCGCTGGGCGTGAAGCCGGGTACCGACCTGCGCTATCGCCGCGTGCAGCTGGTCTGCGGCAGCCGCGTGCTGTCCGAGGCCGACAACTGGTATCTACCGGAGCATCTCAGCCCGGCCATGAACCAGGTGCTGGACAGCACCGACGAACCGTTCGGTCGCGTGGTCGGCCCGCTCGGCTTCCAGCGCCAGACCCTGGCTGACCAGACTTTCTGGCCGCCGCGGGGCGAAGGCGATCACGGCGTGATCCTGGAAGTGCGTGCCCTGCTGCGCGACCGCCAGCAGCAGCCTTTCAGCTACGTCATCGAGTCGTACCTGCAGCAGGCGCTTCCGTAACGCGCCGTGGCGCCGGGCATCCGCCGGCGCTACGGGCCCGTGATGCCGTTGGCGGCCGGATCCACCGAGAACACGAAGCGCCCACCACGCTGCTCCCTGCCCCGTGTCATCGGCGCCGTGGTCAGACTGTAGACCGGGGCCGCCTTGTCCATGCCGATCGCCTCGGACCAGGCACTGAAATCCTCATCGGTACGGCTTCGGATCTCGCCGACACACAGGCTGTAGCCACAGGCGAACGACACCAGCGAACCGTCGCTGCCGATGAGCCGGGTCGCGGCCGTCCTGTAGAGCCGGGTCAGGTCCTGCACTTCCGGGTGGCCGGCGGCATCCCGCTCGAACTGGCTGATCGCCTGCGCGAAAGCCTTGTCGGAACCCAGCAGCGCCTCGCTCTTCTGCACGGACACGGCCCCCTCGCTCAGCAGCATGCGCTCGCCCTCGAGGAAGTGCCACTCCGGTTGCGCGAGCCCAGGGGCAGCCGTCGTGGCACTCGATGCCGTTGCCGCGCGCCATGGCCCAGCATGCTCCGCTGGTTGCGCGTGAGACTGCGCAGGCGCGGCATTGGCCACCTCCGCGGCTTCCTCCACGCTGGACGCCTGCCTGCCACTGCAACCCGCAATAGCCACCACTGCAATCACGCTCCACACCCTGACATCCATGCGCATCGCCCTCCATGTAGCGCCACAGCATGCCACGCGCGCAGCGGCAACACGGGTGCACTGCACAAAGAAAAGCCCGGCAGTGCCGGGCCTTTCGTTCATCCGTCGGATCAGCGGAACCGGTAGTCCAGCTGCACCCAGTACTGGCGGCCGTACGGGTCGTAGTTGCCGACCGGGTAGAACGGCCAGCCGCCTCCGTTCTTGTCCGCCGGCGGGCGGCTGTCACGCAGGTTGTTGACGATCACGCCCACCGACAGGTTCTCGCCGAACTGGCGGAACACGCTGGCGTTGTAGGTCATGTACGGCGCGATGCGGCCACTGCCATCGGTCTTCGGCAGCGAACCGAAGCGGTTGCCATACAGCGTGGTGGTCCAGTCACCCTGGTTCCAGGTGATGCTGCCGTTGGCCTTGCTGCGCCACTGGTAGTCATCCAGCGAATTGCGGATGTCACGCTCCGGATCGTCGGAGAACTGCCGGTACGTGTGCTCCAGCACCACGGTGTAGGCCAGGCGCGTGGTGAAGCGGCCGTAGCGGCCGGCATCGAAGCGCCAGTTGCCCTTCAGGTCCAGGCCACGCACCGATTCAGAGGCCGCGTTGATCGGATTGATCAGCACACGTGTCACCTGGTCCGGTTGCACGGTGGCGTTGGACGGGTTGCGGATCACACGCGACAGCGCGTCCTGGCACAGCGGTGAACCGATATCACGCGCCTCGCCGCCCAGCGTCTTTCCCAGCCGGCAATCGGCCTCATCACGCAGGATGCGGCTGGTATCGAGGCTGGTCACTTCGTTGTCGATGCGGATGTCGTAGTAGTCCGCGCTGAAATCCAGCCCGGCCAGCGGCGACCAGACCACGCCGAAGCCATACGACTTCGCAGACTCCGGCTGCAACTGTGCGTTGGCACGGTTGCTGTAGTCGATCGACAGGCCGTTGTAGTCGCAATTGTCGTACGACTGGCCCGCCGTGCGGCAGCGCCAGTAGTCGGTCATGCCCGGATTGTAGCCGCGGGTCTCGGTGGCGAACACGTAGTTCATGTCCGGCGCACGGAAGCTGGTCGCCGCCGTACCACGGATCAGCAGGCTCTCGATCGGCCGGAACTCGACGCCGAAACTCCAGGTGGCCTTGCCGATGTGCTCGCCACCGGCACGGTACTGGTCATAGCGACCGGCCAGGGTGGTGGTCAGCGACTGCAGCAACGGCAGCTGCAGTTCCACGCCGGCCGCATAGCGGTCACGCTCTCCACCGGCACCGATGCCGGCGCTGGTGTTCCAGAATTCACCGGTGCCCAGCCGCGGGTCCGGGCGATTGCGGTAGCCCTGGCTGCCGGCTTCAACCACCGCCGCCAATGCAGCGTCGCCACCGGGCAGCGCGAACAGGCGCCCGTTGACACTGGCACTGAAGGTCTGCAGCCACGCCGCATTGCGGCTTTCCTGGTAGCCCGACAGACCCTCGTATTCGTTCGGGGTCAACGGCTGGAACAGGCGCGCCGGGTCGGGCGCATAGACCTCCACGCCATTGCGCACGCCCAGCTTCGGGCCGAGCAGGTACTCGTTGATGCCAGCCAGCAGTACCGGGCGGCGGGTGCGGTTCTCGTAACGCGAGCGGCTGTAGACCGCCTCATAGTCCCAGCCACTGTCGCCGATCTGGCCACGCGCGCCGACGTTGAACGACCATGAGTTTTCCAGGAAGCGGTTCGCGTTGCGCGGCAGGCCACCGATTTCTTCCGGCGCGAACCGGCGGTACCAGCTCTCCAGGTTGCCGGTGGACTGGTTGTAGAAGTAATTACGCGCCGAGGTCCAGGTGGGCGCGCGGGTGTTGTTGTAGATCCGTGCACTGCCTACGGCCAGATCGGCAAACAGATCGGTGGTCTCGTTGACGTGGAAGGTCAGCAGGCCATAACCGTTGAGGTTGCGCTTCTGGGTCTGCACGGTCCAGTAGCTGGCGGCGGCCTCGTTGCTGCCGCAGTACCAACCCTGCCTCGGGTTGTTGGCACGGAACACGCTGCCACCGTAGATCTCCGACGCCCCATCGCAGCCATTGACGCCGGGGTCGATGTTGCGGCCGGTGGCGGCATTGCGGCGATAGGCGATCGCGGTCGCCTGCGGTGCCTTGCCAGCCGGATCATCGTCCAGCGAATCCATGAAGTCGCGCTGGCGCGCGTGGATCGCCTTGCGCACATCGAACTCGAAGCCGAACAGCGCATCCCAACGCTCGCCGGAACTGCCGCCGACCACCTGCGCACGCTGGTTGTCGCCACCGCCCTGCTCGGTGCCACCGGCGCGCACGTTCACGTCCACGCCCTGGAAGCGGTCCTTGAGGATGATGTTGACCACGCCGGCGATGGCGTCGGAGCCGTATACCGCCGATGCGCCAGCGGCCAGCACCTCGATACGCTCGATCAGCGCGCTGGGAATGTTGGCCAGGTTGACCACGTTCACCGACCCTTCGTAGGCCAGCGGGTAGTCGGCCTGGCGGCGGCCGTTGACCAGCACCAGCGTGCGGTTCGGACCCAGCCCGCGCAGGTTGATGGTGTTGGCGGCCGGCGTGAACGTATTGCCGAAGTCCTCGCCCTGCACGTTACCGGTGTTTTCGGTCAGCGCGCTCAACGCATCGAAGGCATTGCGGTAGCCCTGCGCATCGATCTGCTCGCGGCTGATCACCGTCACCGGCGACGGGCCCTCGACGCTGGCGCGCGGAATGCGCGAGCCGGTGACCTTCACTTCCTGCAGTGTGGTGGGTGCGCTTTCCTGCGCGAAGGCCGGCAGCGAGACCAGCATCAGGGACGACAGTGCGAGCACCAGCGGACGCGGGCGCAGCGCCTTGTGGGAGGCGGACATGGGCTTCCTGGGGAGTTGGGCGGGTGGTGGTACGGGGGCAGCGGCCTGTACGGCGCATAACGATCCCGTAACGAAAGTGTCCTGAATGGGCGGTTTCAACGGAAATGACCAGGCCTGATGGCCTTATGCCTGAACCGAATCAGACCCGCAGTGCCATCCACCACACTTTTGCAATGTTTTGAATGGTGCAGGGCTGCAGGCACGGCCATCGTTGCTGGGATGATGACCCCGTACCCGACCTTCCCCCTCCCCCCGCTGCGCCCGGTGCTGCGCCGCCATCTGCTGCAACTGCAGGTGGCCCCGGTCACCCTGCGCCCGTTCCAACGCACCGATCTGCCACGCTGGCGCCTGTTCGATGACCGCCGGCGGCGCGGCCGCCGCGATCCGTCCGTCATCGATGAGGAAGCGCGCTTCCTCGCCCACATGCATCGCTCACGCCTGGAACAGGACAACGACCAGCTGCTGCTGGGGGTATTCGATGACGACCACGGCAACGTGCTGGACCAGCTTCACGTGCGCCTGCAATCACTACACGCGCGCAGCGCCGAGCTGCTGTCGCTGCAGCATTGGCACCCGCATACCGACGCGGCACTGCAGGCGCTGTGTCCTTTCCTGTTCGAGGACGTCGGCCTGCATCGCCTGTTCGTGATGCTGCCACCGGACTGCAGTGATCCGTTCGCCACCGCGCTGCGGGCCTTCGGCTTCGAGCAGGAAGGCCTGCTGCGCGACCATCATCTGGATATGGAAGGCTGGCAGGACCGTCAGCTGCTGGCACTGACCGCGCCAATGTGGCGGAGCCAGCACAGGGTGCTGGACTAGCGCACCCGCTCCAGCGCGTTGCCGGCACCGGTCAGCACCGAGCAGGCATGGTCCTGCAACTCTTCGCCGCTGGCCTCGTTGCCGGTGCCGGCGTCCACGCGGGTGGCCAGCAGGATGAAGCCCGGGCCGCCCTGCACTGCGTCCCGGCCCACCACGACCAGGCTCCACTGGCCCACGTCGTCCACGCCTGCGAGGTCGTAGGCCAGCAGATTGAGCGGATTGGCGGTCAGTTCCGCACCCGGCAGCAGGCGTGCCTGGTATTGATGGCCACGCAGCGGCACCGGCAGCGGTGCCCACCGGCTGCCCATCGCGCCGGCGTGGGCATCCAGTGCCTGCAGTACATCGGCACGCAGGCAGTCCACATGGATATGCAGCTGATGCTGCGAGCGGCCATGCGGTGAATTCAGTGCCAGGCTGGCAACGTTGCGTGGCAGCGGTTGGCCCAGCGCCCGTTCGGTGTGGGTGCGGGCCAGCCAGGCCGCGCCGAAGTAATTGGGTGCGCCGCGCTGGTACAGGCTGCGGCTTTCGATACCGCTGACCTTGTCCAGCGGCATCAGCAGGAACTGATAGTCGCCGTGCGCGTCCTTGACCAGCACATCGCGGCGGTCCGCCGCCGTTTCCACCCGCAGGCAGTCGCCACGCGGCCCTTCGGTGCCACGGCAGTCACGCTCGATCAACCGCCACAGCGCATCGGAGTGGGCCGGTGGCGGCGGAGGCGCACTGGCACAGGCGGACAACAGCAGCAGGAACGGCAGCAGCAAGGGGCGCAGGGACACGGCAACGGCTCACGAAACAGGCGCGGCAGATGGCGCCGCGCTGCATTCTAGCCAGTGCAATGCTGCAATCAGTAGGTGCCGAACGGCACTTCAACCACGAACGGGGCCGCGCCCTCGCCCGCCTGCAGGGTGTAGTGGTCCAGCGCGCCATCGTCATCGGCGTGCGGCTGGCGCTGGAACTGCAGCGGGTAGCGGCTGTCACCCAGGCGCACGGCGCTGCCATCGGCTTCCAGCGCGGCGCCTTCGGGGGTCAACAATCCGCCCAGGTCGCTGTAGGCACCGGGCACATCGGCAAAGCTGTAGTCGACCAGTTCGTCCACCCGCTGCATTGCATAGACGTGCGGCACATAGGGCCGTGCAGGGCTGCGACCATTGCTCAGGTCGGTCACCCAGGCCTGCGGCAGGTGGTACTGCTCACGCAGCGCGGCCACGCCCAGCGACGGACTGGCCACCTGCAGGCAGCACACTGTGCGCCTGCCTTCGCGGTCGAGGATGGCGAAACGGTCGCCGCGGGTCGCGGCCTGCGGCAGCATGGCGAAGGCCAGGTTGCGCTGGGCCGGCGCGTAGCCGGATTCGGTCTGCAGATTGCGCCAAGCACCAAACATCGGTGCTTCGGCCGCCGCCTCTGGCACCGGTTCGGCGGCGGAGGCGGCAAACGCAGCGCCCAGCACGGACAGCGCCAGTGCCGTCATCGTTCTGCCCATGTCGCGGAAACTGCCTGCCGTCATACCGTGTCCAGCACCTGCACCGGAACGGCCCGGCCTGCCCGCCGGCGTTCTGCCAGCCATCCCTCCCACTATGCAATGGCCGCGCTGTGCCGGCAATGACCGGGACGCTGACGTCTTTCGCACGCCGGGTGCTATCGTTCCCGCCATCATCCCCTGCGCAGGAGCGCTCGCATGTCTGCATTCCGTCTGTCCCTGTTGCTGCCGGCCTCCGCCCTGCTGCTGTCGGCCTGTGTCAGCACGCCTGGCCCGGAAGTCAAGGGCAGCGGCCGCTGCGACGCCAGCCAGCTCGGCTGGGCGATCGGCCAACCGGCCAACGAGCCCAACATCCGCCGCCTGTCCAGCGAGAGCGGTGCCGGTCTGGTCAACCCGATCGGCCCCAGCACCATCACCACCAAGGACATCCGTCCGGACCGCCTGCGCGTGTTCGTGGACAAGGACAACATCATCACCGCCACGCGCTGCGAGTAAGCGCCGCGGCAGGTTTTTGTAGAGCCGAGCCCATGCTCGGCTGCTCTCCGGTCAGGCCGCACGGAAAGCCAGCCGAGCGTAGGCTCGGTTCTACAGCGTCCAGGGTTCAGGGTTCGGTATAGCCGGCACAGTCCGGCAGCGCCTGGTCAGGATGGAACATCCCCTCCGCGAAGCGGAACAGCCGCGTGTAGCTGCACGCCGGATCCTGCTCGGTGCGCAGATCCTTCTTCTTCAGCGGCCCCTTCGCCAGCGAATCCTCGAAGCGTGAGACACCGGCAGGAAACCGTGTCGCCACGGTCTGGTAGCGCAGCACCGGCATGCCCTCGGCAGCCGTGTCCAGCGCCAGCTTCGCCGAGAAGCCGTATTCGTCGTGGCAGGCACCTGCGCGCTGCTTGATGTCCTGCTCGCTGAAACAGGCGCGGATCATCGCGTTGCCCAGCCATGGCACGGTCAGCACGTCGTCGTCCACCTGGATGTCGTCCTGCAGGTGGCGCACGCGTGCCAACTGCAACGTAGATGCATCGGCACCGCCGCCGGAATACATGCTGCTGAACGAGACGATGCCGCCCACCAGCACGTTCTGGCGGTCGCGCTGCTGCGGGTCGGTCACCGACGCGTCGCTGCCAACACCTGGGGCCAGCCGCACGATCCACGGCCACAGCTTCAGATCACTTTCCTGCGGCACGTCGATGCTGACGTGGTAGGTGTGCGGCGTGCCCTGGCCCGGCACCTTCTCAAGCACTTCCAGCGCAGCCGGCCGATCACCATCCTCGGCAACCGGCTGCACACGCACGCACCAGCTGCCGTCCCGCGTGCAGTCATAGAGCCCCGCCGGTCCCTTCTCATGGGCGATCAGCACCTGCCCCAATGGCTCCATCACATTGCCGGCGGCATCGCGCTGCTGCGGCAGGATCGAGCTCTGGGCCAGCACCAGCACCGGGGTTGCCAGCAGTGCAACGCACACGGTCGGGCGGGCGAAAACGGTGGGCATCAAGGAGATTCCTGCTTGTGGAATCCCGATGGTAGCGCAGGGGTAACGGGACGGTCGCGACCAGCCCAGTCAACCGGAACCAAATCGACACACTACCTGTCAGAACTGCTCTCCCAACTACGCCCCGCCAGCAGTCCGGAGAATTGCCGGGGGAGCGAAGCCGTCATCAGTTGGCGACTCCAGATTCTCACCATCCCAGCTTGCCTGACTGATCCATTCCACAGCCTTCTCAGCGAAGTCAGCGAAAGTGGGAGCGAGAAGGTACTTGGTGTCTTCATCCGCACCAAAAGCAATCATCTGTCCTTCAGCACCACCAATGTCGGGGTCGAAATCCAATCCCATGTGATTGCCGCCACCATCGTGAGTCAGCGGTATCCAACGCGCATTGTTATACATCGGCTTCACCACCCCCGCGGGACTCGACTTCATGAACTCCGCGCAGTCCTCGTTCATGCCGTCGGCCTCGATCTCACGCCAACCCTGCCACTGCCGCCCGATCTCCTTGGACGAGAGCATCTGACTGCCGAACAGAAGCCCGGCCCCATCCTGCCCGTCGTGAATCATCAGCAGCTGCCTGAGCAGGTCTGGCAAAGCGACTCCAAGCTGAGCTTCCAGTTCAACCAACTCGCTTTCGGAAGCTCCCGGCCGCAACTGCACTTCATCCAGACAGTTCTTCTCGTGAAGCGACGCTTTGATGGACGCCCATATCTGATCTGCACTCTGCATTGGTTCTGTACCCGTTTCAGCCAAGACCTCAGCCTAGTGCCAACCCGATCAGTGAGGAATGCAAGAAATCCGAATTTTCGGAGAGTTCGCCGCTAGTGCCCACTACAGTCGCAGCCACCCCACCCTTTCGCCTTCGACGTCTGGCCAATGCCCGGATTGAACGTATTGCTCGGGTCCAGCTGCTTGTAGAACCCCGCCAGCGCCGGCTTGGCCGGGTACAGGTGGCCGACGTTGTGCTCGGCCGGATACTCGGCACCGCGCTGGTCCAGCAGCGCCCACATCGCATGCTCGATGGCCATCGGATCTTCACCCTTGCGCGCGATGTAGTCCTGGTGGAACACGTGGCACAGGAAGTGCCCGTAATACAGCTTGTGCAGCAGGCGGCCGTCTATATCGGCCGGCAACTGCTCGAACCAGTCGGCATCATCCCGGCGCAGGGCAATATCCAGCGCCACGATGTCCTGCACCTGATCGCGATGCACTTCGCGGTAGCGCACCGCAGCACCGGCCACGGCGAAGCGATGCAGGAACGCCTTGCGTCCCTCTTCGGCCGTGCAGTGGAAGTAACCGCCCTCATGGTCGGCGAAGAAGCCGCGCAGCCAGGCCTCGGTTTCCGCTGCGTCCTGCGCGGAGACCTTCAGCAACAGATGATGCTCGTAACGCTGGCGGAACTCGCCCATGCGCTTGGGCAGGTGCGAGGGCAACAGACCGGTCAGCAATTGCATCATGCGGTCGGTGATACCGCGCAGGCCCAGCCGTTCGAACCAGCCATCAACCCGGCTCTTCAGTGCGAATGCGGCCGGAACGCGCGCGGTACCGAGCTTGTCGATCAGCAGGAAACTGTCCTTGCCGTAGCGCTCGCCGATGTCATAGGCATCGCGGTGGATGTACTCGCCGGCAATCGGCAGGCGCTCGAACCCGGTCAGCAGCTGGCGTCGGATCGCGGTGAGGCTATCGGTGCGGTTACTTCCGATATAGAAGACCTCGGCGGACTCCTTCTCGAAGGTATCCAGGCGCACCGCGAACACCGCAAGCTTGCCGGCCGAACCGGCAGCTTCGAAGTGGCGGCTGGGATCGGCGTTGAAGCGCGCCGGGGTATCGGCATCGACCCGCCGCACTTCGTCGGCGTAGCGTGGATCGGAGGCGGCGCGGCCGTCGCCGTCACCCACGTCGGCAGCAGCATAGTCGCCGGCCTGCAGGCGCTGCAGGATCTGCTCGGGTGTATCACCCAGCGCGATACCCAGATGATTGACCAGCTGCAACTGGCCCTGCGCATCGACCTGCGCATACAGCGCCAGCTCGGTGTAGGCCGGGCCACGGCGCACCAGCGCGCCACCGGAGTTGTTGCAGATGCCGCCCAGCACCGAGGCGCCGATGCAGGACGAACCGATCACCGAATGCGGTTCGCGGCCCAGTGGCGCCAGCGTCTGCTCCAGCCGGTCCAGCGTGGCGCCGGGCAGGCACAGCACCTGCCGGCCTTCGTTCAACAGCTGGATGCCGGTCAGGCGCAGCGTGCTGACCAGCACGATCGGCCGCCCGTAGTCGTTGCCATCCGGGGTTGAGCCACCCGTCAGGCCGGTGTTGGCTGCCTGCAGGATGATCGCCGCTCCGCCCTGCACCGCCGCCTGCAGCACACGCCACAGTTCCAGCAGCGTGCCCGGGCGCACCACCGCCAGCACCGGGCCATCACCGAAACGATAGCCACGGCGGAAACGGCGCGTGGCCTTGTCGCCGGTCAGTACGTGGCCGCTGCCGACTGCGTCGCGCAACTGCGCCAGCATGGCATCGTGACCACTCATGGCAGGCTGACCAGCGAATCGCGGCCGATATCGGCGATGCGGCGCGCGCCGGTCAGGGTCATCGCCACGCGCATTTCCTTGGCGATCAGGTCCAGCAGGTTGGCCACGCCGGCCTCGCCCTGCGCGGCCAGCGCGTAGACGAAGGCACGGCCCAGCAGCACGGTGTCGGCACCGAGCGCCAGCATGCGCACCACGTCCAGGCCGGTACGGATGCCGGAATCAGCGAGGATCTTCAGGTCGCCCTGCACCGCATCGGCGATGGCCGGCAGTGCGCGTGCGGTGGACAGCACGCCATCGAGCTGGCGGCCACCGTGGTTGGAGACCACGATGCCATCGGCGCCGAACTTGACCGCATCACGCGCGTCATCCGGGTCAAGGATGCCCTTGATCACCATCGGGCCCTTCCAGAACTCGCGGATCCACTCCAGGTCCTTCCACGAAATCGAGGGATCGAAGTTGCTGCCCAGCCAGCCGATATAGTCCTCCAGCCCGGTCGGGTTGCCACGGTAGGTGGAGATGTTTCCCAGGTCGTGCGGGCGGCCGAACAGGCCCACGTCCCACGCCCAGTGCGGGTGAGTGATGGCCTGGCCGATACGGCGCAGCGAGGCGTTCGGGCCGCTCATGCCCGAGTGCGCGTCACGATAGCGCGCGCCCGGCACCGGCATGTCCACAGTGAACACCAGGGTAGTCACGCCGGCGGCCTGCGCGCGCTCCAGCGCGTTACGCATGAAGCCACGGTCGCGCAGCACATACAGCTGGAACCACATCGGTCGCTGGATCGCCGGTGCCACTTCCTCGATCGGGCACACCGACACGGTGGACAGGGTGAACGGGATGCCGCAGCTGTCGGCCGCGCGCGCCGCCTGTACTTCACCGCGTCGGGCATACATGCCGGTCAGGCCGACAGGCGCCAGCGCCACCGGCATCGCCAGCTTTTCGCCGAACAACTCGGTTTCCAGGCTCAGGTCGGACATGTTGCGCAGGATGCGCTGGCGCAGCGCGATGTCGGACAGGTCGGAAACATTGCGCTTCAGCGTGTGCTCGGCATACGCGCCGCCATCGATGTAGTGGAACAGGAACGGCGGCAGCCGGCGTTGCGCTGCGGCACGGTAATCGGTGGAGGCGGAGATGATCATGGGGTCAACCGTGTGGGGAAGGTAGACGCGAGGCCCGCGCACGCCGGGCTTCGTTGTCATCGAGGGTGCGCAGCGTGGTGTGCACGAACTCGAGGTGGGCATGCGCCGCGGCGCGCGCGCGTTCGGGATCACCTGCCAGCACCGCATCCATCATCTCGCGGTGCTGGTCGGACAGCGGCGAGAAGGTCCTCGCCGAGGTGTAGAGCTTTTCGCGGCTCTGCGAGATGTTGGTCTGCAGCAGCTCGAACAGGCCGCGCATCACCTGCAGCAGTACCAGGTTGTGCGAGGCCTCGGCGATGGACAGGTGGAAGGCCGCGTCAGCCTCCGCTTCACCGGTGGGGTCGTCCTTGCCGTGCGCGTCCATCATGGTCTGGAAGGCCTGCGCGATACGCGTGCGGTCCTCGTCGGTGGCACGCAGCGCTGCATGCCAGGCGGTGGCACCTTCCAGCGCGTGGCGGATCTCCAGCACGTCGAAACGGTATTCCGGGTCGCCCTGGAACAGCGGCAGATAGGGCGCCAGCGGTTCATCCAGCGCCTGCCGTGCGCGTGCCGCGGGTTCGGCCACGTAGGTGCCGCCACCAACCCGTGCGGTCAGCAGGCCCTGGCTGGCCAGCTGCGCGATGGCCTCGCGCAACGCCGTGCGCGAGACCCCCAGCTGCACCGCCAGGGTACGCTCGGCCGGAAGCCGGTCACCCGGTTGCAGCCGTTGTTCCTGCACCAAGCCGCGCAGCTGCGCGGCCACCTTGTCCGAAATACGTTGCGTGCTCATGGCACCATTGTGGCCCGAAGCGCGCAGCGGGTGGTCGGCTGACGGTGCATGGCTCAGGGAATCATCCAGGTCAGCCAGTAGGCCTGCGCCAGGGTGATCAGGCCGACCATCGTGGTGAAGATCAGGCTGTGCTTGACCGTGAAGCGGAACAGGTCCGATTCCTTGCCGGCCAGGCCGACCGCCGCGCAGGCAATGGCGATCGACTGCGGCGAGATCATCTTGCCGGTGACACCGCCGGTGGTATTGGCGGCCACCAGCAGCACGTCGGATACGCCGATCTGCTGCGCGGTGGTGGCCTGCAGTGCAGAGAACAGCGCATTGGACGAGGTATCCGAACCGGTCAGGAACACGCCCAGCCAACCCAGGAACGGCGAGAAGAACGGGAATGCGTCGCCGGTGTGCGCCAATGCCAGCGCCAGCGTTGCCGACAGGCCCGAATAGTTGGCGATGAAGGCAAAGGCCAGCACCATGCCGATCGAGTAGATCGGCATGCGCAGCTCACGCACGGTTTCGCCGAAGGTCTGCAGCGCCGAACGAGCTGGCATGCGCAGCGCGATGATCGCGATCACCGCGGCCAGGATGATCGAGGTACCGGTGGCCGAGAACCAATCAAACTTGTAGATCGCCTCGTAGCTGAGCGGTGCATCCACGATCGGCGGCATCTTCTGCACCATCTGGTCCAGGCCCGGCACCGGGATCTTCAGTACCCAGCTTTCCAGCGGGCCGCCCGCCGCGAACAGCGACTTGAACGGTTTGATGCTCCACAGCGTGACCATCGCGGTGAGGATCAGGAACGGCGACCACGCCTTGGCGATCTGGCCGACGCTGTAGCGTGGTGCCTCCAGCGCCTGTGCGGCCGCCTCGGCGCTGGTTTCGGTATCGAAGCGGAAGATCCGTACCGGCTTCCAGCGGCGCAGGAACAGGGTCAGGCAGACCAGCGACGCCAGCGAGGCGGTGATGTCCGGCAGCTCCGGGCCGATGAAGTTGGAGGTCAGGTACTGGGCGATGGCGAACGAACCGCCGGCCACCAGCACCGCCGGCCAGGTTTCCTTGATGCCGCGCCAGCCGTCCATGATCGCCATGATCCAGAACAGCACGATGACAGTCAGGAACGGCAGCTGGCGGCCGGCCATCTGGCCGATCTCGAAGGCATCCAGGCCGGTCACCTGCCCTGCCACGATGATCGGGATGCCCATTGCGCCGAACGCCACTGGCGCGGTGTTGACGATCAGGCACAGGCCGGCCGCATACAGTGGCTTGAAGCCCAGCCCGACCAGCAGCGCGGCGGTGATTGCCACCGGCGCACCAAACCCGGCTGCACCTTCCAGGAAGGCGCCGAAGGCAAAGCCGACCATCAGCATCTGCAATCGCTGGTCCTCGGTGACCGACAGGATCGAGGCACGGATGATGTCGAACTGGCCGGTCTTGACCGAAACCTTGTACAGGAACACCGCGCCGATGATGATCCAGGCGATCGGCCACAGGCCGTAGACGAAGCCGAAACCGGCCGCGCCCAGCGCCTGGCTCAGCGGCATGCGGTAGAACAGCAGGGCTACGCCGAGCGCAATGGCCACGGTGATCGTGCCGGCGAGCCAGCCCTTCATCCGCAGCAGCGCCAGGGCGATGAAGAAGAACGCGATCGGCAGCAGCGCGATCAGGCTGGACAACCACAGGTTGCCGGCGGGGTCGTACAGGTGTTGCCAGGGCTGCATGAAGGCTCTCGACTGGGGCGGGATGTGCTCCACCGCAGGCGGTGGGTCGCCGTGGCCGATACTTATTGGTCGTACCAATAAGTCATATCAGCGAACCACGTGGAGCGGATTTAACCGCCACTCCGGCGAAGTGCCTATTAGACCATAGGGCTAGATGCCATATTGGTCTTACCATTCGCACAACATCAGGGTCAGAGCCCCTTCGGGGGTCCGACCCTGCCAGGCACCCGGGATCGGATCCCCGAAGGGGCTCTGGTCCATCCCCAGACCACCTCGCCAGTCAGATCTTCTTCTCCAGCCGCCGCATCACCGCCAGCACCAGCACGCACAGCACGCTCACTCCGATGGCAATCACATACTTGCCGATACCCACCGCAATCCCGATGGCCGCGGCCATGATCAGCGAGCTGGCAGTGGTCAGGCCGCTGACCTGGTCCTCGCGTGAGCCGCGCAGGATGGTGCCGGCGGCGACGAAGCCCACACAGGCAACCACTGCTTCAATCAGGCGCACCGGGTCGACCTGCAGCAGGTCACGGTAGCGCTCCTGCTGGAAGTGCTCGGCCACCGAATCACCGAGGCCGACGATCAGTGCGGCCGCACCGGCAATCAACATGTGGGTGCGCAGGCCGGCGGCGTGCTTGCCCATTTCGCGCTCGACGCCGAGTACCCCGCCGAACAGCATCGCTGCGGCCACGCGCAGCAGGATCGAGACATCCTGGGTGAGTTCCATGGGCAAGCTCCGGGAGTTTTCCGGAGCGTTGCGCAGCAGCCGTGGCACAGCGGTGAAGGCCACACCACAGCCCGTTCACCCGGTATCGCCGGGCCATGCCCGGCGTCACCGTCGCCTGCGATCACCGCATCATTGCGCCAGATAGCCACCATCGATGGCGTAGTACGCGCCGGTCGCGAACGAGGCATCGTCGCTGGCCAGCCAGGCAACCAGCGCCGCCACTTCCTCGGCCGTGCCCAGCCGTTTCAACGCATGGCGCCCTTCCAGCGTCGCGCGCACCTTGGCATCCATCTTGTCCAGCAGCGGCGTGCTGATGAAACCCGGGCCGACCGCGTTGACACGGATGCCGTCGGCGGCATGTTCCCAGGCAGCGGTCTGGGTCAGCCCCACCACGCCGTGCTTGGCCGCCACGTACGCAGTGGAACCGGCATAGCCCACCTGGCCCAGGATCGAGGCCATGTTGATGATGCTGCCACCGGAACCTGCCGCACGCATCGCCTGGATCTGCGCACGCTGGCACAGGAATACGCTGGTCAGGTTGACGTCGATCACGCGCTGCCATCCCTCCACCGGATAGTCACCACTGCTGGCAGCCGGCCCACTGATGCCCGCATTGTTGACCGCGATGTGCACACCGCCCAGTTCCTTCACCGTACGCTGCACCGCCGCTTCGACGGCCGCATCATCGGTCACGTCCAGCGCGATGCCGATCGCCTGCACGCCGCTGCCCTGCAATTGCGCCACCGTGGCATCAACTGCCTCCTGCTTCAGGTCCCATACCGAAATACGCGCACCGGATGCGGCAAGGGTCTGCGCGACCGCCAGACCGATGCCGGATACACCGCCGGTCACGATCGCGGTCTTGCCGGTGAGCTGGTAATCAATCATCTGTGCTCGCCATCTGTGGGGGATCAGTGCGGCCTGTCGCCGTTAACCCCTCACGCTACGCCTCCGCCTGTGATGGCCCAGCAGACAGCGTGTCCACAGGCGATCGTTCCATCGATAAAACCTCAACCCAAGTTGATGTATGGAATTACGTACGGATATGCAGGCAAAACGCCGCCGTATGTTCTACGAAGCATTCAACTTGGCCGTATTGATCAATGGTTTTGACCATCTCGAAATCAAATGTGGGTGAATCGCGGCGACAATGGGAAACGCTTCCAGTTTCTTTGACACATTCATTCCAATCTGGCGTTTCCCCAGCCCTTCCAGATACCGCCTCCGACGCGTCGCAGCGTGTCCACGCAGGTATCGATCGGAAATGCATCTGCATTGCAGATGCGCATGGGTCAGGTGCTGCCAGTGTCCACCTCCAATGCAAGTGCCGAGCAATGTCCCGATACTTCACCTTTGCCGATTACCGCCGCTTCGGCCACCGCCACGGCTTCGACTACCGCGCCGATCCGGAACACCTGCGCGATGACCAGTGGGCCGGCCACGGCGAGGTCAACGAACAGTTCCTGCGCGGTGGCATGAGCCTGATCGCCTCCGACGTCCATAATCGTTTCCCGTATGTGGCAACCGCCCAGCAGAGTCCCGGCCTGGCCATCCGCGTGATGTTGCAGGGCCAGGTCGATGTACGTGTTCCGCGCCGCCCCGGATTTACCCTGCGCGCCGGCACCGCCATGACTGCCCACCACCGCGAGCAGGTCGAAATGACCGGTGCACATCCGGGTGAGACACGAATGCGCGGGGTCAGCGTCATGGTGCCGGCCAAGATCGATCCGGACCTGTTCCAGCTGCCGCAGCTGGAGACTGCGCTCAGCACTCACCTGGAGTGCCGTCATTGGGCGATTCCGCACACCCTGTTGCCGGTGCTGGGACAGTTGTTCGACAGCCCCTGGCAGGACGGCATCGACGCGTTGTGGCGCGAAGGCGTGGCCCTGCAGCTGCTGGCCGTTGGCCTGCAAGCCGAAGATCTGCAGACCGACCAGGTGCGCGCATTGCGCGCGGGCCAGCGCGAGCGACTGGAACGCGTACGCGCCTACCTGCATGACGATCCGAGCCACACCCACAGCCTTGTCGAACTGGCCCAGCTGGCCTGCATGAGCCCGAGCTCGCTGCGCCGCCACTTTGCCCAGCAATACGGCTGCTCGGTGTTCGACTACCTGCACGAGCAGCGCATGCGCCACGCCGAACAAGGCCTGCGCGAGGACGGTTGGACCGTCGAGCAGGCTGCGGCCGCCAGTGGTTACCGCCACCCCAGCAACTTCGCTGCCGCGTTCCGCAAGCGTTTCGGACTGGTACCCAGCCGCTGGCGCACCGGTCCGTCGAAGGTAGGCTGAAGGCCCGTGCCCTGGCAGGTGTCGACCTTGGTCGACACGCTTTCACACCACCGCGGATGCCGGCCAGCGGCCGGCCCTACCGCAGCCGCCAGGCATCGCGCACCCGGCGTACCTCATCAACCTCAATACACCGGCAGATCGATGTAGCTCGCCTGCGCCGCGCTGTGCCAGACCCGCTGCGTGGCCTTCTGGTAATCGCCCGGCTTGGCCAGGTAGATGTTCGGCACGTAGGTCTGCGGATTGCGGTCATACAGCGGGAACAGGCTGGACTGCACCTGCACCATCACCCGGTGCCCCTTCTGGAAGGTGTGGTTGGCATTGGGCAGGTCGAAGCGATACGGCAGCACTTCGTTGGCGGCCAGCGCCTTCGGATCGCTGAAGCTCTCGCGGTAGCGGCCGCGGAAGATCGCCAGCGACACCGGCAGCTCGTAACCGCCCATCTCCGGCGTCGACGCTTCCTGGTCCGGATACACGTCGATCAGCTTCACCACCCAGTCGCTGTCGGTGCCACTGGTCGACGCCTGCAGATGCACCACCGGTGCGCCGCCGATGCGCAGCGGCGCGGTCAGCGGTTCGGTGATGAAGGTCAGCACGTCCGGGCGACCATCGACGAAACGCTGATCCTTGACCAGCCAGGTGGTCCACATGTCGCGGTCACCGAAACGCACCGGGCGCGGCACGAACGGCACCGGCTTGGCCGGGTCGGACACGTATTCCTCGAAGTCACCCTCGCCCGCCGCCGGCGCCTGGAACGCCAGCTTGCCGCCGGCACGCAGGTACAGCGGTTTGCTGCTGGCGGCACAGCCCTTGTCGCAGCTGCGCGGCCAACCCTTGAGGCGATCCCAATGGTTCTCGCCGGTGTTGTAGATCAGCACCGGCGGAGTGTCCGCCTTCGGCGCACCGTCCACCAGGTACTGGTCGAAGAACGGCTTGAGCACGTCACGGCGGAACTGCAGCGCGGTATCGCCATCGAACTTCAGCGCGCCCAGCTCGCTGCCGCTGTAGTTCACCTGGCTGTGCCGCCACGGGCCCATCACCAGGTAGTTGCGGTTGTTGCCGCTGTCGCGTCCTTCCATTGCCTGGTAGGCGTGGTTGGCACCCCACATGTCTTCCTGGTCCCACAGGCCCTGCAGCCACATGGTCGGCACCTTCAACGGAGTCTTCGCCATCACCGCGTCCAGCGCCTGGCCCTGCCAGAAGCCATCGTAGGCCGGGTGCTCGACCAGCTTCTTCCACCAGGTCAGCTGGTCCACGCCGGTGAAACGCGCGTAGTCCCCGGCCGAACCGATGCGCAGGAAGGTGCTGTAGTCGTCGTAGCCGAGACTGGGCAACGGCGTGCCCTTGCCGCGCTTCTCGGTCTGCATCGCGAAGTAGTTGAAGTTGACCTGGCGGAACGCGCCGTAGTTGAGCCAGTCATCGCCCATCCAGCCATCGACCATCGGGCTCTGCGGCGCAGCCACCTTCAGCGCCGGGTGCGGGTCGGTCAGCGCCATCACCACGGTGAAGCCCTCGTACGACGAGCCGAGCATGCCGACCTTGCCATTGCTCTCCGGCACGTTCTTCACCAGCCAGTCGATGGTGTCCCAGGCATCGGTGGAGTGGTCCACCTTGGTGTTGTTCAACGGCCCGCGCAGCGGCCGGGTCATCACGTAATCGCCTTCGGAGCCGTACTTGCCACGGATGTCCTGGAACACGCGGATATAGCCGCCGTCGACGAACACCTCGTCGCCCTGCGGCAGCAGGTCGCGCATGCGCGGCGAATCACTGCGGCTGGCGCGACCGGCAGCGTCGTAGGGCGTGCGGGTGAGCAGGATTGGCGCATTGCGCGCACCCTTGGGCACCACGATCACCGTATACAGCTTGGTGCCATCACGCATCGGCACCATCACCACGCGCTTGTCGTAGTCACGACCGACATCGCGGGCAACGAAGGGCTTGCCGCTGATGTCCGGGGTCATCGGCGGGGTTTCGGTGGCCAGCACGGTGCTGGACAGGCAAAGGGCAATGGCTACAGCGACGGCACGCACACGCATGGACAACCCTCCCGGCAGGAAAGCATCAAGCCTACTCCTGCCTGGAGCCGTGAAGTGTGGGCGGGCTTTGCATTCTGCGGTGGATGCAGGCAGGACTGATGGCACATGTGCCCCTCACTGCCGCTGCGCTCGCCGGGCATGGCCCGGCGGATCCATCAACCCGCTTGAACCTCATGCAGCGCCAGCCAGCGCCAGCGCCCTGCTTCCTGGCGCAGCACCGCCAGCGATTCCCGCCATACGGGTTTGCTGCCATCGATCGAATGCCCTTCGCGATAGCGCAGCACCGCCAGCGGCGAAGGCGCATCCACCGCCTGCACGGCGTCGATGGAAATCTGCAGCCCTGGACGCGCGCCATGGCCGCCCGCGAACAGCGCCTGCACGGCATTCCGGTCCAGCCTGCGACCCGCGATGCCGACCATGCTGAAGTCCGCGCAGAAATGCGCCATCAGATCCTCCAGCGCGTCGCTGCCGACGTCGGCACGGAACCAGGTCTGCAGCTTGTCGTGCAGGAGGTGGACTTCTTGTTCTGCGGTGGTAGCCATCAGGTGTTCTCCGGTTGTGAAAGAGTGAGCAACTGCGGTCGGCGCAGCAGCGCCATCGGCAACAGTGTCAGTACCGCGGCCAGACCCAGCGCCACGCCGGTGGCGTGGGCCGGCAGCCATTGCATGGCCAGTGCCAGCAGCAGCGCAATGGCGGCAGTACCGAGGCAGAAGCTGAGCTGGCGATTGAGATTCCAGAGGGCACTTGCGTCACCCAGCGCCTCACCCTCCACACCATGGAAGGCCAGCGTCTGCGCCGTACTGCTGCACAGGCTGCCGCCGGCGCCCATCAGCGCGAACAGCAGCCCGGCCAAGGCGACGTGCGGCTGCGGCAGCAGCGCCATCAACAGCAGGCCGCTGGCCTGCAGGACCATACCTGCACGCAACACCCTGGCTGCGCCGAAACGGGCCAGCAGGCGCTTGCTGGCTGTGATCGCAATGGCCGAGGCCAGCGCCCACGGCAGCATCAACCCACCGATGCGTGCCGCGCTGTAACCCGCCTGGTGCAACTGCAGGGTGCTGACCAGCTGGCTGCCGATGAACACACCGGGTACGGCCAGATAGACCAGCATCGCCAGCCGCAGCCCGCGATGGGACAGCAGCGACCAGCGCAGCAGTGGCTGCGCCTGCCTGCGTGCGTGGCGCAGGTGGGCCGCCGCCAGCAGCAATGCGATCAGCAGCAGTACGGCACCCGCGGCCCGATGGCCGGGTTCGCCCAGCCAGGTCAGCGCCAGCAGCAGCGCGCCCAGCGCCAGCATCGCGGTGGACAGCGCATAGGCCTGCAGGCGAGGTGCGCTACGCGCGTCATCGGCCGGCATCCACGCCAGCACCAGCCCGATTGCCGCCACCGCCAGCGGCAGGCTGGCCCACAGCACACCGCGCCAGGACAACCACTGCACCAGCAGCCCACCGAGCGCGGGCGCCAGTGCCGGCACCAGCAGCGCCACCAGCAGGATGCGGCGGGTCAGCGCGCCACGTTGGTCGGGCGTGCAGTGCCGGTACGCTGCCGCCTGTGCCACCGGAATCAGCAGGCCACCGGCCAGGCCCTGCAGCAGCCTCCACCCGAGCAGCCAGCCGATATCCGGCGCAGCCCCGGCCAATACGGCGGAGGCGGCGAACAGCAGCAACGCCGCCAGCAGCAAGCGGCGTTCACCACAGCGCGCGGCCAGCCAGGGCGCCAGCGGAATCACCACGCTCAGGCCCAGCATGTAGGCGGTGCCCACCCAGGCAAGCGTGCCGATGTCAGCGTGCAGCTCCGCCGCCAGCGCCGGATAGGCCACCGTGGCGATGAACATGTTGACCAGATCCAGGGCGAACACCAGCAGGAAGATCGCCTCATGGCGCAGGCGGGGGGACGGCATCGGTGGCGCTCCAGCAGGGAAGCGGCCAGCATGCCGCCAGTGCTTTGTTGTAAAAACACGACGGCAGCTGCAACACTGTCAAACCTGTTTTGACAATGGATCACCATGGTCAGCCTCGATCGCTTCGATATCTTCCGTGCCGTGGTCGAGGCCGGCAGCCTGACCGCCGCCGCCGACCGCCTGGGCCTGAGCCGCGCAGTGGTCAGCTTCAACCTGAAGCGGCTGGAACAGGAGCTGGGCGTGACCCTGTTGCTGCGCAGTACGCGCCACCTGGCCCTGACCGAGGCCGGCGAACAGTTCCTCCAACACTGTGTGCAGGCGCTGGATGCCGCGCAGGCGGCGATCGATGCCGCGCGCCGCGACCAGCACCAGCTGCAGGGCGTGCTGCGCCTGACCACTACGCCGGAGTACGCCCAGCTACGCTTGATTCCTGCGTTGGAGGCGTTCCGTGCGCGGCATCCGGCCCTGCAGCTGCACCTGTCGACCTCACCGGCACCGGCCGACCTGATTCCCGAACGCTTCGATCTGGCGATCCGCCTCGGCCGCCTGCCGGACTCAGGGCTGCATGCCAGCGAACTGGAACGCCATCCACTATCCGCGGTGGCGGCTCCGTCCCTGCTGGCCCGCCTGTCCTCTGTCGATGCTGCCGACGACCCCGTGCAGCTGGGCACCCTGCCCCGCCTCGGCTATCCGCGCCTGGCCGACGTGCCGGTGGTCGCGCCCGACGGCAGCGACGCACTGTTTGCCACCAACCCGGGTAATGCGGTGGTGCGCGTGGATGGCGCCAGCAGCCTGCGCGCCTTCGCCGTGGCCGGTGCCGGCGTCACCGTGCTGCCACGCTGGTTGATCGAGGACGATCTGGCCCAGGACCGGCTGCGTCCGGTGCTGCGTCAGCATCGATTCCCGCTGCAGAGCGTGTACGCGGTCTACCCACACAGCAAGCAACCCTCGCCGAAGGTGCGGCAGCTGATCGACTTCCTGCGCGGGTGGTTCACCGGCACGCCCGGGTGATGACGGCGCCCGTCGGGCATGGCCCGGCGAGCGCAGCGGCAGTCCGCAAACAGACACGGCCCCTTGCGGGGCCGTCTCATCAACCATCAGGACTGCGCCAGATCAGCGCAGCACCTGCTCCACCAGTTGTACATCCACGCTCTGCAGCGGGGCGGCGGCATTGCGCGACAGCTGCACCTGGTAGGTGCCGCCATCGATCTTCCACTGCCGCGCCTGCGCATCGTAGTGGGCCAGGGTCTTCGGCTCGGCTTCGATGCGGATGCGGCGCTGTTCGCCCGGCTGCAGGATCACCTTGTCGTAGCCGATCAGGCGGATCGGCGTGGTGCTGCCGGCCGGCAGCTTCAGGTACAGCTGGGCCACGTCGGCACCGGCGCGCTTGCCGGTGTTGCGGATGTCGACGCTGGCGACCAGGCGCGAGCCTTCCACGCTCACCTTCAGGTTTTCATAGGCGAACGAGGTGTAGGACAGGCCGTGGCCGAACGCGAAGGTCGGGGTCAGGCCCTTGGCCGCCATCCACTTGTAGCCGACGTTGGCACCTTCGATATCGAAATCGAACACATCACCGAACGGCTTGGCCGGCTTGAAGCCGAGGCCGTCGATGTGCGGGCGCGGCAACTGCGATTCATCCGTCACCCAGGTCACCGGCAGGCGGCCGGACGGATTGACCTGGCCGGTCAGCAGTGCGGCAATGCCTTCGCCACCGCGGATACCCGGGTACCAGGCCTGCAGCATCGCCGGCACCTGCGCCAGCCACGGCGTGCGCACCGGGCCGTTGGTTTCCAGCACCAGCACGGTCTTCGGGTTGGCCTTGGCCACCGCCGAGATCAGTGCATCCTGGTTGTCCGGCAGCTGCATGTCCGGCAGGTCCACCGATTCGGCGGCCCACTGGGTGGCGAACACGATGGCCACGTCGGCCTGCGCAGCAGCCTTGGCCGCAGCGGCGGCATTGGTGCCGTCCACATACTCGATGGTCGCGTCCGGACGCGCCGCACGCAGCGATTCCAGCGGCGAGGACGGGTGGAAGATCACCGGGCCCGGCCAGGTGGTCGGCAGCACGCCCGGCACCGCGTTGGTGCCCTTGGCGGTCACGCCCACCATCGACGAACCACCGCCACCGATCACGCCCTTGTCGGCGTGGCCGCCGATGATGACGATGCGCTTCACGCTGTCGGCCAGCGGCAGCAGGTTGCCTTCATTGCGCAGCAGCACGCTGCCTTCTTCCACCGTGCGCTGGGCGACGGCGAAGCCAGCCTCGGCGTCCACCTTCTGGTGCTGCGGCGGGTTGTCGAAGTTGCCGTGCAGGAACATCGTGCGCAGGATGCGCGCCACCATGTCGTTCAGGCGCTCCATCGGCACCACGCCACCGTGCACGGCCAGGCGCAGCGGTTCGTCGAAGAACACGGCCGCGTCGAACACTTCACCGGCCGACTGCTGGTCCAGGCCGGCCAGCGCCGCCTTCGAACCGCTGTGTACGCCGCCCCAGTCGGACATCACGAAACCGGGGAACTTCCATTCCTGCTTCAGCACCTGGTTCATCAGGTAGCCGTTCTCGCAGCCGTAGGTGCCGTTGATCTTGTTGTACGAGCACATCGCCACGCCCGGTCGCCCGGCTTCCAGCGCGATCTCGAAGGCCAGCAGGTCCGACTCGTGCATGGCCTGTTCGCCGATGCGCACGTCGTGGAAGTTGCGGCGGGTCTCCATGTCGTTCAGCGCGAAATGCTTCATCGACGAGATCACGTGCTGGCTCTGCACGCCCTGGATCAGCGCGCCGACCATCGAACCGGCCAGCAGCGGATCTTCACCGGCATATTCGAAGTTGCGGCCGTTGCGCGGGTCGCGCTGCAGGTTGACGCTGCCGGACAGCAGGATGTTGAAGCGCTGCTGCCACGCTTCGCGGCCCATGGTTGCGCCACCGGCAAAGGCAACCGCACGGTTCCAGGTGGAGGCGGTGGACGGGCCCGACGGCATTGCCGTGGCGAAATCACCCGGGCGGATGCCACCCGGATTGGTCACGCCGACGCCAGCATCGGCCGACTGCTGCGACGGAATGCCCAGGCGCGCTACTTCCGGCACGAAGCCGGCCGAACCCACCGCACCTTCCGGCAGCTTGCCGCCATCCTTGCCCAGCCCGAAGTAGCTGTGCAGCATCTGGAACTTCTCGTCTTCGGTCATCGCCTTCAGCAGCAGCGCAGCGCGCGCGTCGGCGGTGAGCGCAGTGTCCATCCATGGCCGTTCACCCCCCTTGTCGGCGGCATAGGCCAGGGTCAGCAACGTGGCACGCAGGGCGCTGCCTTCCACCTTGAACGGCGCGCTGCTGGCGGCCTGGAAACCATCGCTGAAGTAGCTGGCATCGGCCTCCAACGCGACACGCGCCGGATCGAAGCCTGCGGCCTTGGCCGATTCACCGGCCACCGCGCCGAGCAGCACCGCCGGTGCGCCCAGCCGCGAACGCGTGACCAGTGCCGGAAGCTGTGCGGCGCCTGCACCAGCATCGGTGTAGACGGCTACGGTGTGGCGACCATCGTCCAGGCGCAGGTAGTTCAGGCCCGGCTGGTCGGGACCGGATTCGGCCGCGATCGGCAGCCGGGTCAGTACCGCCTGCCCGTGCTGGGTCTGGCCGTCATCCTTGCCGGTGGAAATGAAGCGGTACTCATAGCCCAGCCCATCGGCCAGCAGCTGCAGCGGATCGACCTGGCCGATGCCACGCTGCACCTGGCGCACGCTCACCGCGTCCACCTGCAGGGTCTTCAGCTGGGCGGCCAGGGCCGGCATCGCCTCGGCGGTCGGGGCCTGTTCCATGGTCAACACAGTGAACGCGGCTGGGTCGGCCCAGGCCGGGGCGGCCAGTGCGGCAGACAGGGCCAGGGACAGTGCAAGCGGCTTTGTAAACGTTTTCATCGACAGGCGTAATTCCGTTGCCAAGGCAATCGGTCCAGGGAAAGTGCCGCCGAAGGGTGCAGCGTTCATGCCGCGCAGGGGTTGCCAGGCAACGTCCCGCAGGCCGAAGGACGGGCCGGTCTGCGCCTGGGACCCTCCTCCCGGCGTGACAACCTGCCTGTCCGGGCCGCGCAGGGCGACCCAATCATGTGAAGATTGTGCGAGGGCGTTCACACCTGTCAACAGGACCTAAGTCACAGGGCGACCGCGACGGTCGGTTATCAGGCCATCACCGGCAGTCATCAGCGCGCCGCGCGGGGCTGCCGATAATGGGTTGTCACCGGCCTTGAACCCCGCCCATGAACATACACCGCGACTTCGATCACCTCTGGCGCGACCGCTGTGATACCTCCAGCCAGCGCAGTCCCCGCGTGCTGATCCGGGTATTCGTTGCCCCGGGCGAGCTGGAGCGCAGCGTGGCCTTCTACGAGCAGCTGCAGGACGTGGTGGCCGATGCGGGCTTTCCGTTTCCCGATGCCGGCCTGCGCCTGGCGATGGTCGGTGCATTCCTGCTGATCGAAGGGTGCGATGAGGCGCTGGCGCCGTTCACTTCGACCACGGGGACGCTGCTGGTCGACGACGTTCGGCCCTATCACGACAAGCTGGTGGCGGCCGGCGCCGAGATCATCTTTCCGTTGCAGGTGGTGCCCACCGGGGCGGCATTCAACGCGGTGCATCCTGATGGCACCGTGGTCGAGTACGTGCATCACCGGCCCGACCCGCACGGGCGGTGAGGGTACGCACGGCCGGGCTGCGCCCGGCACCCGCAGAGGCAACGGCCGAAGCAACAGCAGAAGCGAAAGCTGGGCTCCTGTGGGGTGGCGGGGTGGGTCCGGTTGCGGGGGACGGCGCAAGTACGTCCATGTAGCCTCGGTCGCGCCATCCATGGCGCTCACGCCCCCGCAACCGGACCCACCCCGCCTTCGACAATTCCCTGCACAGCCTGCTGTAGAGCCGAGCCCATGCTCGGCTGCTCTTCGTTCAACTGTCGGAATATTCGATTTCGATGGAGATTCATCCACGTATGACGTGGATCTACAATCCCTCCATGTCCTCTCCCGCCCTGCCCTGGAATGGCACGCTGCTGCTGGATGCTCACGTGGCTGTGCTGCAAGGCCACGCTGGTGGCAGCGATACGCACGCGCACTACGCCCATCAACTGTTGCTGAGCGAAGCCGCTCCCTGGCAGGTCGAGATCGACGGCGTACGGCAGCAGGGCCAACGGCTGTGGCTGCCGTCATTCCAGCCGCACGCAATCCTGTCGGCGCCGGAAGCGGGCTGCACGGTGTTCCTGGAACCGGCGCATGCCGATCCCAACCAGATCCGGCAGCACCTGCTCGCGCTGCCGGGCAACGCGCTGGAGCTGCACGACTGGCTGCCAAGGCTGAGTCGCCCGCAGCCGTTGGACCGCCGCGTGCAGGCCGCGCTGTCCCGTATCGCCGAGCACCTGCCCGGCCCGGTGCCGGCTGCTGATATCGCCGAAGCGGCGCACCTGTCGACCAGCCAGCTGCACCGGCGTTTCCAGTCCGAGCTGGCGGTGACCCTTCGCGGCTGGGTACTGTGGCAACGGCTGCGCAACGCGCTCATGCATCATCTGCGCGGACACAACCTGACCGACAGCGCGCATGCGGCCGGTTTTGCCGACCTCGCCCATCTGTCACGCAGCCTGCGCCGCATGTTCGGCATCGGTGCCGCGCAGCTTCAGGGCCTGCAGCTGCACGCGACCTGACACGCTCGATCACCCACGCCTGCGCAGGCCTTCCGGCAGCTCCGGCACCTCGCCATGCGGCAGTTCACGGAACGGTGCCATCAGCTGCCCGGGATAATCGTGCGGATAGTCCGGCTGGCTGCCGATGCCCAGGTCAGGCCGGCCCAGGCGATAGCCCGGTGCATCGAAGGCGGTCCCCAGCACGTGGTCCCACACGGTCAGGAACAAACCGAAATTGACATCGCCGGCGGTGCCGTAGCGCATGTGGTGGAAGCGATGCAGTGGTGCCCATGCCATCACCCGACCCAGCACGCCGGGACGCATGTCCACGTTGGAATGCTGCAGCAGCAGCTGGATGGCAATGGCGAACGCCAGCACCGCGGCTACCGGCATCGGCAGGCCCAGCACCAGCAGCGGCAGCACACCACCCACCGCTTCGGCCGCCTGGTGCAGCGGGTGTTTCATCAGACCGTTGAAACCATACATGCGGGTCACGCTGTGATGCACCGCATGCAGCCGCCACAGCCAGCCAATGCGATGGCTGGCGTAGTGCACCAGAGTGATGCCAAGGTCGGCGCAGACGATGGCCATCAGCACCTGCAGCGCGAACGGCCACTGCTGCGGCCACAGCTGCCACGGAATGAGCGCTGCCAGCAGCGGAACCGCAGCGATCGACAGCAGGTTCAGGCTTTCGTTGACCAGCGCATGCAGGGTGTCACGCAGGCTGTCGCCCTGGTCGTGGTTGAACGTGGGGTCATACGGCCAGGCACGTTCGGCAGCGAACGAAACCGCGATGGCAACCGCGAGCAGGGCCAGCAGCCACAACGGGTTACCGTGGCAGTGGCCGACCCAGACGATGGCGGCGGCAACGAAACCCAGCAGGAACAGCGGGGCATACAGGCGGAGCATCCAGTGCTTCATGGGCAATCCGGAAAGTAAGGGGCCTGCATGCTGGCGCGGCATGCGGGTGGCCGGCTTGAACAAACGGCGCAACCCGGCGCGCCCCTGGTGGATGACCATCGTGGACGGCACCACGTTTCCCGCATCCACGCATGGCGTGGATCTACAATGGCGGCCTCATCGCGCCCGAGACCGGCATGGATTCCTTCAACCTGATGCGTGCCTTCCGCCGCATCGTCGAACGCGGCGGGCTGGCCCGTGCCGCCGAAGATCTGGGCATGTCGCCCGCCGGGCTGAGCAAGCAGCTGCGCACGCTGGAAACGCATCTGGGCGTGGTGCTGCTGCAGCGGACCACGCGGCGCATGAGCCTGACCGAAACCGGCCACGCCTATTACCGCGAATGCTGCCGCCTGCTCGACGAGCTGGAGGCGCTGGAACGCGGCATCGCCGAACAGCGCGGCGACGTGGCCGGACGCCTGCGCGTCAATGCACCGCAATCATTCGCGCTGAGCACGCTGTCGCCGCTGCTGCCACGCTTCCTGCAGCAGCATCCGCAGCTGTCGCTGGACCTTGTGATGGAAGACCGCCTGCTCGATGCGGTCGGCGAAGGTTTCGATGTGTCGCTGCGGCTGCGTGCCGAGCTGGACGACTCGCGACTGGTAGCGCGCCGCCTGGCCTCGCTGCAGCAGGTGCTGTGCGCGGCTCCGTCCTACCTGCGGCAGCATCCGGCACCGCAGGCGGTGGACGATCTGCAGGCGCACAGCGTGCTGGCCTACAGCCTGTCTGACTCGCCCGGCAGCTGGCCGCTGCTCGGCCCTGATGGGCAGGTAACGATCACCCTGCCGGCGCGCGCTACCGTCAACAACAGCCTGCTGCTGCGCGATCTGCTGGTAGCCGGCATGGGCATCGGCGCCCTGCCCTCGTTCCTGGCCGCACCGGCACTGGCCCGTGGCGAACTACAGCAGGTGCTGCCCGACCACCGCTATCCACCGCGCTTCGTGCATGCGGTCTATCCCACCTCACGCCACCTGCAGCCCAAGGTGCGTGCCTTCATCGATTTCCTGCACGCCGAACTGCCAGGCTGCGCCGGCCTGGATTCGTAACCGCCAGCGAAAACTGAGCTGCCCGCGGCGTACTGTTTCAGACGCGCCGCGCTGCCTAATCTGCCGCCTCCCCTCTCACCGATGGCAGGCAGATGTCTTCCGTTCCTTCCCCCGCTACCACCGCGCCGGTGGTCGATTTCTTCCACGACGTGGTCTGCGGCTGGTGCTTCGTGCTCGCCCCGCGCCTGCAGCAGGTCTCCGCCGAACTCAGCATCCAGGTGCGACATCGCAGCTTCGTGCTGCAGGACTCGCGCGCGCAGATGGTCGAGGTGTTCGGCTCGATGGAGCGCGCCAAAGCGATCATCCTGCGCCACTGGACCGACTGCGCCGCGCATGAAGACACCGCGCGCATCGATATCGAAGGCATGCGCGCACAGGACTTCGAGTATCCGTCCGGCTGGCTCGGTGCACTGGCCTGCCAGGCTGCCGGCATGCTCGGCGGCAACGACGCCCATGGCGCGATGTTCGATGCCGTGCAGTGGGCGCACCTGCACCAGCACCGCAACGTCGGCGACGCCGAAGTACTGCTGGATATCGCCGAGTCGCTGGGGCATCCACGTGGCGCCTTCGCTGACCACATGCGGAGCGACGCAGTGCGCCAGCGCGTGCAGGCCGACCGTGCCGAAGCCGCGGCCCTCGGCATCCGCTCCATTCCCACCGTGATCGGCGGCAACGGCCTGCGCCTGCAGACCCTGCCGCTGCCGCAACTGCGCCAAGCCCTGGCGCACCTGGTCGCGGCCTGAGCCGCACCGTCCCCCACCCTGCAAGGAGATTCCCCATGACCTCACGTACCCTGGCCACCGCGCTGGCCCTGCTGCTGGCCGGCACCGCCGCTTCCACCGCCGTTTCCGCACACGAACGCGTTCCCTCCGGCCAGCAGGTCGGTACCAGCCCCTGGGGGCCGAAGGACGAGATCGGCCGCCTCAACCTGATCACCGACGCCTCGCGCGCAGCGATCCTGTCGCGGGTCAGTGGCGGCAAGGCCTATGACCTGGCCACCGAGTACTACGTCGGCATGCCCAGCTGGCAGGACGCCGGTGACCCGCACTACCAGTTCTGGATGACCCATACCCCGCGCGGCACGGTGATGGATGATCCGATGGGCGTGGGTGAAACCATGAACCTCACCCGCAGCTACACCGGCACCGCGTTCTCGATGTACAGCCACACCGGCACCCACATCGATGCACTGAACCACTTCGGCATCCACGGAAAGATCTGGAACGGCTTCGAGGCCGACAAGCACCTCGGCGACCGTGGCTGGAACGTCACCGGCATCGAGAAATTCCCACCGCTGATCGCGCGTGGCGTGCTGATCGACGTGGCCGGCGCCAAGGGCGTGGACATGCTGCCGGACAGCTACCGCGTCACCCGCCAGGACCTGAAGGATGCGCTGGCACGCCAGCAGGTGAAGCTGCAGCAGGGCGACGTGGTGCTGATCCGCACCGGCCGCATGCGCCTGTTCGAACAGCCCAAGGCCTACATGGCCAACCCGCCGGGCATGGGCCTGGACGCCGCGCGCTTCCTGGTCGAGGACAGCGGCGCGATGATCGTCGGCGCCGACAACCTCAGCTTCGAGACCTTCCCCTCGGAGGTGTCCGATGACTACGTGCCGCTGCACACCTACCTGCTGGCCCAGCAGGGCGCGCCGATCATCGAGCTGGTGGCGCTGGACGAACTGGCCCGCGACAAGGTCTATGAGTTCGCCTTCATCGGCGGCCCGCTGAAGATCCGCGGCGGCGATGCCGCGCCGCTGCGCCCGGTGGCGTTGCCGGTCCGCCCGTAACCGGGGCCTGTGGGTGCCGACCTTGGTCGGCATTCCGTCCCACACCCGGTGGGTGCCGACCTTGGTCGGCATTCCGTCCCACACCCGGTGGGTGCCGACCTTGGTCGGCACTCCTTTACCCCTTCAGCAACCTGAAACCCTACCCTCCGATTTCATTAGTAATTCTACTCACAACGCGAGTAGCATGTCCGGTCTCAGCCCCTGATACCGGCCCGTCGATACTCGCGCCATGCCTGCCGTTTCCGCCCGTTCCTGCCGCTTCAAGCCAACCCGGCGCCCGCCTTGGAGGACCGGCTGATGGGTGCCGTCGTCGCCCTCGACCGGCTGCTGGACGGGCGCCAGCTGTGGCGCGGCCCAGCCCGCCAGGGCCCGGCCAGCGACCACCTGGCCAGCGGCCACCCGGCACTGGACGCACGCCTCCCCGGCGGCGGCTGGCCGGCCAGCGGGCTGTGTGAGGTGCTGCAGGCAGCGCCCGGTGTCGGCGAGCTGGCGCTGGTCTGGCCGGCACTGGCCAAGCTGAGCCAGCGCGAACGCCCGATCGTGCTGGTCGCCCCGCCCTATCGCCCGCATGCCCCGGCCTGGGCCGCCGCCGGACTGGACCTGGCCCAGCTGCAGATCATCCACGCCGCACCGAAACAGGCGCTGTGGGCCGCCGAACAGTGCCTGCGCTCTGCGGCCTGCGCGGCGGTGCTGTGCTGGCCGCACCAGGCCGACGATCGCGCCCTGCGCCGGCTGCAGGTGGCTGCCGACAGCGGCCAGTGCCTGGGCTTCGTGTTCCGCGAGGCGCAGGCAGCGCGCAACCCCTCCCCAGCCAGCCTGCGCCTGCAGCTCGACCACAGCCAGGTACGGGTGCTGAAGTGCCGTGGCGGCCTGCCACCCGCGCAGCCGTTGCCACTGGCCATCACCCACTGAGGCCGCGCTATGCATTGGGCCTGCCTGTTGTTGCCGCAGCTGGCGCTGGACAGCGTGCTGCGCCTGCAGCCGGACCCGCAGCGGCCACTGGTGCTGCTGCAGGGGCCGGCACAGCGTCGCGTGCTGCGTGCGGTCAGCCCGGCCGCCCGTGCGGTGGGACTGCGCCCGGGCATGCTGCTGTCGGCCGCGCAGGTACTGGTGCAGGACATGCACCTGCACGACTACGACCCCACCGCCGAACAGCACACCCGGCAGCTGCTGGCCAGCTGGGCCTATGCCTACAGCTCGCAGGTCAGCCTCGATTTTCCGCATGCGCTGGTCATGGAGATCGGTGCCAGCCGCGCCCTGTTCGGCGACTGGCTGACAATCGAGCAGCGGCTGCGCAACGAACTGCATGCGCTTGGTTTCCGCCATCGCCTGGTGGCCGCGCCCACCGCGCATGCCGCGCGCGTGCTGGCCAATGTCCACGACGGCCTCGGCATCGATGCGCAGCAGCTGCCAGCGGCACTGGCTCAGCTGCCTTTGCCGCGCTGTGGCCTGCCCAGCGAAGCGGTGACCGTGCTCGGCCGTTCCGGCCTGCGCACGCTGGGTGCGGTGCTCGAACTGCCGCGTGACAGTCTGGCCCGGCGCTTCGCCCCCGAGGTGCTGCAGCAGCTGGACGCATTGCGTGGCCTGCCCACTGCGCCACTGCGTTACTACCAGCCACCGGATCGTTTCGATGCGCGCATCGAATTCGAATACGAGATCGAATCCAGCCAGGCCCTGCTGTTCCCGCTGCGCCGGCTGCTGTTGGATCTGGCTGCGTTCCTCTGTTCGCGCGATGGCGGCGTGCAGCGCTTCGACCTGCATTTCGAGCACGACCTGCTGCCGGCCAGCGTACTGACCATCGGCCTGCTGGCGCCCGAGCGTGATCCCGCGCTGCTGTTCGAGATCGCACGCAACCGCATGGAAGCCTTCGCCCTGCCGGCCGGCAGCCGCGCACTGCGCCTGCAGGCCGAGCAGTTGCCACCGTTCGTGCCCGCCGCGCGTGACCTGTTCGACACCCGGCCGGCACAGGCAATGCCCTGGAACCAGCTGCGCGAGCGCCTGCGTGCGCGGCTGGGCGATGAAGCCGTGCAGCCGCTGGCGGTGCAGGCCGACCATCGCCCCGAACGCGCCAGTGGCACCCAGCCCGCGGTCAAGCCTCCGTCGTACTGGCCGCTGCGTCCGGGCTGGCTGCTGGACACGCCGCAACCGCTGCGTGATCCCCGCCTGCGCATCGTCACCGGGCCGGAGCGGATCGAATCGGGCTGGTGGGACCAGGCCGACGCGCGCCGCGACTACTACGTGGTGGAAACCGCGCATGGCCAGCGCGGCTGGGCTTTCCGTGAGCGCAATGATCCGCATGCGCCGTGGATGCTGCACGGCTGGTTCGGCTGAGCCGTCATGCACAACGAACTGCCCGGCTACGCCGAACTGCACTGCCTGTCGGCCTTCAGTTTCCAGCGTGGCGCCTCGATCGCCGAAGAACTGTTCGCGCGCGCCGCTGGCCAGGGCTACCGCGCATTGGCGATCACCGACGAATGCTCGCTGGCCGGCATCGTGCGCGCCTGGCAGGCCGCCAAGACGCATGGCGTGGCGCTGATCGTCGGCGCCGAATTCCAGGTCGAGGACGGGCCGAAGCTGGCCCTGCTGTGCTCCGACCAGGCCGCCTACGCCGGCTTGTGCCAGTTGATCACCACCTGCCGGCGGCGCGCGGCCAAGGGCGAATACCGCTGCCTGCGCGAGGACCTGCTCGGCCTGCCCGACGGCCTGCTGTGCCTGTGGCTGGACCGGCAACCGGCGGCCACCGATCTGGAACTGCTGCGCGCCGGCTTCGATGATCGGCTGTGGTTGGCGGTGGAACTGCACCACGAACACGACGACGCGCGCCGCCTGCAGCTGCTGCAGGCCTTCGGCGAACGCCACTGCCTGCCGCTGGTCGCCAGTGGTGATGTGCACATGCACGTGCGCCGCCGCCGCGCCCTGCAGGACACCCTGACCGCGATCCGCCACCGCTGCAGCGTGGCCGAAGCCGGCTGGCGCCTGTTCCCCAACGGCGAGCGCCACCTGCGTCCGCGTACCGCACTGGCCCAACTGTATCCGCCCGAACTGCTGGCCGAGACCCTGCGCATCGCCGAGCGTTGCCACTTCACGCTGGAGCAGTTGCAGTACACCTATCCACGCGAACTGGTGCCGGAGGGCCACGATCCGGACAGCTGGCTGCGCGTGCTGGTCGAGCGTGGCATCCCGTGGCGCTGGAAAGGCGGCATCGAACCAGCGCAACGCACGCAGATCGAGCACGAACTGGCGTTGATCAGGCAGAAGAACTACGCCTCCTACTTCCTCACCGTGCAGGACATCGTGCGCTTCGCGCGCAGCCAGGACATCCTCTGCCAGGGCCGCGGCTCGGCGGCCAACTCGGCAGTGTGCTTCGTGCTGGGCGTGACCGAGATCGACCCGGCGCGCAGCAACCTGCTGTTCGAGCGCTTCATCTCCGCCGAGCGCGACGAGCCACCGGATATCGACATCGACTTCGAGCACGAGCGCCGCGAGGAAGTACTGCAGTACGTGTTCAACCGCTACGGACGCGAGCGCGCTGCGTTGACCGCGGTGGCGATCAGCTACCGCGGTCGCAGCGCGATCCGCGACGTGGCCCGTGCGCTCGGCCTGCCGATGGACCAGGTCAACGAACTGGGCGCGGCGATGGACCACTGGGGTGGCCACGTACCGCTGCCGGAAACCCTGCGCGAGCGCGGCTTCGATCCGGAAACCCCGCTGATGCGGCGGCTGCTGGCGCTGACGGCCGAGCTGATCGACTTCCCGCGCCACCTGTCGCAGCACCCGGGCGGCTTCGTGATCTCCGAGCACCCGCTGTCGACCCTGGTACCGGTGGAAAACGCGGCGATGGCCGACCGCACCGTCATCCAATGGGACAAGGACGATCTGGATGCCACCGGCCTGATGAAGGTCGACTGCCTGGCGCTGGGCATGCTCACCGCCATCCGCAAGTGCCTGGCGATGCTGAAACAGCATGGCCTGCACGAAGGGCGCATGGATGCGATCCCTGCCAAGGATACGAAGACCTACGACATGATCTGCGCCGCCGACACCATCGGCGTGTTTCAGATCGAATCGCGTGCGCAGATGGCGATGCTGCCACGTCTGCAACCGCGCAGCTTCTACGATCTGGTGATTGAAGTGGCGATCGTGCGCCCCGGCCCGATCCAGGGCGACATGGTGCACCCCTATCTGGAACGGCGGAGGATCCTGCGCGAGCAAGGCCCGGATGCACTGAACGACCCTGACAATCCGCTCTATCCAGCGCAACTGGAGCGCGTGTTCGCACGCACGTTGGGCATACCACTGTTCCAGGAGCAGGTGATGCAGCTGGCAGTGGAAGCAGCAGGTTACACACCTGGCCAAGCCGATGCCCTACGCCGCTCGATGGCAGCATGGAAGCGTCGTGGCGGCCTGGAACCGCATCGCGAGAAGTTGCTGGCCGGCATGTTGAAGAATGGCTTCAGCCGTGAGTACGGCGAACACCTCTTCGAGCAGATCAAGGGCTTCGGTGATTACGGTTTCCCGGAAAGCCATGCTGCCAGCTTCGCCCTGCTGACCTATAACAGCTGCTGGCTGAAGTGCCATCACCCCGCCGCGTTCACTGCCAGCCTGATCAACAGCCAGCCACTGGGCTTCTACAGCCCCGACCAGCTGCTGCAGGACGCGCGCCGACACGGCATTCGCGTGCTGCCAGTGGACGTGCGCCACAGCGACTGGGACTGCACCCTGGACTTCAGCAAGGGGCCGGCGGCAATCCGCCTCGGACTGCGCCTGGTCGATGGCTGCAACGAGCCCGCCGTGCAGGCCATCATGCGCGAACGTGCGCGGCGCCCGTTCGACGATGTGGGCGACCTGTGTCAGCGCGCCGCACTGGACCGCCGCCAGCAGGGCCTGCTGGCCGATGCTGGTGCACTGCGCGGGATCAGCGGCCATCGCCATCGTGCACGCTGGGATATCTCCGGCGTGGAAAACCGGCTGCCACTGTTCGACCAGGCCCGCGCCACCGCCGAAGCCCGCGTGCCACTGCCCCTGCCCAGCGCCTGGGAGGACATGCAGGCAGATTACCGCAGCACCGGTACCACCCTTGGCCGCCATCCGATCTGGTTCCTCCGTACGCAGCTGCGCAGTCGCGGTTGCCTGGACGCAGCACAGCTGGCGGGCCACGGCCATGGTCGGCGCGTGCGCGTCGCCGGCCTGGTGCGCATGCGCCAGCGCCCACAGACCGCCAGCGGCGTCACCTTCCTCACGCTCGAAGATGAGACCGGCATGGTCAACGCCGTGGTCTGGCGGCACCTGGCCGATCGCCAGCACCGGGTGCTGGTCGATACCCAGCTGATGCAGATCGATGGCCGCCTGGAACGCGTCGATGGCGTGCAGCATGTCATCGTGCAACGCATGCACTGCCTGGATGAACTGCTGCAGGGACTGCGCAGCCACAGCCGCGATTTCCACTGACGATACACAACGTCACACAACGAACTGGCCATTGCCGGCCCGCATCCGCTATCGTCGGCACATCCAAGGAAGGACGACCCGATGCCCCGTGCACTGCTGCTGACCACACTGGTGGTCTCGACCCTCGCCCTGCTTGTTTCCGGCTGGACCGCCTGGAACCTGCATCGCAGCCAATCGCCACAGCGCATCATCGAGGCACGCGGGCTGATCATCCACGATGCAAGCGGCCAACCGCGGGTGATCCTCGGCGCACCGGTTCCCGATCCGCTCAGCCAGGGCCGCACCCAGGGGCCGCGCGCCACCGCCCTGTCCGGCCTGATCCTGCTCGGCCCCGACGGCTCCGAACGCGGCGGCTACGGCACCAGCGACCGCGGCGGCGAAGCGCTGCTGACCCTGGACGATGCCACCGGCACCACCGAAGTGTTCAAGGTGGTGGCCAATCCGGACCGTGGCGCCAGCCTGATGGTCAAGCACCAGAACAACACTGGCGCCATGCTCACCTCCTGGCAGGGCAAGCCGGAACTGATGTTCGTCGATGACAGCGGCCAGTCCTACTACGTGCGCCCGGGTGCCAACGCCGCGCCCTGATCTGCTTTTGTAGCGTCGAGCCATGCTCGACTGCTTTACGCGTACGGCAGTCGAGCATGGCTCGACGCTACAAACCACACACCGCCGCCAGATCATCGGCCAGCTGCTGCAGCTGCGCCGACCCCAGCGCCGCGCAGGTAATGCGCAGACCATGGCCCGGTGCCGCCACCGCGAATACTTCGCCTGCACGCACATGCCATCCGCGCGAAGCCAGCGCCAGCACCTGCGGATGGCTGTCCGCCAGCAACGGCAGCCACAGGTTCAATCCTTCCATCGGCTGCGGTGTCGGCACGCCACGTGCACGCAGCAGTTCCTGCAGCGACTGCAACCGCTGCTGGTAGCGCTCACCTGCCGACGCGATCTTCGCCTGCTGCGTCGCCGATGCCAGCACCGAAGTCGCCGCATCCTGCAGCAGGTGGCTGACCCAGCCGGTACCAGACGCCAACCGCAACCGTAACCGCGACGCGGTCTCTTCATCGCAGGCCAACCACGCCAGCCGCAGATCGGGACCGAGTGGCTTGGACAACGAGCGCAGCACAGCCCAGCGACGACCATCCAGCGGCAGCACCGAGTGATAGGCCTGCTGCGAGAGCAGCGCGTAGTGATCATCGATCAGCACCGCCACCTGCGGATAGGCCGCCAGCAGCTGGCGCAACGCCCGCGCCCGCTTCGCATCCAGGCTGGCCCCGGTCGGGTTGTGTGCCCGCGGGGTCAGCAGCACCGCGCGTGCACCGGCCCCCAGCGCCTGCCGCAGCGATTCGACCTGCATGCCGTGCGCGTCCATCGCCACCGGCAACGGCGCGTGACCCACCGCGTTGAGCACGTTGAGGCTGCCGAGGAAACACGGATCTTCCACCGCGATGCGATCGCCCGGCAGCAGCCACGCCGCCAGCAGGCGCTCGATGCCATCGACCGCGCCATGGGTCAGCTCCAGCGCATAGCCTTCGGGGCAGTCCGCATCCAGCGAGGCCCGTGCCAGCGCCTGTAACCTCGGGTCGACCGTGCCCACGCCGTACAAGCGCGGCGCCGCCGGGGCCAGGCGCAGGTTCGGCAACAGGCGAGGATCCGGGTTGCCGCCGGCCAGGTCCTGCAGCGCCAGCCCCGGCGTACTGCCCTCGCGCGCCAGCGTCGGCGGCAATCCGCGCACCACCGTGCCACGGCGGCCCGCCGTGCTGGCCAGGCCCGCCGCATCCAGGCGCTTGTAGGCAGCGGCCACGGTGTTGCGGTTCACGCCCAGCTGCTCGGCCAATTCACGCACCGGCGGCAGCACGCTGCCGGCCGGCAGGCGGCCCTTGCCGATGCCGTCGCGGATGCTGTCGAAGATCGACTCGGCGCTATGCCCGGTGATTTTCATTTTGTCCTATGCCAAAATATCTCTTGTCCTGTGCCAGTGTATCCCACCCTGGCCACCCTGCATTGGAGGTGCCCGCATGCCCCTTGCCGCTGCCGACTGGCCCGTCGCCCAGTCCGTTGAACAGATCGCCGACAACTTGGTCACGGTGCGCCAACGCATCGCCAATGCCTGCGCGCGTGTCGGCCGGGATCCGGCCAGCGTGCGCCTGCTTCCGGTCAGCAAGACCGTCGATGACGCCCGCATCCGCATGGCGGTGGCCGCCGGCTGCCAGGAACTGGGCGAGAACAAGGTGCAGGAAGCACAGCGCAAGGCCGAAACAATGGCCGACCTTGGCGTGCACTGGTCGGTGATCGGCCATCTGCAGACCAACAAGGCGCGCTACGTGGCGCGCTTTGCCAGCGAGTTCCAGGCGCTGGACAGCCTGCGCGTGGCCGAGGCCCTGCAGCAGCGCCTGCAGCTGGAAGACCGCACGCTGGATGTGTTCGTGCAGGTCAACACCTCGGCCGAGCCGAGCAAGTACGGACTGGAACCCGACGCGGTCGAGGCCTTCGTGCAGCAGTTGCCGGCCTTCGATCACCTGCGCGTGCGCGGCCTGATGACCCTGGCCATCTTCACCCCCGACGTCGAGCGCGTGCGCGCCTGCTTTGTGCGCCTGCGCGAACTGCGCGACCAACTGCAACACACCGCCCCGCCCGGTCTCGACCTGTCGCAGCTGTCGATGGGCATGTCCGGCGATTTCGAAGTCGCCATCGAGGAAGGCGCCACCGTGGTTCGTGTCGGCCAAGCCATCTTCGGCGCCCGCGCCACCCCGGACAGCTTCTACTGGCCGAACAGCGGAGCCCCGGCATGAAGCACGCAGTCGTTCTGCAACACGTCGCCTTCGAAGACCTCGGCACCCTGCAGCCGCTGCTGCTGACGCAGGGTTGGCAGTTGCAGGTGCTGCAGGCCGGTATCGATGCGCTCGATCCGGTCGACTCTGCCGACCTGCTGGTAGTGCTTGGTGGGCCGATCAGTGTCAACGATGTGGATACCTATCCGTTCCTGGCCGAGAGTATCACTGTGCTGCAGCGTCGCCTGCAGCAGCAGCGGCCGACCCTGGGCATCTGCCTCGGCGCGCAGTTGATGGCCCACGCGCTTGGTGCCAGCGTCGCTCCCAGTGGTGGCAAAGAGATCGGTTTTGCACCGCTGCTGCTGACCGATGAAGGCCAGCGTTCCCCGCTGCAGGCCCTGCAGGGCATTCCGGTACTGCATTGGCATGGCGAGGCGTTCGAACTTCCGGCCGGTGCACGCCGCCTGGCCAGCACGCCGGCCTGCCGTCACCAGGCCTTCGCCATCGGCAGCCACGCACTGGCCCTGCAATGCCATCCGGAACTGGACGCGCGCCAGTTCGAGCGCTGGCTGATCGGCCACACCCTGGAGCTGGCCCAGGCCGGCATCGATCCGAACGATATGCGCGCGCAGGCACGCCGCTACGGTGCACCACTGGCCGCTGCCGCCACCGCGATGTTCGACCATTGGCTACAGGACCTGCCGGAGATGCCGCGATGAACTACCGATTGCAGATCCACCGCGATGGCGCCCACTGGGGCCACTTCGACTGCAGCGGCCCTGATGCCCTGCAACGCATGGACGCCATCGCCGCACAGCTGCCTGCGGATCAGGGCTTCCAGTTGAAGCGGCAGAAAGGTGTCGGCGAAGAACGCATCCTGTCCAGCAATGCTGACGGCCTGCGCGTGCTGGCTTCACAGATCCAGTACCGCGATCTCTGACCCGACGATGGTAGTGCCGGCCAGCGGCCGGCACTACCCGACGGCATTCCGGCATGCCAATCTTCCGCCATGTTGACCCTGCAACGCGGCAGCCACCACGGGCTGCTCATCGCCCCGCGCTGGCCCTCTACCCATATCCAGATCGAAACAGAGGTGCTGCAGCGCCTGCTCGATGCACAGTCGCTGCTACCTGCCGAACTGCGCCTGCTGCTCACCCGCGGCTTCGAACCCAGCCACAGCCGCCTCGGTGGTTTCCGCCGCCTGGTGCGGCGGTTCGGCATCACCCTCTTCCGCACCTGCTACCCTCAGCGTCACGATGAGGTCGACGCTATCTTCGGGGCCAATGGTCACGACATCGATGGCTGCCATGTCGATGTCTCACTGGTACTGCGCGGCAAGCGGCTACGACTGCTGCCCCTGGGCGTATTTACTCCGCTGCGCTGGCAACGCCGTCGCGTCGCCCGCCATGCCGAGGCGGTCACGCGGGTGAAGCGCAGCCTGCAGCACTGCGGATTCGTGCTGCATCACAACCCGACCGAATCGTTGCAGATCCACTGCGATTACCCACCACGGTAACCCCACCGGCGGCCGTGCGTCGTTCACCGCCCGCACTCGTTGATGCAAATGATTCTCTTTTGCTGTAAGGTGCAGCCGCTGCCCTTGCCGCCGCGGGCTGTTCCCTTTCCCAGTTGTCGCCCGCCCCGTGTCCACGCCTGTCGAACCGACGGATGTCGCGCATCTGTGCGCGGCCCATTACCGGCCGCTGCACGCCCATGTCCGCCGCAAACTCCCGCAACGCAGCGACGCCGATGACGTCGTCCAGGAAACCTGGCTGCGTGTCGTCAAGGTCGCCACCAGCGGCCTGCTGAACAATGGCCGCGCCTATCTGTACCGCGTTGCCCACAACCTGATCGCCGACCACTACCGGCAACGCCAGCGCCGTCGCGAAGAGGCGCTGGATGACGCGCAGCTGCACGCCATCGCCGATCCTGCACCGCTGCCGGAGCAACGCCTGCTCGACGCCGAACAGCTGCGCCATCTCGATGCAATCATCGCCGCGCTGCCGCCGCGATCACGCCAGGTGTTCCTGCTGGCCCGGGTGGAGCAGTTGGCACTGGCCGAGATCGGCCGCCAGCTCGGCATCAGCCGGCAGACCGCGCATGGCCATCTGCTGCGTGCTCTGGTCGCCCTGCAGCAGGTACCGGGCGCATGAGCCAGGACGCGATCGCGCGCGAAGCCGCACGCTGGTGGCTGGACGGGCACGACGGTGACCGCGACGAGAGCGCGTTCGAACAGTGGTACCAGGCCGATCCGCGACATGCCGCGCATTACCAGCATCTGCAGCAGCTGTGGCAGGCCGGTGCAGCGTTGCCGAGCTTGCAGCGGCACCAGCAACGCAGGCAACGCCGCCGCCTCCGCGAAGCCGGCATTGCGGTCCTTTTGCTGTGCGCGCTCGGTCTGTACAGCCGCCACGCCTCGCCGCCTGCTGCTCAGGTACTGCGCACCGCCGCTGGCGAGATCCGTGATGAAGCCCTGCCGGACGGCTCGCATGTGCTGTTGTCGCCGGGCAGCGAAGTGCATGTGCGCGTCGACGCACAGCGCCGCCAGCTGCAGCTGCAGCGAGGGCAAGCCTGGTTCAAGGTCGCCGCCGATGCCGACCGGCCATTCCAGGTACACACCCCACAGGGCACCGTCACCGCACTGGGAACCGCATTTGATCTGGCCGTGCAGGGCGGCAGCAGCGTGGTCACAGTCACCGAACACAGCGTCCGCGTGGAAAGCGGCGCCAGCAGCGTGCAGGCCAGCGAGGGTCAGCAGCTGCGCTTCAATGGAAACACACCGGCGATCGCGACAGACGCAGACAGCAGTGTCCTGGCTTGGCGCGAACGGCGCCTGCACTGGGTGTCGGCCCCCCTGGCTGAAGTCGTCCAGGGTCTGGACCGTTGGCATGGCGGGCACACATGGGTCGTCGGCGAGCGCCTGCGCCAGCAGCCGGTCACCCTGCTCGGCAGGGCCGATGGTGCGGCCAGCAACCGCGACCAGCTGGCCACCCAGCTGCAGGTGCGCGTGCTGCACTTCGGTGCAGGCATACAGGTGTGGCTGCCGCCGCGCAGGGAACAGCGTGATGCACCCTGACATCCGGTCCGCGGCCGCGTCTACCCAGGATGACGACGCTCTGCGTCACCTCCTGGAGCCCCCGATGCTGTGCCACCGCCCCCTTGTCCTCGCCCTGTCGCTGGCCTGTGCCAGCGCGATTCCACTGCTGCCTGCCAGTGCGCAGGCGCAGGCGGCCACCCGCCACTACGATCTGCCCGCAAAGCCACTGGCTGCCGCACTGGATGCCTACAGCCGCCTGAGCGGCGTCGATCTGGTGATCGGTGCGGCGCTGCCCGCCGGCCATGCCGCCCCTGCCCTGCGCGGTGATTTCGACGACGCCCAGGCATTGTCCCATCTGCTCACAGGCAGCGGCCTGCGCCCGCGCTTCATCGATGCACGCCGCGCCACCCTGGAACCGGCACCCGCCGAACGGGGTGATGGCAGCCGCCGCACCGGGCCGCTGCGGGTGCAGGGCGATACCGCGCACGGCCATGCACCGGGCGCCGGCGCCAGCCAGTACGTACCGGCCACCCGTGATGGTTTCGCGCCCACGGTCGGCAGCGAGCGTGTGGCGGTTGCCGAACGCCAGGAAGGCAACAGCCTGCTGCGTTCGATGCCCGGCACCCACAGCTTCCATTCGCGCAGCCAACCTGGCCTGCAGGTCAACATCCGCGGCATGACCGGCGCCGGCCGGGTCAACACCATGATCGACGGAGTCACCCAGACCTTCCGCAACAACGCCGGGCATGGCTCGGGTGGCCCGTTCGCCTATGTCGACCCGTTCCTGCTGGCCGGCGTGGACGTGCAGCGCGGCGCGGTTGCCGGCAGTGATGGCGCCGGTACGCTGACCGGCAGTGCCAATTTCCGCACGCTGGATATCGAGGATCTGCTCGGCGAAGGCCGCGACTGGGGCCTGCGTGCGGGCTATCGCCATGGCAACAACGGCTATGGCAGCGGCCGCACCTTCGCCGGTGCGTGGCGCCACAGCGAGGACGGCGGTGACCGCCAGTTCGGCCTGCTGGCCGCTGCCAGCAGCAGCCGCAGCAACGAGTACGCCACCGCACGCGGGCAGAAGAACAGTGCCGACCCCGGCAGCCAGCAGCCCAGCAGCTGGCTGTTGAAAGCGCGCCTGCAGCCGAGTGACCAGCATCGGCTCGACCTGAGCCACATGCATTACGAAAACGACTTCTACCACAACTACCCGTGGCAGATTTCCGCGCGCAACCAGCGGGCCAGCTACCACTACACGCCCTATTCGCCGTGGATCGACCTGCGCGCGACCTTCGCCAGCAACAAGACCCGGCTGTTCTATCCGCCGGTGGAGGATTCCAGCTACATCGGCCGCCGCACACACAGCAGCCTGAGCAGCTGGACCGTAGACAACACCAGCCACTTCGACATCGGTGCGCTGCGGGCGCGCTGGAATACCGGCATCAAGCACCAGTCGGACATCTACGTCGCCGACACTCCCACCCTGCGCGGCGCCAATCCGCAGGGCCGCAGCCAGCTCGACAGCGTCTTCAGTACGCTGGAACTGCAGTACGACATCTATGCCCTGACCGCCGGCCTGCGTCAGGACCGCTACGGCATCCGCGGCCATATTCCGGTGTGCTCGGATGTGCCGGGCCAATGCACGGAGATCAATGGCGGCGACATCGACGTGCGTCGCACCGAGCGTGCACTCAGCCCCAGCCTGGCGGTCTCGCTGCAGGCCACCGACTGGCTGCAGCTGTTCGCCGAAGCCTCGCGCACCTCGCGGCCGCCGCGGGTGCAGGAGATGTTCTTCGAGAAGATTCCGCTGGAGGGCATGAGCGATGCCGACGGCGTAGGTGCCAATCCGTTCCTGCACCGCGAGCGCTCGCGCAACCTGCAGTTCGGCGCCAACCTCAGCACCGACTCACTGCTCGTCGAGGGTGACCTGGCACAGCTGCGGATCACCCGCTTCGACAACCGCATCCGCGACTACATCAAGCCGCAGTACCTGCTGATCGTGCATCCGCCGGAAGTGGAACCGTTCGTGGTGCCGATCGACAGCGATCCGCAGCTCAACGCCTGGACCGATGCACTGGACGTGGACGACTTCAGCACCACCACGCGCTGGATGAACCACCCAGGCATCGTGCGCATGCGCGGCATCGAGCTTGAGGCGCACTACGCCAGCGAGCACTACCACGCCACGCTCAGCTGGACCCGCTCGCGCACCAGCGCGCCGGCCATCGAGTTCGTCAACCTGGAAGACATCACCGCGCTGCCCGACCGCTACTGGACGCTGGACGTGGGTGGCCGCTGGTGGCAGCAGCGCGTGCAGGCCGGCCTGCGTGCCGAGTACTCCGGGCCGACCGAGGAAGGCTACGACTTCTTCCAGACCCGCAAGACCGGCGGCACCGGCGTGCTGCTGGACTTCTACGCCAGCTTCAAGCCCCAGGCCAACACCACCCTGTGGCTGAACATCGAAAACCTGCAGAACAAGGCCTATGACAACAATGCCTCGATCGACAGCATCTTCAGCCCGATCCTGGACCGCGGCAACGGCCGTGGCCGCACCGTTTCGATGGGCATCAATGTGGCGTTCTAGCCGTCGCTGGCTGCCCGTGTGCCTGCTCGCGCTGGCGACAGTGACCAGCGCGCAGCCGATGCCCGGCAGGGTGATCGACCTGGCCAGTGGCCAGCCCCTGGACGAGGCCGCGTTCGTGAAGCGCGCGGCCACGGCCCAACGGATGCTGCTGGGCGAGCGCCATGACCTGGCCGGCGACCATGCCGCCCAGCGCTGGTTGCTGCAGGTCCTGCAGCAGCAGCGGCCGCAGGCTGCCCTGGTGCTGGAGATGATCGCCAGTGAGCGCCAGCCACGCCTGCAGCGGGTGCAGCGCTGGCTGGCCAAGGGCAACCACGCCAACGGCACGCGCCTGCAGGAGTTGCTTGACTGGGATGCGCGCTGGCCGTGGACGGCCTATGGCGGGCTGGTACAGGACGCCACCGCTGCGGGTACGGCCCTGTTCGGTGGCAACCTGTCGCGCGCCGAGGTCAACACGCTGCTGGCTTCGACCAAGGCAGTCCGGTTCCCGGTTGCCACTGCACGGCAACGCCTTTCGGCGGTGGTGCTGGCCCAGCATGCAGAGGCCGCGCCGATGCTGGACGGCATGCTGGCCGTGCAGCAGGCCCGCGACAGCCGCATGGCGCAGGTGCTGACCCGTGCACCAGCACCGGCGCTGCTGGTTGCCGGCCGCTGGCATGTACTGCGCGGCACCGGCGTGCCGGGCTACCTGCCGCCAGAGGCGCCGTCCCTGGTGATCGCACTCGCGTCACCCGGCGAATCCGTCGACGCCGCCGATGCCGATCTGCTGTGGGTGCTGGACGATGAGTGAGCGCGGCCAACACTGGCAGGCCATCGCGATCACCATCGGGCTTCACCTGCTGCCCTTGCTGCTGCTGGTGCATTGGGTCGCCACGCCGCCCATGCTGCCGCCACCGGAACAGGACGTGCGCATCAGCCTGCGCCTGCTGGCACCGGCCACTCCGCCACAGCCCGTAGAGGAACGCCAGGCCGATACGCCCAGCCAGGCACAACAGGCACGCGCGTCACAAGCCACAAAGTCGCCTCCGCCGCCCACGCCCACCGCCGCACGCGAAGGCGAACTGGCTGCCAGTGAAACCGGCGGTCGTGGCCGGCAACCGCTGCCGGTCGCCCCGCCTGCGGCCGCGACCGATGCAAGTCCCGCACCGGCATCGATCACGGCCGCGCCGCCCGCTCCGGACGCGCCACCGGCAGACTTCCAGGCCGGCGCCGCCAGCGACCAGTGGGAAGCCCGCCTGATGGCGCGGCTGGAGCGTTACCGCTATTACCCCGCCGCCGCGCGCTCGCGTCGCCAGCAGGGTACGGCGTGGGTCAGGGCCAGCATCGACCGTGAGGGCCGCCTGCTGGCGCTGCGGCTGGAGCAGTCCAGTGGCCAGCCGATGCTGAATGACGCCGCGCTGCAGACCTTCCGTCGTGCGCAGCCGCTACCGCCCATTCCCGCCGAGCTGAAGGCGCCGCAGGAACTGGTGGTGCCGGTGGAGTACTACCTGCGCTAGACGATCCAAGCCTCCGCCTTGATGTCGGGGATTGCCAGGCAGTCTGTAACCTCAACTCTGGTTGAGGTCAAATGGAACTGGCGCAACAGAGTAGTCCGCCATGCGCAACGATTGCGTCCACTTGCAGAGCCGAGCCCATGCTCGGCTGCCGTTCGCGTGGAGCAGCCGAGCATGGGCCCGGCTCTACAGTTCCGGGGTCACGTCCACGCCGGGTCGGCAGTAAAATCAATGGTCAGCCAGAACGTGCTGGCACGGGCATCCAATCGCACCGCGATCTCATCGCGCATCGCGTCGACATCACCGACCGAACCCAATGGCGTGGCCGGGTCGGCCAGCACATGGATCTCGATGAAGCGCATCCGCCCCATCTTCGCCACGTGGCTGGTGAAGCCTGTATAGCCACGTTCGGCCACGAAGGCCTGCATCACCTGCTGCACGCGACCGTCCAGATCATCCGGCGCTACCTGCAGCACTTCGCGCATGGCCTTCCATGCACTGCGTGCCGGCACCGGCAGCACCGCCAGGCTGATCAAGGCCAGCACGATCGAATCCAGGTACGGCACCCAGTGGTGCCACTCACCGCCATGCAGCGCCAGTGCCAGCACGAAGGCCAGTACCACCGCCAGGCTCATCAACCCACCCAACAGCCAGCCACGCACGTCCAGCCACAGCAGCGCCGAGCGCAGATGCCGCGCCCGCTGCGCGACGAACGCCGCCATCGCCAGGTTGCTGGCACTCAGCAACGCTGCCCACCACAGCGCGGGCCCGAATTTCACTTCGTGCCCGCCCGTGGTCAGGCCGATCACGGCGTTGGCCAGCGCGTACACGCAGGCCAGCGACAGGATCACACCGCCCAGCGCCTCGACCATCGGCTCCAGGTGCCAATAGCCGTACTGGAAGCGTGGGCTCTGTTCCCGCGCCACCAGCCGCAACACCGACAACGACACCAGGGTCAGGGCAACGTCGACCAGGCTGTACACGCCGTCGAACAGGATGGCCTGCGATCCCACCAGCAGGCCACCACTGAAACCAACCGCGCTCACCGCAAGGGTGACCCCGATCGAGAACGTCAGGATGCGTTGCTCGCGCGCGGTATCCATCGTTCGTCGAAGGGCCGACCGTTGCCGGTCAGGCCTTCAGCACCTCCACCTTGTACGAAACCGCACCATCCTCCTGCTCGATGATGAGCCCGTGCACGTCCGACTCGAAGCCGGGGAAGCGCGCGTTCTGCTCGCGGGCGATGCGCAGCGACTGGATGATCGGCTCGTCGCTGTCACCGAAGCGCTCGCCCGGCATGATGGTCGGAATGCCCGGCGGGTACGGTACGAGCATGGTCGCGGCAATGCGGCCGCTGATCTGCTCGATGTCGACCCGCTCGATCTCGCCCTTCACCAAGTGGTTGTAGGCATCGGCCGGGGTCATCACCGGCGTCGGCAGATCCACGTACATCTCACGCATCACCTTAGCCACCGCGAACTCCTGGTTGAACGCATGCAGCGCATCGCACAGGTCGCGCAGGCCCCAGCCGGCGTAAGCCACCGGGTAATCGGCGGCCAGCGTCGGCAGCGCCTGGGTCAGCGGCGCGTTTCGGTCGTACAGCTCCTTGAACGCCATCAGTTCGGTGACCAGGGTGCTCCACTTGCCCTTGGTGATGCCCATCGAGAACAGGAACAGCACCGAGTACAGGTTGGTCTTCTCCACGGTGATGCCGCGGCCCCACAGGAACTTGCTCAGCACCGCCGCCGGGATGCCCAGCTTGCCCATGCTGCCGTCCATCGCCAGGCCCGGGGTCAGCAGGGTCACCTTGATCGGGTCGATCAGCACGTAGTCGTCGACCAGGTTCTCGAAACCGTGCCAGTGCGCGTCCGGCTGCAGGTACCACTCCTCGCGCTTGGCCACCAGCGGTGCCGGCGTATCGCCCTTGTCCAGGCTGCGCTCGACCTGGGTCGGCTGCCACACGCTGAACCACCAGTCGTCGCGACCGAGGTCATCGCGCACGTGCAGCATCGCGCGGCGGAAGGCGATGGCCTCGTCGTGCATTTCCTGTACCAGCGAACGACCCGCATCGCCTTCCATCATCTTCGAGGCAACATCACACGCCGCGATCACGCCGTAATGCGGGCTGGTCGAGGTATGCATCATGAACGATTCGTTGAAGCGTTCAGCGTCCAGGTCGCGGCTGGCCGAATTGCGCACGTGGATCATCGAGGCCTGCGAGAACGCAGCCAACAGCTTGTGCGTGGAATGAGTGGTGAAGATGATCGCATCCTGCTCGCGCGGCTTGCCCTTGGCCATGCCGTAGTGGTTCTCGTAGAACGGATGGAACGCGGCATAGGCGTACCAGGCCTCGTCGAAATGCAGGAAGTCGACCGCGCTGCCGATCTCCTCCGCGATTTTCTCGGCGTTGTAGCACAGGCCGTCGTAGGTCGAGTTGGTCACCACCGCGATACGCGGCTTGGAACCGGCCTGGTAGGCCTGGCTGGCCAGCGGATTGGCCGCGATGCTCTGCTGCAGGGATTCCGGGGTGAATTGGTCCAGGCTGATCGGGCCGATGATGCCGTGCGCATTGCGGCTGGGCGTGAAATACACCGGTACCGCGCCGGTCATGATCAGCGAATGCAGCAGCGACTTGTGGCAGTTGCGGTCGACGAAGACCACGTCGCCACGGGCCACGGTACCGTGCCACACGATCTTGTTGGCCGTCGACGTACCGTTGGTGACGAAGAAGGTGTGGTCAGCGCCGAAGTTGCGCGCGGCCTCGTCCTCGGCCTCCTTGATCGGGCCGGTGTGGTCCAGCAGCGAGCCCAGCTCCGGCACCGAAATCGACAGATCGCTGCGCAGCGTGTTCTCACCGTAGAACTGGTGGAAGGCGCGCCCGACCGGTGACTTGGTGAAGGCCACGCCACCGGCATGGCCAGGCGTATGCCAGGAATAGTTCGACTCCGCCGCGTGGTGGATCAGCGCCTTGAAGAACGGCGGCAGCAGGTTCTGCATGTAGTCTTCGGCCGCACGCATCACCTGACGCGAGATGAAGCTCTTGGTGTCTTCGAACAGGAAGATGAAGCCATGGATGTACTTGAGCAGCTTGCTCGGCACCTTCTCGATGGTACGGCGCTCGCCGTACAGGAATACCGGCAGGTTGGCCCGGCGCGCACTCTGCTCGCGCAGGAAGGCGGTCAGGCGCTGGAACTCGCCATCGACCTCCTCGCTGCCGTCGATCGAGATCAGCACCGCCGAAGCAGCCACATAGGTACGGGCGCCGGCACGGGCGTCATCCAGGTTCAGGCCGCACAGCACGCGCTGGTCATTGCTGCGCAGCTCTTCCACCAGCGCACGGATGAGGATGCCGCCGATGCGCGGCGAGTCGTAGTCACCGTCAATGACGATGACCGGATAATCCAGAGACTTGAAATACACGTTGATTCTCCTTGTCTAACTCAGGAACGCTGGGCGCCGGACGAAATTGCCGCCGCCTCGCGGGAACGCTGCCGCTGTTGGCGACGCTCCTCGCTGAAGAAGGGATAGAACACGGTGATGAACAGCACGAACAGGAAGGCGTACTGCACGATCGTTCCCGACGAGCCGTAGATCGCCCACAGGCAGTACACGACCGTCAGGCTGGTCAGGGTCCAGAACGCACCGGTGTGCACCAGCGTGTGCGACCGCTCCACCACGAAGTAGCAGGCCACGCACGAATAGATGTACGGCAGCAGCGTCAGCACCACCGCCGCCGAAGTGATCACGTCGAACTGGGCCGAGGCGGTCTTCGAGGTGGAGGTCACCAGCACCGCCAGGGTCATCAGCACCGCTACGATCAGCACGCCCTTGACCGGCACGTCATCCTTGTTGGTCTTGCTGAAGATGCTCGGGAACAGGCCATCGTCGGACGCTGCCTTGGCACTCTGCGCGGTCAGCAGGATCCAGCCACCCAGCGAACCGGCGGCACCAACGAAGGCACACAGGCTGACCAGCGCCCCGCCCCAGCCGCCCACCGCCTTGGCCGCAGCCAGCGCGAACGGTGCATCGGAGGTCTGCAGTTCACCGTTGGGGACCATGCCCATGATCACCGAGGAGCTTGCGATGTAGGCGATGGCGGCGAGGAACACGCCGGCCAGGGTGGCGCGGGCCACGTTCTTTTCCGGGTTCTCCACCACACCGGCGGTGACCGAAGCGGATTCGACGCCAATGAAGGCCCACAGGGTCAGTGCCGCGGCACTGGAGATCGCGCCGAAGTTCGACTCGCCGGACACGTTGTAGGCGCCCTTGAAGATGTCGGCATCGAAGAAGAACCAGCCGAAGATGGCGATGCCCAGGATCGGCACCAGTGCGAAGCTGGTGGTGACCGTCTGCACGCGGCTGACGAATGCCGGGCCGATCATGTTGGCGAAGCTCAGCGCCCACACCAGCACCAGCACCGCGATGCAGCGCACCAGCGGCTCGGACAGGATCGGGAAGAAGTAGCTGAAGTAGCCGACCGCCGCGATCGGGATGGCGACGTTGCCGATCCAGTTGGCGAACCAGTAGATGGTGTTGGTCTGGAAGCCCATGTAGGGCCCGAACCAGTCACGCGCATAGGCGTAGGGGCCGCCCGCCTTGGGTGCCAGCTTGCCCAGCTTGGCGAACACGAAGGCCAGCAGCAGCGCGCCCGCGGTGGTGATCAGCCAGCCCCAGATAGAGGCTGTACCAATCTTGGCCAGGCTGGATGGCAGCAGGAACACGCCTGAGCCCATCATGTTGCCGGCGACGAGGAAGGTGGCTCCGACCACCCCGATTTTCTTTGCTTCTGCCATGACAATCTCCTGTACTGGCATGAGCCCGGTACAACCGGGCGTGGGGACGGTTACGCTGGCGTACGACCGCTGGCGCCTATTTGATGAAGTTGTATTGCAGGCTGCCCTGCACCCGGACCGTGTCGCCGCGCGCGCCGCCCTGTTGTTCCAGACGTCCGTACAGCAGCTCCATGCCCATCGTCCACGACGGTGCCGGGCTCCAGATCAGATTGAACACGCCGTAACGGCTCTGCCGGAACGCGTCGGCCGCCAGTGCAGCATTACGCTCCAGGGTCAGCTGGCCGAAGATCAGGTTCGAACGCCACAACTCGGACCAGTAGTGGGTGTAACCCACAAAGCCGCCGTGCAGATCCAGTGCATCGAGGTGGCCATCGGCACCGACCACCGCGTCCAGTCCGGAGCCGGTCAGGTCAGCGGTGTAGCGGCTGAGGCCGCGCCCACCCAAAGCGCCGAACAGCAGCAGGTCGCGTTCGCCTACCGATGCCGAGCCGCTCAGCTGCAGGCCACCGGCCATGCGCCGGTCGCGCTCATCGTCACCGTCGTAGGCCAGGCTACGTGCCACCGCGCCCAACTGCAGGTGGCCCCAATCGCGCTCCATGCGCGCGGTCAACGTCACATCCGGCAGCCGGTTCACGGCGGCGCGCTCATCGCTGGCACCGGCAAGTTCGGTCTTCGGATCTTCTGCAGCGACGGTCAGGGTGTTGCCCTTGCCCAGCGCAAAGCTGTGATGGATGCCTGCTACCAGCAGGTAACCGGCGCCGCCGGGCCCTGCAAAGTCCAGCGTATCGGGCAGGCTGTCCGGATCCATGAAACTGGAATAGCCATAGCCGGCGTAGGTATTGCCGAGCTGGCCATAGGCATGGCGCAGGCGGAATTGGTAGCCATCGCTGCTGCCGAAGAAATCATTCTCCAGGTAGAAGCGCAGGTTGCCATGCGTGGTCGGGCGCCGTGCCTCGAAGCTGAAACGGGTCTGCTTGGCGTGGATGTTGAAGTTGGAGACATCGCGATGATTGCCGCCCACCGGCATCGACGAGGGGATGAACTGATCCTCGTCACCTGCTCCACGCGAATCGGCGATGGCATCGAGTTTGGCGTAGCCGCCGATACGGATCACCGTGTCGGTACCTGGAATAGCGAAGAAGCCCTTCAGATCGGGATCGGTCGGACCAGCAGCACTGTCGGGACGCGACGCAGCGGTGGACGGATCGGCCACCGATTCGCGCAGTGGCAGCACCGGCGGCGCCACGCCCGGCACCTGGGTAGGGTGCAGCAGGTTGGCGGTACCGGTGGGTGCGATCACGGGAGCTGGCAGCGATGCGCTGGCGGGTACAGCAGCCCCATCGTGCCGCTCGAGACGGTCCAAGCGCTGCTGCATGCCTTCAAGTGCCTGCCGCATGGCCGCGATCTCACGGCGCAGGGCCTGCGCGTCCTCCCGGTCATCCTGCTGCGCATACGCCGGTGTGATCACCAACGCGGTCAAACAGGCCAGACTCACTACCGCCAAGCGCATTGCATCCTCCCTGGAAAAACACTCGCAGCGCGATGGCGGGACGCACGCATGCGCCGCTCCGGCCTCACGTTACCGTTGCTGGAAATGCGGATACTGCGTTGACGACACCAGTCAGCCTGCACATCGCAGGCCACAGGACGATGACACTGTCCTGCCCACACCAATGTCGACGCCAACAAGGCCGCGCTGCCAGAGAGGTGGCGGCCGCAGCGGTCTGGGTAACAAGCACGGGGTGAGGTTGTCGTGAATGGCTGAGCCGGCCGACCCTGATCAGGGCGTGGCGAGCGCGGCATCCATCGCGCATTGACGCTGTATTCCATGCGTCACAGGCTAATTCACCTGTCGTTTTTGGCCTTGATTGGAATCAAGGCGCGAGGCTTGATGTCAGTCACTATTCAGACGTGATGACGAACAAGTCATGCGCAGGCCGCAATGTCGGTTTTGATCACGAAAAGCAACAGGCCCGCATGCTGCCATGCGGGCCCGTGGGTCATTCACGATGAGAGTCGCGGCTCAGCGCGGGCCCAGCACCGTCTGCAGGTCGGCACCCTGCGGCAGGCCGGCGCGACGCTGCACCTGGCCCTGCGCATCCTGGAACAGGATGCCTGGCGTGCCCTGGAAGCCCATCTCGATCATCAGCACCTGGTTCGCGTCGAGCTTGCCAGCGATCTCGCGACTGATGTTCGGCAGCGCTTTGATGCCACCGCGATCGAACTCATGCTCATTCTGCAGCAGCGCTGCACTCGGATCACGCGCAGCAAGGATGGCGGCCGCCTTGGCCGGACTGTCTTCGCGGATCACACCGACCATGATGTGACGCAGCTGGACCTTGCCCGCATCGACCCACGGACGCGCCGCTTCCCAGAACTTGTGGCAGTACGGGCAGTTGGCATCGCTGAAGGTGTAGACCACCCGCGGCGCGTCGGCCTTGCCATCGCGCACCCACGCGCTGGCCTCCAGCTTGGTCCACATTTTGGCCGACATCGGCTGCGCAACCAGTTTCTCAACGGCCTCGGCGGCCACGTCGTTGCCCTCGGCATCGAACAGGCTGCCAACCAGTACATGCTTGCCATCGGCAGTGACGTAAGCCGCGGCCGGCTGCTGGCCACCGACCACGCCGGCAAAGCCACGCAGGCCACCGGGGGCGTCGAATTCGGCAACAACCTCGAAGCCATGCTTCTCGATGCCCTTCAGCACAGCGGGGCGGTCGCCCTTGGCGGCGGAGGCCGCAGCACTTGCTGCCGGTGCCGCGGCAGCCTTGCCCGGCGGTGTCTGTGCCTGGCTGCAGGCGGCCAATGCCAGCATGACCGGCAGCAACAGCACCGCAGGGACGGTGCGCAGGGAAGTCGACAACATGGGAACTCCGTAGTGAGATGCCCGCGCAGGCTACCGCAGCCGGCGCAGTTTGTGTTCAAGACCGGCTGCGGTCAGTTCGCCGAGGTGCAGTTCGCGCAGGCGTCCTTCGGCATCGAAAAAGAGGGTCGACGGGTAGGCCTGCACGCCGAGCACGGTGGATGCTGCAGCGTCATCGTCGAGCAACACGTTGCCGAGCATGAGCCGCTCGCCGGCGATGAAACCCTGGACCTCGCCCAGGGTTTCGCCCTGGTTGAGGAATACGAACTGCACATCCGCGTGTGCCTGCTGTGCCGCCGCCAGCACCGGCATCTCGCGCCGGCAGGGCCCGCACCAGGTCGCCCAGAGATTCAGTACCAGCGGTTTACCCTTGAACTGCTGCAGATCAACCTTCCCGCCCTGCAGATCAGCCACCTGCAACGTCGGCAGCGGCATCTGCCGTTCCTGCCAGGCTGACAGCAGCTGGCTGCCACCTGCCCATAGCAACATACCAATCAACGCGCCGACCAGTACCGGCGCGCGCAGTGGGCGCCAACGCCGCAATCGCCACAGCCCCCACGCCAGCCCGGCAACAAGCACTACCGGCAGGTGGTAGCCGCCGTCTGCGATCTGCAGAATGCTCCAGGGTGCCTCGCGATACAAGGCAAGGTTCAAGGCAACGAAACTGATGCGGCCAAAGAGCAGGCCGATCAGCAACATGTCCAGCACCATGCTTGCCGCCGAGGGTAACGGCCCCCCGTCCTTCCGACGTGGCCATAAATGGGCCACAGCCATCGCCAGCAACACGCACGCGAGAATCAATACCACCGGCATCGGCACCGGTCCAACACTCGACATCAGCCCACCTGCCTCATTCGTTCACTGGCTGCATGGTCGAAGGGTCACGCCCACGTTGCAAGCGCGACATCTGATCAGGCGCTAGGCCGCACTGCGTCCCAACTGCAGTGCGGACGGCGCCTGCAGACCGCGCAGGCTGCCCGCCACCGATGGCATCAACGGCCGTTCACGCCGCTTGCTGTTGACATGGCGGCGATAATTGGCCGGCGTCATGCCGACAATGCGCAGGAACAGACGCCGGAAGGCACTCTGATCCGCGTAGCCCACGCCCCAGGCCACTTCATCGATGCCTGCCCCCTGCTGGAGCAGGGTCTGCGCCTTGGCGATGCGCAGCCGCTGGCAGTACTCGATGGGCCGCAGCCCCGTGGCCCGCAGGAAGCGTCGCTGCAGCGTCCGCGGCTCGAGCCCGGCAATCTCGCAGATCGCGGCGAGAGTAGCGCCGCGTGCCGCGGTGGTATGCAGCCAGCGCTGCGCTTTCAGCACATCGCGATCGCCATGGGCGAAGTTGGCGCTGAAACGCTCCAGATCCTGCTGGATCGTCGCCGGCACGGTGATTCCCAACTGCTGTGCCACCGCGCTGGCCACGCCCTGCCCGTGCAACCGGTACAGCAGGCGCAGCGCCAGGAAGCGCCAGGCCTGCGAACCGCCAACGGTCAACAGGTCGCCGTCATCGACCAGTGCGCGTTCACTCGGCACCCAGCTGGCAGCCTGTGCCTGCAGCCCGGGATGCCGCGCCAGATCAGGTCCACTGACGGTGCGCCCGGCCAGCAATCCGGCGCGTGCCAGTACGCTTACGCCATCACTGGCGGCCGCCAGAAGGCTGCCGCCGTCGTAATGAGCCCGCAGCCAGTCCAGCAGGATCTCGTCGGCACGCAGGCAGGCTCCGGGGCTGATCTGGCCCGGCACCGCGATCACTGCGGGAATGGCGGCATCGAGCATTTCCGCACCGGCGATGCGATGCACGCCGGTCTGACTGGCCGGCACGATCCAGCGGGTAACCAACACGCGCTTGAACGGCCGGCGCTGCTGCTGGGCCAGGCGATTGGCCACGTGCGCCATCTCTGCCAGCACCGAGGCGGCCGAGGGATCGCCTCCCGGGTACTCGACCACCGCGACCTCGACGAATCCTTCGTTCCTGAATCCTTCCACACACCACCTCCTCGGTTCGTTGCGGGCCATCGAATGGCCGGTTCAGGCGAAGGGTAGGAACTGGTCCAGCGGCAGGGCTATGAAGAAAGTTGCAAAGTGCGCTGAATACGCGGCTCGGCAGAAAGTCTTGACTCTTGACCAGACTCAAGGCTTCACAATGCGCGGCAGCATCCGCAGGAATCCGCCATGAACATTGGACAACTGGCCCGCCAGGCTGGCGTGCCCATCGATACGGTCCGCTACTACGAGCGCCAGCATCTGCTGCCCACGGCCGCACGTTCGGCCGGTGGCTACCGCATCTTCGGTGAGCGGGACCTGCGCCGGCTGCGCTTCATCCGCCGGGCCAAATCACTGGGCTTCAGCCTGGAAGAAATCGGCGAGCTGCTCGCGCTCAGTGATCGCCACCAGCAGGACATGGGCAGCGTCCGCGACACGGCCCAGGCACGCCTGCTGGATATCGCGCAGCGGATGGCCGAACTGCAGCGCATGCACAACGCGCTGTCACAACTGGTCGATGCCTGCCCGGGGCACGGCACGCTGGATCAATGCCCGATCCTGGCCGCGCTGACCAACGACACTGCATGAGCCCAGGCGAGCGAGATCCACCTCGCAATCGACGTGAAGAAAAGTGCAACAAATGCTTGCCAACCCCCTGGGGCAAGGCTATTATTTCGCTCCTCAGCGACGTGGGGCCATAGCTCAGCTGGGAGAGCGCCTGCATGGCATGCAGGAGGTCAGCGGTTCGATCCCGCTTGGCTCCACCAATCTTTCGGCATTAGGCCGTCGAAAGGTCGCTAAAGAACATTGATGAGAATTGCGTCCCCATCGTCTAGAGGCCTAGGACATCACCCTTTCACGGTGGCGACCGGGGTTCGAATCCCCGTGGGGACGCCACTCATCATGAACAACGAGGACCCGGCCGATAACCGGGTCTTTTTTGTTCACCGCCCACCGGCATTCAGGTTGTGGCGTTGCGGTTCCCCTGCCCTCATGGCTGCGGTTGATCCGGAACGAAAAAAGCTTAAAAAAAGCTTCCACAAATGTGAACACGCAGGTATGATGGGCGGCTCGGTAACACGGGGCCATAGCTCAGCTGGGAGAGCGCCTGCATGGCATGCAGGAGGTCAGCGGTTCGATCCCGCTTGGCTCCACCACTTTCGACATTAGGCCGTCGAAGGTTCTACAACTTGAAGTTTTTCGTGCGTCCCCATCGTCTAGAGGCCTAGGACATCACCCTTTCACGGTGGCGACCGGGGTTCGAATCCCCGTGGGGACGCCAGTTTCAAACGGACTCTGCTCCCAGCAGAATTCCGACGTTTCATGGGGCCATAGCTCAGCTGGGAGAGCGCCTGCATGGCATGCAGGAGGTCAGCGGTTCGATCCCGCTTGGCTCCACCACTTCGACATTAGGCCGTCGAAGAATCTACAACTTGAAGTTTTCGTGCGTCCCCATCGTCTAGAGGCCTAGGACATCACCCTTTCACGGTGGCGACCGGGGTTCGAATCCCCGTGGGGACGCCAATTCTTGAAAACCCCGGTTTCGACCGGGGTTTTTCTTTGCCTGCGATCTGCTGGTGGAACGCATCCACGCATGGCGTGGATCTACCCCGACTCTGCAGTAGATCCATGCCATGCGTGGATGGAAAACGCTGGACCGCGCCTCAGAACCGCCGATACATCCCGATCGATGCCGGTGCCGTCGGTGCAAAACCGAACTGCGCGTACAGCCGATGCGCCTCGCCATCGGCCAACAGGCTCACATAGGCCGACGGCGGCAGGTTGCCCTGCATCCACTCGCTCAGGCGCCGCATCACTTCCTTGCCCAGACCCTGCCCCTGCAGGCGCGGCAACACCGCGATATCGCAGACCTGAAGGTGACATCCGCCATCACCAACGATCCGTCCCATCGCCACAAGTTCGTTGCCCTGGTAGGCACACACGCCGAACAAGGTATTGGGCAGTGCACGCGCCGCGGCCTCCTCGGTCTTGGCACTCAGGCCGGCCAGCACACGCAACCGGCAATAGCCCTCGACGGTTGGCACAGTCTCGCGGAACTGGCAGGTGGCGGAATCATTCATGCGGTATCTCCCTATAGGTCGAGCTATCCTGCCTCATCCCCGTCGCAGTTGCTGCGATCCATCCCGGCAGATTTACCATGTGCTATTCCGCCCTGATCCGCGCCGACTACGCCAAGCTGGTGCGCGAGTTCGGCGCCATCCTGTCGCTGGAAGATTTCGCGGAGCTGTACGCGCACGATCCGGGCAAGAAGCGACCGAAGACACCCAAGGCGATGGATGACGGCTTCGCTGCTGCACGCACCGAGCTGGGGCGCGACATCGTGGCGAAGATCCAGCAGTGGCATGCGCAGGAGCAACGCGAACTGGAAGCGGACCTGGCCCGCCAGTGCGAGCGGCGTGATATCGCCAACGCCACGCTGGCGACCCGCCCTACCCAGAAAGCACGCAATGACCTGCGCGTGGCCGGCAACCGCATCGAGCGCGCGCAAGCCCGGCTTGAAGACCTGCACAGGGTGCAGTTGCTGCCACGCGATAACCGGATTTTCCCTGGCACCTATGCGCCGGTGATGATCAGCGAGAACGGTGAGCGGGTGATCAAGCCGATGCGCTACCAGTGCCGGCTTCCTGACAAGCCCGCACGCAACGACGTGCTTTATCCCGGCACCTACAACGCACGACGCGACAGTCTGGAAGGCTACTGGCGTGGTGCGTTCGGCCTGCGCCACGGCGTGGTGGTGGTGCAGGCGTTCTACGAGCACGTGCCCCGCCATGCCATCGCGGGACGCACGCTCGGCGCAGACGAAAAGGAACAGGACGCGGTGCTGGAGTTTCGTCCCGATCCACCGCGCGACCTGCTGCTGGCCTGCCTGTGGGCGGAATGGGAGGGCCCGGAGGGCCGCCTGCTGTCATTCGCCACCATCACCGACACACCGCCCGGCGACGTTGCTGCGGCTGGTCATGATCGCGGCGTGGTACCTATCCGCAAGGAATACCTCGATGCCTGGCTCAATCCCGATCCGGACGACCTGGCGCGGCAGTACCGAATTCTCGATGACCGCGAGGACATCCGCTACATGTATGAGGAAGCAGGTTGAACATGGCGCGCGAATGAAAAACCCCGCCTGGGCGGGGTTCCTGGATCAGGGGTTGCCGCCGCACATCGCCTCTTCGCAGAACGCTTGCTCCTGCAGGCACTGCTCAACCTCGCCACCCCGCGCAATGCAGCTCTTGTAGAGCTGGTAACAAGGCTGGCCGCACCACGCGGCAGAGGCCGTACCACCGAAGACAGCCATCGAAAGGACACCCGCAGCAACCACGCGCTTGATCCACTTCTTCATGCCACTCTCCTTGTAGGCCTGAGCATTCAGGCCCGGGCAGCATACGCCCGCCGATTCCATCAGGACCAATCAGGCCTTCGCGCTGGAACGACCCACCGCGCGCGCCAGCGCCCGGCTCAGATCCGCCGACAGGTACGGCTTGACCAGCAGCACACCAGCCAGCATGGACTCAGGCAGCTGCTCGGCCAGCATCCCCGTGGCCAGCACGAACGGTACGCCACGCGCCGACAGCGCAGCTGCGACCGGCTCGCTGGTTTCATTGCGGGCAAGGCGATAATCGAGCAGGGCCACGTCCGGCGCCGAATCCTCCAGCAGGCGCAGCGCTTCGGCCACGCCCGCCGCCAACCCGACCACGGTCGCGCCGGCATGCACCAGCTGCATCTGCAGCAAGGCGGCACTCATCTCGTCGTTCTCGACCACCAGCACCCTCAGGTCCCGCAACACTGTCATCGGCTACCGCTCCTGGAGGGATACATGCCGCCGCAGTATAGCCACCATGGGGTCGAAGCCGACAGGAAGCGCCCTGATCGCCTCTCCCCCTATGAAAGCCCTGCCGACCTCGGTTACACTCGCACGCTGCCTGCCGGTGTGGCGGAATGGTATACGCAGCTGACTCAAAATCAGCCGGGGGTGACCCCATGAAGGTTCGAGTCCTTTCACCGGCACCACTGCATCAAAGGCCAGGTCTCCGACCTGGCCTTTTTGCATTTCCGGGTTTGGAACGCCGACACTGGCAGCCATGCCCGCCCCTTTGCACCCCTCGCCTCCCGACACCCCGCCCACGCGCCTGCGCTCGTTGCAGCCGGATGATGCTGTCGCCTGGTCGCGCTATCTTTCGCTGCCAGGCGTGACCGAACACACCAGCTGGGGTGACGTTTCTCCAGAAGCACTACGCCACCTGATCAACAGCTACGCAGCCTCGCCGGTCGACCGGCGCTGGGCACTGGTCGATGCAGACAACCTGCTGATCGGCACCGTAGGCCTGAACGGAATCGATCTTCAGCATCGCCGCGCCGAGCTCGCGTACGATCTCGATCCCCGCTGGCAGGGCCAGGGACTGGCCACGAACGCGGCGCGTGCCGTGCTGGCCTGGGGACGCACTACACTGGCGCTCGTCCGCATCCAGGCCACGGTGCTGGACAGCAATACCCGTTCGATCGCCGTGCTGGAACGCATCTGCATGCAGCGCGAGGGACTGCTCCGCGCTTATCGCCAGGTCCGCGGCCAGGCCGCTGACTTCTGGATGTACGCGCACATCGAGAACACCGCGTCATCGTGCTGAAACACAACAGCAACCACTGACAACGTTGCCAATGGACGCAGCGCACACTTTTCTTGCAAGCCTCACGTGCATCTGCCTATCTTGAGGGCAGCCGGACCTGGGGGCGGGGGAATGCATGACGTTGCGTGCTGCACTGTTTTTTCTGGTCACGCACGCGCTTGTCATTGCTCTGATCGGCCCTCAGGACCCGATAGGTTCCTTCCTGCTGTTGATGGCTGCTCCCCTGCTGGCGGCACTGGCATGTGTGCGGCGTGCCCGCGACAGCCGGGCCGCCTGCAAGTGGCGGCTGCTCGGCTTCGCCGTCGGCCTGTTCTCGATCGCCTTGCTGGCCCAGCTGTATCGCATCGCGGATGGCGGCGGGCAGGCACAGATGCCACTGTCGTCGCTGATCCTCTACGTGTTCTACCGGATACCGCTGACCTACGTGGCGGCCAGCCCTGGGGGCGGCAACCGCTACGTGCGCGCCGTGGACCTGTCGATCATTGCCCTGCTCTGGCTGCTGTACTACGTACACACGCGGGCGCTGGTGCACCTGGATGCAGCCCTGTGGATGCAGGGTCTGAACGCGATGAGCACTGTGCAGAACGGTCTCGTATTCTGCTTCGCGCTGATCCGCTTCCTGGCCGAAGACAATGCCGATCGGCGTGACTTCTTCCGTACCCTGACGACCTATGCGCTGGGCTATTTTCTGCTCGCGTTCTACATCAATCACTACCAGCCCCAGGTGCCCGACGGCGGTTGGGGCGACCTGCTGATCAGTGGCCTGTTCGTACTGCTGGCAGTGATGGCAAGCAGCCCATGGCGGCCGCCTGCGGTAGTGGTGTCGCGCAATCTGCGCCGCGTCGTCGATGCTGGTGTTCCATTGATGCTGCCCCTGTTGCTGATGATGGTGGCACTGCTGGTCTCACGCCTGCATCCAACACTGGCGATCGTCGGCTTCATCGGCGCCATGTTGGGTTACGCGTTGCGCAGCGTGCTGACCCAGGTCGAGATCCAGCGCCAGCGTGACGAACTGGAAGCACTGGCCCGGCGCGATCCATTGACCGGGTTGGGCAATCGGCGCAACTTCGACGAATCCCTCGGCAGTGCCCATCGCCGCGCGCGCCGCCAAGGGCTGGGCCTGGCCGTGCTGATGATCGACATCGACCATTTCAAGCGGCTCAATGACACCTATGGCCACCCGGAAGGTGACCGCCGGCTGCGCGCGGTGGCCGGGATCCTGGACGGCTGCCTGCAACGCGGCGATGACCTGTTGGCCCGCTATGGCGGCGAGGAGTTCATCGCCGCCCTGCCCTCGCCCGATGTCGCCCATGCCCTGAGCCTGGGTGAACGGTTGCGCGCGGCAGTCGAAGCCGCTGGCCTGCCGGCGGCCGAAGCCGTCGTCACCATCAGCATCGGCGTGGCCTGGCAGGCCGCCGGCGAGAACGGCGATCCGCGCGACCTGGTCGACCGCGCCGACCAGGCCCTGTACCGGGCCAAGCACGCCGGGCGCAACCGTGTGCACGGCGCCCCGGCCGCCACGGCCGGGAGCGAACGGCCCGACCGGCGCGCCTAGACCGCGCGCAGCACCGCTGCCCCGTGCAGATGCCCGGCCGCGCCCTGCACGCGGAAACCGGCCACGGTGTGCAGCAGCTGCGCCGACTGCTCCTCCATGCTGCGCGCCGCCGCCGACGCCTCCTCGACCAGCGCTGCGTTCTGCTGGGTGCCCTGATCAATCAGGTCGACCGCATGGTTCATCTGCTGGATGTCGTCGCTCTGCTGCTGCGCGGCGGTGCTGATCTCGGTCATCAGATCGCTGACCCGACGCACGTTGACCACGATCTCGTCCATGGTCCGGCCGGCACTCTCGACCTGGGCGGTACCAGCGCCGACGTTGGCGACCGACTCGTCGATCAGGTGCTTGATCTCCTTGGCCGCGCTGGCCGAACGCTGCGACAGTTCGCGGATCTCGGTGGCGACCACGGCAAAGCCACGGCCGTGCTCGCCAGCACGTGCAGCCTCCACCGCTGCATTGAGCGCCAGGATGTTGGTCTGGAAGGCGATCCCGTCGATCACGCCGATGATATCGACGATGCGCCGCGACGAGGTGTTGATCACCGCCATGGTTTCGACCACTTCATGCACCACGCTGCCGCCCTTCGCCGCGACATCGGCAGCGCCACCGGCAAGCTGGCTGGCCTGCCGCGCATTGGTGGCAGTGCGCTGCACGGTCTCGGCCAGCCCCTTCATCGACACTGCGGTTTCCTCCAGCGAGGCCGCCTGCTGCTCGGTACGCTGCGACAGGTCGCTGTTGCCCTGCGCGATCTCGGTCGCGCCCACCGCGATGGTGTCGGCGGCGAACTTGATCTGGCCGATGATGGCCGCCATTGCCTCGACCAGCGAGTTCACGCCCTCGCACAGCTCAGCGATCGGGCCACGCTTGTCGGCCGTGGCCACGCGCTGGGTCAGATCGCCGCCTTTGGCCGCCGCCACCACTTCACGGGTCTGCGCCACCGCCCGCTGCATGGCCTGGTTTTCATGTACCTGCGCGGTGATGTCCGTAGCGTATTTGACGACCTTGAACGGCTTCCCGTTGAGGTCAAGGATCGGGTTGTAGGACGCCTGGATCCAGACCTCGCGCCCGCCCTTGCCCAGGCGCCGGTACTGCCCGGCATCGTATTCGCCGCGTCCGAGCTTCTGCCAGAACTGCCGGTACGCTTCACTGCTGCGGTGGTCGGGCTCGACGAACAACGAGTGATGTTGCCCACGCACCTCGTCCAGGCTGTAACCGGTGGTGGCGAGGAAATTGTCGTTGGCCGAGAGGATGCGACCATCCATGCTGAACTCGATCACTGCCTGCGACTTGCCGATCGCCGCCAGCTGCCCAGCGGAGTCCGCCGCCTGCAGCTTCTGCGCGGTGATGTCGGTGGCGAACTTGACCACCTTGTAGGGGCGTCCCTGGCGGTCCAGCACCGGGTTGTACGAGGCCTGGATCCAGATCTCACGCTGGCCCTTGCCGAAGCGCCGGTATTGCCCGGCGTCATACTCGCCGCGCCCCAGCCGCGCCCAGAAGTCGCGGTACTCGGTGCTGCCGGCGTGCTCTGGATCGACGAACAACGAATGATGCTTGCCCTGGATCTCTTCCAGCCGATACCCCATTGCCTGCAGGAAGTTGTCGTTGGCCTGCAGGATGGTGCCGTCGAGCCCGAACTCGATGACCGCCTGCACGCGGTGCAGCGCCGCGACCTGCGCCTCAAGCTCGGCGCGGTCGTTCGCCGCCAGCTCGGTACTGGGCCGATGCCGGGGAGCCAACGCACCCAACAGCGCGCGCCAGGGAGACCAACGGGTATGCAGCTCGGCCGGCGCCTGCGCGCCCGCCGTGAAGCCTGGAATGAGCATTGTCTGATCCTCGGTGTCCGGTAAGCGGTTGCGATCCGACGGGCGGGATGCCCGGCGGCAACATCAGTTGCCTGGGACTACAGGTGCCGGCTGGCACCCCTCGAGCGGCTGGCAAGAACGTCTGGTGCGGGCGCGATCAGCATCTGGGAGCGGCGGAACACACGGCGCAGGCCGCCCATCGGGGGCAGCCCGGGTCCTGCAGCGGGTGACTGGAGCGGGATCCAGAGGGGATATCGGCGATGCAGTCGGCGGCTTTAACCGGATTCCGCGACGCCCGTCGCATCTCCATGCTTTGCCGCAGGAATGCGGTAGACAATCGCCGTGTACTTCACGCCCTGCTCACGCCCGGCAGGCACGCCGCCAAGCGATTCGACCAGGCGCCGGCTCGGCGCGTTCTGCTCCGCCACCGGGTAGCGGAATGCCGCGCATCGCAGATGCGCGGAGGCCCGCGACCACACCGCCGAGACGGCTTCCCGGCCGTAGCCCTGCCCATGCATCGCCTCGCTGATCCAGATGCCGAGTTCGGGCTCGGCGTCTCTGCTGCGATGAAGGCCGGCCAAGCCAAGGAAGGCGCCATCGTCACGCCGGCGGATGACGAAGGTGATGTCCGTGCCCGAGGCGATGGTTGGCAACCACGCCTGCCAGACCACAGCGAAGGCCTCCTTCGACGGCGGCGGCTCGAACGCCATGTAACGGGTCAGCCCCGGCGTGATCGCTGCGAATGCCTCATCCGCATCCGCGGCCGTGAAAGGCCGAAGGCGCAACCGCGCGCTATCTATCATCCAGTTGCCGGATGTCATGTCATGCACCACCTGTCCATTGAGCACAGCCTCGCCCAGCAGACTGATGCAGCGCAAGGCAAAAGGGTTTACATGACCAACGGGAGGTCCCCGGATACAGGGAAACGGCCAGCATGCAGTGACCTGCAGGACGTTCACGGACACGGAGATCAACATGCTTCCACGCTTGGCCAGCTACCTCTTCCTGGGCCTGTGCAGTACCGGCGCCCTGGCTGCCGATGCCAGCTACCGGCCGACCTTCCATCCCGACCAGCTGAAGGGCCCACCGGCCGGGCGTCCGAACGAGGTGCTGGTGTTGGGCAGCCCGCATCTGTCCAGCCTGCCGAAGACCTTCGAACCGGCGATGCTGGAGCCACTGCTGAAGCGGCTGGAGGCCTGGCAGCCCACCGCGATCGCGGTTGAGAACCTCTCCGGCCTGCAGTGCGATTTCATGCGCCGCAATCCGGCCCGATACGCAGAGAGCGTAGCGGACTACTGCGTCGATCCGGCGCCGGCACAGGCCGCCACCGGCCTGGACGTTCCCAGCGCCAACGTGGAAATGGAACGCCTGCTTGCAGATTGGCCGAAGGCGCCAACCGCTGCCCAGCGGCGCCGATTGGCTGCAGTGTTCCTGGCCGCGGGCGAAAGCAGTTCGGCAGTCGTCCAATGGCTGCGGCTGCCCAAGGAAGAGCGACGTGCCTCCGACAGCCTGACACCGGAGCTGGTGCAGTTCCTCGACACGCGCATGGCCCGCCGCAACGAGGCCGGCCTGGTGGCCGGCGTCCTTGCCGCACGCCTGGGGCTGGAGCGCGTGTGGTCGGTCGACGACCACACTGCGGATTCGCCGACGCCGGCATCCCAGCAGAAGGCCTATGCAGCGGCCATCCGGGGCGCTTGGGATAATCCCATCGTCAAGGCACGTAGGGCGGCTGATGAACGGCTCGAAGCCAATCTTGCCCAACCGGACGGACTGCTGGCGATGTATCGCGCCTACAACACACCCGAGACCGCGATGGTGGCCTACAACAGCGACTTCGGCGCGACGCTGGTCGAGCCCTCGCCAGAAGGCTTCGGCCGCAACTACGTGGGCTACTGGGAAACCCGCAACCTGCGCATGGTCGCCAACATGCGCGACGTACTCGGCCAACAGCCGGGCACCCGCATGCTGACCATCGTCGGTGCCTCTCACAAGGGCTACTACGAGGCCTATCTCAACCTGATGCACGACGTACAGCTGGTCAGTTCGGATGAAGTGCTGCGTTGACGTCAAGCCGGTCGGCTGCGGTATCTTGGATGCAACTTCAACCACTCCACGGAAGGAACCCATAATGAAACAACGCATTTCCGCCGTACTCTTTGCCATAGGCCTGGCCGGTGCCGCGCAGGCCTCGGCATGCGATCTCACTCTCGACAGTGGTGGTAACCTTGCTGCCGCAGTGGCCACCGCACCTGGCAAGAAAATCTGCCTGCGGCCTGGCACCTACGTCACTGGCCCTGCACCACTGGAAGTTCCCTCCGGCACGACCATCGAGGGATTGGGTGCGAGCATGGCCGACGTCTTGATCTCCGCCCATGGCTCCCCACAGAAGGCGATCGGGCTCGGCAGCGGCACCATGCTGCACAATTTCACGTTGTCCACCGGTGCAGGCGGAAACTTCGGTGTACTGGCCTATCATCAGGACCGCATCATCATTTGGAGCCTCGATATCGTCGGCTTCCAGATCAGCACTGGTGTCGTGGGCGGGAAAGGTGTGGATATATGGGACACCTTCATGCGTGCCAACGGCATAGCAGGCAACAATGTGGCGGACCCAAATCTGTGGATCACCGATTCCCGCGACGTCACCATCCTCTATGGACAGCTGACCGGCCGAAAGGATGGCCCGGGGGGCGATGGCGAGATGGCCATCTACAACTCGAGCAACGTCATGATTGATGGCGCACGCGTCATCGACTCCGGCGCCAGCGCCATCTATCTGGTGAACTGCATCGACTGCACCATCAAGAACTCGGTGATCGAACGCCCTGGTGAATGGGGTATCGACGTCGTACAGGGTTCACAGCGCTTTCTTGCAGAAAACAATGCTGTAAGCGGTGCGAACTATGGTGGGGCGGTGTTTGAGACATCGGGTGGTACCACGGCCACATTCCGCTCCAACCGGTTCATTCAGAATCGTCGCTTGGGTGTTGGAAACTGCAACGGCATCAATGCAAAGGGTGGTGTTGCAGGCGTTCTATCGACAGGTAACATCTCTTTGCCTTCAGGTGATCTCTGCGCCTTCCCGTGAAGCGTGGGCCTGAGCATCAAGAGTATGAGGCGGTACCTCCTTCCGGCCCGCCCGCCACAACACGATGCTGGCCCCGCCGATACAGGACAGCGTGAACACCAGCAGGGCGATGGCACCGCCCTGCAGCACCGGCAGCAATGCCTGCGCGTGCAGATCGTCGCGCACTTCTTCCAGACGCAGGCAGGCCGCCAGCGCAAGGCACCAGCCAACCATCGCCGGGGCGTAGGCCCGCATCGCAACCGGGTTCCAGACCTTCATGGGATCACCTGCATGAGTGGATGTGCGCGCAGTATTCGCGCGTGTCCTCTCACAGGCTGAGATCAGCCTTCGGCCGCATCCGCGTCGTCGCCGGGCAGCTCACTGGCCTCACCCTGCACCTGCACGTTGTTGCGTCCCATCGCCTTGGCCCGGTAGCACTGGGCGTCGGCGGCGGCCACCGCCTGGTCCACGCTCATGCCGCCCGCCAGCGGCGCGATGCCGATGCTGGCCCCGACATGCAGGCGGTCCTGGTCCCACGGAATCGACAGCGACGCAAGGGTATGCAGCAGTTCGCCGCCGATACGCGCGGCACGCCGCGGCGTACAGCCGGACAGGATCACCGCGAACTCATCCCCCCCCAGCCGTGCCACCACATCCGAATCACGCACGCCATGGCGCAGCACGCTGGCCACCGCCCACAGCACCGCATCACCGGCCAGATGGCCCCAGGTGTCGTTGACCGGCTTGAAGCGATCCAGGTCGATGTACATCAACGACGCGGCCTGGCCCGTGCGCTCGACACGGGTGATCGCCTGCTGCAGGTGCACCTCGAAGCCGCGTCGGTTGCTCAGCTCGGTCAACGGATCGATTTCGGCAAGGTGACGCGCCTCGCGCTGGCGTGCACGCTGCTGGGTATCGTCGCGCAGCACCCACACCGCACCGCGTACATGGCCTTCGTCATCGCGAAGCCAGGCGCGGGTCAGGTCCACCGGTATGGTCGCCGTGCCCAGCCGCAACAGCAGGTCGGCATGCAGGTCCACTGCGTTGCTTTCCGGATCCAGCAGCACCGAGACATCCAGCACCGATCCAGGCGCGTACTCGGTGGTCAACGCCAGCACGTCCTGCACCTTGTGCCCGGCCAGCGACAGCGCACCATCACCGGCCAAGGTACGCACCGCGGCCGCATTGGCATAGTCGATGCGGCCATCGAGGCTGACACTGAGCACCAGGTCGGCGACCGCATCAAGAGTAATGCGGCTGCGCTGCTCACTTTCGAACAAGCGCTGCTCGCTGCTGCGCTGGGCGCTGATGTCCTGGATCTGCGACACGAAATGCACAGGTTCACCACGCTCGCTGCGCACCAGCGAAACCGACAGCCGCGCCCAGATCACCTTGCCGTCGCGATCGAGGTAACGCTTCTCCAGGTGGTAGTGGCTGCGCCGCCCGGCCAGCAGATCCTGCACCAGAGCCAGGTCGGTCTGCAGGTCATCGGGGTGGGTCAGGCGCTGGAAATCAACCTGCAGCAGTTCTTCGCGTGGATAGCCGAGGATCCGGCACAGCGCGTCATTGACGTCCAGCCAGCGCCCTTCCAGCGACACCAGTGCCATGCCCAATGCAGCCGAGGTGAACGCACCGGCGAACTTCTCCGCCGACAGCCGTGCTTCGGCGCGCGCCTGCAGGATCTCGGTGATGTCGATCGCCATGCCGACGTAGCCGATCCGCGTGCCGTCGGCGCCATCCATGCGGCTGATCGACAGGCGGACCTGGCGTGACTGGCCGTCCTTGCGGCGCAGCGTCCATTGCCGCGAATAGGTCTGCCCATCGGCACGGGCACTGAGCGCCTCGAACACGCCAGGTACCTCGCCGTCGTCGCCCGCCAGCGGCTGCAGCCAGGCGCTCAGCTCGTCCGGGTCATGGAACGCATCCAGGCGCCGATGGCCAACCACCTCCTCGGCGGCGTAGCCGAGCAGGCGCTGTGCGCCGGTATTGAACAGGGTGATGGTGCCGTCGATATCGGTGGCGATCACCGCAACCTCGTCGGAGGCGTCGACCACCGCCTGCAGTCGCTGCCGGGTCTCGGCCGCATCCTGGCGTGCCTGCTGCAGTTCGGTCACATCAGCATGCGCACCGGCCATCCACAGTGGCCGCCCCTGCCCGTCCCATTCGAACACGCGGCCACGGTCGTGGATCCACATCCACTGGCCGTTCTTGTGGCGCATGCGCAACAGGCAGACGTAATTGTCGCTGCGGCCCTCGAAATGGTCCTCGAGCGCCGCATCGGACAGGGCGATATCGTCGGGATGGACCAATGTCAGGAAGGTCTTCTGGCACACCGGCTCCAATTCTTCCAGCCGGTAACCGACGATCTCGGCCCAGCGCGCGTTGACCCGCATCTCGCCGGTCTGCACGTTCCATTCCCAGGTGCCGGCGGCGGTGCCGTCGATGATCATCGCCAGCCGGCGGCGTTCTTCAGCCAGCTCCTGCAGGCGCCGCTCCAGCAGCCCGTTGCCGTTGCTTCCCTGGCCGGCCATCAACCCGTTCCCCGGGACGCGCAGGCAGCCTCCGGCCGCAGCAGGGCGCTGCAGACGTCAATGAAGACGACGGGTCGTGCTGGCGTCATGGCCCTCCCCAGAGACAGCGGGGAGGCCACACGCCCCCCTCAGGCGCAAGTGTGCGCAATCACGGGGAAAATCGACAAGTCCCCCGCCCCGGATCAACCGTGACGGGGGACACGCTCCTCAGCTGCGCTTGGCGCGGGCGAAGGCGTCTGCCAGGGCATTGTTGGCCGGCGCCGCCGACTGGCCACCACGGCCGCCATTGCCCGGGCTGCGGTTGGGGCCACGGTTCTGGCCACCCGCGTCACGACGTGGCCCCTGGCCCTGATTGCGCTCATCGCGCTGGCCCGGGCGGCTGGTGGCCTGGCCGGGGGTGTGGTCCAAGCGCCGGGTCAGGGCGATGCGCTTGCGCGCCACGTCCACCTCCAGCACCTTCACCTTGACGATATCGCCGGCCTTGACCACGTCGCGCGGATCCTTCACGAACGTATCGGAGAGCGCCGAAATGTGGATCAGGCCATCCTGGTGCACGCCGATATCGACAAAGGCGCCGAAGGCCGCAACGTTGCTGACCACGCCCTCCAGCACCATGCCTTCGCGCAGATCCTTGATGTCCTCGACGCCCTCGGCGAAGCGGGCGGCCTTGAACTCCGGACGCGGATCGCGGCCCGGCTTTTCCAGTTCCTTGAGGATGTCGCGCACGGTCGGCACGCCGAAGGTGTCGTCAGTGAACTGTTCTGCCTTCAGGCCGCGCAGGAAGCTGCCATCACCGATCAGCGCCTTGATCGGGCGCGCGGTGCTGGCAACGATGCGCTCGACCACCGGGTAGGCTTCCGGGTGCACCGCCGAGGCATCCAGCGGCTGGTCACCATCGGCGATGCGCAGGAAGCCGGCGCACTGCTCGAAGGTCTTCTCGCCCAACCGCGCGACCTTCAGCAGGTCCTTGCGACGCTTGAACGGGCCGTTGTCGTCACGATGGCGCACGATGTTCTCGGCCACCGTCGCTGACAAGCCGGACACGCGCGACAGCAGCGCGGCCGAAGCGGTGTTCACGTACACGCCAACCGCGTTCACGCAGTCCTCCACGCGTGCGTCCAGCGCCCGTGCCAGGCGGTACTGATCCACGTCGTGCTGGTACTGGCCAACGCCGATCGCCTTGGGCTCGATCTTCACCAGCTCGGCCAGCGGATCCTGCAGGCGCCGGGCGATCGACACCGCACCGCGCAGCGACACGTCCAGGCCCGGGAATTCCTTGGCCGCGAACTCCGAGGCCGAGTACACCGAAGCACCGGCCTCGCTGACCACCACCTTCTGCAGCTTCGGGTTGGCCGCGGCCTTGATCGCCTCTCCGGCCAGCTTGTCGGTCTCACGGCTGGCGGTGCCGTTGCCAATCGCGATCAGTTCCACGTTGTGCTTGGCGCACAGCTGCTTGATGGTCTGCAGCGACTGCTCCCACTGACGGCGGGGTTCGTGCGGGTAGATGGTGTCGGTGGCGACCAGCTTGCCGGTGGCATCGACCACGGCGATCTTGCAGCCGGTACGGATGCCCGGGTCCAGCCCGAGCACGGTCTTCGGGCCAGCCGGAGCCGCCAGCAGCAGGTCCTTCAGGTTGTCGCCGAACACCGCGATGGCTTCGGCCTCGGCCTTTTCGCGGGCCTGGTTGAACAGGTCCAGCAGCAGATGGGTATGCAGCTTGGCGCGCCAGGTCAGGCGACAGGCATCCAGCAGCCAGCGGTCGCCAGCGCGCCCCTGGTCGGCAATGCCGGCCTTGCGCGCCACGCGGCCTTCCGCGTACTGGTGGCCAGCCTCGGCATCGCTGCCCGGGTCCAGCTCCAGGAACAGGATTTCCTCGCGGCGTGCGCGGAACAGTGCCAGCAGGCGGTGCGACGGAATCTTCGCCAGCGCTTCGGCATGTTCGAAATAATCGCGGTACTTGGCGCCTTCGGTTTCCTTGCCCTCGGCCACGCGGGCACGGATCACCCCGGTTTCGCCGAGCCAGGTACGCAGTTCACCGACCAGCGCGGCGTCTTCGCCCCAGCGCTCCATCAGGATCGCGCGCGCGCCTTCCAGCGCGGCCTTGGTGTCGGCCACGCCCTTGTCGGCGTCGACAAAGGTGGCGGCGAAAACCTGCGGGTCCTGCGTCGGGTCGGTCAGCAGGCCATCGGCCAGCGGTTCCAGGCCGGCCTCGCGGGCAATCTGTGCACGGGTACGGCGCTTGGGCTTGTACGGCAGGTACAGGTCTTCCAGCCGGCTCTTGGTATCGGCGGCCAGGATGTCGTTGCGCAGCTCGTCGCTGAGCTTGCCCTGCTCGCCGATGCTGGACAACACGGCCGCGCGGCGGTCTTCCAGCTCACGCAGGTAGGTGAGGCGGGTTTCCAGGTTGCGCAGCTGGGTGTCGTCCAGGCCTCCGGTCACTTCCTTGCGGTAGCGCGCGATGAACGGGACGCTGGCGCCCTCGTCGAGCAGGCCGACAGCGGCGTGTACCTGGGTGGACTGGGCACCGATCTCGTCGGCGATGGTCTGGGCGATCTGCTGGGCGAGCGCGCTCTGGGCGTTCTTGGCGTCGTGCATTGCTTCAGGTCTGTGCCGCGATACGGGAAGACCCCATTCTGGCAATCCACGACGGAGCCGGACAAGGCATTGACAGGGGGCGAGGTTCAGCGGCGGGACCGGATTGGACGCCGGCATCCTGGCAAAGAGAGGGCTCGGACTGGCCCTGGGCTGGGATGCCGGCGCGGGCGCACGATGGTTGGCGCGCCCTGCCGCATGTTGCGAAGGTCAGCGGTAGTGGCGGGCGGCACGCTGCATGACGATCTCGTCACGCATGCTTTCCAGGGCCATCAGGCGGACCTTGCCGATACCCTGCAGTTCCATGAACCGCTCCGTGTAGAACTCCGGCCCCAGCGCGGTGTCGGCGCGGGATTTGCTGAAGCCGTAGGGCACCACGCCCTTCTCGCCATCCTTGCTACCACCGACATAAAGAACGATTGCCATGTGATGTCTTCCTCCAAATTGCTACTGCGTACTGCGCTCGATGAGCGATGCTGCGAGCTCATCGAGAGAGAGCTTACCGCGTCGAACCTGACTGGAACGTCACGAAGGCTAATGACGATCGGTTGCATGCAGATGACTGCGGGATCGCAGCAGAATGCTTACGGATCTTTAACTTCCGACTAACGAATCGGGGGTTTCCAGCCAACGGCGCAGCCCCTCGTGGTTGGTTTGGGATGATCGCGGAAAGCCGGTTTCCTGTGAGCTGGCCGGGTGGGTGGGGCTGGCGGGGACGCCGTGAACCCAACCCGACCGACCAGCGCGAGGGTTTTGTATTTGACGACCGAGCATCACCGCCCACGAGGGGCTGCGCCGTTGGCTGGAAACTACGGCCACCAGCCGTGCCCGAACCGGGCGAAATGATCGGCCGCGCGCTCGAACGGGTTGCGCGCACTCACCCCGCCGCACAGCAGGTATACCGGCAGGTACAGCGGCCCCAGCACCATGTACTGGTAGACGTGCGCGCGTTCGTGGTCATCCAGCCGGATCAGCGGCTCCACGCCCCACCCCGCCTGATGCGCATAGGTGCGGCAGGAGATGCCCAGGTCATGACCGGTATGCAGGATCACGTTGCCCAGGGTGATCGCCCCGCCTGGTCCCCACGGCCAGCGGTCGAACACCAGTGCGCAGTCACGGCCGCTCCAGCGTAATGTCGCGCCACCGAGCATGCCGGCCAGGCCACCGATCACGCCGAGCAGGGAATTGGGGGACGTCCAGACCGCGCCCAGCACCTGCAGCGCGCGCAGCCAGATCGGCCAGGGCGTCACGGGAGTCTTCAATCGGCCTCGTTGGGAATCAGCAGCCACAGGATCAGGTAGACCAGGATGCCAGGGAAGGCCGCCGAGCCGATCGAGACCAGCACGAAAACGATCCGCACGAGCGTGGGGTTCCAGCCGAAGCGGTGGGCGATGCCGCCCATCACGCCGGCAATCATGCGGTCGTTCAATGAACGCGACAGCGTGCGCGGCGTGGTGTTCATGGCGGTTCTCCTGGGCTACGGGAAAAAGCAGTCGAGCACGGCTCGACTTTACACCGCCCCTATGTCTACGGCGTGCGGTGGCGCAGGGCCTGCAGGCGTGCGCCGAACCAGGCGGCCGCGGTCTGTTCAGGCTGCCCCGGGCACTGGATGCGGTAGGGCTTGCCGCTCATGCTGCTCTGGCTGGCCGCACGCTCGATGAACTGCTCGGCGCTGTCCACCATGTCCTTCTTCAGCAGGTAGTCGTACTTGCGCTGCAGGTGCGCGCGCGCATCGCTGCCATCGTGCCAGCTGCCATTGCGCTGGAAGCGGCATTGGGAGCCGTCCAGGCTGGAGATCAGCTGCGCGATCTCCCGTTGCGCCTGCGGGCCGGGAGCGGCATGGGCGACAGGCGCTGCCAGCAGCAGCGCAGCAAGCATCATCGAAATCCGTTGCGACATCATCATTCTCCAGGCAGTCGAGCAAGCTCGACTCTACAAAAGCGAAGCAAGCCTTACACGTCGCGCGCTTTCAGCCAGCCATCGATCGTCGCCGGCACTTCGCGTTGTGCACGCCCGGAAACATAGATACCGATGTGCCCGCCGCGGAAACTGGACTCGGTGTAATCGTCAGTGCCCAAGCGCCCACGCATCGCACGCGAGGCATCCGGCGGCACCAGATGGTCCTGCTCGGCGTAGATGTTCAGTACCGGCAGGGTCACCTTCGACAGATCCACCGCCTCCTCGCCAATCCGCACCGTGCCGTTCACCAGCCCGTTGCCCTGGTAGAACTGCTTGATGAAGTCGCGGAACGCTTCGCCCGCCAGATCTGGTGAATCGAAGATCCACTTCTCCATGCGCAGGAAATCCTCCAGCGCCGCCTTGTCATCGAGGATGTCGAGCAGGCCGACGTACTTCTGCACGTTCAGGCGGAACGGCTTGAGCATCAGGTAACTGGCATTCATCAGATCAGCCGGGATGTTGCCAAGCGTATCCACCAGCAGGTCTACATCCACCTGCCGTGCCCAATGCGAAAGCATGTTGTCGGCGGTGTGGAAATCGACCGGGGTGACCATGGTGATCAGCTTGCCCAGCTTCTGCCGGCGCAGCGCGGCGTAGCAGAGTGCGAACACGCCGCCCTGGCAGATGCCCAGCATGTCCACCGGACCGCCGCTGCGCGCACGCAGCGCATCCACCGCGCCATCGATGTAGCGCAGCAGGTAGTCCTCCAGGGTCTGGAAGCGCTCGGAGCGGTCCGGGTAGCCCCAGTCCAGCACGTACACGTCCTGGCCCAGCGCCAGCAGCTTCTGCACCAGCGAACGGTCGGCCTGCAGATCGACCATGTACGGCCGATTGACCAACGCGTAGACGATCAGCAGCGGCGTGCGCCGGGTCGGCGCCTGTTCGCCGACGAAGCGGTACAGCACCACCTTGCCATCGCGCCAGACCTCCTCGCGGGCTGTCACGCCGTAATCAACATCTTCGACCTGCGGCAGCAGCTTCAGCCCTTCCATCAGCTTGCGCTGCATGGCCAAGGTTTCCTGCATCAGGTCATCGGCGTTGAAACCCAGCGGCCCCTTCATCGGTCACGCGCCCGAGTGGAAGTACGAGGTGCGGCCTTCTTCGCAGACGACTTCTTCGCAGACGACTTCTTCGCAGGCGCCTTCTTTGCGGGCACCGTCTTCTTCGCAGCCTTGCGCGCGGCCGGCTTCACCTTCGCCGGCGCCGGTTGCGCCACCGGATCCACCTCGGCGGTACCGGCCAGCACCGCCACCTGTGCCTGCAGGCGGCGCAGGCTGCGCTCCAGCTCGGCGATACGGCGGTGTGCGGCGTCCATCTCGCTGCGGGTCGGCAGGCCGATTCGTTCACTCATCTGTTCCACCTCGCGCTGCAGGCCGGCGCGCAGGCGCATCTGTGCATTGCCCAGCGCGGCATACACCTGCTGGAACGGTTCGGACATGGCGACCTTGGCGTAGGCCTCCTCGGCCACTTCGATCCACAGGTCGAACATCGCCCGGGCGCTGGTCAGCTGGCTGCCCGGCTGCTCGTGCTCGGCCAAGCGCTGCTCGAACAGCGCAAAGGCCTCGTCCAGTGCCTGCTTGATCTGATCGACGTAGGCGCGTGAATGCTGCTGGTATTCATCCTGCGCACGCAGCAGGGACTGCCAGCGCGCCTGGTGCTCGCGGCCGGGGCCGAACGCCGGGCTCTGCAGCCACGGGCCGGCCTGCAACTGGAACTGCTGCAGCCACGCGGCGAACTCGGGCACGGCGGCGCCGGCGTGGGTGCTGCCACGGGCGCCCTGCAGCATCCACTGCAGCATGCCATCGCCCTGCCCCTGCACCGCCTCGCGCCAGGCCTGGGCCACTTCGGCGCTGCTGGCATCGCGGCCGGCGAAGCGCGCAGCCACTTCCTGCATGGTGCCGTACCAGCTGCCCGCCTGTTCGCGGAAGCGGCGCACGGCATCTTCCGGTGCACCCGGTCCCTGCTCGGGCAGCAGCTGGCCCCACCAGTCGAACAGGCGCCGCCAGCTGCCGGGGTCGTCACCGGCCGGTGCACCCGGGGTGGACGCGTGACGCAGCGCGTCGCCCCAGGCGCCGAAGTACTGCCGGGCCAGGGTCTCGAAATCACTGCTGCCGGGGTCGTGGGCCGAGCTGGTCATCGCAGGCCTCCGCAGGGCTGGCTCATGGCTTGGGGATGCGCAGGGTCTTGCTGATCATCAGCGACCCGGACAGGGCGAACAGCAGCACCATCGGGTGCAGCTGCCACGGCCCGATCTGCCACTGGCCGAACCAGATGTCCTGACCGATGGCGCCGGTGCCGGCGGCGATGGCCAGCACGATCACCAGCAGCAGGCTGGTCGGGATCGGCGTGCCCTCGAAATACTTGACCTTGCCCTCGTCGCCGGCCAGTGCCTCGGCGGTGACGTTGTAGCGGGCCAGGCGGCTGACACCACAGCAGACGAAGTAGCTCAGCACCAGCCAGTCCCAGCCGCCCTGCATGCCGCAGGCATAGGCCAGCGCCGCCGGCGCCACACCGAAGGAGATCACATCGGACAGCGAGTCCAGCTCCCGGCCCAGGGTGGAGCTGGACTTGCGCCAGCGCGCGATGTGCCCGTCGAGTGCATCGAAGATGAAGGCCAGCGGGATCAGCGCCATGCCGAACAGCAGATAGCCGCGCTCGCCGTCCTGCAGGAAGCGCATCGCGGCGAAGACCGCACCGGTGCCGCAGAAAGCATTGGCCAGGGTGAACCAGTCGGCCAGCTGGAATTCGCGCAGCATCGAGAAGTGACGTTTCATGGGGTCTCACGGAGCATCAAGGCCCACAGGTTACCGCGAGCACCGCTGCTGGCGACAGCGGCGGCAGGGACCACCCTTCACCGCTCCCTCACCTGTCCTCACTGGCGGTGAATTTTTCGCCACCCATCTTGACAGCCTAGGGGGGTGGCGCCTGTCGACGCTTATCCACAAAGTTGCCCACGCGTAATCCACACCCCCTGTGGACAACCAGATCTCACCGACTGCGACGCTGGACATTTCCTCATCACCCCGAAGCGGGGTTTCCCTACTTCCCAAGCCGCAGGGTCGGCGCTATGGTCACCGGCGGACCCGCCGTCGCCACGTCCGAAACTCTGCAACGGACGATGATGATGCTGGATGCTCCTACCCTGGCCGCACAGCTGCGGCAGCCCCATGGCGAGGCTGCGCTGGAGGTGGCCGACGCGATGAATCGCAGCAACGGCGCGCTCAATCAGGCCGCGATCGGGCTGCTGGCCGCCTCCGCCGGCGAACGGATCCTGGAGATCGGTCCGGGCAACGCTGCATTCGCGCCACAGCTGCTACAGGCCGCCGGCAGCCACTATCTGGGTATCGAGCTGTCCCCGGCCATGGTCGAGGCCGGCAACCAGCGCCTGGCCAGTGCCGGACTGGCTGGGCGTGCCGCGATGCGCCATGGCGACGCCCATGCTCTGCCGGTCGCCGACGCCTCGATGGACGCCGCGCTGGCGGTCAATACCCTGTACTTCTGGCCGCACCTGGCGCCGGTGCTCGACGAGTTGGCGCGGGTGCTGCGCCGGGGTGGCCGGCTGTGCCTGGCCTTCGGTGACGCGGCCTTCATGCGCAGCCTGCCATTTGCCAGCGACTTCCAGCTGCACGAGCTGGACGCGGTGGAACTGGCCCTGCGCGTATCCGGCTTCACTGTCTCGGCCTGGCGCAGTCATCGGGAAACCGCGACCGGCAATGACGGGCAGGTTCGCGAGAAGCACTTCCATCTGCTGCTGGCGCAACGGCGGTAATGCTCGCCGGGCATGGCCCGGCGAGCCGGGTCACAGCCGGCTGTAGGACCAGCTCACCATGCGGCCGTCCTTGTACGGCATCACGCCATGGAACGGGCGCGGGTCGGCGTCGAACACCAGCGGCAGGAAGTTGCGGTCACCCTCCCACATCGGCAGCTGGTCGAGCTTGTCCACATCCACCCATTCCAGGGTGCCCTCGTGGTTGCCCCCATGCGGGCTGCCCTCGAAGCTGTCGATGACGAACACGAAGCCCAGCCAGTCCTCGCCATGCTTGCCGAAGCCCGGCCAGCTGATGGTGCCGCGCAGGCGCATGTCCATGCAGTCGATGCCGGCTTCCTCGGCGATCTCGCGGCGCATGCCGGCGGCCACGTCTTCGGTCGGTTCGATCTTGCCGCCCAGGCCGTTGTACTTGCCCAGGTGGTGGTCACCGGGACGGGTGTTGCGATGGATCATCAGCACCTGGCGACGATCCGGCGACAGCACGTAGCCCAGGGTGGCGACGATCGGGGTATACGGCATGGCAGCATCCAGCGGCAGGTCAGCCGTGGATTATGGCCGATCAGCGCACCAGCGACAGGCGGCGCTCGGCGGGCGTGCTGGCGCCGTCGGGATCACGACGCAGGGTGGCGACGCCGTGGCCGCGTTCGGCCAGGTATTCCAGCCACTTGCCGAGGAAGGTGTTCATCCGCATGCGGTGGCTGATCAGCTCCGCCGGCGGTGGGTACAGGCCCATCGTGTCCTGCCAGCGACGGCCGACATAACAGTGGGTGGTCTCGGCCTGGCGCGCATCACGGTACAGGCGCACATAGGCCGAGGGATCCGGCTCGCCGGTGACCGGATCGGCCAGGTCGTAGGTCAGGCGCAGTTCCACCGTGTAGCGGTGGCACTCGATCACGTCCAGGCGAACATCCAGGCCGTCGCCGATCGAGGAGATGTAGCTGCCCGCCACCAGTCCGGCCGGTTCGAACAGGCGCACCAGATGGCGGTAGTTTTCCGCGTACAGGCCCATGAGCCAGCTGAGCCGGCTCAGGCGGGGAATGCGTTCGGTGCGGGGCAAGGCTCGGGCCATGGGTCGATCCTACACGTTGGTGCTTCAACGTGGGGGCGCGCACGTGCAAGCCAACCCCTGGGTAGTGCCGGCCGCTGGACGGCAGCCCCGCATCACGGCCGAGGGTTCATCGACCAGCCGGCCAGCGGCCGGCTCTACCAGACGAGGATCAATACAGCTCGCGCTGCAGCCCCAGCGTGGCCAGCACCTTGCTGGAGATCTCCTCGATCGAGGTATGGGTGGTGCTCAGGGTCGGGATGCGTTCCATCTGGAACATCACCTCGGCCGCTGCCACCTCGCGTTTGCAGGTATCCAGGTTGGCATAGCGCGAGTTCGGGCGGCGCTCCTGGCGGATCTGCTGCAGGCGGTCCGGGTCGATGGTCAGGCCAAACAGCTTGCGCCGGTAGTTGCGCAGGCGCGGCGGCAGGCGGTCGCTTTCCAGATCCTCGTCGGTCAGCGGGTAATTGGCCGCACGCACCCCGTAATGCAGGGCCAGGTAGATGCAGGTGGGCGTCTTGCCGGCCCGCGACACCGCCACCAGGATCACGTCGGCATCGTCGTAATTCACCGCGATGCCGTCGTCATGGGTCAGCGCGAAGTTCATCGCGTTGATGCGGCGGTGGTAGGTGTCGAAGTCGACCATACCGTGCGCCTGCCCCACCCGGTTCACGCGCGAGCTGGACAGTTCACGCTCCAGCGGCTCGATGAATGGCGCGAACACATCGAGCATCAGGGCCCCGCTCTCGGCCAGGATCAGGCTCAGGCTCTGGTCCACGCAGGAGTTCACCACGATCGGCCTGACCTGGTAACGCTCCCCCGCCGCCTGGATCCGGGAACAGGCTTCCCGGGCTTTTTCGGGGTCGTCTACAAACGACATCCGGTCGGTAATGAAGCTGAACCCGGAGAACTGGGTTAGCAGGCTATGCCCAATGGTTTCAGCGGTGATACCGGTTCCATCGGAAACGTAGAACACCGGACGGATGGTCGACATGCGCGCTTTTACCCCCTACGAAGCCTAAAAGGGCCGCCAACACAAGCTTGTGCCGACAGCGGTCTGCCCGGCATCATATCGGCTTCTTCCTACGGACGCGGCCACTCAGCCCGCCTCGGGCGATGGCCAAACGGAGCATCGCGCTTGAACGAGAACATCCTGTGGTTGCACGAACTGCGTCTGGCCGACCTGGCCCGCGTAGGCGGCAAGAATTCCTCGCTGGGCGAGATGATCGGCAATCTGGCCGGTCTGGGCGTCTCCGTTCCTGGAGGTTATGCGACCACGTCTGAAGCCTTCAAGGACTTCATCGCGCACAACGACCTGTCCAAGCGCATCTTCGACAAGCTGGCCACGCTGGACGTCGAAGACGTCAACGCGCTGACCGCCGCCGGCAAGGAGATCCGCAGCTGGGTGATCGACGCGCCGCTGCAGCCGCAGCTGGACCAGGACATCCGCACCGCCTACGCCAAGCTGAGCGCCGAAAACGGCGGCGGCGACGTGGCCGTGGCCGTGCGTTCGTCGGCCACTGCCGAGGATCTGCCGGATGCGTCCTTCGCCGGCCAGCAGGAAACCTTCCTCAACGTCACCGGCGCCGACGACGTCGTGCACAAGGTCAAGGAAGTGTTCGCCTCGCTGTACAACGACCGTGCCATCGCCTACCGCGTGCACCACGGCTTCAAGCATGAAGACGTGTTCCTGTCCGCCGGCGTGCAGCTGATGGTGCGTTCCGGCGTCGGTTCCTCCGGCGTGCTGTTCACCCTGGACACCGAGTCAGGCTTCCGCGACGTGGTGTTCGTCACCTCCTCGTTCGGCCTCGGCGAAATGGTCGTGCAGGGCGCGGTCAACCCGGACGAGTACTACGTCTACAAGCCCACCCTGCAGGCCGGCAAGCCGGCGATCCTGCGCCGCTCGCTCGGCAGCAAGGCGATCCGCATGGTGTATTCGGATGTCCCCGGCGAGCGCGTCAGGATCGAGGACACCCCGGCAGAACTGCGCAACACCTTCTCGATCAGCGACGAGGACGTGCAGGAACTGTCCAAGCAGGCGCTGGTCATCGAAAAGCACTACGGCCGCCCGATGGACATCGAGTGGGCCAAGGACGGTGTCAGCGGCAAGCTGTTCATCGTGCAGGCGCGCCCGGAGACGGTGAAGTCGCGCAGCCATGCCACCCAGATCGAGCGCTTCGCGCTGACCGAAAAGGGCGGCAACGTGCTGGCCGAGGGCCGTGCCGTGGGTGCCAAGATCGGCGCCGGCGTGGCCCGCGTGGTGAAGACGCTGGACGACATGAACCGCGTGCAGCCGGGCGACGTGCTGATCGCCGACATGACTGACCCCGATTGGGAGCCGGTGATGAAGCGTGCATCGGCCATCGTTACCAACCGTGGTGGCCGTACCTGCCACGCCGCGATCATCGCGCGCGAGCTGGGCGTGCCGGCCGTGGTCGGTTCGGGCAACGCCACCAAGGTCATCGAAGATGGTCAGCTGGTCACCGTCAGCTGCGCTGAAGGCGATACCGGTTTCATCTACGAAGGCAAGCTGGGCTTCGAGCGCACCACCACCGATCTGGGCAACATGCCGCCGGCACCGTTGAAGATCATGATGAACGTAGCCAACCCGGAACGTGCCTTCGACTTCGGCCAGCTGCCGAACGCCGGCATCGGCCTGGCGCGCCTGGAAATGATCATCGCCAGCCACATCGGCATCCACCCGAACGCGCTGCTGGAATACGACCGCCAGGATGCGGCGACCAGGAAGAAGATCGACGAGAAGATCGCCGGTTATTCCGACCCGGTCGGCTTCTACGTGGACCGCCTGGCCGAAGGCATCGCCACCCTCACTGCCTCGGTCGCACCGAACGCCGTGATCGTGCGCCTGTCGGACTTCAAGTCCAACGAGTACGCCAACCTGATCGGCGGCAGCAACTACGAGCCGCACGAAGAGAACCCGATGATCGGCTTCCGCGGCGCCAGCCGTTACGTCGACCCGAGCTTCTCGGCCGCCTTCGCGCTGGAGTGCAAGGCCGTGCTGCGCGTGCGCAACGAAATGGGCCTGGACAACCTGTGGGTCATGATTCCGTTCGTGCGCACCCTGGAAGAAGGCCGCAAGGTCATCGAGGTGCTGGAACAGAATGGCCTGAAGCAGGGCGAGAACGGCCTGAAGATCATCATGATGTGCGAAGTGCCGTCCAACGCACTGCTCGCCGATGAGTTCCTGGAGATCTTCGACGGCTTCTCGATCGGCTCCAACGACCTGACCCAGCTGACCCTCGGCCTGGACCGCGATTCGTCGATCGTCGCGCACCTGTTCGACGAACGTAACCCGGCGGTGAAGAAGCTGCTGTCGATGGCGATCAAGGCAGCACGTGCCAAGGGCAAGTACGTCGGCATCTGCGGCCAGGGCCCGTCCGATCATCCGGATCTGGCCGAGTGGCTGATGCAGGAAGGCATCGAGTCGGTGTCGCTGAACCCGGACACCGTGGTCGATACCTGGCTGCGCCTGGCCAAGCTGAAGGCCAACGGCTGATCCGGCTGTAAGGCTGAATAAAGAAACCCCGCCTCGGCGGGGTTTCTGCTTTTGGGGACCAGCTGGACCGATATGTCATTTGCAACTATTCCAGTAGGCGCCCTGAAATGGCCGACGCACACTGGGAGGACTGGAATCACTTGCCGGCAAGGTTCGCCCCATGACCATCCCGTTCGCACTTGGACTGTTCAACTACTCCGGCCCACTGGCAGGAGCGCAGGATTTCCAGAAGTTTCACGAGTTGGCTATATCCATGCTCGAAAAGCGTGGAGTAGAGGCCACCTACTTTGCGTCTGACGGAAAGGGCCACAGCAGCAAGTTGGCGAAGCTGGGCAATGCAGCACATCGAAGACTTCTGGCCAGCAGCTTCAAGGAGCTGACCCTCCTCAGCGTTGTCGCTGTACCCAAAGGAAGTGATGCGCCGGCTTACGATCTGACGGCATCAGTTGATTTCTCCTCCTGTGGTGATCTTGGAACGGAACTGACTCTGTTCTCCAGGGACAATCGCTTCCCCCTGGAATCGCATTCATTCCGGGAGCTCTTGGTGAGGCTGATCACCCTGTATGACTGGGACTTCGGCTACGTGACCCATCCCCCATTCGAGCGCAGCCCACAGGCCTACATTGCGAGCTACTGCGATGGCACACAGCCGCAGGACGAAGAAGACCGCAACCAGATCTGGTATGACGCCCCGCCAGAGGTGCGCCTGCACAAGGCCCGCAACATCTTCCCGCTTAGCCTGCTGAATCCAGTGCAGTTGGGTGTGTCCGTCGCGCCCGGCAAGACATTGGCGGGGATACTGCAAGGTACTCCCGGCTGCACGTTGGACGAACTGGTGCCCGGCCGCCTCTGGCTCAGTACGGTAGAACCGCACCTGGTACAAGGACTCCGCTCGCTGCTCAAGGGTACGGGCGCGTTGATCGAAGGCGGCTGACATCACGTTCATCCCGCGATGCCGATAATCTGCCCACATGCAACCCCGCCTCTGCGGGGTTTTCAGTTTTTGGCGTTCTTGAGCGCCGCGCCCGTTCGACAAGGAGCCCGCATGATTGCTACTGCCCCACCCGCCCCCGCCACGACCTCCTGGTTCCATTCGCTCGACTGGGAACGCCTGCTGGAGACCTACGGCGTGCCATTGCTGGCCGCGATCGTAGTGCTGCTGGTCGGCATGTGGGTGGCACGACGCCTGTCCAATGCGATGCCGCGCGCCACCGCGCGCATGGGCGTGGACCCGATGCTGGGCAGCTTCCTGCGCAACGTGGTGTATGCCACGTCGCTGGTGATCGTGGTCGTGCTGGCCATTGGTACGCTGGGCGTGCAGATCACCCCGCTGCTGGCCGTGCTCGGCACCGCCGGCCTGGCGGTGGGCCTGGCCCTGAAGGATTCGTTGTCCAACATCGCCTCGGGTGTGATGCTGGTGACGCTGCGTCCGTTCCGCGTCGGTGATGTAGTGACGGTGGCCGGGCAGACCGGCACGGTGCGCGAGGTGCGCATCTTCCAGACCGTCATCACTGGTGCCGACAACCAGCACACCACCATTCCGAACACGCTGATCACCGCCGCACCGATCATCAACCTGACCGCCGAACCGACGCGCCGCGTCGAACTGGTGATCGGCATCGGCTACGAGGACAACATCCAGCTGGCACGCGACACCGCGCTGCAGTTGATGAAGGCCGACCCGCGCGTGCTGCAGACGCCAGCACCGGACGTGGTGGTGTACGAACTCGGCGCGCATGCGATCAACCTCGGCATCCGCTGCTACGTGAAGTCGGCCGACTGGTTCGGCACCAAGGTGACGCTGCTGGAGCAACTGAAGCTGGGCTACGACAAAGCCGGTATCAACATTCCGTATCCGCAGCAGGACATGCACCTGTACCTGCATGGCAAGGATGGCGGCGTGATCGAAGCCGACGCGCTGGTGCGCGACAAGCCTTGATCGGGAGTGCCGACCAACGGTCGGCACCCACCCACCGGCGATCCGAGATTGAAATGCCGGCCAGCGCCCGGCACTACCCTGCCCCGCACGCCCCGGTAGTGCCGGCCGCTGGCCGGCAGCCTCCGGGATCAGGCGGCGACGCTTTCTTCCAGCGTCGGGTAATCGGTAAGCCCGACCGCGCCACCGCCAAAGAATGTCGCGCGATCCGGCGGATTCAGCTCCGCCCCCAGACGCAGGCGCTCGGGCAGGTCCGGATTGGCAATGAACGGGCGGCCGAAGCCGATCAGGTCGGCCCAGCCTTCGGCCAATGCCCGCTCCGCGCGTTCGGCGGTGTACTTGCCGGCGTAGATCAGCGTTCCCGGATAGATCATCCGCAGCGCCTGCTTGAACGCCACCGGCATCAGCGGTGCGTCGTCCCAGTCGGCCTCGGCGATGTGCAGGTAGCCCACGCCCAGCCCGCCCAACAGGTGTGCCGCAGCCAGATAGGTGGCCTGCGGCGTGTCGTCCACCGCGCCCTGCAGGGTGGTCAGCGGCGCCAGGCGCACGCCAACGCGCTCACCACCGGCCACCGCCACCACCGCCTCCACTACTTCACGCAGGAAGCGCAGCCGGTTCTGCAGCGCGCCACCGTAGCCGTCGGTGCGCTGGTTGGCCTGCGAATCGATGAACTGGTTGATCAGATAACCATTGGCCCCGTGCAGTTCGACGCCATCGAAGCCGGCGGCCAGCGCATTGCGGGTGGCCTGCGCGTAGTCGGCGATGATGCCCGGAATCTCAGCCTCGGCCAGCGCGCGCGGCATCGAGTGCTGGATCATCTCGCCCACGCCCGCTTGCGGACCAGCGCCAGTAGGATCGACAAACACCTTCACGCCTTCGGCCAGCAGCGCCGACGACGACACCGGCGCGGCACCACCGGGCTGCAGCGCGACGTGCGAGACCCGACCCACGTGCCACAACTGGGCGTAGATGCGACCGCCGGCAGCGTGCACGGCGTCTGTCACCTGTCGCCAGCCCTGCACCTGTTCGGCGCTGTGGATGCCCGGGGTCCAGGCGTAGCCCTGGCCCTGCGGGCTGATCTGGGTACCTTCGCTGACGATCAGGCCAGCACCGGCGCGCTGCGCGTAGTAGGCGGCCATTTCCGCAGTGGCAACGTTGCCGTCGGCGGCACGCGAGCGGGTCATCGGCGGCATCACGATGCGGTTGGGCAGGGCCAACAGGCCCAGAGGGTGGGGAGTGAACAACATGGCGGCGATCTCTTGCGGGGGGACTGACCGCAAGGATGGGGATGGATGCCGCAGCGCAACAGGCGGATCGTGGCAAAACAGTTGTGCCTGGCAGGCAAGGGTCAGAGCCCTTTCTGCGGAAGGAATCTGACCCTGTGCGAGGTCGGAGTCGGATCCCTTTCCGCAGGAAAGGGCTCTGACCCACCGTTACAACGTGGGCTCGATCAACGCCCCGCCGTGCGCCACGCGGTCATAGCAGGTGCGCACCACGTCTTCGCCGTACTTGCGCTCCAGCCGGCGCACGATGAAGTGGCCGCGCGCCATGTCCTGGTAGTAATCGGTGAACATCGTATTGAGTGTCGCACCGGCAGCTGCACCCACGATCGGCACCGCCTGCGCGGCGAATTTCTCGGTAACCACCACGCCGAAGCGCGCGGCCACCTTCTCCACCATCTTCGCCAGCAGCTTGCCGGCTTCCTTCGGTGCCACGCCCAGGGTCAGGTCACGGCCGGTCACCACGCGCCCGGCCAGCTCAGCCGACAGATGGCGCATCACATCGGTGGTGAAGCCACGGGCCAGGTAATAGCCAGTCTCGCTGGCGTCATCGCGCGGCGAGTTGCCGCCCAGCGCGAACACCTCCAGGCACGCCTGGCGGGTACTGAACTCGGACAGATCGAAGCCTTCGCTGCGGGCCACGTCGGCCACGGCACGCATCATGATGGTGGTCGACACCGGCAGCTCGATGAACAGCGCGGCAAAACCAAAGGCGCCGCCAACCGCACCGGAGGTCGCTGCGGCCAGCTTGTGCCAACGTGTGGATGCCCCCTTGCCGGGGGTGTTGTCCATGCTCCACAGCGCCGCCTGCGCCGACTTGGTCAGCGCGGCCTGCACCGCGCCGTGGATGCGATTGGAGACCGAGCTGGGCAGCGCCTTGACCGCGAACTCCAGCGGCGTGCCGACCAGATTGGCCATGCGCGCGGTCAGGGTCGGCGCTTCCAGCAGGGCCACCGCTCGCTGCAGGTCAGACCAGTCGCGGGCGTCGTGGGCAATATCGCGGGGGAGCAGGATGGGCTCGTTCATGGCGCCGATCTTAGCGCCAGGGAGTTGAACGGAGAGTGGTGCCGGCCGCTGGCCGGCAACCTTATACACCTCACGAAAGTCCTGGAACTGCCGGCCAGCGGCCGGCACTACCGGTCAAGAGGTCGGCAACCCCGACAGCGCGCCCATGAACTGGCGATAGTGGCGCAGCTCGGCGATCGAGTCGTGCACATCGCTCAGCGCGGTGTGGTTGCTGTTCTTGCCAACGCCGGCGGCCACGGTCGGTGCCCATCGCTTGGCCAGTTCCTTCACCGTGGACACGTCCAGGTTGCGGTAGTGGAAGTACTTCTCCAGGCGTGGCATCTGGCGGTGCAGGAAGCGACGATCCTGGCAGATCGAGTTGCCGCACATCGGCGACAGGCCGGCCGGAATCCACTGCGCCAGGAAATTCACCGTCTGCGCTTCAGCCTGGGCAAGGGTCACCGTGCTGTCCACCACACGCTGCCACAGACCCGAGCGGCGGTGCTGGTTACGGTTCCACTCGTCCATCGCTTCCAGCGTTTCCAGCGGATGGTGGATGGCGAATTCCGGACCTTCGGCCAGCACGTTGAGCTGGGCGTCGGTGACTACGGTGGCGATCTCGATGATCGAATCGTTGTCGGTATCCAACCCGGTCATTTCCAGGTCGATCCAGATCAGTCGTTCGTTGGCCGCGCCGTTGTCCGCCATGTGTCGCCTCGTTGCTGGGCAGGCGCGCGGCCTACCGGTGATGGAAAGAGGCGCCCATCATACCCGTTCGCCCCTCAGGCCTCGCCGGCATGGTCTTCCAGCAGCAGCGGCGGCTTGCCGCGCTTGGCGCGGAAATAGTTGGTCAGCCGCATGCTGGCTTCCTTGGCCAGCACTCCGCCGTGGATCTCCACCCGGTGGTTGTGGCGGGCATCGCCGAGCAGGTCGAACACGCTGCCGCAGGCCCCGGTCTTGGGATCGCTGGCACCGTAGACCAGTCGTGCGACGCGCGCATGCACAATCGCCATCGCACACATCGCGCACGGTTCCAGGGTCACATACAGGGTGCTGCCGAGCAGGCGATGGTTGGCGAGCAGTTTTCCACCTGAACGCATGGCCACGATCTCGGCGTGCGCGCTGGGGTCGTGCGAGGCGATGTTGAGATTCCAGCCTTCGCCCAGCAGCTGGCCATCGGCGCTCACCAGCACGGCTCCCACCGGAATCTCGTCGAACTCGCGCTGCGCGCGCTCGGCCAGCGCCAGCGCATGGCGCATCCAGTGTTCGTCGGTGTCGTGCACCGGCACGCCCAGGGCGTCGGTCATGGCGGTTCTCGCGTGTCTGCAGGGCCAGGATGGCCGCCGGGGCCGCATTGTACGCCTGCGGCCGTGCAGGTGCCGCTAGCGCGCGTCGAAGCGCTCGCGGGCCGCGTCCAGTGCGGGAAAATTATGCTCGGCCCAGCGGTCCAGGGCGGACAGCGTCTCGACCAGACCGCGCGCGACCTCGGTCAGGTGGTACTCCACATGCAGTGGTTTGCTACCGAGATCACACCGCTCGACCAGGCCATTGCGCTCCAGCTGCCGCAGGGTCTGGGTCAACACCTTCTGCGAGATGCCTTCGATCTTCCGCAGCAGCGCACCGTTGCGTTGCGGGCCCTGCGCCAACGCCGGCAACAACAGCATCACCCACTTGCCCGAGATCAGCGCCAGCGCATCGCGCGCCGAGCAATCGGCGGCATAGACATCACCGGGAAAGGCCATGGTTACCTCAAGGTGCGTAATTGCCGGGGCATGCCGGCACCGCGAGGATGGTCGCACACTCCTCGAACACCTCGCTCCATGCGCGCCCTGATCCTGCTTGCCCACCCCGAACCCCGCTCCTTCAACGCCCACCTGGCCGTGCAGGGGGCCGAGCAGCTGCGGCACGACCACCTGCAGGTGGACGTGGTCGACCTTTATGCGGAAGGCTTCGATCCGCTGGAAGCGGCCTGGCACCATCCACGGCGCCTGCAGCCCGAGCGCTTTGATGCCCAGCGCGAACAACGCTACAGCGCCGAACACGACCAGTTGCCCGCCGATGTGCAACGTCACCTGCACCTGCTACGGGCCGCAGACCTGGTGATCCTGCAGTTCCCGCTGTGGTGGTTCGCGGCGCCGGCCATCCTCAAGGGTTGGCTGGACCGCGTGCTGGTCTATGGGCCGATGTACAACAGCCGTCAGCGCCACGAACATGGCGTAATGCAGGGCAAGCGTGCGTTGCTGAGCGTCACCACCGGCTCTTCGGCGCGGGCGTGCGCGGTCGATGGCCGTGAAGGCGATACCCGGCTGTTGCTGTGGCCGTTGATGTACAGCCTGCGCTACATCGGCTTTGAGGTGATGGAGCCGCATATGGTGCACGGCGTGCGCTCAGGGCATGCAGCGGAGCGTAAGCAGGCCCACGATGAGGCGCTCGCCACGGCTACGCGCAACTACCTGGAACGGCTTGCTCGGTGGAGGCAGTGGCCGATCGTGCCTTTCAACGACAGCGGGGACTTCGAGGATGGCGTGGTGCTGCGCGCCGAGGCAAAGACCCATAGCCCCTTCATCCGCCATCGCAACGATGGATGAGTGCGCGCCCGCACCTGCAGCCGGAAGGCTTCATAATGCGCACTCTTCCGAAGCACCTTGGTGAACCCATGACCACTCTGCGCCCCTCGCGCGCCGACGACGGTGTCGCCCTCGTCGACCTCTGGCGTCGCGCCGTCGACGCTACCCATGACTTCCTCAGTGCCGAAGACCGCCAGGCCATCGATGCCGAAGTAGCCGCTTTCCTGCCGCAGACGCCGATGACCGTCGCCGTCGATGCACAGGACCAGCCGCAGGGCTTCATGCTGATCGATGGCACCCACCTGGAAGCGCTGTTCATCGATCCGGACGCGCGCGGCACCGGTATCGGTCGGCAGCTGTTGCAGCATGCGCTGGCGCTGCACCCGCAGCTGAGCACCGACGTCAACGCACAGAACGCGCAGGCCGTAGGCTTCTACCTGCGCATGGGCTTCGTCGAAACCGGTCGCTCGCCGCTGGATTCGCAGGGCCGCCCGTATCCGCTGATCCACCTTCGGCATAAGGCCTGACATCCGTCGGCAGCAGCCGCGTGCTAGCGTGGCTGCTTTCGATCAAGGAATGCCGTGCATGGATGGTGCAAAAGCGCTGTTTACCCTGTTTGCGCTGGGAATCAGCCTGGTCTGGATCCTGGTGCCGTTCGCCATCTTCGCTGTGCGCAATCTGCTGCGTGAGGTACTGGTCGAACAGCGCCGTACCAACGCACTGCTCGAGCATATCGGCGGCTACCGCATTCCCAAGCCGCAACCCGAACCGACCGTCTGGCGCGCGCCCTGAGCTGCAGCGCGCCAGGTCCGGCTCAGGCCGTCGCCTCGAAGGCCGGTGAGTACTGCACCCCGCCCTGTGCCACCGGAGGCTGCAGGCAAAGCGCCTGGAAGTACTCTGCCGGCACGCCCGGCAGCACCAGGCCCGGCTCGGCACGGAACCCGAAGCGCCCGTAGTACGCCGGCTCACCCAGCAACACGCAGCCGTACGCGCCCTGTTGGCGCAGGGCTTCCAGAGCCGCGTGCATCAGGGCCGCGCCAACGCCCTGCCCCTGCCATGCGGGCAATACCGAAATCGGGCCCAGGCCGAACCAGCCGGCGCTGCCATCGCTGACCGTCACCGGCGACAGGGCAATGTGGCCGACCACCTGGCCCTGAGTTTCGGCGACCAGCGAAATGCTCAACTCCCCACGCGAACGCAGCGCATCGACGATGAACTGCTCGGTGTGGCTGCTGTGCGGGGCTTCGCGGAAGGCGGCCTCGGTGAGTGCGCGGATGGCGGCGTGGTCGGCCGTGGTTTCGGTGCGGATCATGCAGCTCAAGGAGAACGCCTTTGATAATGTGATGAATGTGTGAATTATTGATTTACGTCGCAGATTCCACCGCGAACAGACCCTGCCAGCAAGTCCAACGCGACGCCCGAATCCCCTGTGCTGCAATCGATTCGCCGGAATACACCGCATCGGGCGCGTCAAAAAGCCGTCGCGACGGTGGCGCAGCATTCCTGACACGCTCCATAATCGAGAAACCTGTCACCCAGGAAGGATATATGGACATGGACGCACGATGCAGGATCAGGCCATGGGAGTAGTGCTCCCTGAAAGGAAAAGGCAGCCGCTGCTGGCGTTGCTCGCCCTTATCCCACTGGCCGCATGCTCGCCCTATGCTGATGCCGAACGCGACGTCGCCGCTGGTGGGCGCGGCTTGGCCAAACTCAACCCTGCACCAAAGCAGGGCTACGAGCTGGTACTGACACTTAAGGATGCCCCTGGTCCATTCACGGTGGTCGAGGGCGTTGCCCAGTACGACGTCAGCAACCACAAGGACTGCGGCCGGGTCCTGAGGGCGACCGGTACCGCCAGCCGTATTACCAGCCAGGAGCTCGTCACGCTGCGCAAGGTCGGTGAGAACGAGTACCGCGGTACGTTCTACCTCGACCGCATGCAGGACCAAGACTATTACGATCGCGGCGTCTGTCATTGGACACTGACCGGAGTCGGTGCGATGTTGCGCGCCACGACCGACGAAGCGGACACTCGATTCCTGACGTTCGTCGACAAGGAGCGCATGGAGAACGAGTCTCCTCTGACGCTCTACTACCCAAAGTTGATCTATCCACTCGCCGCCACCGTCGCCAACTATGGCGCCAGTGGCGAGGAGAATCCATCAGAGTACAGCGAAGATCTGCGCGACGCGCTGTTCTCGACCACGACCACTGTGCAGAAACTCGCGCCATGAGCTGCCAGTTCAACCATCCATCTACCCCCAAAGGAGGCCGACATTGCGCCACAAGATGATCCCGTGCCTTGCTCTGCTTCTATTGACCGCCTGCAATCCGGAGACCGCCATGAACCAGGAACGTGCCGCTGCTGAAGCCGATGTCGCCCAGGGTGGGCGTGGCCTCGCCAAGCTCAACCCCAGCCCGCGCAAGGCCTATGAACTGGTGCTGCGCCTGAAGGATGCCCCCGGTGATTTCGCGGTGGTTGAAGGTGTCGCGCAGTATGACGTGACCAACGAAGACCAGTGTGGGCACATCGAACCTGCCACCGGTACCGCCGCACGTATCACCAGCCAGGAACCGGTGGAGCTGCGCAAGGTCGCCGACGGCGAGTACCGCGGCACGTTGTATGTGGACCGCATGCTGGATGAGGACTACTACGGCCGCGGCGTGTGCAAGTGGGAGTTCAGCGGCGCAGGGGCGATGCTGAAGGCAACGGGTGCTGAAGGCGAAACGCGCTTCCTGACCTTCGTCGAGGCCAAGCCACTGACCGAAGGTAGCGCGCATACGCTCTACTACCCGGACGCGGCCTATCCGCGGGCTCCGCTTGCTGCCAACTATCCGGCCACGGGCAAGACCAATCCTGCAGACTACGTAGCCGAGCTGCAGGGCAAGCTGTTCACCATGAGCCTCAGCGCCAGTGAGGTCACCCAATGACCATCACCTCTCAGGACTACGCCGCACTTTCCGATGACGCCTATAAGGATCGTGCAGTCGGGCGACGGGCTCCGGGCCAGGAAGAGAAAGTCACGCTCAACGGACACGAGTACAAAGTTCTTGAGCATGTCGACAATCGACTCAACGGCTACCAAGGCACCATTTACCAACGCACCGACACCAACGAGATCGTCGTCGCTCATCGCGGCACCGAACAGATTGCTCGTGATGCAATCCTCACCGACGGAGGCATGGTCGTTGCCCGCACCAATGTGCAGGCCCCCGATGCCATCGCCCTGACCAAAAGCGCGCTGGACTACGCGAAGCAGGAAGCTGCATTTGGAGGCCGCGCGCCCCAGGTCACCGTCACAGGCCATTCCCTCGGCGGCGCCCTGGCCCAGATCACCTCGCACCACTTCAACGTCAAGGGCGAGACCTTCAACGCCTACGGCGCGGTCAGCCTCAGCTACCGCATTCCGGAAGGCGGCAACACCATGATCAACCACGTCATGGCCTCCGATCCGGTCAGTGCTGCATCGCCCCACTTCGGCCAGGTCCGCATCTACGCCAAGCCCGATGAAATCAAGACGCTCGCGGCAAACGGCTTCAGCAATCACGCCCTGCGTGATCTGATTCCAGACCGTCCGATCATCGCGGCCACCAGCTCATTCGGCGCGCACAAACTGGGCAACTTCCTCAACGAAGGCTCGGTGCTGAAGCACCCGGAAACGCAGAAGCTGGCGAAAGACAACGCCAAGATGATCGAGGAGTACCGCGACGACGTGGAATCACTGCGTCGTGGCGTCACCCGCGCGGCACGCGGCATCCCGGGCGGTGCCGTCGATCTGTACGACCACATCCGTGGCCCGCTGCAACCCGGTGAGCCGGCCCGTCGCGAGGCGGAGAAGAACGGCCACCACACCAGCATGCTGCGCATGGACGATGCCACTCATCTTGGCAACCCGCTTTTCAACGACGCGATCCGTGGCGTGCATGCGCAGGACGTTCGCGTCGGCCGCGTGCCGGATGTGATGAGTACGCAGTTGGCCGGTAGCCTGGCGGCGGAGATGCACGCTGCAGGCGGCAAGCGCATCGACGAAGTGGTGATGAATGCCGATGCCTCGCGCAGCTTCGCGGTGCAGGGCCAGGGCGGCGACCCGGCGCATCTGCGCGTGTCGGTGGACACGGCCGTGGCGATGAACACCCCGCTGGAGCAGAGCAGCCAGCGCATTGATCAGCAAGCCGCGGGACAGCGTCTGGCACAGGACCGCGATCAGCAACTGGAACAACAGCAGAACCAGACCCGCAGCATGCAGGCCTGATGAACAGCGCGGGAGCCGGTCATTCCGGCTCCCGCGTCACTTCGGCCCTCTGCCTCAGGGGCTGGAGGCCGCGACCGGCGCGGACGCACCGGCGGTCACGAACAGATCCGGCCCGGAATCCGGGAAGCCACCACAGGCGCGATCGCCCGGTGCTACCGGATCACAGGGCCACTGCGCCCGCGCGACCTTCTCACGCAGCTCGAAGCGATCCCCAGTCCAGACCACGAAGGCCAGGTGCTCGCGGTTCCAGTCACTGTAGGCACGCGGACCGACCTTCTGCGCCGTCTCCGGGTACTGCACGAACCAGCGCATGGCCGGGCCGTACTGCAACTTGCTGTGGTCCAGGCTGATCCGGCCGTCGCGCGACAGCTGCCGCGCACGATCGGCCTCCGTCACCTGGGGCATGGCCGGCATGGCATCGGCGGTCACATCCCTCGGCGCGGCGTCCCCGCGAACCTGGTACACACGCTGGGCCACATAGGCCTCGCGGCAGTCACCCGCTGGCACACGTACCGGCTCCGCGCCGTACTCATCGCGGTTGGCGACCCGGTCGCTGCAGGTGAACGGTGCCGACACCAGGTAGAACGTGCTGTCGGCGTCGCGTCCTTCCAGCGAGCGCACCCAGATGTCGCCCATCCGCGCGATGAAGTCCGGGCGCTGGCCGTAGCCCGGCACCGCCTTGAACCAAACCTTCTGTTGCACCTCACGCTCGCGCCAGCTGCGCGGCAGGTGGATGTCCTGCTGGGGCAGCGCGACCAGCAGCGCGGCCAGATGCGCCGGCATCGTGCCCTGGCAGGCGCCGATCAGCAGCTCGGCCTGGGCCGCCAGCCGCCCAGCCAGATCCACCGGGCAGCGGGCACCAAGCGCACGCTCGGTCGCCTGCTCGGGCGGCAACGGCGCGATGACCAAGGCGGGTGGCGCGGGAGCTACCGCCGGGACGGCTGGCTCGACGACAGCAGGCGGTGCAGCGACAGGCGCCGCCGCTGCGGGTGCAACGGGCACAGGCGTCGGGTCCGCAGCCGGCGCCGGCTGCGCGTCCACCACTGGTGTCGCAGGAGGTGTCACGGCAGCCGGTACATCGGGAGCCGGCGCCGCGACAACGGCTTCGGTGGCCATGGGCGCTGCAACAGGTGCCATCCCTGCAGGCGCGTCAACGATCGCCTCGGCGGCGATGGGCGCCTCCACGACGGGCGCCGCTGTCTCCTGAGCCTGAGCCTGTGCCGACGCTGCGGCAAGTCCAAGTGACAGCAGCCAGAGCGGCGGCAGGCGGCGCGCGGATGCATCGCAGCGGGCAGCGACGTGCCGGGCATTCGAGGGAACGATTCGCATGTGGTGTCCTTCCGAGTGGGTTTCCATGTCGGCGCCACAGGGCGCCACGCGTCGTACGTAAAGCGCCGGCGGGTCCCCTGCCCGCCGGCATCAGGTGTTACAGGGATCGAGAACGCTGCTCCTGCTCGCGGGCGAGCGCGGCCGCCGGGTCCTGCTGGGCGACACTGGCAGCCAACTGCTGGCTGCTCTGCGCCAGCGGCTGCTGGGCGGCCTGCTCCCGGTCAACGGACGCACGCAGCATCGCCGGATCTCCCAGCGCGCCCTGCACCGCAAACAGCGTGCGCCCGTCGTTGCCCGCCAGCAGATGATCGATACGCGACAGGCCGGCCTTCTGCGCCCCCAGCGCCAATGCGCCAGCGGTATTGTCGAGCTCCTGTGCACTGCGCAGTCCATTCTGTGGTCCCATCTGCTGCAGGTGCCGGCGCGCATCATCGAACAACGCGTTGCCGGGCTCACCGGTCTGCGACATGTCACGGGCAACACTCTGCGCCGGCGCACCGACTTCGCCTCGATCCAATCGCGCCATCACATCAGGCGTCAGCTTCTGCTGCCACGCATCGAATCGCTGCTGGCGGGCCTCGATGCCGTTCAGGCCACCATTGATCGCGCGCGTCGCTTCGCGCACATCCTCACGCGCGGCTTCCGGCACACGTGTCTGCCACTGCCACACCGCAATACGGCCTGCGTGCTCGGGTTGCGCGGCCAGCTCCGGGTGATTCACCAGGTCCAGATCCAGCGCCTTTCCGGCACGCTCATAGTTTTCCTTGCCGACCAGCGGCAGATAGCCGCGGCCGTGATACTTCAATGCGTCGCCGGGCGCATCATTGCCCATGCGCCCGCCGTACATCAGCTCGGCCAGATTCTCCGGACGGCCGCGCAACGCGTCCTGGCGGGCGCCCTCAAGCGCGCCATTGCCATTGCGCCACGCCGCTTCCACTGGGATCTGCGAGATACCCCGGGTGAAGTTGAAACTTTCATTGAGCCGGCTCAGGCCACGGGACTCGTGCCCGGCCTGCGCCATGAAGTTGGCCAGTTCCCGGGACGAGGTGATGCCGGCCTCCGTGGCCTGCCGCAGCAACTGCGACTCTCTATCCTGCGACACGGTGAAACTCCTGCTCGATCATCGTTGGGTACTCCCGCCTCCTCACAGGCATGGCACTCAGGGCAAGCTCACGTCGGCGACAACGGACGGATCGAAATCCTCGAACCGCACCCGACCAAGTTCGGCCGCCGAGAAATCGCGCGTATGACTCGCCTCGGTCTCTGTGTCGACCACCCTGCGCTGCACGCCATGCACCCAACAGGCCTCGTCGGCCGGAACGTAGCGGAACGTGTAGATACTGCTCCAGCGCTCACGGCTCCCGCCGTTGGTGATCACACTGAAAGCGCCATCCTCGATGGTCACGTACGCGAAGGGGTCGCCGGCAATGCCCCCACGGGTGGAGCACGGCACCAGCTTGTCGTTGCGCGCGGCCAACTGCCATCGGCCCGCGGCGTCACCCAGCAGCAGCAACAACACCCGGTTAGGACCGTGCTCGCCGGGCACCAAGCCGTCGGGTGCCGGTTGATCGATCACCAGCAACTGGTCGTCGATCCCGTTGCCGGTGAGATCGCCGCGTACCGCCTCCAGCAGGTTCGCGCCGGACGGAACGAACGCCAAGGCATTGTCCATGTGTACGCCACTCCCCTTCTGCATCCCCTGCGACTCCTTCAATCCTGACCTTCCAGTACCCGCGCGACGACCGGGAAACCGTGCGCTGCGCTGCAGGCTCCGGTGTCCGCCATGGCGGATGATAGCCCCGCCCCGGCGGCGTCTGCGATGGTCGCAATCATCATCCGCATCGTGGGTCGTCAGAGTCCTCATGGACGGAAAAGCTCCTGCGCTCGATGGCACCGATGCGTCAGGATTTTGACGCGCACGCAGCTTACTTCGAGGAGGCGGCGCTCGTCGAAGGGGACTTTGGATGAAAAGCGCACTTGATCACAGAAAAAGCGCGGTTAACGTGAATGGCGCCTTATCCGAAAAACAAGTCCGCGGTGGATGGCACCGGGGATGCATCGCCCCCCGCAGCCCCGCCGGCCTGAGGCTGCGCGGAAAGCGTGCGCTGCCTATGCGGATGGGTGCGGGACCCTGCATGCTCTTTGTCGCCTCGCGTCGTGGCCAGCAATCGCGATCAACGCAACTGCTGCGCGCATGCGGCTCCTTGTGTGGCGTAGTCACGGATGTAGCCGTCCATCGTCAGCACCGTGATATCGCATCGATTGTTCACGTCACTGATGACATGCCCGTAAACGTTCAGCCCCTGCACACGCTCGCCACGATGCAGGTACAAAGTGCGCGAACCATCGGCCCCAATCTCCACGCGATCCGGTGTGCCCCATGTCCGCACGAATTCCTGCTCTGTCTTGCCGATCCACAGGTCCATGAGATTGTTGCGGCCCACGCGGTTAGCTGCTCGATGCGATTCATCCAGAGCCTTGGTCGTCTCCTTCTGGACACGCGCCAGATTCGCCTCCAGGCTGCGCTCAGTTCGGTCCATTTCGGCGTCGGTCGGCCGATAGGTGAATGCTGGTCGCTTGCCGTCCTTCCACAGGTCGCCCCAGATGAAATCAGCAGGTGATAGGCCGACGTCACCGATGGACAGGAAGCCGCGCTTCATCATTTCCGCGGGTACTTTGGCCTTGGGGTCAGGCCCCACGAGACAGGCAAACCGCACCAGTTGCACCTGCCACGGCGCGATCGCCTCGGTTCGCGGTTCGAATCTTTCCGGTGGGACATCCTCCATCGGGCGATCGCGCCACTGGACCAGGCTCATCCTCATGTCCACGGTGTTTTGTGAACAATTCACCCAGTACTTTCTGATCAGTCGATTTGGCTTGATCGCGTTCTCGTAGATGGTGTTGACCTGGATCTCGTATACCGGTTCCGGACCAGCGACCGGCTCACCGGATTTTGGTGGCTTTCTACGGCGCAATTGCTTCAGGTACGCATTCTGCTCCGCCGGCGTGGCACGCTGCAGGAAACCGACCAGATCCGAGCGGTCGCTGAGCGTTTGCGCATCGACCACCCATGCCTCCCGGTTCGGCGTTTCGCCACCGGTGAAAATGACCCAGCTATCAGTGGCATGTGCCGACGAAGCTGATACCAGCCCTCCAATCAGCAGGGCTACACGGCAGGGATTCTGCATGATTCGTTCCTTCGAATGGCGCGAAGACTTACGGCAATGCCGATGGTTCCTTATAGCACGGCCTAGCCCGCCACCTCGAACGACGCTCATTCTTAGCGCAAAGCCGGCGCATTAAGCGTGAGCGAAAGAAAGAAACAGCCAACTTCTCAGCAGGCCACCCTCAAAAGAACCATGTATTTCACATTTCTACTCCGTACGCATGGGGGCTATTGATTGCCGGGATGTGCAGCTCTGAGACCGGATTCGGCAACCCTGGCGGATTCCGACGACGGAAGGGTTGAACGTGCGGCCGCATGTCGATCATGCGCACCACTGTCTTGGCCGGACTACCCCTTCTCCGGAGCGGCCGGCGTGTAGTAACTACCCGGAGGCTGCCCACTCAGTCCCGGCGCCTGTGCCACCGGGCTGCCACCCATCTGCGAATATGCCATGAAGCTACCCAAGGTGCCCTGGAAGAACATGGCCGCTATTGGGGGCGCAGTCAGAATCAGGGTCGCCAGGATCAATCCCATGCCGCCCTGCTGCATCGCCTGACTGGTCATGCCGTCGCTGGACGCCCCCATCAGCGGGAACTTGTTCACCAGCGCTGTCACCCAGAACGACGCAGACACGCGAATCACCATGTCCAGCGCAATCGAGACCATGGCTGCCAATACCGCCATGGAGAACATGGTTCCAATGCCGTAGAACAGCCATCGCTGAAACAACTGCTTGGTCTTATCGAACAATAGATGAAGGATGAACTGCGCCCCAAGACAATGCACTCAGCACCACAGATTAAAGTTCGTAGAGATACTAATTGCAGAAAGAAATTTGATCTTCGAGAGCAACTTCAACGCACTTAATTTGACTGAACCTATGGCCAGCGACTCCAACCCCAAAGGCAAAGTCCACGTCCTAGGCGGAAGTGAGAAATAGAAATAGCCCGCTTCTCAGCAGGCCACCTCTAAAACAAATAAGCAGAACCTCGGCGTGCAACAAAGCTCACCCAACGCGAGGATTCCATCAGCGGAAAGGCTTAAACTCAGACATGCTGCACGCAGAGTAGATAACGGTACAACTGCGCCCCTTACCCTCGGATTCACAACGGCGCACTGATTCCGCCTTCGCATCCTCTTCATTAGGTGATCGATACGCCACGGTTGTCACGTCGGCCAGGGGTACTGAGCCAATCACCGGGCCGGCTAGCGCGGCGCATTGATTGTGGTACTCAAGAATAACTTTACACTTCTGCCCCCCCATGCGCTGACATTCAGAGAGCGCGAGAGACCTGGCTTCTCTCTTTGATTTTTTGACCTCTGCCACACCAATCGCCAAATTCTGGCCTACTTGATGGTCTGCGTCTTGCGCCAAAGCACCCCACCGGGTTTCCCACTTGCCAGTTGGCATGGGGCCATTGCTCTCACCACTAGTTTGACCGCCCGGAATTGGCGCACAACCTCCTACGCCCTGCCCTCCCACCGGGTACTGCCCTGGGGGGCACCGCCCTTCTGCCAACGCCACATTAGAAATAACGAGCAGCAAAAGCACGACAATGCACTTCATACTTACACCTCTATCAATCGACACTGTCATTTCACGCTCAGGCACCAGCCTGCCCATACTTTCCAGTATCTTGCTTGATCTCACCTGATCGCCCAATACCGTAACCAGAAGTCGCGCCGTGGCCGGAACTGACCGATGGAGCACTGGAATGATCCTTTGTCTGGGCTGGCGAATAGTAACTACCCGGAGGCTGCCCGCTCGGTCCCGGCGCCTGTGCCACTGGACTGCCACCTATCTGCGAATATGCCATGAAGCTACCCAAGGTGCCCTGGAAGAACATGGCCGCCATTGGGGGCGCAGTCAGAATCAGGGTCGTCAGGATCAATCCCATGCCGCCCTGCTGCATCGCCTGACTGGTCATGCCGTCGCTGGACGCGCCCATCAGCGGGAACTTGTTCACCAGCGCTGTCACCCAGAACGACGCAGACACGCGAATCACCATGTCCAGCGCAATCGAGACCATGGCTGCCAATACCGCCATGGAGAACATGGTTCCGATGCCATAGAACAACCATCGCTGGAACAACTGCTTGGTCTGGTCGAACAGAAGGCAAAGAATGAACAACGGTCCGAATCCGATGAACAACGCCATTGCTACTTCGTAGAGCAGAAGCATTGAACCCGCAGTTACCGCTGGACCACCGGTGCCGAGGCCGATGAACCACATGGCCCGGGTCTTGTCTTCCTGCAATCCAGGGTCATTCAGAATCTTGATGCCATCAATGCTGGACAGCGCCACCTGCATCCAAGCCAGACTCTTGTCGATCTGCTCTTCCGGCTTCTGATCCTTGCCAGTGACAACATGGGTGATCAGGCCCTTCACGTCCTCGGTCAGGAACTCATGAAGATCGCGCCCGAACATGCCCATGCTGGTGGCAACGGCCACAATCAACGCTGCGCGTGCCATGTTGGTTACCAGGACCATCATCGAGTCGCGGCTGCGGCCTGTAACGATTCGATAGCCTTGGATCAGCACCCACAAGGTCATGAGGGTCAGCGCGATGCCGCCCACCCACGCCATCATGTTGTCCATCAGGTCGAAGCCGAACTTGCCGATCCTGTCCCGCAGGTAGTCCAGGATCAGCTTGAAGAACACGAAATCGCCAATCGACTGGACACGTGCGACGTGCCCCATCAGATCCTGGAATCCGCCCGAAAAATCAAAGTTGGCAATCGACCTGATCGTCATACCCACATTCCCTTGGTAATACTGCAATCACATGAGGGGCGACGCTGACGCGCGCACCCTTGGTGCTCCATTCCATGCATCAGTCGATGGACAGCGCTGCCTTCAGCGCCGCCGTCTTGACCAGATCACTGGCAATGGTCTTCATCGGGTCGCCCTTCAACGCTGCCTGTGCGACTACCTTCTGATTGGCTTCCATCACCTCGATGTAGGCATCGTAGGCCTTCTGCTGTGCCTCGAAGGACTTTGCCTTGGCTGCCATGTCGTTTGCGGTGCGCAACGTGTCGTTCTGCGTTGCGTTGACGTTGCCGAGCAGATTGCTGACATTTCGCTGCTTCTCGATTGCATCGAGGCTATCGAAGAACGACGGCATCGTCTTGAGCATGAAGTCCACCGCATCGTTGTACTTGCGGTTCTGCATCATCCGGATGTTCACGCAGATCTGTTGCTGCTGATCTTTCCAATCGCCCTTGAAATTGAAAACGACCCGGGTCGCGAGAGTCTTCAGGTCGGTGCCGATTCCGCAGGTCTCGGCAACCAGATAATTGGGTGGCACCGGCGTCAGCGGGGCGGAATCCGGCAACCCGAAGGAATTCACGATGCCCTGGATCTGGACCATCGTCTCCTGGTACTCCTTGATCGTCTGCGCCCAGTCCCGTGCCCACTGGGTGTTCTCCTTGACGAACTGGTACTTCTCCTGGAAACGGGCCTGGTACGTATTGATCTGATTGAGGATGTGCTGCCACAGCGCAGGACCCGTTTCCTGCACCGGGCCGATGGCGCCCGCATTGGTCGCTGAGAGCGCCAAGGCAACGCCGAGCACCTTGGCCATCGGCTTGAGTACCTTGCGGGCGCTGGCCCGACGCTTGACGTTGTTCATTGGGAAACTCCTGTTGTTCTGATTGACGTCCACTTGCCTGTCTCCTGCTCGCACGGCCATCAGGCCGCGTCGGACCGGGGTTCCTTTCCCGATCCCTTCCGGTTCTTGTAGAAATCTTCCAGCCACTGCTCCGGGCTGAGCTCGTCTACAGTGACGCGATTGCGGACCGCGGCCGTCTGCAGGACCCGATGCATGACATCGATGTTGTCGGTCGAAGCTGAGATCACCGACAGGATGTCGTCCATGCCGCGCAGGTTGAGCTGGCACACGCTGGAGGCATGGCCCTGCTTGACCAGGAAGCAGCGCGAGCGCTCGTCCAGTGCAGTCACCACCCTGAACTCGGCCTCGGTCAGCTTCAGGCCGTCCATGTAGTCGCTCTTGCTGGCATTCGGGTTCGGCAGCAGGATCAGGGTAGCGGTCTGCTCGATCAGGGCGGCGGAGATATCGCTCTTCAGCGCATCTTCCGGGCTCTGCGTAGCGAAGATGCCGAGACCGTTCTGCTTACGGATGGTCTTCTGCTTGTTCTTCGCGAACTCCTTCAGGCCACCTTCGCCGTCCAGGATCTTCCAGAATTCGTCCATCACATAGATCAGCGGACGACCGTCGATCAGCGACTCCAGGCGGTGCAGCAGGTAATTGATCACCGGCACGCGCACTTCAGGATTGTCGATGATGTCGGTGTAGTCGAAGCCGATGATGTTGGCCTTGCTCAGGTCAACGGTATCGATCGGATTATCGAACACCCAGCCCAGCGAGTTGCCCGAGGTCCAGCGGCGCATGCGCGCGTAGAGGCCATCGTCGCCCATGTTGGGCAGGCTCTTCTGGAAGTTGGTCATGCTGCGCAGGTGCATCGGCGTATCGAGCATGCTCTCCACCGCCCGGTAGATATCCTCTTCCTCACGGGCGCTGTACTCGCGCTTGCCGGCCAGCACCTTGATCAGGTCAGCCAGGAACTGCAGGTTGGCTTCATTGTTCTCGCACTGGAACGGGTTGAAGCCGGTCGGTGCGCCATTCTCCAGGGCCAGATAGTTGCCACCGCAGGCGCGCACGAAGATCTCCGCGCCGCGGTCCTTGTCGAAGAAGAAGATGGTCGGCGACGGCTCGTACTTCTGCACCTGGCTGAGCAGGAAGTTGATCAGCGCGGTTTTACCGGTACCGGACTTGCCGATGACCATGGTGTTGGCGATCGCCTTCTCGCCGAGTGAATTCTCAGACGGATGGGTCGCGTGGAAATTGAAGTAGTACGGCTGGCCATTGGTGGTCTGCAGCGTGGTGACGCAGTCGCCCCACGGGTTGTTGTGCTGCTTACCGGTGGCGAAGTTGTGCAGCGGCGACAGGCCCAGGAAATTCAGAGAGCTGACATTGGCCAGTCGCGTGCGGTAGCGCCAGTTACCCGGCAACTGTGAGTAGAAGGACGAGGTAACGGCCAGATCTTCCTTGGTCGATACGAACCCGGCGTTGGACAGCTCGGCGCGGGTCGAGGCGACGTTCTGCGAAAGCTTGGCCTGGGTGTCGCCGTAGACCGCCATGATGAAGTGGTATTCACCCAGCACGAAGTTGCCCGACGACAGCTGATCCATGGCCTGGTCGAGCTCGACGATCTGGCTGACCGCCTTGTCGCCGGAGGAGATCATCATGCCCTTGGTGCGGTCGAGCACCTTCAGCGCGTCCTGGCGCCCCATCGGGCTGAACGAATGGGTGATGACGTATTCGTAGTCGAGGTACTTCAGGCCGTTGAGGATGCCCGGGTAAGTCCCCTCGGCATACTCCTTGATGTTCAGAATGGCGCCGTAGTGATTGGCACCGTTGGGAGTATTGATCGCAAAATCGCCGGTCTTGGCCGAGAACATGTGGCGACTGACCGGCAGGTAATCCTTGATCGGTGCCGACAGCACCGGCACCGGCTCGTCGATGCGATTGATCAGGTAACCGAACAGCTCCAGCGTTTCCGAGAACACCACGCCATTCTTGGCTTCGTACATACCCAGGCGATACGGCGCGTAGTCGCGGATCACGGCCTCGACGTTGCCGGCCAGTTCCATCAACTTCTCTACCGCCTGCTCCTGCTCGGCGCGCAGCTTCTCCACGTTCGCCGACTTTTCGACGAAGCGTTTGCCCGCCACCACCGGGCGATAGATCATGGTCAGGTACAGCTCGTTCTGCATGATGCGCTGCGAGGACAGCATGCCCATGTACTGGTCGGAAACGTCCTGGTTGAAGCGCTGCCTGTAGTTGCTCTTGCCCTTCAACGTGCGACGGCGACGGATGTCGTGCACCCAGAAGGCGACGTTGACAAAGTCAGGCGCGCGCAACGTCTGCAGCAGACGGTTGAACGTATTGTGGCGATGCTCGAGCTCCCACTCCTCGCGGCCGACGAACGGCAGCCCTTCCAGATGCCAGGTCAGCAGGTAGTCGCCGCCCGTGGTCTTGACCACGTTCGGGGCGACATGCGACGACAACGGGATGAACTCACTGATGGAGGTGTCAGGGCTGAACATACGACTGCTTCCAAAGAGGTACTGCCAAGAAGTTTCAAGAGACCTGGCGGGCGCGGACGCCCGCCAGGCCGGATCCGGACCTCAATCCATTCGGGCCGGCTTGTTGCGGTAGTGGTTGGGGTTGAGCACCCACATGCCATCGTGCTCCTGCACGTTGCGCACCTTCAGCTTGAACATCAGGCGCAGGCCCAGCAGACGGAAGATCATTTCGTCACGCTTGGCCATGTGCCGCATGATGAAGACCGCCACCGGAATGGTGAGCAGGAACCAGAAGTTCGTGTACATGCTGAGCAGCAACAGCCCGCCTGCCACCATGAAGAATGGCAGGTAGGGAACGCCCAGGAACATCGCTGGACGCGTGCAGCCGCGGAACACGACGTTCTTATGCACTGTAGTACTGGATCACGTGGTTGATCAGGTAGGAGGTGCTGGTGCCACCACCGCACTTGCCGTCGCTGCCATCACCCAGCAGCATGCGCGCGATCTGGCCTGCGGCGCCGATCAGCACACCACCGATCAGGATCGGGGCGACGTCAGCGATGCGCTTGTGCGCGAAGGCGATCTGGTAACCAGCGAAGATCACCGCGATGGTGACCACGGCGATCGAGGCGATGTTCAGCAGGCCGTTGATGTTGTTGAAGAAGCCGCAGACCTTCTTGTCGGTGCCGCCGAAGTCGGTGGCGCCGTTGGCGAAGACTTGCGGGGCAAACAGTGCGCCGACGAACAGAGTGGCCATCAGCAGGGTCTTCAGCGTGCGCTGGGCCTGGACGAGGTCGAGATTGGATCGCTTCATGGATTGATTTCCTTGTTGATGGACTAACACAACTGAATCGACCAGCCGGGGGACTGGCCGTACCACGACTTCGTCAGAACACGAAGGCCGCATCCCCTGCGGGAATCTGCTGCACCGGTGCGGACTGTGCCGGTGCGTTATATGAACTGCCATTGCCGGCCACTGGCTGATTGCGCTCATTCCAGGGCCGCAACATCACAGGGCCCTCGTTGCTGCCACCTGCAGCACCTGGCAACTGCTGCGGCATGGCCATCGCTTGCGCCGGACCCTGCTGAGGCAGCTGCTGCGGCATGCCACCGGCCTGTTGCTGCGGATAGGCGGCCCCTTGGGTGGGCTGCGCCTGTGGCTGCATCATCCGGTCCACCGAACCCAGCACTACCTTGGACAGCGTCTGGTCGGCGATGTTCAGCAGGCTGCCCCGCGCCATTGCACCGGTGGACGGATACACGACATACGCGCGTGCCGGGTCTTCCGACGGCACGTACACCGGGCCACTCGCCTGCGCAACGATGCGCGCCTGCGCCGGCGAAGCGAGCTGCGGGTGATGCTCGACCTTCACGCTGCGGCGTTCGCCGCGACTCACCACGTCGATCGGTGCAACACCATTGCTGGCAAGCTGCTGCCCGCGGCGCATCGAGTCATAGACCTTCTGCACATAGCCATGGCGGAAGCCGGTCTCGAAATTGCCCGAGTAGTAGCAACTGAATGACTTGCCCCAGTCACCACCGGAGCGCTTGTAGCACTCGGCGAGGATCCGAGAACCCGCTTGCAGGTTCGGGCATTGCTGGAAAGCCTTCTCGTAGGAATCCAGGCCGTACTTGCCCAGGTTATAGCGATTGACCTGGGCCAGCCCGATGGAGAAGTTGTAGCCTTTCTCTTCCAGCATCCGAACCGTCGCCAGCGCTTCATCCAGCGCTTTGGGCTGACGCGCCAACGCGCCGCCAACCACGCCGATGGCATAGGGATTGCGCGACGATTCAACGTTGATGACATGCTGCATCACGTCCATCGACACCGCCATCTCCGGGCACGCCATCATTTCAAGTCCTGGCAGCATCCTTCAGCCCTCCTGCCCCTGGGCACGCCCAGGATTGAAATCGATACCGGTGATGTAGCGCGAGCCAGCATGGGCCTTGATATGCACGACGATGTCGATCGTCATCATCAACAGTCGCTTGATCACGTTGAATTCCAGGCCAGAGCCTTCGCTGGACGCCTTCACCATCAGTGCCAGCTGGTCCCAGGTCTGCTCCGGGCTGCCGGCGTGGCAACTGGTGATGGAGCCAGGGTGGCCCGATGCGCAGTTGCGGATGAAGTAGAACGCCTCGTCACCGCGCAGCTCGGCCAGGATGATGCGTTCGGGCTTCATGCGCAGGCAGGCTTCCATGCAGCTCTTGGCGCTGACATTGCTGGTGCTCTGCCCACCCTTGGAGTACAGCAGATGCACCACATTGGGTTGGGTCAGAAACAGCTCGCGCGCATCTTCGATCGTGACCAGGCGTTCGTTGTCCGGGATATGATTGACCAGCGCTTTCATGAAGGTGGTCTTGCCGCTACCGGTCGCACCGGATACCACGATGTTCTTGCGGTACATCACCGCACGCCGGAAGAACTCGGCGTACTCGCGCTGCTGGCGCAGTTCCAGCAGCTCGCGATCCTGCTCGCTGATGCTGCCATCGCTTTCCAGGATCTGGTTGAAGAACCCATCTTCGTGATACTGGCTGAGCGACTTGGTGTGCTTGGACGGTAGACGGATGGTGATCGACACCTTGCCTGCATCGCACGCCGGCGGAATCACGAACTGGGCACGCTGGCCGGTGGGAAACGTGAGCGAGACCACCGGATCGGCATCGGTGATGCGCTGGCCGGTGTTGCTCTCGTTCACCACCGCCGTGCAGAACTGCCGGGCCCGCTCGAAGGTCAGGCTCGGCACATCCACCCGCTGCCACCCCGCCCGGGTTTCCAGGTACAGCTCACCGGGACGGTTGATGCAGATTTCCGTCACTTCCGGGGAAGTCATGTACTCGGCGATGCCCAGCACTTCGTACTGATAGCGCAGGAAATCGCTGGAGACGAGGGCGAGGGGTGACACTTCAGCGTCCATGATCGTTCGTTGTTACCGGCGGGGATGCAGCACGCTCGTGAAGTCGACGTCCTTGGCGACGTACACATTCACGATGGTGCCTTGGTTGATGGTCACGGTCGGCGGGCGACGCTGGCTGAGCGACTCGTTGGCCAGGCGTTCCATGGTGCGCGCGGTGGCGCTCTCATAGGGCGACTGGATGGTCATGCCGTTGTTGGCCACCGTGGTGGTCTCCGGGCCATGTTCGGCGGCGGCGTACTTGAACGCGTCGGCCAACAGGCTGATCATCAGCGCCGAGGCGATACGGCTGCCCCAGTGCGCGCTGTACTGGCCCGGATGGCCTGCGCCACCCAGCTGATCAACGCCCGGGCTGGACATTGCCACGTCAATACCGTTCGGCGTGGTGATGCGGTCCCAGATCACTTCCACCCGCTTGCCGGTAGGACCACCGCCATAGGCGCCATAGATCTTGGAGCCCTTCGGCAGCAGCAGATTGCGGCCGTTGATCGAGTACACCGGCTCTGTCACCAGGCACGAGGTGTAACCCGCGATGTCGGTGATGATGCGGGTTTCCAGTACACAGCGCAGATAGGTTCCTCGCACCAGCAGCGCATCGGGGCTGCGGATGTAGCTGGCATTGGACACGTCATCCACGTCGGGGCCACGACGCACGCGCGCTGGCGCTGCATTCTGCTGCCCGTTCATCTGCTGCAGCATTGCCCGCGTGTATTCGTCCATGCCCGCCTGCTGCGAGCGCTCCTCATCCTGTGAACCGCCATTGCCAACGAAACCATCGGCACTGGCACCCATCCGACGTTCGGCAAGCGTCGGACCACGAGGGCCCGCGGAGCGATCTTCCAACGTCACTGGCGGCTCAGGGCGGCTCGGCCCCAATGGAGGCGGCGGCAACATCGGAATCGGATCAACGGGCTGCATTGCCTGCGCCGGACCCGGATCGGTCTGGACAGCGTCCGGCAGTGTTGGCGTGCTCGCGCGCGCAACATCCGGCACCTTCGGCGCATCGTCCTTGTCTTGGCCCTTGCGGAAAAGCAGGAAGCCCATGGCAACAAGCAGCACCACGATACCGCCCAGGAACAGCAGCGCCTTGCGGTTCAATCGCTGCTCTTCAGCCGAGCGCAGCTGCGGCGCGGCCGCGTCCAGATCCGGTGCAGGCTCAGCCTGGGTCGTGCCGAAGTACGGATTCGTCTGCGCCTCCGGAGCAGCCTGGGCACCGTACGGGCTCTGGCTCTCGTCGCGTCCGTTGTTCGGGTCGTTTCCGGGAGTGTTCTGCTGGCTCATTTCTTCACGTTCCTTCGCAGGCCGACGACGAAGTCGCCGTGGCGGATGACCAGGTACGGGTAGGTCCCGTGCACGATCAGCGTATTGCCTTCAACCGTGGTGTTGACCACGAAGTCTTCACCGTATTCCGTTTCACGACCGAACACGGCCGGGAAGATGCCGGTCTTGTATTCCGGCGAGTTCGGCAGTTTCAGGTAGGTGAAGCGGCTGTCGTCGTAGGCGTTGACCGGGATCAGCCAGCCCATCTTCTTCGCCTTGCTGGTCGAATAGGAGTAGTTGAAGTTGTACTGGCGATCCTTGGCCAGTTCAGAGCTCAACAGCGGCTTGGCCTCTTCCTCGACAGCTTCCTGGGCGACGCCGAACACGGTGTCGTTGGGATAGACGAAGGCGATCTTGTACTGCACGCCTGCGCGGCGGGCCTGTTCCAACTGGCGCCAATCAGTGGCCACCACCTTCAGTTCGAAGATGTAGGAATGGGTCTCGGTGCGCACCATCATGTTGGTGTCGACGTCGACGTTCTTCGGCTTGAGATAGAACACGTTCTCTCGACGTGTCAGTTCCCAGCCACTGCTGAAACCGGTGCTGTAGTCGAGGATCTTCTCGTTCGGGCTCAGTTCGATCTGGGTGGTCAGGCCCAGGCCGGTGCGAACCGGATAGATCCGGTCCTTCTCGTACTCGTAGTGGTCCACCGCCTGCGCCATCGCAGCTGCTGAAAACAACAGCGACAACATCGACAGCAGCGCCAGCGCGCTTCCCCTGATATCTCGACTACTCATCGGTTGCTTGCTCCATCAGCAGTTCCGGTGGAATTGTTCTGCGCCGGCCTCATGGCCGGCTGACCGGGCATGGCCTGCCCCGGTGTTGCTTGACCCGGTACCGGCTGCGCCGGCATCGGTTGCCCCTGTATCGGCTGCCCCTGTATCGGCTGGCCCGGCACCTGGCCATTGGCCGGCACGGCGACCGGCTGGCCGGTGGCCGGATCGATCATCATGGCCGCGGCCGGATTGTTGGGATCGTAGGCAGCCTGGGCCTGCTGCGCGGCCTGTGCTGCCTGCTGCGCCTGTGCCTGCATGGCGCCGTCATCCGGCACCGGTACGCCACGCGAATAGTCGTTGTCGACGCGGTACTCGGTGACCTGGAAGGCCAGCGGATTGAGGATGCGATCCTGTTCGGACAGCGCCAGGTTCTGGTTGTACCCGAAGCGCATCGTCACCAACTGGTTGTCCAGATAGGTGGCAACGCCGGTGCGCTTGTCCAGCAGACTGCGCTGGATACGTACCGAAGCACCGCGGAAGCTGCCGTTCGGCTCAGCACCCAGCGGCGTGATGCTGAGGATCTTGACCCGGATGGCGCGCTCGCGGCCGTACATCACGAACGGGTTCTGCGGGTTGTTGCCGGCATAACGCACGCGCATCGACTGCGCCACCGGATCGGTGGACATCACGAACACCAGTTCCCAGTCACGCAGGCCCATCACCGCCGAGTCGTACGATTCACGCGCCAGCACGTACTGGGCCACGTTGCTGCGATTGATCGCTTCATTGCTGGTGATGGTCTCGCCCTGGAAGGTGCCACTCAGGCGCGCAACCGTGGCAGTACCGGTGTAGGCATCGGCCATCACCAGGAACGGCACCTTCTCCTTCAGCGGCAGCATGTAGTAGTAGCCACCGGCCAATGCCAGCGACATCAACAGCGAGCCCGTGGCGACCCACCAGGCACGTCGCTCGCTGCGACGCGCCATGTCGGCCACGGTGATCTCGTAGCTGACCGCCTTGGCGACCGACTGCTCGACCTTGGGACTGTTGCCGGGATCCTTCTTGCGGAACATGGATTCTTCCGTACTGCTGAAACATCAATGGGCGTGAAGCCCCTGCGCCAGGCGCGGGGAGCAGCACGTTCGATGATTTCGATGTGGACTCAGGTGCCGCTGTTGGAATCAGCGCCCTGCGCCGACGCGGTCGGCGTCGCGCCAGCGCTCTGCACAACGATCTGGTTGCCAACGATGGAGACGGAGATTCCCTGCGTCGCATAGGCCGCAGTGAGATCGATCACGGCCTGCTGTGCATTGGTGGTGTCGATGTTCGAGACCGCGCCGTACAGCGTGAAGTCCGAGCTGAGGCGGTAGTCCAGCGTGCGCCCGGAATCCTTGGCCCAGCGCTCAAGCATGGCTTTGAGCGTGCCATCCATCGGCGAAGCCTGGTAGACGTAGCTGGAGTACAGCGGGATCTCGGTCGTCGCCGCAGCGAAACGGTTGACCGGCTTCCAGCGCCCTCCGAAATCGGGAGCGGACTTGGTGGCACACCCTGCCACCATCAACGCCGCCACTGCGGCGATGGATATTTTCGCGATAAACGCCTGATTCATACGGGCTTCACTTTGACGTACGAAAAAGCAGTCCCGAACATTGGCTCCCTGGTCGTCCGGCGCCGCATCACGCGCACCGGAAACGGGAAGACGCGCTGGCTCGCAGCACACCTGCCCCGGTTCCCCTGCAGCCCGAAAGCCGCCAACCAGGTGACGGGGCCGCCAGTCATTGCCGACGACACACCCGCACACATCTCCAACGTCGAAACCATCCTTGTTTCCATGGCACAAACTCCTGGCCACCCTGCTCTACAACATTTGACACCCAGCACACATTTCTGGATGACGAACACAGGGTCGCACAACCACGCGTCAATTCCATGTCAGACAAGTCTGAATTTCTATGAACAGATGATGTTTTTTTGACTTAGCTCACGAATTCACGTCAATGAATATGAATCTACGTCACAAATTTAGCGACGTGAATTAGACGTTAAGCATCGGAACGTCGACCTTCGGCAGCAGCCTCGAGGTGAAGTAGCGATCCTTGTAGTAGCGGATCTTGTCGCACTTCACAGGATGCGGTATGCCCTCGTACAGGAATACTTCCTTGTCCGGCCCCATCGCCTTCAGCTCCTGCGGCAGCATCAGTGCGCGCCGCTCCTCGGTGAAGCTGTGGGTCTTCTCGCGGGCATGGGTGACGTTCTTCTTGCGGATGGTGGTGTAACCGAGCATGTCCGAGTAGTCATTGGCGTCCTGCTGCTCACGCGGCGCGTAAAGGATCTGCAGCGCGTGGTTGGTGATGATCGTGCGCGACACCTCCCGCCCGTAGGTGGCATCGAGCTGGGACATGCTCTGGATGATCGGCAGCAGGCGGATGTTGTAGCCGGCCATGTAGGACACCGCCGACGCGATGATCTCGACCTTGCCGATCGAGGTGAATTCGTCCATCAGCAGCAGGCACTGGTACTTCAGGTCCGGATTGGACTTGGGCAGTTCCTTGGTGTTGAGGTTGATCAGCTGGCTGAAGAACAGGTTGATGATCAGGCGACTCTCGGCCAGCTTGTTCGGCTGGATGCCGATGTAGATGGTCATCTTCTTCTTGCGGACATCGGTCAGCAGGAAATCGTTGCTGCTGGTGGCCCTGTCCAGCACCGGGTTGATCCAGGCGTTGAGTGGTTCCTTGAAGGTACCCAGGATCGAGGCGAAGGTCTCATCGGCCTGGGACAGCATGTTGGCAAACGCCGAGCGCGCGTTGGAACTGAGGAACGACCGCTCCGACAAGGCTTTGAGGTATTTCTTCAGATCGCTGCCGTCACCCGATGACAACCGGTAGACAGCGCCCAGGGTGGGCGTGCCCGAGCCGCCCGGGAAGCCACTGCTGCGCTCGTCATCCCAGTTCTCGAACAGGTACAGGGTGAAGGCCATGAACGCGTTGCGCGCCTGGCTGACCCAGAATTTCTGGTCCTCGGCACCATCCGGATACAGCATCGCGGCGATGCTCATCAGGTCCGAAACGCGGAACGCCGGGTCGTCGGAGACGTAGCTGAGCGGATTCCAGCGATGCGTGCGGCGGTCTTCGGCGAAGGGATTGAACAGGTAGATCTCCTGGCCCTGGCTGGCACGCCAGCCGCTGGTCAGGTCGAAGTTCTCCTGCTTGATGTCCAGCACCACCAGCGATTCGCCGTACTCCAGCAGGTTCGGAATGACCACGCCCACGCCCTTGCCCGAGCGGGTCGGCGCGGCCAGGATCACGAACTGCTGGCCGTCCAGCCGCACCAGCTTGCCGCCATGGCTGCCGACCACGATGCTCTGGCCGGTCTTCTTGAACATGCCGTGCTTGGACAGGTCGGCGCTGGTGGCAAAGCGTGCGTCACCGTGCAGCGAGCGCTTGTCCTTCTTCAGCAGCAGCACCAGGCCGGTCACCAGCAGCACCAGCAGCGGCAGGCCGAAACCGAGATAACCGGCCCACTTGATCTTGCCCACGAAGGGCGCGACCTGTGGCTGGCCGAGCGCGTTGAAGTACTGGTAGTAGGTGTTCCAGGTGAACAGCTTGGTGTCCAGCCCCAGCAGCAGCAGGGTCAGGTAACCGGAAAACACGAAACCAAGCAGCAGGGTCGCCAGCGTGATGATGGCGATGAGCAGATACTTCTTACTGGGCAACACCCGAATCCTCCATGATGCGCACAAGGGCGCGACGGCCTAGCGGCGGCGCCAGCGCGACGCCTTCTTCCGCAGGTGGTTTTCGTTCTCCAGCCCGGGCTCCTCGCCCTCTTCACGCACCAGTGCCTGCAGGCGTTGGCGCGCTTCGGCCAGCGACATCAGGTCGGTCAGACGATCCCCATCGTCGGCTACGACCGCATGGCCGACCACATCGCCCGGAGCGTACACCGGCGCGTAGGACACCGCTACCAGCTGATAGCGACCTCGCGTCTCCAGTACATGCCTGAATTCCTGCATCGACATCCTCCTTGTTCCTGCACTCCACAGCCCCTGTGTTTCGCATCATGCCGACCGCCATGTCGTCATCACATGCAGGACGCCGACAACAGCGCCCCGAACCTGCCGTCGTACCGAGCCCATGCCCGGCTTGCCGCAGCTCCACGGATCAAACGCTGTTTTACCGCCAGCGTGGCTGCTGCTGTTGCGGTGCAGCAGTACAATGGCGAGCTCCCCGCCCCCATCGCGCCCCCGCATGAGCCCCAACTCTTCCCTGGCTGCGCGGCTGACGCCCCGTCAGCGCACCCTGATCATCCTTGCCCTGTCACTGGGCGGCTTCGCCATCGGCACCAGTGAATTCGCCAGCATGGGCCTGATGCTGGAAATCAGCCGCGGCCTGTCGATCAGTGAAACCCAGGTCGGCCACCTGATCAGCGCCTACGCCATCGGCGTGGTGGTCGGTGCGCCGATCCTGGCCTTCGTCGGCGCCAGTTTCCCGCGCCGCAAGCTGCTGCTGGCGCTGATGGGCTTCTACGCCGTCGGCAATCTGGCCAGTGCCCTGGCCCCGAACTACGGCACGATGCTGATCGCACGTTTCGTTGCCGGCCTGCCGCATGGCGCCTACTTCGGCGTGGCGATGCTGGTGGCCGCTGCGATCAGTCCGGCCGGCCAGCGCGGCCAGGCGATGTCGCGGGTGCTGCTGGGCCTGTCGATCGCGATCCTGATCGGCAACCCGCTGACCACCTGGCTGGGCCAGCAGCTGAGCTGGCGCACCGCCTTCGCTCTGGTCAGCCTGCTGGCCATCGCCACCGTGGCGATGATCGCGCGCTTCCTGCTGCCGGACCCGGACGAGGTGCGCACCTCGCCGATGCGCGAACTGCGTGCCTTCAACACCACCCAGGTGTGGCTGGCGCTGGCGATCGGCGCGGTCGGTTTCGCCGGCATGTTCTGCGTGTTCACCTACCTGGCGCCGACCCTGGTGCAGGTCACCGGCGTGGCCGAATCGTGGATGCCACTGGCAGTGGGCGTGTTCGGCATCGGGGCGATCATCGGCAACATCGCCGGTGGCTGGCTGGTCGACAAATTCCACTTCAAGGCCGCTGCGGTGGTGCTGCTGTGGTCGATCGTGATGCTGCTGCTGTATCCGTTGGCCGCACAGTCAGTGTGGACCATCGGCCCGATGATCATCACCGTTGGCACCATGGGTGCGCTGGCTGCGGTGCTGCAGACGCGCCTGATGGACGTGGCCGGCGAAGCGCAGACCCTGGCTGCCGCCTCCAATCATGCCGCCTTCAATACCGCCAATGCGCTCGGCCCGTGGCTGGGCGGCATGGCGATCAGCGCCGGCTTCAGTCCGGCCAGCACCGGCTATGTGGGCGCGGCCACCGCCATCGGCGGCCTGCTGCTGTGGTGCGTGGCGGTGATGCTGGACAAGAAGCGCAAGGCCGCCGTAGCCGGCAGCCACTGAACATCGCGCCGGATCGTCAGTCGCGGCCTATGCGGCGGCGATCCGGGCGCAGCATCGCCACATCACCGGCCGCCAGCGTCGGCCGCGCCAGCTCACCGCGCTTCACGCGGTCCAGCACCCGCCGGGAATTGGCCGCGCAATCGATGCCCTCCGGCCGCGCCTGGATATCTTCGATCAGCGCCAGCAGATGCACACGGCTCTGTTCCAGCCGCAGTTGCAGCGCCTCGATGTCGGCCACTTTCTGCTGCAGCATCGTAATCAGCGCGTCGTGCTGCCACTGGCCCATGTCCGGCGGCAACAGCGCGCGGATCTCTTCCAGGCTGAAACCGGCGCGCTGCGCACCGGTGATCAGCTCCAGCAGCAGCACCGCCTGCTCCGGATAGTCGCGATAGCCGTTGGCCTGGCGCTGCACAACCAGCAACCCTGCATCCTCATAGAAGCGGATGCGCGATGCCGCCAGGCCGGTGCGTCGCGCCAGCTCACCGATCTTCATCTGCCTGAATCCTCGACATTGGAACCCGTTGACCTTCAATCAAACTTGAAGGTTAGCGTAGCGCCATTCCCCTGTCCTGGAGCTGTCCGATGTCGCTGTTCTCGCCCTTGGTACTGCCTTCCGGTGCCGTCATCCGCAACCGCATCGCCAAGGCGGCGATGGAAGAAAACATGGCCGACGCCGACCACGCGCCCTCGGCCGCGCTGCTGCAGCTGTACCAGCGCTGGGCCGACGGCGGCGCCGGCCTGATCATTACCGGCAACGTGATGGTCGACCGCCGTGCCATGACCGGCCCCGGCGGTGTGGTGCTGGAAGACGATCGCCACCTTGATCGCTTCATCGCCTGGGCCGACACCGCTCGTTCGCGCGGTGCGCAGATGTGGATGCAGATCAACCACCCCGGGCGGCAGATGCCGGCCGCGCTCGGCCAACCGGCGTTGGCACCCTCATCGGTAGCCATGGATCTGGGGGCCCTGTCCAAGCAGTTCGCACCGCCGCGGGCGATGACCGGGACCGACATCGAGGAAGTGATTGCCCGCTTCATCCGCAGCGCCGAACTGGCCGAACGTGCCGGTTTCAGCGGGGTGGAAATCCATGCCGCGCACGGCTACCTGCTCAGCCAGTTCCTGTCGCCGCTGTCCAACCGGCGCGAGGACCACTGGGGCGGCAGCTTGGAAAACCGTGCGCGCCTGCTGCTGGAGATCGTGCAGGGCGTACGCGCGGCGGTGTCGCCCGCATTCGTGGTGGCAGTGAAGCTCAACTCAGCCGATTTCCAGCGCGGTGGCTTCTCGCACGAGGAGGCGCGCGCAGTAGTGGAGATGCTGGCACCACTGGGCGTGGATATGGTGGAACTGTCCGGCGGCAGTTATGAAGCGCCGGCGATGACCGGCGCCGCACGCGACGGCCGCAGCCTGGCCCGCGAAGCCTACTTCCTCGAATTCGCACGCGAGATCGCCACGGTGGCAACGATGCCGCTGATGGTCACCGGCGGCATCCGTCGCCGTGCAGTGGCCGAGCAGGTGCTGGACAGCGGTGTTGCGATGGTCGGCATCGCCACCGCGCTGGCAATCGAGCCGGACCTGCCACACCATTGGCAGCAAGGCCGCGATCAGGTACCGACCCTGCGCAACATCGACTGGCGCAGCAAGCCGCTGGCTGCCAGTGCACACATGGCCACGGTGAAGTACCAGCTGGGGCGGTTGAGCCGACGTCAGCCGACCGCCCCCGGCGTCTCGCCAGTGTGGGCACTGCTGCTGGCACAGGCCGCGGCCACATGCAGGACCCGCCGCTACCGACGCTGGATGGGGGCACGCGCGGCCGCGCACTGAGCCGGAAAGGCTTCTCATCACCGGGGCAATACCCCACCATCTGCAGGATCGGCGGCACCCCGCCGCCGATCGCAACGGGCAGAAGGAACCGACGTGGCAGCAGCACCGACCAAGGACCGCGAGAAACTGCTCGATGACCTGCTCTCGTTGGGCCGCAACTGGGCACTGGCCATCGCCATCGCCGGTGCCGGGGCCGCCGTGCACTACAGCGAATCGGTATATGAAGCGGGAATCTGGCGTGGCCTGCTGCCCACGCTCTGCTTCCTGGTCGCGATCGTCTGGATCGTGCTCAGCATCATCCGTTTCGACCTGACCATCCAGCAGCACTTCGAGCGCAAGCTGTCGCGCTGGCTCAGCCGCCTGCTGTATGTCGTGCTGCTCGGCACCGGCGTCACTGCAGTGTTCTTCGTCACCGAACTGGCGGAGAACAACCACATCGCGCGGATGTGCGACTCGGTGGCCAACGAACCCGGCAGCCGCATCCACAGGTCGGAAGAGTGCCAGCGCCTGTACCAGCACCGGGCGGCGTACCGGCAGCGACTGGAATCGGCCGAGGGTGAGTTCGACTGAGCGCCCCTGCTGCAGGCACATGGCGCACGCGAAGTACACGCGGCGTGGATATGGGGTCGGGCACAGTAGCTGCGCCGCCCTTCCATGTGACCACTCCGGCCAGCATGTTCCGCCACCCTGCCCCTGCCCGCCACGATGCCGTTGCCCTGCAGGCCGGCGTGCTCGGCAGCGTGCTGGGCGTGGCCTTGTTCAAAGCGATTGCGTTGTCTGCGCTGGCGAGCGGATCACTGATGGTGATCGGCCTCTGGCTGCTGGCCTGCGCACTGCTGGGCGCCTGGGCGCTGGCAGCCTACCTGGCCTGCCTCGCATTGAGCCGGCGTGTGTTCGTGCTGATGCTGGTGCTTTGCACGGTGCTGATGATCTGCCTCGCCTGATCCGGGCAAGCGCACGACTATCACTTAAACGTTACAAGATAACAAGTGCGATCAGTCGGATTGTGCGTGCCGGGGGTCACGGATTGGAATGCCATGGCCACCCGGCATTACCCCCGAGACCACGCCATGACCCTGCAGCCCCTGTATCGCGCCGCCCTTTCCGCCATCGCCCTGGCATCGCTCAGCGCCTGTGCTACCTATGACGACAGCAACATGCATCAGGCCTGCCAGGAGTCGCCGCATCTGAAGGATCTACCGCGCGAAGTGGCGGCCCGCGAGAGCCGCTGCAACAAGAGCATGGAAGTGTGGTCAAGTGAGCGCAAGGGCAGTGACCGGCCGCTGGATCTGAGCGGAAAGAAGAAGGACCTCTGACCACAACTGGCGCAGCCCTTGCCGGCTGCGCCACCGTCTTGCCGGTCAGCCTGCTGCCATCGACCCGAACCAGCGCCGCAGCGCATTGGACATCCCGGCCCCATCCCCCCCCGCATCACAGGCCCAGGCAACGATGCCATCCGGGCGCACCAGCACCGCGCCCAGTCCGAGCGTGTCATCCACCGCCTGCCGGATGAGGGCCGGGCGCCGTTGGCAACCCTCGATGCTTGCGCACAACGACGTGCCCGCGTCGAACACCAGCAGCACGCCCTGCCCTGCACGCAGCAGTTCACCCATGCGGCGTCCATCGGCCAGTTGGAAGTCCGGCGCGCTGCGGCCGACCAGCGGATGGCCCACGCCCAGATCCAGCTGCTGCGCAACGCCCCAGACCCGCTCAGCCAGGTATGTCGCACCATCACGGGTGTCGGCCAGATCGGCCATCACCGCCGCCAGCGCGCGCGAGCCAGCGCCCGGCCGCATCAACGCGACCTGCGCACGCGACCAGTCCAGCACCTTCGCGCCGATCGGATAGCGCTCGGCCTGGTAGCTGTCCAGCAGCTCCTCATCGGCATCGGCATCGCCACGCACCACGGCGGCCAGCTTCCAACCGAGGTTCATCGCGTCGCCGATGCCAAGGTTCAGGCCTTGCCCGCCAAGCGGCGAATGCATGTGCGCTGCATCGCCGGCCAGCAGCACGCGTCCCTTGCGATAGGCCGCGGCCTGGCGCGCGGCATCGGTCCAGGTGGTAGCCAGATGCACCGCCGTGATGGTCGCTTCACGTCCGGATATGCGCCGTAGCATGGCCTGCGCGCGCTCCCGGTCCAGCGGCGTGCGATGACCGGCACCGCCGTCGAAATCGGCCAACGCCAACACGCCTGGCGGATTGAAGTTGTACATCCCAGCGACGGTGTAATGGCGCCCCGGCGTGAGCACCGACGGGTCTTCCAGCTCGATCAGCAGCGAGTGCCCGGTGAATTCCGGCTCGGTACCGGCGAAGGTGAAACCTGATTGCTTGCGCACGGTACTGCGCGCGCCGTCGCAACCGATCAGCCAGCGGCCATGGGCTGTACCGCGAAGGGTCTCCACGGCAACCTGCTCACCTTCCATGCGCACCGCCTGCACCGCGCTCCCGCGGTCGATGCGCACGCCAAGCGCGGTCGCGCGTTCGGCCAGCACCGCTTCCAGCGCCTGCAGTTCAATCGCCATCTGGAAGCCGACCGGCGACGGCAGGCGATACAGCCAGCGCTCGCTGGCCACGTTGTCCAGCGCAAACGGAATGCCAGCGAAGTGGCCGCCCAGCGGCCGGGGCTGCGCCAGCCAGTGGGCGGTGCCGGGCGGTGGTGCGCCCTTGTCGGGTTTCAGCACCTGGCGCGCGGCCACCGCCTGCAGCAAGTCGCGCCTGTCCAGCGCCTCCAGGGTGGGCGTGTTCAAGCCGCGCAGCCCAAAGGGCAGGCGCTTGAGGGGTGATTCCGGGGACTCGGCCTGCTCCAGCACCAACACCGAACAGCCGGCCAGGGCCAGCTCGCAGGACAGGACCAGGCCGACCGGGCCAGCCCCGGCAATGACGACGTCGTACAGCATCGGAATTCCTTGTGAGCACCGGGCCGGCACTCTGGCGAAGCAAATGTTACACTCGGTGTACTTTTTCACAAGTGAGCCGCCCATGACCCCGCCCCCAGGCCGTCGCGAACAACGCAAGGCCGAGACCCGGCAAGCGATTTCGGACGTCGCCACCGAGCTGATCATCCGGCGCGGCTTCGAAGCCGTATCGATGTCCGAGATCGCCGAGGCCGCAGGTGTCTCACGCAAAACGGTCTTCAACTACTTCGCGAGCAAGGAAGACCTGGTGTTTGACCGCGACGAGGAGGCCCGGGATCTACTGCGGGAGGGCATGCTGGCGCGCCGCAGCATGCCCCCGCTTGTGGCCTTCCAGTCGCTGGTGCAGGAACTTCTGGAGAGCGGCCACCCCCTGCTGCGGATCAACACAGGCGCGGCGGCCTTCTGGCTGACCGTAGCCGAAAGCCCCGTACTTGCAGGCCGCGCACGGGAGCTGCAGGCCCTGCTCATCGCAGACCTTGCATGCTTGATGGCAGATGCCACCGGGGCCGACCCCGCCGACGCACCGGCACAACTGGGTGCATCGATGCTGATCGCAGCGCTGGTGGTGGCCTATGCCGATGCACTGCGTGCCTTCAACAAAGGCAACGATTCCACGCCGGCATTCGCTGCAACCTGGCAGCGCGGCAGCATCGGCGTGCGCGCTGCGCTCAGCGGGACCGCCTACACAGCACGCGACCAGTAACCAGCCCGCAACGATCATTGAATCCACCGCATCGGCGGTCACGACCAGCATCGATTGCCCCGATCATTCCCGCTTGCCGGCATCTACGGTGAAGCCACTGTTGCGTCAGGCTCCACCTCGCGCAGCACCCTGTCTTCCCGCAGAGGCCAAGCCATGAAAGAGACACCTGAGCAAGCCGACTGGCGCCGCCAGACCAGCGGCGACCTGACCAAGAAGATCAACAGCGCGCAGACGTACCCGGACATCCGCAACGCCGTCATCAGAGCGCTGGCCGACATCGATGGGAAACTGCATGCCCTGTCTGACGGCGTGCGCACCAAGTACCTGCTCCGCCAGGACATGTCGTTGGTGCATTTCTACATCAAGGGCGGCAATGCCTTCGCCGCACGAATGGACATGTTGCAGAACCACAACGAACACCTTTTCACATCGGGTGACTCGGACTGGGATACGCAGATTGTGATCGATCCCTGGCTGCCAGGCGCGGTGCAAAACGAACTGCATGCCTTGATCGAAGATCTGGTGGTTGAAGAACTCACCATTGCCGGCCAGAACGTCGCAGTCCTGATCGATCAGCTCGCAGCACAGAATGCGGCGTATCTGCTGCAGCCCCTTCCCAGGCCGCCGCAGCCCGCCGCATCGCCGCTGGAACCGACGCCTCAGCCATTGCCCCTCCCTCCAGGCCAGCCCGCGAACGTCACCTGGCGTGCCACCTGCGATCCCACCCAGGCACTGCGCCGTGTCTACAGCCGCGACACCACCGGGCTCACCCTTGACACCCGGCGTGACCTCACATCGCCGGGACGTGCAGCTCCGCCGGGCATCATCCTCAACGATGCCATCCGGCCCTTCATCCTTTACCGGATGGGTTACACCTGGCATGCCGAGCTGATCACCGCGCCGCCGAATCCACCTCAGACGGCACCCGCTACGCCCCGACCGATCCTGATGGAACTGATCGACGTCAGCCTGCCGCGCCGGAACTCGATCGAGGCGGTCACTGTCTGGTCGGAAATCGACCGCGGAAAACTGGTGATCGGCACCGATGGTGGGGCCCAGGATCCGGTCCGTCTGCCACTACCGGACATGGACTACCACCTGCGCGAGAACCTGGTGATGCTGTGTGAGATCGCCGTCGACCCCAACCGCCCCAGCGCGCGCAAGCGACACAAGCGGGTGGCGCGCGTAAACGAGATCTACACCCTCTACGCGGGCCAGGACCGTCTGGCACAGTTCAAGAAGGTAGTCGACAGCATGGCCGGTGAAGAGGCTTCCGCCAACGCCAATGCGTCTGCCGACCAGCAGATCAATGGACTGACAGCGGTAGTGCAGCGACGCATGCAGGACGCCAACGCCAGCTATGTGCAGAACAATCCAGCACCGGCGGTACTTCAGCGGATTGCCCAGGGACGCCAACGCGCACTGACCATCTTCGAGCTGCTCAAACAGTCCTTCACCGCCCCCGTCGACCCCTCTGCCATGTTCAGTGACGATCTGGTCCTGGTGCAGAGCCTGAAACAGAGCCCCTATCTGGACGTGCCACAGGTTCCGTTTACCGGTGTCGATGTTGCGTTCATGGTGCGCGTCGACCAGAAGACACAGATGGCATTCGATAAATGGGATTTCGCCCGGAAGCTGCAGGCGGTATTGCCCAAGGGAACCAAGGTCAGCGTGCGCAGCCACGCCTACAACACCCGGCGCGGTGGCAGCCTCAGTTATGAGGTCACTCTGGTAGTGCTGACCACCAACGCGGAACTGAAGGAGAACAAGCGCGCGCTGGCCTTCATCACGCTCACCTCCGCCACTGAGATGGAGGCGCCTGGGCGACCGAGTCCGAACGACCCGACCGTGCGCTATGCCTCGCTCCAGGACATCGATGGGCAACGCAAGGCCGCTGCGGCCCTGCTGCACGATTTCGTGCTGCAACAGCAACTTGGAAAGCAGCACGACGCCATCAGCGAGTTGCTGACACCGACGTGAGATGCACGCTCCCGGCGCTGCCCACCCTGACCGGGCGGGCAGCGCATGATCGGCGAAGCGGCACTATGACAATGCAAATGATAGTCTTTCTCATTTGAAATCCACACTGTCGCCCCCATGGCCCTCCCATCGCTCTGTAGGTACCCCCTTTGCGCCGCTCTGGCCATTGCCCTGACACCCCTCCCCGCCCATGCGGCGGATGGCCCGCCGAAGGAGCTGGATTCCGTCGAAGTGCGCGGCCGCGCACAGACGCTGTACCGGGTGGACGACGCTGCGGTCGGCACCCGCACCGATACACCCCTCGAGTTGGTCCCACAGTCGATCCAGGTGATCCCGCGCGAGCTGATCGACGATCAGGCCGCGCGTCAGGTGACCGACCTCTATCGCAGCATCAGCGGCATCAGCTATTTCAGCTATGCCGGCGTGACCCTGCGCGGCTTCCGCCAGGAGAACGTGCTGTATGACGGCCTGCGCGGCGACCCGTACGCGGGCTTCTCGGTACCACAGCTGTTCAACATCGAACGCGTGGAGGTGCTGAAGGGACCGGCCGGCGCACTCTACGGTGGTGGCGACGCCGGCGGCGTCATCAACTATGTCACGCGCAAGCCCAGGGCGGTCGCTGAGCGCCGCATCGAAGTGCAGATGGGCAACCGGGATTTCCGCGCCGGCTCGATCGAAGGCACGGCTCCATTGAATGCCGCTGGCAGCGTGCGCTACCGCGCCGGCCTGTACGCCGACACCGAGCAAGGTGTGCGCTGGAATGCCGACAGCGAGAGCGTGATCGGTGATGCCTCATTGGCCTTCGATGTTGGCCAGACCGGCGAGCTGGTGCTGCAGTTCACCGACATCACCCAGAACCTGGGCGGCAACCGCTTGCGCGGCGTGCCGGTGAATGATGCGGGCACCTTCCTGACCGACCGCCGCTGGAACCACAACGAGACCAGTGACTTTCTCGACATGCGCGCCAAGGTGGCGCTGGCGCAGTACCGCTTCGCACCGCGCGACAACCTGGACGTCGATTTCGCCGCACGCTGGTTCAGCAACAACGAGCACCAGATGTATCACGAGCCGATGGGGCTGATCGACCGTGACCGCGATGGCGTGGCCGAGTGGATGACCCGCCAGCTGCGCAACCAGATCCGCGACAACGAGGCATTCACTGCCAATGGCAACGCGGTCTGGCGGGTGAATACCGGCGCCGTCGAGCACAAGGTGCTGTTCGGCGCGGACGTGTATCAGCTGGATGCGGATTTCACTGCACAGACCGCCAACAGCGCCGACCTTGCACGTGGCGCCGCGCCGGTGCGAGGCATCGACCTGTTCAATCCCGTGTACGGGGCCAGCACCTGGCACGACTACAACCTGGCTGCCCTGCCGTGGCGTAGCACGTCCACCCGCAGCAAGCGCTACGGCGCTTACCTGCAGGACGAACTGGCGCTGACCGCTCGCTGGCACCTGCTGGCCGGGCTGCGCTGGGATGGCTTCAAGGACGACGACCGCATTGCCGGCAGCAGCGTGGATGGCAACGACCTCAGCTGGCGGCTGGGCAGCACGTTCACCGTCCGCGAAGGCCTGAATGTCTACGCCAACGTGGCCAGCGGCTTCGTACCGCAGAGCGCGGCCAACCAGAATCCCGCCGCCGGTGGCCCGTTCGATGCCGAGCGCAGCAAGCAGTGGGAGGTGGGCATGAAATCACTGCTGGCCGACCGCGTGACCTTGAACTTGGCGGCCTACCGGATTGACCGCAGCAACATCGTGCAGGCCACGGGTGAAGTGATTGGCGGCGTGAACCAGCTGGCCGCACTGGGCCTGGTGCGCAGCACCGGCATGGAGCTGGATCTGCTGGCCGACGTCACCGATCACTGGGTATTGAACCTGACCTACGCCTACAACGACGCGCGGGTGAAGGACGCAGGTCCAAGCGGCATCACCAATGCCTCCGGCAACCGCTTCGCCAATGCGCCGCGCAACAAATTAGGTCTGTGGACTCGCTACGACCTGCCGGCGCTCAATTCGGCCATCGGCTTTGGTGCTGACCATGTGGGTGAGCGCGTCAGTCTGGACGGGCAGACGGTGAAGGCTTACACCGTGTTCGACATGAGCTGGAAGACCAGCTGGAAGCAATGGCAGTTCCAGGCCAACGTCAAGAACCTGTTCGACAAGGTATATGCAGCCAGCGGCTTCATCGAGCGCAACGGGCATTTCCCAGGTGAGCCGCGACGGGTGTATCTGCAGGCGGCTTACAGTTTCTGAGAAGGGGAACCTCCGCAGCCCTGTTGCCTCGCCTTTGGCACGCCTCTTTTGGTGCGGAGCAGCAAGGCCGCGATCCGCTGTGATTCGGGTATTCTTGCGCGCAGTCAGCCACGCTCGCAGCCGACCATCGGCGGTAATTGCGGTGCAGCAGGAGCGTTGCGGGCCAGCACACGATTCACCATGGATGTTCCAACGCAATCACAGGGGAAAATGGATGAAGAAGTTCCTGTTCGCAGCGATCATCGCTGCGTCGCTGGTGGGTTGCACCACCAATCCGCCGCTCAATTTCTCGGTCCCGAACGTCGGGGTCAGCAGCAAGAAGATCGACGGCGAGCTGAAGTCACTGACGGTCACGCTGGCACGTCCGGATGAGGCCAAGGGCAAGATTCCCGCCCAGGCCCAGCACGAAGTCCCGCAGATGTGGCAGAACGCGCTGACCGAAGCGCTGAACAAGATGGCCGTCTTCCGCGACGACGCGCCGGTGAAGCTGAGCCTGTCGGTGAAGATCCTGGCGATCGACATTCCGAGCTTCGGCGCCTCGATGACCACCAAGACGGTCGCCCGCTACGAGCTGATCGACCGCGCAACCGGTGGCATCGTCTATACGCAGGATGTCAGCGCATCGGGGGAAGTGCCGTTCAACTATGCCTTCGCTGGTGTGGTCCGGGCGCGTGAATCGATCAGCCGCTCGGCACAGAACAACATCGCCCAGTTCCTGCAGGCCCTGGAAACCGTGGACGTGTCCAAGCCGATGTTCCCGAACAAGCAGGAAGCACCGTGAAGCGTCTGCTGCTGGCCGCATCGGTTACCGCGATGCTGACGGCCTGCGCGCCCAACGTACGTACCGACAGCTATTCCATCGGCTCGGTTGGACAGGTCAATCGGACTGTCAGCGGTACCGTCATCAGCGTTCGCGCCGTCAGTATTGACGGTTCGCAGGGAGGTGGAGCCGTTGCTGGAGCTGCCGCCGGCGGTGTGGCTGGCTCCACCATCGGTGGCAGCGATCAGGCTGCGGCCATCGGTGCCATCGGCGGCCTGGTGGTGGGCGCGATTGCCGGTGCGGCTTCCGAACGCGCGCTTTCGCAGGCCAAGGGCCTGGAATACGTGGTGCAGACCGAGAACGGCAATCTGATGACCGTCGTGCAAGGCCCCGATCCGGTGTTCAGTGCCGGCATGCGGGTCCTGGTTCTGTATGGATCGCCCTCGCGCATCATTGCCGATCCGCGTCAAGCGAAGACAACGCCGTAAACCCCAACGATGCCCCTTCCGAGGGGCATCGTTGCATTGGACACCAGGGAGGTGGTAACCCACCTCCCCTGCCGGCATCAGTGCGAGCAGGACACCAGCATCGAGCGGGTGGCCATCTGGGTGGAGGTGAAGCCGTTCCTGTTGCCCACGGCGATGGCGTTCCCTTCATCGCCATCCTTGCTGAAGACAACATAGCCACCCGGGCACATCTGCCCGGCCTTTTCGTAGCAGCCACTCCAGGAACTGGAGCCGCTGCAGTCGATGGAAACGCCACGCCGGCCGTCGGGGGTAACGGTCATCTTGGCGGTGGTGCAGCCGCCCAGAACGGCAACGAACAAAAGCGGGATGAACAACTTCATGGGTACTCCAGGGGTTGGGAATCAGCAAATGGGCGCCAAGGCTGGAGTGCCCGGATTGCGCGAACCTTGCGTCCGGCGGCCCGCGCCGCAACGGCGTTTCGACGTCATCGGCAGGCCCTGAAGGCACGCCATGTTCACGCAATGTTCCTGTAATACGGTGCCGGCGCGTGCCGAAGCCCCCTCCTGCGCCCTCCTTCCCGCCCGATTCCCGCCGATGCACATCCTGCTGATCGAAGACGAAGCCGAACTGGCTGCCACCTTGAAGTCTGCCTTGCAGCGCGAGCGCTATGTGGTGGACCTGGCCAATACCCTGGCACTGGCTCGCGAAGCCGCACTTTCCGGGCCACACGACCTGGTGCTGCTGGACCGCACTCTGCCCGATGGTGACGGGCTGGGCCTGATTCCGGTGCTTCGTGGGCGCAACCCCGGAGTGCCGATCATCGTACTGAGCGCGCTGGGACAGTTGCCGGACCGCATCACCGGCCTGGATGAGGGAGCCGACGATTACCTGGCCAAGCCGTTCGCGCTGGAGGAGCTGTTCGCGCGGATCCGTGCGGCCGCGCGCCGGCCAAGTGGCATGCAGGTCGAGCCGGTGAGCATCGGCCGGCTCCTGTTCGATCCCGCCTCGGGCGAGGCCAGCGTTGGCGGACAGCGACTGGAGCTTCCGCGGCGCGAGATCCGCGTGCTGGCGGCCCTCACCCGTCGACTGGGCCGCACGGTGCTGCGCGAGTCCATTGAAATGGCAGTGTACGGCTTCGACGACGGCATCCATTCAAACACGCTGGACTCGCATGTCTCACGCTTGCGGCGCAAGCTGGCCGACGCTGATGCGGGGGTGGAAATCCATGCCATCCGCGGCGTCGGCTATCTGATGCGGGAAACGAAGTAATGGCGCGTCGTCCCTCACTCAAGCGCCCGCTGATCGTCAAGACACTGATCTACCAGCTGCTTGCGCTACTGGTGGCGTTCTTCGCCCTGCTGATGGTGCTGGTGCGTGTTGACAGTGGCGGCTACTACACCATCCAGACCTTCGCCCCGGTGGCGGCAGAGGCCGTTCACCGCGACAGCAAGGGCGAACTGTATGTGGAACACACGCCGGAGCTGGCCGAGCTGCTGAAGATCGTCCCCGGCGCGTGGTTCATCGCCGAGGATGAGCAGGGCCACCATGTGACATTCGGCCATGTCCCGCCAGCGTACGCGTCGCTGGTTGGCGCCCTGGACGGAATTCCCTATGGCGACCTGCGCGGACGCGGCCGCAACGACGGCCTGGCCGTGGTGATACGCCAGCACAGCGGCCCGGCCGGCAAGCTGACCATCATGGCCCATGGCGAAACCGATTCGCTGACCTGGCAGATGGCGCTGGCTGCACACATCATCACCCTGCCGATCTTCCTGCTGCTGGGCCTGGCCACTATCATCCTGACCCCGATCATCGTGCGCCGCGCGCTGGCCGGTGTGGAACGCATCGCGCAGGAAGCCCGCAACATCTCTGCCAGCCGCCGCGGTATCCGCCTGACGGAGACCGCAGTACCGGTCGAGATCGCCCCCCTGGTTGCAGCGGTGAACGAAGCGCTTGACCGTCTGGACGAAGGGCACGAACGGCAACGTCGCTTCATCGCCGCTGCCGCCCATGAGCTACGTACACCCATCGCCATCCTGCGGGTGAAGATCGATGCGGCCGACGACTCCACCTCGCGTAGCCTGACCGTGGAGGTCGCTCGGCTGGCAACACTGGCCGAGCAGCTGCTGGACCTGCACCGCATGGAAGCAGATGGGCCGAAGGACTCCCTCAGCCTGGCCCGCGTGGCCAAGCGGGTCGTCGCTGATCTGGCCCCACTGTTGATCCAGTCCGACAAGACAGTCGCCGTGGCCGTGGAACCGAACTTCCCGGTGCTGGGCGAGTCCGGTGCCATCGAACGGGTGCTCTCCAACCTGGTGCTGAATGCCGCCGAGCACGGTGGACGCCACATCATCGTGCGCGTGCAGGGCAGCTGCCTTGAGGTGGAAGACGATGGCCCCGGCATTCCAGTCGACCAGCGCGAACGCGTGTTCGAACCCTTCCAGCGCCTGCGCCCCCGGCAGACTGGCGCCGGATTGGGCTTGAACCTGGTGCGGCAGGTGATCGACCGCCACGGTGGCCACGTCACGATTCTGGATGCACCCAGTGGCGGCGCCCTGATCCGCGTCGAGTTCCCCCTGCATCCAGGCGTCACCAGCGCATCGACGCCGGCGCACTGAGCGCTTCCCCCAAGTGTATGACTACCGGCTGTCCACGCGCATCCGCCGCGGTTGATGCGCAAGGTTGCGGCAATGTTCTCTGCCCAGCATCCAGGTGAGTTGCACCGCTGAAGGTGCTGCGTCCGGATCTGACAGGAAGCCTGCATGTGACACAGGGAGCTTCTCCACCGCCCTCCTCCACACCAACGACGCCTCCTCGGAATGCGCCCAGCCTGACCGCCGCAGCGTGGAACTGCCGCGCGCATGCAGGCCGCGCGCGTGGGCTTGAACACTGGCCGCACTGGCTGCGGATGATTCCCGAACGCGAGCGGGCAGGCGTGCTGATCCGTCTGTTCGCCGCCCTGTTCCTGCTGCTCCCAGGCCTTGCGCTGGTGGCCTCAGCCTATCGGCACGCGCACCCAACGACCACCGCCGTGGTGGTGTTCGTCGTCGTGCATGCCGCACTGCACATGCTGGCAGTGTGGCGGGGAGCTGCATCGCGCCCCGTTCCTCAGTTCCTGCAGACCCTGCATGCATATGCGGCCGCCGTGATGTTTGCTGCAACATTGCTGATCATCGCGATCAGCGCAGCTGCCGCGAAGCTGCCCGCTACTGCATGTGCCGTGCTGGTCGTCGGCGCGCTATGCCAGCTTTCGAGCCTGCACACAGCGGTACAACGCCTGCACCATGCGCTGCTGGCGCTCGGCAGCGTGCTCCAGTTCATTGCGATGGCACTGCTCACGCTCGGCGTTGCCTCCTGAAACGGGCGCACCACCGCAAGGTTCACGCAATCCAGCGCATCGAGACTCGACGGCCATCCACGCCTGCCCTGCCGGCGTGCAATCCCATCTGTCGCGAGGACACACGATGCACTGTCTTTTCTGGATGCTGTACCGATGAGCGCCGCACCGCACAACCGCCGCCGCGTGCTGATCATTGCTGCTGCAGTCCTCTGCACCCTGTTGGTGCTCTTCGCGTGGCTCTGGCCCGCGCCACCACCGCAACTGCAGGTGGCACCGGTCACCCGCGGCAACATCGAACAGGTCGTGGAATCCACCGGAACACTGAAGCCCTCGCGACTGGTGAGCGTGGGCGCGCAGGTCTCCGGCCGCATCGAGACCTTGCATGTAAAGCTGGGCGACAAGGTGAAAGCTGGCGATCCGATTGCCGATATCGATTCACGCACCCAGCGCAACGCGTTGTTGAGTGCGCAGGCGGCACAGCGCACCGCGCGTGCCAACCGCGACGCGCTGGCCACCGACCTGCGCCAGTACCAGCTGACCCTTCAACGCCAGCAGGCTCTGGTGTCAAGGCAACTGGTCGCGCGCGCAGACTACGATGCGGCCAAGGCCAAGGTCGATGCTACCCGTGAACAGATCGCCGCACTCGATGGCGAAGTGGTGCAGCGCCAGACCGATGTGGATGTGGCACAGACCAACCTGGGCTACACCCGCATCACTGCGCCCACCGATGGCACCGTGCTGGCCGTGGTCGCGCGACAGGGCCAGACAGTCAATGCGGTACAGAGCGCACCGACCATCGTGATGCTCGGCAACCAGGACGTGATGACCGTCTACGCCGAAATCTCCGAGGCCGACGTGGTCCACACCGCACTGGGACAGGAGGCGTTCTTCACCATCCTGGGCGACAGCGACCGACGCTACAGCAGCACGCTGCGCGACATCGCACCGGCCCCCGACTCGATCACCAACGAAGACACCTCCGGCTTCGCGCCCGCCAGCACTTCGGTGGGCGCCAGCCGCACGGCCATGTACTTCAACGGTCAGTTCGACGTGGACAACGCTGATGGCCGTCTGCGCAGCTACATGACGGCACAGGTGCGCATCGTTCTGGGGCGTGCCAAGGGCGTGCTGACCATTCCCTCGGCCGCACTGGGTGCGCGTGCCGCCGATGGCAGCTACAGCGTGCAGGTACGCGGCGCGGATGGCCAGCCTGCGCCGCGGCGCATCACCACCGGGCTGGACGACCAGATCAACGTGGAAGTGCGCAGTGGCCTGCAGCAAGGTGAGCAGGTAGTACTGGTCCAGTCCGGCGATGCTGCCGGCGCAGCCGCTGCACAGCCATGATGGATGCAGAGAAGGACGCACCGCTGCTGCGCGTGCGCGGCATCCGCCGCGAATTCGCGGCCGGCGAACAGACCCTGGTCGTGCTCGATGGCATCGATCTGGATATCCGCGCCGGTGAGCTGGTGGCCATCGTCGGCCAGTCCGGTTCGGGCAAATCCACCCTGATGAACATTCTGGGCTGCCTGGACCGACCCTCGTCCGGCGCCTATCAGATCGCCGGTCGCGAGACCGCGCAGATGGCACCGGACGAACTGGCCGAGCTGCGCCGCGAGCACTTTGGTTTCATATTCCAGCGCTACCACCTGCTGACCGACCTGACCGCGCTGGGTAACGTGGAGGTACCGGCCATCTACGCCGGCCAACCCAGCGCCGACCGCCATGCCCGCGCCCAGGCCCTGCTTCAGCGACTGGGCCTGGGCGAACGCATGCTGCATCTGCCCGGCGAGCTTTCCGGCGGGCAGCAGCAGCGCGTGTCGATCGCGCGCGCGCTGATGAACGGCGGCGCAGTGATTTTCGCCGATGAGCCCACCGGCGCATTGGACACCCAGTCCGGCAAGGAGGTGATGAAGATCTTGGGCGAACTGCACGCCGAAGGCCATACGGTGGTGCTGGTCACCCATGACATGGCCGTGGCCGGGCATGCGCAGCGCATCATCGAGATCCGCGATGGGCGTATCGTCGACGATCGCCCCACCGCTGCCGCGACAGGCACCGCCAGCAGCATCGCGGCCAGCCTGCAGGCAGGCAGCGAAGGCACCGGCTGGCAGGCCCTGCGCGACCGCTTCAGCGAAGCCTTCCGCATGGCCCTGCGCGCGATGAACGCACACCGCATGCGCACCTTCCTGACCATGCTCGGGATCATCATCGGCATTGCCTCGGTGGTGTCGGTGGTCGCCCTGGGCACGGGCGCACGTCAGGCGATCCTGTCCAATATCGCTTCGCTGGGCACCACCACCATCGAGGTCTATCCGGGCTCCGGCTTCGGCGATGTGCACGCCGCACAGGTCGAGACCTTGACGCCCGGCGACAGCACGGCGCTGGCCGGGCAACCATTCGTGGACAGCGCCACGCCCGGCGTCGCCAGCAGCGGCACCGCACAGCGTGGCAATCGCTCGGCCAACGTGCAGATGCAGGGTGTGAGTGAGCAGTACTTCCGCGTGCACGGCCTGAAGCTGGGACAAGGGCGCTTCTTTGACCAGCCCGCCGTCGCCGGCTACCAGCAGGTGGCGGTGATCGACGCCAATACGCGCGAACGGTTCTTCACCGCACAGGAAGACCCGATCGGCCAGACCTTGCTGCTCGGCAATGTTCCGGTGCGGGTGATGGGCGTGGTGAAGAAAGAGGCCGGCGCCGTGGGCGATGCCTCGTTGCTGCAGGTCTGGGTGCCCTACACCACCGCCATGGCGCGCATGTTGGGGCAGAGCCATGTGTCCAGCATCACCGTGCGCGTGTCCGATACCGTGGGCATGCAGGCCGCGGAAGCCTCCATCCGCCGGCTGCTGGAGCGCCGCCACGGGCGGCAGGACTTCTACATGAGCAACAACGCACAGATCCGCACTTCGATCGAGCAGACCACCCGTATCCTCACGCTGATGATCAGCTCCATTGCCGCCATCGCACTGGTGGTGGGCGGTATCGGGGTAATGAACATCATGCTGGTCTCAGTGACCGAGCGCACCCGCGAGATCGGCGTGCGCATGGCGGTGGGCGCGCGCGGCAGCGACATCCTGCAGCAGTTCCTGATCGAATCGGTGCTGGTCTGCCTGCTCGGTGGCGTGCTGGGTATCGGCGTGGCACTCGCGCTGGGGGGAGTGCTGGCGCTGGCCGACATCGGCTTCTCGCTCGTGTTCTCGACAACCTCGATTCTGGCCGCGTTTGCCTGCAGCAGCCTGATCGGCATTGGTTTCGGCTTCCTGCCGGCACGCCGTGCGGCACAGCTGGACCCGGTGGAGGCGCTGGTGCGCTGAACGAAATGCGTCCAGCGGAGACGGCTACAGGTTCGCGCAATGTCCGCGCGCTGTACTGGCACCACCGACACAGCCGCACAGGAGCGGAACGATGTTTCAGAAGACAGGACGTGCAGCGTTGCTGCTGGGTGCCGCACTGCAAGTGCTGGTCCTGCTGCCCTATGCGGGCCAGGCTCACGCACAGAACCGGGATGGCTACCGCTCAGGCTGGGACCGGGGCTACCAGGACCGCCAGCGCGACGAATGGGAGCGCCGCGAACGCGAACGTGAGCGTGACCGGCGCGACGATGCCAAAGCCAAGCGCGTGGTGGTGGGCGTGGTCGGCGCGGCGGTGGTGGCCGGCGTGATCGCCGCCGCGGCCAAGCGCGAGCGTGAGGTTCGCGAGCGCGCCGACTACTGCATGAGCCGCTACGGCAACTACGACCGCCGCAGCGACACCTACCGAGGTTCGGATGGCTACAGCTATCCCTGCCGCTGACCTGCCCTGCATTGCGAAGGAACCGACCGCATGAACAAGACGCTTCTCATCATCGCCCTGTGTGCCACACCGCTGATCGGCCACGCCGCCAGCGGCGACCCGAAGCAGGCCTATATCGACTCCAGCTTCGCCGTCATGGACAGCAACGGCGATGGCCACATCGACAAGGCCGAGTACGCGAAGTACCAGCAGGCACGCTTCAACAAGCAGGCCGACTCCATCGACGCCGCGTTCAAGGAAATGGATGCCGACAAAGACGGAAGGATCAGCAGGAAGGAAGCCGCTGTGGTGCCGGAAATCGCGAAGTATTTCGCGGGGCTGGATACTGATGGCGATGGCTATCTGTCGCTGAAGGAAATGCAGCAGGCCATGGTGGCCGCGCAGACGGCAGACGCACCGGCCAAGTAGCGCTTCGGTATTGATAGTTGCCCACCCTGGTGGGCAAAACGCCTGATCGCGCGCCATTACCGGATGCCACGTCGCATCGCTTTGGTGGGTGCCCACCGTGGTGGGCACGGCTCCATCACCACGCGCGAGGGCCAGAACGCCCACCAAGGTGGGCATCTACCAGCTAGCACGCAGCGCTCAGCGCACCTTGTACAGCACCGCCGCACCCGGGCGCGGCTCAAACGAGGGCACCGTCTGCTGGGTAAGCGCCGTGCCCTTCGCGTCCCACACCATCGTCTCCACCGGGTACTCATCCTTGCGGGTCATCTGGTCGATCTTCGCCACGACCACGGTCGCAGCCGCCGGCACCTCCGGATTCCAGCCAAATACACCCATGCGGCCGTAGAACACCGCGGGTGCAGAGGCATCCAAGCGACGGTCCGGGCACATCACCAGGCCGCGGTCGAGCATGACGCGCAGCGCACCCACTGGCACCCTCTTCACCGTAGGCGCAGTGCGCTCGGTGCTGTGGCCAGGGCAGACGTTGGCCGCGCGGGTCACCATGTCTTCGGCCACCTGCCGGTCGGATTGGGCGAAGGCCAGGGCCGGGGCAAGGCAGAGGCCAAGCAGGACAAGCGGGGACGTCCGGGTCATTGCAGGTTCCTGTGATGGATGCCAAGCGAACTTAGCAATGCCCGCGCACCGAGTTGCAAAGACCGCGTGAGGTGGGCTGGGGCAGGCCGGAAACCTAGCCCATACGCATGGCAGGCGTGTCGCGCGCCTGCACATCGATCTCCTGCTGCTGGCGCTGCGCATGTGCCTGTCCACGATCCGCACCGACGGCCTGCAGGGCCTGCAGTGACTGCTCGACCGGTGTCTGCACTGCCCTGTCCGTGGGCATGGAGGTCCGCAGATGCGCCGGATCGTTCAACTCACCCTGCACCACGAACACGTTGCGGCCGGCCGGGTGATCGGTGGTCTGCCCGCTCAGCAACACGTGATCGGCGCGTTCAAGCTGGTTGCGACGCGCCAATGCCATCACGCTCGCCACAAGGCGCTCACTGTTCTCATCATGAGTACGCCCGGCGCTGGCATCGATCGCGGCCACGCCTTCGCGCACCTGCTGCATCAATGCGTACTCACGGTGGCCAGGACCAATGTCGGCCAGACGGGTCGGTGCCTGCGAGGGATCCGGCACGTCGTCCACGGCTGCGGTAAGCGGGCTGCGGGTAATGGTCCGGTATGGGTCGTCCGGGTGGAACTGGGTAAGCTTCTCCTGCCGTTCCAGACGAACCTCGCGGGCGTCGTTGAGTTCGGCGATACGGGCGGGATCGGTGATCTCGCGCAGCGACATGTGGCCGCCGCCTGCACTGACGCTGGCCCATTTCCTGTCGGCTTCGAAGTACATCGCGTAGTAGCTGTTGCCGCCGATGACGTTCGGATCGACCGCTGAGCGGCCCTCTAGTGTCTGGGTGGCTTCCAGCACGCTCAACCGGGCCAGGTACTGCCCGCCCTTCGCCCATCCCATCTGGCTGATGGCATCAACGCTGGTGTTGCCTACGCGCGGGCCTCCGGCGTAGTCGTTGTTGAGCATGTTGGTCCAGATCTGCTCCAGCTTCGCAGGGCCGCTCTTCTGCTCAGCCGCCTGCAGCAGCACGCGCGGCGTCCAGCAGTTGGGATCAAGCTCATGCCGTTCAAATGCCCGATCGTGGGCCAGCATCACATCCTTGCCGGGAAGATTCAGTGCCAGGTCTGGACGGCGCTCGTTCATCCACTGCTGCCGCAATTCAAGATCTCTTTCGAGCAGGGTCTGCCCAAAGGACTCCCACTGCCGCTCGGTCAACTGTGCATTTGAGAAACGCGATCCCTCATCCTGTTGGGTCTTCGCGTAGTTCTGTGCATAGGTGTTCGCTACACGTCCCGGAAGGCTGTCATTGCGTACAACACCCAGTGCCAGCGTCCCGTAGCCATCGGCTCCCGGCAGCTGCGACAGGTAGTTCCAGTAAAGCTCGCGGTTGCCGTCTCTGGCATAGCTGCCAAGGACTCTGAGATCGCGTTCGGTCAATCCACTCATACCCTGTCCCTTCTCTTCCTTGATTCACCGATCACTGGGACCGGGTGCGCGCGATGACATCCCTGACAACCTCTTCCATACGCCTCCAGTCCTTCAGAAACGCTCTCTTGTAGTCCAGGCTGACGGACAGCTTGTTGTCGATGTCCACGAAATAATGAACGCAGCCGGCTGCCACTTCTCCTGGCTCACTGATCACCTCGCTTCCCTCCAGCCGCACGCCGTCGCGTCGGAATTCCTTGCCGTCACATTTGATAAACGAGCTGATCCGGCCGTCGGCCTGGCGTGCGATGTACCAGTCTCTCTCGTAGGCGGGATTGCGGACAGGCGGCTTCCCGTACCGCGCCTCATACTTCTTCGCGTACACCACCATCTTCGCTTCGTCGATTGCATAGGGCGTCAGCCCCAAGGTCTCCGGCTGTGCAACGCGTTGATCGAGACGATCCCTGGGATCCTCCCTTTCCACAGAATCCTCTTCCGTGACGGCTTCATTTGACGACAGCCTTGAAAGCAGTGTTTCGACGGGAACGCGATCAACGTAGTTGATCCGAATGGGAATCTCCTTACGGAAATCATTCGTACGCGGATTGGCCCGGGCACCTGGCAGTGTCGGCTTCATGTCCGGCCACTCGATGACCAGCGTCACGCCCTCGCCAGGCCACGGTGCGATCTGGCTGTCCAGGTAGTTGGCCGGAATGCGGAAGGTGTTCGGCCCCAGCTTCACGTCCACGGGGGCATCGGTATAGGTGTGACCGTTGATCGTGCGGCCGGTCTGGGTTGCGCCGGACATGGCGGGATTCCTTTCGTGTTCGGTGGACGGCGGACGTGCACACGCGCCGGCATTCACTACGACGGCAAGCGCGAGCGTCAGGCAACGGCCGGGAGACATCACGTGCATGGGCATTCCATTGCAGGGTTCCGGCGCCACTATAGGCAACCGGGCGTCAATGGAACAGGAACCGCTTCGCAGCCCTTCACCGAGTGAGGCGGCGCTCCACATGCGCTGCCTGCAGTACTGCGGCTATTGCCGTGGTCTCCAGGACACTGCGGGGAGCACGGGCCATGTCGACGACGCTCGGCGCTCCGCCTCAGGTCTCAGCCGTCGCTGTCCGTGCTTCTATGGCCGCGATAGGTTTCACCCCACTCGCGCATCGCCAGCAGCACCGGCACCAGCGTGCGCCCGAACTCGGAAAGCTCGTACTCCACCTTCGGCGGCACTTCCGGGTACACGTGGCGGATCACCACGCCATCGGCTTGCAGTTCACGCAGCTGGCTGGTGAGCATGGACTGGGTGGCATTGGGCACCCGCCGCGTCAGTTCCATGAAGCGACGCTTGCCGGACATCAGGTGAAAGAGGATGACAGGCTTCCACACGCCACCCATCACCGACAGCGTGACCTCCACAGCGCAACCGCTCTTGCCGTCCCAACGCTTGCTACGCATGAATACTCCGGAAAACCATAGTACCTACGGAAAATCATCGTTCTTGTTGCGATAACGGTGCGAGCCTAGCATGGGCTCATCCACTGAACGTGAGCCCCCACCATGAGTTTCAAGGCACTGCTGACCCGCAAAACGAACGACGGCGTATCCACGGAACTGGTCGATTTCGATGACGCCAACCTGATGGACGGCGACGTGCTGGTGCAGGTTGAATATTCAACGCTGAACTACAAGGACGCACTGGCCCTCACCAATACGCGCCCGGTCATCCGCACCTTCCCGTTGATTCCCGGCATCGACCTTTCCGGCGTGGTGCTGGAGTCGAGCAATGCCGATTTCCAGCCCGGTGACCGTGTCGTGTTGAATGGCTGGGACCTGAGCATGGGCCACCATGGCGGCCTGGCACAGCGTGCCCGCGTGCGTGGCGAATGGCTCAACAGGATTCCCGACAACTTGAGCACCCGCGACGCCATGGCCATCGGCACCGCTGGCTATACCGCCATGCTGTGCGTACTGGCCCTGGAACAAGCCGGCGTGACGCCCGACAAGGGTGATGTGCTGGTGACCGGCGCCAACGGTGGCGTCGGCTCGATTGCGGTGGCAATTCTCTCAAAGCTGGGCTATCGCGTTGTGGCCGCTACCGGGCGCCCGGAACACGCCGAGTATCTGCACAGCCTGGGCGCCGCCGAGATCATCGATCGCGCGCAGCTTGCAGAACCGCGCGACCGTCCGGTGAGCGCCGAACGATGGGCCGGCGTCGTCGATGTGGCTGGCGGCCCTACCCTCGTCAACGCGATTGCCGAGACGAAATACCGCGGTGCCGTCGCCGCCTGTGGACTGGCGCAGAGCGATGCACTGCACGGCTCGGTGCTGCCCTTCATTCTCCGCAACGTAACCCTTGCGGGCGTGGATTCGGTGAATGCGCCGCAGGACGTTCGCCAGCGTGCCTGGGACCGGCTTGCCACCGACCTGGATCCGCAGAAGCTTGAAAGCACGGTGCAGCTGATTGGGCTTGCCGACGTGCTTGAGGTCTACGAGCAGATCATTCCGGGCAAGGTGCGTGGGCGGATTGTCGTGGATGTGAATGCCTGAGGAAGCCTCCCCAGCGGAGTCCATCCGGCAACGAATGGTGAACACGCCGTGAAACCATGCGAGCGTCAGTGGCCGCTTGCCACTGCTGCTCGCATACGCTCAGGTTTCCGCCGACTGTGGACACCGCCATGTCAATGACTGCACTTGCACTTGCCACCGCCCTTTCCGGCCTGGCCGACATTGCCTGGGAGCGCGAGCGCGGTGAAGACGCGCACCAGCTGATGCTCTGCCAGATCCATCGCGATGAGCTGATGCAGGATGACGCGAAGAACGATGCTTACCAGCGAGCCAAGGCGGTATGCGATCTTCTGGCGCGTGAGTACAGGAACAAATGGGATTTCGATGCGCAGGAGGCATTGGCAGCATCGGCAGTGGATCTGGATGAGCTGATCCGGCGGGGAGACCTGGTTGAGGTGCCTCCAACGAGGCAGGACCGCGTCTACGAGTGATTCCATGCTGGCAGGTGCTGGCACCTGGAGCTGCCGCAGAGGGGCCAGGTCCAGTGCCGATCGGCGCGGCTAGCGGATGCGACTCCGCGCCAGTGCCAGCCGCCTGATCTCGTCTGGCGGAAGGACGATGCCATCTTCCATCTCGATGCGCATCTGCGAGACATCACCCTCGTGCCCCTGCATTGCAGCGGTCACCAGAATCTTCAGTGCATCCGTGCGGATATCGTAGCCGCCCACGGAGTGCTTCAAGGTACCCACGCTGTTCCAGTCGATTTCCATGATCGGCGCCCATATCCACAGGCGTCATGCTGGCAACCGCCTTCACGAACGTCAATGAAACCGGTCGCATGGCCGGCCATGAAGCGAAAGGCCACATGCGTCGTCAACGCCCCTTATCATGGAGGCGTAAGGGCTCTGCAAGCCCAATTGACGTACGCAAGGCAGTAACTGGATGTCTATGGATTGGCACCCCTCGGGCTGGGGTCGACTTCTTACCCGCTCACCAGATTGGCGGCTGAAGCTTGATGGTGAGCACGTCGAGCTCACGATCGGCGGCAAGCAGTACCGGCAGCACGCGGCTGACGACGAGCGCGTGCAGGTCGTTCCCGGACTCTTCTGGGCCAGGGTCGTGCTGCAGACCCAGGGCGACGGCGTTCTGACCATGTATGGACTGCCCAACGGCCAGGCCTCCCGGCTCGCGGCTGCCTTGCAGCATGTGCGTTTCGCGCGCACGACGCGCGGGCGCAAGGCCCTCTTTGAGACCCTCCTGGAGCAGATCCAGTCATGGCTCGCCGAAGCAGACGCCCTCATCGACCGGAGCAGCACCGGCCGCCGCTGGATCACGCACGAACAACAGCAGGCACTGCTGGCCGGTCGCCCCACCCTGCCGATCCCGCCACGCGAGCTGGAACAACTGTTCCTCGATGAGAATGTGCACCAGGACCTGCATTCGCCCAGCCACCGTGCAGTGCTGGACGCCCTGCACGACTGGCAGCTGGATTGGCCTGCCGTGTGGGCCGAGGCCAACGCGACCATGGCAACGCGTGAGTTGGTGCTGGCCAAGGACTTCCTGGACAGGGTCGAGAGCAAACCACTGACCGAGGAACAGGCCCGCGCCGTCATCTGCTTCGACAACCGCGTGCAGGTCGTGGCCGCAGCCGGCTCCGGCAAGACCTCCACGATGGTCGCCAAGGCCGCTTACGCCATTGATCGCGGCTTTGTCGAACCCGAGCGGATCGTGATGCTCGCCTTCAACAAGGATGCCGCCAGGGAGCTTGAAGAGCGCGCACAGCGTTCCTTCGACCGGTTGGGCATGGGCGATATCGCAATCGAGGCACGGACCTTCCATGCACTCGGCCTGGCCATCGTCGCCAAGGCCACCGGACGCAAGCCTGATATCCCCGAATGGGCGATCGACGCAACGCTGGGCTTCAACAAGCTGGCCGAACTGGTGGACGACCTGAAGGATCGCTCGACCCACTTCCGCACCCAATGGGACATGTTCCGTCTGGTGTTCGGGCGCGACCTGCCGCCATTCGGCGCGGAAATGGAGGCCGACGGCTACGACCGCGATGGCACGCCCTACATCCGTACCCTGCAGGGGGAACGGGTGAAGAGCCTGGAAGAGTGCGTGATCGCCGACTGGCTTTTCTACAACGGCGTGACGTACGACTACGAGCGACGCTACGAATTTGATGCGGCGACCGACACCCATCGCCAGTATCGCCCCGCCTTCCATTACCCGGACGCAGGGCTGTATCACGAGCACTTTGCGCTGGATGCTGATGGCCAGCCGCCGGAGCACGTTTCCGACTATCTCGAAGGCATGCGCTGGAAGCGCCAGCAGCATGCAGCGCGCGGCACGGCCCTTGTCGAGACGACCTCCTTTGGCCTGCGCAGCGGACATGCCCTGCTGGACCTCGCAGAGAAGCTCGGCGAGTCTGACATCGAACTCGACCCGAACCCGGACCGCGAGCTGCCCGACCAGGGCGCCAAGCCGATGCCCGATGCGGACCTGATCGGCCTGATGCGAACCTTCATTGCGCATGCCAAGAGTAACTGCCTGACGCTGGACGATATGGCGGCGCGCCTGCGGCGGATGCCCGAGGATCAGTTCAAGGAACGCTACCGGCGCTTCCTGGAGATCGCCGGGCCGGTTTTCCAGGCCTGGGACAGTGCGCTGGCTGACGAGCGCAGCATCGACTTCGAGGACATGCTCAACATGGCGGCCGGCCTGCTTGAACAGGGCCACTATGAATCACCCTACGAACTGGTGATGGCCGACGAATTCCAGGACGCCTCACGCGCCCGTGCCCGACTCTGCCGTGCATTGGTCAGCCGCCCCGGTCGCTATCTGTTTGCAGTGGGCGACGACTGGCAGTCGATCAACCGCTTCGCCGGTGCCGACGTTTCGGTGATGACCGGATTCCGCGAGTGGATGGGACACGGCCAGGTGCTGATGCTCGAGCAGACATTCCGCTGCCCTCAAGCGCTCTGCGATGCCTCCAGCCACTTCGTCAGCAGGAACCCGGCGCAGATTGGCAAGGAGGTTCGTTCTGCAGCACCGGCCATTGGCCCAGTGCTGCAGGCGTTCCAGATGAATCGGCGTGAGGAGGTGCAGGATGGCGTTCGCCAGTACCTCGCCACGCTGCATCAGCAGTTGTTGTCCGGGGCGGTGCCACAAGGGCGCAACGGACGCGTGACGGTCTTCATCCTGGGGCGCTACCGCGCCGATCGCAGCGCGATGCCTTCGGATTGGAAGACCGCCTTCGGCAGCACGATGGACGTGGAGTTCCTCACGGTCCATCGGTCGAAGGGACGCGAGGCGGACTACGTTGTTCTGCCGGGCATGGTCAACCGCAGCTTTCCGAGCCTGCGCGCGGATGACCCGGTGCTTTCGCTGGCGATGCCGGATGGGGATACCTACCCATTGAGCGAAGAGCGGCGGTTGTTCTATGTCGCGCTGACGCGTGCGCGACGCTCGGTGGCTATGTTCACCCTGCAGGGGAAGCACTCGCCGTTCCTGGATGAGCTGGTGAGGGACGGGGCTGTGGAAGTGACAGCGATATCAGGCGCGGCAATTTCGGAAGAGCGCTGCCCGGTGTGCAAGGTGGGGGTATTTGTGGAACGGAATGGACCGCATGGGGCTTTCAGGTCGTGCTCCAGTTATCCGTTGTGCCATAACAAGCCGATGGTTGGGCGTCGCGGGTAGGTGCATACGCGGCCTTGGAATCCAAAAGACCTGTAATTGCCCAGATCGGAATGACCTCGGGCGGCCTGCCTGGAGGGATGGAGCTGGACGTCGTGACATGGACAGTTCCAGTTCGCATTATGAAGGCGCCGGGTGAGCACAAAATCCCGCTGTGAGCGGCGTCGCTTCGACCGGACGTCAGCCGCCCACACCGACTGCTAGACTTCGCCAACGTTTAATGGTTGACCCCATTTACCGCGGCACCCAGGGTCTTCTGGCATTTCAACCTACTCGCCGTCGGCGTCCTGGCTACCGTCAGATGATACTGGCCAAAACCCTCCGCAAGGGCCTATGCGCGTCCTTGCGGAGCCGTAGGCGCCGGCACCGCGCTGGTCCACGTTGCCTTCGCCGCTACGGGCCATGACGAGTTCCAACTTCTCCCCCTTCATCGCAACCTTGGCTGCTTCCATCGTTGCCGGTCTCGGTTTACTCCATCAAAGCCGCCATGCCTCGACTGCTCGTACCCGGGTAGATGGCATGGACTGAAGAAAGAGAAGAGCGCCTGTCTCCAGAGGCTCTTCTGAACATCCTGGCGGAGAGAGGGATTCGAACCCGCGGAAGATTCAAGCCCTCTCAGGTTTCTATGGCATCACTCCGGGCAAGGTGCGCGGAGGATGCGCACCGGCTCGCGCTGTGCCAAATCCATCGTGATGCGCCGAAGCAGAACGAGAGAAAGGACTATACCTACCATCAGGCCAGGGCGGTCTGCGATCTTCCTGCATGGGAGTTCAGGGACAAGTGGGACTTCGCTTCGAAGGACGCACTTGCCGCATGGGCAATGGATCTGGATGACTTGATCCGACGCGGCGATGCAGTCGAAGTCCCGCCGACGAAGCAGCGCCACGCGTTCGAATGATAGCCCGCGACCTTACCGCCTCTTTCTGGGACGCTTCTTCTTTTTTTTTGATCCGTCTCTTCCGAGGATAAAGATGGACGTATAAATAAAGATCAGCCCGGCAACGATTCCGGCAACCCCCCTTAGCAAGTTGTAGTTCGATTGCCCAATGAAGTCGATAACTGCCGCATACAATCCACAGTGGGGCCTGCAGGGACCAGGCCCAATCAGCGCTCCGTCCATCACGGCCAAGCCGTGAAGAATGATCAAAAGGCCGACCAGAACTCCGAACACTTTGATGAGCATAACTATCTTCTAGAACCACGATGAATAAGAGCATCAATGAATAATGCCCGGACCCAATTATCCCAATCCTTCGGAGGTTTCGAGGAATGTGGATCTGGTGAGTTCCTGTAGTAGGTCCTCGCGCATATGCAACCTCGAGCACTAACCTGAGCCACTGTGGGATTGCCTGGAAACCCACCCTTCATGACGTCACCCGACGTGCATTGGTCGGGGGATTTCCTGCATATCTCAATCGAGCAGTATTGTGTGTAATCAAACTCACTCATAAGACTCGCAGCGTTTTCGTTGGAGGCGACCTCCTCCGGAGATAGCCCGCGAGAATAAATTGGAGATGAATGCGAATTTGACTGCAATGCGTTCAGATGTGCCCGCGCTGCCGTTCGCCTCTGCGCCGCATTTCCTCCACCCGGGCGGGAGAAGCTGGGCGGCCTCACTGCCTGCAGACCGAAAGGATCAGTCAGAGAAAGAGGATCCCCGTCAGCATAGCCATATGTACTGATGCCACCGCCCAGACCAACGGGATCACTTTGCGTGTATCTGCCCGTGATTGGATCGTACTCCCGCCGATAGTTGTAGAACGCCCCAGTTGCATCCGTCGCCTGCTGCCCAGGGAAACGAAGCGGCAGGTCGAAGGTCGCGCCATCACCGTCGGGGTCCTTGTTCGGCGCCTGATTGCCGAACACTTCGCTCTTGCTGCTCCATTCCCATACGGTCACGTTGCGAGCGGGATCGATCACAACACGAGGGGTTCCGAGGTGATCGGGTTGGATGTAGAACAGCTCCTGAGTACCAGCACCCGAAGTACTGATCAGAGCCACCGGATAGTCATCCAGCCAGATCGCCTGCTGCGACGGGCCCGATGCCAGATGATCCCCCAACCACCGCCCAGCTTCGTCATACAGCGTGATCCGCGCATCACTGTTCGATGGAGTACGAAGAATGCGCTCTCCCCGATGGTTGTAGTCATAGCGTTCCACCACACTCCCATCCTGCGTCAAAGCAGCCAGGCGATTCGCATCGTTGTAGGTGAATGATTTGCCCCTGGCGCTAACGGTATTGCCAGCCGCGTCATGGTCACGTACGTCATCGTCGACGGCCGTCAAGCGATGACTCGTTGCCGGGTAGCTGTAAAGCGATGTGATGCCGGCAGCTGTCAGCGAAGTGCGGTTGCCCGTGGAGTCATACGCGTAGGTCTCGATGGGTGTTCCGGTAGCACCGTCCTGCGTCTGGGTCAGTCGCCCCAAGGCGTCATAGGCATACCGCCCCATTGTCTCCGAACCACTGCCATCCTTCAGCGACACGATGGAGCCAAGAGGATCGTAGCCGTAGCTCTGGGAAAGGCCTCCAGCGTTCGGATCATTCACCGCTCGCGGGCGGTAATCGAGATCCAGTGGACGATCAAGCTGTCGGCCGTTGCCATACGTCCAACCGGTGGCCGGACCGAATGCGGCGTACTTCACATCCTTGACTACGACCTGTCTCGCCTGACCTGGCCGGGTCAGGCCGATCTGGTCTACGCGACCGAAACCATCGCGCACGTAATCGACCACGTTGCCGTCCGCCTGCACCAGCGTCACCAACTGGCCAGACTGGTCGTAGACATATCTTACGGCCCGGGTCACGCCGTTGACCGTCTGCACTTTGCGGATCACCTGACCGAGGCGGCCATAGCAGTACAACGTACTGCCGCCGGCGTGTTGAACCTGTCCAAGCCGCCCCTTCGCGAAACGTTCGTCCGCAGCACAGGACGCCGGCACCAGATCGTAGCTGTAGATCACATTCAGACTAGCGTCCGGATAGACAATACCGGTCACACGATCAAGCGCGTCGTACTGATACGAAGCGGTGACGCCGCGGGCATCTGTGAACGTCCGACGATTGCCGCCCGAGTCAACCGTGTACTGGCTCGCGCCGCTGTCAGGACTGACCTGCCCAGTCAGGTCGCCAAAGCCGTTGTAGGAATAGGTTGTAGACAGCCCCTTGGGATCAACTACCCGGGTCACCTGATCCATAACGTTGTACTGCGTACGGACCTCAACATCCAGCCCCCCGGCGTCCTGAAGGGACAGCACAAGGCGGTTCAATGAATCATATTGCTGTCGACTACTATGACCAAGAGCATCGGTTCTGGAAGCGATGTTGCCGTCGGCATCGTACGAGAAGTCGGTGGGATTAGCACCGGCATCTGCCTCTGTGGCCAATTGCCCGAACTGGTTGTAGATCCGGCTGAGCGCTCGCTTCAGGACGCCACTGACGTCCCGCGTCTCTTCCGCAACTCGATTCCCCGCATTGTCCAGAACGAACTTGATCGAGTTTCCTTGGCTATCGGAAATCGCCGTCAATCGGTGCGCAACGTCGTAGGAATAGGAAACATAGGATCCATCTGGCTGCGTCACCCGCCTGACGAGGCCTGTGGGCCAGTAGTCCAGGCGGGTTGTGCGTGCGCCAGCACCCGATGCGGAATCAAATCTGACAATGGTTGGCCAGCCACGTGGATGGTACGCGATCTCGGTAACGATGCCATTGGGGTCTTTGAAAGACGTCGGTCGCCCGGCACCGTCATAGGCGAGTACCTCGGAGATGTGACCCACTGCATTGACAACTTTCCACAGGTCGCCCTTCCTGTAGAGACATGAGCCGGAGCCCGTGGCACACCCAGCGTCGCTGCTGGGATAATAAACATAGGAGGTTGTGTCAGTGACATCCGATCGGGGTCCATCGACCTGGGTGAGCAGCCCTAGCAACGGACACCGTCCTGCCACCACGTCGACCGCTTCGCAGTACGTGCTCGTTGTGGTTCGCGTCTCGCCCGTCGCAGGGTTAACCTGCGTTGCGGCAAGCTCTTGCCCGCGTGCGTTGTAGGTCCAGGTGGATCTGAGCATCAGTACATTCGCCGCATCAAGAACACGGCGCTCGACTGGAACCCTCAAACTGGGATGCCAATCAGTCTGCATGGTGCGCCGGAGGCCCGTTGCATCATTGGCAGCTTCGATGCGCTGAACTTCAAGCAAGCGCGCGTTGTGACTGAACGTTGTCTCGTTACCGGAAAAATCCACCGATGACTGCACCATGCCATTCCCATCATAGGTCTTGGCCCTGGCGGTGTTGCTGCACCCCAGGCACAGCTCATCGAGCGACGCGAGCCGGGCGACACGATGCTTCACATCGAAGCCATAGTGGCGCACCTTCCCCAAGCTGTCGGTGACCGTCGTCGTACCATCATCATTGAACGTCAACAGGGTTCTATCGATGGTGCCCGTCGCATAGTCGCCATGGACGCTCAGTACACCGCGCCGATAGCCGTCATAGCCCCAGCTTGCGTAGCGCTGACCGCTTTCATCGGTGATGCCCGTCAACGTGTGGGGCTGGGAAACGCCAGTCGTCTGATCCAATTCGTTGTAATGGTAGCGGCGGACGGACTCTCCGGCTGACGCTTCCGGATAGGAAACGCTGACCAGATCCCCATCGGCGTAGCCATATCGGATGACGCGCCCGTTTGGCAACGTCACCGATTCAACCATCTGATCCTTGTATGAGAAGAGCAGACTGCGCCCTTCCGGGTCCGTAACCCTCTCCAGTCGCTTGATCCCACCTGCGTAAACATTGGACAGTACCTGTCGATGACCGCCAGGATCGGTGATCGAGGTGAGCAAACCATCACGATCATAGGTTTCTACAGCACCATCGCCGCGCGAATAAGTGAAAGAGCTAAGCGTCCCGCCACTCATGAGGACACTGATCTTGCCTGCAACATCTGCATCGCTTAGCCACTCATCGCCAACCCGGGTGAAGCTCTGACGAGCTCCATTTGAGCGCCGCGCGATGATTCGATACATCACGTAGTTGCCATCTGTCACCGGATAGAGCCGTGCTGAGTAGCTATGTGACCAACCTGCACCCATCGGAAAGGGATCACCTTCGAGTGCCCTACCGCTGTTGTAGGTCCTCTCCAAGCTCAGCGGAAAGACGCCCGCACCCACAAAGTCGACTTCATTCTGCCGTTTGTTGCCGGTAGCGCTGTCAATGGGATTACTTCCATTACCTCCCGCTGGAGGACAATTGCTGTCGCACTTCGGTGAGCCGTACTCGCCAGTTTCAGGATCCTCGAGATCGGGAAGTGGATATTCGGGTGGGCCGTCTTTTTGAACGCATCGCCCTGCGCGCCTACTCCACTTCTCCTCGGAAGGGCACCCAAACCCCCAAGCTGCCACATGCAATCGTGACTGCCCCACAGGACGCATGAAAGCATGAGGTCCAGGGGGGTTCCCGATCCAACCGACCCCATATCCAGGTGCGCAATAGTTATGTCCAGCGTATGCAGGCAGTGTTGCTTGGCAGGTAGCCATTGCCTGCTGCATAGACGTATACGCACGCGCTGCAGGCGACATCGCACATCCCGCCACAATGAGAAGCGCAATCATCAACCGAGCGGCAAGCCAGCTGATACCGGCTTCAGAAAGAAATTTACCCGGACTTCTCCGTCGGATCTTTCTCATGACCTTACCTCTTCCTTGAAATTGCCGATCAAACTTCCTTAGCAACAGCATTTCGCAGCGAGTACGGGGGCTTCGACAGGTACATCGGACCATATGGATGCGGCGCTGCCCGCCCCTCCGTCCAACTGTGCTGCTATCCCTTGCCAACCATCAGCCGCTGTCTCCAGTCGGCAGGCGAGGCAACAAGCATCTTGAGGAAACTACACGATGCCCGCCTCAATGACATTGCCCATAAGCATCAACTGAGACAAATAGAAGCAAATCTGGACAGAGCCGAATGGGATCGACCCACCAGTTTCGTGCAGCAGCATCCGGCACATCCGGAGTCAGGCTGATGACACGAGGTCTCAATGGACGGCATTCGCTCAAGGGCATCGGTCTCGCACCGCTCGGAAAAACAGAAGAGCCCCTGTTTCCAGGGGCTCTTCTGAACATCTTGGCGGAGAGAGTGGGATTCGAACCCACGGAAGGTTTGACCCTTCGCCGGTTTTCAAGACCGGTGCCTTAAACCGCTCGGCCATCTCTCCAATCGGGTCCCGGTCGCCCGGGCAGCGCCGTATTCTCGCACGTGAAGGCCATTTGCCCAAGACCACCCTTGCTCCCTCCCTTCGCATGCGGCACGGTGGGGCCTTCACTGCAATCGGAGCCCCCATGGCCCACCTCGACCTGGCCAACCTGCGCACCACCCTGCTGGACGACACCCAGCTGGCCGCAGTGGCCCTGCACCGTACTTTCGCCGGGCACCTCCCGGTCAGCAGCGGGCATCTGGTGGTCTGCGATCCGCTGGTCCAGGCCGAGGCGCCTGCGCTGGCCGATTACACCGCTCCCGTGGGTCGGCATCCCGTCGAGATCATCGTGCACAGCGGCCGCCCGGCGCTGGCCGTGGTCTGGTTCAAGCCGCGCCAGTCGCTCACCGCATCCGCCCTGCACTGGCAGATGGCGCGCTGGACCACGCAGGACCTGACCGGCCTGGACGAGGACAGCTTCATCGGCTATCCGGTCGACGCCAGCATCGGCTGCTTCATGGATACCGATACCCAGCAGGCGCTGCTCGCCTTGATCGAGCAGGCTGACGGCGACGATGACGGCGAATGGTCAGATACGCTGATCGACCACGACGGACTGGACGAAGGCGCCGAGTACCGCCCTTGGGGCGAAGACTCGCCGCACGGCCTGGTCGTGTTCACCAGCGGCTGGGGCGACGGCGTGTATCCCAGCTACTGGGCACTGGATACCTCCGGCATTCCGGTCGCCCTGGTCACCGACTTCCTGTGCATCCAGGGCGGTGACGGGCGCGACGAGCGCGAGATTGCCGACCAGGCCTATCGCGACAGTCTGCCGCCAGAAGAAGCGGAGGCACTGGCGCTGCTGGTGGCTGCCGTAGAGCGCGATGACGCAGAGGCGCTGCAAGCCCTGCTCAAGGATGCACCGCGGCGCGCCAACCAGATCGAGCCGGGCTGTGGCGGCACCGCGCTGTTCGAGGCGGTCCGCCTGGACCGCCCGCAAGCGTTGCGGGTGCTGCTGCAGGGCGGCGCGTTGCCGGCGATGCCCGAGCGCCTGCACATGAGCAAGGTGACCAGCTACATGGACTACGCCCACTTCCTGAAGAAGCCACGCAGCGCGGAACTGATGGCGGTGCTGGAAGCGCCGGTCGTTGCTCCCCAGCCAACGGCCCAGCCGCGACGCGGCTTCTGGGATCGGTTGTTAGGGCGGAATTGATCGCGATCGGAAGCGACAACGCCGGGCATGGCCCGGCGCTACCGTTCAACTCTCTCAGCCGGCATCCACTGCCAGCGCACCCAGTGCACTGGCCTTGATCCGCTCCTTGGCCTTTTCACAGGCGCCACCGCAATCCAGGCGCGAGGCCTCCAGCTGCGGCGGCAGGTGCTCGGCCAGGAAGTCGATGAACACGCGCACCGCCGGCAGCAGGCCGCGGCGCGAGGCGAACACGGCATGGCACACGCCCTGCGGCAGCGACCAGTCCGGCAGCACTACTTCCAATTCGCCGTTGCGCACCGCATCGGCGCACACGGTTTCCGGCAGCATGGTGATGCCGAAACCGTCCTTCACCATGCTCTGCAGCAGCGGGAAGTCGAAACCGGCCACGCGCGGCTGCAGGTCGACCCGGCGCACTTCGCCTTCCGGGCCATGCAGCTCCCAGCGCTGGCGGGCTTCGTCTTCGCTGATGCTGAGGGTGACGTGCTGGGTCAGCTCTTCAGGATCCTTCGGGCGTCCCGCACGGTCCAGGTACTTCGGGCTGGCCACCAGCAGTTCCTGCACCTGGCCGAAGCTGCGCATCACCAGGCTGCCGTCGTCGTCCAGGCGCGAACGCACGCGCAGGGCCACGTCGTAGCCTTCATTGATGATGTCCACGCGGCGGTTGCTGATGTTCAGCTGCAGCCGCACCTTCGGGTACTGCTCAAGGAACTTGGGCAGCAGCTTGGGCAGCTGCATCTGCGCCAGCGATACCGGCACGCTGGCACGCACGAGGCCGCGCGGTTCCGCACTGAGGCGGTCCACCACCTCGCGTGCGGCCTGCGCCTCGGCCAGCATCGTCTGCGCGTGGCGATGCACGCTGGTACCAACGTCGGTCACCGCGAAACGGCGCGTGGAGCGCTGCAGGAGTCGCACGCCCAGGTCGGTTTCCAGCTGGCTGATGCGGCGGCTCAGGCGCGACTTGGGGATACCCAGAGCGCGCTCGGCGGCGGCGAATCCACCGTGGTCGACCACCATCGCAAAGTAGTACAGGTCATTCAGGTCATGCATGCCCGAGTTCCATATCTAGAACAATACGTGGCATTCAACCACCTTTATCCCGCCTTTGCAACAACCTATCGTTCTCTCCGTCGGCGGGGCCACCCGCCCTTCCCTCCAGAACATAGGTGACTGCCATGAAGCTTCTGCATCTCGACGCCAGCGTGCTTGGCGAGAACTCCGTCTCCCGCCACCTGACCGCCGCCGTGGTGGCCCGGTTCAAGCAGCAGGTCGAAGGCCTGCAGGTCGATTATCGCGATCTTGACGCCAATCCGGTACCGCACCTGCGCAGTGGTTCGCTGGCTAAGACCGACGTGGCCGAAGCCGCCGAGGCTGAACAGGTGCTCGAGCAGTTCCTGGCAGCTGACATCGTGGTGATCGGCGCGCCGATGTACAACTTCAGCATCCCCTCCACCCTGAAGGCCTGGATCGACCGCGTCGCCGTGGCCGGCCGCACCTTCAAGTACACCGAGAACGGCCCGGTGGGCCTGGCCGGTGGCAAGCGGGTGATCGTGGTCAGCAGCCGTGGCGGCATCTATACCGATTCGCCGGCCGACTTCCAGGAACCCTTCCTGCGTCAGACGTTCGCCTTCTGGGGCATCAACGACATCGAGTTCGTGCGTGCGGAGGGCATTGCCTACTCGCCGCAGCACCGCGAAGACGCCATTGCCGGCGCACTGGCCGCGCTGCCGTCTCACGAAGCGGCTGAAGCCGCCGCGGCGTAACACGTTCCAGCGTTCCAGCGTTCGGCGCCGCTCTCTCCTCGTCTGGGCGCTGAACGCGGGCCGGGATCCCCTCCCCCATCCCGGCCCACCCTGGCGGCCCCGCATTGCGGGGCCGCTTTTTTTGCATGCCGATTCTTGCCCGCCGGGCATGGCCCGGCGCTGCCCGTGCAGGTGCCGGCATGGTCCGGCCGGCTCTGGTAGCGCCGGGCCATGCCCGGCGGAAGCGGTACAGTGGTTCATGGACTACATCGTGACCACTGCACATCGCAGCGAATTTCCGCACCCGATCACCCTGCGCCGTGGCCAGGCACTGGTGGTCGGCGAACGTTATGAGGGCCCGGAGGGCTGGGAAGACTGGTTCCTGTGCGAAGCCGAGGGCCAGCAGCCCGGATTCGTGCCGGCGCCGGTGATCGGCCGCGATGCGCAGGGTGGCGCGTTTGCCACGGTGGACTACTGTGCGCGCGAACTGGATGTGGATCCAGGGCAGATGCTGCGCGGGCAACACACGCTCAATGGCTGGGCGTGGTGCGTGCCGGAGACGGGCGAACCCGGATGGGTGCCGTTGGAGAAGGTGCGCGCCGTGGAGTGATCGCGGTGGTTCATCCACGCATGGCGAGGATGTAGCCCGCATTGTAGATCCACGCCATGCGTGGATACGGTGCCATGCAAGCATGGCACCCACCCGATCAGGGAATCAGCCGATGGTTTCCAGGCCACCCATGTACGGGCGCAGGGCCTCCGGCACGGTGATGCTGCCGTCGGCGTTCTGGTAATTCTCCATCACCGCGATCATCGCGCGGCCGACGGCCACGCCCGAGCCGTTCAGCGTGTGCGCCAGTTCCGGCTTGCCCGTGGCGGGGTTGCGCCAGCGGGCCTGCATGCGGCGGGCCTGGAAGTCACCACAGTTCGAGCACGAGGAGATCTCGCGGTAGGTCTCCTGCGACGGCAGCCAGACTTCCAGGTCATAGGTCTTCACCGCCGAGAAGCCCATGTCGCCGGTGCACAGCAGCACCTTGCGGTACGGCAGGCCCAGCTTTTCCAGCACCACCTCGGCGCAGCGGGTCATGCGCTGATGTTCAGCGTCGCTTTCTTCCGGGCGGCTGATCGAAACCAGCTCGACCTTCTCGAACTGATGCTGGCGAATCATGCCGCGCACGTCGCGGCCACCACTGCCGGCCTCGGCACGGAAGCACATCGAGTGGGCGGTCATGCGCAGTGGCAGGCGTTCGGCATCGACGATCTCGTCGCGCACGATGTTGGTCAGCGGCACTTCCGAGGTCGGGATCAGGTAGCGCGTGGAGTCGCCCACGGCAGTCTTGAACAGGTCGTCCTCGAACTTCGGCAGCTGGCTGGTGCCGCGCAGCGAATCGGCATTGACCAGCAGCGGCACGTTGGTTTCCTCGTAGCCGTGCTCACCGGTGTGCAGGTCGACCATGAACTGGGCCAGGGCACGGTGCAGGCGCGCGATCGGGCCGCGCAGCACGGTGAAGCGCGAACCGGACAGCTTGGCCGCGGTTTCGCCGTCCAGCCAACCGTTGCGTGCGCCCAGCTCAACGTGGTCCAGCACCTTGAAGTCGAACTGGCGCGGGGTGCCCCAGCGCGACTGCTCGACGTTCTCGCTTTCATCGGCACCGGCCGGCACGTCATCAGCCGGAAGGTTCGGGATACCCATCGAGATGGCGTCGATCTTCTCGCGCAGCTCGTCCAGCGCCACTTCCGAAGCCTTCAGCTCGTCGGCGAACGCGGCGACTTCAGCCATGATGGCCGAGACATCCTCGCCCTTGGCCTTGGCCTGGCCGATGGCCTTGGAACGGCTGTTACGCAGGCTCTGCAGCTCCTGGGTCCGCACCTGGATGCGCTTGCGATCTGCCTCCAGGGACTCCAGGGCAGACACGTCGAGCTCGAAGCCGCGGCTGGTGCGCAGGCGTTCGGCGAGGTCAGCGGGCTGGTGGCGGAGCAGGGCTGGATCAAGCATGGCAGGTGTCGTGGTGGGTATCAGGAACGGGATTATCGCCTGTTATACGGATTTCTGCCGCCCGGTTCATTCCCGCCGTGGCAGAATCGAGCCATTCCGTACTGGTCTGGTCCATGTCTGCACCTCGCTCGTCGCCCGCCAAGTCGTTCACTGTGCATATCCCGCGCAACGCCCTGAAGATCGCCGGCATCGCCTTCGGTGTGGGCGTGCTGCTGTTCGTGCTGGTCTGGTTGACCGGTCGTGACAAGGAGTTCTTCCGCGCCGACCCGGCCGCGCAGACCCCGCAGGAAACCGCCCAGGTCGAGCCCCTGCCGGAACCGTTGGCCGCTGCGGCCGGTTCCAGCGACATGCCTGACGCCAAGCCGGCACCGGTGGAGGAAGAAGCGCCGAAGCTGGTCGAAACCGCTCCGCCGCCGCCCGCCCCGATCGCCGAGCCGGCCCCGGCCGCCCCGGGCGCGGCGCCGGCCGCGACCGGCAACAGCCAGCCGATGCCGATTGCCGGCCAGTCGCCGCCTCCCTCCTACCCTGCCGCCGCCCTGCGTGCCGGCGAGACAGGTACCGTGGTGGTGCGCGTGGACGTAGATGCCACCGGCTACCCGAACAACACCACGCTGATCCAGCGCAGCGGCTCACGCGAGCTCGACCGTGCCGCCACCGACGCCGTGCGGCGCTGGCGCTTCACTCCGGCACAGAGCAACGGCCAGGCCGTACCGGGCAGCATTGAGGTGCCGTTCGACTTCAAGACGCAGTAACTGAACGCTTTCCGGCAGGCAAACTGAACCCTGCCGGTGGCGTTGACGCAACGCTGACACTCCTCGTCCGTGGCTCGGGCAACACTTCCCACGTCGCCAAGTGACGGAAGGAGTTTGCGATGACTGCCACCACCCACGAGAACCTCCACTCGCCGCATCTGCCGCAGGATTCCAGCGCACAGCACACGCCCACCTCGCCCTGGATGTGGATTGCGCTGATCGTGGCGATGTTTGCTGCCGCCCTGCTCTGGTTGCGTTACTCCAACCAGGAAGATGTGGCGCCGGCACCGGTCGGTGAGCGCATGTTGCCGGCCGCTGAGCAGGCTGCGGCGATCGATGCAGCGGCACCTGCAACGCGCCAGGCCGCCCCGGCCTCAGGCCAGCGCAAGGCTGCGCCAGTGGTGCGTAATCGTGAAGCACGCCCGCTGGCCAGCAATCGCATGCCTACCTACCCCGCTGCCGCACTGCGCAGTGGCGTGCAGGGCAGCGTGATCGCAAGCCTGAATGTCGATACCCGCGGCAATGTCGCCAACGCTGCGATCGTCTCGCGCAGCGGCGAGCGCAGCCGTGACCTGGATCGTGCGGTGCTCAACACCGTGCAGAACTGGAAGTTCCAGCCGGCAATGCATGAAGGCCGTGCCGTAGCAAGCGTGGTGCGGGTTCCGGTGGATTTCCGTACCGAGCAGCGTTGATCGCGGACGAGGGGTTCGTGATGTTTCGACGGAGGCTTCGGCCTCCGTCCTTTTATGCGGAGACGTCTGCCAACCAAGGTTGGCACCTACCGGGCGATGTGAGCGTGCCAACCAAGGTTGGCACCCACCGGGTGATGGAAGCGTGCCGACCAAGGTCGGCAGCTACCGGGGCGCGCAATCCACCGGGCCTGGCCCGGCGGATTCGGTAACGCTCAGCCTAGATTGAACCCGGCTCCGCGCGCCAGTCCGTCGAAATCCGGGAAGGAGGTGGCGACGTTGGCGATGTCGTTGATGCGCACTTCGCCGTCACTGATCTGGCCGGCAATGGCAAACGCCATGGCGATGCGATGGTCGCCGTGACTTTCGATGGTGCCACTACCCAGGCGTACACCGCCGTGCAGGGTTGCGCCATCTTCAGTTTCGTCCACCTGCATGCCCAGCGCGCGTAGGCCGGTCGCCATTGCGGCAAGACGATCGGATTCCTTCACTCGCAGTTCGGCAGCACCACTCACCACGGTCTGCCCTTCGGCGGCCGCAGCGGCCACGAACAGCGCCGGGAACTCGTCGATCATGTCCGGCACCAACTCCTCCGGAATGCGCGCACCCTTGAGCGGCGCGTAGCGCACCACCAGGTCTGCCACCGGTTCACCGCCCTGCTCGGCCGGGTTCTCTTCGGTGATGTCCGCACCCATCAGGCGCAGCGCGTGCAGCAACCCGGTGCGACGCGGATTCAGGCCGACCTGCTTCAGGCGCAGTTCGGAGCCGGGAATGATGCTGGCAGCCACCAGATAGAACGCGGCCGAGGAGAAATCGGCGGGCACCACGATGTCGGTGGCACGCAGGCGCTGGCCGCCACGCAGGCGGGCCTTGCCTGGCGAGAATTCGATCTCCACCCCGAATGCAGAGAGCATGCGCTCGGTGTAGTCGCGGGTCGGGTGCGGTTCCACCACGCTGGTTTCGCCCTGCGCATACAGGCCGGCCAGCAGCACCGCCGACTTGATCTGCGCGCTGGCCACCGGCGAGGCGAAGTCGATGCCGTGCAGCGATTGCCCGCCATGCACGTGCAGCGGCGGCGTGCCGTCATCCTGGGTGTCGATCTTCGCGCCCATCTGCGACAGCGGGCCGGTGACGCGGCGCATCGGGCGTCCGGACAGCGATTCATCACCGATCAGCGTGCAGTCAAATGGCTGGCCCGCCAGCAGGCCGGCCAGCAGGCGCATGCCGGTACCGGCGTTGCCGCAGTCCAGCGGTGCATCCGGTGCTTTCAGGCCGTCGATACCGACGCCGTGCACGATGCGCTGCGACGGGCTTGGGGTCTCGATGCGCACGCCCAGCTGGCTGAAGATGCGCGCAGTGGCGCGAGTATCTTCGCCTTCCAGGAAACCCTCGATATGCGAGGTGCCATCGGCCAGCGCGGCGAACATCACCGAGCGGTGCGAGACCGACTTGTCGCCGGGAATGGTCAGGCTGCCCTGCAGCGGCTGGCCCTTGCGGGCGATCCAGTGTTGCGCGTTGCTCATCGTTCGATCGTTCCGTAAACGCCGGCAGCACCGGCGATGCATCAGGGAGCGGCAGCCGCAGCCACCGCAGCAGCAATCAGGGCACGGCCACCGGATAGGAGCCGAGTACCTTGATCTGCGCCGAGTGCGCTTCCAGTTCGGCCAGAGCGGCCTGCATCGGCGCGTCGTCGATGTGGCCGGCCAGGTCGATGAAGAAGCCGTATTCCCACTTGCCGTGGTGCGACGGGCGCGACTCGATGCGGTTCATGCTGATGCCGTGGCGGGCGAACGGGCTGAGCACATCGAACAGCGCACCAGGCTTGTCATGGATGAACACCAGTACCGAGGTGCGGTCGTGGCCGGAGGTCGGGAAGATGTTGCGGCCCACTACCAGGAAGCGGGTGGTGTTGTCGGCATCGTTCTGGATCGGCTTGGTGACCACCTTCTTCAGGCCATATACGTGGCCGGCGCTCTCGCCACCGATGGCCGCCGCGTCGTCGGCATTGCGCGCACGACGCGCACCTTCGGCATTGCTCGAGACCGGAATCTTCTCGGCCTTCGGCAGGTTGGCGCGCAGCCAGGCCGAGGTCTGCATGAACGACTGCGGGTGCGCGTAGATGCGCTCGATGTCCTCGATGCGGCCGCTGCGCGACATCAGGTACTGCTGCACGCGCAGTTCCACTTCGCCACAGATCTTCAGGTTGGAGGTCAGGAACATGTCCAGGGTGATCTGGATGGTGCCCTGCCCGGAATTCTCCACCGGCACCACGCCGAAATCGGCGCTGCCCGCTTCCACTTCCTGGAACACTTCTTCGATGCTGGCCATCGGCAGGCCCAGCGCCGAGCGGCCAAAGTGCTTGAGCACGGCCTGCTGGCTGAAGGTGCCTTCCGGGCCGAGGTAGCCGATCTTCAGCGGCTCCTGCTGGGCCAGGCAGGCCGACATGATTTCGCGGTAGACGTGCACCAGCAGCTCATCGCTGAGCGGGCCTTCGTTGCGGTCCACCACCATGCGCAGCACCTGCGCTTCGCGCTCGGGGCGGTAGTAGTCGACGGCGGCGGCGAGCTTGCCCTTGGCCTTGCCGACCTGGTGGGCAAAGCGTGCGCGCTCGGCGATCAGGTTCTGGATGTCGCGGTCGATCTGGTCGATCTTCGAGCGCACATCGGCCAGCGCCAGCGGCGCCAGGGTGGGCGCCGGATTCGAGGCGGCCTTGGCCTTGCTCTTCGCCTTGGTGGACGCGCTGTCCTTGGCCGGTCCGGCCTTCTTCGGCGCCTTCTTGCTGGATTTGCTGCTTGCCATCGGAGTTCCTTGTTGCGGGGCCCGCACCCAACGGTGCGCGCCGTTCATTGCTCAGCCGTGACGCTGCTGGAAATCGGCCATGAAGGCGACCAGCGCCTCGGCCCCGGCCAGCGGCATGGCGTTGTACAGCGAGGCGCGGATGCCCCCGACCACCTTGTGTCCCTTCAGCGCCAGCAGGCCAGCGGCCTTGGCTTCGGCGACGAAGCGGGCATCGAGCTCGGCATCGGGCAGGAAGAACGGGATGTTCATCCGCGAACGTGCCGCATGCGCGACCTCGTTGCGGTAGAAGCCACCGGAACCGTCGATGGCGCCGTACACCAGCGCGGCCTTGGCGGCGTTGCGCTTGGCGAACTCGGCCACGCCACCTTCGGCCAGCATCCACTTGAACACCAGGCCAGCCAGGTACCAGTTCCAGGTGGGAGGGGTGTTGAGCATCGAGTCGCGAGCGACGTGTGAGCGGTAATCGAAGATGTCCGCCCGCGGCTGGCCGCTGCGCTCCAGCAGATCGCGGCGGATGATCATCACCGCGATGCCGACCGGGCCGAGGTTCTTCTGCGCTCCAGCGTAGATCACGCCATAGCGGCGCACGTCCAACGGCTCACTGGCGATGGACGAGCTGAAGTCGGCCACCAGCGGCACGTCGCCGGTATCAGGCACGTCACGGAACTCGACGCCGTGGATGGTCTCGTTGGCGGTGAGGTGCACGTAAGCGGCATCAGGCGAGAGCTGCCAGTCGGCGCGCGGCGGCAGCGTGCGGTAGCCGTTGGCCTCGCTGCTGGCGGCAATATTGACGTCGACATAGACGCCGGCCTGCTTGACTGCGGTCTTGCCCCAGTGGCCACTGACCACATAGTCGGCCCGCTGGCCGGGGGCGGCGAAGTTGAGCGGGATCAGCGCCTGCTGGGTGGTGGCACCACCGGACAGGAACAGCACCGCATAGTCTTCGGGGATGTCGAGCAGGCGCCGCAGGTCGGCCTCGGCTTCGGCGGCCACGGACATGAATTCCGCGCCGCGATGGCTCATTTCGACGATGGAGGCACCGCTACCGTGCCAGTCCAGCATTTCCGCCTGCGCCTGGCGCAGGACCGATTCCGGCAAGGTTGCAGGGCCGGCACTGAAGTTGAACGCGCGCGTCATGTCACACCTGTGGGGCAAGACCCCTAGTATGCCGCAGTGCACCAGCCTTGCGGCCTTGTGCGGCAAGGGAAATTTGGTTTCATTGGAATCCATTGACCGCCAGCATGGCGCCGGTAGTCGCCGACATTGGTCGGCGTACGCCGTCAGGCGTCATCCCCACCTAGAGAGCGTGCCGACCAAGGTCGGCACCTACCAAAGCAGTGTGCTGTCAGGCGTCATGCCCACCGAAGGAACGTGTCGACCAAGGTCGGCACCTACCAGGAGCGGGGAGATGAGCACCGTCCCGATAGCGCCGGGCCGTGCCCGGCGAATGCAGGATCAGCGCGCGCCGAACCAGAGCAGCAGGCTGAGCACCGCCGCCAGCAGCAGCGCACTGACCAGCAGCCACGGCCAGCGCCGGACCTTGCGCGGGGCGGCCGGCAACACCGGCGCCTGCTCGGTGTCCTGGCTGGAGTCGTCCTCGTCCGGCAGCGGGCGCCGCCGCGGGTCGTGCGGCACTTCCAGCACGAACCGATGCTGGCCATCGAACACTACCTGGTCGCCCGCCTGCAGCCAGCAGTGGCGCACGGCCACACCGTTGACCCGGGTGCCCTCGGCGCTGCCCAGGTCGCGCAGCAGCACGCGCTCGCCATGCACTTCCACACGGGCGTGCTGTTCGGCGAAGGCCGGTTCATTGATCTCGATGTCGGCGTCACCGCCGCGACCGACCAGGCGGGTTCGCGACAACGTGAAGCTGCGGCCATGATGCAGGCCGCCGACGCCGCGCAGCAGGCGCTGCTGCTCGTCGTTACCACCATCGCTGTTGGGCGCGGGCGCCTGCAGCAGGCTCTCGACCTCGCCCTGCAGGACCATTTCCACGCCATCCACGTACACCGCATCGCCTGCACGCAACAGGGCCATGCGCCGCACCGGGCGACCGTTCACATGGATGCCGCGGATGCCGTTGCCGACCTGCAGCCAAAGGCCGCGATCGTCCATGCAGAACTGGGCCAGCAGCAGGGCACCGTTGCCGGCATCGCCCAGCCGCACGCTGCCGTTTGCCTGGCGCACGATGCGTTGCACCCCGGGCCGCAGCGGCTGGTCGGGCTGTTGTTGTTGGCTGAAGTGAACAAGCAGGTTCTGCACGCGGCGCAGCCTAGCAGGTTGGTCGCCCCCGAAGAAGAACCCACGATGAGCGCTTGGCGCGAAGGCCCTCGATGCGCACAATGCTCGCCCTCATTGATCATCCCCGCTTTGCGCCAGGAGCCTGCATGTCCACCATCGATGTCCGCCACGCCCACGCCCTGCCCGACGCACAGGCGCGCGCTGCGATCGAACAGGTTGCCGCCAAACTGTCCGAGCGCTTCGGCCTGAAGTCGTCCTGGACCGCCGACGTGCTGAACTTTTCCGGCAGCGGTGTGGACGGCGCGATCGAACTGCAACCGGGCGCCGTGCGCGTGACCGCCAAGCTGGGCTTCCTGCTGTCGGCGATGAAAGGCATGGTCGAAGGCGAGATCCAGCGCGTGCTGAAGGAAAAGCTGGGCTGAACCCCGGCGGCGACCGTCACGACCGTGCAACGCCGTCACGCGCTACTCTCGGGTCAGGCCCAACTCCCACGGGAAGTGCGATGAACCGCTACGAAAATGACGACCGCCGCGACGACGACGCCTCTTTCGGTGACCAGGCTGAGCGCTTCTCGCGCAAGTTGAGCGACTCGGCACAACAGGTATGGCTGGCCGGCCTGGGTGCCTTGGGCCGCGCCCAGGCCGAAGGCGGCCGATTCTTCGATGGCCTGGTCAAGGAAGGCGAAGCCTGGGAGGCCCGCCGCCGTGAACGCAATGGCGAACAGCCTCCCGGTTGGCGTGACAATGTCGAATCGTCGCTGGACGAGGCCCGCGAAAAGGCCTCCGGCACGTGGACCAAGGTCGAGAAGGCCTTCGATGACCAGGTGCAGGGCGTGCTCAAGCGCCTGCATGTCCCCACCGCCGACGAAGTGACCGCGCTGGAGGCCCGCATCGACGCGTTGCAGGCGCGCTTGGCCAAGCTGGAAAACCGCGCCGCCTCAGACATCGATACACCGGCGCCGGGCAGCCATCAATCCCCTGGCAGCGTGCCCTGACAGCAATTGTTGCAATGCAATAAAATTTGATCGACAATCGCGAGCAACCCGCCAATCGCTTCGGCTGCCGTTTGTTCCCTCCCCTCACGGCTTCAGGATTGGCGGGTTTTTCATGCCCGCTCTACGCCGATCTGCGCGTTCCATCACGCTTCCTGTCAGGATCCTCCTGACCCAGCGGCACGGTGCGACCTTTACACTGTCGTTCTCCGCATTCGCCCCTTCCGCGCACCTCCTGCATGCTCCCTTGGATCCTGGCCCTGCTGTCGGCCCTGCTTACCTGTTCCCTGGCCGTTGTCTATCTGTGGTGGATCAAGCGGCGACAAAAGGAGATGCAACTGGGCCTGCAGGCCCTGGCCGGCATGCATTGGCGCGAGTTCTCCGTACTGGTCAAACGCATGCTGCGCGAGCAGCGCGGCCTGCGAGAACTGAACGACCCCACCGAGGAGTCACGCGAACCCAGCAGTGATTTCCTGCTGAGCGACGGCCCCAACAGTTGGCTGGTCTCGTGCAAGCACGGCCTGGCCTATCGCATCGGCACCGCCGCAGTGAACGAACTGGGTGCGGCGGCCCGCCTGGCCGGCGCCCGCGGCGGTGTGCTGCTGACCGAAGGCCGGATGGAACGCGACGGCCGCAGCGCCGCCGAGAAGCAGGCGGTCGAGGTGCTGGACGGCCCGCGTCTGTGGCCGCTGCTGCAGCCCTATCTGCCGGTTGATATCGAAGCCCGTGTGCGTGCCAGTGCCCGTCATGAGGCGCTGCGTCGCATTGCCATTGCCGCATTGGGTTCGGTGACGCTGGGCCTGCTGGTGGGACTGAGCCTGCAGGGCCTGCATGTGCAGGACGCCCCGCTCGTTGCGGAGGTGCCGGTCGCCCCCGCGCCCGTTGCGCCTGCGGTTGAAGCGGCGCCCGAGCCGGCCCCCGCTACCAGGCCACCGGCCGCTGCGCCTGCACCGGCCACGCCCTCAACCGACGCGCGCAGCAACCCCAACCCGGATGCCGCCACGCTGGAGCGCTTCCAGGCCGATCTGTCCCGTGCCTTGGCCGGCAAGCCCGGTATTGCCAGCGGTGTCTGGCTGACCCGGCAGACGCTGGCGATCAACCGCACCGGCGAGCTGGACGCGGTGTGGCCGCGGGTCTGCGAGGAAGTGCTGCACTACCCCGCCCTGCGCAACGTGCGCATCCAGCTCAACGCCCGCCCCGGCGTGGATGAGCCCGTACGCTGGCGGCAGTGCGCTACGTATTGATTGGGGTGTCCGTAGATCAACGCCATGCGTGGATGCCCTTGTGGAGTCGAGCCACGCTCGACTCAATCGCATCGCGCGAACAGCAGCCGAGCATTGGCTCGGCTCTACATGGCGCCTGTTCAGCCCAATGCTGCGAGATGCGCGAGCGGGGTCGACCCTAGCGCGCCCCAGGCGCGAAGCGCGCGACCAGGTCCCAGGCGTCGCCGAGGAACACCTGGCGCACACGGGTGATCGGCTGTTCGCCGCGCCAGGTAAGGCGCTCGATCACCAGACAGGCGGTGCCGGGCTTCACGTCCAGCAGCTTGGCGGTGGCGGTGTCCGCGCCCCAGGCGCTGATGCGGTGCTGGGCGCGGGTCCACGACACGTTCTGCAACAGCCAGCTACCCGGCGCGGTGGTGTTGAAATCGACGTCCAGCACCTCGGGCACACCCACCGGGCTGATCAGGCGATGTTCCAGTGCCAGCGGGCGGCCGTCGGCCAGATGCAGGCAGCGCATCGCCAGCAGGTTTTCCTGGCCGGCCAGCTCGACTTCACCGGCATTGCCGGCATCGGCCAGGCGCAGGTCGCGCTGCAGCAGACGATACGCGTACTGATGGCCGCGCGAGCCGACTTCCATCGCGATATCGGGAATCTCCAGCGCCACCTGCTCCAGGTGCGGGGGCTGCCGCGCCACGAACGAGCCAGCGCGACGGCGGCGCTCGATCATGCCGCTCTCGGCCAGCGCTGTCAGCACCTTGTTCACTGTCATCCGCGAGCACCCGTACTGCTCCATCAGTTCGTGCTCGTACGGAATACGGAAGCCCGGCGCCCACTCCCCGCTGAGGATGCGGCTTTCCAGGTCGCTGCGGATGCGCTGGTTGAGCGTGGCGGACTTGCTGGCCTTCACGTAGTGGGGTCTCGATGGTGGGAGGCGATCAGCCCAGCACGCCACGCAGGGCAGCGGCGAAGGCGGTGGTGATGGCCTCGCGCTGCAGGTGGCGGCCCTCGGCCACGCACTGGCGGCCATGGCGCCAGACCGATCGCAGCGCGCCATTACGTGCGGCGAACACCCAGCTGTCAAGCCATGCGTCACCGTGTCGCGCCTGCAACGCGGGGTGCGCGGCATCCAGTTCAACCATGTCTGCGCTGGCACCCACCAGCAGGCCGGCAGCCACGCCAAGCGCCTGTGCACCGCCCTGCAATGCCCCTTCAAACAGGAAGCGCCCGGTGCTGCGGCCAGCATCCGGGGCCAACACGTTGCGACCTCGCAGGGCCAGCCGCTGGCCGTATTCCAGCAGGCGCAGCTCTTCTGCGGCATCGATCAGCACGTTGGAATCGGAGCCGACACCGAAGCGTCCGCCCTCGCGCGCGAAGGCCTGCATCGGGAACAGGCCGTCGCCCAGATTCGCCTCGGTGATCGGGCACAGGCCGGCAACGGCCCTGCTGGCGACCATCTGCGCACGCTCGTCGTCGGTGATGTGCGTGGCATGCACCAGGCACCAGCGCGCGTCGACAGGCGCATGGTTGTACAGCCACTGCACCGGTCGCTGGCCACTCCATGCCAGGCAGGCTTCGACCTCGCGCACCTGCTCGGCGATATGGATGTGTACCGGGCCGTCGGTCAGCGGCAGCAGCGCGCTCAGCTCCTCGCCCGTCACCGCGCGCAGGCTGTGCGGGGCGATGCCCAGCACCGCATCGGGCAGCGTGGCCAGCGCGGTGCGGGCGCCATCAAGCAGCTGCGCGAACCCTTCGACGTCATGGATGAGGCGGCGCTGTGCCGGGTTCGGCGGCGCCCCACCGAAATCGGCGTGTGCATAGAAGACCGGCAGCAGGGTCAGGCCGATGCCGGTCTGCGCGGCTGCAGCTGCAATCTGCGCGCTCATCTCGGCGCGATCGGCGTAGGGGCGGCCATCGGCATCGTGGTGCAGGTAGTGGAATTCGCCGACACGGGTGAAGCCGCTTTCCAGCATTTCCATGTAGGCCTGGGCGGCGATGGCCTGCACTGCATCCGGGCGCAGATGGGCCAGGAAACGGTACATCAGTTCGCGCCAGCTCCAGAAACTGTCGCCGTCGCCGCCACCGATCTCGGTCAGGCCGGCCATGCCGCGCTGGAAGGCGTGGCTGTGCAGGTTCGGCAGGCCCGGCACCAGGATGCCCACGCGGGTATCGCCTTGCTGCGAAGCCTGCCCACGCGTGACCTCGGCGATGCGCCCGTTCTGCACCTGCAGGCGGACGTCGGCGGCCCAGCCGTCGGCCAGCAGGGCGTGGGCGGCATGGAAGGAGTGCGCGGGACGCGAATCGGACATGGCTGGACAACCCGAATTGGACGCCTATATTGTATAGACATATAAGCACAGCTGCGTTGTGGATGCCATGCACGTCGATACCCTCTGGTCCAACGTCCACCTGATGACCCTCGATGGCGAGGGCCTGGGTGTCCTGCGCGATGCCGTACTGGCCGCCACCGATGGCCGCATCGTGCACGTCGGCCCCGCCGGCAGCGATGCCGACCTGCAGCCGACCACCCGCATCGACGGCGAAGGCCGCTGGATGTCGCCGGGTCTGATCGACTGCCATACCCACCTGGTCTACGCCGGCAACCGCGCCAACGAGTTCGAGCAGCGCCTGCAGGGCGTCAGCTATGCCGACATCGCCCGTGCCGGTGGCGGTATCGTCTCTACGGTGCGCGCCACCCGTGCGGCCTCGCCAGAGCAGTTGGCACGCGAGAGCCGCCCGCGCCTGCTGGCGATGCGTGCCGAAGGCGTGACCACCATCGAAATCAAATCCGGCTACGGCCTGACCCTGCAGGACGAGCGCAAGCAGTTGCAGGTGGCACGAGCGCTGGGCGAGGAATGCCGGGTGAACGTGGTGCCGACCTTCCTCGGTGCGCACGCGGTGCCGCCCGGTCGCGAGGCGCAGGAATACATCGATGAAGTATGCGAGGTGATGATTCCGGCCATCGCTGCAGAAGGCCTGGCCGAGGCCGTGGACATCTTCTGCGAGAACATCGCGTTCTCGCCGGCGCAGGCCCGTCAGGTATTCGACGCTGCGCGTGCGCATGGGCTGGCGATCAAGATCCATGCCGAACAGCTGAGCAACCAGCATGGCGCCGAACTGGCGGCCGGTTTCGGTGCGCTGTCGGCCGACCATATCGAACACCTGGACGACGCCGGCATTGCCGCGATGGCCGCCGCCGGTACCGTCGCCGTACTGCTGCCGGGCGCGTTCTACTTCACCCGCGACACCACCCTGCCGCCGATCGCCGCGCTGCGTGCGGCCGGCGTGCCGCTGGCGCTGGCCACCGACAGCAACCCGGGCACCTCTCCGCTGACCAGTCCGCTGCTGACGATGAACATGGGCGCCACCCTGTTCCGCCTGACCGTGGACGAATGCATCGCCGGCTTCACCCGTGAAGCAGCGCGCGCACTGGGCCGTGGCGATCGCATCGGTCGCCTCGCCATCGGCATGAACTGCGACCTGGCGATCTGGGACATCGACGCCCCCGCCGACCTGGTCTATCGCATTGGATTCAACCCGCTGCACGCGCGCGTGGTGCGCGGACAGCCCGACCTGCCTGCCTCCTGGAGCAACACATGAGCAACACCCTGGTTCTTCGCCCCGGCCATGTCACCCTCGCCCAGTGGCGGCAGGCCTATCGCGGTGCACCGCTTGCACTGGACCCGGCCGCGCTGCCGGCCGTGCGTGCCAGTGCCGCGACCGTGGCTGCCATCGTCGCCAAGGGCGCGCCGGTGTATGGCATCAACACCGGCTTCGGCAAGCTGGCCAGCGTGCGCATCGAGCGCGAAGACCTGGCCACCCTGCAGCGGAACATCGTGCTCTCGCATGCCGCCGGCGTGGGCGAGCCGATGCCGGCCAACGTGGTGCGGCTGATGATGGCGCTGAAGCTGGTGAGCCTGGCCCAGGGCGCTTCGGGCGTGCGCGAGGAGACCCTGCTGTTGCTGGAAGCGATGCTGGTCAAGGACGTGCTGCCGGTAGTGCCCGCACAGGGCTCGGTCGGTGCCTCCGGCGATCTGGCGCCGCTCTCGCACCTGGCCAGCGTGATGCTGGGCGTGGGCGAAGCCTTCATCGGAGACGAACGCCTGCCCGCCGTGGACGCACTGGCACGCGCCGGCCTGCAGCCGGTGGAGCTGGGCGCGAAGGAAGGCCTGGCCCTGCTCAACGGCACCCAGTTCTCCACTGCGTACGCACTGGCCGGCCTGTTTGAAATCGAAACCGTGTTCCAGGCCGCACTGGTCACCGGTGCGCTGTCGGTGGAAGCCGCGAAGGGCTCGGATACGCCGTTCGATCCGCGCATCCATGCCCTGCGTGGGCAGCGCGGTCAGATCGCAACCGCTGCCACCCTGCGCAGCTTGATGCTGGACTCGGGCATCCGCGAATCGCACCGCGACAACGACGTGCGCGTGCAGGACCCGTACTGCCTGCGCTGCCAGCCACAGGTGATGGGCGCGGCACTGGACATCCTGCGCCAGGCGGCGACCACGCTGGAAATCGAAGCCAACGGCGTCTCCGACAATCCGCTGGTATTCACCGAGACCGGTGAAGCGCTGTCCGGTGGCAATTTCCACGCCGAGCCGGTGGCCTTCGCCGCCGACATGCTGGCGATGGCGGTATGCGAGATCGGCTCGATCAGCGAGCGCCGCCTGGCGATGCTGGTCGACCCGGCGCTGTCGGGCCTGCCTGCGTTCCTGACCCCGCGCCCCGGCCTGAATTCCGGCTTCATGATTCCGCAGGTGACCGCCGCTGCGCTGGTCTCGGAAAACAAGCAGCGCGCCTACCCGGCCAGTGTTGATTCGATCCCGACCTCGGCCAACCAGGAAGACCATGTGTCGATGGCCGCGCACGGTGCGCGCCGCCTGATGCAGATGGCCGAGAACGCCGCCAACGTGATCGGCATCGAGCTGCTGGCCGCTGCGCAGGGCTGCGACTTCCACGCGCCGCTGCGCTCCAGCGCCGCGCTGGAAACCGTGCGCGCCACGCTGCGTGCGCAGGTACCGACGCTGGAAGAAGACCGCTACTTCCATCCTGACATGGTGACCGCCACCAACCTGGTGCGCAGCGGCGCGCTGGCGCAGGGCTTGTCCGATCTGTTGCCAACCGTGGAGCCCCAGGCATGAATGCCCGCCCTGAATGGCTGACGGTGCACGAAGGTGATGCCCCGTTGATCGTCAGCTTTCCGCATACCGGCAGCGAGCTGCCGCACGACCTGATCGGCGACTACCACTCGCCGTGGCTGGCCCGCCGCGATGCCGACTGGTGGGTACATGACCTGTATGACTTCGCGCGCGGCATGGGCGCGACTACCGTGCGTTCGGCGATCTCGCGTTCGGTGATCGATCTCAACCGCGATCCCAGCGGCGTGTCGCTGTACCCCGGCCAGAACACCACCGGCCTGTGCCCGCTGACCACCTTCGACAACCAGCCGCTGTATCACGCCGGCCGCGAGCCGGACGAAGCAGAAATTACTCGCCGTCGTGATACCTATTTCCTGCCCTACCACGATGCATTGGCCACGCAGATTACGCGCCTGCGTGCTCGCCATGGCACCGTGGTGGTGTACGACGCGCACTCGATCCGCTCGCATATCCCGCACCTGTTCGAGGGTGAGCTGCCGCAGTTCAATCTCGGCACCGCTGGTCCCTCCGGTGCTCCGGATACGTCTTGCGACAACGCTCTGAGCGACGTAGTGGAAAACCTGCTGAAGATCAGTGGCATGAGCCAGGTGCGCAACGGCCGCTTCAAGGGTGGCTGGATCACCCGCCACTACAGCAACATCGCCGGCGGTGTGCACAGCCTGCAGATGGAGCTGGCCTGCCGTGGCTACATGCACGAACCCCTGCCCGACCAGGTGGACGAGCACAGCTGGCCCACCCCGCTCGACCCCGACCACGCTGCACCGCTGCGCCACACTCTGGCGCAGGTGCTCAACGCCTGCCTTGAATTCGCTACGAACCGGAGCGCCGCATGACCCGCAACGACCCGTCCCGCACCATCGCCGCGCCGACCGGCACCACGCTCAACGCCAAGAGCTGGCTGACCGAAGCGCCGTTGCGCATGCTCATGAACAACCTGCACCCGGACGTGGCCGAGCGCCCGCAGGAACTGGTGGTGTACGGCGGTATCGGCCGCGCTGCGCGCGACTGGGAGAGCTTTGATGCCATCGTCGAAACGCTCAAGCGCCTGGACGATGACCAGACCCTGCTGGTGCAGTCAGGCAAGCCGGTGGGCGTGTTCCGCACCCACGCCGATGCGCCGCGCGTGCTGATCGCCAATTCCAACCTGGTGCCGCGCTGGGCCAACTGGGACCACTTCAACGAACTGGATAAGAAGGGCCTGGCCATGTACGGCCAGATGACCGCCGGCAGCTGGATCTACATCGGCGCGCAGGGCATCGTGCAGGGCACCTACGAGACCTTCGTGGAAATGGGCCGCCAGCACTTCGGTGGCGACCTGACCGGCAAGTGGCTGTTCACCGGTGGCCTGGGTGGCATGGGTGGCGCACAGCCGCTGGCTGCAGTGATGGCCGGCGCCTCCTGCCTGGCCGTCGAGTGCCGCAAGAGCAGCATCGACATGCGCCTGCGCACCGGCTACCTGGATACCTGGACCGACAATCTGGACGAAGCGCTGCGCCTGATCGACGAGTCGTGCAAGGCGGGCACGCCGAAGTCGGTGGGATTGCTGGGCAATGTGGCCGACGTGCTGGCCGAACTGCTCAAGCGCGGCGTGAAGCCGGACCTGCTGACCGACCAGACCTCCGCGCACGACCCGGTGAACGGCTACCTGCCGCAGGGCTGGACGGTCGAGCAGTGGGATGAGAAGCGCGTTTCCGCCCCCAAGGAAGTGGAAAAGGCCGCGCGCGCGTCGATGGCCAACCATATCCGCGCCATGCTCGGATTCCACACGCTGGGCGTGCCGACCGTGGACTACGGCAACAACCTGCGGCAGATGGCGCTGGAAGAAGGCGTGACCAATGCCTTCGACTTTCCCGGTTTCGTGCCGGCCTACATCCGCCCGCTGTTCTGCCGTGGCATCGGCCCGTTCCGTTGGGCGGCACTGAGCGGCGATCCGGAAGACATCGCCAAGACCGACGCCAAGGTGAAGGAACTGATTCCGGACAACCCGCACCTGCACCGCTGGCTCGACATGGCCGCCGAGAAGATCAAGTTCCAGGGCCTGCCGGCGCGCATCTGCTGGGTGGGCCTGGGTGACCGCGATCGTCTGGGTCTGGCCTTCAACGAAATGGTCGCCAATGGTGAATTGAAGGCGCCGGTGGTGATCGGCCGTGACCACCTGGACAGCGGCAGCGTCGCCTCGCCGAACCGCGAAACCGAAGCGATGGCCGACGGCTCCGATGCGGTCTCCGACTGGCCGCTGCTGAACGCCCTGCTCAACACCGCCAGCGGCGCGACCTGGGTGTCGCTGCACCACGGTGGCGGCGTCGGCATGGGCTTCTCGCAGCACGCCGGCATGGTGATCGTCTGCGACGGCACCGAAGCGGCTGCGAAGCGTATTGGACGTGTGCTGTGGAACGACCCGGCCACCGGCGTGATGCGCCATGCTGACGCGGGCTATGAGATCGCAATCGACTGCGCGAAGGAAAAGGGACTGGATCTGCCGGGGATTCTCGGCTGATCGCGGCGTTGCCGGCCAGCGGCCGGCACTACCGGAAATACAGGGTAGTGCCGGCCGCTGGCCGGCTCTCCCTGATGCGGGAATCGGTGCCCTTGACCCGGCCTTCCGCCGTGACCAACATGCGCCATCACCGCTGACGGATCACCGCGATGTACCGCACCCTTGCAGCTGCATTGCTCTGTGCCCTGGCCATCGCCCTGCCCGCCTCGGCACGTGACGTCCCCACCGCTCTCTCTACTCAGCTCGACGCCCAACTTCAGAGCAACCGCGGGCGCTACGGTATCGCCGGCCAGGCAGTGCTGGTCGCACACAACGGCAAGGTGCTTTACCAAGGCGCCAGCGGCGAACGCGATCCCGCTGCCCATGCACCCGCCACCGTCGATACCATCTTCGCCGCGCAGTCGATGGCCAAGCTGCTGACCAGCTCGCTGGTGATGCAGCTGGTAGACCAGGGGAAGGTGGATCTGGATGCACCCGCCGGCCGCTACGTGCCTGACCTGCCCGCAGCCTGGCAGGCGATCCACGTGCGCGATTTCCTCAACCATAGCTCCGGCATCGCCGAGTACTACGACCGGGTGGACAACCGCTGGGTGAGCAAGGGCTACACCGGTGTGGCGCCCGATCTTGCCGCTGCGCTGAAGGTGGCTGCGGCGGCGCCGATGCAGTTCGCCACCGGCAGCCGCGTGCAGTACACGCAGGCCAACTACCTGGTGCTGACGGCGTTGCTGGAAGCACACTATCGCAAGCCTTACCCAGCCATCGCACGCGAACGCATCCTGCTGCCATTGAAGATGACCAGCACCTCGTGGGGCGTCGCCAGCGTGCCATCCCAACGCGCGGCGGTGCCGTACATCGGCAAAGACGGCGCATTGCAGCCGGCCAATGAAGATCCCTGGCCGGACTACGGCTGGGGCCATGCCGACCTGCAGACCACCGTGGGCGACATGAACCGTTTCCTGCAGGCGCTGGCGACCGGCAAGCTGCTGCGCACGGCGACCCTGGAAAAACTCTGGCAGCCGCAGAAACTGAGCGGTGGCGGCAGCAATTTCTTCTCCACCGGTTGGGACACCACCCGCAGCGACGGCTACACCCAGGTTGGTCACGATGGCGGTACCCGTGTACGTGCGCGGCTGGCCTACAAGGGCTCGCTGGCCAGCGGTTACTGGGTGTTCGTGTACCTGACCAACGGCAGCGCACGCAATGTCTGGTCGAGCACGCTGGTGGAGAGCACGATGGCGGTCGCCGCACCGCGGGAGTTCCCGCATGCGGTGCTGTCCGAGCGGCTGATCGCGTATGCGCTGGATGACAGTGACGATGCGGCCGAAGCAGTGCATCGCTGGCTGCGCGACAGCAATAAGGTTGCTGCCAGCGAACTGGAGCGCGCGATCAATGCCGATGCGTACGCGGTCCGCGAAAGCCTCGGGGCACGCAAGGCGGTGAAGGTGTTCGCTCTCAATACCAAGCTGTATCCGAATTCGGCCAATGCGTGGGACAGCCTCGCGGAATGCCACGCCGCGCTGGGTGAGAAGGAAACGGCTGACCGGCTGTATGCCAAGGCCAAAGCGCTGGCCAAGCCCTCGCCGTAACCTTCTGTAGAGCCGGTCCAATGCTCGGCTGCTCTTCGCTTCGAGCGAAGGAAACCCGCCCTGCGCGCGATAGCCGAGCATGGGCTCGGCTCTACATGGATGCTGCGGATGGCCCATACGCCGCCGATGGGTGACGTGGCGCCCCCGACCTGTTAACTTGCGCGCCACTTTCGTGGTTTACAGCATTCCCGCATGTCGCTCTCGTCGTACCGTCCCACCCCGTCGCTGTTGTTCCTGGCCGTTTCCCTTGGCCTTACCTCCACTGCCGCAGCCGCTCCGCAGGCCACCACTCTGGATGCCGTGCAGGTCACCGCTGCTGCCGATGCCAGCGCGCAGGCGCGCGAGGCGCTGAAGCGCGTACCCGGCGCCAGCAACGTCATCGACGTCGCCAAGGCCGACAGCCGACTGTCCAGCAGTGCCGATGTGCTGGCCTACCAGCCGGGCATCAGCGCACAGTCGCCGGGCAACGAAGGCACCAAGGTGTCGATCCGTGGCTCGGGCATCAACCGGGGCCCGGGTGCGCACGCCTCGGGCATCGCTGTGTCGATCGACGGTCTGCCGCTGACCGGCCCGGGTGGTACGCCCTATGAGCTGCTGGAACCGCTGTGGCTGTCGCGTGTGGAAGTCCTGCGCGGCGCCAACGGCTTCGAGCGCGGCGCGCTGGCGCTGGGCGGTGCCATCGATTACGTCAGCCGCAGCGGCCGTGATTCGGCCGGCGTGCAGCTGCACTACGAAGCCGGCAGCCGTGGCTACCAGAAGCGCGGCATCAGCTGGGGCGGCGTCAATGGTGATGTCGATTACTTCCTGGCCTACACCGATACCGAGTTCGATGGTTATCAGCGCCATGCGCGCGGCGACGGCAAGGGCGCGATGGCCAACATCGGCTGGCAGATCACGCCCGATCTGCAGACGCGCTTCTTCGTGCGCTACCGCGAGACCAGTCACGAAACGCCCGGTCGCCTGACCCGCGATCAGATCCGCAACGACCCACGTGCCGCGAATGCGGCCAACCTGGCCATCGATGCGCGCCGCCCACAGCCGGGCAGCACCTGGGTCGGCAACGTCACAACGTTGCAGATCGATGAGGATTCCTCGCTGCAGGCCGGGCTGGTCTACCACAAGTACCCGATGGACTTGAACGAGAGCCTGTACCGCCAGCAGCTGGACTACGCCAACCTCAACGCCACGCTGGACTACCGCCGCCGCCACCAGCTGTTCGGCCTGGATAGCGAAACCACGGTCGGTCTGCGCGTCACCCACGATCTGGACGCCGATGTGCGCGAGTCGTTGCGTTTTGCCAGCAACGGCTATGCCGCCGGCACGCGAACGCGTGATTTCCGCCACCACGGCACCGACAGCACGCTGCACGTCAGCAACACCCTGGCGTTGAACGACCGTCTGCGCATGCAGACCGGGCTGGCGCTGATCAACACCCGCCGCGATGTGCAGGTGACCTGGCCAAGCAGCGGCGGCCGCCTGCGCGACCACGACTGGGACTACGCACCGCGACTGGGCTTCACCTGGCAGCACAGCACGCAGACCCAGTGGTTCGGCAACCTAAGCCGCTCGGTGGAAGCACCGCACCCGTGGTCGATGATCTGGGGCTCGAACCAGTACTTCGGGCCGGGCAATGGCCCGTCCACCGGACGCCAGCGCACGCCGGTGCCGATGCAGAACCAGACCGCCACCACGCTGGAACTGGGCGCGCGCGGTGACGCGGCGCTGGGTCGCTGGGAACTGACCGGCTACTACGCGCACGTAAACCACGAACTGCTGAGCGTCGAACTGCAACCGGTGCCGAACCTGTTCATCGCCGAGAACAACGCCAGCCCCACCGTGCACCGTGGCATCGAAGCCGGGTTGGACAGCACGCTGTGGCAGGCAGCGCCCGGCCGCCTGTCGCTGCGCCAGGCGTATACCTTCAGCGACTTCCGTTACCGCCACGATGCGCGTTTCGGCAGCAACCGCCTGCCCGGCCTGCCGCGCCACGCCTACCAGGCCGAGCTGCGCTTCGATCACGCATCCGGCCTGTACGCCGCCCTCAACACCGAATACGCCTCGCGCATCGCGGTGGACTACGCCAACAGCTACTGGGCTGACAGCCATGTGATCTTCGGCAGCCGCATCGGCTACGACGCACCCGGCGGTCGCTGGCAGGCCTGGGCGGAGATGCGCAACATCGGCAACCGCCACTACGCCGCCACGGTCACGCCAGGCTACAACGATGCCGGCAAGGATATTGCCCGCTCGACGCCGGGCGAAGGCCGTGGCATCTACGCTGGTGTGCGTTTGCGCTTTGACTGATGACCGCAGGCGGCGCCGGGTGTGATCCAGCGCCGCCGTTTCAATGTCAGCTGATGCGCCACGCCGGCAGGCGCTCGCTGCGTTTCCAGATGGAAGGCGCGAAGCCGATCAGCACCATCGCCGCCAACCACTTCGGTGAGGTAGTGAGCAGTGTCGATGTGAGCGAGCCATCGACGGGGGCGGCCATTTCCTGCCACGGGTTGTAGCCCAGGTAGACGACGCTGCCAGCCCACCACAGCAACGCCACACCGACACCCACCAGCAACAGGGCCAGCGTGCGGCAGGTCCATCGTTGCGAGGTGGTGCCCCATTCGCGGGATACCGCCACCAGCAGGCCCACCACCAGCAGCGAAATCAGGGCCACCAGGCCGATATCGACCTTGGGCCCAATACGCTCATAAGTGCAGGCGCGGCATTGCGCCTCTTCCGCGGCAGTAGCGGCTTCGGCGGTATCGGCCTGCCCGGCTGCGGGCTGCGCCAGTGCTGCAAACGGCATCAGTACCGCCAGCAGCGTCGCCATGATCCAACGAAACAACGTCCTGTTCCTGCGTGCAGCGACATCCATGCGCTCTTCCTCGTCAGTGGTTGTACGTCCAGGGCCGCAGTATGCGGCCGTCCCATACGCCGCCCAGACCTCGTTCCGGGGGGGCGGCCATCCAGCGTTCTTGTTCGCGATGCAGTACAACAAGCTCCCGGTAGACGAAATCGCCGGAACACGAATCCCAGGCGACCGCGATCATAGCCCACTGCCCATCGACGCTGAAAACGGGCCGGGTCAGATAGGCGAAGTGGTCGTATTTCCGAGTCGGCCCATGCACCGTTGCCCTGCACCCCTGCTCCCGCAGCGCTCGAAGCTCCGCGCTGTCCGTCCACTGCGCACCGGCCAATGCGGCTGCAGGCACTGGCGTGGACCGGCGATTGGCAGGAACCAGGTCTGCCTGCAGCTGCAACCGCAGCGCATGGATGTCCGGCGGCCACCGGTCGTCCAGCGGCAGGACCAGATCGTCCACCTCCTGGCAGGCGGAGGCACTGCTGCCCGGCCAGCAATAGGGCAAGGTCTGCTCCATCACGTAGATGTCCTCCCCCACCGGGTCGGTCAACTGCGGCTGCTCCTGCGGGCCCCATCGATCGACGCGCGTGGACGGCGTCTGCGGTGTGGTGGGCACCTCGCTCAGCGACGATGGCAGAACCGTCGGCTGCGGCACCGGCGGGGGTGGAGGGAGGAAGGGCGGCCTCTGCCGGATCGCCAGCGCCATCGCCTCAGCCTGCATCTGCGCGGTTCCCAGGTTGACCGGCGGCGGACCGATTTCCTGCTGCCACCTCGGGCGCAGGCTGCAGATTCCGGCCATGAGAGCCAAAGCCGACAGCGCCGCCGCCAACGATGCAATGCGTCGCCAGGCGATCCGCTGTTGGCAATCACGGTCTGGCATGCACGAGGTGTCCGTCATCACGACTCCGGCAACGCGGGCCACAGACCGTGTCCAAAGCTCATATGGCGGACAGGCTCCACTCGAACACGCTCCCATCCGTCCTTCCCGCGGTGCAGAAGGTAGAGGTCGCGCATACCCGTTCCTCCACTGCATAGATCCGAGGCGACCGATGCCATTGCCCAGTTCCCGTCCATGCTGAACACAGGACGCTGCAGATAGACGACGCCCAGATCCGGATTGCCCGGGCCACCCGTGCATCCCTCGACGCCGCGTGCGCGCCGTTGCTGAAGCTCGTCCCACGTCATCCGTTGCGCTCGCACATGCGCAAGCTCAAACGCGAGGTCGGGTACGCGTACAGCCCGGCGGTTCGCAACCTGCAGCATCGCCTCCAGATGCTGCTGAAGTTGAATGGACGCCGCACTGTCATCATCGCGCCACTCGACGACGTTGTGACGAACCTGGCAGACCGGGACGGGGTCTCCTTCACCGCAGGAAGGCGCAGTCCATTCCATCACTGCAAATGGCACATCGGGTTCCCAGCCGGGCGGCTCGAAGTGTGCTGGCGCGACATCTGCCAGCGGCACCTCCGCGGTCGCGAACCCACTGTTGCCGGTCAGCATCGGGGAGGAGACTGCCTTCATTGGAATCGGTAGTCCCGGCGGCTTTCCTGGCGGTGTCGGTCGCAGGTCGATGAGCTCTGCCATCACCTCGGCCTGCATCCGTGCCGTTCCCAGGTTGATCGGAGGCGGGCTGACATCCTGCCGCCACTGCGGGCGCACGCTGGCCATCAGCGCTGCGCCAGCAGCCACGAACAGGACGACCGCTGTCGTCAGGATGCGCTTCCGTGCAATGCGTTGTCGCATCAAGCTCCTCGAAGAAATGAAGCAGGTTGGAATATCGGCCGGGACCGTGGCGCTACAGCGCTTGAATGACCTGCAGCAGGTGGGTCGCTTCTGGCGCCTGCGCCTGCGCATGCCAACCCAGCACAGCACAGCAAAGAACAGCACCAGGCCGAGCAGCGGCCAGATCGTGTGCGTCACGCATACCCGCCACCATCCCTGCTCCTGCATGCCCCGCATGCGCCGGTACAGGCCACCGGCGATGGCGGCGTCCACCAGCAGCTCGGCCATCAGCACCGGCGCCGACCACACCACCCACATGCTCGCCAGCAGGACGGTGGATCATGGAACATGGAAGCTCAAGAACCTGATGCAGCATGCGGACATCCTTGCCGGGCACGCGTGGGCGGTGTTGCGCGGATTCTACCGCGGCCGGAGCCGCTGTCCAGACGACGGGCCGAGGCCATCGATCATCAGCTGCGGTCGATGATCCGCACGATGCGGCCGTCCTCAAAAGCAAACTCGCTGCGTCCCTTCAGAGACAGTTCCGAGCCCGCGCTGGGACCACCGGGAATGTCCTGCGCGAACACGCCACGCCAGCCGATGCTGGCCAGCGCCATGCCATCCTCGAAGGTCAACTCGAGCAACCGCTGTTCGCGCTCACGGAACAACGGCGCCGATTGCCGTGCCAGTTCGCCGAAGGCATCGATGCCTTCGGTGACCATCGTCAGCTGGCCACCGCTATGGTTTTCGAAGCGCACGTTGTGCGCCAGCACCGCCAGCATGGCGTCGATGTCGAAGCGGTTGTAGGCCTGCAGGTAGTGCTCGATCAGGTGGCGGCAGTGCGATTCGTCCATGGCGGCGACCAGTCAGGGCCTGCGCCGAGTCTCCCGCGACCGTGCCGCCGGATCAAGGCGGCGCGGCGGCCTTCAGCAACTGCGCGGCCACTTGGTCGAACGGGCCGATGTCCTGCAGTGCGCGGCACATCGCCACCGCACCTTCCACGCTGGCAATCACCAGGCTGGCTAGGCCGGCCGCCGCTGCCGGGTTGTGACCTTCGGCGACGAACGCCGCCGCCAGATGGCCCTGCCAGCGCGCGAACACTTCGGCCGCAGCGGCACGCGGCTGGCTGGGCATGGCCTCCACCGGCTCCTCAACCGCAGCGGCCAGCACCGGGCAGCCAGCGCGGAAATCGGTGCGCAGCAGGCGCTCGCGCCACATCGCCAGGAACTGCTGCAGGCCCTGCACTGCGCCGCCCTTCAGCAGCTCCACCAGCAGCGCTTCCACCTTGTCGCCGGCCATATGGGTGGCACGCGCCAGAAGCTCCTGCTTGCCGCCGGGAAAGTGGTGGTAGGTGGAACCCAGCGGCGCTTCGGCCAGCTTGGTCACCTCACGGATGCTGGTGGCATTGAGGCCCACGCGCGCCAGCATCTGTGCCGCAGCATCAATCACGCGTTGAGGCGCATCAGAGGGGCGCGGGCTCACGGCAGGCTCCTTGCCAGGACAGTCGTCATAGATTAGCGTACCGGCGATTCTATAACAGTCGTCATAACCATGAATCTCTGGTTCCGCCTGCTCCACCTGCTGCTGTGCAGCCTGTTCCGGCCCAAGCTGGAGGCCCCGTTCGGGGTCTCGCGGCTGCAGTTCCGGGTACTGCCCAATGACCTGGACAGCAACCTGCACATGACCAACGGCCGCTACTGGAACATCTTCGACCTTGGCCGGCTGGATCTTATCCTGCGCATGGGCCTGGGCCGGGTGGCGCTGCGCGAGAAGTGGGCACCGATCGTCGGCGCGGGCACCATCCAGTTCCGCCGCGAGCTGAAGCCGTTCCAGCGCTTCACCCTGGAAACGCGGCTGGTGGGCTGGGTCGGTTCGCGCGGCATCATGGAGCAGCGCGTAATGATCGGGACCGAGCAGAAGATCGCCACCCGTGCGCTGCTGGTCACCGGCATCTACGACCGTCGCGCGCGGCAGTTCCTGGGCATGCCGAAGATGATGGAAGCAATCGGCGTGGTCGCCCCACCGTCGCCGCCGCTCAGTGCAGCCGCCGAAGCGCTGCTGGCGGCTGATGCCGCGTTGAAGCAGGACGATGCCTGAGGCGCGTCAGCCCACCTTCGGCATGTTCTTGGTCACACAGTGAATGCCACCACCGCCGCCAGCAATCGCGTCGATGTCCACCTGCTCGATCGCGCGGCCGGGATACATGCCTTCCAGTAGTTCACGGCAGAATCCATCGGCTGCGTCGTCACCGAACTGCGGCGCGACCACCGCGCCGTTGATCGGCAGGTAGTTGATATAGCCCATCGCCAGATCGTCGTTGTCGCGGGTATGCACGTTGTCGCGTCCGTCAAGCGGCGGCGGCAAGGTATGCACCTGCAGGCGACGGCCATCGGCATCGGTGGCCCTACGCAGGATCTGCAGGTGTTCGCGCGTCAAGTCGTAATCGTAGGACTCCGGATCGTTGTCCAGATTGGCGATCACCACGCCCGGGCGTACGAAGCGCGCATAGAAATCCACGTGCGCATCGGTGATGTCCTTGCCGGCGATACCGGGCAGCCAGATCACCTTGCGCACGCCCAGGCGATGTTTCAGCTCGGCCTCGATATCCGCGCGCGACCAGTCCGGATTGCGGTTGCGGTTGACCCAGCAGCTCTCGGTGAGGATCGCCGTGCCATGGCCGTCCACTTCGATACCACCGCCCTCGCCCACCAGATCGCTTTCCAGCAACGTCGCGCCGGTCACCTGCGCCAACCATGGTGCCACCGCGCCATCGTTGCGCGCGCTCTGCTTGCCACCCCAACCGTTGAAGTTGAAATCGACCAGGCCGAGGCCGCCCGTGTCGTTGGTGACAAAGCAACCACCGTAATCGCGCACCCAGATGTCATCCAAGGGCACTTCCAGGAACTCGATGTTTTCGCGGCCGCAGCGGTCCTTTGCCTGGTTGAGTTGCGCTGGGCGGCACAGCACGCTGACCGGCTGGTGGCGTGCGATGGTGCGGGCCAGCCGCGCCACGGTCGTGTTCACCGCATCGGCCTGCGCGCCCCACACCCGCGGCTGCGCAGCAAAGGCCAGGAACACGCGTTCCTGCGGACCATGTTCATCGGGCATGCGCCAGATGCCTGCGCCCGGCGCAGCCGCAGCCACGCGCCCCGGCAGGCCGGCCATACCCAGAGCGGCCAGGCCACCAAGACCAGCGGCGCCCGCCAGTTGGGTGAGGAAGTGACGACGATTGCTCATGACAGGCTCCAGGCCCGGTGTGGGATGGGCGCTATGCTGCGCTTGCGGACACATAAGAACAAACGATAGATTCAGCCATCACTTGAACAGTTTTACTTAACTGAAATGCTCAAGCACTGGCCACCGCTGAACGCCCTACGGGGTTTCGAGGCTGCCGCCCGGCTGGGCAGCTTCCATCGCGCGGCCGAGGAACTGCACCTGACCCAGTCGGCCATCAGCCAGCAGATCCGGGGCCTGGAAGCGTCGCTGCAGCAGCCGTTGTTCTTCCGGCAGGGCCGCAGCGTCACCCTCACCGACGCCGGCATCGACCTGCTGGAAACCACTCAATCCCTGCTGCGGCAGCTGGCCAGCGGCATCCGCCGGCTCGATCAGTACCGCAAGCCCAATCAACTGATCGTCAACACCAGCCCGGCCTTTGCCCGGCATTGGCTGGTGCCGCGCCTGGCCAGCTTCCACCGCCTGCTCCCCGACGCCGACCTGTGGTTGCTGACCAGCGAAGAAGCACCGGACATGACCACGCAGACGTTGGACGTGGCGGTACGCGATGACCTCGACTCACAGGCGCAGTGCCAGCATCGCGTGCTGCTGCAGGACCGCCTCTATCCAGCCTGCCATCCCAACCTGCTGGCCACGCCCGTGCACGAACGCCTCACCCTGCATGGCGAACGTGAGATGGACTGGAGCCAATGGCAGGTGCAGGGTGGCGCCGATGTCGGCCAGCGCCGCGAGGGCATGAACTTCTCCGAGCCCGGGCAACTACTGGATGCCGCGTGCCAAGGGCTGGGTATCGCCTTGGTCAGCGAGCTGCTGGCAGCCCGCGCCTGCGAACAAGGCCTGCTGCAAGCCCTGGATGAGGCACGCGTGCGCGGCCCGCGCTGGAGCTGGCTGGTGCACCAGGACAGCACGGCAGATCCGCTGGTGATCAGTTTCTGCGAGTGGTTGCTGGCGAGTCTGCCCGCGGGAGCTACTTCCGCTGCAGTGCGTGTTTGACCGCCGCCTCAGCCAGCGGCGCCATCACCGCATAGCCCTTCGCGGTGGGATGCACACCGTCGTCGGCCAGCTGCGGATCCAGTCCACCGGCCTTATTGGCCATCGGCGTGTAGTAGTCCAGATAGACCATCTGTTGTGCATCGGCATAGCGCTTCAATGCCGTGTTCAATGCACGCACCTTGGGCGCAGGTGCCGTGCCCGGCAGCCACGGGTAGTCGCTGACCGGCAGCACTGATGCCAGCACCACGGCGATGCCGTGTGCACGGGCGAGGTCCACCATCGCGTACAGGTTGTCTTCGATCATCGCCTGCGTGGACGGGCCGGTGTTGCCGGCGATGTCGTTGGTGCCGGCCAGGATCACCACCACCTGTGGCTTCAGCGCCAGCACGTCCTGCGGGAAGCGCACCAGCATCTGCGCCGTGGTCTGGCCGCTGATGCCACGATTGAGCCAGCCCTTGCCGGGGAAGAAACCGGCACTGCCTTCCCTTCCCCAGCCTTCGGTGATGGAGTCGCCGAAGAACACCACGCGCGGCTGGCCCGGCACTGCCGCAGGCAGTTGCGCGTTGGCATCACGATAGCGTTGCAGCTCCGGCCAATCGGCCAGGCGCTGCTGCATGAAGCGCACTTCGTCGGGACGAAGCTGGTCAATGGGCGTCCGCAGCAGCGGATTGACTGCGACGGCTTCAGCGGCACCCAGCGGAGAAGCCAACGCGAGGCCCAGCATCACGACGGTGGCAGTGGCAATCCCAACAGGTCCACGCATGCGGTTTCTCCTGAAACGGTCTCCAGCAGTCTAACGCCCTGCCCCGCGCTCAGCGTGCAGCCGTGCGCGCCGCGACACCGGTCACCTTCGCCGGCATCCACATGCCCGGCGTCCAGCCGCTGGCGGCCAGGATCGCCTTCGGGTTGTCCTGCTGGATCAGCGCACGCACCGCATCACGCTTGTCCTTGGCCTGGAGGTAATAGGCCTTGGCGATGCGGTACCCCACCCAGTAACCCAGGTCATAGGGCTCCCGCGAGCCCGGCTTGTAGTTGTACAGCCACGGCGACAGGTCGGTGCTGTCCAGATCCAGTGCGAATGCACTTTCGATATGCACTTCCCGGCCGCGCGTCCACGCCGCGTGGCCCCCATTGCCGACGTTGCCGGAAATCAGTTCGGTGATGAACTCGGCGATGCCTTCGCCCAGCGACACGCGCAGCACGGTCGCGCGCGGATCTCCCGGCTCGAAGTCGCTCAGGCCGGTCTGCTGGATGTGCACGTACTCGTGTGCGATCACGTGCACGAAGCGGTCCTGCACACTGGGATTCATGAAGTCGGCCGCGCACAGCGCTTCCAGGCCGATGATCACCCCACTCTTCGAGGTCAGCCCCACAGGCCGGCCACGGCCCACTGCGATGGTCACCGGCGGGAACCGGGTCTGCGGATAGATCGCCTGCAGGTTGGCGAACACCTGTACGAGGCGCTGCTTGACCGCCGGCAGCTCGGCCAGGCAGTTTCGCCCCTGCGCATACAGCTCGGGCTGGCTGGCGATGGACTCGGCCATCCGTTCGGGAGTTACCCGGCGCGCCTTGGCCAGCTCCGCCAGGCCCGTCGAACCTTCGGCCATGTATCCACGCAGCTGCGCAACACTGGGTTTACCGCCAGCACCATCGTAAAGCGCATAGAAACGACTGACATCCTCGGTGAGGATCTGCGGCCCCGCCGGAGCTGCCGCCGTGGCCACGCCCGTCGCCCCGGCACAGGCCAGGGCCAACAGGCCGCGCAGGATCATGGACATCGCTCCGTCCTTGGTGGAGTGCATGCGAAGCGCGCAATCTATCACTCCGCACGGCCAACCGCAGCAGGCGGATGCGGGCACCCCGGCGCTGTGCCAGACTCGCTTCGGCACCTGCCACGGAAGATGGAGCACCGCACGATGATGATCGTTCCCGCGTACTGGGCCGAAGCCCGCCTGCAGGCCCGTTTCCGCGGCCGGCCGGTGGTCGTGCGTCGCTTCGGCTGGTCCGACGAAAGCCCTGCCGAGGCCCAGGGACACGCCGACCGCCGTGCCAACGAAGCACTCAACGCCATTCTTGCCGGGCAGGCGCTCCCGCGCCGCGAAGTGCGCAGCAATTACGGCGTGGAAGGGGTACCGATCCGCGAGCAGATCGTGCAGCGCGACAGCGATGTCATCATCACCCGCAACAGCTATGGCGCGCTGTGCCTGAACACCCCGGACGTGCTGTTCGCCGACATCGACCATGCGCAACCACCGGCAGGTTGCGTGATGCCCGCCCTCATCGCCGCAGCGCTGCTGTTCGCCGGTGCCATCATCGGCACCCTGCTCTGGCACTGGCTGGTGGGACTGGTACTGGGTGTGGCGGCCGTGGTGCTGGTGAACGCCGCGATGCTGATGCAGCGCAAGCGGCGCCTGGCCGCCGCCGGTGGCGCCGAAGGTGTAGCCCTGCAGCGCGTCGCAGCCTTCATCGAACAGCATCCGGATTGGCATCTGCGCGCCTACCGCACGCCGGCCGGGCTGCGTGTGCTGGCGATGCATGCCTCGTTCTCGCCCGAGGACGAGCAGCTGCAGTCGTTCTTCAAGGCACTGGGCACCGACACCCTGTACGCGCGCATGTGCCGGCTGCAGCATTGTTTCCGTGCGCGACTGACACCGAAGCCGTGGCGCGTTGGCCTGAAGTACCGCATCCGGCCACCGGTGGCCGCATGGTCAGCCGAACAGGCCAACAATCCGGATCGACTGGCCTGGATTGCCGAGTACGAAAAGAAGAGCGCCGGCTTCGCGGCCTGCGCTTATCTACGCAGTTTCGGCGATACCACCCGGGTGCATGCCAAGGCCGAGCACGTGCGCGATCTGCATGACCGGCTGTCGCACGCGCAGGATCGTCTACCGCTGGCGTGAGCGTGGCGGACGCTCAGTCAGCGCTCTGCACGAACGGCTGCCCTGCCAGGGTAGTGCCCAGCCGCACCGCGATCTGTTGACCGTCCTTTTCGAAGGTCGTCGCACACTGCTTTCCGTCCTTCTGGCATCCGACTTCCGGAAAGCCGTCCAGCGATTCCGGCGCGCCCTGCGCAGGCTTCGCATGCCAGCCTGCGGCGTCCAGCAGGCGCTTGGCCTTGGCGTAGGGCATGCCGGCGATGATCCCCAGCTGCGCCAGTTCGGTGGGCAGTGGCTGCGCACCTGCAGTTGAGACCAGGACCAAGTACAACGTTCCAGCAAGAAGGATGGCTTTCATTGCAACGACCCGGGGCGAACTCACAGGGTCAGCCTAGCCCATCTGCATGGCATGCGAATGTGTCGGTAACACGTCGTTACCGAGTCTCCACAGTTGATTGCAAAGCCGTCGGCATCATTTACATGTGGACAGCAGCCGAGCATGGGCTCGGCTCTACAGGATGCAGAAAGGCCGCCCGGAGGCGGCCTTTCCACGGCAGTCGCGCAAGCTCGACTCTACTTTGCGTTCTTCACGTAAGTGTCGAACCAGTTAAGCATTTCCGCCACCAGCTGTTCGTTCGATTCCAGCGCGGTGTACCAGTGCGGTTCGTTCGGCAGCATCACCAGGCGGGTGGTGCCACCGTTGCCGCGGATCGCCTGGTACAGCTTGCGCGACTGGAACGGTTCGGTGCCCGGGTTGGCGTCGTCCTCGCCGTGCACCAGCAGCAGCGGCAGCTTGATCTTGTCGGCGTAGAAGAACGGCGAGGCCTTCAGGTACACCTGCTGCGCCTGCCATACCGAACGACGCTCATTCTGGAAGCCGAACGGGGTGAAGGTCTTGTTGTACGAACCGCTGGTCGCCACCCCGGCCTTGAACAGGTTGGTGTGGGCGATCAGGTTGGCGGTCATCAGGCCACCGTGGCTGTGACCGGTCACGCCGATGCGGTTGCGATCGACCACGCCCATGTCCACGGCCTTGTCCACCGCGGCCTTGGCATCGGCTTCCAGCTGCTCCAGGTAGGTGTCGTAGGCGTTCTTCGGGTCACCCACGATCGGGAACGAGGCGTTGTCGATGATCGCGTAGCCGGCCAGCAGCATCAGGCGGTACGGCTGCAGACGGGTGAAGGTCTGCTGCGAACCGGACACCTGACCGGCCTGCGCTGCATTGGCGAAATCGGCGGGATACGCGTACAGGATCGCCGGCACGCGCTGGCCTTCCTTGTAGCCCGGCGGCGTGTACAGAGTGAACGACAGGTCCACGCCGTCGGCGCGCTTGTAGGTCACCAGCTGCTTCTTGATCTGGCGCACTTCCGGGGTCGGGTCGACCAGCCTGGTCAGCGCGGTCGCGGTAGAGGCGAACTGCGCTTCGCCGGTCTTTGCGCCGGCCACCGCTTCACCCTGCTGGCGGATGAAGGCATTCGGCGGATCGATCACCGACTGGTGCCAGGTCAGGTAGCGCCCCGGCGTGTTGCTGAAGCCGAGGAACTGTTCGTAGGCGTCGGCACTGCTGCGGAACAGGCGCTCGCTCTTCAGCGTGCCCAGGTCCAGGCGGTCGAGGAAAGGGCGGTCACCCTGCGGTGAGGCGCCACGGCCGCTGAGGAACACGTGGTTGCCATCCTGCCGTACGACCTGCGCGCCATTCGGCAGGCGGGTGAACACGAGGTTGCCGGGATTGCCGTACAGCTCATCGCTGGACATGTCCCACAGCAGGCGGCCTTCCTTCTTCGGCTGGTCCACATCGACGATGCGGGTCTGCATCCAGTGGCGGTTCTCGTCGTTCTCGTACTGGAATGCCACGGCCGGATCGGCGGTCCACGCGAAGCCCTCGAATCGCTGCGCGGTACGGGTGATCTCGGTCGGCTTGCCGTTGAACGGGGCCTTCAGCATCAGCACTCGGTCACGGTGCGGCACGCTGATTTTCCAGTCGCCCTTGTCCAGCGCTTCGGCATAGACCAGAGTGGCCGGATCGGTGGCTCGCCAGTCGAAACCGCGCGGGCCCTCTGGCACGCCGTGCACCGGCACGCGATCCGCCAGCGGCAGGCTGGCGATCGGCGTGCTGCGCCCGTTGCTGACATCCAGCACTGCCACATCGTTGGCGAAGCGCTGGTAGGTCACGGCATGCGAGTACGGGGCCTTGATCGATTCGGTCAGCACATGCACGCCATCGGGCGCGGCGCTGACCTCGTTGAACAGCGCCGGCTGCCCGACCGGGCGCACGCTGTTGGCGGCGGTATCGACCACGGCCAGCTGCGACGCACCGTAGTAGGCGAACAGCTTCTCGTCATGCACGCTGGTCAGCGTGTCGCGGGCTTCGTAGGTGCTGCTCTCGCCACTGCTGCCCAGCGACTCCTGCGCATCCGGACCAGTCGGCACGCCACCGTTGGACGGCGCCGGACCCTGATTGGCCGGTACCAGCTTCACCAGCAGGTTCTGGCTGCCGCCCAGCCACTGCACGGTGTAGCCGAAGATCGGGTTCAGCTGCACGTTCGGCACCTGCTTCACCTGGCCGGTCGCAGCATCGCCGACCCACAGCTGCACGCTGGTATCAACCGCATTCTGGAAGGCGAAATGGCTGCCGTCAGCCGACCACAGCGCGCCGGTGGCGCAGCCCTGCGGCAGGTTGACCTTGGTTTCCTTGCCGCTGCCGATATCGACCAGGGTGAAGTCGGCCACGCAGGCCGGAATACCGTAGCCGCCGGGAGTGTCATGGCGACTGCGGTTCTTCGGCTCCAGACGCACACCGGCCAGCTTCAGGTACGGCTGGGCGACGCGGCTGATCGACGGATAGGTCTGTGCGGTGGTCAGCAGCAGGCGCTGGCCGCCCGGGGCCACGTTCGGTGCCGGCGGCGGCGGCGCCTTCAGCACCTTGAGCAGGTGTTCCGGCGGCTTCGCGTAATCGGCAAGCGCCGGGCCAGCGGCCAGCAGGCCGACAGTGGCAACGGCAACAGCCGCCGCCAGAGAGGTTCGACGGATCAGCATCCTTATCCCCTGGGGTGTGAATGGGTACCCGGAATCGGGCATGGCCCCGAATCTAGCACCGCAGAGGTTGTCGTGAATGGGCCGGAAGGGCTAGTGGCCGGATGGAGCAAAGTGGAGTGCAGGTGGCCGGACGGCCATTGCGAGGCATGGCCTGGCACTACTGCTGGGCGTGCAGGTCCCAGGCGGTCAGATAGTCCGGGTCGACCACGATCATGCCGCTGTTGCTCATCCGGTACTCGCCCGGCTGGGCCGGCAGGTACTGGTCGAGCATCGGCGGCAGGTAACGCTCGTGGCCATCGTTCTCGTCGGCCAGCACCACACCTTCATCGGCACTGATGCGCAGCACTGTTCCCGCATACTGCTCCAGTCCCTGCACCTGGCCGTCGCCGCCGTAGCGGGTCACCCCGACCAGCACCAGTTTTCCGATCATTTCTTCGACCTTGGCATCGTCCAGGGCCGGCAGCATTCGTTCGTATTGGTCGCTCATCGGTGCACCTCCAAAGCCTGCAGGATCATCATGGACAAGCCAGCCTTCGCGCTGCAAAGGCCATCGGGCAACGCAGGGACAATCTGACGGGCGTATGTCTGTATTGCAGGGCCGGCACGTCAAGGCCGGGACCGCGTCGGGTGAACAGTGGCGGATGCTGTGGGTGGCGGCCATCCGTGCCGGCAAAGTGGCCGTATCAGACCAGGGTCAACACCACGCGTTGCATTGCATGCAGGGTAAAGCGTGACAGCTGCGCTGTTGTTGCATGACGGCCTCCTGTTGAAGGTCACACGCGAAGTTGATGCTCCATGGACCCGATGCTGACATCGCGCGCGGAATGGTCAAGTGAAGAATGCGCACCCGTTCACCTTTTGTATCGCATTCGGGTGCCTCGATTACGCTTAACCTCTGCTTCACCCGGCTGCACCTAGGGTCAGCCTTCAATCTGCAAGGAACGCACATGCCCCGGTACGCATTCATACGACCGTGGACGCTCGCACTTTCAGCGGCCACGCTCTGCGCCTGCGCACATGCCGCCGACCGCACGCCGACTTCTCAAGGAACCGACACCATGGCCCCATCTGTAGCCGAGACTTCCCCGCCCTCTCCGCTCAACGCCGAGCAGTTGCTGTTGCGCCTGCTGGACCTTATCAAGACGACGACCTCCACCCGCGAGCTCACCGCCGAGCGCCTGTCCGCGGCGATGCAGGCGCCGGCGCAGGTCTTCGGCCCCGGCCACTTCGGCTATGGCGGCACGCTGACACCGGAATGGGGCTATGGCCTGGAAGTGCAGCGGGCCGGCACTGCCGACGCGCGGCTGGACCTGAACTTCATGGACACCAGCAGCGATCGCAAGGCCTCGGCTGCGGCGATCTGCCAGGTCGACTTCAACCACTTCGCTTCGGCACTGGATGCCGCCGGCTTCAAGCGCGAGACGGTGCGCGGCGAACACGGCCGGGTGATCTACGACCGCTTCGATCGACCGCAGCTGAGCATCAAGGTCGACACGATGCCCGAGACCCCCCACGCCCTCGGCGACGCCACGCATGCCTGCGTGCGTCTTGTCACCGTGCAGTAAGGGGAGACATCAATGAAGACCCTTTCCGCAGAAACGGAACGCCTGCTGGGCGAGTTCGCCGGCAAGACCGACGTCACCAGCGACCAGGTCGACAACCTGCGCAGCGTCATCGCGGGCTCGCCCGTGCTGGCAAAGCAGGTGGACGCAGCCATCGCGGCAGGCTATCTGGAACGCTTCGAACTGTTGCCCGCCACAAGCAATGCGGGTGGTACCTACGAGACCGGCACGAAATCCATCAACCTGCCCGCCAGCAGCTTGTCGACCCCGGCGGCGCCGGACAGGTTCGACGCGGCCGAGGTCACCTTTGTACTCGGTCACGAGATCCAGCATGGCTTCAACGATGCTGATGTCGAGCGTGCCTACGTGCAGTTCGATGCCGACGTGGAGCAGATCGCAGGCCGTACCACCAGCCATGATTACACCGAGGCGATCGGCACCCTGCTCGTGGCCAACCGCCGCGATGAGGCCTCTTCGAACATCGCAGGCTGGAATGCGCTGGTCAGCCAGGTACGTGCCAGCAACCCGGACGCTACCCTGCGCGACCTGTATGAAGCCAGCACCCGCTCGACAGACGTCATCCAGTCGCGACCCGGCCCGCCGATCACCTATGCACCGCACCCGGAGCTGACCCTCAATGCGGACCTGACCATCTCCCCCACCGCAGCCAACATCGAGGGAATGGCCAAGCACTATTACGATCAGGGCGTCAGCACCGGCCTGGGCCATCATGGGAATTCGGACTACCAGAATTTCTACGGCGTCCAAGCGATCGAACTGGCCAGCGGATACGAGGCCGCGAATCCAGCGCCCGACGGCGTCAGCCGGATGGAAGTGAACATGAAGAAGCTGGGCCTGGACGAGCGCCTGCTGGAGCAGAACGGGCTCAACCTCGGCGAGGGCTCGCCTCCGCGCCAGCCCTACTTCGATACCAGTACCTCGCCGTCGACGCTGCGTTACTTCGACCACACTGAGGGCAGGCATACGCATGTGCCGATCACCGCACAGCATGCGGTGGAGGGCGATGGCATACCGACGCTGCTTGCGGAAGGCCGTGACCGTTCCCTGCACGAGCAGATCCGCGGCAAGGTAGCAGAGCTGGATGCTGCCAACGGGCGTAGTTTCGATGCATCCAGCGAGCGCCTGAGCGCCAGCCTGCTGGTGCTGGCCCGCGAAAACGGGCTGGACCGGGTCGACCATGTGGTGCTCAGCCGCCAGACCGATGGTACGGGCGCGGCGCAGAACATCTTTGTGGTGAAGGGGCCACTGGATGATCCAGCCTCGCTGCGCGCTTCATCGCCCACTGCCGAGGCCGCACAACGCCCCGTGCAGGAAAGCCTGGACACACTTGCCGTGGTCAACCGGCAGGCCGATCAGGCCTCGCAGGAGCAGACCCGCGCACAGGTGCAGGAACAACAGCGCGGTGCGCTGGCTCACTGACAGTGAATGACGTGGAGCCGCCGGGGCGCCCCGGCGCTCCCTTGGCGGCACCCACGCTAGAATGCGCGCATGCGCACCGTACATGCCCTCCGCTACATCACTCCCTTACGGGAAGGTGGCTCCCTGCCGGCCGTGGTCGAGACCGACGACGACGGCATGGCCGTGCTGAAGTTCCGTGGCGCCGGCCAGGGACCGAAGGCACTGATCGCCGAACTGATCGCCGGTGAGATGGCGCGCACGCTGGGCCTGCCGATTCCGGAGATCCTGTTCGTGGAGCTGGACCGCGAGTTTGCCCGCACCGAGCCGGATCCGGAGATCCAGGAACTGATCCGCGCCAGCGAAGGTTTGAACCTGGGCCTGGACTACCTGCCCGGTGCGATCAACTACGACCCGGCGGCAATGCCGGTGGATGCCGATCTGGCCTCGCGCATCGTCTGGTTCGATGCGTTCACCAGCAATGTCGACCGCACCACGCGCAACCCCAACCTGATGGTGTGGCACCGCAGGCTGTACCTGATCGATCACGGCGCGGCGATGTACTTCCACCACGATTGGGCCAATGCTGGCGATGCCTGCGAGAAGCCGTTCGTTCTGATCCGCGACCATGTGCTGCTGTCGTTCGCCAGCCGCATCGCCGAGGTGGATGCCGAGCTGGCCGCGCGCCTGACCGATGCCGAGATCGAGCGTATCGTCGGCCTGGTGCCGGACAGCTGGCTGGTGAATGAGCCCGCGTTCGACAGCCCGCAGGCCTACCGCCAAGGCTACATCAGTTATCTAAAGCACCGCCTGAAAGTGCGTGCGGTGTTCGTGCAGGAGGCCATCCGTGCCCACGCTGCACACGTATGACTACGCCGTCATCCGCGTGGTACCGCGGGTGGAGCGCGAGGAATTCATCAACGTCGGGGTGATCGTCTCCTGTCCCGGCGCGCGTCATCTGGAAGCGGCCATCGAGATCGATCCGGCACGCCTGCAAGCCTTCGCCCCAGCGCTGGACCAGGAGGCGCTGCAGCCGTGGCTGGATGCGATCGTGGCCATCTGCCGCGGCGACGCGACCGCCGGACCAATCGCGCAGCTGCCCGCGCGTGCGCGCTTCCATTTCCTCACTGCCAAGCGCAGTTCGGTGGTGCAGATGTCGAGCACGCACGTCGGCCGCACTGCGGACCCGACAGGTGTGGTGGAACATCTGATGACGAAGATGGTGCGGGTGCCGGAATGACCGGCACACGTCGCGATCAAAGCGGCACACGTCGCGCGATGTAATTGACCACATTGCCGATCGCATCCGGATCGACATTGGCCAGCCCAACGATCACATAGCCCTGTGCGGGCAGCACCACGATGGCGCTGTTGGAGCCGGGCGCACCGCCTTCGTGGCCGTACTGGTGCTCCCTGCCCTCGCCCTGCACCACGAAGCCGAATCCGTACCAGCCCTTGTGGTTCTGCGCCGTGGTGGCCTGCTGCAGCAATGCAGGTGAGACCAGCCTTCCACTGCGCAATGCCTCGGCGAATTTCACCATGTCGGCCACCGTGCTGTAGCCACCACCGGCTGACATGCCGCGCCAGGGCAGCGACTTCGTTTCACGGACCCATTGCCCATCCTTCTTCGTATAGGCGACGGCACGCTGCGGGACGCTCACTGTTTCCGGCTCGAAGCCGGTGCCGGTCATTCCAGCCGGGCGCAGGATGTGCTCTTCCAAATACGCGTAGTACGACTGCCCGGAGACGGCCTCGATGATCCGCCCAAGCACGATAAAGCCATAGTTCGAGTAGCTGTCCTGGCTGCCCGGCGTGAAGTGCGGTGCATCCCTGGCAAAGCGCTGCACATAGTCATCCAGCGTCTTCAACGACGCGGAATACTGCTCGAAATCGTCGCCGAAGAAATCGCCCAGGCCGCTGGTGTGGGTCAGCAGTTGGCGCACGGTCACGGTACCGGCAACGGCCTTGTTCGGATAGTCCGGCAGATGCTTGCCGATCGTGTCATCAAGGCTGAGCTTGCCCTCCTGCACCAGCTGCAGGAGGGCCACTGCAGTGAACATCTTGTTGGAAGACGCAAGGCGGAACTGCGTACCCACGCCCACTTGAATACCAGCGGTGCGATCGGCATCGCCACCGCGCCAGTCCAGCAGCACATTGCCGTTCTGTGCCACCTGCAACGCACCCGACAGCGCATCCTGCGCCCGCAGCGCCTCCAGTTTTGCTGTGGCATCGGCCATCAGCGCAGGCAAAGCAACCCTCTCCGGCTTGAACTTGTCCGGCGTTTCAGTGCCTTCGATCTGGAACTGCTTCACATGCGCCGGGCTGGCCGGATCCATGACGGCCGTCACCCACATCGCGCGCTCGCTCAGCTGGCCCATCACCAGCAGCTTCGCCTGGCTGGGCGCGCTCTCGAGTGTTTCCAGCACGCGCAGTGGGCCGGTGCTCTCGCGGAACTCGAGATAGTCCTTGGGACTACTGCCTTGCTTCTTCGCATACCTGTCGGCGAATGCCTGCAACGCATCGAGGCTGCCTGCATTGAACGCCGCAAGCCAGTCATCGATGGCATCCTGCGCGCGCGGATGTGCACGTTCGGAAGATGTTGCGCCAACTGCTGGAAAAACCGACGTGGCCATCAAGACCGAACATGCCAGCGCATTGCAGAGAAGCAGACGTCCAACAGCCCTCATGGCAGTTCCTTTGCGGGGATCCCTGGGCGCATCCTAGACGAAGGAACCACCCGCCGCATCTACGCTAGGGAGTCTGCCGCAACACCTCTACGGTGACGTTGAATGCCTCGATGCGCTGCCATTCGTCCCGTTCGTACGGCAGCGATTCCACCCCCATGCCGATCTGGTATCTCACCGCGTCCGGACCTTCGCGCCAGTAATAAGGTTCACCGTTGCTCCAGCCGCAGCAGACGTAACGCAACGCAGGCAAGCCGAACGTTGCGTGCAGGAAGGCTTCGACCTTCGCTGCCTGGGCACCCGCAACGCGGTAGTGGACTTCGATCGGCTTGATGTAGGAGGCATCGTTCTGGCTGCAATCCACGTACTCCAGGCCTTCTGGTTTCCGGCCCATTGCCTTCAGGAAGTCCTGGCAGACCGTGTCAGGTCGGGCCAGGCCATCGGCACGACCGTGCGCTTCCCACTCCGCCAGCGCCTGCGCTGGAAGTTCGGCAGCCTGCAATCCGGAGCTGAACAGCAACGCAGGCAGCACCAGCCGCAGGAAGCGCGCGACACGCTGCAGCCATGGAAGCGACATGAGGATGCGATCCTTCGCGGTTGATGGAAACCATGCTAACCGATGGTCGCGCTATCGCCGCGCCATGGTCTGTTCGTTGAACCACGCCACGCAGAAGTCGAGGAAGCTGCGCAGCTTGGGGGTCAGCTGGCGATCGCGTGGATACACCAGGTTGATCCAGGTCGACACCGGCACGTACGCCGGCAGCACTTCCACCAGTTCACCGCGCGCCAATGCTCCGGCCAGCATTTCGTGCGGCTGCAGGATCAGCCCCAGCCCCCCGATGGCGGCGGTCAGCAGCGGCTCGGCCTGGTTGACCATGAAACGGCTGGACACCGGCACGGTCAGCACGCTGCCGTCGGCGTCGCGGAAGCTCCAGCGGGTGCGGATGATCGAATGCGCGAAACCCAGGCACTCATGGCGGCTCAGATCGGTCGGGCGAACAATGGCCGGGCGCGATGACAGGTAGGTCGGCGATGCACACAGGACCAGGGGATACGGCCCCAGCCGTCGCGCCACCAGCCCGCTGTCGGCCAGGTCACCGGTGCGGAACACCAGGTCGTAACCGTCTTCGACGATGTCCACCAGGCTGTTGGACAGGTTCAGATCGACCTGCACGTCCGGGTACTGCTGCATGTAAGCCACCACCGCCGGACCCAGTGCGTGCACGCCGAAGGTGACCGGCGCGCTGATGCGCAGGCGTCCCATCGGCCGCCCGCGGGCCACTTCGGCCAACTGCTCGGCGCCCTCCACTTCTTCCAGGATCACCCGCGCCCGCGCCAGATAGGCCTGGCCGAAGTCGGTCAGGCTCTGCTTGCGCGTGGTGCGGTTGAGCAGGCGCACGCCCAGGTGCTGTTCCAATGCCTGGATATGCTTGCCGACCAGTTGTGGCGACAGGTCCAGTGCATCGGCCGCAGCGGCGAAGGAGCCGGCCTCGGCCACCTTGGCGAAGGTCCGCAGGGGAGCGATCAGGTCCATTGCAAAAAATTATTTTTCAATGAAACTCGAGATTACCCCTTATTCTGGATGCAGACCACGCGCACAGTAGACCTCACCTTCCTGCCGGCCCCCTTCGCCGGCTTCTCATTGGAGCCCTCCCCATGACCCAGGTTGTCCGCATCCACGAGTACGGCAACGCCGATGTCCTGAGCATCGACGACATCGACGTTGCGGCCCCTGCCGCCGACGAGATCCAGATCCGGGTAAAGGCCATCGGCCTGAACCGCGCCGAGGTGATGTTCCGCAACGGCGCCTACCTGCAGGAAGCGCAGTTCCCCAGCCGCCTGGGCTACGAAGCGGCCGGCGTGATCGAAGCCGTCGGCAGTGCGGTGAGCGGGTTCGCAGTCGGCGATGCCGTCAGCGTGGTCCCGCCGCTGGATATCGCACGCTGGGGCACGTACGGCGAACTGGCCAACGTGCCGGCGCGGCTGGTGGTCAAGCATCCGCAGGCACTGGGCTTTGAAACGGCGGCCGCGGTGTGGATGCAGTACGTCACCGCTTGGGGTGCGTTGCTGGAGCAGGCGCAGCTGGCTGCCGGGGATTTCGTCATCATCACCGCTGCCAGCAGCAGTGTCGGCCTGGCCGCGATCCAGATCGCCAACGCGGTAGGTGCCACGCCGATCGCGGTAACGCGCGGCCCGGGCAAGCGCCAGGCCCTGCTCGATGCCGGTGCCGCCCATGTCATCGCCACCCTGGAACAGGATCTGGCGGCCGAAGTGGCGCGCATCACCGGTGGTGCCGGTGCCCGCGTAGTGTTCGACCCGATTGGTGGCCCGCAGTTCGTGCCGCTGACCGAAGCCATGGCGCGTGGCGGCATCCTGCTGGAGTACGGTGCGCTGAGCAGCGAACCGACCCCGTTCCCGCTGTTCAACGTGCTGGGCAAGTCGCTCACGCTGAAAGGCTATCTGTACTCGGAAATCGTCTCCGACGATGCCGCGTTGGCCCGCGCCAAGGCCTTCATCGTCGACGGCCTGGACAAGGGCGTGCTGATGCCGATGATCGCAAAGGTGTTCCCGCTCGCGCAGATCCAGGACGCGCATCGTTACCTGGAATCGAACGAGCAGATCGGCAAGGTGGTGGTGACGGTGTGACAGCGCCACGCACTGGGGTCGGCCCGCCGCCCCCAGTCCGGTTACCTCGGCAACGCAAACGCCATCACGTAATCGCCGTTCGGGGTTTCCATGAAATGGTGGCCGCCGGCCATGATCACCACGTACTGTCGCCCGCCCTGCTCGTACACCATCGGGTTGGCCTGCCCACCCGCCGGCAGCTTGGCATGCCACAGTTCCTTGCCGGTCTTCAGGTCGATGGCGCGCAGTAGATCGTCGGTCGCAGCGGCGATGAAGATCAGGCCGCTGGCGGTGACCACCGAGCCGCCATTGTTTGGCGTACCGATCTCGATCGGCAGGCCGGAGCGGATTCCGAACGGCCCATTGCCGCGCGCACTGCCGAATGGGCGGTCCCACAGCAGTTTGCCGGTGCGCAGATCGATGGCACGGATGCCGCCATAGGGTGGCTGCTTGCACAGCAGCCCGGTGAACGGCAGCCGCCAACCTGCGTTCACCTGGATGCCATAGGGCGTTCCCACCTGCGGGTCACCAGCCCCTTCAGCGCCGCCCTTGTCGACGCGGATCTTCTCGCGCGGCAGCCAGCCCATGCGATCGGCCTCCGCGCGCGGTACCAGCCGGTTGTAGTTGGGCATGTCGTTGTAGTTGGCCACGATCACGCCACGGCGGGTATCCACCGCCACGCTTCCCCAGTCCGAACCACCGTTGTAGCCGGGGTACTCGATGGAGTGCCGATCGCTGCTCGGCGGCGTGTAGAAGCCTTCGTAGTACGCCTTGCGGAACTGGATGCGGCAGACCAGCTGGTCGATCGGAGTGATGCCCCACATGTCGCGCTCGGTCAGGTCATGCTCGCGGCGCAGTGTGTGGTACAGCGAGAACAACTGCGTGGGCGAACGCTGCTCGGGCTCGACGCCACCGACGGGTACCTTGCGCTCCTCGGCGGCGGTCAGCAGCTGGCCGTTGCGGCGGTCGAGGATGTACATGTCGCCCTGCTTGGTCGGCAGCAGGATCGCCGGCACCTTGCCGGCCGCCGTCGGGTAATCGATCAGGCTGGCCTGCGAACCGAGGTCGTAGTCCCACACGTCCTTGCGCACCGCCTGGAAATGCCAGACCGGCTTGCCGGTGGCCACGTCGATCGCAACCAGCGAGGTCGAATAGCGGTTCTGGTTTTCGCTGCGTGAGCCACTCCAGTAGTCGCCCGCCGAGTTGCCCAGTGGCAGGTAGACCAGGCCCAGCGCCTCATCGCCGGTCGCGGTGGTCCACATGTTCGGCGTGCCGCGCGTGTAGGTCTGCTCGCGCGGCGGCAGGCCGTTGCGCTCGGGCTGGTCCATGTCCCACGCCCAGCGCAGCTTGCCGGTGATCGCGTCGTAGGCCTGGATCACGCCCGAGGGCGCGTCGCGGCGCTGCCCATCCAACACCTGGTGACCGGTCACGATCACGCCTCGCACGATCGCCGGTGGCGAGTTGATCGACACGTAGCCAGGGGGCACGTCGCCCATTCCAAGGGTGATGTCGACCTGGCCGTTGTTGCCGAAGTTGGCGCAGGGACGGCCGCTGTCTGCGTCCACCGCGATGATGCGGCCGTCCAGGGTGCCTTCGATGATGCGGGCCCAGCACGCGGGATGACTGCCCGGCGTAGCGCTGCGGGTGACGCTGGGCGGTGGTTCGGGCAGCGCCAGATCGGCCGCGACATCGGCCAGCGCCGCATCGGCCATCGTAGGCGCGCTCGGCTGCTCGTAGTAGCTCACGCCACGGCAGGCGGCGGTGTACGGGATCGAGGCGTCCTTCACCTTCGGATCGAACCGCCACAGCTCCTTGCCACTGCTGGCGTCAAGCGCGATCAGGCGGTTGCGCGCGGTGCAAAGGTACAGGCGGTCGCCGACCTTCAGGGGCGTGGTTTCCGCGCCCCAGCGCTTCTTCGGCAGGTCACCGGTGCGGAACTGCCAGGCCGGCTGCAGCGTGGCCACATTGGCCGGGGTGATCTGCTGCAGGGGCGAATAGCGGGTGCCCGCATTGCTGCGGCCCCACGCCGGCCAGTCGCCTTCGGCGGGCTGGTCAGCCGGCTGCAGGCCAGTGGTATCGCGCGTTGGTTCCAGTCCGGCGCTGACGGCGCCTTCCGGGAACGGCAGGTGCCCGTCCACTTCACCATGCGGGGCGAAAGCCAGGCCGAAGGCGGCCACGAACACCAGCATCAGCAAGCCCGCCACGCTGCGCGACAGACGCTTTGAAACCGGCTCGCGCAGCGTCGGCGCCAGCAGCGCCAGCACGATGCCCAGCGCGGTCACCAGGCCCAGCCGTGGCACCCAGCGCCAGTAGTCGCTGCCCGATTCCCACCAGGTCCACAGCAACGTGCCCACGAACACCAGCGCGTACAGCAGCGCGCCACTGCGGCGGTTGCCGAACAGCAGGATGCCACTGACCAGCAGCCCCAGGCCGGCGATGGCGTAGTACGCCGAGCCACCGAGGCTGAGCAGCCACGCACCGAGCCCGCCGATGACCAGGCCGAGCACGACCAGCAGCAGCGACAGCACGGTGACCAGAGGATGGCGGGGCGGAGGCGCGGAAGCAGACTGCGGCGTGGCGGACATCGTCGATCTCCGGGGGGCAGCATGCGCCGTTATCCCACCGCCGATGTGAAGCGCGCGCGTAAGTGCGGGCACCGGATACGACGACGCCGGCACAGGGCCGGCGTCGTCGGGTACCTCAACCTCGCGGCAGGATCACTCCTGCGCGGCGTCCTCGCTGCTGGCAGCAGCCGGGGCGCCATCGGTCGCGGCCGGGGCGGCGACAGCCACCTCGTCCTCGTCCTCGTCGATCGAGGCATCCATGCGCTCCACCGCCTGCAGCTTCTCGTCCTTGGACAGGCGGATCAGGGTCACGCCCTGGGTGTTGCGGCCGACGCGGCTGATTTCCGAGCCACGCGTACGCACCAGGGTGCCACCATCGGAGATCAACAGGACCTCGTCGCCCGAACCCATCAGTACCGCAGCGACCAGCTTGCCGTTGCGCTCGGTGGTCTGGATACCGATCACGCCCTGCGTGCCGCGACCCTTGCGCGGGTAGTCCGGCAGCGGGGTCCGTTTGCCATAGCCATTTTCGGTGGCGGTAAGGATGTACTGCACGCTGGCGTCATCGGCGCCGTCGATCACCGCATCGCCATTGGCTGCGGTTTCCTCGACACCGTTGTCGTCCTCGTTCTCGTCCTCGCTGCCACCCGCACTTTCGGCCACGATCAGGCTGACCACTTCCTCGCCGGCCGGCATCTTGATGCCGCGCACGCCGGTAGCGGTACGGCCCATCGAACGGACCTTGTCCTCACCGAAGCGCACGGTCTTGCCGTTGGAGGCGAACAGCAGGATGTCGCGCTCGCCATCGGTCAGGCCGACGCCGACCAGGGCATCGCCCTCGTCGAGGTTGATCGCGATCTTGCCGCGGGCCAGACGGAAGGCGAACTCGCCCAGCGGGGTCTTCTTGACCGTACCGTTCTTCGTGGCGAAGAACACGAACTGGCCATCAGCGTACTCACGCACCGGCAGTACAGCCTGCACGCGCTCACCCGGTTCCAGCGGAATCCAGTTGATGATCGGGCGGCCACGGGCGTTGGAACCGGCTTCCGGCAGCTGGTAGACCGGCAGCCAGAACACCTTGCCCGAACTGGTGAAGGTCAGCAGCGTGTCGTGCGTGTTGACCAGCCACAGCTGCTCGATGAAATCCTCTTCCTTGGTGGACGCTGCACTGCGGCCACGGCCACCCCGGCGCTGCGCGCGGTACACGCTCACCGGCTGGCGCTTGACGTAGCCAGCATGGGAGACGGTGACCACCACGTCTTCCGGCGCGATCAGGTCGAGGATGTCCAGGTCTTCTTCGCTGTGGCGGATTTCGGTACGACGCTCGTCGCCGAACTCGGCCTTGACGCTGATCAGCTCTTCGCGGATCACCTGCAGCAGGCGATCGGGATCTTCCAGGATGTGGATCAGCCCGGCGATCACTTCCAGCAGCTGCTTGTATTCCTCGGTCAGGCGGTCTTGCTCAAGCCCGGTCAGGCGGTGCAGGCGCATTTCCAGGATCTGGGTCGCCTGGATCTCGGTCAGCTGGTAGCCGCCTTCGATCAGGCCCACACCCTTGGGCAGGTCATCCGGACGCGAGGCTTCGGCACCGGCAGCGCCCAGCATCGAACCGACCAGGCCTGGCTCCCACAGGCGCGCGAGCATGCGCTCACGGGCTTCGGCGGGGTTCGGCGAGGTCTTGATCAGTTCGATCATCTCGTCGATGTTGGCCAGCGCGACGGTCAGGCCTTCCAGCACGTGGGCACGGGCGCGCGCCTTGCGCAGCTCGAACACGGTGCGGCGGGTGACCACTTCGCGACGGTGGCGGACGAACGCCTCCAGCATCTGCTTGAGGTTCATCAACTGCGGGCGGCCATCGACCAGCGCCACCATGTTGATGCCGAACACCGATTCCATCTGGGTCTGCTGGTACAGGTTGTTCAGCACAACCTCGGCAGATTCACCGCGCTTGATCTCGATGTAGATGCGCATGCCGTCCTTGTCGGACTCATCGCGCAGCTCACTGATGCCTTCGATCTTCTTTTCCTTGACCAGCTCGGCGATCTTCTCGATCAGACGCGCCTTGTTCACCTGATAAGGAATTTCAGTGACGATGATCGATTCGCGGCCGTTGTCGGCCACTTCGATGTCCGCCTTGGCACGGATGCGCACGCGGCCACGGCCGGTGCGGTAGCCGGCGATGATGCCGGCGGTGCCATTGATGATGCCGGCAGTGGGGAAGTCCGGGCCCGGGATGTACTCCATCAGGCCGTCGACATCGATTTCCGGGTTGTCGATCAGCGCGATGCAGGCGTTGATCGACTCGGTCAGGTTGTGCGGCGGGATGTTGGTGGCCATGCCCACCGCGATGCCGGCCGAACCGTTGACCAGCAGGTTCGGGAACCGGGTCGGCATGACCGTCGGCTCCAGTTCCTTCTCGTCGTAGTTGGGCTGGAAATCGACGGTTTCCTTGTCGATGTCCGCCATCAGCTCATGCGCAAGGCGCGACATGCGTGCCTCGGTGTATCGCATCGCCGCAGCGGAATCGCCGTCGACCGAACCGAAGTTACCCTGGCCATCGACCAGCATGTAACGCAGCGAGAACGGCTGCGCCAGGCGCACCAGCGTGTCGTACACCGACTGATCGCCATGCGGGTGGTACTTACCGATGACGTCACCGACGATACGCGCCGACTTGAAGTAGGGCTTGTTGCTGTGCGCGTTCAACTCGTTCATCGCGAACAGCACACGACGATGCACCGGCTTGAGGCCATCGCGCGCATCTGGCAGCGCGCGGCCCACGATCACGCTCATGGCGTAATCGAGGTAGCTCTTGCGCATCTCGTCTTCCAGGTTGACCTGGATGATTTCCTTGGCGGTTTCTGCCATTCGGGTTCCGTTGTCTGGTAGCGGTCCAGTCCGGCGCAGCCCCCTGCGGGAGGGAGTCGTGCCGGAACCTCGATTCAACCGCTGGATTCTACCACAAAGGGGCGTTTCCCGCCTGCCTTTACGGTGATTTTACCGGCACAAATCAGGAACTTAGGGGGTTGCCGGCCAGCGGCCGGCGCTACCGGGGGCTGGGGGTCGGAGCCCGTCCCTGCGGAAAGGGATCCGACCACGACCCTGCCTGCCTCAACCGCCGAAGGCGGCGCGCATGTTCTCGACGGTCGGGTTCAGGATCACGCCACGTTCGGTCACGATGGCGTCGATCAGCTCACCCGGGGTTACGTCGAACACCGGGTTCCAGGCGGCGATGCCCTCGGCCACGGTGCGGGTGCCGCCCACGCCGTACAGCTCGCCCGGGTCACGCTGCTCGATCTCGATCTGGCTGCCATCCACGGTCTCCATGTCCACCGTGGAGGACGGGGCCACGACCATGAACTTCACCCCATGGTGGCGGGCGGCGATGGCCAGCTGATAGGTACCGATCTTGTTGGCCGTATCGCCATTGGCGCAGATGCGGTCAGCGCCGACGATCACCCATTGCACCGCGCCGGTCTTCATCAGGTGCGAAGCCGCCGAGTCGGCGATCAGCGTCGCGTCGATGCCATCCTGTTGCAGCTCCCACACGGTCAGGCGCGCACCCTGCAGCCACGGCCGGGTCTCGCCAGCGAACACGCGGGCGATGCGATGCTGGGCCATGCCGGCGCGGATCACCCCCAGGGCGGTGCCGAAGCCAGCGGTGGCCAGCGAGCCGGTGTTGCAGTGGGTCAGCACGCCGCTGCCCTCTTCGATCAGGCCCGCACCGAGCGCGCCCATATGGCGGTTGGCGGCCAGGTCTTCCTCGGCGATGGCCTGCGCCTCCGCCTCCAGCAACGCCTTCCAATCGGCACCGGCGGCAGTCAGGCAACGACGCATGCGCGCCAGCGCCCAAGCCAGGTTCACCGCCGTCGGGCGCGAAGCATTGAGCCGCTGCAGCGCTGGTTCCAGCTGCTGCAGGGCATGCACGCCATCAGCTGCATGCACATCCCGCGCAGCCAGCACCACGCCCCAGGCAGCGGCAATGCCGATCGCCGGCGCGCCGCGCACGGTCAGCGCATGGATCGCCGCAGCAACCTCGTCGCTGTCATGGCAGACCACGTGTTCAACCACGAACGGCAGCTTGCGCTGGTCGAGCAGTTGCAGGGCTTCGCCTGTCCACAGGATCGGGCGGATGTGGTCGTAACGGGCGTAGTCGATGTCGGAGGCAGTGTTCATTGGCCCATTGTAGGGCCAGGCCCCACGTGGTTGGAGCCTGCCCGGGCTCAATTCACCGAGAATTCGGCCCGGCAGCCGCCGTCCACCCAGATCCCGTTGCGGCTCCAGCCCCAGGTGCTGCCCTCTTCGCACGGCGTGCTGGACAGCTGCTGGGTGACGACCGCTCCAACGGAAATGCTGGCACCGCAGAAGCGGCGCTTCTTCGACTTCGACTCGCAGGTCAGGCGCCGCGGCACGTCGACGAAACGACCCTCCTCGTCGGCCACTTCGAAATCACCCTGGCAGCCACGCGTGGTCCAGACTTCATTGCGCTTGTAGCCCCAGCCCTGCCCCTCCCGGCACGGAAGCACCGACAACTGGCGCAGCAGGCGCACCGGGGCGCCATCGAGCCGCACCGGGCAACTCTGCGGGCGACCATTGGACTCACAGCGCACCACGCGGCGCACCAGGCGCTTGCCCTGGGTGCTGGCCGGCTCTGCCGCTCCTTGCGCACGGCGTGCACGGAACTCGGCACGGCAGCCAAGAGTGACCCACACACCACTGCGGTCGGTCCCCCACTCACTGCCGCGGATGCAGCTGTTGCTGGACAGCTGGCGAACCAGGTCGATGCCGTTGCTGACATCGATATCGCAGTGCACCCAGGCCATGTCACGCGATTCGCAGGTCACCACTTCGCCGTCATAGCCGGCCTGCTGGGCCAACGCCGACGACGATGCGAACACCCCCCATATCGCGAGGGAGTACACCGGTGCAGCGACGACCGCGAACCACTTGACCAAAGGCTTCCCCACGAGACTGGATGAACTGCCATGCCAGTGTGAGGCACGTGGGATGATGAGAGCATCATCATGCTTGCTGAATCAAGCGCGAAATCCGTCGATTCCGTTCAGCCTGCAGATTTCAGAAAGACCCGGAAAACTCAGGCGTGGGCAAAATCGTAGGCCAGCACATCGGCGATGCGCGGCGTGCGGTTCATCGCCATCAGCAGGCGGTCGATGCCCACCGCCACGCCGGCACAGGCCGGCATCGACGGCAGCGCTGCCAACAGCGCCTCATCCAGCGCCGGCTGTACCTGCCCACGCTCGTGCCGACGCTGCAGATCATGCTGGAAGCGCGCACGTTGCTCCTGCGCGTCATTCAGTTCGTGATAGCCGTTGGCCAGCTCCACCGCCCCCAGGTACAGCTCGAAACGCTCGGCCAACGGCGGTGTGCCGGGGCGGATGCGCGCGAGCGCGGCCTGGCTGGCCGGCCAGTCATGGACCACGGTCATGACCGCGTCATCGAAGTGCGGTTGGATGTGGTGGGTCATCAGCAGGTCCAGCCAGTCATCGCGGGTCAACCCGACCGGATCGATATGCACGTCGCCCAGCGCGGCACGCAGCGCGGCTTCGTCGGCATCGAACGGATCCACGCCTACATGCTGCTGGAACAGCTCGCGATAGCTCATCACGCGCAAGCGGGCACTGCGCCCGACCAGCGCCAACGCCTGCCCGACCAGCTCGGCGGTTTCCTGCACCAGCCGATGGTGGTCCCAGCCGACCCGGTACCACTCCAGCATGGTGAATTCAGGATTGTGGCGACCACCCGCTTCGCCATTGCGGAATACGCGGCCCAGTTCATAGCAGTCGCCGACGCCTGCAGCGAGCAGGCGCTTGAGCGGATACTCCGGCGAGGTCCGCAACCAGCGGCGGCGGCCACCGGCATCGACATGCCCGGTGAAATCGGTGTGGAAGCTGTCGATGTTCGGCTCGGTGTTGCCGGCCACCGACAGGATCGGGGTTTCCACTTCCAGCACATCGCGCTCGGCGAAGAAGCGGCGCAGCAGCGCGTTCAGCGCGGCGCGCTGCTGCAGCGCCCGCAGCAGGGCCTCGCTCACAGGATGCCCTCCGGGCGCGGATGGTCCAGCGGCAGGGTCAGCAGGTCACGGGTGTCGTCGATGTAGCCGCTGGCCAGGTACAGGCGTCGGGCCAGTTCGTTGTGGTGGTTCACTTCCAGGCGCAGGCGGCTGACGCCACGACCGCGTGCGCGCTGTTCGCAGATCGCCAGGGCCTGTTTGCCGCGACCACGACCGCGCGCGCGATGGCTCAGGTACAGCTCGTCCAGCAGCATGAAGTGACCGCCCTGCTCCAGGCTGAAACCCATCGCGATCACCGCATAGCCGACCACCTCGCCGGCTTCGTCCAGCCACAGCAGTACTTCACCGTTGCGCGGGTCGGCCAGCAGTGCATCCACACCGCGACGCACGCGGGCGTCGTCGAAGTCGATCTTGTCTTCGGCGTAGAACTCGCGCATCAACGCGATCAACAGTTCCTCATCGGCACGGGTGGCCAGGCGGAAATCCAGCGGGGCGGTCTGCATCGGTGTTCCTTTGTATTTCATGCCGGCCGCAGGAGCGCCCGGCGGAGGCTTCATTCGTGCTCGGCGAGATAGGCCAGCAGGCGGTCTTCGTCCCACACCGGCACGCCCAGCGACTGCGCCTTGTCCAGCTTGGAGCCGGCCTCGGTGCCGGCCACCACGAAGCTGGTCTTCTTCGACACACTGCCGGAGACCTTCGCACCCAGCGCCTCCAGGCGCTCCTTGGCGGCATCGCGGGTGAGCTGGGCCAGGGTGCCGGTCAGCACCACGGTCTGTCCATCCAGCGGGCCGGCGACGATCTCCGCAAGCGCGGGGGCCTTGGCCAGGATCTGCCGCATCGCTTTCTCAGCGGCCAGCAGCATCGCGCCGTGGCCCTCGGTATCGAGCCACTCGGCCAGGCCACGCGCAGTATCGTCGGGCAGGCCTGCATTGACGAACTGACCATGCTCGGCGTCGAGCACTGCCTGCGCGCCGGGCAGCGCAGCGACCAGTTTTTCCGCACGAAGGCGGGTGATGCCGGGAATCTCCGATTCCACCATCAACTGCGCCAGGTCCAGGCCCTCACGCAGCTTGGCACTGGGGGCGTGTGCATCGCTGATGCGTACCTGGCCGACCTGCAACAGATCATCGATGGCCTGCTGGTTTCCCTGCTGCTCGAAGAAATGACCGAGCGAGCGGGCTACTTCGCCACCGATGTCCGGCACCCGCTTGAACAGCGGCCACGGCAGGTGGCGGATCAACTCCAGATCGCCAAACCACTGCGCCAGCGCCTTGGCCGTGCTTTCGCCGACGTGTTCGATGCCCAGTGCGAACAGCAGCCGCTCCAGCGTGGCAGCACGGCTGGCGTCGATCGCCGCGATCAGGTTGTCAGCCCACTTGGTGGCGATCTTCTTCGTGTTCCATTCAAAGCTGGCCGGCTGCACCAGTGCCTGCGCGCGCCAGCCTGGATCGTTGCCGTCCAGCTTGAGCACGGCATTGAGCACCGCGCCGCTGCCTTCGGCAGGCAGATGCAGCTTCAATGCGGCAGCCAGTGCCGAAGGATCTTCGGCATCCAGCACCAGTTTCAGGTGCAGCAGCTGGTCACGGCTGAGCCGGTACAGGTCGGCCACGCTCTTGACGATGCCGGCGTCAACCAGGGTCTCGATGTATTTGTCGCCCAGGCCGTCGATATCCATCGCGCGGCGCGAGGCGAAGTGCGCGATGGCTTCCTTGCGCTGCGCCGGGCAGGACAGCTCGCCCGAACAACGCCACGCCGCCGCTCCCTCCTCGCGCACGATCTCCGAGCCACACACCGGGCACTGCGTCGGCATCTGCCACGGCGTGGTGCCCTGCGGACGACGGTCGAGGATGACGCTGACCACTTCCGGAATCACGTCACCCGCACGTCGCACGATCACGCTGTCGCCGACGCGCACATCGAGGCGCGCGATCTGGTCGGCGTTGTGCAGGGTGGCGTTGGAGACGATTACACCGGCCACGGCCACTGGCGCCAGGCGCGCGACCGGCGTGGCGGCACCGGTGCGGCCGATCTGGATCTCGATCGCTTCCACGGTGGTGCTCTGTTCCTGCGCCGGGAACTTGTGTGCGATGGCCCAGCGCGGTGCGCGCGAGACGAAGCCCATCGCCTGCTGCCCGGCGCGGTCGTCCAGCTTGTAGACCACGCCGTCGATATCGAACGGCAGGCCATCACGGCGCTCGCCGATGTCACGGTAGTAGCCAAGCAGGCCATCGGTGCCATCCACCACCTTGCACAGCGCACTGACCGGGAAGCCCCAGCTGCCGAGCTGTGCCAGCGTGCCCGAATGGGTATCGGGAAGCTCGCCCCCCAGCACCTCGCCGGTGCCGTAGGCGAAGAAACTCAGCTTGCGCTGCGCGCTGATCTTCGGGTCGAGCTGGCGCAGCGAGCCGGCTGCAGCATTGCGCGGATTGGCCAGCACCTTGCCACCCTGCAGGCGCGCACGCTCGTTGTAGGCCTCGAAGTCGGCGCGGGCCATGTAGACCTCGCCGCGTACTTCTAGCACATCCGGCCAGTCCTTGCCGTGCAGGCGCTTGGGGACATCGCCGATCTCGCGCAGGTTTGCCGTCACGTCTTCGCCAGTGCTGCCATCACCGCGGGTCGCGCCCAGTACGAAATGCCCCTCTTCGTAGCGCAGGCTGATTGCCAGGCCGTCCATCTTCGGCTCTGCCGAGAACTGCAGGCTGCGGCGGCCCAGGCGCTCATCGATGCGACGCACGAAATCGGCCACTTCCTCATCGCTGAAAGCATTGGACAACGACAACATCGGCACCGCATGGCGCACCTCGGCGAAACGGCCCGAGGGACGCGCTCCTACCTGCTGGGTAGGGCTGTCGGCACGGGCCAGTTCCGGATGCTCGCGCTCCAGCGCTTCCAGCTCGCGCACCATCCGGTCATAGTCGACGTCGGGGATCTCCGGCGCATCCAGCTCGTGGTAGGCGCGGTTGGCCTGGGCGATCTGCCGGCGAAGGTCTTCGGCGCGTTCGGCGGGGCTGGGGCTCATCGGGATCCGGTGGTTCTGGGATGGCCGGGAATTCTACCGCGCCCGGGCGTCAGGCCCTGTAACACCACCGCCTTTGTTGCGTCGAGCTTGCTCGACTGCTCCCCCGCTCTGGCAGATACCAACCACTCCCCCGCTCCGGTAGGTGCCAACCATTCCCCGCTCCGCATTCCCCGCTCCGGTAGGTGCCAACCATTCCCCGCTCTGGTAGGTGCCAACCTTGGTTGGCACATCTGTAGTCGAGCACGGCTCGACTCTACAAAAAGCAGCTTGCCGCCCGCCCCCACCAGCGCTAGCGTGCAGCAGCCAACCTTCGGAACCCCGCCCGTGACCCTGCCCGCCTCCCGTCGCCGCTTCCTGCAACTGGCCGGTGCCGGCCTTGCCGTGGCCGGCAGCAGCCTGCCCCGCCTGGCCCAGGCCCAGCCTGCTGCGGCCACAACGCCGACTCCCAGCGAGGGCGCGGTACTGCTGAACTTCAATGAGTGCCCGTACGGCCCCTCACCCGCTGCCCAGCAGGCGGCACGCGAGAGCATCGCAAGCTGCGGCCGCTACCGCTTCGAGCTGGCGGGCCAGGTGCGCGACGCTTTCATCGGGCAGGCCGGCATCCCGGCCGATCATGTGCGCCTCTACCCCGGCTCCAGCGAACCGCTGAATCGTGCGGCCACGCTGTGGACCGGCCCGCAGGCAGGACTGGTAGTTGCCGACCCGACCTTCGAAACGCTGGGCGAAGTGGCCGCCGCACACGGCGCGCACGTGCAGAAGGTGCCGCTGCGCGATGACGGCGCGCACGACCTGCGTGCGATGGTTGCTGCCGCACATGCGCACCCGACCGGGCTGCTGTACGTGTGCAATCCGAACAACCCCACCGGCTCGATCAGCCCACCGGTCGAGCTCGCCTGGCTGCTGGCCAACAAGCCTGTGGCCACCCGTGTACTGGTCGACGAGGCCTATCTGCAGTACAGCGAGCAGCCCAGCCTGATCGGCCAGGTGGCCCAGCGCGATGACCTGATCGTGCTGCGCACGTTTTCCAAGCTGTACGGCATGGCCGGTCTGCGCCTTGGCGTGGCCGCTGCACATCCGGACCGGCTGCGTGAACTGGCCAGCCTCGGCGACAACCCGCTACCGGTACCGGCACTGGCGGCGGCGCTGTCCAGTCTGCGGGATCCGCAGCTGATCCCGCAGCGACGCCTGCAGAATGCCAAGGCACGCCAGGCCACCGTCGCGTGGCTCGGCAAGCGCGGTTTCAACTGCGTGCCTTCGGAGGCGAACTGCTTCGTGGTCGACGTCCAGCGTGACGGCGGCGCGTTCGCCAAGGCAATGGCGGAGAACGGCGTGGTGATCGGTCGCAGCTGGCCGATCTGGCCGCAGCGCGTGCGGGTGACCGTCGGTACCGAAGAGGAAATGGCGGCGTTCCGCCAGGCGTTCGCGAAGGTGGCCGGCGTACCGGCGTAACCCCATCCGGGTGGATGCCGGCCGCTGGTCGGGGTGGGTGCCGACCGCTGGTCGGCACACCGGAAAAAACGCTTTTACCAGCGCGGGGTCTTGGTCAGCGGCGGTGCCTGGTGCTGGCGATCATAGGCACGCAGCTCGTCACGGATGTGTGCGATGCGCTGACGACCCAGGGCATTGCGGCCGTCATCCAGCACCACGCCGTCGAGCAGTTCGGCCATGCGCTGCACGGTCGGCAGCATCTTCTCCCAGGCATCCAGCGCGGTCAGCGGTGCCGGCAGGGTCAGGAAGAAGGCGATGGCCGGAGTTTCCATGGCGCGGATGTTGGCCATGTCGAAGCTGCCCGGATTGATGACGCTGGCCATCGAGAAGATCGGTCCGCGCTCGGGATAGCCCTCCACCAGGCGGTGGAACACGTTCATATGGCCGAAGACCAGGCCGGTCTTCTCGGCGGCCACTACGATGTCCTCCCCGCGCAGCTGCTCGCCGGCGCGGGCCGCCACCAGCAGCGAAACGATCTTGTCGAAATCCTGGGTGGCGCGCTTGCCGAGGTCGCTGGCTGCGCCCAGATCGGTGTCGGGGAGACCGAGTTCGGCCTGCTCGCCTTCCCCGCCCATTCCCGGTTCAATGCGGCCATCGGCCACGGGGACGCCGTCATCGCCCAGCACCGGCTCGCGGCGTTGACCGCTGGTCGGTTCCGCGCCTTCCACGCGGCGCCCCTGGGGCTTCTTTTTCGGACGGCCAAACAGGAAGATCGCGGCGATCAACAGCAGGCCGGCGGCCAGGATGCCGATGCGCAACAGTGCCGTGTCGGACATTCGATAGGTTCTCCGGCTAGTTCATTCAGGTAACTAGGATGGCACGTCAGGCCGCGCCCGCCAATCGTGCGGCTTCTTCCAGGTCCACGCTGACCAGGCGGCTGACGCCCGGCTCGCGCATGGTCACGCCCGACAGCTGGTGCGCAGCCTCCATCGTCGCCTTGTTGTGGCTGACGAACAGGAACTGCACCTTCTCGCTCATTTCCTTGACCATGTTGGCCAGGCGGCCGACGTTGGCCTCGTCCAGCGGCGCGTCCACCTCGTCCAGCAGGCAGAACGGCGCGGGGTTCAGCTGGAAGATGGCAAACACCAGCGCTACCGCGGTCATCGCCTTCTCGCCACCGGACAACAGCGAGATGCTGGACACGCGCTTGCCCGGCGGGCGCGCCATGATGGTCACGCCGGTGTCGAGCAGGTCTTCTCCGGTCAGTTCCAGGTAGGCATGGCCGCCACCGAACAGGCGCGGGTACAGGGCCTGCACGCCGGCATTGACGCGGTCGAAGGTGTCCTTGAAGCGGCCGCGGGTCTCGCGATCGATCTTGCGGATGGCATCTTCCAAGGTCTCCAGAGCGGTGGTCAGGTCAACATGCTGCGCGTCCAGGTACTCCGATCGCTGCGAGGCCTCTCCGTACTCGTGGATGGCAGCCAGGTTGACCGGCTCCAGCCGGCGCATGCGGCCGTCGATCTGGTGCACGGCCTGCTCCCAGTCGCCCAGGCGGGCTTCTTCGGGCAACGCGTTGAGCACATCCTGCATCACGAAACCGGCCTTCTCCACCGCAGCCTGCAGCGTGTCGGCACTGAGCACCAGCGCCTGCTGGTCCAGCTTGCGCTGGGAAATACGCTCGCGCTGGGCCAGTGCCTGTTCGTCGCGCTGGTGGCGGGTCTGCTCGTAATTGCGCAGTTCGGCATCAATGCCGTCCAGCAGCGTACGCGCCTCGGTCAGCACACGGTCGGCACGCACGCGCTCTTCCAGCGCGTTCTGGTGCTCGGCCTGCAGCGATTCGACCGGCGAATCGCCCTCATCGAGCTGCGAGTGCAGTTCGCCCAGGCGTGAATCCAGCTGGCCACGTTGGGTGCTCATGCGCTCCAGCGCCTGGCTCAACGAGGCCACCTGGGCGCGCTGCGATTCCAGGGTCAGGGCCAACGCGTGCGACCGCTCGCGTACCGCACGGGCGGCGTCGCGGGCCAGATCGCGCGCCTCGGTCAACTGACGGCGTTCGCCCTCCAGGCCCTGCCGGTTCGACTCCAGGTCGCCCATGCTGTTGACCGCATTCTCCAACCGCGCACGCGCTTCACGCGCCTGCTCGCGATTGATGTCCAGGGTCTCCAGCAACTGGCTGAGCTCGCCTTCGATGCGGTCGATGCGTGTGCGTGCCGCCTCGACCTTGCCCTGCTGGCCCTGCAGCTGGCCAGCCACTTCGGACACAGCGCGGTGCGCCAGGTACAGCGCGCGCTGTGCATCCTCGCGCTGCTGTTCGGCGGCCAACAGGTGTTCGCGGAAACCGGCCAGCTGTTCTTCCAGTTCGGCTTCGCGCGATTGCAGCTGCTCGATCTGCTCGCGCAGTTCGTTGATTTCGCGTTCGCGCAGCAGCGCGCCCTGCTGGGCCGCGCCAGAGCGCGCGACGCGCAGCCAGCCCTGGCCCAGGCGCTCGCCGCCCTGGGTGATGATCGAATCGCCTTCGGGCAGGCGGGCCTGCAACGTTTTCGCTTCGGCCAGATCGCTTGCAGCGTGCAGATGGGCCAGCAGGCGACGGATCGCCGCCGGGCCACGCACACGAGCGGCCAGCGAGGTAGGGGCAACCTTCAGATCTGCGTCGCCGCTGGCAACCAGCGCGATACGGCCATCGCCTAGCTCACCCAGTGCATCGACCAGGCTGGACGGATCGTCGACCAGCACGCCTTCGATCAACTGGCCAAGCGCGCTTTCCACCGCATTTTCCCAGCCGGCATCAACGTCCAGGCGTTCGCCGACACGCGCCGCCGAATCCAGCCCACGCGCCTTCAGCCACGCCACGGCAGCGCCCTGCTCCTGGCCCAGCGCGGCCTGCTGCAGGGTCTCCAGCGAGGCCAGCCGGCCACGCAGGCCGTTGGCCTGCTTGCGCAGTTCGGCCAGTTCGTTCTGGCCATTCCGCTGCTGCTCCTGCACCGCCGCCACGCCCTGCTTGCGCAGCTCGACGTCTTCACTCAACTCGTCCAGCGCGGTCTTCTGCGTGTCGTGCTGCACGTGCAGCTGCTCGAATGCTTCTTCCAGCGCGTCCACGTCCAGCCCCGCGCGTTCGGCCGCCAGCGCCTCGCGACGACGGTCGGCATCGAGGACCTGCTTGTCCAGGTAGTCCACGCGGGTGCGCTCGACCTCGCCAGCGCGCGAGGCTTCCGAGCTCTGCGAGGTGTGCTGCTCCCAACGCTGCTGCCAATCGGACAACCGCGCTTCGGCCTCACGCAGGCCTTCCTGCTTGATCTCGTTCTCTTCCTGCAGTTCTTCCAGCTGCGGGGTGGCCGCATCGACCGCTTCGCGCAGCACCATCAGCTTGGCTTCGTCACCACTGATGTGCTGGCCAAGCTCGGCCAGTGCCTGGCGGGTTTCATCGCGCGCCTTGTGCAGGCGCTGCGACAGTTCGCGCTGGTGCTGGATCTGCTGTTCGAGGCGGGCCAGCGTGCTGCCCACCTGGTAGACCTCGGCCTGCGCGGCATTGAGCGCGTCGGCAGCCTCCTCGCGGCGCACGCGGGAAGTCTCGATCCGCGCCTCGGCGTCGCGCTGGTCGGCAATCAGCTGCTGCAGTTTGGTCTCTTCCTGCGACAGGCCTTCGCGCAGTTTGGACAAGCGTCCATCCAGGCCACGGAACTCCAATGCCTTCCACTCGGCATCCTTGACCCGGCGCTCTTCCTGCAGAGCCTGGTACTGCTCAGCCTGCCTGGCCTGGCGCTTGAGGTGCTCCAGCTGCTTGCCGATCTCGTCGCGCAGGTCACCCAGCCGGTCCAGGTTCTCGCGGGTGTGGCGGATGCGGGTCTCGGTCTCCTTGCGGCGCTCCTTGTACTTGGAGATGCCGGCGGCCTCTTCCAGGTACACGCGCAGGTCTTCCGGGCGCGCCTCGATGATCTGGCTGATCATGCCCTGCTCGATGATCGAGTAGCTGCGCGGGCCCAGGCCGGTGCCGAGGAACAGATCGGTGATGTCGCGGCGGCGGCACTTGGTGCCGTTGAGGTAATAGTTGCTGGTGCCGTCGCGGCTGACCGTACGCTTGACCGAGATCTCGTTGAACGAGGCGTACTCGCCGGAGATCGTGTGGTCGGAGTTGTCGAAGATCAGCTCGACGGTGGCCTGCGATACCGGTTTGCGGGCATTGGAACCGGAGAAGATCACGTCGGTGAGCGAGTCACCACGCAGGCGGCTGGCCGAACTTTCGCCCATGACCCAGCGCACGGCGTCGATGATGTTCGACTTGCCGCAGCCATTGGGGCCCACCACGCCGGTCATGTTGGTCGGCAGGTGCAGGGTGGTCGGATCGACGAACGACTTGAAGCCGGACAGCTTGATCGTGGAAAGACGCATAGGGTTTCCGGACTGGGGCCGACGAGCGGCCTGCGTTTACCCTCCAAGTCATTGATCCGATTGGGATCGCTGGCCGTGGAACGGATGTGACGCCCTGAGTATACCGATGTGGCCGTGTTCTACGAATGGGCGTGGAACATTGCCCGGCCGGGGGCGCCGGCCGAGCATCGTCCAGCGCCACGGATCGGACCTCCGCACAAAACAAAACGGGCACCCTCGCGGGCGCCCGTTCTGCGGTGATACCAGGCCTTGCGGCGTGGGATCAGGCCTTTTCGGCTTCGACCACAACCTTGACGGTGGTTTCAACGTCAGCGTGCAGGTGCACCAGGACGTCGTACTCACCGATGTTGCGGAAGGCGCCTTCGCCCAGGATGACTTCGCTCTTGCTGACCGGCAGGCCGGCAGCGGTGAAGGCATCGGCGATTTCGCGGGCGCCGACCGAGCCGTACAGCTTGCCTTCGGTCGAAGCGTTGGCGGCGATGGTGACGCTCGCGCCTTCCAGCTTGGCCTTGCGGGCTTCAGCGTCGGCGTGGATCGACTGGGCCTTGGCTTCGTACTCGGCACGCTTGGCTTCGAACTCGGCCTTGTTGCTCTCGGTGGCCGGCACGGCCTTGCCCTGCGGCACGAGGAAGTTACGGCCGTAGCCCGGCTTCACGTCGACCAGGTCGCCCAGGTTGCCGAGGTTGGTGACTTTCTGCAGAAGGATCAGCTGCATGGTATTGCTCCAGATAAGTTATTCGTTAGCGAGGCTGGGCCCCGCAACTAGGGCTGTCCGAATAGCTGGCACAGCGGGGGCGGCACCGGGCCGCCCCGCCGGCATCAGACGTCGTGGTTGTCGGTGTACGGGATCAGGGCCAGGAAGCGAGCGCGCTTGACGGCGGTCGCCAGCTGACGCTGGTACTTCGACTTGGTACCGGTGACGCGGCTCGGCACGATCTTGCCGTTCTCGGTCAGGTACTGGCGCAGGGTGTTGAGATCCTTGTAATCGATCTCCTTGACACCTTCAGCGGTGAACTTGCAGAACTTGCGGCGACGGAAGAACTTGGACATGTCAGTGCTCCTTAGGCGGCCGAAGCGGCGTCGTCGCCGGCATCGTTGTCAGCGGCGGGGGTGGTTTCGCCTTCTTCGTCATCACGACGACGACGCTCACCACGCTCGGGCTTGTCGCCCTTCTCGTCCTTGCTCTTCATGATCAGCGACTGCTCGGTGTCAGCCTCGTCACGCTTGATGACCAGGTTGCGCAACACGGCGTCGTTGAAGCGGAAGCTTTCGGTCAGCTCGTTCAGCACGGCCTGGTCGGCTTCGATGTTCAGCAGCACGTAGTGCGCCTTCACCAGGTTCTGGATCGGGTAAGCCAGCTGGCGGCGGCCCCAGTCTTCCAGACGGTGGATGGTGCCGTTGCCGTTCTCGACCAGCGACTTGTAGCGCTCGATCATGGCCGGGACCTGCTCGCTCTGGTCCGGATGGACCATGAACACGATTTCGTAATGACGACTCATGTTTTTTCTACCTTTCGGATGTGGCCTTGCGGCCGGACAGCCCCCCGCCGTTGATACCGCGGTGGGGCAAGGATTCCCGCCAGGGAGGCAGGAAGCCGCGCATTATGGCGCAGATGGGGTGGCCGGGCAACCGGCGGGTCACAGGGCAACCTGAACCGGGGGGCAGCCTTCATGCCAACCAAGGTTGGCCGCCACCGGAGCCCAGCACAGTCCACGAATCCGCCTGGATTCACCCCAGGTCGACGTGAAGGCGATGCTGGCCGCATTCCAGGCACTGGAACAGGCAGCCGACCATCATCCCGTCCCGGCTCAGGTGCGCCAGCACCCAGTCGGCGTCGCGCGGGTTGACTTCGGCCACGTCCGGCCGGACCTGGTCGAGGATGGGCAGGAGGTCCTCGCTGCCGGCAAAGCCGAGGAAGGCGCAGGGTCGTTCACAATGGCTCAGCCAGACCGATTGCTGCCAGGACGAGTAGCCCGGGGTGCGCTCGCAGATCTCCAGCAGCAGCTCACGGGCGATGGCTGGCGGCGGGTCGGCTGGATCAGGGGATACCCCTTCAATATCGCTCCAGCCGGTGAATTCACCCTCGTAACTGGCCGCCGCCCTGCCATCGGCAATACACCATGGGCACAGATACTCCGGTCGCAGGCACGTGTAGAAAGGCCCCCGGTACCGAAGTGTCCGCGCCTGACCGCAGCAGTCACAGACCCCGTCGACCTCTTCGAAGGAGAGGGCGTAGGCGTTGGGGTGATAAATGAAAAGCGGTCGTTCCATCCGTGGATCCCTTCCCTGCCGACCAAGGTCGGCATCTACCAGAGCAGGTTCCGCTAGCGGCGGACGCCAGAACCGGCCGTCAGGCCTTGTCGGCGTCGGTGGTGAAGCTTTCGCCGCAGCCACACTCGGCGGTGGCGTTGGGGTTGCTGAACGTGAACGTTTCGCTCAGGCCGTGCTTGCCGAAGTCGATCACGGTGCCGTCCACCAGCGCCAGGCTCTTGGCATCGACGTAGATCTTCACGCCGTCCTGGTCGAACACGGTATCGCCCTCGCGCTCGTCGCGGGCCAGGTCGGTGATGTGACCCCAGCCCGAGCAGCCGGTCTTGGTCACGCCGAAACGCAGGCCCAGCGCGCCGGGGGTCTGGGCGACAAAGCGCTGCACGCGCTCGAAGGCAATGGGGGTCAGGCTGACGGCCATGGGGCTACTCCAGAGGTACGGGGACATTATAAGGAGCCGTTGCCACGAAAAATGCCTCGCAAGCAGAACGCTGCAACCGGTAAACTCCCGTGTTCACAGATCGAGTCGATCAGCAGAGGATTCAAGTCATGACGGTGGTCAGCGTTGAACATGCGCTTGCCGGGAAGATCCCGGAAGGCGGCGAAGTCACGGTACGCGGATGGGTGCGCACGGTGCGCGGTTCAGCGAATCTGGCTTTCGTGAATGTGAGCGACGGCTCCTGCTTCGCCCCGATCCAGGTCGTGGCCGGCGACAGCCTGGCCAACTTCGATGAGATCAAGCGCCTGACCAGCGGCTGCTCGGTCATCGCCACCGGCACCCTGGTGAAGTCGCAGGGCAAGGGCCAGTCGTTCGAGATCCAGGCCAACGCACTGGAAGTGGTCGGCTGGGTCGAAGACCCGCTCACCTACCCGATCCAGCCCAAGCCGATGTCGCCGGAGTTCCTGCGCGAAGTGGCACACCTGCGCCCGCGCACCAACCTGTTCGGCGCGGTCACCCGCATCCGCAACTGCCTGGCCCAGGCCGTGCACCGTTTCTTCCACGAGAACGGCTTCAACTGGATCAGCACCCCGATCATCACCACCTCCGACGCCGAAGGCGCCGGCCAGATGTTCCGCGTGTCCACCCTGGACATGGTGAATCTGCCGCGTGACGAGAAGGGCGCCATCGATTTCAGCCGCGACTTCTTCGGCAAGGAAACCTTCCTGACCGTGTCCGGCCAGCTGAACGTCGAGGCCTACTGCCTGGCGCTGAGCAAGGTCTACACCTTCGGCCCGACCTTCCGTGCCGAGAACAGCCACACCACCCGCCATCTGGCGGAGTTCTGGATGATCGAGCCGGAAATCGCCTTCGCCGACCTGGCCGAAGACGCGCGCCTGGCCGAAGAGTTCCTGAAGTACCTGTTCCGCGCGGTGCTTAACGAGCGCAGCGACGACCTGGCCTTCATCGCCGAGCGCGTGGACAAGAACGCGATCACCAAGCTGGAAGACTTCATCAATGCGCCGTTCGAGCGCATCGACTACACCGATGCGGTCAGCCTGCTGCAGAAGTCCGGCAAGAAGTTCGACTTCCCGGTTGAATGGGGCCTGGACCTGCAGACCGAGCACGAGCGCTGGCTGACCGAGGAACACGTCGGCCGTCCGGTGGTGGTGACCAACTATCCGGAGCACATCAAGGCCTTCTACATGCGCCTGAACGACGACGGCAAGACCGTTGCCGCGATGGACGTGCTGGCCCCGGGCATCGGCGAGATCATCGGCGGCAGCCAGCGCGAAGAGCGCCTGGACGTGCTGGATGCACGCATGGCGCAGTTCGGCCTGGATCGCGAGCACTACAGCTGGTACCGCGATTTCCGCCGCTACGGCTCGGTACCGCACGCTGGCTTCGGCCTGGGCTTCGAGCGCCTGGTGGTGTACGTCTGCGGTCTGTCCAACATCCGCGATGCGATCCCCTACCCGCGCGCCCCGGGCAGCGCGGACTTCTAAGCCCACACGCACGACCACGGAGGTACTGCCCCCATGACCCTGTTCTTCGCCCTGTGTTTCGTCGGCGTTGCAGTGGCCGGGTTCAGTGCCTTCGTGATTTTCTGGCCGCTGACCCTGGTGCATGTGCGCGATCGCCATCCGGCGCTGGCGCAGCGCTTCGGCAGTGGCGCCTTCCTCAAGCCCGATGCGCTGGGCTGGCTGCTGCGGCGCGAATACCGCACCCAGCCGGACCGCTCGCTGTCCGGGCTGGCGACGCCCGCCTGGGTATCGCTGCTGACCCTGCTGGCCGGACTGGGCATGGCTGCCCTGCTCTGGCTGGCCTCGCTCTGGTAAGACACACATGAACGACCTTTCCCACGTCCGCGACAGCTGGTGGCTGGCCAGCCTCGGCAACACCCTGATCTGGGCGCGCCTGCGCATCCGCGAGGCCGGCACTGCCGAAGTGCTGGACAGCGATGGCAATACGCTGAGCTACGACAGCGAAGACACTGCACGCTCGCAGCTGTTCGATGCCGAGTTCGTCGAGTACGACGGCCTGGATGAAGAAGATGCGCTGGTGCGCGGCTTCTCGCTGCATGAAGTGCAGCCACCGCAGGCAGGCAGCGACGAAGGCCTGCGCGGGCGCATGGTGCAGTCGCTTGGCAGCCGCGCCTGAGGCCAACCGATGTTCACCCCGCGCGCTTTCGCCGAGACCGACCTGCTGTGGCTGGATCGCCTGCTGGCGCGTGATCCGTTCGTCACCGTGCTGACCGCCGGTGGCGATGGCCTGCCGGAACTGACCCGGCTGCCGGTGCTGTACCAGCGCGACGGCGACCACATCGAGCTGCGCGGCCACTGGGCCCGTGCCAACCCGCAGGCACGTCACAGCGGTGCGGCCAAGGTGCTGGTGGAGGGGCCGCATGGCTATGTATCGGCCAGCTGGTACCCGGACAAGGAACCGATGGCACGGGTGCCCACCTGGAACTACGCCGCCGCCGAGCTGCGCGGCCAGCTGCACACCTTCGACGACACCGATGCGCTGGCCGACCTGGTCGGTGCGATCAGTGACCGCTTCGAAGCCAGCGTCGGCCAGGCCTGGCAGTTCGATGCCACGCGCGCCGAACACGGCCCGGAACTGCGCGCCATCGTCGGCTTCTGCTTCCAGGTCGAACACGTGCAGCTGAAGCTCAAGCTGAGCCAGAACCATCCCGATGCCAACCAGCGCGCAGTGATCGCCGAACTGGAACAGCTGGGCACCCCCTCTTCCACCGAGTTGGCGCAGTGGATGCGCTGGCACCGCGAACAGGCCGCCCGCAACGACTGAACGCCGCAGATTTCCGCGACGACGCAGCCGGATGGCTGCGGCGCGCCCCCACCCGACGCCAGGGACCCGAACATGAAAGACATCCACAAGCTGCTGCAGAACAACCGCGACTGGGCGGACCGGATCGAGAAGGAAGATCCGGAGTTCTTCCACCAGCTGGCCAAGCAGCAGCATCCGGAATACCTGTGGATCGGCTGTTCCGACTCGCGCGTGCCGGCCAACCAGATCATCGGCATGGCACCGGGCGAGGTGTTCGTGCACCGCAATGTCGCCAATGTGGTCGCGCACACCGACCTGAACTGCCTGAGCGTGGTGCAGTACGCAGTGGACCAGCTGAAGGTGAAGCACATCCTGATCGTCGGCCACTACGGCTGCGGCGGCGTGCACGCCTGCCTGCACAATACCCGTGTCGGCCTGGCCGACAACTGGCTGCGCCACGTCGGTGACGTGATGCAGAAGCACACCGGCATCCTCGATGCGATCGAGACCGACGAGCTCAAGCACGCCCGCCTGTGCGAACTGAACGTGATCGAGCAGGTGGCCAACCTGTGCCGCTCGACCATCGTGCAGGACGCCTGGGCCCGCGGCCAGAAGCTGATGGTGCACGGCTGGGTCTACAGCCTGAAGGACGGGCGCGTGCGCGAGATGGGCATCGACGTCGGTTCGCAGGAAGAACTGCAGCCGGCCTACGAAAAGGCCCTGTCCTACGTCCCGCGCAAGGGCAAGCGCGACTGATCCCTTACGGATGACCACCATGCTCGCTTCGCCGATCAACCTGCACGCCTGGATCGAAGAACACCGCCACCTGCTGAAGCCGCCAGTGGGCAACAAGATGATCGACAACGGCGACTTCATCGTGATGGTGGTCGGCGGGCCGAACTCGCGTACCGACTTCCACTACGACGAAGGCCCGGAATGGTTCTACCAGCTCGAAGGCGAGATGGTGCTGAAGGTGCAGGAAGACGGCGCGGTGCGCGACATTCCGATCCGTGCCGGCGAGATCTTCCTGCTGCCGGCGAAGGTTCCGCACTCGCCGCGGCGCCCGCCCGGTGGTATCGGCCTGGTGGTCGAGCGCAAACGCCTTCCGCATGAGATGGACGGCGTGATCTGGCATTGCGAACGCTGCAACCACAAGCTGCACGAAGAGTACTTTCCGCTGCAGAACATCGAAACCGACCTGCCCAAGGTGTTCGCGCGTTACCACGCCAGCCTGGAGCTGCGCACCTGCAGTGCGTGCGGGCACGTGGACCCGCTGCCGGCGCCGGCGGCAGGCTGAGCCATCGAACGGTAGTTGCCCACCTTGGTGGGCGCTTGCTTGTACGTGCGCCAACCAAGGTTGGCGGCTACCGGATCATGCGGTGCTGGTGTTGGGCTGGCCGCTACCGGGCCATGCCCCAGGCGCTACACTGGCGGTCCCGTTGCAGCCTGTTGCCCGACCATGTCCGACCTGCTCAGCCGCACCCACGCCATCGCCCTGGACGCCGCCGATCCGCTGCGCCCGCTGCGCAGTGAATTCCTGATTCCGCGCCATGGTGGCGGTGAGCAGACCTACTTCGTAGGCAACTCGCTGGGCCTGCAGCCGCGCGGCGCACAGGCGGCCGTACAGGAAGTGATGAAGCAGTGGGGCGAGCTGGCGGTGGAAGGCCACTTCACCGGCCCGACGCAGTGGCTGTCCTACCACCGCCTGGTGAGCGCGCAGCTGGCCCGCGTGGTCGGTGCGCTGCCCAGCGAAGTGGTGGCGATGAACACGCTGAGCGTGAACCTGCACCTGATGATGGTCAGTTTCTACCGACCCACGGCCGAGCGCCCGGTGATCCTGATGGAGGCGGGTGCATTCCCGACCGACCGCCATGCGGTGGAGGCGCAGATCCGCTTCCATGGCTTCGACCCCGCCGAGTGCCTGGTGGAAGTACAGCCGGACGAGGCCAACGGCACGATCTCACTGGCGGCGATCGAACGTGCCATCGCCGAACACGGCCCGCGCCTGGCGCTGGTGCTGTGGCCGGGCGTGCAATACCGCACCGGTCAGGCCTTCGACCTCGATGCGATCACCCGTGCCGCGCGCCTGCAGGGCGCGCGCATCGGCTTCGACCTGGCGCACTCGGTCGGCAACCTGCCGCTGCGCCTGCACGACGTGGCGCCGGACTTTGCCGTGTGGTGCCACTACAAGTACCTCAACAGCGGCCCGGGCGCGGTGGCCGGCGCCTTCGTGCACGAGCGCCACCATCGCGACACCAGCCTGCCGCGCTTTGCCGGCTGGTGGGGCCATGAAGAGTCCACCCGCTTCCAGATGGCACCGCAGTTCACCCCGGCCATCGGTGCCGAAGGCTGGCAGCTGAGCAATCCGCCGATCCTCGGCCTGGCGCCGCTTCGTGCCTCGTTGGAGCTGTTCGAGCGTGCCGGCATGGAATCGCTGCGCAGCAAGTCGCTGGCGCTGACCGGCATGCTCGAAGCGCTGGTGCGCGCGCGCCTGCCTCAGGTGCTGGACATCATCACCCCGGCCGACCCGCAACGCCGCGGCTGCCAGCTGTCGCTGCGTGTGATCGGTGGCCGCGAACGTGGCCGCGCACTGTTCGAACACCTGCGCGGCATCGGCGTGCTCGGCGACTGGCGTGAGCCCGACGTGATCCGCATTTCGCCCACCCCGCTCTACAACCGCTACCTGGACGTGCACCACTTCGTCGAGGAAGTGGAAGCCTGGGCCGGCCTCTAAGCCGGCCCCTCCCCTACTGCTGGACAGTTCGTTGATCGCACACGCCTCCCGCTCGTTGAGCATTATCGGTGCCGGCCTCGCCGGGTCCCTGCTGGCCATCCTGCTGTCACGCCAGGGCTGGCGCATCACCCTGTACGAACGCCGCGGCGATCCACGCGTGGCCGACTACGAGAGTGGCCGCTCGATCAACCTGGCGTTGGCCGAGCGTGGGCGCAACGCACTGCGTCAGGCGGGCGTGGAAGACGAGGTGATGGCGCGCGCGGTGATGATGCGCGGACGCATGGTGCACCCGCGCGAGGGCGAACCGCAGCTGCAGCGCTACGGCCGCGACGACACCGAAGTGATCTGGTCGATCCACCGCAGCGACCTGAACACCACGCTGCTGGAACTGGCCGAACAGGCCGGCGCCACCGTGCACTTCCATCGCCGCCTGCACACCGTCGATTTTGATGCCGGCTACGCGCGTTTCATCGATGACCGCGACGACAGCCCGCACGACATCCGCTTCGACACCCTGATCGGCGCCGACGGTGCCGGCTCGGCGCTGCGCGCGGCGATGAACCGCCGTGCGCCGCTGGGCGAGGACATTGCCTTCCTCGACCACTCCTACAAGGAGCTGGAGATTCCGCCGGCCGCCGATGGCAGCTTCCGCATCGAGCGCAACGCACTACACATCTGGCCGCGCGGCCACTACATGTGCATCGCCCTGCCCAACCACGAAGGCACCTTCACCGTCACCCTGTTCCTGCCCAACCAGGGCGACCCCAGCTTTGCCACGGTCAACACCGGCGCACAGGCCGAGGCGCTGTTCGCGCGCGAGTTCGCCGACACCCTGCCGTTGATCACGAACCTGCGCGCGGACTGGGAGCAGCACCCGCCGGGCCTGCTTGGCACGCTCACGCTGGAGCGCTGGCATCAGCAGGGCCGTGCCGTACTGATCGGCGACGCCGCACATGCGATGGTGCCGTTCCACGGCCAGGGCATGAACTGCGCGTTCGAGGACTGTGTTGCGCTGGCCCGTCACCTGATGGAGGCCGATGATCTGGAAGCTGCGTTCGCCGCGTTCGAAGCCGAACGCAAGCCGAATGCACGTGCCATCCAGCAGATGGCGCTGGAGAACTACCTGGAGATGCGCGACCGCGTGGCCGACCCTGCATTCCTGCTGCAGCGCGAACTGGAACAGGAGCTGCAGCGCCGCTGGCCGACCCGCTTCGTGCCGCACTACACCATGGTCACCTTCCTGCACACGCCCTACGCCGAGGCCCTGCACCGCACCGAACTGCAGCGCGGGATGCTGGTGGCGGCCACCGCAGGTCACGATTCACTGGACAACATCGACTGGGCGACACTGGAAGCGCAGATCCATGCGCAGCTCCCGGTCCTGGAGGGCGCGCACTGATGGCCGACAGCTTCCTGTTCTACGACCTGGAAACCTTCGGCCAGGACCCGCGGCGTACGCGCATCTCGCAGTACGCTGCAATCCGCACCGACGCCGACCTCAACGAGATCGATACCCCGGTCAGCTTCTTCGTGCGCCCGGCCGATGACCTGCTGCCCTCGCCAATGGCCACGCTGGTGACCGGCATTACTCCGCAGCAGGCACTGGCCGAAGGCATCAGCGAAGCCGAAGCCTTCGACCGCATCAATGAACAGCTGTCGCGGCCGGGCACCTGCGCACTGGGCTACAACACGCTGCGCTTCGATGATGAGTTCGTCCGCTACGGGCTGTTCCGCAACTTCCACGACCCGTACGAACGCGAGTGGCGCAACGGCAATTCGCGCTGGGACCTGCTGGACATGCTGCGGCTGATGCGCGCGATGCGCCCGGATGGCATCCAATGGCCGCTGCGCGAGGATGGCGCCACCTCGTTCAAGCTCGAGCACCTGGCCGAGGCCAACAACGTGCGCGAAGGCGATGCGCACGAAGCACTTTCAGACGTGCGCGCCACCATCGGCATGGCCCGCCTGTTCAAGCAGTCGCAGCCGCGCCTGTGGGACTACGCCCTGAAGCTGCGCGACAAGCGCTTCGTCGGCAGCCTGCTGGACGTGGCCGCGATGAAGCCGGTGCTGCACATTTCCATGCGCTACCCGGCCAGCCGCCTGTGCGCGGCACCGGTGCTGCCGCTGTCGATGCATCCCACCATCAACAACCGGGTGATCGTGTTCGACCTGGAGGGTGACATCGACGACCTGCTGGAGCTCCCGGCCGAGGTGATCGCACAGCGCCTGTACATGCGCACCAGCGAGCTACCCGAGGGCGCGACGCGGGTTCCCCTGAAGGAAGTGCAACTGAACAAGGTGCCGGCGCTGATCGCCTGGAACCACCTGCGCGCCGATGACCACGCACGGCTCGGCCTGGACGTGGCCGCGATCGAGGCCAGGGCCGAACGCCTGCGTGCGTTCGCCCCCCAGCTGGCCGAGAAGGCACGACAGGTCTACAACCAGCCGCGCGTGGACAGCGTGGCCGACGTCGATGCCTCGCTGTACGACGGCTTTCTCGGGGCCGGCGACAAGCCACTGCTCGCACTGGCGCGCACCACCGTGCCGGAGCAGCTGGCAGCGCTCGAGGGCCGTTTCCGCGACCCGCGATTGCCGGAGCTGCTGTTCCGCTACCGTGCGCGCAACCATCCCGACAGCCTCGCACCGGGTGAACGCCAGCGCTGGCAGGATTACCGCCGCCAGCGCCTGCTCGGGGATGGCGGCCTGGGCGAACTCAACCTGCCCCAGTACCAGCAGCAGCTCGACGCACTGGCTGCCGAAGCGCCCGACGACGCGCGACGCCAGGCCCTGCTGCAATCGCTGCGCGACTGGGGCCAGCACCTGCAGGAGACCCTGTGAGCACTTATTTCTCGGACGCCAGCTTCAAGTTCCTGCGCAGCCTGGCGCGGCACAACGACAAGGCGTGGTTCAACGATCATCGCCAGCAGTATGAAGACCACGTGCGGCAGCCGTTCCTGCGCCTGCTGGGCGACCTGCAGCCGGCCCTGACCGAGGTCAGCGAGCACTTCCGCGCCGATACCCGCGGCGTCGGCGGCTCGCTGTTCCGCATCCATCGCGATGCGCGCTTTTCCAACGACAAGTCGCCGTACAAAACCTGGCAGGGTGCACGCCTGTTCCATGAGCGCCGCCGCGAAGTGGCCGCGCCATCGTTCTATGTGCACCTGCAGCCGGGCGAGAGCTTCGTCGGTGCCGGCCTGTGGCATCCGGAGCCGGAAACCCAGCGCCGCGTGCGCCACTTCATCCTCGACAACCCCGGCAGCTGGAAGGCCGCGGCGCATGCACCGGTTCTGCGCAAGCGCTTCGACTTCGAGGAGAGCGAAAAACTGGTGCGGCCGCCGCGCGGCTTCCCGGCCGACTTCGAATTCATCGAAGACCTCAAGCACCGCAACTGGGTGATGTGGCGCTCGCTGGACGACGCCACCATGACCGGCCCGCGACTGCTGTCCATGCTGGGCAAGGATCTGGCTGCGCTCGGCCCGTTCGTCGACTATCTGTGCGCGGCGCTGGACCTGGAATTCTGATGCCGTTGGCACGGCAACGCCGCACGCTGGGCCGCACCGGCCTGGCGGTTTCGCCGGTGGGCCTGGGCTGCTCCGGCTTCTGGGGGCATCGCCGCTTCCCGGAACAGTCGGCCGCGAACGTGGTCGAGCATGCACTGGCACAGGGCGTGAACCTGTTGGATACCGGCCACAACTATTCTGGCTTCCACGCCGAGCCGCGGTTGGGCCGCATCCTGCGCCCGTTGCTGAAGCGATACCCCCGCGAGTCGCTGGTGATCTCCAGCAAGGGCGGCACGCTGACCGGCCACGCCGGCGTCAGCGGCGCCGAGCAGCGCAATTTCTCGCCGGCAGCCATTACCGCCAGCTGCGAAGCCTCGCTGCGCAACCTCGGCCTGGATTACCTCGATATCTACCAGCTGCACGGTGCCAGCCAGCACGACATCAACGATGACCTGCTGGCCGCACTGCAACGACTTCGCGAACGCGGGCTGATCCGGCACACCGGTATCAATACGCACACGGCCTCGACCCTGCGCTGGATGATCGACCATCCCACGCTGTTCGACGTGGTGCTTCTTGACTACAACGCCCTGCAGCAGGACCGTGAACCCCTCATCGACCAGTTGCAGGCAGCAGGCATCGGCGTGCTGGCCGGTACCGTGCTGGCGCAGGGCCATCTGCTGCCCTCACGGGCCCGCCTGCCGCGCCCGGCCGACGCCTGGTATCTGGCCAGAGCCTGGCTCAAGCCCAGCAGCCGCCAACTGATGCGCAGCGCGCGCCGGATGCGCCACGCCATCGCCGCCATCCGCAGCCAGCACCCCGCCCAGACCGCGTTTGCCTACGCCCTGGGCCATCCCGGGGTGGCCAGCGGCATCCTCGGCACCACCCGCACGCAGAGCCTGGATGAAGTACTGGCAACGCGCCTGGAAGCGCTGACGGCAGCCGAACGCCAACAGTTGGTGGACGCGTTCGGGGACGGCCGCGGCTCGCCCAGTCACTGAGCCTTCACCCGTTGCTGCCGGAGTTGCGGCAGTCTGGCCGATATGAAGAAGCTCAGTGCACTCGTGGTCCTGCTGGTCCTGGCGCTGGCCGCCTGGTGGTTTGGCGGCCCGTACATGACCGTGCATGGCCTCTCCAAGGCCATCGAACAGCGCGACACCGCCCGATTGGAGCGCTACGTCGACTTCCCGCAGGTGCGCAGCAGCGTGCGCGCCCAGCTCAACGACTACCTGGTGCGCCAGGCAGGCCCGGATGTAGCAGCCAGCCCGTTCGGTGCGCTGCTCTACGGGCTGGGTGACCAGCTGGGCGGTGCAGCGGTGGACACCATGGTGACCCCGACCGGTATCGGCGCGATGCTGCAGGGCCATGTGCTGTGGAAGCGTGGCCGCAATGAACTGCAGGGTGGCGATGCATTCGGCCCGACCGAACCGGCGCGGCCGCTGAAGCATGCCAAGCACCATTTCGAAGCATTGGACCGCTTCGTCATCGACGTCGATCGAGGCCCGGGCCAGCCGCCGTTGAAGGTGGTGCTGGAACCACAGGGCCTGCGCTGGAAGGTGGTTGACCTGCAGCTGGGGATGTCGGGCAGCCCTTGACGGGCCATGCCCCTTCGATGGCCCTGCTTTCGGTAGATGCCCACCTTGGTGGGCATGGATCCAGGACGGCGCCAACCAAGGTTGGCAACTACCGGGAGCACGGGACTCTGGTAGATGCCCACCTTGGTGGGCGCCGATGCATGGCAGTGCCAACCAACGTTGGCACCCACCCGGGATGGTTTCACCCCTCGTTGGCAACGCCATGCGGCACATGGCCAGCGGCCACATGCTCGCGGGCACTGTCGATGTTGTGCTGCGAATCATCGAAGAAGATGTCGGCGCCGAACGCCTGCAGGAACGGGCCCTTGTGGCGGCCACCGAGGAACAGGGCCTCGTCCAGGCGCACACCCCACTCGCGCAGGGTGCGGATCACCCGCTCGTGCGCAGGCGCCGAACGCGCGGTCACCAGCGCGGTGCGGATCGGCGCACTATCCCCCGCCGGGAACACTTCCTGCAGCGTATGCAGGGCCGACAGGAAACCACGGAACGGCCCCCCGCTGAGCGGTTCGCGCGCACGTTCGCGCTCGTGCCGGCCGAATGCCTCCACGCCCTGCTCGCGCGAAATGCGCTCACTCTCGTCACCGAAGATCACCGCATCGCCATCGAAGGCGATGCGCAGCTGCCCGGCCGGGCGCGTGATATCGATCTGGTCGGCAGCCGCAGCGGCGGTCTCGCCCGGCGGCTTGGGCAGGATGGTGGCCGCCGCGATGCCATGGCGCAGCGCGCTGCGCACCGATTCCGGGTTGGCCGACAGGAACAGGTCAGTACCGAACGGTTTCACATACGGCCAGGTCGGCTCGCCGGCGGTGAACGTCGCACGGATGATGCCCAGGCCGTAGTGCTGGATCGAATTGAAGATGCGCAGGCCGGTATCGGCCGAGTTGCGCGACAGCAGGATCACCTCGACCCGCGGGTTCTCGGGGCTGGCGCCCTGGTTCAGCGCCAGCAGCTTGCGCACCACCGGGAAGGCCACGCCGGGGCCGAGGATGTCGTCCTCATGCTGGCGCTGGAATTCGGCATAGGCCGCCACGCCATCGCTCTCGAACAGCGCGTGGCTTTCCTCGAGGTCGAACAGGGCGCGCGAGGTCACCGCGACGGTCAGCAAACGGGGGGAGTTGTCGCCCATCGGTGGGGGTCCTTCAAAGCGATCGGCGGGGCCGGCGGCCTATTGTCCTCAAAAAACGAACTGTTCGCTCAGGATCCGGTCTTCCAGGTTGTGCTCCGGGTCGAACAGCAGCGTCACCCGGCGGTCCTTGGACTCGCGGATGGTGACTTCGACCACGTCGCGGGTCTCGTGCGAGTCGGCAGTGACGCTGACCGGGCGCTTGTACGGATCAAGCACGCGGAATCGCACCTCGGTGTCGGCCTTGAGGATCGCCCCGCGCCAGCGCCGCGGCCGGTACGGTGCCAAGGGCGTCAGGGCGATGGTATGTGAGCCCAGCGGCAGCACCGGACCATGCGCGGAATAGTTGTAGGCGGTGCTGCCAGCCGGGGTGGCTACCAGTACACCGTCACCGATCAGCTCAGCCACGCGCTCCTGGCCGTTGAGGTCGATGCCGATATGCGCGGCCTGCCGGGTCTGGCGCAGCAATGACACGTCGTTGTAGGCCAGCGAACCGGTGCTGGTGCCCGATTCGGTCAACGCCACCATCTCCAGCGGCCGCAGGTTGGCCGGTTCGGCACGGGCGATGCGCGCCTGCACGTCATCGTCGCCACGGTACTGGTTCATCAGGAAGCCCACGGTACCCAGTTTCATGCCGAACACCGGCTTGCCCAGGTGACCATGCCTATGCAGGGTCTGCAGCATGAAGCCATCGCCGCCCAGCGGGCACAGCACGTCGGCCTGGTCCGGGGCGTGGTCGCCATAGCGCGAGACCATCGCTGCGCGTGCCATCTGTGCAGGCTCGGTGGTACTGGCCAGGAAAGCGATGCGGGGGGTGTCGCTCATCGGTGGATCCGGGGGGAACTGGTGAAGAGCATAACCGAGCGCCGGGGGTTGGACCGCGCGGGGCGGATGACCGGCATATCCGCCGGGACACGCCGTAAACCCGTCCCTGGGGGCTCGATCGCGCCATCCATGGCGCTCACGGTCCCGGCGGATATGCCGGTCATCCACCTTGCAGGTTCACAGCCGGCGTCGGGTCAGGTGGTCGCAAAAGGCCAAAGGCAGAAACAGAACGGCCCCGCTTTCGCGGGGCCGTTCCGGTTCACGCATGCCAGGCGTGGCCTGGCACTACATCACTTACGCGCCGTGGGCAGCGAGCTGACCCAGGCGCTGCACCGCGACCGAGACGGTCGGATAGTCCAGGGTCTTCTGCTCGGCCAGTTCGGCCAGCATCGCCAGGGTGAAGCGCAGGCTGCTGTCGTCACGACCGATCCACGCGGCCACCTTGGCTTCAGCGGTGCTGCCCTTGGTGGCCAGCACCTGACCGGCCAGGCTGCGGTGGTGCGCAGCCAGTTCGTCGCGCAGCACGCCACGTGCCACCGCGTGCCAACGGCCATTGACCTCCAGCGCGTCAATCTGCTCAAACAGCCACGGCAGCTGCAGTGCGTCACCCAGACGGAAGTGGATCTTGGACACATCCACCGGCTTCAGCTTGCGGGTGCGGGCCAGTTCGATGATGTCGAACGCCGGCTCCAGGAAGTGCAGTTCGGCCAGCTGCTGCGCCAGTGCCGACGGCAGGCCCTTTTCCTTCCACTCGGCCACCAGGGCTTCGTAGGTCGGACGCTGCGAATCCGGCAGCACGCCCGAAGCAACGCGGATGTCGTTGAACGGCCCCTGGTAGCGGTTGACCGCCTCGGTGATGCCCGGCATCGGGCCCGGGCGCGACAGCAGCCAGCGCACGAACGAACGCTGCAGCTTCCAGATCACTTCCAGCGCATCGATCTGCACCGACTCCGGCAGCGTGCCGTCGAGGGCGTCGATCTGTGCCCACAGCGCGCGTGCATCCAGCGTTTCGCGGCTGATGGTGTAGGCCTTGGCGACCTCGGCGATGGAACGGCCGGTGTCTTCCTGCATGCGCATCAGGAAGGTGGCGCCCATGCGGTTGATGGTCTGGTTGGTCACGGCCGTGGCGATGATTTCGCGCTTCAGGCGGTGACGCTCCATCGCGTCGGCGTACTTCTTCTGCAGCGGGGTCGGGAAGTAGCGCTGCAGTTCCTTGGACAGGTACGGATCTTCCGGGATGTCCGAATCCAGCAGCTGGGCGAACGCCACCAGCTTGGAATAGGACAGCAGCACCGACAGTTCCGGACGGGTCAGGCCCTGGCCGCGTGCCTTGCGCTGGGACAGCTCGGCATCGGACGGCAGGAACTCGATCTGGCGATCCAGCAGGCCCTGCTGTTCCAGGGTACGGATGAAGTGCTGCTTGGAACCCAGGCGCTTGACCGCCATCCGCTCCATCAGGCTCAGGGCCTGGTTCTGGCGGTAGTTGTCGTTGAGCACCAGCGCGGCCACTTCGTCGGTCATCGACGCCAGCAGCTTGTTGCGCTGTTCAACGGTCAGCTTCTTGGCCCGCACCACATCGTTGAGCAGGATCTTGATGTTGACTTCATGGTCGGAGGTATCCACACCGGCCGAGTTGTCGATGAAGTCGGTGTTGAGCAGCACGCCGGCCTGGGCAGCTTCGATGCGGCCCAGCTGGGTCATACCCAGGTTGCCGCCCTCGCCCACCACCTTGCAGCGCAGCTCGCCACCATTCACGCGCAGCGCGTTGTTGGCGCGGTCGCCTACATCGCTGTGCTGCTCGCTGGCGGCCTTGACGTAGGTGCCGATGCCGCCGTTCCACAGCAGGTCGACCGGCGCCTTCAGGATCGCGCTCATCAGATCGTTCGGCGACAGCGCCTTGACGCTCTCGTCCAGGCCCAGCACTTCACGCACCTGCGGGGTGATCTCGATCGACTTCAGGCTGCGCGGGTACACGCCGCCGCCCTTGCTGATCAGCTTGGCATCGTAGTCCGCCCAACTCGAACGCGGCACGGTGAACAGGCGCTCACGCTCGACGAACGTGGTGGCCGCATCCGGGTTCGGGTCCAGGAAGATGTGGCGATGGTCGAACGCGGCCAGCAGGCGGATGTGGCGCGACAGCAGCATGCCGTTGCCGAACACGTCGCCGGACATGTCGCCGACGCCGACCGCAGTGAAGTCCTGGCTCTGGCTGTCACGGCCCAGCGCACGGAAGTGGCGCTTGACCGACTCCCACGCACCGCGTGCGGTGATGCCCATGCCCTTGTGGTCGTAACCGACCGAACCGCCGGAGGCGAACGCATCGCCCATCCAGAAGCCGTGCGCGATGGCCAGGCCGTTGGCGATGTCGGAGAAGGTCGCGGTGCCCTTGTCGGCGGCCACCACCAGGTACGGATCGTCCATGTCATGGCGCACGACATCCACCGGCGGCACGATCTTGTTGTTGACGATGTTGTCGGTGATGTCCAGCAGGCCCTGGATGAACAGCTTGTAGCAGGCCACGCCGTTGGCGAAGATCGCATCGCGATCGCCGTTCACCGGCGGCATCTTGGCGAAGAAGCCGCCCTTCGCGCCGACCGGCACGATGACGGTGTTCTTGACCATCTGCGCCTTGACCAGGCCCAGCACTTCGGTACGGAAGTCTTCGCGGCGATCCGACCAGCGCAGGCCACCACGAGCCACCGCACCAAAGCGCAGGTGGGTACCTTCCACGCGCGGGCCGTACACGAAGATTTCGCGGTACGGACGCGGCTTGGGCAGGTCCGGCACCAGCGCCGAATCGAACTTGAAGCTGATGACATGGCCGTGCTGGCCGTTGGCATCGGTCTGGTAGTAGCTGGTACGCAGGGTCGCGTCGATCACGCCCATGAACGAGCGCAGGATGCGGTCCTCGTCCAGGCTGGACACGCGGTCCATCAGCTTCAGCAGCGCATCGCGCGCGGCCTGCATCTGCGCATCACGGTCACCCTTGCGGGCATCGACCACGGTCTTGAGCACCTTCAGCGTGGCCTCGTCACCTGCAGCCAGCACATCCAGGTGTGCCTTCAGCTGGGCCTGGCCGGCGGCGATGTCGTCCTTGCTTTCGTGGCCGGTGGCTGGATCGAAGCGGGCTTCGAACAGCTCCACCAGCAGGCGTGCCAGCAGCGGGTAACGGGTGAAGGTGCCTTCCACGTAGGCCTGCGAGAACGGCACGCCGGTCTGCAGCAGGTACTTGCAGTAGCCACGCAGCATGGCGACCTGGCGCCAGTGCAGGCCGGCAGCCAGCACCAGGCGGTTGAACGCATCGTTCTCGGCATCGCCGTGCCAGACGCGGGCAAAGGTCTCGCCGAAGGCTTCATCGACGCTGGCGGCATCGATCGCACCGGCGGTCGATTCGACCTCGAAGTCCTGCACGTACACCGGCGCGTTGTCCACCGACAGACGGTACGGACGCTCGGCGATCACGCGCAGGCCCATGTTTTCCATCATCGGCAGCGCGTCCGACAGCGGGATGTCATCCAGCTGGCGATACAGCTTCAGGCGCAGGCCATCACCGGATTCACGCGGCACCGCCTGCAGGCTCAGGCGCAGGTCGTCCGGGCCGGTCAGGGCATCGAGCTGGCTGACATCATTGGCGGCAACAGCGGTGCTGTTGTCTTCGATGTAACCGGCCGGCAGCGCCTTGCCGATACGCGCAGCGATGCGCAGGCCTTCGGCTTCACCATGGCGGGTGACCAGCGCTTCGCGCAGATCGTCCTGCCAGTTGCGCAGCACCTGGGCCAGCTTCTGCTCCAGTTCGGCGGTATCGACGTCGAGCATTTCGCCCGGCTTCGGGCGCACGATCAGGTGCACCTGGGCCAGCGGCGATTCGCCCAGCACCACCGAGCTGTCCACGTACTCACCGTGCAGCGCTTCCTTGAGCATCGCTTCGATGCGCAGGCGCACGTCGGTGTTGAAACGCTCGCGCGGCAGGTAGACCAGCGCGGAAATGAAACGGCTGTACTTGTCACGGCGCAGGAACAGGCGGCTGCGCACGCGCTCCTGCAGGCCCAGCACGCCCATTGCGGTGCGGAACAGTTCGTCCTCGCTGGACTGGAACAGTTCTTCGCGCGGCAGGGTTTCCAGGATATGGCGCAGCGCCTTGCCGCTGTGGCTCGAGCCGGCCAGGCCGGACTGCGTCATCACGTGTTCGTAGCGCTGGCGCACCAGCGGAATTTCCCACGGGCGACGGTTGTAGGCGCTGGAGGTGAACAGGCCGAGGAAGCGCTGCTCGCCGATGATCTTGCCCTTGGCGTCGAATTCCAGCACGCCGATGTAGTCCATGTAACCGGCGCGGTGGACGCGCGAACGGGCATTGGTCTTGGTCAGGATCAGCGCGTCCTTCAGCCCGGACGTGGTGTTCAGGCCCTGCGCGGCCAGGGTCTTGACCGGACGCGCAGCGGACTTGTCCTTGCCGCGCATCAGGCCCAGGCCGGTGTCGTTCAGCGGTGCCAGTACTTCTTCCTTGCCCTGCTTCTCGACGCGGTACTCGCGGTAGCCGAAGAAGGTGAAGTGGTTATCGGCGGCCCAGCGCAGGAATTCCTGCGCTTCCTTGCGCGAGGCATCGTCGACCGGCAGCTGGCGGCTGCCGAGGTCGTCGGCCAGCGCCAGCGCCTTGTCCTGCATCGGCTGCCAGTCGCGTACGATCGCACGCACCTCATCCAGCGCCTTGTTGATCGCCTGCTCGATGGCGGCCATGGCTTCGGCCGGCTGGCGGTCGATCTCCAGCAGCATCACCGATTCCAGCTGGCCCTCGCCGACCTTGACCAGCTTGCCGGCCTTGTCGCGGGTGAAGCGCAGCACCGGGTGGCCCAGCACGTGGACGCCGACGCCCTGTTCGGCCAGCGACATGGTGACGGTGTCGACCAGGAACGGCATGTCGTCGTTGACGATCTGCAGCACGGTGTGCGGCGATTCCCAACCGTTGACCTTGGCAGTCGGATTGAACACGCGGACGTTGGCCTTGCCGGTCTTGCGGGCACGGGCGAACTCCAGCGTTTCAGCCGCGAGCGCGGCCCACTCTTCGGCGCTGTGGTGCGGGAACTCGTCCGCCTCCATGCGCTTGTAGAAATCAGTGGCGAAGGCCACTGCTTCGGCCTGTGCGGCCGCCGGGTAGCGCTTGCGCAAAGCCGTGTACACCGGCTCCAGGGAGAAACCAGCGGTCACTGCGACCTCCGACTCTGCTGGTTTGGTCTTGTTTTTCACGGTCTTGGCTGCGGTCTTTTGCGGTTTCATGGCAGAGCGGGGCGCTTGCTCAGTTGGGAAAATGAAATTGTAGCCCTACCGCACGAAAAGGCCTTGCTGCAGGACGGAATAAGTAGATTCGGGTTTGCTGCGGTTTAGACGCCTATTCAGTTCGCTCCGGTATGGAGTGATCAAGGCATGCAGCACTACCGACAGGATCGGCAAAGCGTGTTACGGGAAGACACACGCAGCGACGACTCCGCGATTCCACAATCCTGAACTGGACGGTATAGTCCACCGCGTGAATCCGGCCTACCTCCCCGTTGCCCTCGACGCGCGCGATGAGCGCGTGTTCGACGCCGTGCGCGAACTGCTGGCCCAACAGGGCATGCAGATGAGCATGGACGCGGTGGCCCAGCACGCCGGCTGCTCCAAGCAGACCCTGTATTCGCGCTACGGCAGCAAGCAGGAACTGCTGCGCCGGGTGATGCAGCGTCATGTCGGCCACGCCACCGGCGCCATGGTTCGTGCACTCCGCAGTGACGACCTGCGTGCCAGCCTGCTCCAGTTCGCCATCGACTTCCTGGAGCATTTCAACCAGCCGCACGTAGGACAGGCCTGTCGGCTGATCGCCGCCGACGCATCCCAGTTTCCCGAAGAGGCGCGTACGCTGTACCGGCATGGTGCCGGCGCGCTGACGCTTCATCTTGCTGAATGGATTGAAACCGTTTGCAGAAGTGGTCAGCTCCGGCATGACGACCCGCACTTCATGGCCGAACTGCTGCTGAGCATGATCGCCGGTCAGGATTTCGACAAACAGCGCTTCCATACCCCCCATCGTGATGACGCGCAGCTGCGTCGGCGCTGGGCAGAGTTCTCCGTCGACAGCTTCCTGCGCGCCTTTGCGCCACAGCCGTCGCCGGCCCCGTCTACAAACCAACCCCGGAGTTCCTCCTGATGACCGCCCCACTCCGCACCCTTGCCTTGACGTGCGCCGTTGCTGTCGCGCTGGCTGCCTGCAAGAAGCCGGAACAGCAGACGCCCCCGCCGCCGGAGGTGGGCGTGATCGACGCCAAGCCGCAGACCTTGCCGCTGCAACGTGAGCTGGTCGGCCGCCTGTCGCCGTTCCGCAGCGCCGACGTGCGTGCGCGCGTGCCGGGCGTGCTGCTCAAGCGCGTCTACCAGGAAGGCTCCCAGGTCAAGCAGGGCCAGACCCTGTTCCTGATCGACCCCGCCCCGTTGCGCGCCTCGCTCAATGCCTCCGAGGCGCAGCTGGCCTCGGCCCGCGCGACCTACGCGAACGCCAAGGTCGCCGCCGACCGCGCTCGCTCGCTGGCGCCGCAGCAGTTCGTGTCCAAGTCCGACCTGGACAACGCCGAATCGGCCGAACGCACCGCGCTTGCCGCGGTCAAGCAGGCCGAAGCCGCGGTGACCTCTTCGCGCATCAGCCTGGGCTACACCGAAGTGACCGCGCCGATCAGTGGCGTGGCCAACAAGCAGCAGGTGACCGAAGGTGCGCTGGTCGGCCAGGGCGATGTGACCCTGCTGACCACCGTCGACCAGCTCGACCCGCTGTATGTGAACTTCTCGCTGAGCGTGGATGAGCTGACCCAGCTGCGTGCGCAGCAGGCCAAGGGTGCGCTGGCGCTGTCCGGCGACGGCAAGGCCACGGTCAACGTCAAGCTGGCCGACGGCAGCACCTACAGCGAACCGGGCACCCTGGACTTCTCTTCGACCACGGTCGACCCGGCCACCGGCGCGGTGTCGCTGCGTGCGCTGCTGCCGAACCCGCAGCAGATCCTGCTGCCGGGTGCCTTCGTCAGCTTCCAGGCCAACCTGGGCGAGCGCAACAACGCCTACCTGGTGCCGCAGCAGGCCCTGCTGCGTGACACCACCGGCGGCTACGTGATGGTGGTCGGTGCCGACGGCAAGGTCGTGCGCAAGAACGTGAAGACCGATGGCGCGCAGAACGGCAACTGGCTGGTCAGCGACGGCCTGGCCGCCGGTGACAAGGTGATCGTGGCCGGCGTGCAGAAGGTCAAGGAAGGCGCACCGGCGGTGGCCAAGCCGTGGACCCCGGGGCAAGACGCCAACGGCAAGCCCGCCGCAGGCGGTGCCGCTCCGGCGGGCGCGGCGCCGGCCGCAGCCAAGGCACCGGCCGATGCGGCCAAGCCCGAGCAGGCCGATGCGGCCAAGCCGGCCGCCACCGATTCGAACAAGCAGTAACGGGAACCTTCCGTCATGCCTAAATTTTTCATCGAACATCCAGTCTTCGCCTGGGTGGTTGCGATCCTGATCTCGCTCAGCGGCGTGATCGCGATCCTCAACCTCGGCGTCGAGTCCTATCCCAACATCGCCCCGCCGCAGGTGACCGTCTCGGCCACTTACCCGGGCGCCAGCGCGGATACCACCGAAAAATCGGTCACCCAGGTGATCGAGCAGCAGCTGACCGGTATCGATCACCTGCTGTACTTCAGCTCCTCGTCCGCATCGAACGGCCGTGCCTCGATCACCCTCACCTTCGAGACCGGTACCGATCCGGACATCGCCCAGGTGCAGGTGCAGAACAAGGTGTCGCTGGCCACGCCACGCCTGCCTTCGGAAGTGACCCAGCAGGGCGTGGTGGTGGCCAAGGCCAACGCCGGCTTCCTGATGGTCATCGCACTGCAGTCCGATACGCCGACCATCAACCGTGATGCGCTGAACGACATCGTCGGTTCGCGCGTGCTCGACCAGGTCTCGCGTATTCCGGGCGTCGGCAGCACCCAGCAGTTCGGTTCCGAGTACGCCATGAACATCTGGCTCAACCCGGAAAAGATGCAGGGCTACGGCCTGTCGGCCAGCCAGGTGCTGGCTGCGGTGCGCGCGCAGAACGTGCAGTTCGCTGCCGGTGCGCTGGGTTCGGACCCGTCGCCGGAAGGCCAGCACTTCACCGCGACCGTCTCGGCCGAGGGCCGCTTCAGCTCGCCGCAGGAGTTCGAGGACATCATCCTGCGGGCCAATCCTGACGGCTCGCGCGTGCTGCTGAAGGACATCGCCCGCGTTGCCTTCGGCGCCAACAACTACGGCTTCGATACCCAGTACAACGGCAAGCCGACCGGTGCCTTCGCGATCCAGCTGCTGCCGGGCGCCAACGCCCTGAACGTGGCCGATGCGGTGCGCGCCAAGATGGACGAGCTGCAGCCCAGCTTCCCATCCGGCGTGACCTGGTTCTCGCCGTACGACAGCACCACCTTCGTCAAGATCTCGATCCAGGAAGTGGTCAAGACCCTGTTCGAAGCGGTGTTGCTGGTGTTCCTGGTGATGCTGATCTTCCTGCAGAACTTCCGCGCCACGCTGATCCCGACCCTGGTCATCCCGGTGGCCCTGCTCGGTACCTTCCTGGGCATGTGGATGATCGGTTTCACGATCAATCAGCTGACCCTGTTCGCGATGGTGCTAGCGATCGGCATCGTGGTCGATGACGCGATCGTGGTGATCGAGAACGTCGAGCGCATCATGACCGAGGAAGGCCTGGCGCCGAAGCCGGCCACGCAGAAGGCGATGACCCAGATCACCGGCGCGGTGGTGGCGATCACCGTCGTGCTGGCCGCGGTGTTCATCCCGTCTGCCCTTCAGGGCGGTGCCGCCGGTGAGATCTACAAGCAGTTCGCGCTGACCATCGCCATCTCGATGGCGTTCTCGGCGTTCCTCGCGCTGGGCTTCACCCCGGCGTTGTGCGCGACGTTCCTCAAGCCGACGCACAACGACAATCCGAACATCATCTACCGCACCTTCAACAAGTACTACGACAAGATCAGCCACACCTATGTGGGCCACATCACCTCGGCGGTGCGTCACGCGCCGCGCTGGATGATCCTGTTCGTGGTGCTGACCGCACTGTGCGGCTTCCTGTTCACCCGTATGCCGGGCAGCTTCCTGCCCGAAGAAGACCAGGGCTATGCGCTGGCGATCGTGCAGCTGCCGCCGGGTTCAACCAAGGGCCAGACCAACGAAGTGTTCGCGCAGATGCGTGGCGTGCTGGAAAAGCAGGATGGCTATGAAGGCATGCTGCAGGTGGCCGGCTTCAGCTTCGTCGGTTCCGGCGAGAACGTGGGCATGGGCTTCATCCGCCTGAAGCCGTGGGAGGAACGCAAGTTCACCGCGCCGGAGTTCATCCAGAACATGAACGGCGCGTTCTACGGCATCAAGGAAGCGCAGATCTTCGTGGTCAACCTGCCCACCGTGCAGGGTCTGGGCCAGTTCGGCGGCTTCGACATGTGGCTCCAGGACCGCAGCGGTGCCGGCTACGAGCAGCTGACCCAGGCGCGCAACATCCTGCTCGGCCAGGCCGCGCAGAAGCCGGACCATCTGGTCGGCGTGCGCCCGAACGGCCTGGAAAACGCCCCGCAGCTGCAGCTGCATGTCGACCGCGTGCAGGCGCAGTCGATGGGCATGTCGGTGTCGGACGTGTACAGCACCATCCAGCTGATGCTGGCCCCGGTGTACGTCAACGACTTCTTCTACGAAGGCCGCATCAAGCGCGTGACCATGCAGGCCGATGGCCCGTACCGCACCGGCCAGGAGTCGCTGAAGAGCTTCTACAGCCCGTCCAGCCTGGTCAAGAACGCCGATGGCACCAACTCGATGATCCCGCTCAACACGGTGGTCAAGTCCGAGTGGGTCTCGGCACCGCCGTCGCTGAGCCGCTATAACGGCTACTCGGCGATCAACATCGTCGGCTCGCAGGCCCCGGGTACCAGCTCGGGTGAGGCAATGCAGACCATGGAGGCGATCGTCGCCGACGACCTGCCGGCCGGCTTCGGCTATGACTGGTCGGGCATGTCCTACCAGGAAATCCTGGCCGGCAATGCCGCGACCCTGCTGCTGGTGCTGTCCATCGTGGTGGTGTTCCTGTGCCTGGCCGCGCTGTATGAAAGCTGGTCGATTCCGGTGGCGGTGCTGCTGGTGGTTCCGCTTGGCGTGCTGGGTGCATTGGGCCTGTCGATGCTGCGTGGCCTGCCCAACGACCTGTTCTTCAAGATCGGCCTGATCACCGTGATCGGCCTGGCCGCGAAGAATGCGATCCTGATCGTCGAGTTCGCGGTGGAGCAACGTGCCGCAGGCAAGAACCTGCGCGATGCCACCATCGAGGCCGCTCGCCTGCGCTTCCGCCCGATCCTGATGACCTCGTTCGCGTTCATCATGGGCGTGATCCCGATGGCGATCTCCAGCGGTGCCGGCGCCAACTCCCGCCACGCCATCGGCACCGGCGTGATCGGCGGCATGCTGTTCGCCACCCTGCTCGGCCTGCTGATGATCCCGGTGTTCTTCGTGGTCGTGCGCCGCATGCTGGGCGACAAGCTGGATGAACCCTCCAAGGAGTTCATGGAACGCCAGCGCGATGCGGAAACCGCCCACCGTCCGGATCGTTGATCCGATGGTGAGCTGAAATGAAAAGGCCCCGGAGCGATCCGGGGCCTTTTTCTTTGCTGCTTTTGAATCCATGCCAACCAAGGTTGGCATCTACCAAAGCTGCGGCTGACCCTGTAGTCACCAACCTTGGTTGGCGCTTTGCAGTGCCACGTGTCAGCGCAGCAGTGCAACCACGGTGCTCATGGTGGCGCCGTAGGCAGGTCGCATCCGGCCCACATTGCGAACACCGGACCGCTGCACCGTATGGGATCGCGCGCCACACTCGCGCTCAAGGCGTCTCCCGGGGTCGCAGACAACCCCAACTTTGGATTTCTGGCTACGCAGAGGTCCGGTACGTCCTGATCGTTGCTATCCAGATGTTTCTACGGCAATCGATCCGATGCCGTCCCAGGAGACCGATCATGGATGGAAAAGCTCTACGATTCTTCAGCCGCTCTGCTCTGCTGCTCAGCGCGTTGTTTGCAGCCGGCAGTATCCAGGAAGCCCGCGCCAAGGGCGTCCTCGTCTGCGACAACTGTCGTGATCCACGCGCACTGGCCATCGCCTCGGGCACGGGCCCCACCATCGTCGCAGACTTCCAGCAACGGCGGATCCATGGTTTCGACGTGGAGTACGACCGTGAGCTGCGTCGCTATCGCGCGATGAGAGCACAAATTCCCGAACCGATCAGCGCCTCCTTCAACCGGATCATGGGCATGCTCGACAACAACGTGCCGACAGCACAGTTCGCAGCGCGACAAAGAGTCGGTAGAGGCGCGCAGTTCGAAGTGCATCCAGACGATCCGCAATCCGCCAATGGCATACGATTTCCGGAAGAGCACAAAAATCTCAACGCCTACGATGTGGTGCAGATGGCCACCGAGCGATCAAGGCTGGAAGGTGACATCGGAAAGGCCTTCACAGGCGCGACAACGTCGTCGGTCGCCTGGAACAGCATGGCGACATTCCTCTCCTCGATTGGACTGAGTTTCGTCAGCAAGACCATCGGTATTGACAGCGCTGTTTACCGGATCACATGGCGCGATGGCTCGAAGACCACCCTGGTCATCACGCCCTCGTCAGTTGACAGAGCCCGCTATGTGCAAGGTGAAAGTCTTGATGCCAAGGGCAACAAGATTCCGGACGGTGCAGTCACCGATCCGGAATTGGCTCGTGGGTTCGTGGGTAGCTATCGTTTCGACGATCGAGACGAACTCGAACGATGGGTGGACTCGGCCCGCCTCTATGGGGTGACCATGTTTCCAAGCACGCCACAAGGATCACTTCAGATCGTCTGCGAATGGGATGGAAGAAACATCGTCTGCCGACTACCACGTTGACCGCGCAGAAAAATCGGGGCGGCAATCGCCGCCCCGTCGGGGGGCCATCAGCGCAGCCCGGTCTCGTTACGGGCGATCACCAGGCGCTGGATCTCCGAGGTGCCTTCGTAGATCTCGGTGATCTTGGCATCACGGAAGTAGCGCTCCAGCGGCATTTCCTTGGAGTAGCCCATGCCGCCGTGGATCTGCACGGCCTGGTGGGTGATCCACATCGCCGCTTCCGAAGCGGTCAGCTTGGCAATGGCCGCTTCATTGCTGAAGCGCTTGCCTTGCCCCTTCACCCACGCCGCGCGCAGGGTCAGCAGCAGCGCTGCGTCCAGCTTGCACTTCATGTCGGCGATCTTGGCCTGGGTCATCTGGAAGGTGCCGATTGCGGCGCCGAATGCCTTGCGCTCCTTCACATACTCGATCGTCGCTTCATAGGCGGCGCGGGCGATGCCGATGGCCTGCGAAGCAATGCCGATGCGGCCAGCATCGAGCACGCCCATGGCGATCTTGAAGCCCTCGCCTTCCTGGCCCAGCACGTCTTCGGCCTGTGCCACGTAATCGTTGAACTCGATCTCGCAGGTCGCCGATGCGCGGATGCCCAGCTTCGGCTCGGTCTTGCCGCGCCCGAAGCCCGCCTTGTCAGTATCGATCATGAACGCAGTGATGCCGCGCGCGCCCTTGTCAGGCTCGCTCATCGCAAACAACACAATGTACTTGGCTACCGGGCCGGAGGTGATCCAGCTCTTCTTGCCGTTGATGACGAAGGTTCCGTCGGCCTGCTTGACCGCGCGGCAGCGCATGGCAGTGGCGTCGGACCCGGACTGCGGCTCGGTCAGCGCGAACGCGCCAATGGCTTCACCCTCGGCGATGGCACGCACGTACTTCTGCTTCTGCGCTTCATTGCCGTGGGTGAGGATGCCGTTGCAGAACAGCGAATTGTTGACCGACATGATGGTCGAATGCGCAGCATCACCGGCGGCGACCTCCACCATCGCCAGCACGTACGCAATCGGGTCCATGCCCGCGCCGCCATACTCGGCCGGCACTTCGATACCCATCAGGCCGTTCTCGCCCAGCAGGCGGATGTTGTCCAACGGGAATTCGCCGGTGCGGTCATGGTGCTCCGCGCTGGGGGCGATCTTCTCCTGCGCGATGCGCCGCGCCACGTCCTGCAGCATCAACTGCTCTTCAGTAAAGCTGAAATCCACAACACCCTCCCGGGTACATGATGATGTGGGCCGCACACGGCGCGCCCAGGTGCCCAGATTGTAACGGGGCCGAGCGCTTCCGTACGCCAGCGACTTGACCGCGACAGGCAACCTCAGCGAATATATCTCTATATCGCGATAGGTAGATATTTATGGATCTGGAAGACTGGTCGACACGCCTGAAGGTGTTCGCCGATGCCACCCGCGTGCGCCTGCTGGCGCTGCTGGAGCAGGAGGAGCTGACCGTGGCCGAACTGTCGGCGATCACCCGGCTGGCGCAGCCGCGCGTGTCCACCCACCTGGCGCGCCTGAAGGAAGCTGGCCTGGTCCGCGACCGCCGTGCCGGCGTGTCGGCCTACTACCGCTTCGATGAGGCCCAGCTGGACCCGGCGCAGCGCGCATTGTGGCATGCCTTGAGCAACGGAAGCGACGACCCGCTGCTGCGCCAGGATGCTGAACGGGTTGCCGCCGTGCTGGCCCACCGTGCTTCCGACCAGAACTGGGCCGACAGCGTGGCCGGCGACATGGAGCGCCACTACTCCCCGGGTCGTACCTGGGAAGCGCTTGCACGCACTGCGCTGCCGCTGCTGGAAACCGGTGACGTGCTCGATATCGCCTCCGGTGACGGCGTGCTGGCCGAACTCGTGGCCCCGCATGCCAAGCGCTACATCTGCATCGACACCAGTGCGCGTGTGGTTGCCGCCGCCAGCGAGCGCCTGCGCCGCCTGCCCAACGTGGAAGTGCGCGAAGGCGACATGCACGCCCTGCCGTTCAAGGACCGCAGCTTCGACCTGGTGGTGCTGATGCACGCGCTGACCTATGCCAGCAAGCCGGCGCAGGCGGTAACCGAAGCCGCGCGCGTGCTGCGCCCCGGTGGCCGCCTGCTGCTGTGCAGCCTGGCCCGGCACGAACACAAGGCCGCGGTGGAGGCCTACGGCCACGTCAACCTCGGTTTCAGCGACAAGGAGCTGCGCAAGTTCGTCGACAAGGCCGGCCTGCAGGTGTCGAGCCTGGAGACCGTCACCCGCGAGAAGCGCCCGCCGCACTTCGAAGTGATTTCGCTGATCGCCAACAAGCCCTGAGCCCGAGACCATGCCCACCCTGCCCTGGTTGCATCCCGATCGCGCCAACGCCCTGCTCGATGCCCTGCGCGAGCGGATCCTGATCATCGACGGCGCGATGGGCACGATGATCCAGCGCCATGGGCTGCAGGAGGACGACTATCGAGGCGAGCGCTTCGCCGGTGGCTTCGACCACGCCCATGGCCCCGGCTGCGACCACGCAGTGCCGGAAGGCCACGACCTGAAGGGCAACAACGATCTGCTGCTGCTGACCCGGCCGCAGATCATCGCCGACATCCACACCGCGTACCTGGACGCTGGCGCCGACCTGGTGGAGACCAATACCTTCAATGCCACCTCGGTCAGCCAGGCCGACTACCACCTCGAACACCTCGTGTACGAATTGAACAAAGCTGGGGCGGCAGTCGCACGCGCCTGCTGCGATGCCGTGGCCGCGACCACGCCGGGCAAGCCGCGCTTTGTCATCGGCGTGCTCGGCCCGACCAGCCGCACCGCCTCGATCAGCCCCGACGTGAATGATCCCGGCTTCCGCAACACCAGCTTCGACGAGTTGCGCGGCACCTACCGCGAGGCCATCGACGGCCTGATCGACGGTGGTGCAGATACCATCATGGTCGAGACCATCTTCGACACGCTCAATGCCAAGGCCGCCCTGTATGCCGTGGAGGAAGCTTTCGATGCACGTGGTGCGCGGCTGCCGGTGATGATCTCCGGCACCATCACCGATGCATCGGGACGCACCCTGTCCGGGCAGACCGCCGAGGCCTTCCATGCCTCATTGGCGCATGCGCGGCCGCTGTCGATCGGCCTGAACTGCGCGCTGGGCGCCGATGCGATGCGCCCGCATGTGGAAACCCTGTCGCAGGTGTCGGACTGCCATGTCAGTGCGCATCCCAATGCAGGCCTGCCCAACGCGTTCGGCGAGTACGACGAAACACCTGAAGAAATGGCCACGACCCTGCGCGGCTTCGCCGAGGATGGGCTGTTGAACCTGGTCGGCGGCTGCTGCGGCTCCACGCCCGATCACATCCGCGCCATCGCGCAGGCGGTGGCCGGGCTGCCGCCGCGCGTCCTGCCCGGCGCGCAGGAACAGGCCGCATGAACGTCGCCGCCATCGTCCCGCACTTTCCGTCCTATTGCTGTTGAGCCGCCGCCAACCATGACGCCTGTCCGCCCTACACGCCTGTCCGGCCTGGAACCACTGGTCATCACCCCGGACCTGCTGTTCATCAATGTCGGTGAGCGCACCAACGTCACCGGCAGTGCGCAGTTCCGCAAGCTGATCAAGGAAGGTCGCTACGAAGAGGCGGTGGACGTGGCCCGCCAGCAGGTGGCCAGCGGCGCGCAGATTCTCGACGTCAACATGGACGAGGGCCTGATCGATTCGGAAGCGGCGATGACACGCTACCTCAACCTGATCATGTCCGAACCGGACATCGCGCGTATTCCGGTGATGGTCGACTCGTCGAAGTGGAGCGTGATCGAGGCCGGCCTGAAGTGCCTGCAGGGCAAGAGCGTGGTCAATTCGATCTCGCTGAAGGAAGGCGAAACGCTGTTCCGCGAACATGCACGCAAGGTGCTGCGCTATGGCGCGGCCGCGGTGGTGATGGCCTTCGACGAGGCCGGCCAGGCCGATACCTGCGCGCGCAAGGTCGAGATCTGCACCCGCGCCTACCGCCTGCTGGTCGACGAGATCGGTTTCCCGCCGCAGGACATCATCTTCGACCCGAACATCTTCGCTGTCGCCACCGGCATCGAAGAGCACGACAACTATGCGGTGGACTTCATCGAAGCTACCCGCATCATCAAGCAGACCCTTCCGCACTGCCATGTATCCGGCGGCGTTTCCAACGTTTCGTTCTCGTTCCGTGGCAACGAGACCGTGCGCCAGGCGATCCACTCGGTGTTCCTGTACCACGCCATCGCTGCCGGCATGGACATGGGCATCGTCAACGCCGGCGCCATGCCGATCTACGACGAGCTGGAGCCGGAACTGCGCGAACGCGTCGAGGATGTGATCCTCAATCGCCGCAGCGACGCCACCGAGCGACTGCTGGAGATTGCCGAACGCTACAAGGGCAAGAAGGGCGCGGCGAAGACCGAGGACCTGGCCTGGCGCGAGAAGCCGGTCGCGCAGCGCCTGGCACATGCACTGGTGCACGGCCTGGACGCCTGGGTCGAAGAAGACACCGAGCTGGCACGGCAGGCATCGAGCCGCCCGCTGGACGTGATCGAGGGTCCGTTGATGGATGGCATGAATGTAGTCGGCGATCTGTTCGGCGCCGGCAAGATGTTCCTGCCGCAGGTGGTCAAGTCCGCGCGGGTGATGAAGAAGGCGGTGGCCTACCTGCTGCCTTACATCGAAGCTGAAAAGGCGCGCAGCGGCGATACCGCCAAGAGCAACGGCCGCATCATCATGGCCACGGTGAAGGGCGATGTGCACGACATCGGCAAGAACATCGTGGGCGTGGTCCTGGCCTGCAACAACTTCGAGGTGGTGGATCTGGGGGTGATGGTGCCGGCGCAGAAGATCCTCGACGCCGCGCGCGAGCACAATGCCGATCTGATCGGCCTGTCCGGGCTGATCACTCCGTCGCTGGAGGAGATGAGCCACGTCGCCCGCGAGATGCAGCGCCAGGGCTTCGATCTGCCGCTGCTGATCGGCGGCGCCACCACGTCGCGCGCGCATACCGCGCTGAAGATCGACCCGCACTATCACGCGCCCACGGTATGGGTGAAGGACGCCTCACGAGCGGTTGGCGTTGCCCAGTCGTTGATCTCACGCGACCTGCGCGCGGCCTTCGTCGCGGCCAACGAAGCCGACTATGCCGAGATCCGCGCACGTCACCGCAACCGTGGTGATGCCAAGCGACTGGTTTCGCTGGAACACGCTCGTGGGCAGAAGTTCCAGGGCGGCTGGGACAGCTATGTACCGCCGGCTCCGAACCAGCCCGGCCTGCATGTGTTCGACGATTACCCGCTGGCCGAACTGGTGCCCTACATCGACTGGACACCTTTCTTCCAGGCCTGGGAACTGGCCGGCAAGTATCCCGCCATCCTCACCGACGAAATCGTCGGCGCGCAGGCCAGCGATCTGTACAAGGATGCCCGAGTGATGCTCGACCGCATCGTGGGCGAGAAGTGGCTCACCGCCAAGGCCGTGTTCGGCCTGTGGCCGGCCAACAGCGTCGGCGACGACGTGCGCGTACAACACCCGCGAGGCGAGACCACCCTGCACTTCCTGCGCCAGCAGGTGGACAAGCCCGCCGAGCGCCCGGACTTCTGCCTCGCCGATTTCATCGCACCGGCCGACAGTGGCCGCCAGGACTGGATCGGTGCATTCGCTGTCACCGCCGGCATCGGCATCGATGCGCACGTGGCCCGGTTCGAGGCCGACCACGACGACTACAACGCGATCCTGCTGAAGGCCCTCGCCGATCGCTTCGCCGAAGCGCTGGCCGAGCGCCTGCACCAGCGCGTGCGTACCGATTTCTGGGGCTACGACCATACCGAGACACTGGACAACGAGGCGCTGATCGACGAGCAGTACAGCGGCATCCGCCCGGCTCCCGGCTACCCGGCCTGCCCGGAGCACAGCGAGAAGCGCCGGCTGTTCGACCTGCTGCAGGCAGAAGCCAACGCCGGCATGGAGCTGACAGAAAGCTTCGCGATGCTGCCGACCGCGGCGGTGTCGGGCTATTACTTCAGCCATCCGCAGAGCCAGTACTTCGTGGTCGGGCGCCTCGGCCGCGAGCAGGTGGGCGATTACGCTCGGCGCAAGGGCGTGGATCGCGCCCAGGCCGAACGCTGGCTGGCCTCCAACCTCGACTACGATCCGGAATGATCCGGTAGCACCGGGCCATACCCGGCGTCATCTCCTGTCCCCCGGGCATGGCCCGGCGCTACCGTGCATTATTCTGCGATGACCGTTCCCGTTGCCCGCCTCTCCAGCTTCTACCTGTTCTACTACGCGGCGCTCGGTGCGTTCACTCCGTACTGGAGCCTGTTCCTGACGGCGCGCGGCATGAGCGTCACCGCCATCAGCGTGATGATGGGCCTGTGGTATGCCACCCGCGTGGTCGCCCCCAGCATGTGGACCACCCTGGCCGCAGCCTCACCACGACCGATCCGCCTGCTGCGGCTGGGGTGCGTGCTGGCGCTGATCAGTTTCACCGCCTTCCTGCTGCCGCTGCCACAGCCATGGATGTACCCGGCGATGGTCGTGTTCTGCTTCTTCTACAACGCGGTGATGCCGCAGTTTGAGTCGATCACCCTCACTCACCTCGGCAGCGACAGCCATCGCTACGGCCTGATCCGGGTCTGGGGCTCGCTCGGCTTCATCGCCATCGTGACCCTGTTCGGCTGGTTGATCGAGGGCGATGGCAGCGGCAACCGCGCCGCGCTGCTGCCGTGGCTGATGCTGCCGTTGTTTGTGTTGATGGTGGCCTCGGCCTTCAGCAACCACTATGCACGTGACATCAGCAAGGCCGACGGCGATGCCACTGGCTTCTGGCAGATCGTGCGCCGGCCACCAGTGCTCGCGTTCTTCCTGGCCGCGTTCATGGAGCAGCTGTCGTTCGGCCCGTACTACACGTTCTTCTCGGTCTACATGGACCACCACGGCTATCGCACCTCCACCCTCGGCCTGCTGTGGACCATCGGCGTGGTGTTCGAGGTAGGCGTGTTCTTCACCATCGGCCGCTTCTTCCGCCGCTACGACGCCAGCTGGATGCTGCTGATCGCGCTGGTCAGCTCCTGCCTGCGCTGGGCGGCGACCGCGTTGTTCCCGCAGAACCTGCCGGTAATGCTGGTCGCGCAGAGCGCCCATGCGCTCGGCTTTGCTGCCTTCTTCGCGGCTGCGATGCAGATGCTGGCGACCTATTTCCCCGGCCGCCTCAATGGCCATGGCCAGGGCCTGCTGTACGGATTCTCGTCCGGTGTCGGCGGCGTGCTGGGCGCGCTCATCGCCGGCCAGCTGTGGAAGATCGACGATGGCCGCACTGCATTCCTGGCCGGCAGTGCTTTCGCCCTGATCGGTGCCCTGCTGTGCTTCTTCTCATTGAGCCTGCCGCTGATCCGCGCGAGACGGCGGCGTCGCGCGCACTGACCATGCGCCAGGTCAGCGCTGCTGCAGAGCCTGCTGCAACGAAGGCAGCAACACACGGTTGCCGTGAGCGCTGAGATGATCACCATCGAAGAACAACGGTCGACCATCGCGCTGTGCTGGACATAGCACGTCATCGCACAGCACCGGCATCGGGTCCCACAGCACGCCGCCCGGCAGGCCATCGACCACTTGCCGCAGGCTGCCCAGCATCGGCGCACGCAGCGTTTCCATCGCCTCGCGCGTGCTGTCCAAGCCATTGCGGCAGATCTCGTTGCGCGCATTGAAGCGATCCGAACAGCGATACGGCGGCGCCGGCAACACCGGCTTGGGCGCCTCCAGCACTATACGTACACCGCGCTCGGCCAGCGGCTTCCACTGGGTGATCGCCTCTGCCACTTCGGCCTCACGTCCTGCAGCGGCTTCCGGGGTCAGCTCGCCTGCCAGCTGCGCCTGCGCATCGAACAACACGAACTGATCGGACAAGCGCGGTATCCGCAGCGACACCAGTACCACGGCATCACCTGGCTGCGCTCGCTGCGTGACGTCAGCGAGCATCGCTGCGTCGAAATCAGTGCAACCGGCACCCGCGCCGCGCCACTTCTGCAGGCTCACCTGCGGGCATCCACCTCGTCCATAGAGGACGACCTCCGAGCCGGCCTCAAGCGCCAGCCGCTGCAGCAGCTCGATGTAAGCCATCGCATGCGAATCACCGGCAACAAAGACCCGCTTTGGCGCGCCGGCCGACAGCGGCCGTTCGCAGGCGCCACGGGCATAGGTCCGCATGCTGCCACCTGCGAAGCGTTGCTTGTCCGTCACCAATGCACAATGAGGATAGTCGCCTGACACGCTCTTGCCGTTGGGATACCAGTCGGCCGGATGCCGGCTGACCGTGCTCAGTGATATCCGCGATGCCTGCAGGTAGAGCAGCGTCTGGGTGCCGGCCGCGACCATCAGAATGGCCGCGCCTGCCAGCACCCAACGACCTGGGCGCACGCGTTGCGCCAATGTGCCGCGGAACGGTTGCTCCACCCAGCGCCACGACAACCATGACAGCAGCAATACCAGCGCCATCGCCGTGGTCATCTGCAAGGGGGTCTGCAGGCCTACGGTCCAGCGCATCAGCACGAATACCGGCCAGTGCCACAGGTACAGTGAGTACGAGAGCAGGCCGATGTAGCGCATCGGCTTGCTGACCAGCAGGCGTGCCACCCAGGACCGCGGATGATGATGGAGCGCCCACAGCAGGCCTGCCGCAGCGAAGGTCGGCAGCAGGCCGTCAGGCCACGGCGAACGTCCGGCCCGTGCGGTCCACAACGCCCAACACAGCAGGGCAAGCGCCACCATCGCAAGCAGCGAGAACACGGGGGCGGCGCGCTTCAGTGCAGCCGTCGTCACTGGATCCTGTGGCTGGCGAACATGCAGCACCTGGAACAACAGTACGCCAACACCCAACTGCCACAGCCGCGTACTGGTGGCGTAGAACGCCCACGATGGAGGTGTCTCGCGCAGGCCCAGCACCGCCGCATGCAGCAGCGACGCCACGCTGACCACGGCAAACAAGCCCAGGCTCATCCAACGCCCGCGCGCGCCGCGTGCCCAGGCGAGGAACAGCAGCGGGAACAGCAGGTAGAACTGCTCTTCCACGCCCAGCGACCAGGTATGGGTGTAGGGATTGAATTCGGCCTTGGGCGCGAAATAATCGTTGCCGATCAGCGCCAGTACCCAGTTGCTGAAGCCGAAGAACGCCATCAGCCCGGTCTTGTCACTGGCCTCGCTGAGCCAGGACTCGGGAATGAACAGCACGCTGGCAACGGCGGTCAGCAGCAGGCAGCTGATCAGCGCAGGTGCGATGCGGCGGATACGGCGCGAATAGAAGCGCAGCATCGATTGCCACAGCGACAACGGTGGCAGCCGGTGCACCGACGCGCTGACCACGAAACCGGAGATGACGAAGAACACATCTACGCCAGTAAACCCGCCCGGCAACCAGGCCGGGTCCAGGTGGAACACGATGACGGCCAGCACGGCAATCGCGCGCAGACCGTCAATGTGCGGCACGTAGCCACGGATTGGTTCAGCGGTCATCCCTTTCCCCACAACCGCGGAGGCAGCGCCATCCGCGGTGGTTGCGTCCTTACCAGACCAGGTCGTCCGGCACCTGGAACTGCGGGTCGGCGTATGGATCTTCCTCGGCCGGCGCGTTCGGATCGACCTTCAGCGCCACCGACGCGGCAAACACTGCCTCGGACTGCGCCAGCACTTCGGCGGTGACCAGCAGGTAGCGGCCATTGAGCTGGACCACGCCCAGTTCACCTGCATTGAGCGCAGTCAGCTGCTCGGCAGTCACGTAGATGCGCTTGATCTTGCCGCCATACGGGAAGTGGCGGGCAATGTCGGCATCCTCGGCATTCAGGCCCTTGTCCTTCAGCAGCTCTTCCAGCTTGGCCTTCGCCTCGCGGCGCACGCGCGCTTCTTCCTGCTTCAGGCGCTCTGCCTGGATCCGTTCTTCCTTTTCCTTCTGCGCACGGATGGCGTAGGCCTTGGCCAGATCCATCTCTTCGGCACTGCGCGGCTTGCGCGGGCCCTGCTGCCCCTGGCCCTGGCCACGCGCCTGGCCGCCGGGCTTGCCGGCTCCAGCGTGGTGACCATGGCCACGGCGCTCGCCGGGCTTGTGCTCGCCCTTGCCTGCACCCTGCGGCTTTCCATTGCCATTGCCGCCCTTGCCCTGCGGGCGGCCGTCACGGCGAGGGCCATCATTCTTGCGCTCGGGCTTGGGCGCCGGCTTGAAGCCCAGGCCCATCAGCTGGTCGCGGAGGGTATCGCTCATAGAGTTCGGATCAGTAGTGCGGCGGCGGCGGTTCGCTCGCCGGATCGGAAGAATTCAGTGCGTTGCGGACCTTGCCCAGGTCTTCCAGCAGCACGCGCAGCACGTCGGCGTTGCGCATGCCCTGCATGCGGGCATCAGCCAGCGCATCGCTCAGTTCGGCAAGCGCCTGTTCCTGGAAGGACACGCGCATTTCAAGCTCGACCAGGCGCGCTTCCAGCGCCTGCTCACGTTCGGTCGGCAGCTCAGACATGCAGCGAACGCCCCCGGCCGATACCGTAGTACGCCAGGCCTGCGGCTTCCACCTCGGCCGGCTCGTACAGATTGCGGCCATCGAACACCGCCGCGTCCTTCAGCTGCTCGCGCAGCTTCTGGAAATCGGGGCTGCGGAACTGCTTCCATTCGGTCACCACGACCAGTGCGTCGGCACCCTGCAGCGCTTCATCAGCGCTGTTGCAGAACACCAGGTCGTCGCGCTCGCCGAAGATGCGCTGCGATTCATGCATCGCTTCCGGGTCATATGCACGCACCGTCGCGCCACCTTCCCACAGCTGCGCAAGCAGGCGACGGCTGGAGGCTTCGCGCATGTCGTCGGTGTTCGGCTTGAAGGCCAGGCCCCACACGGCAAACGTCTTGCCGCGCACGCCTTCGTCCTCGCCCTTGTCATAGTGGCGCTGGATGAGGGCGAACAGATGGCCCTTCTGTGCATCGTTGACCGCTTCCACGGCGTTCAGCAGCTTCGGCTCGAGGCCGTACTGCTGCGCGGTGCGGGCCAGCGCCTGCACATCCTTGGGGAAGCACGAGCCGCCATAGCCGGCGCCCGGATAGATGAAATGCCAACCGATGCGCGGGTCCGAACCGATGCCCTGGCGGACCTGCTCGACATCTGCACCGACACGCTCGGCGATGTTGGCGATTTCGTTCATGAACGAAATCTTGGTCGCCAGCATCGCGTTGGCCGCGTACTTGGTCAGTTCGGCCGAACGTACGTCCATTTCCACCACACGGTCGTGGTTGCGGTTGAACGGCGCATACAGACGGCGCATGACCGCCACCGATTCTTCGCTGGTCGCACCGATGATGATGCGGTCCGGGCGCATGCAGTCGGCAACCGCATCGCCTTCCTTCAGGAACTCCGGGTTGGACACCACGTCGAAGGCGATGTCCGCATTGCGCGCAGCCAACTCTTCGGCAATGGCCGCGCGCACCTTGTCGGCGGTGCCGACCGGCACCGTCGACTTGTTGACCACCACGGTCGGCACACTCATGTGCCGGCCGATGGTGCGGGCCACGGCCAGCACGTACTGCAGATCGGCGCTGCCATCCTCGTCCGGTGGCGTGCCTACGGCGATGAAAACGACCTGGCCATGGTCGATGGCGGCCGCGGCATCGGTGGTGAATGCCAGCCGCAAGGCGGCATGGTTGGCCTTCACCATGGGCTCCAGGCCCGGCTCGTAGATCGGGATGATGCCCTGGTTGAGGCCATCCACTTTGGCCTGGTCGATATCGACGCAGACCACCTGATGACCCACATCGGCCAGGCAGGTACCGGTTACCAGTCCAACGTAGCCGGTACCAAAAATCGCAACGCGCATATCCGTATTCGCTCCTGGATGACTTACGGCAGGACGCCCAGCAGCTCGACGTCGAAGGTCAGAGTTGCGTTCGGGCCGATCGGGCCACCCGGGGTGCCGTTTTCGCCATAGGCCAGGTTGCCCGGGATCCAGAAGCGGTACTTCGAGCCGACCGGCATCAGCGCGACGCCCTCGGTCCAGCCCTTGATCACCTGGTCCAGACCGAACTCGGCCGGCTGGCGGCCGTAGGAGCTGTCGAACACGGTACCGTTGAGCAGCTTGCCTTCGTAGTTCACGCGCACCTTGCTGCTCGGCAGCGGGCGCTCGCCGCTACCCGGGCGGATCACCTGGTACTGCAGGCCCGAGGCGGTGGTCACCACGCCCGGCTGGGTCTTGTTCTTGGACATGAACGCATTGCCTTCCTCGCGGTTGGTCTGCGCGGCGGCGGCGGCCTTGGCCTGCATTTCGGCCTGCTTGGCACCCATGAACGACTGGATGGTGGCGGTCGCGTCAGCTTCCGTCATCTTCGGCTGGCCCTTGCTCAGGCCGGTGCTGATCGCGTCAAACAGCGAGGCGACGTCGATGTCGTCCTTCAGCTGCGCCAGCGACGGACCGACCGAATAGGAACCGATCATCTGCGACACCTTGACGCGGTCCACTTTCGCCGGCTGCGAGCCCGGCGCCATGCCCGGCACCTGCTGGCCGCTGCGGGCCATCACCACCTGGCGCAGTGCGGCATCGGTGGCCTTGGCCTGTTCCTGGGTGATCTGGGGCTGCAGGCCTTCGAAGGAGCGCTCCACGGCGGTGCGCAGGGCAGCTACGTCAATCTCATCGGCAATCGGAGTGAACGACTTGGCCACGTCCAGGCCAATGGCGTAGCCGAGCTTCTGCTTGGGGGAATTCAAGGTTGCGGTCTCCTTGGCGGCTGCGGGGGCAGCCGGTTGTTGCGACAGAGCGACACCCGAAGTGCCCATTGCCAGAATCAGAACCGACGCCGCGGCGCCGCGCATTCCCATCTTCATTCGCTGCATTCCTGAAAGTGTCCGGGCGCCGACGTCGGCGCGAAAAGAGTCATTGTCGCACGCATGCCGTCGATGTCGAGGCATACATGCCGGATATCAATGCGTGGCGGTAGCGGCCAGCGCCTTGTCGATGGCGGCGGTGAGCTGTGCATCATCCGGCGTCACCTTGCTGGCGAACTGGGCGATGACCTTGCCATCGCGGCCGACCAGGTATTTGTGGAAGTTCCAGGCCGGGGCTACGCCGGTGGCTGCGGCAAGGCGCTGATAAAGCGGCGTTGCCTGCTCCCCCACCACATGCACCTTCTCGAACATCGGGAACTTGACGCCGTAGGTCAGGGTGCAGAAATCCTGGATCTGCTTCTCGTCGCCCGGCTCTTGGCCCTTGAAATCATTGGACGGGAAGCCAAGCACCGCGAAGCCACGCCCCGCATAGCGCTTCTGCAGCGCTTCCAGCCCTTCGTACTGCGGGGTATAGCCGCACTTGCTGGCGGTGTTGACCACCAGCAGCACCTGCCCGTGGTAGCGCTGCTGCAGGTTGACCTGCTGCTTGCCGGCCAGCGGCCGGTAATCCAGGTCGAGCAGATCGGCAGCAAGGGCACTGCCGGAACCAGCAGCGCCGGCCACCATCAGGACCAGCAGGTACAGACCGCGCAGGCGGCGCGGGGAAACAGTCGGCAGGGGCATCAGGAGCGGTCCGCGGTAGCCATTCAACAGGGGCCCGGCCAGCACCGGCCGGGGATCGGCCGAACTATAGCACCGGGCTCCGGCGCCCCTGATGGCACAGGCCCACCCGGGCTTTGCGCGGCGTGGCGAATGCGCCGCCCGGGCGCGATCGACGGCGCAGTGATGACATAGCATGGACATCACTGAATGCAAGGCGGATGTGGACTGCCCCCTGCGACAGTTTTATTTCTCTTTTAAATCAATTGAATAAAGGGATATTTCAGCAATCTGACCACCCCTGCCATCAGTTGGGGACGGTAGGGGGTTGCACGTAGGCGTGCCGGTGTTATAGTTGCATACAACACCAGTCACCTGAGACAGGGGGAAGCCATGAACGTCCGGATACGTCGCAACCTCACCGCACCCGCGGCCGCTGCCGTTTCGACCCTGATCGTGCTGGCCTGGCTGGCCGCGCCAACCTCCCCCGCCTCAACCGATAGTGCGCAGGACGCGACCGCTTCACCGGCAGGCAATGCTGCCCCCTCCCCCTCCCCCCCGCGTCGGCTGCACAGCTCCCTGTCCATGCCGTACTTCTCGTTCGCCCAGCCGCTGACCCCACGGAGCTGAATATGAGCGACATCCAGTGGAGCGACGGTGCTCCCATCTACCGTCAGTTGAAGGAGCGCGTGATCGCCATGATGCTCGACGGAATCCTCAAGCCGGGCGATGCCCTGCCTTCGGTGCGCCAGGTGGCCGCCGACTACCAGCTCAACCCCATCACCGTTTCGCGCGCTTACCAGGAACTGGCCGACGAAGGCTTGGTCGAAAAGCGCCGCGGGCTGGGCATGTTCATGACCGAACAGGCGGCCACGCAGCTGCGCAGCAGCGAACGCGAACGCTTTCTCAATGAAGAATGGCCAGCGGTCCTGGAGCGCATCCAGCGCCTGGGCCTGAGCCTCGACGAATTGCTGCCCCAGGGGAAATTCTGATGAATGCCAGTCCCACTACTGCTGCACCCGGCGATGCCGTCATCACCGCCAAAGGCCTGCGCAAGGCCTACAAGACCACCGTCGCCCTCGACAACGCCAGCTTCAGCATTCCGAGCGGGCGCATCATCGGCCTGATCGGTCCCAACGGCGCCGGCAAGACCACCGCCCTGAAGGCCATCCTCGGCCTGACCTCGGTGGAAGGCGAGCTGAGCGTGCTCGGCCGCGATCCGCGGCTGCACCGCGATGAGCTGATGAACGACATCTGTTTCATCGCCGACGTGGCCGTGCTGCCGCGCTGGTTGAAGGTCCGTGAGGCGATCGATTTCGTTGCCGGCGTCCATCCGCGCTTTGACCGCGCCCGCTGTGAGCGCTTCCTGGCCAACACCAAGCTGCAGCCGAAGCAGCGCGTGCGCGAACTGTCCAAGGGCATGATCGTACAGCTGCACCTGGCGCTGGTGATGGCCATCGACGCCCGTATCCTGGTGCTGGACGAGCCCACCCTGGGCCTGGACATCCTGTACCGCAAGGAGTTCTACCAGCGCCTGCTGGAAGACTACTTCGACGAGCAGAAGACCATCATCGTCACCACCCACCAGGTGGAAGAGATCGAACACATCCTCAGCGACGTGATGTTCATCCGTGACGGCCGCATCGTGCTTGATGCGGAAATGGACGAAGTCGGGCGGCGCTACACCGAACTGCTGGTCAACGCCGACCAGCTGGACACCGCGCGCGCCCTGAAGCCGATCGACGAACGCAGCCTGACGTTCGGCAAGACCGTGATGCTGTTCGATGGCGTGCCGCGCTCCCAGCTTTCCACCCTTGGCGAGACCCGCAGCCCGGGCCTGGCCGACCTGTTCGTCGCCATCATGAAGGGGACCTACGCATGAATGCCGTCAACCACCCCGTCAGCCCACTGGGTACGCTGCGCTGGCTGCTCAAGCGCGAGTATTGGGAAAACCGCGGCGGATTCCTGTATGCCCCGCTGATCGCCGGCCTGATTTCGCTGGTGATGAGTACCGTCGGCATCGCCTTCGGCCTGTTCGCGCTGAACCGTGCGGCGCGTAACGGCGCGCTGCATGTCGATGGCGAAAGCGTGAACGTCAACGGCCTGGACCTGGCACTACTGACCCGCAACATCGACAGCAAGGACCTCACCGACCTCGGCAACGGCCTCGACCTGACCCTGGTGCTCAGCTCGGCATGGCCGTTCCTGGTGCTGGCCTTCGTGGTGTTCTTCTACTGCCTGGGCGCCCTGTACGACGACCGCCGCGACCGCAGCATCCTGTTCTGGAAGTCCTTGCCGCTGTCGGACACGCAGACCGTGTTGTCCAAGGTGATCAGTGCACTGGTGGTGGCACCGCTGATCGCGGTGATCGCCGGCATCATCACCATGTTCGGCTTCATGCTGATCATCAGCATCGTGGCCCTGATGCATGGTGGCAGCCCGATGACCCTGATCTGGGGTCCGGCCAGCCCGCTGACCCTGGCCGCCGGCCACCTGTCCTGGATTCCGGTCTATGCCCTGTGGGCATTGCCTACCGCCGGCTGGCTGCTGCTGTGCTCGGCCTGGGCCAAGAGCAAGCCGTTCCTGTGGGCGGTGATGCTGCCGCTGTTTGCCGGCGTCATCGTCAGCACCACCAAGATCATGCCGCTGTTCGGCCTGAGCACCGGCTGGTTCTGGCAGAACATCGTCGGCCGCCTGCTGCTGGGCGGCGTGCCGGGCATGGACCTGGTGTACCGCCTCAGCGCCGGTTCGCGCCGTGACCTGGATTCGGTGGTCAGCCTGATGTCCCCGGCTTCGCAGCTGAAGTCACTGGCGATGCCGGAACTGTGGATCGGGGCCGCCGTCGGTGCGTTCTTCATCTTCCTCGCCATCCGCCTGCGCAAGCGCGCCGGCGAGATCTGATTCCATCCACCCGGAGGCACCACCCATGCGTTCCCTGATCGCCTGTACCGCGTTGTTGCTGTTGCCGCTGTCGGCCCTTGCGACCGATGCACAGAACTGCAAGTTCACTGCTGCCCGCACGTTGAAGCTGGACGTGGCCGGTGCCAAGGCGGTGGTGTTCGAGGTCAACCAGCACGACCTGAAGGTCGTTGCCAGCGCCGGTGGTGGCCAGCTCGACGGCCGCGCCTGTGCCTCCAACCAGGAATGGCTGGACCAGCTGGTGCTGGACCAGCGCAAGGTGGGCGACAAGCTGGTGGTCAGCCTGCGTCGCGAGGGCCGCATCAGCAACATCAGCCTGGGCAACAGCTATGCCTGGCTGGATATCCGCGGCAGCGTGCCGGACAACCTGCCGCTGCAGGTCAAGGTCGGCTCGGGCGACGCCAGCGTTGAAAACGCGCAGTCGTTGAGCGTGGACGTTGGTTCCGGTGACGCCGCCGCCCGCGGCACCCGGGGCAGCATCCATGCCGCAGTGGGTTCGGGCGACCTCGACATCGACGGTGGCAGCTCGCTGAACCTGCTGTCGCTCGGCTCGGGCGACGTTACTGCGCGCAACATCGGCGGCGATGCCAGCACTGGCACGGTCGGCTCCGGTGACCTGAAGATCACCGACGTGCGTGGCAACGCGCGGCTGGACACCGTCGGCTCGGGCGACATCGAGTTCAAGCGCGTGCAGGGCAATGTCGAGGTGGGCGTGGTCGGCTCCGGCGGCGTCGACTTCACCGACATCGGCGGCAATGTGCACGTCCGCAGCCATGGCTCGGGCGACATCCAGGTCGATGGCGTGCGCGGCAGCCTGACCGTCGACCACAGCGGCAGCGGTGACGTCGGCCACCGCAATGTCAGCGGCAAGGTCACCCTGCCGCGCAACAAGTAACTTCCAGCCAACCGATCCCAGGGGAATACCATGAACCTGTTGCGCCTGCTGCCTGCCACCCTGTTGTGCCTGCCGCTGATCGCCTGTGGCGGCACCTCTTCCTCGCCTGACAAGACCGTCGGCAAGAGTGTTGCCGAGGCCACCAGCGGCGTCGGCGAGACCGTCAAGGACGCCATGAACGATGCCCGCAAGGACATCGCCCAGGGCAACATCAAGATCTCCGCCGACAAGCAGCCGCGCGCAGAAATCACCCCGGACGGCCACCTGCTGATCGCGGGCAAGGACGTCGCCGCCAATGACGCGCAGCGCCGCCAGTTGCTGGAGTACCGCGGCCACGTGGTCGCCATCGCGATGGACGGCATGGACGTCGGCCTGGCCGGTGCCAAGCTTGGTGCCAGTGCCGCCGGCGAGGCGCTGAAGGGCATCTTCAGCGGTGACAGCGAAGGCGTCGAGAAGCGCATCAACGCCGAAGCCGCCAAGATCGAGGCCCAGGCCAAGCGCATCTGCGACCGCCTGCCCGCGATGCTGGCCAGCCAGCAGGCGCTGGCGCGCGAACTGCCGGCATTCAAGCCCTACGCGACGATGGACCAGAGCGACGTGGACGACTGCGGCAAGGACACCGGCAAGGGCCACACCGTCAATCTCTGACTGCGGCAAATGAGCGCACCCGGCCGGCAGCGCGCAAGCGTTGCCGGCCGACGCTGCCTGCGCGGGCTTACAATGGCGGCCCCGGATGCACCCGATCAAACCGCCATGAAGAAACTGTTCCTGCTGCTGGCCGCCCTGCTCTGCCTGGGCCTGGTTGGCTGTGACAAGGATTACCGCAACCACCGCGCCGAGCGCGGCAAGCCCAAGATTTCCGTGAGCGAAGGCATGGTCACCGTGCGTCGCCCACCCGCGCCGAACATCATCATCCTCGCCGATGGCACGATGAAGATGGACGAAATCCAGATTCCGCTGGACGACGCGCAGAAGCAGATGCTGCAGACCATGTTCGGCAAACTGCAGGTACTGCGCCAGAACACTCTGGTGGCGGCCCCGGCCGATCCCAACATGCAGCCAGTGAAGATCCAGCCGCCCGAAGGCATGGAAGTGATTCCGTCCGATCTGATCCAGCGTATCCCCGAGTTCAAGGACTACACCGACACCTTCGGCAACATCGTCGCCGACCGTCGCTGAAAAAAACGCCGCCCGAGGGCGGCGTTTCTCATTGACCCGGTAGCACCGGTAGATCAACCGCCCGCGCCACCACCACCGGCCTGGATGCCACCGGCAGTCAGCGCGGTCGGATCCAGCAGGCGGCGCAGTTCGGCTTCGGCCAGGCCGCTGTCTTCCAGCGCCACGTCCAGCACCGGGCGCTGTTCCTTGTAGGCGCGCTTGGCGATCGCCGCAGCCTTCTCATAGCCGATGATCGGGTTCAGTGCGGTGACCAGGATCGGATTGCGTGCCAGCGCCTCGGCCACGCGGTCCTCGCGCACCTTCAGTCCGGCAATCGCGCTGTCGGCCAGCAGGGTGGACACATTGGCCAGCAGGCCGATGCCATCGAGCAGGTTCACCGCGATCAGCGGCAGGGTGACATTGAGCTGGAAGTTGCCGGTCTGGCCAGCCACGGTAATTGCAGTGTGGTGGCCGATCACCTGCGCACAGGCCATCACCGTCGCTTCCGGAATGACCGGATTGACCTTGCCCGGCATGATCGAGCTGCCCGGCTGCAGCGCCGGCAGTTCAATCTCGCCCAACCCGGCCAGCGGACCGGCGTTCATCCAGCGCAGGTCATTGGCGATCTTGATCAGTGCCACCGCCAGCGCATTGAGCTGGCCGGACAGCTCCACTGCATCGTCCTGCGCGGCCAGGCCTTCAAACTTGTTCTCGGCGCTGTCGAACTTGAAGCCCGTCTGCTGCTTCAGCGCCTTGGCCACCTGCGCGCCGAAACGCGGGTCGGCGTTGATACCGGTGCCGATGGCGGTGCCACCCAGCGGCAGCCGGCGCACGCGCTTGAGACTGTCTTCGATGCGCTCCTGGGCCGAGGCCAGCTGCGCCGACCATGCACCGAATTCCTGCTCGAAGGTGAGCGGCATCGCATCCATCAGGTGGGTACGGCCGGTCTTGACCACCTTGCGCAGGCTGCGGCCCTTCTTGTCCAGGGTCCTGCGCAGGTGTACCAGCGCCGGCAGCAGCTGCTCGTGCGTCGCAAGCACCGCCGACACGCGCAGTGCGGTCGGGATCACGTCGTTGGAGCTCTGCCCCTGGTTGACGTGGTCATTGGGGTGCACGGCGGTCTTGCCCGCCTTGCCGGCACGGTTGGCCAGGGTGGCAATGACCTCATTGGCATTCATGTTCGACGACGTGCCCGAGCCGGTCTGGTAGACGTCGATCGGGAAATGCGCGTCCCAGTTGCCGGCGGCCACTTCGGCGGCAGCGGACTGGATGGCCTTGGCCACGTTCTTCGGCAGATGGCCCAGCTCTGCGTTGACGCCCGCGGCGGCGCCCTTGACCAGGCCCAGCGCGCGGATGAAACCGCGCGGCATGCGCTGACCCGACACCGGGAAATTCTGCACGGCACGCTGGGTCTGTGCGCCCCACAGGGCGTCCGCAGGCACCTGCAGCTCGCCCATGCTGTCGTGTTCGATTCTGAAACCCTTGCTTGCAGCTTTGCTCATTGCATCAACTCCGCACTACTTCAGTTGGGGAAAGGGAAGCGGCGGCTGGCAGGGTGTCGCTTCCCGGGCTGGCGGCTGCGCCAACGATACTCCCTTGCCGGTGACACGGGATGACGGGGACGGGCCAGATCGTTTCATCCGCAGGGCCGTTGTGCGTGCGCAAGGGTAGTGCCGGCCGCTGGCCGGCAATCCATGGAAGCGTGGACCGGGCGTGGTTGCCGGCCAGCGGCCGGCATTACCTGACCGGCACGTCGTAGAATATGGCCCCCGCCGCTCGTCCCAGCCCTGCCGACATGTCCGATTCCGCCCTGCTCGCCCTGTCCCCGCTTGATGGCCGCTATGCCGGCAAGGTCGACGCCCTGCGCCCGATCTTCTCCGAGTACGGCCTGATCAAGGCCCGCATCACGGTCGAGGTGGAATGGCTGCTGGCCCTGGCCGCCGAGCCGGGCATCGTCGAACTGGCGCCGTTCTCCGACGCCGCCATCGCACGCCTGCGCGCCCTGGCCAGCAGCTTCAGCCCGGCCCAGGCCCCGCGGGTGAAGGAGATCGAGCGCACCACCAACCATGACGTCAAGGCGGTGGAGTACTTCATCAAGGAACAGCTGAAGGACGACGCCGAACTGGCCCCAGCCCTCGAATTCGTGCATTTCGCCTGCACCAGCGAAGACATCAACAACCTCAGCTACGGCCTGATGCTGGAACAGGCGCGCCGCGAGGTGCTGCTACCGACCCTGGACGGCATCGCCAGCACCCTGCGCGCCCTGGCCCACACCCAGGCCGGCCAGCCGATGCTGTCGCGCACCCACGGCCAGACCGCCTCGCCGACCACCCTGGGCAAGGAACTGGCCAACGTGGTCGCCCGCCTGGAGCGCCAGCGCCGGCAGATCGCCGCGGTTGAACTGACCGGCAAGATCAACGGCGCCGTCGGCAACTACAACGCGCACATCGCCAGCTACCCGGATGTGGACTGGCCGGCCTTTGCCGAGCGCTTCGTGACCGGCCTGGGCCTGGTGTTCAACCCGTACACCACGCAGATCGAGCCGCACGACAACATCGCCGAGATCGGCGACGCCGCACGCCGCGCCAACATCATCCTGATCGACCTGGCCCGTGACATCTGGGGCTACGTTTCGCTGGGCTACTTCAAGCAGCGCCTGAAGGAAGGCGAAGTCGGCTCGTCGACGATGCCGCACAAGGTCAACCCGATCGATTTCGAGAATGCGGAAGGCAACTTCGGCATCGCCAACGCGCTGTTCGAGCACTTCAGCGCAAAGCTGCCGATCAGCCGCTGGCAGCGTGACCTGACCGATTCCACCGTGCTGCGCGCGCTGGGCACCGCATTCGGCCACAGCCAGGTGGCACTGGATTCGCTGGCCAAGGGCCTGGGCAAGCTGGAAGTGAACCCGCAGCGCCTGGACGCCGATCTGGATGCGGCGTGGGAAGTGCTGGCCGAGGCCGTGCAGACGGTGATGCGCCGTCATGGCCTGCCGAACCCGTACGAGCAGCTGAAGGCACTGACCCGCGGCCAGGGCATCACCGCCGAGTCGATGCGTGCGTTCGTGCAGGGGCTGGAGCTGCCGGCGGATGCGAAGCAGCGCCTGCTGGAGATGACCCCGGGCAGCTACACCGGTCTGGCCGAGTCGCTGGCGAAGAAGATTTAAGGGGTTTCCTTGCGGCGGCGGCCGCGGGCGCTGCCTGCGGCAGGCTTTACTGCAACGGCAACAGCAACTGCAACGTCAAAGGCGGCTCTGGGTTATGCCGTGCTTGGCGGGGCGGGTTGGTTTCGCGGGGGACGCCGTGAACCCGTCCCTGGGGGCTTGGCCGCGGCATCCATGCCGCGGACACCCCCGCGAACCCAACCCGTCCCACCTCTGACAGATTCCCGGTGACGGATCGAAGAGCGTTGGGTTGTCGGGACGGAATTTTGAAAGAGGGACGCGGCTTCGCCGCGTCCCTCTTTCGTTTGTCCGATGGGGTCAGATCCCTTTTCCATCGGAAAAGGGTTCTGACCCCACGAGCGCAGGAGCATGAGCAGGAGCAAGCGCAGCGCGCGACCCGCTTTTGCCTTGCTTTTCTTCTTCCATTCCGTGGCGGACCCCGCAGGAAACTGTCAGGGGCCGGGCGGGTGGGCCATGCAGGGGCGTTGGCGCCATGGATGGCGCCATCGAGCTTACAGGGGTGAGGGCGCTTTGCTTGCGAAGCAATGCTTCGCGAGCGACCGAACGCCCAGCCGCCAGCGGCTGGGCCGGGCCCCGGAGGGGGACTTGCAGCTTCCCCTGCATGGCCCACCCGCCCGGCCAAGCGCGGCTTTTGCTTGTGAACCTGACCGCCACGAGGGGCTCAGCCGTTGGCCGGACACCCCGCGACAAACCCGCGCACGTGCGCAATCCCGGCGAACGTCGGACAATGGAGGCCTTGGCGGCCCGCCGCGCCGCCCCTCCCGCTTTCCGCTGCAAGGATTCCCCCATGGCCGCCCGCAAGTCCTCCGCCCCCCTGATCGAAGTCACCGCCCGCCGCGGCCAGCCGCTGGGCATGGCCCCGGCCACCTTCCTGCGTGACTTCTGGCAGAAACGCCCGCTGCTGATCCGCAACGCCTTCCCGGATTTCCAGACCCCGGTGCAGCCGGAAGACCTGGCCGGACTGGCCTGCGAAGAAGGCGTGCTGGCGCGCCTGATCGAGCATGACAAGACCCAGGACGGCTGGCGCGTGCGTACCGGCCCGTTCCAGGAAGAGATCTTCCCCGCCCTGCCCGACCGCGACTGGACCCTGCTGGTGCAGGACGTGGACAAGTGGGACAAGGACGTGCGCGCGCTGATCGAACACTTCAGCTTCCTGCCGCGCTGGCGCATGGATGATGTGATGATCAGCTTCGCCGCCACCGGTGGCTCGGTCGGCGCCCACGTCGACCAGTACGACGTGTTCCTGCTGCAGGCCCAGGGCCACCGTCGCTGGCAGATCGATGCCAGTGAATCGATCAAGGGCAAGCAGCCGCCGCTGGGCTTCCGCCCCGACGTGGAGCTGAAGCTGCTGAAGGTGTTCAAGCCGACCCACGATTGGGTGCTGGCGCCGGGCGACATGCTGTACCTGCCGCCGAACGTGCCGCACCATGGCGTCGCCGAAGACCCCTGCCTGACCTTCTCGTTCGGCATGCGCGCGCCGTCCTCGGCCGAGCTGATCAGCGACTACCTCGACACCCTGATCGCCGATGCCGACGAGAACATCCGTTACCAGGATGCCGATCTGAAGGTGCCGGCCGACCCGAACGAAATCGATACCGTGGCGATGGCACGGGTGATCACCGCGCTCAACGCCATCCGCATGAACGACCCGGACAAGCTGGGCGACTGGTTCGGCCGCTTCATCACCACCTACCGTGCCGCCGGCGAAGTGATGCCCCACCAGGCTGCTCCGGCCCCGGAGGAAGTGGTCGAGGCGCTGGCCTCCGGACTGTTGCTGCAGCGCCACCCGTGGGCCCGCCTGGCCTGGCGGCGGGCCAAGCGTGGCGCCAGCCTGTATGTCAGCGGCCAGGACTTCGCGCTGCCGGTCAAGGACGCCCAGCGCCTTGCCGGTGCCGAACAGCTGGATGCCACCGCTTACCGCGGCCTGTCCGACAAGGGCCGCGCTGCGGTCCAGCAGCTGCTGGTCGGCGGTGTGTTCCAGCTGATCGACCCGAACGAGATGTATGAGGCCGAAGACGAGGATGACGATGAGGATGCCGTGGTGCTCGGCGAAGTCGTCGAAGGCCGTGACCGCGTGGATGTGATCGACGCCGACGCGGTGTCCGACGATGTCCACTCCGTGACCGTGCACGACGACGGCATCGAGGTCATCGTCAACTTTGAGGACGACGAGGAAGACGACAGCGACGACGGCCGCGGCTGAGCCATGACCGTGATCCGGGTCCAGCAGGTCAGCCACGCCGATGCCCATGCCGCTCTCCACGACGTGCGCCAGCGCGTGTTCGTGCAGGAACAGGGCATCGCCGCCGATCTGGAGCGCGACGCGCTGGACCCGGTCAGCGCCCATGTGCTGGCGCTGGATGGCGACGGGCAGCCGGTCGGCACCGGCCGACTGGCCCCGGACGGCCGCATCGGCCGTATGGCGGTACTGGCCAGCCATCGCAGCCACGGGGTGGGCGAGGCTCTGCTGGAGGCGCTGGTCGAGGCCGGGCGGCGGCTCGGCCTGGCCGAGCTGCACCTGCACGCCCAGCTGCCCGCCCGCGATTTCTATGCGCGCCAGGGCTTCCTGCCCGAGGGCGAGGTGTTCGAGGAGGCCGGCATCGGCCACCAGCAGATGCGCCGCCGGCTGAGTGCCGCCAGCGCCATCGACAGCCGCGCCGAGGCGCTGGCCATCACCACCGCCATCGTCCATCGCGCCCGCCGGCAGCTGTGGCTGCACAGCCGCCAGCTGGATCCGGGCCTGCTGGATGCGCCGCCGGTGCAGGCGGCCCTGCGTCGCTTCGTCACCGCCCGCCACGACAAGCAGCTGCGGGTGATCGTGCACGATGCGGCCGCGATCGCCTCGGCCGGCGCGCCGCTGCTGGCGCTGGCCCAGCGCCTGCCAAGCGTGATCCAGTTCCGCGAGGTCACCGACCCGGTCGACCGTGCGCTGGCCTCGGCCTGCCTGCTCAACGATGCCGGCGACTTCTACTTTCGTCTGATCGGGCACCAGCTCGACGGCGAGGCCGGCATCGCGCTACCGGCACGTTCGCAGCCGTTCGAGCAGCAATTGCAGCGCGTCTGGGACCGTTCGCGCGATTGCAGCGAACTGCGCGCGCTCGGCATCTGAGCCGGCGCAGCTGATCCAACCTGTCTGGAAGCGGCACCGGGGGACGCGCGATGCCCTTGGTGGTGCCCCTTCGTGTCCGGTTGGGGGTACAATTTGGCTGTTTGAACGCGCCCGTGCATGGCTATTCATCTTCGTGCCGGGTCCTTCTGAAGCCATACCCCACAAAGCGAATCAGCACCCTCCATCGTGGACAATCAACTGAAGCAGTTTGCGCAATCTTCGCAACTCGCCGGCGGCAACGCCTCCTATGTCGAGGACCTGTACGAGCAGTACCTGGTCTCCCCGGATAGTGTCGATCCCAAATGGAAAACCTACTTCGACGGCTTCAAGGGCCGCGAAGCAGGTGACATTCCCCACTCGGCTGTCATCTCCCACATCGCGGACGCGGCCAAGGATGCGCTGAAAGCTGGCACCGGTACCGGTGCAGGCGACGAGCGTGAGCGCAATGTCGGTCGCCTGATCACCGCCTACCGTTCGCGCGGTCACCTGGACGCCCGCCTGGATCCGCTGGGCCTGGCTGCTCCGGTCAACACCCCGGACCTGGGCCTGCCCTTCCACAACCTGTCCGATGGTGACCTCAACAGCGAGTTCAGCACCGGCGGCGTGGGTGGCCAGCCGCGCATGAAGCTGCGTGACCTGCTGGCGCGCCTGAAGGCGACCTACACCGGTTCGATCGGTGCGGAGTTCATGCACATCTCCGAGGTCGAGCAGCGCCAGTGGATCTACAGGAAGCTGGAACTGGCCGGTGGCAACTACCAGCTGGACGCTGACACCCAGCGCCGCACGCTGGAGCGCCTGACCGCCGCCGAAGGCCTCGAGCGCTACCTGCACACCAAGTACGTCGGCCAGAAGCGCTTCTCGCTGGAAGGCGGCGACTCGCTGATCCCGATGATGGACACCATCATCCGCAGCGCCGGCAAGGATGGCGTCAAGGACGTGGTGATCGGCATGGCCCACCGCGGCCGCCTGAACGTGCTGGTCAACACCCTCGGCAAGAACCCGCGCAAGCTGTTCGACGAATTCGAAGGCAAGTTCGAGCACGACGAGCACGCTTCGGCCGGCGATGTGAAGTACCACATGGGCTTCTCCGCCGACGTGGCCACCGAGGGTGGCCCGGTGCATCTGGCCCTGGCGTTCAACCCGTCGCACCTGGAAATCGCCGACCCGGTGGTTGCCGGCTCGGTGCGTTCGCGCCAGGAACGCCGCAAGGACACCGCACGCAAGCAGGTGATGCCGATCCTGATCCACGGCGACGCGGCCTTCTCCGGCCAGGGCGTGGTCATGGAGCTGTTCCAGATGTCGCAGGCCCGCGGCTTCGCCGTCGGCGGCACCGTGCACATCGTGGTCAACAACCAGGTCGGCTTCACCACCTCCAATCCGCAGGACACGCGCTCCACGCGCTATGCCACCGACGTGGCGAAGATGATTGCCGCCCCGGTGCTGCACGTGAACGGCGATGATCCCGAAGCGGTGGTGTTCGCCGCGCAGCTGGCGTTCGAGTTCCGCCAGAAGTTCGCCAAGGACGTGGTCATCGACCTGATGTGCTACCGCCGTTGGGGCCACAACGAGGCCGACGAGCCGGCGATCACCCAGCCGCTGATGTACCAGGTGATCCGCAAGCACGCCACCACCCGCGAGATGTACGCCGAGCAGCTGGAAAAGGCAGGCGTGATCGCCGCCGGCGCCGGCAAGGCGATGGTCGATGCGTACCGCGAGAAGCTCGATGCCGGTGAAGTGACCACCGAGCTAGCCAAGGTCGAGAAGACCCCGCCGAGCAGCCCGCTGTTCGTCGATTGGCCGAAGCTGCTGGAAGGCAAGCTGTCCGATCCGATCTCTACCAAGGTCGAGAAGAACAAGCTGGTCGAACTGGCCAAGCTGATCAACACCGTGCCGGAAGAAGTGCAGCTGCACTCGCGCGTGTCCAAGGTCTACGACGACCGCCGCAAGATGGCTGCCGGCGAGATCCCGGGCGACTGGGGCTTTGCCGAGAACCTGGCCTACGCCACCCTGCTGGATGAAGGCAGTGCGCTGCGCCTGGTCGGCCAGGACGTCGGCCGCGGCACGTTCACCCACCGCCACGCGATCCTGCACGACCAGAAGACCGACAACTACTACCTGCCGCTGCGGCAGCTGGTGGATTCGCCGGAGAAGGCCACCGTCATCGATTCGCTGCTCAGCGAAGAAGCAGTGATGGCCTACGAGTACGGTTTCTCGACCACCGATCCGAACACCCTGTGCATCTGGGAAGGCCAGTTCGGCGACTTCGCCAACGGCGCCCAGGTGGTGATCGATCAGTTCATCGCCGCCGGCGAAGCAAAGTGGGGCCGCATCTCTGGCCTGACCCTGCTGCTGCCGCATGGCTATGAAGGTCAGGGCCCGGAACACAGCTCGGCGCGCCTGGAGCGCTTCCTGCAGCTGTGCGCGCTGGAGAACATGCTGGTGGTGGTGCCGTCGACCCCGGCGCAGGCCTTCCACATGCTGCGTCGCCAGCAGCACCTGACCACCCGCAAGCCGCTGGTGGTGATGTCGCCCAAGTCGCTGCTGCGCCACAAGCTGGCCGTGTCGACCCTGGACGAGCTGGCCAATGGCGAGTTCCAGCACCTGATCGGCGATGCCAATGCCGATGCCAAGAAGGTCAAGCGCGTGGTGCTGTGCTCGGGCAAGGTCTACTACGACCTGCTGGAAGACCAGACCAAGCGTGGCCAGGACGACGTGGCGATCATCCGCGTGGAGCAGCTGTATCCGTTCCCGCGTGCGCTGCTGGCTGCCGAACTGAAGAAGTACGGCAAGGCCACCGACGTGGTGTGGACGCAGGAAGAACCGCAGAACCAGGGTGCGTGGTACCAGATCCGCCACCACCTGCAGTTCTGCCTGGCCGATGGCCAGAACCTGCACTACGCCGGTCGCGCACGTTCGGCTTCGCCGGCTGCCGGTCACATGGCTGACCACGTCCGCGAACAGCAGCAGCTGGTCGCCGATGCACTGGTCAACCCGTTCAACGACTCGTTCGCTGAATAACTCTCCCCCTATTTAGAAGACAAACCAGGAAGCTCCCGCATGGCCACCGAAGTCAAAGCCCCGGTACTGCCCGAATCCGTCGCCGACGGCACCATCGCCACCTGGCACAAGAAGGTGGGCGACGCCGTCAAGCGCGACGAAAACCTGCTTGACCTGGAAACCGACAAGGTCGTCCTGGAAGTGCCGTCGCCGGTCGATGGTGTGATCAAGGAAATCAAGTTCGCCGAAGGCGCGACCGTGACCTCCAGCCAGGTCGTGGCGATCATCGAAGAAGGCGCCGTGGCCGCTGCTCCGGCGCCGGCCGCTGAAGCCGCTCCGGCTGCTGCCGCCGCTCCGGCCGCTGCTGCTCCGGCTGCCGCCGCTGCTCCGGCCCCGGCTGCCAAGTCGGCCGCCGACGCGCTGCCGCCGGGCGCCCGCTTCACTGCCATCACTGAAGGCGTGAATCCGGCCGACGTCGATGGCACCGGCCGTCGCGGCGCGGTTACCAAGGAAGACATCGTCAACTTCGCCCGCAACGGCGGCGCCGGCAAGGCCGGTGGCGCACGTCCGGAAGAACGCGTGCCGATGACCCGCATCCGCAAGCGCATCGCCGAGCGCCTGATGGAGTCGAAGAACTCCACCGCCATGCTGACCACCTTCAACGAAGTCGACCTGTCCAAGGTGTCGGCGGCGCGCAAGGAACTGCAGGACGAGTTCGTCAAGGCACACGGCATCAAGCTCGGCTTCATGAGCTTCTTCGTGAAGGCCGCCGCCAACGCGCTGCAGCGTTTCCCGCTGGTCAATGCCTCCATCGACGGCGACGACATCATCTACCACGGCTACTCGGACATCTCGATCGCCGTGTCGACCGAGAAGGGCCTGGTCACGCCGGTGCTGCGCAATGTCGAGCGCATGTCGTTCGCCGACATCGAACGCACCATCGCCGACTACGCCAAGAAGGCCCGTGACGGCAAGCTGAGCCTGGAAGAACTGCAGGGCGGCACCTTCACCGTGACCAACGGCGGCACCTTCGGTTCGCTGCTGTCGACCCCGATCATCAACCCGCCGCAGAGCGCCATCCTGGGCATGCATGCCATCAAGGAGCGTCCGATCGCCCAGAACGGCCAGGTCGTGATCGCGCCGATGATGTACCTGGCGATGTCCTACGATCACCGCATCATCGACGGCAAGGACTCGGTGCAGTTCCTGGTGGACATCAAGAACCAGCTGGAAAACCCGGGCCGCATGCTGTTCGGCCTGTAAGAAACCTCCCGCCCCTCCGCGCCTGCGCGGAGGGGTTCTGGTAATGCATCAAGGAATAATTCAATGGCTGAACAATTCGACGTCGTCGTCATCGGTGCCGGCCCGGCCGGTTACCACGCTGCCATCCGCGCCGCACAGCTGGGCCTGAAGACCGCCTGCATCGACGCAGCGCTGGGCAAGGACGGCAAGCCGGCCCTGGGCGGCACCTGCCTGCGCGTGGGCTGCATCCCGTCCAAGGCGCTGCTGGATTCCTCGCGCCAGTTCTGGAACATGGGCCACATCTTTGGCGACCACGGCATCAGCTTCAAGGATGCCAAGATGGACGTCGAAGCGATGGTTGGCCGCAAGGACAAGATCGTCAAGCAGTTCACCGGCGGCATCGCCATGCTGTTCAAGGCCAACAAGGTCGCCACCTACTACGGCTTCGGTGAACTGCAGCCGGGCAACGTGGTCAAGGTGAAGCAGCACGACGGCTCGGAAGTCGAGCTGAAGGGCACCAACGTCATCATCGCCGCCGGTTCGGATTCGATCGAACTGCCGTTCGCCAAGTTCGACGGCGATACCATCGTCGACAACGTCGGCGGCCTGGACTTCACCGAAGTGCCGAACCGCCTGGCCGTAATCGGCGCCGGCGTGATCGGCCTGGAACTGGGCAGCGTGTGGAAGCGCCTGGGCGCTGAAGTCACCATCCTCGAAGCACTGCCGGAGTTCCTGGCCGTGGCCGACGCCGAAGTGGCCAAGACCGCTGCCAAGGAATTCAAGAAGCAGGGCCTGGACATCCGCCTCGGTGCCAAGGTCTCCAAGACCGAGATCACCGGCAAGGGCAAGAAGAAGGAAGTCGTTGTCACCTACACCGACAGCGAAGGCGAAAAGACCCTGACCGTGGACAAGCTGCTGGTGGCCGTCGGCCGTCGCGCCGCCACCAAGGGCCTGCTGGCCGAAGGCACCGGCGTCAAGGTAAACGAGCGTGGCCAGATCGAAGTCGATGCGCATTGCCACACCGGCGTCAACGGCGTGTGGGCAGTGGGTGACTGCGTGCGCGGCCCGATGCTGGCGCACAAGGGCTTCGAGGAAGGCATCGCGGTGGCTGAGCTGATCGCCGGCCTGCCGGGCCACGTCAACTTCGACACCATCCCGTGGGTCATCTACACCGAGCCGGAACTGGCATGGGTCGGCAAGACCGAAGCCCAGCTGAAGGCCGAAGGCATTCCGTACAAGGCCGGCAGCTTCCCGTTCGCCGCCAACGGCCGTGCCGTGGCGATGATCGAGCCGGCAGGTTTCGTGAAGATCCTGGCCCATGCCGAAACCGATCGCATCCTCGGCATGCACCTGGTCGGCGCCAACGTCTCCGAGCTGGTGCACGAAGGCGTGCTGACCATGGAGTTCAGCGGCTCGGCCGATGACCTGGCCCGCATCTGCCACGCCCACCCGTCGCTGTCGGAAGTGATCCACGACGCAGCGATGGCGGTCAGCAAGCGCGCGATCCACAAGGCGAACTGATCTGCATCCAGTTGGGTGCCGACCGTTGTTCGGCACACTCCAGCCAAGAAAAAACCCCGCCTCGGCGGGGTTTTTTCTTGGCGCTGATGATGTAGAGCCGAGCCCACGCTCGGCTATCCCGGGAAAAGAGCCGAGCATCGGCTCGGCGCTACACCTTTCCAGCCGGCTTCTTCGGCGGATCGTCACAGATCCGGTGCTGGACCACGGTTTCACCCGCCTTCCATTCCTTCACCACCCGGCAGTGCTCCTTGGGTTTGACCGCCTTGGCCGCCGCAGCATCCGCCTCATCGGCAGCCGCGGTCTGCTGACGTTCCAGCCACACCGAGGGCGGCACTGGAGGTGCGGCCAGTACCGGGGCCGCCAACAGGGCCAGACCGACCAGCAGCACTGTCCTCATGCGGGCACCGGACCGCCACCGAGCAGGCGTGCCGGCAGCATGAACAGCGCGCGCAGGAACGCGAACAGCGCCGAGAAGGTGATGCCGACCAGGCGGAACGGCAGACTCAGCAGCCAGACGAACGGCCAAGCGATGAGGGCGAGGATCGCCAGCGGCCAGCACAGCACGAACAGCAGGCACCACACACCGAGCGCGAACAGGGTCTTCATCACGGTCTCCTTGTGGCGGCACCTTGCCGCCTGCGGACACCTTGGCGCCCTGCTCTGGCCGCGTGCAAACGGTTTGCGACGAAACCCGGGCTGGGGGCGATGAAAGCAGTGGTGGGGAAACCGGAGATTCATGAGGTTGCCGGCCAGCGGCCGGCACTACCGAACGGAATCACACTGGCACTGCACCCGGGCGGCCATGGGCCACCTGGAAACGCACAGCTGTGCGTACCGCCGCATCCGCGCGCAGCACGCTGTCGGCGAAGCGCAGTTCGGCGTCCACGGTCTGCCGGTTCAGCTGCAGCTTCCACCAGCCACGGCGGTCCCCGTCGAAATAGCGGATGTGCGGGTTCTGCGGTATCGACGGCCCGTAATACGGTCCATACGGTGTGCCGTCGCCGCCACTGCTGATCGCCGGGGCGATGAATTCGGTGGCGACGACCGGCGCACTGGCCGCGTCGAAATCCAGCTTCAGGTCGTTGACGAAGGTGGAATGCCAGTCGCCGCCAAGCACGATGGCATTGCCCTGCCCACCGGCCTGCATCGCCTGCAGCAGCCGGTTGCGTGCGGCGGGATAGCCATCCCAGGCGTCGTTCCAGAAGCGCTCGCGCGGGGTGCCAGCGTCCAGCCGCAGCTGTGCCATCAGCAGCTGCTGCACCACCACGTTCCAACGCATGCCCTGCGCGGCGGCCATCGACTGCGCGAACCACGCCTCCTGGCCCGTGCCGAGCATGCTCATGCGCGGATCCAGTGCAGCATCACAGCGCGGCGACTCGCCCACGCCACAGGGATTGGCCGGGCGGAACTGGCGGCAATCGAGCAGGGTCAGCTGTGCCAGATCGCCGTAGCGCAGCCGCCGATGTACGCGCAGGCCGCCATTGCCCGCAGGCGTGCTGCGCATCGGCAGGTGCTCGTAGAACGCGCGATAGGCGGCCGCACGACGCACGATGAAGTCTTCGGTCGATACCCCGGGCTTCTCCGGATGGATGCCGGAATAATCGTTCTGTACCTCGTGGTCATCCCAGATCACCGCGAACGCATGCGCGGCGTGCGCAGCCTGCAGATCCGGATCAAGCTTGTACAACGCGTACTGGTCGCGGTAGCGCTCCAGGCTGACCGTCTCGCCACTGAAACGCTCGGCGTCCAGCGTGCGGCCGCGCGCGTTCTGCAGCGGGCTGTACTCGTACAGGTAGTCACCGGCATGCAGCACCAGGTCGAGATCGCTCTGGGCGATATCGCGCAGCACCGGATAGTAGCCGCTGTTCCAGGCCTGGCAGGTGCACAGGGCCAGCCGCAGCTGCTGCAATGGCGTGTCCAGCGGCGGCGCGGTGCGGAAGTGGCCGACCGCGCTTTCCTCGTTGCCGTCGCAGGCAAAGCGGTAGTAGTAGTCGCGGCCCGGGCGCAGGCCGTTGACCTCCACGTGCACCGAATGGGCCAGCTCGGGCACTGCCGCGGCAACGCCCCGCTGCACCAGCCGGCGCATGCCCGGGTCTTCGGCCACGAACCAGCGCACCGGCACCGCCCGCGATGGCATGCCACCACCGTTGAGCGGGTCCGGGGCCAGCCGCGTCCACAGCACCGCGCCCTGCGGATCCGGATCGCCGGCGGCGACGCCCAGGGTGAACGGATCGCGTCCCAGCCGCGGCCGAGGGCCGGCCGTGGCCAGCCCCGGCATCGCCGCCAGCGCGATCGCCGCCCCCGTGCCCTGCCACGCCATGCGCAGCAGGCGACGGCGGCTTTCCGGATCGACAGGCCCGCGCATCAGAAATGCACGGTGGCGGTGGCCATCACCTGCCGCGGCGCGCCGACCTGCATGGTCGCCAGGCTGCGGGTCGGGTCAGCGGCGTAGGTGCCATTGGTGTTGATCGAGGACAGATAACGCTTGTCGGTCAGGTTGGTCAGGTTCAGCGCCACGGTCAGGTTCTGCGCCGGGCCCAGCTTGCCGAAGTCATAGGCCACCGAAGCGTTCACCAGCCAGTAGCTCGGCACCGACACGTCATTGGTGTAGGTCACGTAGCGCTTGCCGACGTGGTTGGCGGCCAGGCGCATGTCCCACGGGCCCGGGGTCCAGGCCAGAGTGCTGGCGAACATCCATTCCGGGGTATCGACGGTCTTCTTGCCACGGGTCGGCACCACGCCGTTGTTCACGTAGTCGTTATCGTAGGTGCTGTCATTCCAGGACAGCGCGTTGGACCAGGTGAGGTCCTGCATCGGCTTCAGCTGCAGGGTCGCCTCGGCGCCGCGGCTGGTCACCGAACCGACGTTGGAGAACAGTGCCGGGCAACCGAGGATGCCCACGCACTGCGCGATGGCCAGCAGACGGTTGTCGAACTTGACGTCGTACACCGCCACCGAGGCTTCATAGCCGCGGCCGTAGCCACGCCAACCCAGCTCGATCGTGCGCGACTGTTCCGGCTTCAGGTTCTTCGCGCTGCTGTCGAATGCCGCCTGCGGCACGTTGAACGGACTGCCGACACCCAGTGCATAGGCGGCGATGTTCTTGGCGAACGAGCCGAAGATCTCATTGCCTTCGTTGAGCTTGAAGTTGAAGCCGGCCTGCGGCAGCAGCCCCTTCTTCGAGGTCAGGCTGCTGTTGTTGGCGTAGCTGCCCAGTGGCGTGCGCACACTGGTACGGGTGTGCGGCGACTTCGCACCGATGTCGATGGTCAGGCGATCATCGAACAGGCGGAAGCGGTCCTGCACGTAGAACTGGCGGGTGATGGTGGTGTAGCGCTGGTGCCACACGCGCTGGTCCGGGTTGCGCAGGAAGAAGTCGTCGGTGATCGGGCCGTCGATGTAGTAGAAGTTGCGCTGCACGCTGTGCCCGTTGTCCTCGTACCAGAGGCCAGCCTCCAGTTCGTGGCCACCGACGTTCCAGGTGAACGCCGAGGTCACGCCGGTGCGATCGATCGCATACTCGGTGGTGCGGATCGAGATTGGAATCTCGCGGCTGGTGCCCGGGTTGGACGGATTGGACGGGCTGAACCAGTGGCCCTGGCCACGGTTGCTGTGGTTGTAGACATTGACCTTCAACCGCATCGACTCGTTCAGGCCGAAATCGCCGGCAATGCTGGACAGGTCATCGTTGCGCAGGCCGTGGCCGGAGTAGTACGCATCCCATGGGCTGTTGACGCCGCCGCTGAATTTGCCGCGTGCGGCGGCGACCGCGCGATCCCAGTCCGGCGCGTAGTTGTCCCAGTCCCAGCCGAGGCGGTCGATCATCTCCAGCGACAGATCCTGGTAGTCGGCCTCGACGCGGCGCGACGCATTGAACAGCGCGGTGATCCTGCTGTCCACGCCGAAGTTGTACGTGGCCTTGCCGTTGAACTGCTTCAGCTCCTGCGAGCCCTTGCCCTTCCACTTGTCGCCTTCGGAATAGACGCCTGACAGGTAGGCAGCAAAGCCTTGATGGTCGCCGGTATCCAGCCGCGCATAGCTGCGGCGCGCACTGTCGCTGCCGAAGCTCTGTGCCAGCACCACCCCGTACTCGGTGGACGGATCGATCGAATAGAACTGGAACACGCCGCCGAGGTTACTGGTGGACGGCGTGCCCAGCGCACCGATGCCGGTGGAGACCTCGGCACCGCCCAGGTTCTCGCTGATCACCGCGCGGCTGATATGCAGGCCGTTGCTGTTGCCGTAGGCCATGTTGCCCAGCGGGATGCCATCGAGGGTGTAGCCGAGGCGGTTCTGATTGAAGCCGCGCAGGCTGATGGTGGTCGACCATTCGTAGGCGCCGGTGGCATCGGCCGACTCGAAATGCACGCCCGGCTTGGTTGCCAGCAGCTTCAGCGGGTTGGCACCGGGCGGCAACACCTTCATGTCTTCGGCAGTGACGCGCTGAACCTGGCGTGCTTCGCCGCGGCCGATCACCGAGACCGAATCGAGGGTGGTGGCCGACTGCGCGTCGGCGGCGGGGGCGGTTTCAGCGGCGGCCAGAGACGGGAGCGAAGCACAGACCAGCAGGGCCAGCAGATTGCGGCGGAGCGGAGCGTGGGACGGCATGGAGGCGGATTCCTTGGGCACGCTGGACGCCGAAGGGCGGCGTCGAAGGGCAGCAGCGGCGGAATCGTAGAAGCGTCGCGTTACATGTCATTTACACGCCACATACGGAACGTTGATGTTCCGAATGGTGCTGGGGTCGGCCTGTATCCGTGCCCCAGCGAACGTCCGTTACTCGAACGAACCGACCGAATCGTGGGCCAGGTTGTCGAAACGGGTGTACTCGCCGAAGAACTTCAGCTTGCACGAGCCGGTCGGGCCACCACGGTGCTTGCCGATGATGATCTCGGCCAGGCCCTTGTCCGGCGAATTTTCCTTGTTGTAGTAATCGTCGCGGTAGATGAACACGATCATGTCCGCGTCCTGCTCGATAGCGCCCGATTCGCGAAGGTCGGCCATCACCGGGCGCTTGTCGGTACGCGTTTCCAGCGAGCGGTTGAGCTGGGACAACGCGATCACCGGTACGTGCAGCTCCTTGGCCAGGCCCTTCAGCGAACGCGAGATTTCCGAGATTTCGGTCGCGCGGTTCTCGCTGTTGCCCGGCACGCTCATCAGCTGCAGGTAGTCGATCACGATCAGTCCCAGATCATGTTCGCGCTTGAGGCGGCGGCACTTGGAACGCAGCACTTCCGGCGACACGCCCGGCGTGTCATCGATGAAGATCTTGGTTTCCTTCAGCATCTTGATCGCGCTGGTGACGCGGCTCCAGTCTTCGTCTTCCAGCTGGCCGGTACGCAGGCGCTGCGCGTTGATGCGGCCGTTGGAGGAAATCAGGCGCATCGCCAGCTGCGAGGCCGACATTTCCATCGAGAACACGGCCACGCCCTTCTTCGACTTGATCGCCGCATACTCGGCGATGTTCAGCGCGAAGGTGGTCTTGCCCATGGCCGGGCGCGCAGCGAGGATGATCAGGTCGGTCGGCTGCAGGCCGGCGGTCATCGCGTCGAAGTCGTTGTAACCGGTCGGCAGGCCGGTGATGTTGCCGCCGTTCTCGAAGCGGTTGCGCAGTTCCTCGAAGGCATCCTTCAGTGCGCCAGGCATGGCCACGAAGTCGGTACGGCCCCGCGCACCCTGCTCGGCGATGGCGAACACGCTCTTTTCCGCCGAGGCCAGCAGCTCACTGCTGTCGCGACCTTCGGGCTGGAAGCCATCGTTGACGATGTCGGTGCCGACCTGGATCAGCTGCCGCAGCACCGCCTTGTCACGCACGATTTCGGCGTAGGCCACGATGTTGGCCGCCGACGGCGTGGTGCTGGCCAGCTCGATCAGATAGGCACCATCGCCGACCAGTTCCAGCTTGCCCTGCGATTCGAACCACTCACCCAGGGTCACCGCATCGAACGGACGTTCACGTTCGGACAGCTCGCGGATCGCACGGTAGATCATCTGGTGGTCGCGGCGATAGAAATCGACCTCGGTCAGCTGGTCGTTGACCCGGTCATAGGCCTCCGGCGCCAGCATCAGCCCACCCAGCACCGCCTGCTCGGCTTCCACCGAATGCGGCGGCACACGCAACTGATCGATGCGCGACTCGTCGCGATCACGATCAAAGCCATCACCGCGCTCTCTGCGGTTGGAACGGAAGCCGGAACGGGCGGACATGCTGCGGTGTTTCCTACGAAAGTGGCCAGACGAGTGTAGGCATGCACCGACCCCGGCGGCCATGGACAAACTTGTGGATAAGCCGTGGAAAAACGGGGGATATCCGCCGGTGCCTGGCCAGACTGGCATGGGGGCGTCGCACTGCCTGCGATGAACGCCGTTGCGGCGCCCGAGCCGTGCATTATCGCAGATCCACGCCCCGGGGTCGGATCCCGTGCAACATGCGGGCTCCGGCCCGCCCAGCTGGACGTGGGGTCGGATCCCTCTGCAAAGCAGAGGGCTCTGACCCCCTCGGTCTCAATCGCCCTTGGTATGCACCGCGATCAGCGTCAGAAAGCGGTCCACGTAGCCCTGCAGGAATTTCTGCGTGCCCTCGTTGTGGATCGTGCCGTCGGCATCGATCAGGCCTTCCTTGAAATGGATGAACGCCTCGGGCTGGCCGAGCACGTGCATGTCCAGGAACGCCAGGCTGTTGCGCAGGTGCTGCTGGGCCACAGCGGTACCGATCTGGCCGATGGACGCGCCGATCACCGCCGCCGGCTTGCCAGCAAATGCGCTGTCACCATACGGGCGGGAGCCGATGTCGATGGCGTTCTTCAACACGCCCGGGACCGAGCGGTTGTACTCAGGGGTCACGAACAGCACTGCCGTGGCGGCGCGCACCTGGTCTTTCAGGCGCGTGCCCTGCGCCGGGTAGTGCGTATCAAAATCCTGGTCGTACAGAGGCAGATCGCCGATCTGCACGTACTGGAAGCGCGCGCGGTCGCCGGCGATCTTCTCCAGCGCATGGGCCAGCTTGCGGTTGCAGGAATCCTTGCGCAGGCTGCCAACGAACACGGCGATGGTGGGGACGGACATCGGGACAGACTCCTCACGGTGCGGGAGGCCCAGCCTAGTCGCCGGGCCCGTGCAGGCCGGTGAAGATCAGCTGCCGGTGACGTTCGCGCGCACCTGCCGCCAATGCGCCTGCCACGCCTGGAACATCAGCACGTTCCACAGGTGGGTATGCCACTTGCGCTGGCCCCCGAGGAACTGCTGCCACAGGGGCTGCACGGCCGCCGCCGACAGCACGCCCTCGCGCTCCAGCCGCGCCGGCTGCAACAGATCCTCTGCCCACGGCCGCAGGTCGCCCTTCAACCAGTCGCTGACCGGTGCGCCGAAGCCGCGCTTGGGCCGGTGCACCATCGACTGCGGCACGTAACGGCCCAGCACGCGCTTGAGCAGCACCTTGCTGGTGGTTTCACTGCGCTTGAAGCCCAGCGGCAATGACCAGGCGAACTCGGCCACGCGCCAGTCCAGCAGCGGCGCGCGCGCCTCCAGGCTGACCGCCATCGAGGTGCGGTCGACCTTGCACAGCAGATCGTCTGGAAGGTAGGTCACATAATCGGCCAGCATCATCGCGTCGGCCGGGGTGCCGGCGCCATGCAGCGGGTCGGCCAGATCGTAGAAACTGCCTGCCGCCTGCGCACCCGGTACTGCAGCGGCCGGGTCACGCCAGCGCGAAATACGGTTGCGGTACACATCGCCAATGCCACGCGCGCCGGACTCGGCCAGCAGCGCGGCCAGGCCACCGGTACGCGAGGCCTCGCCCTGCTGCTGCGCGCGTGCGCCCATCCAGCGCCGTAGCGGGCCCGGCACACGGCCCAGCATCTGCCAGTTGCGCAGCGCACGCACGTAGCGGGTGTAGCCGAAGAACAATTCGTCGCCACCATCACCGGACAACGCCACGGTCACGCCCTGCCGTGCCAACCGGGCGACCAGCGCGGTCGGCACCTGCGAAGCATCAGCGAAGGGTTCATCGAACATCGACGGCAGCTGCGGCACCACCGCCAGTGCATCGGCGCCACTGACGTAGAGTTCGGTGTGGTCGCAGCCCAGATGCGCAGCCAGCTCCTTGGCCAACGGCGCCTCGTCGTGGCCGGAGCCGGTGAAGCCGATGCTGAAGCTGTGCACCGGCTGCCCGCTCTGTGCCTGCATGAGTGCTGCCACCAGCGAGGAATCGGTGCCGCCGGACAGGAACACGCCCACTGGCACATCGGCCACCATGCGCAGCGCAACTGCATCGCGCAGCAGCGCGTCCAGCTGTTCCTCGGCCTCTTCGATGCGGCCCTGGAACGGAGCGGCAAGCGCTGCCTGCATGCGTGCACGCGCATCCCAGAATGGGCGCTGCGCCTGCTCCGGGCGATGCGCGGCCGCACCGGCGGCCACGGTGGCCGCATCCAGGCGCAGCACGCGGCCCGGCATCAGCTTGTAGCAGCGCTGATGGATGCTGTGCGGCGCCGGGATGTAGTCCAGCCGCAACAGCAGGGTCAGTGCGTCGCGGTCGATGTCGTTGTCGAAGGCCGGGTGCTGCCACAGCGCCTTCAACTCGGAACCGAACACCAGCGTGTCACCGGCCCAACCGTAGTACAGCGGCTTCTTGCCGACACGGTCGCGGGCCAGCCACAAGCACTGCTCCTGGCGGTCCCACAGGGCGATGGCAAACATGCCGTTGCAGCGCTGCAGGGTGTCTTCCATGCCCCATTGCAGGATCGCTGCCAGCAGCACCTCGGTATCGGAATGGCCGCGGAACTGGTGCCCCAGCGGTTCCAGCTCGGCGCGCAGCGCGGCGAAGTTGTAGACCTCGCCGTTGTAGGCCATCACATAGCGACCATCGGCCGAGGCCATCGGCTGATGGCCCAGCGGGGACAGGTCGAGGATGCTCAGGCGGCGGTGCGCCAGCGCGATGCCGGCCCCGGCATCGACCCAGCAGCCACCATCATCCGGCCCGCGGTGGTGCAGCGCCTCGCCCATGGCCAGGACCTGCGCCTGCAGCACCTCGGCCGACGCCACCGGCGCCGGCAACAACATTCCCGCCAATCCACACATGCATCAGGGTTCCTGCGCCAGTTCAAGGGCGGCGCCAATCACTGCATTGTCGCTTGGAAGCCCGAACATTGCTGCCCCCGCCAGCGGCGTATAGGTATCGGCACCGCAGACCCGGCGCAGCGGCAGGTGGCCGAAGCCGGCCTCGACCAGTGCGGTGACCACGCCCTCGCCCACCCCGCCGCTGTGGCGGCCCTCGTCCAGCACCAGCACGCGCCGGGCGCTGGCGGCCTGTGCGGCGATGAAGCCGGCATCCAGCTGCACCAGCCAGCGCAGGTCGACCACCCGCACCTGCCAACCCAGCTGCTGCTCGATTGCCCGTGCCGCACGCAGCGCCATCGGCACGCCGTTGCCATAGGTGTAGACCACCAGGTCGCCGGCGTCCGGCGCGTAGACCCGGCCCTCGCCCGGCACCAGCGCCTGGCCGGGCGCGGGGTAGTCGAACAGCCACTGGCCATCGCCCGGTTCGTGCAGATCCTTGCTCATGTACAGCGCGATCGGCTCCAGGAATACCGCCACCCGGCCATCCACCCGCGCCAGCGCGGCCAGCGTACGCAGCATCATCACCGCATCGTCGCCACGCGAGGGGCAGCCGACCACCAGGCCAGGGATGTCGCGCAGCGCGGTGATCGAATTGTCGTTGTGGAAGTGGCCGCCGAAGCCCTTCTGGTAGCCCAGCCCGGCCACCCGCACCAGCATGGGGTTGCGGTACTGGTCGTTGGAGAAGAACTGCAGCGAACAGGCTTCACCACGCAGCTGGTCGATGGCGTTGTGCAGGTACGCCAGGTACTGGATTTCCGGAATCGGCAGCATGCCCATGTTGGCCAGGCCCTGCGCCATGCCCAGGATCATGGTTTCGTCCAGCAGGGTGTTGAACACCCGGCGTGGGCCGAAGCGGCGCAGCAGATCCTTGGTGACGGTGTAGACACCGCCCTTCTGCGCGACGTCCTCGCCGAACAACAGGCTCTGCGGATACTTCGCCAGCAGTTCCTGCAGGCCGTGGTTGATCTGGATGGCGAGGTGCCGTGGTGCCTGCCGCTCAGGCAGGGCCTCCGCACCGCCATACAGCGCTTCGCGCGTCTCGGCGGGCACCTCGCGCCGTGCTTCGGCCTGCACCGCCGCTGGCGTGTACGGCGCCAGCGGCGCCATCACTTCCTGCAGCGACTGCAGCGTCGGGCGGCCTTCAGTCTCTGCAGCAGCGGCCATGCAGCGCGCGCGCATCGTCTCGTAGGCAACCTCGATCGCCGCCGCATCCATCCAGCCTGATTCCAGTGCGATCTGCGCCGAGCGCAGCAAGGGATCCTGCGCCTCGGCCGCACACAGCTCCGGCAACGCGCGCCATTCCACTTCGAAATCGGTACCGGCATGACCCATCAGGCGCGTGGTGCGCAGGTGCAGGAAGGTAGGCCGCCGCGTGCGCCGGCAGTGCTCCACTGCGGCCTGTACCTGGGCGTGGCCAACCGCCAGATCCAGGCCATCGGCGAAGAAATAGTCCAACCCCGGCTGACGGCTGAAACGCTCGGCGATCCACCCTTCGGGCGTCTTTACCGAGATGCCCAGGCCGTTGTCCTCGCAGACGAACAGGATTGGTGCCGGCAGTTTCTGGTAGGCCGACCACATTGCGGTATTGAACGCGGTCTGCGCGGTGGCATGGTTGGACGAGGCATCGCCGAACGAGCACAGCACGATGCTGTCGGTGGGAATCGGCAGCGCCTGCCCCAACCGCTTGCCACTCTCGATGGCCAGCGCGGTACCCAGCGCCTTCGGCAGGTGCGACGCAATCGTCGAGGTCTGCGGCAGCACCCACAACGGCTTGCTGCCCCACACCTTGTGGCGCCCCCCGCTGGCCGGATCATCGGCACTGGCAGCGAACGACAGCGCAGCGTCGCGCAGCGGGTCGATGCCCGGAACCTGGCGCGAACGCTCGGCCATGAACGCGCCGGAGCGGTAGTGCAGGAACGCTGGATCGGTATGCCGGCAGGCCCGCGCCAGCAGCGCATTGCCCTCGTGACCGGAAGAGCCGATGGTGTAGAAGACCTTGTTCTGCACGCGCAGCACGCGCGCCATCAGGTCCAGCTGGCGACTGGCCAGCTGCGAATCGAACAGGTCGTCGAAGGCAGCGGCGGTAAGCGTGCTGCCCGGCAGGATCGGCGCGTCCGGGGCCGGTCGCGAGCGTGGAGTGCCGCGCCAGCCCCGCACTGCATCGAGGAAATTGACATCGCACACTTCGGCGCGGTTGAGCACGCGCATGCGTGCGGGAATCGGATCTGGAACCACAGCGAACATCGAACACCCTCCGTGTCGTTGTTGCATTCCGCCGGGCACGGCCCGGCGCTACCCTGTGGGGGTCACCTTGGTGAGAGTCACGCGGCCTCGAAGCGCGCACGGACCTCGGCGGTCACTGCCGGCATCGGCAGGAAGCGCGGTTGCGCGCGCACGCGCTGCAGCCAGCCGCGCACCTCCGGGAAGAGATCCAGCGCAATGCCACCCTCGCCCGCCACATCGGTGTAGGCGAACAGGGCGATGTCGGCAATGCCGTATCCGCTGCCGGTGAACCACTGCGCCTGCCGCAGGTGCTGCTCCATCACCGCCAACGCGTTGGCGGCGCGCTCGTGCAGGCGCGGCAGTTCAGCGCGCCGCGGTGAATCCGGTGCGGTCCAGCCACGGATGAAGCGCGCCACTGCCACGCAGGGCTCGTGCGTGTACTGCTCGAAGAACATCCAGCTCAACGCCTGCGCACGCTCCCAGCCGTCGCTGGGCAGGTACGGCGTGCCTTCGGCCAGCCAGAACAGGATCGCATTGGATTCAGTCAGCACGCGGCCGTCGTCGCGGACGATCAGCGGCACCTTGGCATTCGGATTCAGCGCGAGGAATTCAGCGGTGTGGGTCTGGCCATGGGCGCTGTCCACTTCCACCCAGCGGTAACGGCTGCCGAGCTGCTCCAGCAGCAGGCGGACCTTGTGGCAGTTACCCGAGACCGACATGCCATGCACCGTCAGCGGGATGCGCTCTTCCAGCATTGCCTGCTCCATCGAATCCGGCCGGCGGCCGGCTGCGGGCAGTCTGGCAAGCGCACCGGTGAATGCCAAGCGCGGGTGCAGCATGGCACCCTTGTAGTGCCGGCCGCTGGCCGGCAATCGCACGAATCCTGCCAAGAGGTTGCCGGCCAGCGGCCGGCACTACCGGGCAACGCTCAGCGTGCCCGCTGCCGCCACTGCTCGCGCGACTGCCCCCAGATCTGCATCGGCTTGTCGTTGTACGGCGGCGGCAGCTCGCCCATGCGCAGCAGCGTGCTGCCCAGCTTGCGCGCGACCACGCGGGAGTTCTCGTTGTCCTCGGCAATGGTGTGGACCACCTCATCCCAACCCAGCGTGTCGAAGGCCCAGTCGATCGCGGCGGTGGCAGCTTCCGGGGCATAGCCCTTGCCCCAGCTGGCACGACGGATGCTCCAGCCGACCTCGGTGCCCGGCCAGTCCTGCGGCTGCCACGGTCCCATCCGGCCGACCCACTCGCCGCTGGACTTTTCGATCACGCTGAACATCGAGAAACCGAACAGCTGCCAGGCACCCGCCAGGCTGCAGAAGCCCCGCCACGCGACCGAGGGCGGCTGTACACCTCCGAGCGTGCGCATCACTTCTTCGTCGGCACAGAAGGCCAGGTACGGCTCATAGTCGTCACGCTGTGGTGGACGCAGGATCAGGCGCTCGGATTCCAGGCGCAGATCGAAGATGCTCATGCCGATTCCATGTCGCAGTGATGGGAAGGCCCATGATGGTAGACCCACATCCGGCGCGGATGAACATCGGCGTCCCCAACGAAACGGGCCGGCATATGCCGGCCCGTCAGGTACTGCGTGGTGCGGATGGATTACTGGCGGGTCGCGGCGGTAGCGCCGGCAGCCGCGGTCTGCGTGACCAGCTGGCCATCGACCACCGGCAGGCGATCGCTGGCCGGCTTGTTGTCCAGGCGCACGGTCTTCTCGGCACCGTCATAGCGATAGGTCACGTTGTAACCCTTGACCACATCGTTGGTGCCCATGGCGATGCGGTTGCCCGGCTTGCTGGCCATGCGCATGGTGCCGGTGGTGCCGTCCTCGTTGCGGTAGGTCACGTTGTAGCCGGTGACGCGGCTCGACTCGGACGTTGCGGTCTCGGTGTGGCACTGGCGCTCGGTGCGGTTGACCACGCGGCCACCCACGTGGCGCTTGTCGATCTGGTTGCCGATGAAGCCACCGGCCACCGCGCCGGCAGCGGTCGCGGCCTTCTTGCCGTTGCCACCACCAACCTGGTTGCCGAGCAGGCCACCGACCACGGCGCCGACCACGGTGCCACCGACGTTGCCATCACGCTCCGGCAGGCGCTCCTGCACCGTCACGTCCTGGCAGACTTCATGCGGGGTCTGTGTGGTGGAGGTCTCACGCACCGCATCGGTACCAATCACAGTGGCATAGGCCTTCTGCTTCTCGGTGATCGGGTCGACCTTCAGCACGTCGGCGTACTCCAGGCCGCGCGGCGCGGACGGGTCGAGCGTGTCAGCACGCGCGCCATCGTCAGCGGCGTTGCCATCGACCAAGCGCGATTCACTCGGGTTTCCGGCGCTGAGCTGCTCAGGCGACTTGTCGCCACTCTTCATGAAGGCGGCGGTTGCGATACCACCGACCAGCAGCGCGCCCGCTGCGACCAGGACAGTTGTAGTTGTGCTTTTCATGACCTGCTCCTTGCGGACCGTCCGCAACGTTCTCAGGCCAGATTGCAGCATGCGCTGCCTGAACGGAATCTCCACATTTCCTGCTCATTCCCGTAACCCATTCAGCATCGGGAAATGCTGGGCCCGTGGTAGCGTTTGCATATTCCCCACAAGGACCCCGCCATGGCCAACCCGATGCTGCTGCCGGTACTGCAATGGGGGCGCCGGCTGCGCTACCCCACCCTGTTCAAGCTGACCGCCGGGTTGTTCGTGCTGACCCTGTTCGTTCCGGACCCGATTCCGTTCATCGATGAGCTGGTACTGGGCTTCGGCACCCTGCTGCTGGCCAACTGGAAGAGCCGCAACGCCTCCACGGCGCCCCCGTCGCTGGAACAGCGTTGAGCCTGCTGGTCGACAGCCACTGCCACCTGGACGCCAGCGAGTTCGACCGCGACCGCGCCGCCGTGGTCGAGCGCGCACAGGCAGCTGGCGTGCACCAGCAGGTGGTGCCGGCGGTGACCGCGGCCAGCTGGCCGAAGCTGCGCGAGGTCTGCCAGCTGGCCCCGGGGCTGTATCCGGCCTACGGCCTGCATCCGATGTTCCTGGCCGAGCACCGCCCCGGGCACCTGTCCGAGCTGCGCGAGTGGATCGAGCGGGAACGCCCCTGCGCGATCGGCGAATGCGGCCTGGATTTCTTTGTCGAAGGCCTGGATGCAGAGACGCAGCAGGCGTACTTCATCGGCCAGCTGGAACTTGCCCGTGAGTTCGAGCTGCCGGTGATCGTGCATGCGCGGCGCGCGGTGGATGCGGTGATCGCCGCGATCCGTCGCATCGGCGGCCTGCGCGGCGTGGTGCACAGCTTCTCCGGCAGCCCCGAACAGGCCGCACAGCTGCACAGGCATGGATTCCTGCTGGGCCTGGGCGGACCGCTGACCTACGAGCGCGCGCAGCGACTGCAGCGACTGGTGCGGGAGATGCCGCTGGAACAACTGCTGCTGGAGACCGACGCCCCGGACCAGCCCGACGCCGGCATCCGCGGCCAGCGCAACGAACCCGCACGACTGGCAATCATCGCCCGCCATGTGGCGGCGTTGCGCGGAATCGAGCTGGATGCGCTGACGCAGGCCACGACGGAAAATGCGCGGCGGTTGTTCAACCTGCCCACGATGTGACGGTAGGTGCCAACCTTGGTCGGCACGCTGTAACGACCGCGGTGGACCCTACGCCGGGCATGGCCCGGCGCTACCGATCACGCGTCAGCGTGATCCTCGACCACTTCAGCCTTCACCTTCTTCGGCTCCAGCAGCATCTCCAACGCCTTGCCGACAGCGGCGAAGGCGAACGCGCCGGTGATATGGGTGGCTGCGCCCAGGCCGGCGCCGCAATCGAGCTTCAGTGCCGCATCGGCCCCCAGGTTCGGGCGGAGGCCACAGACACTGCCGTCGGCCTGCGGGTACTTCACGTTCTCCAGCGAGTACACCGCCGGCACGCCGAAGTAGCGCTTGGCATTCTTCGGGAAGTTGAACTCGCTGCGCAGCTTCTTGCGGATCAGCGCCAGCATGGCGTCGTGCTCGGTGCGCGAGACGTCGCGGATGCGCACCAGGGTCGGATCAGTACGGCCACCGGCGGCACCGACAGTCAACAGCGGCAGCTTGCGGCGGCGGCACCAGGCGATCGTCTCGACCTTGACCCGGAAGCTGTCGCAGGCATCGATCACCAGATCGAAACCACGGTCCAGCAGTTCGGCCATGTTGGACACGGTCAGGAACGCCTGCACCGCATCGACCTCGATCTCCGGATTGATCGCGCGGCAACGCTCGGCCATCGCCTCGGCCTTGTTGCGCCCATAGTTGCCTTCCATCGCCGGCAGCTGCCGGTTGGTGTTGGACACGCAGATATCATCGGCGTCGATCAGGGTCAGGTGGCCGACCGCTGAACGCGCCAGCGCCTCCACCACCCACGAGCCGACCCCGCCCATCCCCACCACTGCCACGCGGCTGCCCTGCAGGCGCTCGAGCGCGCCCACGCCATACAGCCGTTCGATGCCGGCAAAGCGTTGTTTGACCTGTTCGTTCATCGGGCTATTTTAACGTGCAGGCGCCGGTGCCTACAGCGCGCTGGCATCGAACCCACCGTTGCACGCCCGGAGAGCCCGCCATGAACGCCAGCCCGTCCCACCGCCGCCCGTCCACTGCCTATCGCTACCTGTTCGTGCTGTGCCTGGGCCTGCTGATCGGGCTGATTGCCACGGTGATGGTGGGACGTGCCCTGCAGGCCCGCCGTGACCTGTTCCCGGACAGCCTCATGCAGGTGATGCAACGGCAGTCGCAGATGTTGCAGCAGGCCCAGCAGCAGAACCGCTGCAGCCTTGTCGACGGCGTTCCGCGGCTGCAGGCCATCCGCCTGTTGTCCAACGATCTGGACCTGGCCTTTCCCGGGCTGAAGGACAGTGCGCAGTTCCAGCAGCATGCCAGCCAATTGCGCGGCAACCTCAACAGCGCGCTGGCTGCGCCGCCCAGCGACTGCACCACCTTGGCCAAAGTGGTGGAAACACTGCAGGCGGACTGCCGTGCCTGCCACCAGGACTACCGCTGACACGCATTCATCCTGCAGCCGGCCAGGACACGCATGGTTGGCGCGTTGTTCACGTTCGAAAGGAGAGGATTCGTCCACTCTGCTGCATGACGCAGTACCACCCAACGCACCCGCCTTCACGGCCAGGAGAAGCCCCATGAAGATCCAGCTCATCGCTGCCAGCGCCATCGCAACCCTCGCCCTGGCCGGCTGTGCCACCCCCGGCGGCTACGGTGGCGGTGGTTACAACAACGGCTACAACAATGGCGGCTACGGCAACAATGGTGGTTACAACCAGGGCCGCTGCGCCGACTGCGGCATCGTCACCCGCATCAACACCGTGCAGTCCGGCCGCACGGCGCCCAGCGCCACCGGCGCGATCCTCGGCGGCATCGTCGGCGCCGTGGCCGGCCACGAGATCTCCGACCACACCGGCGGCAGCCGCGGCAACAAGAACATCGCTGCCGCTGCAGGCGCGGTCGGTGGCGCCCTGGCCGGCAACCAGATCCAGAAGAACGTGACCAGCGATACCTACGACATCAGCGTGCGCATGGACGATGGCCGCACCATCGTGGTCAACCAGCGCGACCTCGGCGGCATCCGCGAAAACACCTACGTGCGCGTGGTCAATGGGCGGGTCATTCTGCGCTGACCTGCGGCGGGCCGACAGCAAAGAAAAAGGCCCGCTTGCGCGGGCCTTTTTCATGCCGGAGTGCGGCAGGTATTACGCCGGCTGGACCTTGTCAGCCTGCAGGCCCTTCTGGCCCTGCACGACTTCGAAGGTAACGGCCTGGCCTTCCTTGAGGCTCTTGAAGCCCTGGGTCTCGATGGCACGGAAGTGCACGAACACGTCCTCGCCATTCTGTCGGCTGATGAAGCCGAAGCCCTTCGCATCATTGAACCACTTTACGGTACCGGTCTCGCGATCAGCCATCTCACTAACTCCCTTTGACTCTCTCTTGTTGTTGGAAACGCCTGGTGGGCGGCTGACAAGCAAGGGGGAAGCGAGGTGCATCGATGCAGCGGATCGGAAAGATCTTGCTTCATCAGGCCACGATCCACGGTGACCTTGCCAAGCTCAGCGACTGCAACTTAACCCGCCCAAAACGAAAAAGCAACTGGCAAAATCTTTCACTGTCAACCCCAAAACGGCGACCATACGGGACAGCATGGGACTCTCATTCATCTTATATCTGCTAGCGGTCATTTTTGTCCTCGTCGGCATCGCCGGGATCATCCTTCCGGCCCTCCCCGGGATCCCGCTGGTCTTCATCGGACTGCTGCTGGCGGCCTGGGCCGACGGCTTCGCGCACGTCGGCTGGCCCACGCTCGTCGCACTGGGCGTACTGACCGTGCTGTCGCTGCTGGCCGACGTGCTGGCCACTGTGGTCGGCGCGCAGCGGGTGGGCGCCAGCCGCAAGGCGTTGTGGGGCACCTTCGTCGGCAGCATCGTCGGCCTGTTCTTCATGCCGATCGGCCTGTTCGCCGGGCCGTTGATCGGCGCCCTGCTGGGCGAGTACTGGCACACCCGCGAACTGGGCCGCTCAACCAAGGTCGGGCTGGCCACCTGGCTCGGCATCCTGCTCGGCCTGGCGCTGAAACTGGCCGTGGTGATCGCCATGCTGGGCCTGTTCGCCTTCGCCTGGTTCCTGTGACACCTCCGTCTTCACGCCCTGCGCACGTCGTGGCCGTGCATAAACAGCGGGGGCTGGCCGTGATCCGGTGCAGCCGCCACACTGTGCGATCCCCGTATTCACCGAAGGGCCTGCTGGAATGACCCTCCCCCCGCTGCTTCCCCGCCTTGCGCCGTTGGCGCTGGCCCTGGCCAGTGCTCCGCTGGCCGCGCAGGAATTCGTTCCCGGCACCGATACCTCGCCGGCGGCTTGCGCCGCCATTACCACCGACGCTGCGCGCCTGGCCTGTTATGACCGCCTGTTCGCGCACACCCCGCAGGCCACGGCCGCTGCCGACGCCGCTGCCGAGGCGGCCGCGCAGGCCCGTCGCGAAGAGCGCCAGACCGCACGCGTAAGCCAGGGCGAAGAGAAGCTGCGCGAGCGGGTCAGCGACCTGTTCCGCCCCTCTGCGCCGGACAGCGCGCTGGCCAATGCCGGCCGAGGTTCGCTGCTGGACAGCCGCTGGGAACTGGCCGAAGACTCCAAGCTGGGGCCGTTCCAGCTGCGTGCGTACAAGCCGGTGTACCTGCTGCCCGCGTTCTGGACAAGCGACCGCAACACCACGCCGCATTCGCCAAACCCGGCCAACACGGTCACCACGCCGCAGGTACTGGACAGTGCCGAGCTGAAGTTCCAGATCAGCTTCAAGACCAAGATCGCCGAGAACCTGTTCGGCGACAACGGCGACATCTGGGCCGGCTACACCCAGAGCTCGCGTTGGCAGGCCTACAACGGCGAGGATTCGCGCCCGTTCCGCGAAACCAATTACGAGCCGGAAGTGATGATGGTGTTCCGCAACGGTTACTCGATCGGTGGCTGGCGTGGGCGCATGACCGGCATCGCGCTGAACCACCAGTCCAACGGTCGTGCCGACCCGCTGTCGCGCAGCTGGAACCGGGTGATGCTCAACATCGGCCTGGACCGCGAGAACTGGGCGCTGGTGCTGCGGCCGTGGTACCGCATTCCCGAGACCCGCAGCGACGACAACAACCCGGACATCGAGGACTACATGGGCCGCGGCGACGCGACCCTGACCTGGAACCGCAACGGCCATGAAGTCTCGCTGATGGCGCGCCATTCGCTGCGCACCGGCAGCCGTTCGCACGGCGCCCTGCAGCTGGATTACGGCTTCCCGATCAGCAATCTGCTGCGCGGCCATGTGCAGGTCTTCGATGGCTATGGCGAGAGCCTGATCGACTACAACCACAAGGCCACCTACGTGGGCGTGGGCGTGTCCCTGCTGGAGTGGTTCTGATGGTCGTGACGATCTGGCACAACCCGGCCTGCAGCAATTCGCGCGGCGCACTGAAGCTGATCCGCGATGCCGGCTTCGAGCCGGAAGTGATCGAGTACCTGGGCGACCCACCGGACGTGGCCACGCTGCGTCAGGTGCTGGCCGAATCCGGATTGAGCGCGCGTGACCTGGTGCGCAGCAAGGAAGCACAGTTCGCCGAACTCGGTCTGCAAGATGCTGACGATGCCAGCCTGCTGGCGGCGATGGCCGAGCACCCGCGGCTGATCAACCGCCCCGTGGTGCGCACGCCCAAGGGCACCCGGCTGTGCCGCCCACCGGAAACGGTGCTGGAAGTCCTGTAACCCACCCCGCTTTGGTGGAGCCGAGCCATGCTCGGCTGCGGTTCGCGTGCTACCCATGAATGCAGCCGAGCATGGCTCGGCTCTACAGAACGGACTACAGCCAGTCGGTGATGCCTTCGCGGCGGTACACCTCGGCGAACGCCGGGCGTGCCTTCATCGCCGTGGCATGCGCCTTGAGCGGCGGCCAGGTGTCGCTGGGCTTCGGCATGTTGCGCGACCAGCGCATCAGCATCACCAGCATGTAATCGGCCACGCAGGGCGTCGCGCCCAGCAGGTACGGTCCGTGTGCCTGCAGGTGCGTGGCCACATGCTGCCAGGCCGCTTCCAGGCGCTGCCGTGCCATCTCGCGGCTGGCCTCCACGTTTGCCTCGCCCGCCACTTCGTGCGGATAGAACCAGGCACGATAGGCCGGCTGCAGCGTATTGGCACACCAGAACATCCAGCGGTAGGCATCGGCGCGCTGCGGCGTGCCCAGTGCGGGCAGCAGGTGGGCCTCCGGATGGCGGTCAGCCAGATACAGTGCGATCGCCGCCGCTTCGGTCAGTACCAGGCCATCGATCAGCAGCGTCGGCACCACACCGGCCGGATTCAGCGCCAGATACTCCGCTGATTTGTGCTCGCGCGCGTCGAAATCCAGCAGCACCAGTTCGTGTTCGATGCCCAGCTCGATCAGCAGCCAGTGCACCACCAGCGCGGCAGTACTGGTTGAACCATACAGCGTGGTGCTCATGCGCGGCTCCTGTGTGGATGGATCCGCCGATTATGCGCCCACGCGAGCGGTCGTTGCTCAGCCGCAGCGGCTCATGCAGGTATCGCGGCCTTCGCCACAGGACATGATCGGTGTGCGTACTGCGCAGTCATGCGCCTTCAGTTCACAGGAGCGGCGCAACTCGGGGTTGGTGACGTCCTTGCAGCGCTTGTCCGGCGCCGGCACCATCTGTTGTTCGCAGCTGAAGTCGTTGCTGCCGATACTGCCCCGCGCCATGCAGCTGCGATAGTCGGCCTGGCACTGCATGCGGCACTGCGAGGAGGCGGAGAAGTCCGCACCTTCGTACGAGGATGTGCTGCTGCAGCCGGCCAGGGCCAGCAGGATCGCAACGGTGATGAATCGATGCAGGCCCATGAACACGTCCTGTGTGAGGTCGCGCCGAGCCTAGCAGAGCAGATGCTGCAGGTTCGTTAACCCTCACCACACAACAACGGCGCCACACGGGCGCCGTTGCTTGAACCGGATGCGCGGCAGGATTACTCCACCACCACCGGAATCTTGCCGATGCGGGCCTGCCATTCGCGCGGGCCGGTCTTGTGCACCGATTCACCGGTTGAATCCACCGCCACGGTCACCGGCATATCCTGCACGGTGAACTCGTAGATCGCTTCCATGCCCAGGTCGGCGAAGCCAACGACCTTGGCCGCCTTGATCGCCTTGGACACCAGGTAAGCCGAACCACCGACGGCCATCAGGTAGGCCGACTTGTTGTCACGGATCGCTTCAATCGCCGCCGGACCGCGCTCGGCCTTGCCGACCATGCCCAGCAGGCCGGTCTGTTCCAGCACCTGGCGGGTGAACTTGTCCATGCGGGTGGCCGTTGTCGGGCCGGCCGGGCCCACTACTTCGTCACGCACCGGATCGACCGGGCCGACGTAGTAGATGAAGCGGCCCTTCAGATCGACCGGCAGCTGCTCGCCCTTGTTGAGCATGTCGACCATGCGCTTGTGCGCCGCGTCGCGACCGGTCAGCAGCTTGCCGTTGAGCAGCAGGGTCTGGCCCGGCTTCCAGCTGGCCACGTCCTCTGGGGTGATCGTGTCCAGGTCCACGCGGGTGCCCTTGGACGAATCGTAGGTCAGCTTCGGCCAGTCTTCCAGCGACGGCGGGTCCAGCATCACCGGGCCGCTGCCATCCAGGGTGAAGTGCGCATGGCGGGTGGCGGCGCAGTTCGGAATCATCGCCACCGGCAGGTTGGCCGCATGGGTCGGGTAATCGTTGATCTTGATGTCGAGCACGGTGGTCAGGCCGCCCAGGCCCTGCGCACCGATGCCCAGCGCGTTGACCTTCTCGTACAGCTCCAGGCGCAGCTCCTCGATGCGGTTGGACGCACCACGGGCTTGCAGCTCGGTGATGTCGATCGGCTCCATCAGCGCTTCCTTGGCCAGCAGCATCGCCTTCTCGGCAGTGCCGCCGATGCCGATGCCGAGCATGCCCGGCGGGCACCAGCCGGCGCCCATGGTCGGCACGGTCTTCAGCACCCAGTCGACGATCGAGTCGGACGGGTTGAGCATGGCGAACTTGGTCTTGGCTTCCGAACCACCGCCCTTGGCAGCGACGATCACTTCGACCGTGTTGCCCGGCACCACCTTGACGTTGACCACGCCCGGGGTGTTGTCCTTGGTGTTGATGCGCTTGCCGGCCGGGTCGGCCAGCACCGAGGCGCGCAGCTTGTTGTCCGGGTGCATGTAGGCGCGGCGCACGCCTTCATTGGCCATGTCTTCCACGCCCATGGTGGCGTCATCCCAGCGCACGTCCATGCCGATTTCCAGGAACACGGTGACGATGCCGGTGTCCTGGCAGATCGGACGGTGGCCTTCGGCGCACATGCGCGAATTGATCAGGATCTGCGCCATCGCTTCCTTCGCGGCCGGCGACTCCTCGCGCTCATAGGCGGCGGCAAGGTTCTTGATGTAGTCGACCGGGTGGTAGTACGAGATGTACTGCAGCGCGTCGGCGATGGACTGGATGAGGTCTTCCTGCTTGATCGATGTCACGGATTGCTCGCTTGCTGAAGGCTGGCGGAGGTAATCCGCTCATTTTACCCCCTCCCCCGGCCGCAGGTAGAGTCAGGGGTCAGATCCCTTTCCCAGGGAAAGGGATCTGACCCCGCCTCCCCTGTCACGCCATGCGCCACTACGGCGTCCTTGCCCACATGAACGCCGAAACCGCTTTCCAGACCCACCGCCCGCGCCTGATGGCGCTGGCCTACCGCCTGCTCGGCAGCCGCGCCGACGCCGAAGACGTGGTCCAGGATGCCTGGCTGCGCTGGTCCGGCGCCGACCCGGCGGCCGTCCGCGACCCCGAAGCCTGGCTGGTCACCACCACCACCCGGCTCGGCCTGGACCGGCTGCGCGCGGCCAAGCGCGAGCGCGTGCACTACGTCGGCCCGTGGCTGGCCGAACCGCTGGCGGTCACCCTCGAGCCTGACCCGGCGCCCGGTCCGGCCCAGCTGCATGCGCTGGCCGACGACGTCTCGGTCGCCTTCCTGACCCTGCTCGAACAGCTCGGCCCCGAGGAACGCGCCGCCTTCCTGCTGAAGGAGGCCTTCGACCACGACTACCGCGAAATCGCCGACCTGATCGGCCACAGCGAGGCCAACTGCCGTCAACTGGTGCACCGTGCCCGGCAACGCCTGCAGGCCGGACGACCGCGTTTCAACGCCGATGCAGGCCAGCACCGGCAGTTACTCACGCGCTTCATGGACGCCTCCCAGCGCGGCGACAGCGAGGCGATCCAGGCCCTGCTGCACGCCAACGCGCTGCTGGTCTCCGACGGTGGCGGCGTGGTCACCGCAGCGGTGCGCCCGCTGCTGGGCGCCGAACGCATCGGCCGCCTGTTCTGGGCCATCGCCCGCCGCGGCGCGGTGCATCCGGCGCAATTGGGCTACGTCAATGGCGAACCGGCGATCCTGCGTTTCCAGGGCGATCGCCTGCACTCGATCACCACCATCGAAGTGGTCGATGGCCGCATCGCCAACGTGTACAGCGTGTTGAATCCGGAAAAGTTGCCGGACGTTGTCACGCGCGGTGACGGTGCGGCGTCCTTGTAATGAAAGGCGGCCATCGTGGCCGCCGTGGAGCCGAAAATGTCCGACCACGCCTCTCCCCGCGTCCCTTACACCCGCCTGGCCGCCGAAGCCTTCAAGGGCCTGCTGGCCACCAGCAAGGCGGTGCATGACAGCTCGATCGATCCGACGTTGATGGAACTGGTGTTCCTGCGCGTCTCGCAGCTCAACGGCTGCGGCTACTGCATGGACATGCATGCCACCACGCTACGCAAGGGCGGCATCGAGCCGCGCAAGCTGGACACCCTGCCCGCGTGGCACGAAAGCCGCTTCTTCGATGTGCGCGAACGCGCGGCGCTGGGCTGGGCCGAGGCGCTGACCCGCTTGACCGACGGTGCGCCGTCGCAGGCGGCGTTCGATGCGCTGGCACCGCACTTTGATGAAAAAGGCATCAGTGACCTGAGCATGGGCATTGCAGTGATCAATGCCTGGAACCGGCTGGGTGCGGGCCTGCTGCCGCCACTGCCGTAAAAGGGGGCCAGCCCGGTAGGTCAGGTTCCTGCAGCTGTTGGTAGATGTCGACCTTGGTCGACACGGTAGATCCACGCCATGCGTGGATGTGGTTGGGTCGGATCCCTTCGCAACGCGAAGGGCTCTGACCCGATCTGGCTGGTGGGGTCAGAGCCCTTTGCGCAGCAAAGGGATCCGACCCCGGCGGCCACACGGCTGCCCTGACCCCACCTGCACGTATCAGGCGCGCACAATGGCGGCATGCCAGCCTCTCCCATTGCCGGCGCTGCCGCCGCGAAGAAGCCCAGCCTGCGACAACGCTTCAAGGCGATGCGCAACCTGCCGCCGTTCCTGCGCATGGTCTGGCAGACCAGCCCCGCCCTGACCCTCGCCAGCCTGGGGCTGCGCCTGATCCGTGCGCTGCTGCCGGTGGCGATGCTCTACGTCGGCAAGCTGATCATCGACAGCGCCCTGCACCTGAGCCAGCACGACGCTGGCTTCCCGCCACTGGGCGAAGCACTGTCCAGCGGCGTGCTGAATCCGTTGCTGGGCCTGCTGGCGCTGGAGCTCGGCCTGGCCATCGCCTCGGATCTGCTCGGCCGGCTGGTCAGCTATGCCGATGCGCTGCTGTCGGAACTGTTCGCCAACGTCACCAGCATCCGGCTGATGGAACACGCGGCAACGCTGGACCTGGAGGACTTCGAGGACCCGGACCTGCAGGACAAGCTGGACCGTGCAAGGCGCCAGACCATGGGCCGGATGAACCTGATGAGCCAGCTGTTCGGCCAGGTGCAGGACGCGATCACCGTGGCCAGCCTCGCCGTCGGCCTGCTGGTGTATGCGCCATGGTTGATCCTGCTGCTGGTGCTGGCGCTGGTGCCGGCCTTCATCGGCGAATCGCACTTCAACGCGGCCGGCTACAGCCTCAACTTCCAGTGGACGCCGGAGCGCCGCCAGCTCGACTACCTGCGCCAGCTGGGTGCCAGCGTGGAAACGGCCAAGGAAGTGAAGATCTACAACCTGCATCGCTTCCTGGTGGAACGCTATCGCAGGTTGTCTGCAGCACTCTTCCAGGCCAACCGTGCACTGGCACGGCGGCGTGCGTTCTGGGGCACGCTGCTGGCTGCGCTCGGCACGCTGGGCTACTACACAGCGTACGCCTACATCGCATGGCGCACGGTGCGTGGCGACTTCTCGATCGGCGACCTGACCTTCCTCGCCGGCAGCTTCCTGCGCCTGCGCCAGCTGCTGGAAGGCCTCCTGATCGGGTTCTCGCAGGTGGCCAGCCAGGCGCTGTACCTGGATGACCTGTTCTCGTTCTTCCAGATCCAGCCGGAAATCCACTCGCGCGAAGGTGCGGTACGCGTGCCGCAGCCGATACGCGAAGGCTTCGTGTTCGAGAACGTCGGCTTCCGCTACCCGGATGCCGAGCAATGGGCCGTGCGCCACCTCGATTTCCAGCTGCGGGCCGGCGAAGTGCTGGCCCTGGTCGGCGAGAACGGCGCCGGCAAGACCACGCTGGTGAAGCTGCTGGCGCGACTGTACGAACCAGACGAGGGCCGCATCCTGCTCGATGGCCGCGACCTGCGCGACTACGACCTGGACGACCTGCGCGCCAATCTCGGGGTGATCTTCCAGGACTTCGTGCGCTACAACCTCAGCGCCGGCGAGAACATCGGCGTCGGCCAGGTCGAGGCGATGGACGACCAGGCGCGCATCGCCGACGCCGCGCGCCGCGGCATGGCCGAAGAAGTGATCGACGACCTGCCCGCCGGCTACGACCAGCTGATCGGCCGCCGCTTCAAGCAGGGCGTGGACCTGTCCGGTGGTCAATGGCAGAAGATCGCCATCGCCCGTGCATGGATGCGCAACGCGCAGGTGATGATCCTGGATGAGCCAACGGCGGCGCTGGATGCGCGAAGTGAGTTCGAGGTGTTCCAGCGGTTCAGGGAACTGGCGGATAATCGCACCGCAGTGCTGATTTCCCACCGTTTTTCCTCGGTACGCATGGCTGATCGCATCCTGGTGCTGGCCGATGGCCGGATCGAGGCCAGCGGCACCCACGAGCAGCTGATGGCCGAGGGCGGTCGTTATGCCGAGCTGTTCGAGCTGCAGGCGGCGGGTTACCGCTGAGAACGCCTCTCGTTCCGCCTAATGAGAACCTGTCTCATTTGAGATAGAATCACCCCCGACGACTTCCGATAGATACGCCCATGTCCTCCGCTTTTGGCGCCGAAACGGTGCTTGAGGTCCGTCACTGGACCGATGCCTACTTCAGCTTCACCCTCACCCGCGACAGCGGTTTCCGCTTCGAGAACGGCCAGTTCGTGATGATCGGCCTGGAAACCGAGGCGCGGCCGCTGCTGCGTGCGTATTCCATCGCCAGCGCCAACTGGGAAGAGCATCTGGAGTTCTTCAGCATCAAGGTGCAGGACGGCCCGCTGACCTCGCGCCTGCAGCACATCAAGCCGGGTGACAAGGTGCTGGTCGGCAAGAAGCCCACCGGCACCCTGCTGATCAGCGATCTGCACCCCGGCAAGAACCTGTATCTGCTGGGCACCGGCACCGGCATGGCGCCGTGGCTGTCGGTCATCAAGGACCCGGAAACCTACGAACGCTTCGAGAAGGTGATCCTCTGCCACGGCGTCCGCTACGAAAAGGATCTGGCCTACCGCGATTACTTCGAGAAGGAACTGCGTGAGCACGAGTTCCTGGGCGAGATGATCGGCGACAAGCTGCTGTACTACCCGGCCGTCACCCGCGAGCCGTTCGCCAACCAGGGCCGCCTGACCCAGCTGATGGAAAGCGGCGAGATGCAGCGCACGCTCGGCCTGCCGGAATTGAGCCCGGAGAACGACCGCGCGATGATCTGCGGCAGCCCGCAGATGCTGGCCGACCTGCGCAGCGTGCTCGATGCCCGTGGCTTCCAGGTCTCGCCGCGTATTGGCCAGCCGGGCCACTACGTGTTCGAGCGCGCGTTCGTCGAGAAGTAAAGCGCGGGGCCCTGGCCCCGCATTTGTACGCGACCTGTTGCGCACCTTGCGCATTGCAGGCATCGTCCCCCCGCACGGGCCGATGGCCCTCCCGGGGAATACACGGATGATGAACACATCGATCCCGCACTGGATGCGGGCTTGGGCAATTGCCGGCCTGCTGCTGGCAGCGGTTCCGGCGTGGGCTGCGCCGCCTGCACGCGGCGAAACGCCGCCGCAGGCGCTGGGCAACGACCGCAAGGGCAATCCGGTCAATCTGGCCGATCAGCGCGGCAAGGTGGTCATCGTGACCTTCTGGGCCTCCTGGTGCGGGCCCTGCCGCAAGGAACTGCCGATCCTGGCCCATCTACAGCAGGTGATTGGCGAGGACGCCTTGAAGGTCTACGCGGTCAACTGGGGCGAACCGCGGCTGGAGGTCAGCCGGCTGATCCGCCAGCGTGACTGGCCGAAGCTGGAGTACCTGCATGATCCTGGCGGTGCGCTGGCGGAGCAGTTCGGCATCGTCGCCGTACCCCACATGTTCATCGTCGGCCGCGACGGCACCATCGTCCATGCCCATCGCGGCTACAGCGAGGCCAGCCTGCCGCGGATCATGCAACAGGTGATCGAAGCCCTGCCCGAAGAGGTCCGCAACCGCCAGGCAGGCGTACCAGCGCTGGGACACTGAGCGCTGCGCCCAAGGCGACCGGCAGCTGTTACAGCAGCGCTTCGATCGCGCTGCGCAACTGCTCCGGCCTGGTGGTGGGCGCATGGCGCGATACCACCCGCCCCTGGCGGTCGACCAGGAACTTGCTGAAATTCCACTTGATGCGGGCACTGCCCAGCAGGCCGCGCTTCTCGCGTGACAGCCATGCCCACAGCGGCTCGGCCCCCTCGCCATTGACCTCGATCTTCTCCGACAGCGGAAAACTGACCGGATAGTCCAGTGAACAGAACTGGCGGATCTGCGCGGCGTCGCCGGGCTCCTGCGCGCCGAACTGGTTGCACGGGAAGCCGATCACCACCAGACCGCGCTCGCGGTACTCCTGCCACAGCTGTTCCAGCCCGGTGTACTGCGGGGTGAAGCCACAACGACTAGCGACATTGACCAGCAGCAATGGGTGGCCCTTGTAGCGGGCCAGCGGCTGCGGCTGGCCGTCAAGGTCACGGAAGCTGAAATCGTAGGCAGTGGTCATGGCAGCGGGCCGTGGGCGGTGAAGGCATGGTACCCGCGCCCGGCCCCGACAACATGCCTTTTGACACAAGTGCCGGCGCGCCGGGCCGGGTTACCCTCGGGCCCTTGTTTGCCTTACCGGAGCTATTACCTTGACCACTCGCCTTGCCCTTGCCGTGGCCATGACCCTCGGCCTTGCCCTGCCCGCCTACGCTGCCAGCGCCGCCACCGCGGCCGCCGCCAGCAGCGCCCAGCAAGCCAACCCGTTCTTCGCCGACAGCCCGCTGCCACTGCACTTCCCTCAGTTCAACAAGATCAAGGACAGCGATTTCGCTCCGGCTTTCGACGCCGGCATGGCGCAGCAGCTGAAGGAAGTGGAGGCCATTGCCAACACCAAGGCCAAGCCGACCTTCGAAAACACCATCATCGCCCTGGAAAAGAGCGGTGACACCCTGGATCGCGCGACCACCGTGTTCTTCAGCCTGGTCGGCGCCGACACCAACGACACCCGAAAGAAGCTGCAGGCCGATTACTCGGCGAAGTTCGCCGCGCACAGCGATGCGATCGCGCTGAACGGCAAGCTGTTCGCCCGCATCCAGGCGCTGTACGACACCCGCAGCCAGCTGGGTCTGGACGCCGAAGGCGTGCGCCTGGTCGAGAAGTACTACGACAACTACGTACGCGCCGGCGCCAAGCTGTCCGAGGCCGACAAGGCCACGCTGAAGGCCATGAATGCCGAGCTGGCCAACCTGGGCACCAAGTTCAGCCAGAACGTGCAGTCGGAAGTGAACGCCTCGGCGATCACCGTCGATGACGTCAAGGAGCTGGACGGCCTGTCCAAGGAGCAGATCGCGGCTGCTGCCGAAGCCGCCAAGGCCCGTGGCCTGGACGGCAAGTACGTGATCACCCTGCTCAACACCACTGGCCAGCCGCCGCTGACCAACCTGGCCAACCGTGCCCTGCGCCAGAAGATCTACGAAGCCTCGACCACCCGCGGCAGCCGCGGCGGTGAGTTCGACAACACCGCGCTGGTCTCGCGCATCATGCAGCTGCGTGCCGACAAGGCCAAGCTGATGGGCTTCCCGAACTTCGCCGCCTACAACCTGACCAACCAGACCGCCAAGACCCCCGAAGCGGTCAACGCGATGCTGGGCAAGCTGGCTCCGGCCGCAGTGGCCAATGCCAAGCGCGAAGCCGCCGACCTGCAGGCGATGATCGACAAGGAACAGAAGGCCGCCGGCAAGAAGACCTTCGCCCTTGAGCCGTGGGACTGGGCGTTCTACAGCGAGAAGGTGCGCCAGGCCAAGTACAACTTCGACGAATCGCAGCTGAAGCCGTACTTCGAGATGAAGAACGTGCTGGAGAACGGCGTGTTCTACGCGGCGGGCCAGGAATTCGGCCTGACCTTCAAGCAGCGCACCGACCTGCCGGTCTACCACGACGACGTCACCGTCTATGACGTGTTCGATGCCGACGGCAGCCAGCTGGCGATCTTCATCTTCGACCCGTACGCCCGCGCGTCCAAGCGTGGCGGTGCGTGGATGAATTCCTACGTCTCGCAGTCCAAGCTGACCGGCTTCAAGCCGGTGGTGGCCAACCACCTCAACATCCCCAAGCCGCCGGCCGGCCAGCCGACGCTGCTGACCTGGGATGAGGTGAACACCACCTTCCACGAATTCGGCCATGCCCTGCACGGCATGTTCTCCAACGTGAAGTACCCGTACTTCTCGGGCACCTCGGTGCCGCGTGACTTCGTCGAGTTCCCCTCGCAGGTCAACGAAATGTGGTCGGACAACCCGGCCATCCTGAAGAACTACGCCAAGCACTACCAGAACGGTTCGGCGATGCCGCAGGCGCTGCTGGACAAGGTGCTGGCCGCTGCCAAGTTCAACCAGGGCTTTGCCACCACCGAGTACCTGGGTGCGGCCATGCTCGACCAGCGCTGGCACCAGATCGGTCCGGACCAGGTGCCGGCCGCCAAGGACGTGATGGCCTTCGAGCGCGCCGCGCTGGAGAAGGACGGCATCTACTATGCGCCGGTCCCGCCGCGCTACAAGACCCCGTACTTCAGCCACATCATGGGCGGCTACTCGGCTGGCTACTACGCCTACATCTGGTCGGAAGTACTCGACGCCAACACCCAGAAGTGGTTCAAGGACAACGGCGGCCTGAGCCGCAAGAACGGCGACCACTTCCGCGCCACCCTGTTGTCCAAGGGCGGCAGCGTGGATGCGATGCAGCTGTTCCGCGATTTCGCCGGCCACGAGCCGCAGATCGAACCGCTGCTGGAAAAGCGTGGCCTGACCGGCGCCGGCAACTGATCGCCAGTGCGGTAGTGTGAAATGAGAACCGCCCGGGAAACCGGGCGGTTTTTTTGTTGGGGTTGGGGTCAGAACCATGGATTCAACGCGGCGCGACGTATCCCCCCGGCACGCCTTCCGGCGACAGCACCATCTGCCACAACTGCGCGTGCCGGCAACGGAAGGTCGCCATCGAGCCGGCCAGGTAGAAACGCCACATGCGACGGAAATGCTCGTCGTAACGTTCATCCAGCCGTGGCCATGCTGCTTCCACGTTGCGCCGCCACGCCTGCAGGGTCAGGTCGTAGTCGGTGCCGAAGTTATGCCAGTCCTCCAGCACGAAGCGGCCCTCGAACGCCTTGGTGACCTGCACTGCCGACGGCAGCATCGAATTGGGGAAGATGTAGCGCGCGATCCACGGATCTGTGCGATGCCGCGAGATGTTGGTGCCGATGCTGTGCAACAACAGCAGGCCGCGCGGCGACAGGCAGCGCTTGGCCACCTCGAAGAAACTGCCGTAGTTCTTGTCACCAACGTGCTCGAACATGCCGATCGAGAAAATCGCATCGAACGGCTCGTCCAGTTCACGGTAATCCTGCAGGCGGATCTCGATCGGCAGGCCGGCGCACAGTTCGCGCGCGAACTCGGCCTGTTCCTGCGAGATGGTCACACCCACTCCGCTGACGCCGTAGCGCTCGGCGGCAAACTTCAGCGCTTCACCCCAGCCGCAACCGATATCCAGCACGCGCTGGCCCGGACGCAGGCCCAGTTTGCGGCAGACCAGGTCGAGCTTGGCTTCCTGCGCGGCGTCGAGATCATCGGCGTTGCGCCAGTAGCCGCAGCTGTAGACCAGGCGCCGCCCAAGCATGGCCTGGTAGAGATCGTTGCCGAGATCGTAGTGGCGGCGCCCGACTTCATAGCTGCCCTGCCCGACCTGGAGATTGAACAGGCGCGCCTTCAGCGCATCGGCCACTTCGCGCCAGCCGTGCACCCGCTCATCCAGGTGCGCCTGCATCAGGTGGACGAGGAATTCATCCAGGACGTTGGCATCCCACCAACCGTCCATGTAGCTCTCGCCGAGACCAAGCGAGCCGTGTGCCATGACCCGCGCGAAGAAGCGCGGGTCATGCACCTGAATGTCCTGTGGCTGGGTACCGCCGATGCGGACCCCGGCTTCCTGCAGCAGGCCGGAAACCCGCTCCTGCAACCCTGTATCCACGCCACCTCCTCGACTGCGGTCAACCGCGTGCGAACAGCTCCACGTAGTCCTTGGCCACGTGCGGCAACAGCACCGCCGCCGGTACATCGGCGGTCTGGGTGCCATCCGAGTATGGACCCACCTGGTACGGCGGGAAAACAAAGCGCAGCGCGGTGATCTGCCCCTTGTCGTCGGTGAGCGGCTGGAACTGGCTGAAGTTGTCGGCCTGCGGGCCGGTGCCGTCGGCAATCATGCGCGATGCGTTGCGCAGCGATTCCTGCAGCTGGGCCGGGTCCATGTCCTCACCACTGAGGCGGGTCGCCACGCGTTCGCGCAACTGGTCGGCGACGAAGTCACTGATCGCTTTCCAGCCCTTGGCATCGGCCACCAGCTTTTCGGCGCTGAGCATCTGCTGATGCTGCGGCAGCCACACGAAGCGCGCCACCAGCGGCTCGCCGTGGGCGCCACCGGTATAGCGGCTGCCATCGGCGCTGACCACCACCAGCTGCGGGGTTTCCAGCAGTTTCTCGAAGCTCAGCGACAGCTCGTAGGGCATGGTCGGCTTGTCATTGCCCAGCCCGTCCAGCGCCTGCTGCAGATCACTGCGTGCACTGGTGGCGTAGCCCTGCAGCGCGCGCGCCAGGCCCGGGTAACGGTCGATGCCGGCCGGATAGCTGATGCCCACCACTTCGCGCTCGTTGTTCTCGATCACATCGCGCAGGTCCAGCGGCGCTTCCGCAGCCGGCGTTTCACCTGCCGCAGCGGCCTCGGCGGCAGGCGCCGCGTCGGTCGCCGCTGACGGCTCGCTTTCACGCTGGCAACCGGCCAGCAACAGCACGCCCACCACGCCGGCCAGCACGCTGCCGTGCAGTGGCCGGTTGTTTCCAATCTTCATCGGGATCCCCTGTTCATGTTTGTACATCATCGCCTGCCATGGCTGAAGCGTGACCCGCTGGCATTCAGCCAACGAGCAGGTCGTGATACTCCTCGTGCCGCTGCAGGAAGGCCTCGGCGTACGAACACGCCGGCACCACCTTGTACTTCTGTTCGCGGGCGAAACGCAGCGCGACGCGGGTCAATTCACCGGCAATGCCACGGCCAGCGATCGGCTCGGGCACTTCGGTGTGGGTGATGACCATGCGCCTGCGCTTGATCTGGTAGTCGAGCACCGCCAGCTGTCCTCGCACGCGGGCGGTGAAGCGGTGGCTGGCCAGATCATGTTCGACCTCGTAGGCCAGACCGGGGGGCGTGACCGAAGCCATGGAGCTGTCTCCTGCGACGACTGCGTGGATGGTGCGCAGCCGGGCGCCATGATCGCGTGAAGCCTGAACAGGGGCAAGTCCGATCCATTCACGTCAGTTCCCGACCCTCAAGCTGGAGGGTGGGCGGCCGCTATCGCCTGTGGAGGGGTACGGCCAGGCTGGCACGACCCTTGCGACCGTTGACCATGCGCACCACCGCGGAGGCTCCCATGCACCCCAGCGATACCCATTCCGATACCGACCGTGCCCTGCTGGAGGGCCTGCTGCAACTGGCGGTGGAGGGGCAGACCGAAGACCAGGATTTCCAGCGCATCGGCGAGGAGGTATTCGCCCGCCTGCAGGACACCTACGGCCAACAGACCCGCGCCTGACCAGGAGCGGGGGCCAACCCCGGGGTCGGATCCAGCGGATCCGACCCCGGCCAACTTCAACCGCCGCCGAGGCGGAAGGTCGGGTTGGAGAGTTCGCGCAGGAAGTGGTTGAAGATGCTCGGCTGCATGGCCAGCATGAAGATCACGCCGAATGCCGCGCCGGCCAGGTGCGCACTGTGGTTGATGCGGTCACCGCCACGCTTGTCCATCCAGATGCTGTAGCCGACGTAGAACGCGGCATACACGATGGCCGGTGCCGGGATGAAGAACACCAGGATGATCGACCACGGCTTGATCAGGATGAAGGCGAACAGCACCGCCGACACCGCACCCGACGCACCCAGGCTCAGGTAGTTCGGGTTCTTCTGGTTCTTCAGGTAGCTGGGCAGGATCGAGACCACCAGCGCACCGATGTAGAACGCCGGGTAGGTCAGGTAGCTGCCGGTCAGCTGCACCATCACGCTCTCGATGAACCCCCCGAAGAAGAACAGGGTGATCATGTTGAAGATCAGGTGCGACCAGTCGGCATGGATGAAGCCATAGGTCACCAGGCGGTCGTACTGGCGGTGGCGGTCCACTGCCGGCGGCCACAGGATCAGGCGGTCGGCTAGCTTGCGGTTGTTGAAGGCCATCCACGACAGGATGGCGGTGACGGCGATCAACAGCAGATTGACGGGGGTCATGTCAGGCTCAGGCGCTACGGTAGTTGTCGACCATACGATAGCGTTTTGCATACCAACCGAAAGCCAACGCCGCGATGAAAGCGAAACCGGCGAAGAAGAACATCAGGAACGCCGCCTCGCTCAGCCCTGTCCCTGCAATCTGGTGGGTCACCGTGTCGTTGCGCACCGCGGCGTTGGACAGCAGTACCCACAGGTTGCCGATGGTGGTGGTCAGGTTCCAGAAGCTCATCACCACGCCCTTCATCGCCTGCGGCGCCTGGCTGTAGGCAAATTCCAGGCCGGTGGCCGAGACCAGCACTTCACCGAAGGTCAGCAGCGCATACGGCAGCATCTGCCAGAAGATCGACATCGCATTGCCGCCATCCATCACCACCTGGATGCCACCCACCACGATCCAGGCCAGGCCGCTGAAGGCGATACCGGCGGTCATGCGGCGCAGCGCGGTCGGTTCGAAACCGAAGCGACGCAGGGCCGGGTACAGCACCAGGTTGTTGAACGGAATCAGGATCATCACCAGCAGCGGGTTCAGCGCCTGCATCTGCGAGGCGGTGAACCAGCTCGGCATCTGCATCTGCTGGCCCTGCAGGACCCAGGTCGAGGCCTTCTGGTCGAACAGCGAGAAGAACGGCGTGGTCAGCGCGAAGATCACCAGCACGCGCAGTACCGAACGCACACCTTCCACGGCTTCGGCCGGATGCTGGCCGCGGGCGCGGTCCAGCTGCAGCCAGGTGCCGCCACCGATGCCAGCGAGGATGGCGACCAGCGCCAGGCACAGGCAGATCACGATGCCGAGCGAACCGACCAGGCCGAACGAGGCTGCCGCCAGTACCAGGCCGAGCACGGCGATCACCAGGCCCGGGCGGCCCTGGCCGGCGACGCGCGCGGTCAGGGCGGTGCGCACCACGTTGGCGAACGAATGCGGATCCTTCGGCGGCAGCGGCACCAGCACGTAGCGCTTGCGGCCCAGCCAGAACACGAAGGTGGCGATGAACATCAGGATGCCCGGGATACCGAACGCCCACTGCGGGCCCCAGTTCTTCAGCACCAGCGGGATCAGCAGCGAGGCAAACAGCGAGCCGAAGTTGATGATCCAGTAGAAGGCGTCGAAAACGATCTTGGCCAGGTGCTTGTTGCTCTGGTCGAACTGGTCGCCCATGAACGAGGCCACCAGCGGCTTGATGCCGCCGGCACCGAGCGCGATCAGGCCCAGGCCGAGGAAGAAGCCTTCGCGGCTGTTCTCGAACAACGCCAGGCACAGGTGACCGGCGCAGTAGACCAGGCTGAACCAGAGGATGGTGTGGTACTTGCCGAAGAACTTGTCCGCCAGCCAGCCACCGAGCAGCGGGAAGAAATACACGCCGATCATGAAGCTGTGCATGATGTCCTTGGCTTCACCGGCACGGCCTTCCGCAGTGATTTCCTGCAGCAGCAGCGAGGTGATCAGGAACTGCACCAGGATGTTGCGCATCCCGTAGAAACTGAACCGCTCGCAGGCCTCATTGCCGATGATGTACGGGATCTGGCGCGGCATCTTTCCCTGGCCGGCGATGGGGGCAACTGCGTCGTGGCTCATCCTGTAAGGCATTCCTGCAAAGCGAAAGGCGCAAGATTACCGGAACCCGGGCTTGCGAAGCACGCTGCAGGGCTGCATGACAACGGTGCCAATCCGTGGCAGACACGCCATGCCCTGCCGGAAGTCACGGAACCTGCACGACAAAAGCGTAAACTTATCGTTATGCGCCCCCCCGCCCTCGCCCGCCTCCTGCTCGCTTGCCTTGCGCTGCTGCTGGCGTGGCAGGCCCAGGCGCGACCACAGGCGCCGGCTGCCGCCACCGGCGAGAGCGGGCCACGGCAGTTGACCGTAGCCGCGCTGGAACTGCCCAGCCGCGACGATGCACAGTGGAAGCTGCGACGTGAGCAGGTCGCCCAGCTGTTGACCGAGCTGCAGCCTGACGTGATTTCGGTGCAGCAGGTCCTGCAGCAGCAGGGCCGGAACCCGGCCTGCTGGCTGGCCAGCCGGCTGCGCTACAGCTGCGACTTCGTCACCGCCGATCCGCCCAGCCAGCCGCTGCGGCATGGCAACGCGATGCTGACCCGGCTGCCGGTCAGCGAGGACGGCGTGACCCTGCTGCACCCGCCCGGCACGTTCAGCGCGGCCGGCATGATGCGGCTGAAGCTGGGCGCGTCGCTGCTCAACGTCTACGTGGCGCGCCTGCGTCCGGACCCGGACGAGGCCATCGCCCGCCAGCACCAGACCAGCGACCTGATGACCTGGATCAGCGCCACCGCCGAGGGCATGCCCAGCCTGATCGCTGGCGACTTCTCGGCCAGCACGGTGGAACTGGTACGCAGCACGCCGGGCTTCCAGCCGGCCCGGCGCAATCCCGGCGCACCGGCGGCCAGTGGCGGCGGAGCAAGTGGCCATGGCCTGGACGTGCTGTTCCAGGTCAAGCACTTCGGCGGCATCCGCCAGCAGCCGATCCTGTTGCCGGCCGACGGCGACCTGCCCGGCCTGCGCCTGGGCGTGATGGCGACCCTGCGCCTGCAGGGGGATACGGCCACGGCCGAATAGCCCCGCTCATCCCCGCGGCACGCCTCACCCCGGTAGGTGGCCTTGGTCGGCACATTCCCACCGCGCGCGCACATGTTTCCGTGCCGACCAAGGTCGGCACCTACCGGAATCAGCCCCATTCCCAGGACTGACAGACAAAAAAAGGCCGGGGTCTCCCCCGGCCTTTTCAGTTCATCCCGTTACCGCGATCAGGCGATCGCTTCCTGGTAACGGCGCTCGACTTCGTTCCAGTCGATGACGTTGAAGAACGCGCCGATGTATTCCGGACGACGGTTCTGGTACTTCAGGTAGTACGCGTGTTCCCACACGTCCAGGCCGAGGATGGGGGTGTTGCCTTCCATCAGCGGGCTGTCCTGGTTGCCGGTGCTCTCGACCACGACCTTCTTGTCCGGGGTCACGCTCAGCCATGCCCAGCCGCTGCCGAAACGGGTCAGCGCAGCCTTGGTGAAGGCGTCCTTGAACTTGTCGAAGCCGCCCAGGTCCTTGTCGATGGCCTTGGCCACGTCGCCCACCGGGTTGCCGCCAGCATTCGGAGCCATCACGGTCCAGAACAGCGAGTGGTTGGCATGGCCGCCACCGTTGTTGCGCACCGGACCCTGCAGGTTCTCCGGCAGCGACTTGAGCTTCTTCACCAGTTCTTCGACCGGCAGGTCAGCGTACTCGGTGCCTTCCAGCGCCGCGTTGACGTTGTTGATGTAGGTCTGGTGATGCTTGGTGTGATGGATTTCCATCGTCGCCGCATCGATATGCGGTTCCAGCGCGTCGTAGGCGTAGGACAGCTTGGGCAGGGTGTAGGCCATGATGCATCTCCTGATTGCGAGGGCACCCGACGGTGTCGGGCGTTGCGCGGTGAATGATGGGGACAGACCGCCAGATTACCAAGGGGGATGTAAAGGAAATTGCGTCCTGCCAGTGAGCACGACGGCAATTGTTACGCAGCAGTGACGCGACGCCGTCCTCATGCACCGTGCAGCGCACAGGCGCTACAGTGCCTGCACCACCCTCGCCCGCCCCTGCCCCATGCGCAACCCCCGGCTGCTGATCACCGCCATCGCCCTGCTCGTGCTCGGCCTGGTCGTCAACCATTTCATGCAGCGGCCTCCGGCGCCGCAGTTCGCACCGGACCTGCAGAGCGCGCCCGCTGCACGCACAACGCCTGCGCGCAGCAGCAATGACAGCGGCCTGCCGGCCTTCCTGCCCGCCGAGGCACGCCAGACCATTGCCCTGATCCAGCGCGGCGGTCCGTTCCCGCATCGCCAGGACGGCAGCACCTTCGGCAACCGCGAACAGCAACTGCCGCAGCGCCCGCGCGGCTACTACCGCGAATACACCGTTGACACCCCCGGTGCGCGTACCCGCGGCACGCGCCGCATCGTCACCGGTGGCGATCCGCCGGAGGCCTGGTACTACACCGACGACCACTACGCATCGTTCCGCAGCTTCACCGTACCGGCCCCGGGAGCGCAGCAATGAGCCACGACGATTTCGGCCTCGGCCTGCACGACATCAACAATGCCGGCGTCTATGCCATCGACAGCGACGACATCAGCGCACTGGCCGCAGCGATGCGCGATGCCGGCCTGAAGGTGATACGCATCGACCTGGATGGCGTGGCCGACAAGCGCACCCTGCTTGCCCGTCTGGCTGCGCAGCTGGATTTCCCGGCGGGGTTCGGCGGCAACTGGGATGCGCTGTCGGACAATCTGCGCGACCTGCAGTGGCTGCCGGCCAACGGCTATGCGCTGTTCCTGGCCGATGTCGACGCATTCCGTGCGGCCACGCAGAAGGATTTCGATACCCTGCTGGACGTGATGGACGAAGCCAGCCGCGACTGGGTCGGCCGCGACGTACCGTTCTGGGTATTCCTGTCGCAGAGCGCGTGAGGTAGATGCCCTGGTAGATGCCGACCTTGGTCGGCATGCGCTGATGCCTTGGTAGATGCCGACCTTGGTCGGCGTTTCTGTGCCAACCAAGGTTGGCACCTACCAAAGCGCGAGCCGGCCAGCGTGCGGGGCGCGGCCCCCTGCCTAGCGGCTGCCGTTATCTTCCTGCAGTTCCTTTTTGAACGGGATGTCCGGCGGCGGTCGCGCCACGGCCGGCTGGTCCTGCATGTTCGGGTTGGTCAGCCCACAGCCGCCGCCCGCCTGCAGGATCGAGATCACGCAGGAAATCTTCGAGTTCGTACCCGGCAATGGAATCTCCATCGCCTTGATGCCCTTGCGCACCCATTCGGCCAACAGCGATTCCTGCGGCACCCAGTACTTGTCGAACGAGGTGGGTGTGTAGTCGTACGGTGGTCGCTTCAACCAGGTGCCCGATTGCGCAATGCGTTCCTTGCTCCAGCCATCGTTGGCGCCACCGGGCGCACCGCGCTCGGCACGACCCTCGCCTTCCTGGCCCGGCACGCGCACGCTGCCATCGGCATTGAACAGGCCACTGCCCTTGCCGGTGGTGCTGGCCTGGCGGGCGCCCTTGTCGGCGCCGTCATGGTTGCGGTTCGATGCGCCCCAGTCATCACCCTTGGCGGGCGTGGCCCAGTTGCCCGGATTGGGCGCCGGGCGCGCCCCAGCCTGAGCCGGGGTCGTGCTGGATGCAGCAGGCCGCGCAGTACTGCTGTTCGCCTGCGTCGCGCTGCCATTGGCTGCCGGCGCGGGCGTTGCCGCGGGTGCATTCCCACTGGAAGACGATGGGGCTGCCGCCGGTGCCGAGGCTACTTCGCGCTCGCGCACCTGTACGTCACGACCCGCCGGCGCATGCACCGCCGGTTCACGACCGGCGACGGTTGCCATCCGCACCTGCGGATCGACCACCGCCTGCACTTCACGCTCGCGCACCTGCACGTCCCGCTGCGGCACGCGCACCTGCACGTCGGCCGTGCGCAGCGGCTGCGGCACAACCGGCGCGTCGACCGTACTGACTTCGCGCTCCTGCACCTGGATCTCGCGCAACTGCGGCGATCGCACCGCAACCTCAGGCGCCTGCACCGTAGTGGGCGTCGGCGTTGCCTGCACCGGCTGCACGCTGCGCTCGCGTACCGAGCGCGTGGTATCGCGCGGCACGATGCTGACTTCGGTGCGCGGCACGCTGACCGGAGGCACCACGAAATCGGTGCTGGCCTGGGCTACTTCGGTAGCCTGCACCGGCGACGGCGGCGGCGCGGCAACCGGTGCGGGGTCGGCTTCGGCCGGCGGCGACGGCGCGCTGGCTGTCGGTGCTGGAGCCGGTGCGGGTGCGGGCGACGACGCGGCCGCAGGACGCGGCTCAGGTGCAGTCGCTGCCCCTGCTTCCTGGCCGACGGCAACCTGGCCGGCCGGTGCCGCCGCAGCCGCCTCGGCACCCGGCTGATCGCCCCCGCCTTCCTGTGTGGCGCGTCCCACGAATTCCACCTGCACACGCTCGCCTTCGGCACCGTCCTGCTCCGGCTCGGTGGTGCGGATCACGGCGACCCACAGCAACAGTACGAAGAACAGCAGGTGCAGCAGCGCACTGGCCAGTGCCGAGATCCAACGCATCCAGCGCTGGTCGCGCGGCGCCGCATCCCAGTCCTGCCAGAACAGGCGGCGCAGCGCCTGCCAGGGGGACAACGCAGGCAACCGCCCGGGCGGGCCAGGCAGCGGGCGCGGCAGCAGTACCGCAATCACTTCGCGGGCATGCAACGGCCGCGACAGCGGGCCCAGCGAGCGCAGCCACAGCGCCCAGCCGTACGGCAGGCGCGTGGTTTTTTCGAGGACGGCGCTTGGCTGCTGGCGGGCCAGCAGCAGGTCGATGAGTTGCTCGGCCCGGGTCAGAGGCACGCGTCAGCGATCAGGCGGCGTTGCCGCGAGGAATATACGGCGCGTGGCCACTGTCGTGGTCGGTCGCGTCACGCACAGCGGTCACGCCCGGCACGCGGCCCATCAGGGTCTTCTCGATACCCTGCTTGAGGGTCACATCGGCCATGCCACAGCCCTGGCAACCACCACCGAAGCGCAGCAGCACTACGCCTTCAGCCGAGACTTCCTGCACCGCCACCTTGCCGCCATGCGACGCCAGCTGCGGGTTGATTTCATTTTCCACCACCCAGTGCACGCGCTCCACCAGCGAGGCGGCATCACCGGGCGCTTCGCCCTTGATGCGCGGTGCCTTGATGGTCAGCTGCTGGGCGCCCGCGGTACCGGCGACGATGTCGATCTCGGCACCGTCAAGCCAACCCACGCTGGCTGCATCGACGTAGAGGGTGAAGCCATCGCAGTCCACCGCCCACTCGTCACCAAGCAGGTCGCTCGGCTCGGCGAACTCCAGCCGGGCATCGGCGCGCGGGGTACCGGGATCGACCGCGCTCAGGCGCACGCCCATGCCGGGCGCGCCCTCGCGTTCGATCAGCTTGCGGAAATGGGTCTGGGCAGTGTCGGAGATCTGGATCATCAGGCTATTCTAGCCAAGTAAGCGTCAGCCGCTCATTCGGTTTATACACCGTCCGGCGCATTGTTCAGTCAACACGAGGTGGAGATTCCCATGGCCGACCTGATTCCGCTGGCCCAGGCCCGTTGCGTGCCGCGCAAAGGCAGCGACCACAAGCTCGGCGAAGCCCGCCTGGCCGAACTGTTGCCGCAGGTTCCCGGCTGGGAGCTGAGCGAGGGAGGCCAGGCGCTGCTGCGCACCTTCCGCTTCAAGAACTACTACGCCACCATGGCCTTCGTGAACGCGCTGGCCTGGATTGCCCACCACGAGGACCATCACCCGGACCTGGGCGTGCACTACGACCGCGCGGTCGTGCGCTTTTCCACCCACGACGTGGGCGGCCTGAGCGAAAACGACTTCATCTGCGCGGCCAAGACTTCGGCCCTGACGGAGCAACTGCCATGAACGTACGCCTGCTGAGCCTGTCCCTGATCGCTGCGACCGGCCTGGCCGGTTGTGGCGCGTCCGAACCGGCGGCCCCGCCCCCGCCGCCGCCGACTGAAGTGGCTGCGGTTAAGACGCCGCCGCCGCAGTACCCGCTGGAACTGGCCTGCATGGGCGTGGGGGGTACCAGCACCTTCAAGGTGACCATCGGTACCGACGGCAAGCCCAGCGAGGTCGCCCTGCTGACCGGCGCCGGCAACCCGCAACTGGACGAGCTGGCCAAGACCGCCGTGCAGGGCTGGCAGTTCAACGCCGCCACCCGCAATGGCCAGCCGGTGCCCGCCACCATCCAGGTGCCGGTCAGCTTCAACCCGCCGCAGCCGAAGCCAGACCAGTGCTTCGCGATTGAAGAACGCCTGCGCCGCGGCGGCTGATCGCCCGCACCCGACGAGGCCAGCCGACGCCCGCCTCGCCCTTGCCGCCCCGGCCCTGTCCGGGGCGGTTGTCTGTTGACCAGGATCGCGTCGGTACATGCTGCAGATTCCCCCCGAAAATGTCTGGATCGCGCTGGCGGTCACCCTCGCGGCCGGCCTCGCCACCGCCATCGGCAGCCTGCTGGTGCTGTTCTCGCGCCGGCCCAATCCGCGCCTGCTGGCGTTCGGCCTGGCCTTCGCCGGTGGTGCGATGGTCTATGTGTCGCTGTCGGAGATCCTCAACAAGTCCATTGCCTCGTTCGCGCTGGCCTATGGCGAGCGCACCGGCTTCACCTACGGCACCCTGGCCTTCCTGCTCGGCGTGATCGTGATCGTGCTGATCGATCACTTCATCCCCAACCCGCATGACAGCCTGGACAAGCAGGACCCGGCGTTCCGCGAGAACAGCCGCGAGTACCTGAAGCGGGTCGCCCTGCTGACCTCGATCGCGATCACCGCGCACAATTTCCCGGAAGGGCTGGCAACGTTCTTCGCGACGCTGGAGAGCCCGTCGGTGGGCATGCCGCTTGCCTTCGCCATTGCCATCCACAACATTCCCGAGGGCATCGCCATTGCGGTGCCGGTGTACTTCGCCACCCAGAACAAGTTCTACGCATTCAGCGCCAGCCTGCTGTCGGGCCTGGCCGAACCGGTGGGCGCGGCGCTTGGCTACTGGCTGCTGTCCGGATCACTGTCGCACGCCACCTTCGGCTGGGTGTTCGGGCTGATCGCCGGTGTGATGGTGTTCCTGGCGCTGGATGAGCTGCTGCCGGCGGCCAAGCGCTATGCCAAGGGCCACGAGACGGTGTATGGACTGGTGGCAGGCATGGGCACGCTGGCGATCAGCCTGGTGCTGTTCAAGTGGTGAGGGGTTTGCGGCCCACTCCGTAAAGTCGAGCTTGCTCGATGGGCTTTCCGCGCGACCCTACCGAAGCGCAGTCGAGCATGGCTCGATTCCACAGGGGGAGACGCCGGGCATGGCCCGGCGCTACCTTCAGCGAAGCCGGTCCAGCGCCTCGACCAACTCATCAGCCAGCGGCGCGTTCAGCACATACGGTGTCTTGCCCGCGTCCAGCGCGAACTCCAGCGACGCAGCGTGCAGGAACAGGCGTTTCAGCCCGATCTGCTCACGAAGCCGCTTGTTGACCGCAGGATCGCCGTATTTGTCGTCACCGGCCACCGGGTGCCCCAGATGCTGGGCATGCACGCGGATCTGGTGGGTGCGGCCGGTTTCGATGCGCACCTCGCAGTAGGAATGGCCGCCGCGGCGCTCAAGCACCCGGAAGTGGCTGATCGATTCCTTGCCGATCGCATTGACCTGCACATGGCGCTCGCCGCCCTGGCGCAGGCCCACGTGCAGAGGCGCGTCGACCGTCATCACACCGTCGGGCATGCGCCCGGCCAGCAGGGTCAGGTAGCGCTTGCGGATGCCGGCGCCATGGTCTTCACGCAGCAGCGCCTGCAGTTCGCTCAGCGCCGAGCGCTTCTTGGCCACGATCAGCAGGCCCGAGGTGTCGCGATCCAACCGGTGGACCAGCTCCAGGGTCTGGCCCGGGCGCAGGGCGCGCAGGGTCTCGATGGCGCCGAAGCTGATGCCGCTGCCACCGTGGCTGGCCACGCCGGTCGGCTTGTTCAGGGCCAGCAGGCGGGCATCCTCGAAGACGATGGCCTGCTCCAGGCGGCGCATGAACGCCTCCGGCGGGCCGGCCTTGTCTCCCTCTTCAGTGAGACGAACCGGCGGCACACGCACCTCATCGCCCGCTTCCAGCTTCCGCTCGGCCTTGGCACGGCCGCCATTCACGCGCACCTGGCCGCTGCGCACCAGCTTGTAGACCAGGCTGCGCGGAGCGCCTTTCAGCTGGCCCAGCAGGAAATTGTCCAGGCGCTGGCCGGCGCGGTCGGCGGGAACGGTGATCATGCGCACGGAAGGCTTGTCGCCAGCGGGCTTGGTGGGGTCTTGGGCGGTCATCAGGCTGTTTATTCTGTTACACTCGGGGGGCGATATAAGGGATTGATTTCGTTGGAAGTTACTCAGGGCCAGAAGCCCAGCTTCCGACGAATCCGGCACAGTGCGCGACCACCGCCCGCGGGGCGGCCATGTTAGCGGCTCACCGGCCTTCCCGGCCATCGCCGGATGTCTGACACACAACCGTGCTGAACATGTCCCGCGTGGCGCTCCAGCCTGGCTGACAGCTGCCTGCGGCCTTGTAACACCCCAAAACCCATAAGAGTGAAGCGCTCCCGCGGCCTGCCGTGGTGTCGTAGCGCTGGAAACCCAAGCCGCCCTCCCCGCGCTTGCGCGAATGGGCGGCGAACCGTGTCCAGAGGCGAAACCCCATGGCGTTCCGCGCGGTAGCCGCTTGCGAGGAACGCAACAATGAAGCGAATGCTGATCAACGCCACGCAGGCTGAAGAGCTGCGTGTTGCCATCGTGGATGGCCAGTCGTTGTATGACATCGACATCGAACAGCCGTCGAAGGAACAGAAGAAGTCCAACATCTACAAGGGCCGGATCTTCCGCATCGAGCCCTCGCTGGAAGCGGCCTTCGTTGAGTACGGTGGCGGCCGCCATGGCTTCCTGCCGCTGAAGGAAATCTCCCGCGACTATTTCCAGGCCGGTGTCGACCACAACAAGGCCGGCATCCGCGAGCTGCTGAGGGAAGGCCAGGAAATCGTTGTCCAGGTCGACAAGGAAGAGCGCGGCAACAAGGGCGCTGCCCTGACCACGTTCATCTCGCTGGCCGGCCGCTACATGGTGCTGATGCCGAACTCGCCCAGCGCGGGCGGTGTCTCCCGTCGCATCGAAGGCGAGGACCGGGCCGCCCTGAAGGACGCCCTGGACAAGCTGAACATCCCCGACGACATGGGCGTGATCATCCGCACCGCCGGCGTCGGCCGCGATGCCGAAGAGCTGCAGTGGGATCTGGACTACCTGCTCAACGTCTGGCGCGCGATCGCCGAAGCGGCCCTGAGCAAGCCGGCCCCCTTCCTGATCTACCAGGAATCGCGCCTGATCGTGCGCGCCCTCCGTGACTACCTGCGCGCCGACATCGGCGAGATCCTGGTGGACACCGAGGAGATGTACGAGCACGCCAAGGAGTTCATGCAGCAGGTGATGCCGCAGACCCTGCGCAAGCTCAAGCATTACAAGGACGACATCCCGCTGTTCAACCGCTTCCAGATCGAATCGCAGATCGAGGGCGCCTACGAGCGCAACGTGCGCCTGCCGTCGGGTGGTTCGATCGTGGTCGACCAGACCGAAGCGCTGACCGCCGTCGACGTCAACTCCTCGCGCGCCACCAAGGGCAGCGACATCGAGGACACCGCGTTCCAGACCAACCTGGAAGCGGCTGAGGAAGTGGCCCGCCAGCTGCGCCTGCGCGACCTGGGTGGCCTGGTGGTCATCGATTTCATCGACATGGCCTCCAACAAGCACCAGCGTGAGGTCGAAAACCGCCTCGCCAACGCGCTGAAGTACGACCGTGCACGCGTGCAGGTCGGCCGCATCTCGCGCTTCGGCCTGCTGGAAATGAGCCGCCAGCGCCTGCGCCCGAGCCTGGGCGAGTCGAGCCAGATCGTCTGCCCGCGTTGCGACGGCCACGGCCGCATGCGCAGCGTCGAGTCGCTGTCGCTGTCGATCATCCGCGTCGCTGAAGAGCATGCGATGAAGGAGAACACCGGGCAGGTGCTGGTACAGGCCCCGGTGGAGATCGCCAATTACCTGCTGAACGAGAAGCGCAGCGCCCTGCGCGAGATCGAGCAGCGCCACGAGGCGCCGATCGTGATCGTCGCCGATGAGCAGCTGCACACCCCGCACTACGCCGTCACCCGCCTGCGCGACAACGAGCTGGGCGAGGAAAGTGGCAGGCCGAGTTACCAGCGCGGCACCCCGCGCAAGCTGCCGGTTCACGCGCTGACCAAGGGCCAGCTGAACATTCCGCCGCCGATGGTGACCCAGGTCAAGCACAACTCCCCCGCCCCGGTGCGTGAGGAAGTGGAGCCGGCTGCAGCCCCGGCTCCGGCACCAGTGGCCGCAGTCGCTCCGGCCGCAGCCGCCAGTGGTGGCGTCGTCGGCTGGCTGAAGCGCATCTTTGGCGGCGAGCCGGCACCGGCGCCCGCACCGGCTCCGGCCGCACGCCAGCCGCAACAGGACGGTGGCCGCCGTGACCGCAACAAGGATCGCAACAAGGACCGCAAGGACCGTCGCGATGACAGCCGCGGCAACGGCAATGCGCAGCAGCAGAAGGACGGCGGCAACCGCAAGGACCGCGGTGAGCAGCGCAAGGACGGCCGCCAGGGTGGCAACGGCGCCAATCCTGGCACTGGTAATGCCCAGCAGCCGCAGCAGGGCAAGCAGAAGGATCAGCAGAAGGACGGCCAGCAGCAGCCGCAGCAGAACAAGCAGCGCAACGAGCCGCAGGCCCAGAACCCGCAGCAGCAGCAGCCGAAGCTGAAGCAACCCCGGCAGCCGCGTCCGCAGCAGGACGGCGACAAGCCGGCCGAAAAGCCGCAGCGCAACGCCGCCGAAGCCGCTGCTGAAGTGGCAACCGCGGCCGCCGCGGTGACCGCGACGGCGGCCGTCGCCAATACCGTGACCGCGCAGGAAGCCACTGCACCGGTTGCACCGGTTGCCACTGCCGCTCCGGTGGACGCTGCCCCGGTGGTCGACACCGCCATGGCCGCAGGCGCCGAGGCTGAAGCTGCTGTCGTGACCGGTGAAGAGGCTGCGGCCGAGGCCACGGGCGACCAGACTGGCGAGGGCGCGAGCCGTCGTCGTCGTGGCCGTCGTGGTGGCCGCCGCCGCCGCCGCGGTGGCGCCGAGAACGCCACCGGCAATGACGCCTTGGGCGACGATCAGGACGACGGTGACGAAGGCGATGACGCTGACGGCACCGAACCGAACGTCGGCAACACCGGCGAGGCCGCTCCGGTCGGCGTCAGCCAGCTGACCCGTTCGCAGCCGGAGTTCGATTTCGACGACGAGGCCGAACCGGCCGCCGTCGAAGCAGAGAAGCCGGCCCGCGCCGCCGCAGCTGTCGTGGCCGCGCCGGTCGCGGTGGTAAGCAGCGCCGTGGTCGAGGCCGCCGTTCCGGCCGTCGCCGAGACCGCAGACCCGGTTGAGACCATTGCCAAGTCCGAAACGGCATCCTCGCCGGTGCAGACCAGCATGCTCGACGCCATCGACGCAGCAACCCCGGCACAGCCGGTCGCCGTTGCCGCCCCGGTGGCAGAAGTAAAGCCGGTCGTGGAAGAGGTCGCTCCGGTGATCGAAGCGAAGCCGGTGGTGGTTGAAGCCGCTCCGGTGGTCGAGTCGAAGCCGGCGGTGGTTGAAGCCGCTCCGGTGGTCGAGTCGAAGCCGGCCATGGTTGAAGCCGCTCCGGTGGCTGAAGCGAAGCCGATCGTGGTTGAAGCTGCCGCGGCGGTTGAAGCGCCGCAGGTCGTCGAGACCGCGCCGATCGCTGAACAGCCGGTCGCTGCGGTAGTGGTGGAAGCCGCACCGGTGGAAGCCGCTGCACCGGTCGCCGAGGCGGTGGTGACGCCGTCGATCGACCCGGTCGCCGATGGCCACACCGACGCTGCCGCCCAGGCTGCTGAAGCCAAGACCGACGAAGAAGACGAAGAAGCCGCCAAGCGCACGCCGCCGGCGAACTGATCGATCTTTGATCGCGTGAAAACCAAACGGCGGGGATCGATGATCCCCGTCGTTTTTGTTTGTGCGTTGGGTAGAGGCCGACCCTGGTCGGCGCTGTTGGTTCGTGCCAACCAAGGTTGGCACCTACCGAAGCGTGTCTGCGTCAGGGTTTCGGCGCGAACTGCAGGCGGGTCCACACGCCGTAGTGGTCCGAGGCCCAGCGGCCGCTGTCGTCGGGCTGATCGAACAGAATCCTCGCCTCGCGCGCCACCATTTCATCCTGCTGAAAGAAGATGTGATCGATCCGCGATGGCGCCTGGTAATAGTGGCGGTTGAGCGTACTGACCCCGGCCAGGTCGGTGTTGACATGCACGCTGCCGTAGCTGTCGCCGTAGTGGCTGCGCAGTTCGCTCAGATCGCCGGCATCCACCAGCGCGTTGAAATCGCCTGCGATCACCACCGGTGCCGCAGCGGAAGTGGCCGTGATGAAGCGCAGCAGATCCTCCACCTGGGTGCGACGGACGCGTTGGCCGCTTTCATCGCTGCGCTCATTGAGATGGGTGGCATAGACGTTCACCGGTCTGCCATCGACGTCGATGCGCAGATGGGCGACGGTGCGGTAGTCATCCAGTGGCAGCAGCAGGTGATCGTTCCGGGCCAGCACCGGGCGCCGGGTCAGCAGCGCATTGCCATAGCGCTTCGGGGCCCCGACCGGATCGGTGGAAACGAACAGATACGTGTAGCCGAGCTGGCTGGCCAGCCACTGCGCCTGGTTGCGCAGGGTGCGGCGCTGGATCACCTCCTGCAGGGCAATCGCATCGGGCTGCAGGCGCTTGAGTTCGGCAACGATGCTGCGCCGGCGGCTCGGCCAGTCCTCGCGATCATGATGCAGATTGAAGGTGACCATGCTCATGCCCGACGCATGGGCGGTATCGGCCGGCAACGTCGTTGCCGGCGTTGCCGCCGCCATCGTGAAGCCTGGCAGTGCCAACGCGACGGCCAGCCCAAGGGCACGCACGACCGTGCGCGCCCTCGCCCCCTGTTGTTTCATCGTTACTGTCCCTTGCGTTCTGCGCGGCGCACCGCGCTTGGCACTTCAATCTCGACCCGCGCAGGCAACTGGTGCACGTGCAGTTCCTTGTTGACCCACTCGGCCGTTTCGCCGTTGATGGTCGCCTCGCCCGGATCACCCGCGTATGGCCATGGCAGCACCACGCCACCGACCGGCGGTACCAGGCCCGGCTGCACGTCCAGCACCAGCTGCTTTTCGCTGCGCTGCAGGCGATAGTTGAGCTGGCCCTGCGGTGTGCGCAGGCCCTGCACGGCAATGCCCTCGCCCTGCAGCCACGCGCTCGGCACGCCCGCGGCCAGCACCAGCGCGTCGTCCATGTCGCGGTGGTAAGCAAACATGTCCAGCGCCGAGCGCACGAAGTCCGAGGCCACCCAGGCATGCGGCAGGTCGCCGACGAAGAACGGCTTGCGCGGCGTACGCGAGACCACTTCGGCCCACTGGTTCCAGGCCTGCGGCGCGCGATCCTTGAAGAAGAACTCGGTGGCCTGCCAGGCACGGTCGCGCCAGCCCAGGCGTACGAACGCGGCCACGTTGCGCCATTCGTAAGGCGTGTAGTCCTTCCACTCGCGCTTGCCGTCACGGCGGGCGACGAACTCCTTCCAGTAGCGCTCGAAGGTCGCCTCCAGCGCCTGCTGTGGCAGCCGGTCCTGCTCGCCGCCCGGGGCCAGTGCGATGGTGGTCGAGGTCGCGTCGAAGTCGCCCAGCTCGGCCGAGCCCGGGAGATAGTCGATGTTGTGCTGCTGCATCGCCGACAGCAGCGACGCCTGCAGGTCGTCGCGGAACTGGTCGCGCGATTCGGCAATCTGCATCGCTTCAACCTTGCCCAGCTGGGTGGCCAGCTGCGCCGCATCCTTGTAGCCACGCAGCGCCCAGAAGTTGTCCCAGTACGAGTGCATCGGCTTGGCCGAGTAACCCTCATGGCTGATCGACGCCGGCATCATCCCGTAGAAGGCCGGATTGCGCGCACGGTTCTCGTCGGTGCGCTCACTGGCGCGCAGCTGCTCCATGTAGGTGTAGGCGCCCTGTACGTGCGGCCACATCAGTTCCACGAAAGTGCTGTCGCCGGTGTAGCGGCCGTACTCGGCGATGCTGTAGATCAACTCGCCGTGGCTGTCGTTTTCCGGCACCGGGTCGCTGCCGCGCGCGTCGACGCAGCACGGCACCTTGCCATTCTCGAACTGGTAGGGCGCGTACCAGTTGATGTAGTCGCGCACGGCATCGCTGCGACCCATGCGCAGCAGGCCTTCGGAAATCATCGCGCCGTCTCGGATCCAGCTGCGTGCATATGACCGCGTGCCCGGCTGCAGGCGCGGGCCAACACGAGAGATCAGCATGTGCGCGACCGCGGTGCGGAGGGTGTCGACCAGCGCTTGGCCGGCAGCCGGCACCTGCAGCGACACCACGCCCAGTTTCTGCCGCCACTTTTCAGCCACCTGGGCCTGGGCCTTGGCCACGTCCAGTGCCTGCGGCGCCCAACCACCGGTCTGCGGCAGTACCACCGCCACTTCGCGGCTCTGGCCGGGCTCCAGCCTGATCGTATACATCAGCGCGCCCGACGCCATGCCGGTGCTGTCCTTCACCGTCGTGGTGGCCGGATACTTTCCCTCCGCCAGATGCATCGCATCCAGCTTGCCGTCGAAGGTGCTGGCGAAGCGTGCGTCCGGCACCTGCAGCGGATAGATGCGCGGCTCACCATTGATCCGCACCAGCTGCTCGCCGACATCCAGCGCATCGATGCGGCTGAAGCCACCGACGGTGTTGAGGAACTGTGTCGGCGGGTTGACCTGCCAGGGGCGGATCGCCAGCGCCAGGGTGTACTCGTGCGCGACCTTGTCCGGGTTGCTGAGACGATAGCGACCGATCAGCTGCGCGCGCTCGGGAGTGCCCTGCACGAAGCTGGTTACCGCCAGGCCGGCCTTCTCATGTACCCAATCGACGTTGGCGATCGGCAGGTAGTGGTCCTGCAGCGATTGGGTGATGGCGACCTTGGACCAGTCCAGCAGCTTGCCATCGAGGCGGATGAACGGCTCGATGCTGAAGCTGCCCTTGGCCGGCTCCAGTGCGCCGTCCTCGCTGATCAGCGCCTGCTCCTGGCCGCCATCGAGGCCCAGCAGGGTCCAGTACGGCTGCTCGCCCACGTAGGCACGCGGCAGCGACCCGCGCGGCAGGTCGGCGGCCACCGAAGACAGGAATGCGTTCGGGGTCGCGGCGAAGGCCAACGGCTTGAGCGCGATGTCACGGATGCCGTAGCGCCAGTTCGGGCCATCCTGCAGGTCGAAGCGCACGTAGCGTGCATCGGTATCCGGCAGCGCCAGCCAATCACGGCCACCGGCACCACTGGTCACCTCACGCACGGTGCGCCAGTCACGGCCATCCTCGGAGGTGCGCACGGTGTAGCGGCGGGCCTCCAGGTTCGGCAACCAGTCGATCACCGCGCCACCGATCTCGCGGCTCTTGTGCAGGTCCAGGCTGATGGTCTGCTGCTTGACCCCGCCACTGATCCAGAAGGTATCGCTCCTGCCATCGATCATGCGGTCCTGCAGCGCCATCGCGGTATCTGCGATCACCGACGGCACCAGCGCCGAATCATCCTGCGGTGGCAGGCCCTGCAGGGTCAGCTTGTCGAAGCACACCGTGCCGCGCCCACCGACCTTGCTGTAGAGGGTGAACTCCACCGCCGCGCTGCGCGACATCTCCTTCTCGGGCGACGGCCCCCAGGCCTTGTCGATCTGGCGGCGGCGATACTCGACCGGTGTCCATGTCTTGGGGAAGGCGTAGCCAGGACGGTTGACCCACCAGACGTTATCGCCGCTGGCGTCGATCAGCTTGAACTGCAGGTCGTTGCCCGGCGAGTCACCGCGCAGCTGGAAGCCAAAACGATAGTTGACCGGGTATTCGATGTTCAGCGCGCGACGGATGCCGACGTAGCCGGAGACGTTGTGGAAGTCGTAATCCAGGCACAGCGCGCGGCCGCCGCCGGCACCGCTGACCGGCCGCAGCGAACCGCTGACCTGGTCGGACAGCACCAGCTTCCAGGCACTGATGTCGTCGAAGTCGTCCAGCACCTTCGGCGCCGGCAGCGCCGGAGGTGCGGCGATCGCCAGGGAGGTCCACAACAGGCCCAGTCCAACGGCGATCGCTCGCTTCATCCTTTGACGCTCCCCAGCAACAGACCTTGGATGTAGTACCGCTGCAGCACCAGGAACAGCGCCAGCACCGGAACCACGGTGACCACCGCGCCGGCCATCATCATTTCCACGTCCATGATGTGCTCGCGCGAGAGGGTGGCCAGCGCCACCGGCAAAGTGTAGTGCTCCTGGTCAGTCAGCACGATCAACGGCCACATGAAATCGTTCCATGCGCCCATGAAGGTGAAGATGGCCAGGGTCACCAGCACCGGCTTGAGCATCGGCAGCACGATCTGGAAGAAGATGCGCAACTCCCCTGCCCCATCGATGCGCGCTGCTTCCAGCAGTTCGTCAGGGATCGAACGCGCGTACTGGCGGACCAGGAAGATGCCGAACACGCTGGCCAGCGCCGGCACGATCACGCCGCCGAAGCTGTTGACCAGGCCGAGCTGCTTCATCAGCAGGAACAGCGGCAGCATCGCCACCTGTGCCGGGATCACCAGTGCGGCCATCAACACCTGGAACAGGCGTTCGCGGCCGACGAAGTTCAGCTTGGCGAACGCATAGCCGGCCATGGTGTTGAGCAGCAGCGAGCCGAGGGTGATGCCCACCGACACCAGCAGGCTGTTGGCGAAGTTGCCACCCATGCCGGTGCGCGCGAACAACTCATGGTAGTTGCGCGTGGTGATGCTGGACGGCAGCAACGGAGGCGGGAAGTGGGTCGCCTCGCCCTGCGGCATGAAGGAGACCGAGAGCATCCACAGCAGCGGTGCCAGGCTGACCAGGGCCAGCACAAGCAACGCACCATTGATCAACCACGGATACCAGCGCGACTGGCCGATTTCACGACTCATACCAACTGCCTCTTGCGGCCGAAACGCAGCATCACGGTGGTCACCGCCAGGATGATCAGGAACAGCAGGAACGCCACTGCGGAGGCGCGTCCCAGGTTCCACCACTTGAAGCCTTCCTCGAACATGAAATACAGCACGCTGACGGTGCTCTGCAGTGGGTCGCCGCGGGTCATCACGTAGGGCTCTGCGAACAGCTGGAAGTAGCCGGACACGGTGATCACGCCGACCACCAGCAGCACCGGGCCGAGCATCGGCAGGGTGATGTGCAGGAACTGCTTCCAGCGCGAGGCACCGTCGATGCGGGCGGCCTCGTACAGGTCATGCGGGATCGCCTGCAGGCCCGCCAGGAAGATCACCATGTTGTAGCCGAAGTTCTTCCACACCGCGAACAGCATGATGGTCGGCATCGCCCAGTTGGGATCGCCCAGCCAGTCGATCGGACTGATGCCCAGATGCCCCAGACCGTAGTTCACCAGACCGTAGCTGGTATGGAACAGGTAGCGCCAGATCACCGCCACCGCCACCAGCGTGGTCACCACCGGCGCGAACAGCGCGGTACGGAACAACGCCTTGAAGCGCGCGGCCGGTGCATTCAGCAGCATCGCCGCGCCCAGCGACACGCCGATCGACAACGGCACGCCGATCAGCACGAAGTAGGTCGTGTTCCACAGCGACTTCCAGAACATCGGCGTCTGCAGCAAGTCGACATAGTTGCCCAGGCCGACGAAGCGCAGGTTGCTGCTGTCAGCCAGGGCATACAGGTCGAAGTCGGTCACGCTCAGCGCCAGCGCCGAGGCGACCGGCAGGCCGAAGAACATGCCCAGCACGATCAGCGAGGGACCGGCAAAGATCCAGCCGGCAAGTGAAGTACGTTTCATTGCGCGCTCCCGGCGGCCACGGCACTGCTCGATTGCGGCGACGGCACGCGCTGCTGCAGGCGTTGTTGTTCATGCATCCAGCGGCGCTTGGCCAGCACCTTGTCCACGCGCTGGTCCAGTTCTTCCACGGCCTTGTCCTGCGGCAGGCCGCCGCGCACCACCTTCTCGGTGACGATGCGCATTTCCTGCACGATGCGCTCCCATTCAAGCACCTTCGGCGTCGGCTTGACCCGTTCCAACTGGTCACGGAACGCAGCAGCCAGCGGATCGTTGGCCAGCGAAGGCGCGTTCCAGGTGCTGCGGCGTGGCGGCAGGTCGCCGATGATCGAATGGAAGCGCGCCTGGATTTCCGGCCGCGACAGGAACTCGATCAGCTTCCACGACGCTTCCTTCTGCTGCGACTTGCGGAAGATCACCAGGCTTGTGCCACCGGCAATACCGGCGCCCGGGCCATCCGGGCCCGGCAGCGCGGCGGTGCCCCACTGCCCTTCCAGTTCCTTCGGCTGCAGCTTCTTGAACTCGCGGATGTTCCAGGGGCCGGAAATGTAGAACACGTTGAAGCCACGGAAGAACTCGTCCCAGACGTTGGAGATCTGCGTCTCGGACATCTTCGGCGCCCAGCCCTGCTCGAACATGTTGGCGTAGAAGGCCAGCGTGCGACGGAAACCGGGGCTGGCGAAGTTGCCGCGGGTGTCATCGTCGCGCAGCAGCGGATCAGGCTGCTGCAGCGCCAGCGACAGCTGCTGCTCGAACTCGTTGATCGGCATCAGCACCGCATAGCGGCTCGGGCCCTGCATTCGCTTGATTGCCGCCATCTGCTCGTCCCACTCCTGCCACGTGCGCGGCGGGTGGTCATAGCCGGCTTTGGCCAGCAGGTCCTTGCGGTAGTAGATCAGGCGCGTATCGACGTACCACGGCACGCCGACCAGTTCACCGTGGATCACGTTGGTATCCCAGATGCCCTGGAAATAGTCCTTCGGGTCGACCACGGCCGAACGCTGCACGAACGGCTGCAGCGGCGTCAGCGCGTCGAGTTCGGCGAACTCCGGCACCCAGGTGTTGCCGAGCTGGCACACGTCCGGCAGGCCGTCGGCGGCGAACGCGGTCAGCAGCTTCTCGTGCGCGGCCGTCCACGGGATGTTCTGCACATCCACCTTGATACCGGGGTTCTCGGCCTCGAATTCGTGGATCAATTCGCTGACCACCTCGGCTTCGCGCCCCATCGCCCAGAAGCGCACGGTGGTGGTGCCCGGCTCGGTGCGGGCGCAGCCGGCCACGGCCAATGCGGCCAGGGCAGGCAGCGCCCAGCGGCGCAGGCGGTCGATCCAGTTCGGCATCAGGTTACTTGCCCTGGCCTGTGGTGCGGTTGGCATTGTTCTTCTGTTCCTGCGCGGCAGCCGCGCGTGATTCGGCGATACCCACCGCGCGTGCCGCCGCGGCCTTTTCGTCTTTCTGCAGTTCCAGCGGCTGGAAGGAGCCTTCCGGCGCCAGCCAGCCACCGTTGAACCCGGCCCGCTCCAGGCCCTTGCGGATGTACGGGTTCTTCTTCATCACTTCCCAGACAAAGTCATCGCGGTAGTTGGCGATCATGGTCAGGATCGGGCCCTGGTCGATGGCGATGTAGTCGCTGGCGACCCAGCCCCGATCCGGCACCAGGCGACCGGTCTTGATCGGGATGTCGTAGTTGAAGCTGGGGTTGAACGAATCCAGGAAGCCGTAGCTGGAATAGATGTAGTCGCCAAAGCGCTTGTGCATCTCCAGCGTGGCCGGGATCACCTGCTCGGGGGCGAACACCACCGACGCGATCGCAGCGGTGGGAGCGATGGTGCCGTCATCGAAGTTCTCGCGCAGGCCAGCGCCGCGCGAGGAGTAATGGCGGAACTGGCGCTGCTCGCCGCGATAGTCCTGGGTGGTGTTCTGCGGTCCGTCGCTGGCAGTCAGGCCCCACACGTTCTCGCCGTACTCCTTCCACTGCATGGGGTTGGCGATGGCGTATTCGCGTTGGGCCAGCGCGGCCGAGCGGCTGTTGAGGAAATAAGTGCTGCCGCGCTCGCGCATGTACGCGTCCTGGATGTCGCGGAAGTCGATCCAGACGTGGCTGTACTGGTGGCCGAACAACGGGCCGAATGACAGGTATTCCTGGCCCTGGTACACGCCCCAGTCGTTGTCATAGGTACGCGTCCACACGGTCCACGCATCCGGGCTGACCGGATGCGTCGGCGAGCCCAGGGCGAGGATGTAGACCATCATCGCCTCGTTGTAGCCCATCCAGTCGTGGTCGATGAAGCCGCTCTCCGGGAACCAGCCCATCGAGATCAGCGGTGCACGCTGCTGCAGCCACGGCCAGTCGACCTTCTTGTACAGCGTGTCGGCGATCTGGCGGATCTCCTTCTCGCGCGGATCGTCGCCGTCGTAGTACGACTGCGCGAACAACACGCCCATCATCAGCAGTGCGGTATCCACCGAGGACAGTTCGACCCAGCTGTCGTAGCGGCGGCCTTCCTGCATGTCCAGGAAGTGGTAGTAGAAGCCCTTGTAGCCGGCCTTGCCGGTGCGCTGCGGGCCCATCGGCACGTCGCGGAAGAACTTCAGGGTGGTCAGCGTGCGGTCGATGGCCTGGTTGCGGCTGACCCAACCGTTCTCGATGCCGATCGGATAGGCAGTCAGCGCGAAGCCAACCGAGGCGATGCTGGCAAACGGCCTCGACGGGTAACGGTCCGGGGTCAGGCCGTTGATTTCGTTGGTGGTGTCCCAGAAGAACTGGAAGGTACGGCGTTCGATGTCATCGAAAAGCGGCGGCAGCACCGGCTTCATCGGCCGCGGTGGCGCGTCGGCCTCGATCAGGATCACCTGCGGCTGAGGCTTGGCAGGCTCCTGCTGGGCCGGCTGGCAGGCAGCAACGACCAGGCTCAACGCTGCGGCGGACAACAGATGGCGTGCCAGCATGGCGCGATTTCTCCGGTGGTCTGATCGATGGGAAAGCATACCGTCCAATGATCTGAAATCGTTTACAAGATGCGTTCTTAAAAAACCACGAAAAACGTGGTTTGACACCGCGATCATTGCCCACGCCGCTGCCCCCTGGCCGGCAGCGGCGTGGGCAATGGACCGGCACCGGGCCGGCCATTGCCGTTTTTTCATCCTGCCGATGCCGCCGGCGGACCGGCGGCATCGGGTATTGCTTCAGGCGGATCGGCTTAGAAGCGGAAGCCCACTTCCGCCTTGACCTGGCGCGGGGTACCGATGACGTCGCCGGTCTCGTTGTAGCTCACCAGCAGCTTGCCGTCCTGCTTGACGTAGTTCAGGTTCGAGAAGTTGTCGAAGTTGAGCACGTTGATGATGTCGATACGCGCGTACAGCTCGGTATCGCCAGCCAGCTTGAAGGTCTTGGTCGCCTGCAGATCCAGCGAGCGGTAGCCGAAGATCTTGCCACCGAGCAGGAAGCGGCCATTGCCACCCGGAGTACCGGCGGCCGGCGTCGGCAGGCAGTTGGCGGTGCCCGCCTGGGCGATGCAGGACCAGTCGTTGCCCGGCGTCGGCGTGGCCAGGGTCAGCTTGCCACCGAAGGTGATGCCCCAGAAGCCATCATACGAACCGGTCACCACCAGGCGGTGACGCGGCGCGCCGTTGGACTTGATGGTCGGGTATTCACCAATGGTGCCGCGATCGAACGAGTAATGCTCGTTGATGTTGCGGTTGTGACGCGCGTTGGTCCAGGTGTAGGCGATCGAAGTGCCCCAGCCGCTTTCCTTGCTGTACGGCTTCTGCGCCGACAGCAGGACCTGGGTCGATCGGGTCTTGATGCCCTGCTGGCCGATGATCAGGCTGCCGAAGCCCGGAATGTTGCAGTTCCACGGCTGGCCATAGGTCGGCTCCTTGGCACCACACAGCATCTGGTTGTCAAAGAAGTTGCCGTTGTTGAAGCGGTTGCCCAGGGTGAAGGCAAAGCCGTCATAGGTCAGCGTGCGGGAGATCGTGGCATCGGTCAGCCACTCGCCGAACTGGTTGCTCATGCCCAGGCTGAACTGGTCGGCGTACGGCACCTTCATGTTGTTGTTCAGCAGATCGACCTCCATGCCTTCATTGCTGGTGGCCCCCAGCAGTGCCTGCACGTTCTCGATGCCGTTCAGCAGGTTCGGGTTCCAGTCAAAGCACGGCGTCTGGCCATACATGCAGTTGCCGGTGGCCGGGTTGCGGAAATACACGGTCGGCTGCGGCAGCGCCAGCTTGGTGGTTTCCAGTGCCAGGTTGTCGAACAGGTCGCGGTCATAGGAACGGCCGGCGCCACCATGGAACACGTGTCGTTCGTCGGCATTGACGTCATACGAGAAGCCCAGGCGCGGCTGCCAGGCATTCTTGAAATTCTTGCGGTTGTGGCCGGTGCTGATGTAGTCGTTGACGTTCAATCCGCTGAGCGCCAGCGTCTGCGCGTAGGTCTGGGACACGCCCACCGGCGCGTTCGGATCCTGCGAGAACAGCGCTTTCACGACTTCCGGCGGGGTCACGAAATCGGTATAGACCGGATTCTTTTCGTAATCCCAGCGCAGGCCGATGTTCAGCTGCAGGTGATCGTTGACCTGCCAGTCATCCTGGATGAACAGACCAATCTGCTTGACCTTGGCGCGCACTTCAGACTGCACGCCGGTGACACCGGTGCTGGCCTTGGTGAACTGGGCCTTGTACGGCGTGCCCGACGGGAACGCCGGGTTGTCGATGGTGTAGGAGAACTGCGGATTGATCTGCGCCGCGTCGGAGGCGTACAGGTCGATCTGTTTGTACTTGGCCCCCATCTTGATGGTGTGGTCGCCGGCCCACTGCAGGCCATCGAGGGTCAGGTTGTCCTCGATCGCCCAGCCCTTCTGGCCCTTCACCTGCGAGGCGAAGGCATCGGCTGCGCCGACCTGGACAAGGGTCTTCTCCTGCGGACGGTTGGCGTCCGAGTCACCGAAATCCGGTGCGGTGTAGATGATGCCGTTGCCAAAGCTCAGCGGCAGCGGGTTGTTGAAGGCCTCTTCATGGGTGACCATCAGCTCGTTGTAGAAGCGCTCACCGCTGTGGTTCCAGCGCAGGGCGTAACGGCGGTCGGTGTTGTCAACGACCTTGCCGTGAACCTTTGCGGTCTGACCACTGAACTGCTGCTGGGTCTCGTCGCGGTCCTGGAAAGTCAGTTCGATGCGATCGTTGTCGGTCGGCTCGAAGTCGATCTTGGCGAAGATCAGGTCCTGCTGGAACGGCTGGCTGGCCGGGCCGAGGCCAGCGGCGCCGTCAGCCGGCAGCTTGGCGGCAGCGGGCGTCACTGCGCCGTCCGGTGCAATGGTCACCGGCAGGTCGAAGCGCTTGGCTTCATAGGTGACGAAGAAGTGGGCCTTGTCCTGGATGATCGGGCCACCCAAGGCGAAGCCATATTCCTTCTCGGCCGATTCTTCCTTGCTCTTGCCCGGCTGGCGTTCGGCCGGGGTCATCGCGCGCATGCTGTCGTTGGTGTAACGGTAGAAGGTTTCACCCTTGAACTCGTTGGTACCGGACTTGGTGGCGGCGGTGATCGCTGCACTGGACACCTGGCCGTACTCGGCCTTGTAGTTGCCGGTGATGACCTTGTATTCACCGATGGCCAGCTGCGGGAACGGATTGCCTGCGCTTCCGGACTGGCCGGAGATGCCGCCGCCCTTGACGTAGCTCTTCTGGCCCACGCCATCGATGTAGACGTTGGTGCCATCGGAATTGGTGGCGCCGCCGCGCAGCGAGGTGTTGCCCTTGGCATCGCGGGTGAAGATCATGCCCGGCACCGCGTCGGCGAACTCCAGGAAGTTGCGCGACACCTGCGGGGTGGTCTGGATCTGCTGCAGGCTGACAGTCTTGCCGACTTCAGAGGTGCGCACTTCCTGCAGCAGGGTCGGCGCAACAACGTTGACGGTGTCCAAGTTGGTGGCCGCGGTCGCGCCGGGGGTGCTGCTGGCGGCGTCGGCAAAGTTCAGGGTGGCGGTCGAGGCCACGGTGACGGTGACCTTCTGGGCCTGGCCGTTAGCGACCACGTTGTAGGTGCCCGGATCCAGGCCCATCAGCGAGTAGCTGCCATCGGCGCGGATGGTGCCGCGGCGGACGGTGCCGGTGGCCACGTTGGTGGCGGTGACTTCGGTGCCTGCCTGGGCGCCGGCAACCTGGCCGCGCAGGCTGGCGTTGGCCGACTGCGCCATGACGTTCGGAGCGGCGGCCAGCATCAGGCAACTGACCAGTGCGGTGCTCAGCAGCCGGCGTGCCGGCGTGCGGAAGGTGGTGTGCATCATCAACTCAATCTCCGGGTGGCGGTGACCGCTTGCGCGGTCCCTGCGATCAATCAAAAAAGAAGGAACGCCTCTGGCTTCAATGGCCCGATGGCGGAGTGGTGGAATCGCGAACTATCAAGCGGGGAACCAGGGTCTGCTTGTCCCCTGTCCCGTCCGTGGAGGTGCCGTCCATCAACTGCAGCAGGCGCGTCATGGCCCGGTCGCCGAGCTCGGCGATGCTGACCTGCATGGTGGTCAGCGACGGGTGGACGAAACGCGCCAGCGGAATGTCATCGAAACCCGCCAGCGCGACATCGGACGGGACCTGGACACCGGCCTGCGTGAACGCATACAGGCAGCCCAGGGCCATCATGTCGTTGGCCGCGAATACGGCATCGGGCAGCGCTCCGGCTGCCAGCAACTCCTGACCGGCGCGGTGGCCGGAAGCTTCGTCGAAATCACCGGGCAGCTCGATGCCTTCGGCGCCACTGCCAAAAGCCGCCAGCGCGTCACGGAAGCCACGCAGGCGCTCGCGCGCGTCGAAGTTGAGGTCCGGGCCAGAAATGAAGGCGATGCGGCGGTGACCGGCCTCGAGCAGGTGGCGGGTCATCGCCATCGCACCAGCATGGTCGTCGATGCTCAACACCGGATGGTCCTGACCGGGCAGATAGGTGTTGATCAACACCGTCGGCAACGACTGCGGCAGGTTGTCGGTCAGGAAGCCCGGACTCTCGGCATAAGGCGAGAGCACCAGCAGGCCATCGACGCGGCCGCGCATGGCGCGCAGGGCGGCGCCCTGCTGTTCCTGGTCGCCGTGGTAGCTGGACACCAGCAGGTGCTGGCGACGGCTACGGGCAACGTTGTCGATGCCGCGCATCAACTCGGAGAAGAATTCACCGTACAGGTCCGGCAGCACCACCCCCACCGTATTGGTGCGGCGGCTGCTCAGGCTGCGGGCGGCGGCGTGCGGGGTGTAACGCAGCCGTGCGGCGACCTCCAGCACAAGCTGGCGGACCGGTTCGGCGACATTTTCATGCCCGTTGAGCGCGCGGGAAACCGTGGCCACGGAGACCCGGGCTTCGCGTGCGACGTCTTTGATTGTGATAGCTGCCTTGTTCACGAAGCCGCCCTCCACGGCTTGGACCTACCAGCATTGGCGCGGAATGTAAGCGTTTCCATCTGGGCTTGTAAACAGTCCGTTAGGCGAATGTCCCGAAATGGACATGGAAATCTGTCTGCGCCGGCCCCTGCGGGGACCGGCCAGGACAGCGTGGGACAAGGCCTCAGCCCTGTTCTGACGGGGTCAGCGCACGGATGGACAGCGCGTGGATATCCGTCTCCATCATCGCTCCCAGCGCGGCGTAGACCGCGCGGTGACGGGCCAGCGGGCCCAGCCCGGCGAACCGATCACTGACCACATGCACGTTGAAATGGCCACGACCGTCGCGGGCGCCGGCATGGCCAGCATGGCGATGGCTGTCGTCCTCGATTTCGAGCACGATCGGGGCCAACGCTTGTTGCAGCGCATCACGAATCCGCTCGATCCGTTCCGCGTTCACGGCAGCACCTTGCGGAACGGCCGCACCTGCACATGGGTGTAGACACCTGCCGCCACGTAGGGGTCGGCATCGGCCCAGGCCTGCGCCTGCGGCAACGAATCGAACTGGGCAATCACCAACGAGCCACTGAAACCGGCCGGGCCCGGGTCTTCGCTGTCCACCGCCGGGCAAGGCCCGGCCAACAGGAGGCGACCTTCGTCGCGCAGCGCGTGCAGCCGCGCCAGGTGTTCCGGCCGCGCCTGCAGTCGTTGCGCCAGGACATCCTGGCCGTCATACCCTTCGATCACATACCACACCGGCATTTCCTCGCTCGCGTTGTCGGTGCGCTGATTCTAGCCAATGCGGCCCCTGCCCCGGTCGCAGCTGGACACTGGCGCGGCAAAGGCTTACTCTAGACTCCATTGCACGTGGCTGGATGCAGCAGCCCGTCGGTTTTTGCGGCCAACGCAGCCCCCGACGACCGTCCCGCTGTTTCAAAGGGGCCACGTAGACGACCTCCCCGTAGTCCCGTCGCTGCCGTTCCCTGCGGCGCGTCCTGCTGTTTGATATGTGTGGAAGCGCGCCGATCCCGGCGTGTCTGGTGCCCTGGGGCTCCGTGGCGTTGGCCCGGTGAACCCGGTGCCGCGACTGGTCCGTTGCAATCCTGATGTCCATTAGATGACTTCCGAACTCGCGCTCGACGCGAACCCGCCAACCCGGCCGCCCGCCCCCCAGCAGCAGGAAATGCCGCTGGCCGTGGTGCATGGGCAACCAGTCCTGCAGATTCCGCAGGACCTGTACATCCCGCCGGATGCGCTGGAAGTCATCCTGGATGCCTTTGAAGGCCCACTGGACCTGCTGCTGTACCTGATCCGCCGGCAAAACCTGGACGTGCTGGACATCCCCGTGGCCGAGATCACCCGGCAGTACGTGGAATACATCACGGTGATGCGCGAGCTGCGTTTCGAGCTGGCCGCCGAGTACCTGGTGATGGCCGCGATCCTCGCCGAGGTGAAGTCGCGCATGCTGCTGCCGCGCCCGGTCAGCGAGGAAGGCGATGAGGCCGACCCGCGTGCCGAGCTGGTACGCCGGCTGCAGGAGTACGAACGTTTCAAGCAGGCTGCCGAGGACATCGACGCCCTGCCCCGCCAGGACCGCGATACCAGCCTGGCCCACGCCTTCATGCCCGAACGGGCGACGGTGAAGCTGCCGCCGCCGGTCGACCTGAAGGAAATGCTGATGGCCCTGCACGACGTGCTCAAGCGCGCCGAGCTGTTCACCGGCCACGCGATCAAGCGCGAGGCGCTGAGTGTCCGGCAGCGCATGGGTGAAGTACTCGGCCGGCTTGAAGACGGCAAGTTCTACCGCTTTGAAGGGTTGTTCACCGCCGAAGAAGGCAAGCTGGGCGTGCTGGTCACGTTCCTGGCGGTGCTGGAACTGGCCAAGGAGCAGCTGCTGGACATCGTCCAGGAAGAACCGCTGGCGCCGATCTATGTGAAGTCATTGGCCGCCGGCAACACCAACGCCCCGCTGCAGTTCAGCAGCGAGTTCGACGACAACGACGCCGCCAATGCCAACGAGTGAGCGCTGACTGCCGATGGATCAACCGCTGATCGACCGCATTGTCGAAGGTGCGCTGCTGGCTTCCAGCCAGCCGCTTACCCTGGCCCAGCTGAAGGACCTGTTCCCGGAAGAGGAACCGGCACCGCCGGGCAGCATCGAACGTGCGCTGGAACGCCTGCGCGACGCCTGCGAAGGCCGCGGCGTGGAACTGGTCGAGGTCGCCTCAGGCTTCCGCTACCAGGTCACCGGCGAAGTACACGGCTGGATCAGCCGGCTGTGGACCGAACGCAAGACCCGCTACACCCGCGCTACTTTGGAAACCCTGGCGCTGATTGCCTACCGGCAGCCGATCACCCGCGGCGAGATCGAACAGGTGCGCGGCGTGGCGGTCAGCAGCAACATCATCCAGGCGCTGGAAGAACGCGAGTGGATACGCGTGGTCGGGCACCGCGACGTGCCTGGCAAGCCGGCGTTGTTCGGTACCACCAAGGGCTTCCTGGACTACTTCGGCCTGAAGCGACTGGATGAACTGCCGCCACTGTCGGAACTGAAGGACCTGGGCGAACTGGAGCCACAGCTGTCGCTGGACCGCGATGCACCGCCCCGGGCTGGCGCCGAAGGCCCCGATGTTTCGACCGGTGGTCACGATGACGCCGCCAATGATGACACCGGCCTGGCCGGCAGCGAGACCCCCGATTCCGCCGATGCAGCCCCTGCCTCGGCCTCCGATGAGCAAGCACCTTCGCCCTTCGATGATGGGCATCCCGATTCCGCGCCGGGCGAGCGCGCGGTGCCAGTGAACGAACGCGAAGACAACGCCGTCGCGATGACGACCGTGGCTGTTGACCAAGCCGATTCCGAACCAGAGGCCGACCTCGAAACCGTCGGCCGGAGCAAAACTGATGAGTGACACCCCCCGTAACAAGCTCTCGCTGAAGCGCGAAGCCACCTCCGAACAGTTCAAATTGGAAGAACGCCTGCACAAGGTCCTGGCCCAGGCCGGCCTCGGCTCGCGCCGCGCGCTGGAACAGCGCATCGCCGAAGGCCTGGTCAAGGTCAACGGTGAAGTCGCGCAGACCGGCATGTCGGTCAAGAGCGGCGACAAGATCGAGCTGGACGGCCGTGGCTTCGTCGCCACCGCCCTGGCCGAGCCGTCGCGCGTGCTGGTCTACAACAAGCCGGAAGGCGAAGTGACCACCCGCGAAGACCCCGAAGGCCGCCCGACCGTGTTCGAGTCGCTGCCGCCGCTGAAGGGCGCGCGCTGGATCGCGGTCGGCCGCCTCGACATCAATACCACCGGCCTGCTGCTGGCCACCACCGACGGTGAGCTGGCCAACGCCATGATGCACCCGTCGTTCGAGGTCGAGCGCGAGTACGTTGTGCGCGTGCGTGCCCCGGAAGGCGAAGAGAAGGTCTCCGACGCCATCATCGACCGCCTCGGCCGCGGCGTGGCACTGGAAGATGGCCCGGCCAAGTTCGACGAGATCGAACGCATTGGCGGCACCGATTCGCACGACTGGTTCCGCGTTGTGGTGAAGGAAGGCCGCAACCGCGAAGTGCGCCGCCTGTGGGAATCCCAGGGTTGCCAGGTCAGCCGCCTGAAGCGCACCCGCTACGGCAAGGTTACCCTGCCGCGCGAACTGGCCCGCGGCCATTCGGTGGAGCTGGGCAGCGCCCAGGTCGAAGCCCTGCGTGCGCAGCTGAAGCTGGAAGAAGGCGCGCCGTCGGCGCTGACCCTGCAGCCGGTGATCGGCCAGCGCCGCGCCGCCAAGACCACCGTGCGCGTACGCGAAGGTGGCCGTGGCAATGCCTACGTCAACGGCCACAACACTGCCGATGAAGGTCGCGAGCTGCGTCGTTTCGACAACGTCCGCGAAGACCGCGGCCGTGGTCGTGGCGGCAAGGCAGGCGGCGGCTTCAAGGGCGGCCTGACGGTCAGCGGTGAAGCCGCAGCCAAGCAGTCGCAGAAGCCGTTCAAGCAGCGCGCACAGAAGAACGACCGCTCGTTGCCGGAAGGCAACCCGGCGGCATTCCGTACCTGGTATGTGCCGGACGGTGTCAGCACCGGCCCGAGCGGCCACCGCAATGCCGGTCCGGGTGCTCGTGGCCCCGGCGCACGCGGTCCGGGCGCAGGCGGCCAGGGTCGTCCATACGGCAAGCCGAAGGGTCCGGGCGCAGGCGCCGGTGGCGGCCAGGGCCGTGGCGGTTTCGGTGGTGAAGGCCGTGGCGCCGGTGGCGGCCAGGGCCGTCCGGCCGGTGCCGGCAACCGCTCGCAGGGCCAGGGCAACAAGCACCCGTACGGCCATCCGGGCAACGCCCCGAGCTTCCCGTCCGACCACGCCAATCCGGGCTTCAACCCGTATGGCAGTGCGCGTCCGGCCGGCAACGGTCGTCCGGGCGGCAACGCCAATGCACGCCCGGGCGGCAACCGCGGCGCAGGTGGCCCCGGTGGCAACCGTGGCCCGGGCGGTCCCGGCGGCAATCGTGGTCCCGGCGGCCCGGGTGGCAACCGTGGCCCGGGTGGCCCCGGCGGCAACCGTGGCCCCGGCGGCCCGCGCCGCAGTGGCCCGCGCGGCGGCTGATCGCTGACGCGAGCGACATGAAAAACCCCGGCTCCGGCCGGGGTTTTTCTTTAAAAAGGGGACGGAGGGGATTAATTCGTTTTTGCCACGGTGTGTATCGAAGGGGCGAAAACGACTAATCCCCTCCGTCCCCTTTTGCGTGGCGCTGGAAAGCGGCGGGCGTAGTGCCGGTCATGCTGCGGAAGAAGGCAATGAACGGGCTCTCGGCGGAGAAGCCGGTGTCCTGGGCCACATGCGCGACGCGATGGCCGAGCAGCAGCAGCTCCATGGCCCGCATCAGGCGCCATTGCTGGCGCCAGGCCTGATAGCTCATGCCGGTATCGCGTTGCATCAACCGACCGACGGTACGCGCGCTCAGGCCTGTGCGCGCGGCCAGCTCCCCCAGTTCGGGCGGCAGCTGTTCGGCCAGCGGCAGGCAACGTGCAATCCGCGGATCACGCGGTAAAGGCAGGTCCATCGGCGCCACCGGTGCAGCGGCGATTTCCAGCACGCACAACCCCAGTTGATGGTGCGCGCGCGGCGACTGCCAGTCATGGTCGAACGGTGCCTGCGCGATCGGCTCCAGCAAGGCCTGCAGCAGCGGGCCTACGCCGATGATCGCCGGCTGCCGGGGCAGCTGGGCCGACAGGGTGGCGTCGAAGTACAACGAACGGTAGTCGACCGCTTGGCGCATCTGCGCGCGATGGCGCAGCCCACCCGGAATCCACGCTGCGCGCGCGGGCGGCAGCAGGCTGATGCGATCACCATAGGTCAGGCGCGTACAGCCCTGTCGGGTGTACAGCAGCTGCGCGCGTGCGTGCTGGTGCCAACCCGAATCGTGATCCGCCAGTGAGGCCGCGATCCCCAGCACCGGAGCGCTCCAGGCATCGGCGTCGAAGTGCGCGTCCGGCTGCAACCAGGCCATGTCTGATTTCATACATTCGATGACAGGATAGACAGGGTGCGCCATTGCGGACGCGACCACAATGCGCGGCCCCGTTCCTGGAGCGCCCGCATGTCGCGTCGCCTGTTGTTGCTCGCCATTGCACTGCTGATGTTTCCGCAGCTGGCACAGACCCTGTACAGCCCGGCCCTGGCCGATCTAGCCATACGCTTCGCCTTGCCGCCGAGTGCCGCCAGCCAGGCCATGAGCCTGTACCTGTTCGGCTTCGCTGCGGGTGTGCTGCTGTGGGGGCGCCTGGCCGATCGTATCGGTCGTCGCCCCGCCCTTCTCTGTGGCCTCGGCGTTTTCGCAGTGGCTGCATTGGGCGGCCTGATGGCTGGCAGCTTCGGCCAGGTGCTGCTGGCCCAGGCATTGGCCGCAGTCGGCGCCGCCGCCGCTTCGGTGGTCACCCAGACCGTGCTGCGCGACCTTCTGCAGGGGCCGGCGTTGGCGCAGGCATTCTCCTGGATCGGCATGGCGTTGGCCCTGAGTCCGGCCATCGGTCTTGCACTGGGCACGCTGCTGGTCGCCGCCAATGGCTATGTCGGCGTACAGTCCGGCCTGCTGCTGATTGCTGCCCTGCTGGGAGTCGCATGCCTGGCAGGCCTGCGCGAAAGCCGCCCTGTACAGATCCCGCACACGCCCATGCTTCCGCTGCTGCGGGAACTGCTGCGCGATCGCTGGATCTGGTCACACGCGTTGCTGGTGATGGCCTTCAACGTCGCGATGTACAGCTGGTATGTACTCGGCCCCTTCGTGTTTGCGCGCCTGCACTGGCCAGCCACCTGGTTCGGCGCCAGCGGCGCGGTGCTGGCACTGGGTTCGGCATTGGGCGCGTGGGGCAATGGGCGCCTGCTGCGTGCAGGCGTTGCCACAACCACGCGCATCCGCATCGCCGCAGGACTGGTTCTGACGGGAGGCCTGCTGGCCGCGTTGCTGCATGATCACCCGGCCCTGGTCGCGGCGATGGTGCCGGTGGTGACGGGCTTCGGCCTTGCCATTCCCAATGTGCTCGGCCAGGCCCTGCGCGGCTATCCACATTGTCTCGGCAGCGCAGGCGCGCTGTTCGGCCTGCTCTACTACCTGTTGATCGGTGCGGCAATGGCACTGGCCGGTGCAGTGCAGCTGCTGGCACCGACCCTTATCGTGTGTGGCCTGCTGGCCTTGTGGCTGCAACGGGACAGGGCAGTTGACGGCGGAAGGCCTGGTTGTGGATCGCAACGGTGAAGGAGCCGGTCCCGCTGCCATAAGGGCAGCAGAGGCCCCGGGGGTTACGCCCCGGGGCCTGGGTCAGCGGACAATCGATTACTGCACGTTGATCACTTCGTCCATCGGCGCAAGGAAGTTGCCAGGGCTGTTGCGCGACGCCGAGATCACATAGGTCCCGGGTGTTGCGATGGTCGCGGTGCAATGGCGAATCGGCGTGGTGTTGCCACCGTCGTAATTGTCATTGGTACGGCACAGGAACTGACCATTGGCATAGACCGAGAAATTACTCGTTCCATCCACCTGGCCGCCGCCTGTGATGTAGATTTCCGATGGCGAGCCGGCCACACGCGGCAGGGTCCCGATCTCGAACCTGGCCGTCACCGGATGCGGTAACAGGCTAGGACAGGACACAACGATGCCGCTGTCGGACAGGCAGACTTCGGCGTGGGCGATCGCGGGTGTGGCGATGAGGGCCACGAGCAGCACGGACGTTCTGAACTCCATTCCAGCGTCTCCAATGATCCCAGCAGAATCGCTGGGACGTCCCTGTTAGGCATTGCGGGGTTACTGCAAGGTCAAGGAAATGTAAATGCACTGCGTGCCCACAGCATCGGATGGGTCCAGGATCCCCTCTGGGCGGTGCGTTGCATGCCTGTACTGCTGCTGGCACCCATCCCTTCCCGATGGCTTCATGTCGATGCAGGATGCTCACCGCCGCGCGGCACTTTTCCTGCGCGTCTTGACGTTCACAGCTCATGTTAGGAATTGCTGCAAACACGGGGCATTGTGCGCCACGCACGGAATTCACATCAGGGCGCTGGCTATCGTGCGCGCTCTCCCGCACAAGGCAGATGCCCATGATCACCATCACCGCCGAACAGGCCCGCGCCAACGCCGATGCCGCCAAGCGCCCGATCGAACAGTTCTACCGCGACCTCGACAACTCGATCCAGATCGGCTCGGAAAATGGCCGCCGCTATATCGTGTTCGGCTTCAGCCAGGTGATGGCCAGCGAGCAGCTCGTCGAAGACGTGGTCGCACAGCTGCTGAAGAATGGTTTCGGTGTCGAACGGTTGTTGAGCGATTCCGAACAGCACTACATCCGGATCAGCTGGGATGGCGCAGCGCAGCGCCGCCTCAACGCCGGCTGAGGGTGAACGCGGTACCGTCCACGCCCAGGTCCCAGCCCTTGCCGGTACCGGACAGGGCCAGTGAGATATCGCCCTTGGTCATCACCTGCGCATTGCTGGATTTCATCGCACCGGCATGTGCACCGACCGATGCGTAGGTGCCCAGTAGCTGATCGATGCTGATCGCGCCGGTGAAATTGCCGCGCCCGTTGGTGATCTTCGACTTGCCCACGGTCAGGCCGCCCCCCTTCATCTGGATGCGCACCGGCATGCTGGCGCCGTTGCTGCAGGTGACCGTGCCATTGCCGGAGGCAGTCTTGTAGATCAGCGACCAGCCGGACAGGTTGTAGTGCAGCTCGCAATCGAGGTTGCCGGCAGCGTGCGCGGCCGGGGCGAGCGATGCGGCAGACAGGGCCAGCAGCAGGGCGAAGGGCTTGTTCATGGCGGGACTTCCCGTTCGGTCGGACTGGCGGCGAATCTAGCAGCGCGCGCGTGCAGGTTGAATGCAGGCGCGCGCGCTGGTGCGGCAGCGTTCAGGCCGTCGCTCAGGCCTGTTCGTCCAGATGGAAGGCATCGGCATCAAGCATGGCCGGGAAGCGCGCGCGGTGTGCGGCCAGCGCCTCAGCCGAAATGGTGGTGGTGACCACCTGTTCGCGCTCGCGGATCTCCACCTGAGGCTGCCCCAGGAAATCCAGCACCGCGCTGTCACCTGCGTAGTGCAGCTGGTTGCCATCGACGCCGACACGGTTGACCGCAGCAACGAAGCACAGGTTCTCGATCGCCCGCGCACGCAGCAGGGTCCTCCATGCATAGGCGCGTGCCGACGGCCAGTTGGCGACGAAGATCTGCAGGTCGAAATCCAGCTGCTGCGGACGCTCCACGTTGTAGCGGTTGCGGCAGAACACCGGGAAACGCAGGTCGTAGCAGACCTGCGGATTGATCCGCCAGCCCTTCCATTCCACGCTCAGGCGCTCGCGACCGGCCGAATAGCGCTCGTGCTCGCCGCCATAGCGGAACAGGTGGCGCTTGTCGTAGTACTGCAGCTCGCCGTCGGGCGTGGCGAACAGCAGACGGTTGTAGACGCCCTCGCCCTCGCGCAACTGCACGCTGCCGATCACCGCCGCGTTCAAGGCCCTGGCCTGCTCGCGCACCCAGGCCACGGTCGGGCCATCCATGCCTTCGGCCTGGGCGATGGCCTCGTTGGAGAAGCCACTGGTGAAGGTCTCCGGCAGGATCACCAGGTCGGTGCTGCCGGCCAGCGGCGCCAGCAACGCACCGTAGTAGGCACGGTTGCCAGTCGGGTCGTGCCAGCGGGTGTCACCCTGGACGAGGGAAATGCGCAGGTCCTGCATGTTCAAGCCTCGCTCAGAGCAGGCGCAGGCGTTCGATCGCCGCGTCCATGGTCGCTTCATTCTTGGCAAAGCACAGGCGCACCAGGCGCTGACCAGCCGGCGGATTCTCGTAGAACGGCGACAGCGGAATGGCGGTGACGCCCTTCTCGATGGTCAGCCACTTCACGAACTCATGGTCCGGCAGATCGCTGATGGCCGAGTAATCGACCAGCTGGAAATAACCGCCCGGCACCGGCAACGCCTTCAATCGGGTGCCGGCCAGCTGCTCGCGGAAGCGGTCGCGCTTGGCCTGGTAGAACGCGCCCAGCTCCAGGTGGTGTTCGGGTTCATCGCGGATCATCGCGGCAAAGCCGTACTGCGCCGGGCCGAAACTGGTGAAGGTGTTGTACTGGTGCACCTTGCGGAATTCGGCGGTCAGCGCCGGCGGTGCGATCGCGTAACCGATCTTCCAGCCGGTGCAGTGGTAGGTCTTGCCAAAGCTGGAGATGACGAAAGCGCGCTCACGCAGTTCCGGATAGCGCAGCGCCGATTCGTGGCGGCGGCCATCGTAGATGATGTGCTCGTACACCTCATCGGAAATCAGGTAGATCTGCGTGCCACGCAGCAGCTCGGCCAGCGCCTGCATGTCCTGCGCCGACAGCATCGCGCCGGACGGGTTGTGCGGGGTGTTGACGATCAGCATGCGGGTGCGCGGGGTGATGGCCGCGCGCACGCGGTCCCAGTCGACGGCGAAGGTCTGCGGATCCAGCGACACATGCACCGCCTTGGCGCCGGCCAGGTCGATCGCCGGCTCGTAGCAGTCATAGGCCGGGTCGAGCACGATCACTTCCTCGCCGGCCCGCACCACGGCGTGGATGGCGTTGAAGATGGCCTCGGTACCGCCACTGGTGACAGTGATCTCGCTGTCCGCATCCACCTGCGCGCCGTAGCAGTCCAGCGCCTTCTGCGCGATGGCCTGGCGCAGCGGCGCCACACCGGTCATCGGCGGGTACTGGTTCAGCCCGGCGGCCATCGCCCTGGCGGTCTCGTCGATCAGGCGCTGCGGCGCCGAAAAATCCGGAAAACCCTGGCCCAGGTTGACCGCGTCGTGTTCGGCAGCGAGCTGGGACATCACGGTGAAGATCGTGGTACCGACCTTGGGCAGCTTGGTGTTCGGTTGCATCGGCCTGGGGATATGGGGAGACAGGCCCCTGAGTTTACGCAATCCCTGCTTCGGTGGTGCCGGCCGCTGGCCGGCAACCTCGGACAATCTGCGACGCTTGGTCGCGCCTGCCGGCCAGCGGCCGGCACTACCGTATGCATTCACCGCTACAATTGCCGCCGCACTCCGGCATGAAGACCCTGCCCCTTGAACACCCCTGCATTGCTGGCCGCCAGCGGCCTGAGCTTCTCCCGCAATGACGAGCCGGTGTTCGGCCCGCTGGACTTCCATGTGGACGCCGGCGAGGCGCTGCTGGTGCAGGGCGGCAATGGTGCCGGCAAGACCACCCTGCTGCGCGTGCTGGCCGGCCTGGCCCGGCCCGGTGCCGGCCAGGTGCGGATCGACGGCAAGCCGGCCAGCAATGCCGAACGTGCACGCTATGTGGCCTACCTCAGCCACCTACCGGCGCTGAAGCCGGACCTGGATACGCTGGAGAACCTGCATTTCCTGTGCGGCCTGCACGGTCGCCGCGCGCGGCAGATGCCGGGCAACGCGCTGGCCATCGTTGGCCTGGCCGGTTACGAGGACACCCTGGTGCGGCATCTGTCGGCCGGACAGAAGCGGCGTCTGGCACTGGCACGCATCTGGCTGTCGCCGGCGCCGTTGTGGCTGCTCGACGAACCCTATGCCAACCTCGACCTGGAGGGCATCACCCTGGTCAACCGGATGATTTCCGCGCATCTGCGTGCCGGCGGCGCTGCACTGGTCACCACCCACGGCGCCTATGCCGCACCGCCGGTGCGTACCCGCCAGCTCGACCTCGGCGGTGCTGCATGATCGCGCCGGGTACCGAACCGGGCCTGTGGCAGACCGCAGGTGCGCTGCTCAGGCGCGACCTGCGCCTGCTCTGGCGCCGTCGCGGCGACGCATTGCAACCGCTGCTGTTCGCGGTACTGGTGGTGGTCCTGTTCGCGCTCGCCCAGGGCCGCGAACCGCAACTGCTGGCCGCCACCGCCGGCGCAGTGCTGTGGCTGGCGGTACTGCTGGCCGGCCAGCTGTCACTGGATTCACTGTTCCGCTCCGATGCCGAAGACGGCTCGCTGGAACAATGGCTGCTGGCGCCGGTGCCACTGGCCTGGCTGGTGCTGGTGCGCGTGCTGCTGCACTGGGCCACCACTGCGCTGCCTCTGATCGTGGTCAGCCCGCTGCTGGCCGAAATGCTGCATCTGCCGCATGACCAGCTGCCGATGTTGCTGGCATCGTTGCTGCTGGGAACACCGTTGCTGAGTCTGATCGGTGGTGTGGTCGCAGCACTGACCGTAGGCATCCGGCGCTCTGGTATTCTCGTAGCGTTGCTGTCGTTGCCGCTGTACGTGCCGGTGCTGGTGTTCGGTGCAGGCAGTCTGGCGGCGGCCGGACGCGGACAGGATCCGGTCGGTGCGCTGCTGATGCTGGGCGCCGGCCTGCTGGTCGCGCTGGTGCTGGCTCCGCTGGCCACCGCTGCTGCAATACGTATTTCTCTGAGTTGACCGAGCTGAGAGCCAATCCACCCCTGCTGGATAGCCGCCACGCATGAATCCGATTGTCCGCTGGTTCCACCAACTCGGCTCGCCCCCCACGTTCGACCGATTCGCTGCCCGCTGGTCGCGGGTGTTCTACCTGGCTGCGGTACCGGTGCTGCTGGTCGGCATGTGGCAGGCACTGCTGGTGGTGCCGCCGGAAGCCAAGCAGCTGGACAGCTTCCGCATCCTCTACATCCACGTGCCCAGTGCCTGGATGAGCCTGTTCGTATTCGCGCTGATGGCGCTGTATGCCGCCATCGCACTGATCTGGCGGATCAAGGTCTGCGAGATCCTGGCCATGGCCTGCGCGCCGATGGGCGCAGGCTTCACCCTGATCACCCTGCTCACCGGCAGCATCTGGGGCAAGGGCACCTGGGGCACCTGGTGGGACTGGGACCCGCGCATGACCAGTGAACTGGTGCTGCTGTTCCTGTACCTGGGCGTGATCGGCCTGTACCACGCCATCGAGGACCGTCGCAGCGCCGCTCGCGCGGCTGGCCTGCTGGCCATCGTCGGTGTCAGCCTGCTGCCGGTGATCCGCTATTCGGTGGACTGGTGGGGCGGCCTGCACCAGCGCCAGTCGATCAACGTGTTCGGTGAATCGGCGATCAGCAGCGCGATGATCGCGCCGCTGTGGTGGATGGTGATCGGCACCAAGTTCTGGTTCGCAGGCTCGGTGCTGGCCAAGGCCCGCGCCGACAACCTCGACCGCGAGGCCGGCAAGGCCTGGGTCGGTGGCCGGGTCGATGCCGCACGCCCGGCCGGGGAGGTCCAGCCATGACCCACCTGCCTTACGTGATCGGTGCCTACGCCGTGTTCGTACTGGTGCTCGGCGCCGATGCCATCGGTTCGTGGCTGCGCCTGCGCGTGGCACGCCGCCTCGCCCTGGCACGCCAGCAGCGACAGCAGACCCGCGCCGGCAAGCAGGAAGCCGCGTCGTCGTTGCCGACGGAGCTGGAACGATGACCCCGGTACAGCGTCGCCGCCTGGTCTGGGTGCTGTTGGCCCTGCTTGCGTCCGGCCTGGCCACCGCGCTGGTGGCGATGGCACTGGAGCGCAACATCGCCTACCTGTACACGCCCTCGGAGGTGCTGCGCGGGGATGTCGATGCGCAGTCGCGCTTCCGCCTGGGCGGCATGGTGGTGAAGGGCTCCTTCAACCGCCCGGTCGGCTCGCTGGAAGCACGCTTCGAGGTCACCGACGGCGATGCTCAGCTGGCGGTGAGCACCTCACGGATCCTGCCGGACATGTTCGCCGAGGGCACTGCCGTGGTTGCCAGCGGCCGCCTGCAGGACGGAATCTTCGTCGCCGATGAAGTCCTGGCCAAGCACGATGAGAAGTATGTGCCGAAGGAAGTGGCCGACAAGATGGGCGACGCCCATCGCAAGCATGATGTGCCGGTGACGGCACCCGAGGTGCGCTGAGTGCTGCCCGAACTGGGTCAGATCCTGCTGTTGTGCGCGCTGCTGGCCTCGCTGCTGCAGGCCGGCCTGCCGCTGGCCGGTGCGCAGCGCAACAACACGGCATGGATGGCGGTGGCGCGACCGGCCGCCTTCGCGCAGCTGCTGCTGCTTGCCGGCGCCTTCGCGGTACTCACCGCCGCGTTCGTTCAGCAGGATTTCTCGGTGCGCTACGTGGCCGAGAACTCCAATTCGCTGCTGCCGATGATCTACCGCTACTCGGCGGTCTGGGGCGCGCACGAGGGCTCGTTGCTGATGTGGGCGCTGGTGCTGGCGCTGTGGACTGGCGCGGTGGCGCTGTTCTCGCGGCACCTGCCGGCGCCGGTACAAGCGCGCGTGCTGGCGGTGATGGGCGTGGTCAGCGTCGGCTTCCTCGCCTTCCTGATCTTCACCTCCAATCCGTTCCTGCGCCTGAACCCGGCGCCACTGGAAGGCCGTGACCTCAACCCGCTGCTGCAGGACCCCGGGCTGATCATCCACCCGCCGATGCTCTACATCGGTTACGTCGGCTTCGCGGTGCCGTTCGCGTTCGCGGTAGCCGCACTACTGGAAGGACGCGTCGACGCCCGCTGGCTGCGCTGGACGCGGCCGTGGACCAACGTCGCCTGGGGCTTCCTGACGCTGGGGATCGCGCTGGGCAGCTGGTGGGCTTACTACGAGCTTGGCTGGGGCGGCTGGTGGTTCTGGGACCCGGTGGAAAACGCGAGCTTCATGCCGTGGCTGGTCGGTGCGGCGCTGATCCATTCGCAGGCCGTCACCGAGAAGCGCGGCACCTTCGGCAGCTGGACGTTGCTGCTGGCAATCGCCGCCTTCGCGCTGTCACTGCTGGGTACGTTCCTGGTGCGCTCCGGCGTGCTTACCAGCGTGCATTCGTTCGCCGCCGATCCCTCGCGCGGCCTGTTCATCCTGGTGTTCCTGTCGGTGCTGGTCGGCGGCAGCCTGCTGCTGTATGCGCTGCGGGCGCCACGTCTGTCGGTGAACGCCGACGATCCGCGCCGTGGCTTCACCGCGACATCGCGCGAAACCCTGCTGTTGGCCAACAACCTGCTGCTGGCCACTGCCTGCGCGATGGTCCTGCTCGGCACGCTGTACCCGCTGCTGGCCGATGCGCTGTCGCTGGGCAAGATCTCGGTCGGCCCGCCCTACTTCGGCAGCCTGTTCCTGCTGCTGATGGCGCCGATGATCCTGCTGCTGCCGTTCGGCCCGCTGGTGAAGTGGCAGCGCGACCAGTCTTCGCGTGCATTCGCGTTGCTGGCACCATGGCTGGGACTGGCCATGTTGCTCGGCGCGCTGGCCTGGTGGCAGGCCCCACAGAACGGTTGGAAGGCTGGCCTGGGCGTTGCTGCAGCGGCCTGGGTCGGGCTGGGCACCGCCCGCTTCGTCTGGCAGCGCCTGCGCGGCAACGGCCGTTTCACCGCCGAAATGCTGGGGATGATCGTCGCCCATGCCGGCATTGCCGTGTTCCTGGCCGGCGCGCTGCTGGTGGAAGCACTCAACGTGCAGCGCGAAGTAGCGCTGGCACCCGGACAGCAGGTGGTGGTCGGCCGCCATGAAGTGCGCTTCGAAGGCGTGGACCATCGCGAAGGTCCGAATTTCATCGCCGACCGCGGCCATCTGCGCGTGTTCCGCAATGGCCGCGAACTGGCACTGCTGCATCCGGAGAAGCGCCAGTACGCCAGTGGCGGCCAGGTGATGACCGAAGCCGGCATCGATGCACGCTTCGACGGTGATGTCTACGTGGCATTGGGCGAGCCGCTGGGCAACAATGCATGGGCGGTACGGGTGCACATCAAACCGTTCGTGCGCTGGATCTGGCTGGGCGCGCTGCTGATGGCCCTGGGCGGATTCATCACCGCCGCCGACCGCCGCTTCCGTCGTCCGTAGGAGTTCCCATGTCCGAGTCCCCCGCCCCGCGCCCCTCCCGCCCGCTGCCGCCGGTAGCCATCGTGATCGGCGTGCTGTTCTTCTTCGGCCTGCTCGGGCTGATGATCTACGGGGTGATGAAATCCGGCGACCCGCAGCGCGACGTGCTGCCGTCGGCCCTGATCGACAAGCCGGCGCCGGCGTTCGCGCTGCCGGTGCTGCACGACCCGGAAATGATCGTGCACAGCGACGAGCTGCGCGGCGCGCCCTACCTGCTGAACGTGTGGGGCAGCTGGTGCGCGGCCTGCCGCGAGGAACATCCGGTGTTGACCCGTTTCGCCGAGAGCAAGCGCGTACGCGTGATCGGCTACAACTGGAAGGACGACCCGACCGATGCCCTGCACTGGCTGGAGCAGCTGGGCAACCCGTTCATGGTCGTGCTCAGCGACGTGGAAGGCCGCACCGCGATCGACTGGGGCGTGACCGCTGCGCCGGAAACCTTCCTGGTCGATGGCAGTGGCATCGTGCGTTGGAAGTACAGCGGGGCGATGACCCAGCGCGTGGTCGACGAGAAGCTGATCCCGGCCCTGGAGAAGATCGAAAAGGCCCAGGGCAATGCCGGCAACACCCTGCACACGGCGCCCTGAGCCGATGCGCTGGCTGCTGGCGCTGCTGCTCATGATGCTGCCGTTGGCCGCGCTGGCCCAGCAGCCGCTGCACGATCCGCAGCCGCTGCAGTTCCGCGATGGCGCAGAGGAACGCCGCTTTCATGACCTGGCCGCGCAGCTACGCTGCGTGCAGTGCCAGAACCAGTCACTGGCCGATTCCAACGCGCAGATCGCCCAGGACCTGCGCCGCGAAGTGCTGCAGTTGATGCAGCAGGGCCATGACGACGCACAGATCAAGCAGTTCCTGGTCGCCCGTTACGGCGAGTTCGTGCTCTACCAGCCACCACTGCAGCCGGGTACGTGGCTGTTGTGGGGCGGTCCGCTGCTGGTGCTCGGCGCCGGTGCGCTGGTGGTGCTGGGCATCGTCCGCCGTCGTGGGCGCACGGTCGCGTCCGCACCGGCCAGCAAGACTGATGAAGGAGACGGTTGGTGAGCCATTGGCTTCCCATGGCAGCGGGTGTGAGTGCTGCGCTGATGGCTGCACTGGTGCTGTGGCCGCTGCGCCACCATGGCCGCCGCGGCTTCGTGGTCGGCGTGCTCGCGCTGGGCGTGGCCGGTGCCTGCCTGTACCTGCTGGTCGGAGACCCGCGTGCGGCACAGGTGCAGCCTGCGCCGTCGGTGGCCACCCTGCGTGACGGCGTGCAGGCCCTGCAGGATGCGTTGCAGCGCGATCCGCAGCGTGCCGATGGCTGGACGCTGCTCGGGCGTTCGCAGGCCGAGCTGGGCAACACGTCGGCTGCGGCGGACGCCTTCGCACGTGCCGCCGCCCTGGCCCCTGAAGACCCCGGCGTGCTGGTGGAAGCGGCACAGGCGCGGGCACAGGCCGATGCCGGCAAACAGTTCGACGACACCGCAATGACCTGGCTGCAGCAGGCGCGCAGCCTGGCCCCGGATGCCGAACGCGCCAGCTGGTTGCTCGGCATCGCCCTGCGCCAGCGCGGCCGGAATGCCGAAGCAGCCGATATCTGGAGCAGCCTGCTGCCGCGACTGGAACCGGGTGCCGCACAGGCACTGCAGGCACAGATCGCGATCGCCCGCGAAGCCGTCGGCCAGGCGCCCGATGCTGGCGCTGCGACGCCACCGGCGCTGCTGCAGGTACGCGTGCAGCTGCCGGCGCTGAAGAGCAGCGAGTGGCCAGCCGGCACCCAGGTGTTCGTACTGGCGCGTGCCGCGGGTGGACCGCCGATGCCGGTGGCCGCACGCAAGCTGCCGCTGGCTGGCTTCCCGGCCACGGTCGGGCTGGGTGACGGTGACAGCCCGATGCCGACCGCACCGCTGTCGGCCCATCGCGAAGTGGAAGTGCTGGCGCGCATCTCGCGCAGCGGCAGCGCCAACCGTAGCGAGGACGATCTGCAGAGCACGCCTGTGAAGGTGAACCTGCCGCATGAGGGCGTGGTTGAGTTGCGGTTCCCTTGACGCTCCGCACGGTAGTGCCGGCCGCTGGCCGGCAACCACGCGGGCACATCAAGGTTCATGAGGTTGCCGGCAGCGGCCGGTACTACCGGGTGCATCGCCGATGGAAACCAGCGTGTCGCCAGCTCCACATGCAGCCCCGCTAGAATGCCCGCATGACTGAATTCATCCCGCCCGGCACTCGCTTCCATGCCCTGCCCTCGCCGTTCCCGTTCAAGCGCGGTGGCGCCCTGCACGGTGCTCGCGTGGCCTACGAAACCTGGGGAACGCTGGATGCCGATGCCGGCAACGCGATCCTGATCGTCACCGGGCTGTCGCCGGATGCGCATGCCGCCGCCAACGACGCCAACCCGGCACCGGGCTGGTGGGACGCGATGGTCGGGCCCGGCAAGCCGATCGACAGCGACCGCTGGTTCGTGGTGTGCGTGAACTCGTTGGGCAGCTGCAAGGGCTCGACCGGACCGGCGTCGCTCAATCCGGCTACAGGCCAACCCTATCGCCTCGACTTCCCGGAGCTGTCGATCGAGGACGGCGCTCGCGCGGCCATCGAGGTGGTGCAGGCGCTGGGCATTGAACAACTGGCCTGCGTGGTCGGCAATTCAATGGGCGGCATGACCGCGTTGGCCGTGCTGATGCTGCAGCCGGGCATCGCACGCAGCCACATCAACATCTCCGGCAGTGCACAGGCGTTGCCGTTCTCGATCGCGATCCGCTCGCTGCAGCGCGAGGCAATCCGCCTCGACCCGCGCTGGAACGGCGGCCACTACGATGACGATGCGTACCCGGAATCGGGGATGCGCATGGCGCGCAAGCTGGGCGTGATCACCTACCGCTCGGCGCTGGAATGGGATGGCCGCTTCGGCCGCGTGCGGCTGGATTCGGACCAGACCGACGACGATCCGTTCGGCCTGGAATTCCAGGTGGAAAGCTACCTGGAAGGCCACGCGCGGCGCTTCGTGCGCTTCTTCGATCCGAACTGCTACCTGTACCTGAGCCGCTCGATGGACTGGTTCGACCTGGCCGAGTATGCCGACGGCGACGTGCTGGCCGGGCTGGCGAAGATCCGGGTGGAGAAGGCGTTGGCGATCGGTGCCAACACCGACATCCTGTTCCCGGTGCAGCAGCAGCAGCAAGTAGCAGATGGCCTGCGCGCAGGCGGTGCCGATGCGCAGTTCATCGGCCTGGAATCACCACAGGGCCACGACGCCTTCCTGGTCGATTTCGAGCGCTTCGGCCCGGCCGTGCGCGGCTTCCTCGACGCACTCTAAGTGGCGTGGCGGCGCAACCTCGCGCTGGCCGCGTTCGGCGCGCTGATCGCGCTGATGATCAGCGGCGTGCTGCCACTGTGGCTGGGCGGCTGGTGCCTGCTGGCCAGCGCAGTGTCGTTCGGCCTGTACGGCCACGACAAGCGCGCGGCACAGCGCAAGCAATCGCGGATTCCCGAGCGCACCCTGCAACTGCTGGCCTTTGCCGGCGGCTGGCCCGGTGCGCTGCTGGGCCAGGGGCTGTTCCGCCACAAGCATCGCAAGGCCTCGTTCCAATGGGTGTTCTGGCTGTGCGTGCTGGCCAACGTGGCCTCGATCGCAGTGATGCTGCGCGAGTTTTCGCGGTAACCGTTCGAATGGGTAGTGCCGGGCGCGGGCCGGCCAAACCCAGGTTTTAGAAACGGATGCGGGGTTGGCGGGCCCCGGCCGGCCCAACCCGGGTGGTTTAAACC
>NZ_JBBCBL010000004.1:0-44371 GCF_037203745.1 Stenotrophomonas sp. CCNWLW162 | reverse complement strand
TTTTGGGTTTTTTTGTTTCTTTTGGGGGGGGGGGGGGGGGGGCCCCCACCGGCTTTGTTTTTCTACGGGGGGGGGGGGGGGCCGCCCCGGGCCCGGCACTACCGGGATGATTTCACGCTTCGCGGATCAGAACCCCATCACACAACCGGTACTGCGCATCAACCACGCCTTCGGGCAGGTCGTCGTGGGTGATCATCAGCAGGCTGCGGCCGTCCAGCAAGCTGGCCAGATCCAGCAGCAGCGCGCGCGCGGTATCCACGTCCAGGCCCTCGGTCGGCTCGTCCAGCAGCAGGATCGGCGCATTGCGCAGCAGCGCGCGCGCCAGTGCCAGGCGCCGTGCCTGACCGGCCGACATGGTCGCGCCGTTCTCGCCCACCCAGGCCTGCAGGCCACCATTGTGCTCGGCCCATTCGCCCAGGCGCACGCGCCGCAGCACCGCCCACAACGCCGCGTCGCTCGCATCGGGATCACCCAGCCGCAGGTTCTCGGCCACGCTGCCGGCAAACACCGGGGCGTTCTGCGGCAACCAGGCCAGCTGCCGATGCCAGTCGCCCTGGGCGAAGTCGCGCAGGTCACGGCCACCGTAGGTCAACCGCCCCTGCTGCGGATCCCACAATCGCAGCAGCAGGCTGGACAGCGTGGTCTTGCCACTGCCGCTGTCGCCGCGGATGGCAATGCGCTCGCCCGGTGCCAGGGTCAGCTGCAGGCCAGACAGCACCGGACGCACCGCGCCTGGCCACTGGAAATGGATGTCATCCCAATGCACGCGCGCCGCCTGCGGCACCGGCTGCGGCGCCTGCGGGTCTTCCACCGTCGGCGGCTGCTCGACGATCGCCTGCAGCCGCGCAGCAGCGATGCGCCCGGACTGCAGTGACTGCCAGGCCAGGCCCATGCCGGCCCACAGTTCGATCAGTGCCACGGTGAGGAACACCAGCCCAGCGGCCATTTCCGGCGCGATGCGCTGCTGTTCGGCCGCATGCAGAGCCAGTGCCAGCATCGCTACCAGACCCAGCCCGGCAACCAGGCCGTGCAGGGTCGAGGCCGCGATCAGGCGCCAGCGACGGCGACGATCACGCGAGGCCAGTTGCTTGGCGGCCACCCGCACCTTCAACTGCCATGCCGTGCTGGCATGCAGTGCGGCCAGATCACCCGCGCCTTCCAGTCCTTCGAACGCGGCGGTGCGCAGCGCAGCGCGATGTGCGGCGCGATCGGCCTCCTCATCGTCATGCCCACGCACGCCCAGCCACGGCACCCCGAAGCTGATCAGCACCGCCAGTACCGCCAGCAGCACAGCCGCCGAAGGCAGGACCACAGCGGCCGAAGCCACCCCCACCAGCGACAACCCACCCAGGGCCAACAGGGGGCCGATGGCGCGCACCAGCAGGCCATCCACTTCGCCGATGTCACCCAGCAGGCGTGCCAGCAGCTCGCCGGTACGCGTCGCGCCCAACCGCGCCGGTGCCAGCGGCAGCGCGCGTCGGAAGAACCACACGCGCAGGTCACGGGCGATGCGCAGGGTCACGTCATGCCCCACCAGTTTTTCGAAGTAGCGCGACGCGATGCGCGCCATGGTCAGCCCACGGATGCCCGCCGAGGGCGTGAAGAAATTGAAGCCCTGGCCGAGGCCGGCGGCACCGGCCAGCGCTGCGGCGGTCAGGAAGCCGCCGGACAACCCCAGCAGGGCGGTGCCGGCCAGCATCGTGGCCCACAGCAGCAGCACGGCCAGCAACAGGCGCGCGCGATGGCGCAGGAATACCGCGCGCAGTGAATCCGGCGAACGACTCATGCGCGCACCGCCTGCGCTGGCTCGACCAGCCGCCCTTCGGGCAGCAGCAGGCAACGGTCGGCCCAGGCAATCACCGCCGGGCTATGGGTGGCGACCACCACGCTGCGCCCGCGCGCATAGGCGGCCAGGCTGCGCAGCAGCGCGGCTTCGGTGTCCGCATCGAGGAAGGCGGTGGGCTCATCCAGCAGCAGTACCTGTGGATCGCGCAGCAGCAACCGGGCCAGGCCGATGCGGCGTGCTTCACCACCGGACAGGCCGAAGCCGCGCTCACCGATCACGGTATCCAGCCCCTGCGGCAGGCGCTGTGCGAACTGCAGCACCTGCGCGGCCTCGGCCACCGCGCGCAGGCGGGCGTCGCTGGCGCCCGGATCGGCCAGCCGCAGATTATCGGCGATGCTGCCATGGAACAGGTAGGGCCTCTGGCTGGCATAGGCCACCTGCAGCCCCGGTCGCAGCTGCACCCTGCCCGCACGGGGGGGCAGCCAACCGGCCAGTGCTTCCAGCAACGTACTCTTGCCACTGCCACTGGGGCCCACCAGCGCCAGCCGCTGGCCTGGCTCCAGTGTCACGTCCAGGCCCTGCAGCACATCATGCGGCGCGCCCAAGGGACGCAGCATCAGCCCCCACGCCCGCAACGGCGCCATCGCCGCTTCGGCCGGCTCCTGCGGCAGCGGCACCATTTCGTCATCGGCAAGGACAGCTTCTTCCGGCAGCACCTGCAACAGGCGCTCCACTTCAGCGGCCGCAGCCAGCGCGTTGGCACGGTCGTGGTAGTGCGCTGCCAGCCGCCGCAGTGGCGCATAGAACTCCGGTGCCAGCAGCAGGCAGAACAGGCCCGCACCCAGCGTGGGCACCGTCGCATGCAACGACATCAGGCCCAGATAGCTCAGCCCCAGGTACAGCGCGACCATCGCCACGCTCACCGAAGCGAAGAACTCCAGCACGGTGGACGACAGGAAGGCGATGCGCAGCACCTTCATCGTTCGCACGCGCACGCCTTCTGCAGCCGCTTCGATACCCTCCAGCTCGGCCTCGCCGCGGCCATACAGGCGCAGCAGGCCCAGGCCCTTGATGCGATCGGCGAAGTGTCCGCTCATCCGTGCCAGTTCGCCCAGCTGCGCACGGCCGGCCGCTTCGGCACCCCAGCCCACCAGCATCATGAAGAACGGCACCAGGGGCGCGGTGAACAACAGGATCAGCGCTACTACCCAGTCGACCCAGGCCACTGCCGCGAGGATCAGCACCGGCACCACCACCACTTCGGTGCGCACCGGCAGGAAGCCGCTGTAATAACTCTCGATCGCATCGCCGTGATGCAACATCAGTTCGCCCAGCTCGCCGGTACGGCGCTGGCGCAGCCACAGCGGCCCATGGCCAAGCAGGCGCGCGAATACGCGCTCGCGCAACGCCAGCCGCGCGGCATCGGCCACGTCACCCGCTGCAGCCTGGGTGGCGCTGCCCAGCAGCGTACGCACGATCAGGATCACGACCAGCGTGGCCAGCACCGGCAGGCCCGAGGCCAGTGGTGCACGCTCGACCAGCACCTGCTGCACCAGCCAGGCGATGGCGGCCGCCTGGCCGATCAACAGTGCGCCGGACAGGCTGATGCACAACGAGGCCAACCGCTGGCGGCCGCGCGCGGACCGCGCCAGATCGGCCAGCCACGCGCTACGGATGCGCCGCAACCGGGTCGATTCGTCTTCGGAAACAGCGGCGTCAGCAGTCGGTTCGGCAGCGCTCAAGGGTCTTCACAGGCAACAGGGCATTGGCAGGCATTGTAGGCGCAGGCAACAGCCTCCCCCTGCGGCCGGCGGTCGCAGTCCCAGGCGGGTTGGCATACGATCCTCCTGAATACCCATTCATACATTGATCTGGATCAAGGCTGTTTGAAGTAGTCGGTCACATCATTCACCCCGTAGACCACCCTTCCCGCCACCTGCAACGGCACTATCCAACGAGGTAGCCAGGCCATGATTGATCAGACAGTCGTAGAACTGTCGCGGCTGCAATTCGCTCTGACCGCGATGTACCACTTCCTATTCGTCCCCCTCACGCTTGGCCTGTCCTTCATGGTGGCCATCATGGAAAGCGTGTACGTGATGACCCGCAAGCAGGTCTGGCGGCAGATGACCCTGTTCTGGGGTGCCCTGTTCGGCATCAACTTCGCCATCGGCGTAGCCACCGGCCTGGTGATGGAGTTCCAGTTCGGCATGAACTGGTCGTACTACAGCCATTACGTCGGTGACATCTTCGGTGCGCCGCTGGCCATCGAAGGCCTGATGGCGTTCTTCCTGGAAGCGACCTTCATCGGCCTGTTCTTCTTCGGCTGGAAGCGCCTGACTCCGGTCAAGCACCTCACCGTGACCTGGCTGATGGCGCTGGGCACCAACCTGTCGGCGGTGTGGATCCTGATCGCCAACGGCTGGATGCAGAACCCGACCGGTGCGGTGTTCAACCCGGAAACCATGCGCATGGAAGTGGTCGACTTCGCCGCGGTGCTGCTGAACCCGGTGGCGCAGGCCAAGTTCGTGCATACCGTCAGTGCCGGCTACGTGACCGGTGCGATCTTCGTGATGTCGATCAGCGCGCTGTACCTGCTGCGTGGCAAGTACAAGGACATGGCCCGCCGTTCGTTCGCGGTGGCTGCAGCCTTCGGCCTGCTGTCCTCGCTGTCGGTGGTGGTGCTGGGTGACGAAAGCGGTTATGCCGCCAGCGAACACCAGAAGATGAAGCTGGCCGCGATTGAAGCGATGTGGGAAACCGAGCGTGCGCCGGCCGACTTCACCGCCTTCGGCATTCCCAACCAAGACACCCATCAGAACGACTATGCGGTGAAGATCCCGTACCTGATGGGCCTGATCGCCACCCGCTCGCTGGACCAGCCGATTCCCGGCATCCTGGAGCTGGTGGAACGTGCCGAGCACCGCATCCGCGGTGGCCAGATCGCCTACGGCGCACTGGAGCGCGTGAAGAAGGACCGCAACGATCTCGAAGCACGCGAGATGTTCGATCGCCACTGGCAGGATCTCGGCCATGGCCTGCTGCTGAAGCGCTACCGCGAAGACATCCTCAACGCGACGCCGGAGGAAATCTCCAAGGCCGCGATGGATACCGTGCCGCGCGTGGCCCCGCTGTTCTGGACCTTCCGCATCATGGCGGGCCTGGGCTTCTACCTGATCGCCTTCTTCGCGTTGGCCTTCTACTTCTCGTGCCGCAACAACTTCCAGGACAAGCGCTGGTTCCTGCGGTTGGCGGTGTGGTCGCTGCCGGCACCGTGGATCGCGATCGAATGCGGTTGGTTCGTTGCCGAGTACGGCCGCCAGCCGTGGGCGGTGGACGGCGTCCTGCCGACCTTCTACGCCGCATCGGGCCTGGCACTGCATGAAATCCTGACCACGCTGGCGGTGTTCACCAGCTTGTACACGGTGCTGCTGATCATCGAGATCAAGCTGATGCTGAAGGCGATCCGCAAGGGTCCGGACGACATCCTGCCGACGCTGCAGGCCGATATCCGCCCTGTTTCCCCCAATGCAGTCGCCCCCGGCCAGGCCTGAGGCAGGAGAATCCAGATGGAATTCATTGCACTTGATTACACCACGCTCCGCGTGATCTGGTGGCTGCTGCTCGGCATCCTGCTGATCGGCTGGGCCGTGATGGATGGTTTCGACCTTGGCGTCGGCACCCTGTTGCCGTTCGTTGCAAAAACCGATGAAGAACGCCGGCTGGTGATCAATACCGTCGGCCCGGTGTGGGAAGGCAACCAGGTGTGGCTGGTACTGGGTGGCGGTGCGATTTTCGCCGCATGGCCGCCGCTGTATGCGGTCAGCTTCTCCGGCTTCTACCTGGCGGTGTTTGCGATGCTGTTCGGGCTGATCCTGCGCCCGGTCGGCTTCAAGTACCGCAGCAAGCTGCCGTCCAAGCGCTGGCGCGACAACTGGGACCGCGTGCTGTTTGTCGGTGGCCTGCTACCGGGCCTGATTGCCGGCGTGGCGGTGGGCAACGTGCTGCTGGGTGTGCCGTTCCACTTCGATGACACCCTGCGCGTGACCTACACCGGTTCGTTCTTCGGCCTGCTCACGCCGTTCGCGCTCATCGCCGGCCTGATCAGCGTGGCCATGCTGGTTTCGCATGGTGCGGCCATGCTGGTCATCAAGACCGACGGCCCGGTGGCCGAACGTGCCGCACGTTACGGCAGCGTCGCCGCCATCATCAGCTTCGTGCTGTTCGCCGTGGCCGGTGCCTGGGTGGCCTTCGGCCTGCCGGGTTACCAGATCACCTCGCAGGTGGTCACCGATGGCCCGACCAATCCGCTGCTGAAGACGGCCGAGCTGGGCACGGCTGCCGGTGGTTGGCTGCGCAACTACAGCAGCATGCCGGCCACGATCGTGTTCCCGGTGCTCGGCCTGCTCGGCGCGCTGGCCAGTGCGGTGCTGCTGCGTGCCCGTCGTGGTGGCCTGGCCTTCATCGCCTCGGGTGCATCCATCGCTGGCATCATCCTGACTGTCGGCTTTGCGATCTTCCCGTTCCTGCTGCCGTCCTCCAGCCAGCCCACCTCCAGCCTGACCGTCTGGGACAGCTCGTCCAGCCACCTCACGCTGTGGGTCATGCTGCTGGCCACGGCCATCTTCCTGCCGATCATCCTCGCCTACACCACCTGGGTGTACCGCGTGCTGAAGGGCAAGACGACGGTCGAGGACATGGACGACAACCCCAACGCCTATTGATTGCCAGCGTGCCGACCCACGGTCGGCACCTGTCTTGCACACAGGAGATTGAACATGTGGTATTTCGCCTGGATCCTCGGCGCCGGCCTCGCCTCGACGGTCGCCATCCTCAACGGCATGTGGTTTGAAGCCCGCGAGCAGAACCGCATCGAGAAAGAAAATCGTCGCTGAGCTGTAAAAAAGCCTTGCCGCCTTGGTCTTCACACGGTATCTTAGGCGGCTCCTTCGGGGTGTAGCTCAGTCTGGTAGAGCGCTACGTTCGGGACGTAGAGGTCGCAGGTTCGAATCCTGTCTCCCCGACCACTCAAGTGGTCGCATTGAAGCCTGGTGAAGTCGTCCAGGCTTTTTTGTTCCCTGAAGTGGCACTGCTTCGGCAGTGTGAAGAAAACAGCATCCACCCCTTGCCGCCATCGGGGTGAATCGCTAGAATAGGCGGCTCCCTTCGGGGTGTAGCTCAGTCTGGTAGAGCGCTACGTTCGGGACGTAGAGGTCGCAGGTTCGAATCCTGTCTCCCCGACCACTTCGGTGGTCACCAAGAAGCCTGGAAGACATCACTGTCCTCCGGGTTTTTTTGTGCCTGCGGCCCGGGACAGGCGCGGCCGCCCGCAACGCCACTGGCCAGCCACGTACAATGGCCGCCTCCCCCACCTGCCGCTTCGGCGTAGACCGATGCCGGCGCTGCATGCCGTTGCTGAAGCGTGCGACACCTGCAAGGACCACCGATGAGTTCCTCCACTTCCGATTCGCCGTCGCTGCTGCACGGCCGCGTCCTCGCATTCGCCGCGATCCTGTTGGCCGCGATCAACCTGCGCACAGCGGTCACCTCGATCACGCCCCTGCTCGATGTGCTCGGCCAGCAGTTCGATTTCGGCACCACCATGACCGGTGTGCTGGGCATGCTGCCCACCGCCTCGTTCGCGCTGTTCGGCGTGGCAACGCCGGCACTGGCGCGGCGCCTGGGCCTGGAGCGCACCACCCTGCTGGCCATGCTGATGGCAGCCGCCGGCCTGCTGCTGCGCTCCAGCGCCGGCAACGTCGGCACGCTGCTGCTGGGCTCGGTGATCGCACTGGCCGGCATGGGTATCGGCAACGTAGTGGTGCCGCCGCTGGTGAAGCGTTACTTCGCCAACAAGGTCGGCACCATGAGCACGCTGTACATCAGTGTGCTGCAGCTGGGCACGATGATGCCGGCGCTGCTGGCGGTGCCGGTGGCCAATGCGGCCGGCTGGCGGGTGTCGCTGGGCATGTGGGCACTGCTGGCGCTGGCGGCGAGCCTGCCGTGGCTGCTGCTGGCGCGCCGTGCGCCCGGGCCGGTGCTGGATGCCCACGACCCGACCGCACAACCGCATGGCAAGGTCTGGCGCACGTCGCTGGGCTGGAGCATGACGCTGATGTTCGGCATGACTTCGCTGATGACCTATTCGATGTTCACCTGGCTGCCGCGCATCGTGGTCGAGGCCGGCGGCACGCCCGCCTTCGGCGGGGTGATGGTGGCAGTGTTCTCGGCGCTGGGCCTGCTGCCGTCGCTGGTCATCCCATCGATGGCGGTGCGCCTGCAGAACCCGTTCCCGCTGGTCCTGATCGGCTTCTTCTCGTTCGTGATCGCCTTCACCGGCCTGCTGCTCGCACCGATGAAGGCGCCACTGCTGTGGGCCTGCCTGCTCGGTGTCGGCCCGTCCACGTTCCCGCTGGCACTGACCCTGATCAACCTGCGCACGCGCACTCCGACCGGCTCGGCCGCGCTGTCCGGCTTCATGCAGGGTGTGGGCTACAGCTTCAGCTGCCTGGGGCCATTCCTGGTCGGCTGGCTGCACACCGTCAGCGACGGTTGGACGATCCCATTCAGCTTCCTGTTCGGCTGCGCGACCCTGATGCTGTGTGCCTCCTGGGTGGCATGCAAGCCGCGCAAGCTGGAAGACCTCTGGTAAGCCTCCACCCGGGCCGGCTGCCGCCCTCCATCTACCGCCGGTCAGCTTTCACGCAGATTTTGACGCTGGGCTGACAGTTCCGGGCAGATAGTGCCCCCGAATGCCCATCCTTGCCGCGTGCCGGCATCGGGCATGGGGGCGGCAGCGCCGTCCAGGCCACCAGTCGGTGTGCGGGGGACTCTCGTTTCAGACTAGACATTGCAGGTCGCTGTCCCGGTTCTACCCATCCTGCTGGATGGGAACGCACGAGGGGAGTGACGCAGGCCACGGCCATCCCAAAATCTGGCATGTGATGTGCGTCACATTTTTCAGGTTGTCTGGTTCGGAAGCCAAGGGGGTCCCCAATGGTTGTCCACCGCCGGCTGGCGCTCTGCGTCGGCCTTGCTTGCTTCGCTCTGGCCTGGGCCAGCAGCGCGGCCCCGCCTGATCGCGAGGCCGCCCTGGCCGAGATCGGCCGCTACCGCGACCAGGCCCGCTGGCTGGATGCGCTGGGAGCGATCGAGCGCGCCAGCCAGCAGCAGCCCAACGACGATCTGTTGTTCAAGCTGCGCGTGCTGACCCTGGGCGATATCGGCAACGCGTGGCGCGCCTGGGAGCTGTACCAGCAGCGCCCGCAGTTGTTCGACGATGCACAGAAGCAGCGACTTGAGGGCGACTACCTGGCCAAGCTGGTGGTCTGGAGCCTGGCCTACAGCAGCAGCGAGGACGCCCGCCTGGAAGAAGCCGAGTCGACCCTGGCGCGCATGCAGCGCTACGTCGGCAGCGAAGGCACCACTGCGGCGCAGGCACCCCTGCGGATCCGGCTGGATCGCCTGATCCTGCTCAACCGGCTGGGCCGCCACGCACAGGTTCGTGAGGAAGCACGCGCACTGCAGGCCGAGGGCCATGCACTGCCCGACTACGTGCTGCCCGCTGTGGGTGATTCACTGATGGGCACCCTGCATCCGCTGGAGGCCATTCCGGTGCTGCAGGCGGCGGTGACCGGCGATCCCACACGCGATGCTTCGCATTCGGAATTGGCCTATGCCTATCTTGAGAGCGAACAGCAGGAAAAGGCCATCGGCCTGCTGCAGGCGTGGCGCGACAAGGAACCGGCCTGGCGCTGGGGCAACGGAAAATCGCCGTATGCGAACTGGTCACGCTACGAGGCCGACCTGAATCTGGCGATGGTGCGTGCCTACAGCGGCGACCTGCCGACCGCCCAGCGCGACCTGGAATCGATGGTCGATATCGCCCCCGGCAACGGTGGCCTGCAGAGTGCGTTGGGCAGCGTGTACATGATGCGCGGCTGGCCACGCATGGCCCTGCAGCGGCAGCAGATGGCGCATGCACTGGACCCGCGCGACATCGAGCCGCGGCTGGGTATGGAAGAGGCCTACGTCGCCCTGCAGCGCGATGACCTGGCGCGGCCACTGCATGACGACCTGCTCGCGCGCTATCCCACCCAGCCTGCCGTCGAACGCATGGACCAGGCCTGGCGTGCACATCGCGGCTGGCAGCTGAAGGCATGGACCGACATCGGCCGCAGCTCCGGCGGTGGCGGCACTTCGCCACTGGGCAACAACGACCGTCACTACGGCATGGAAGTGCAGACGCCGGTGCTCGACGACCGCTGGCGGTTGTTCGCCTTCGCCGACAGGCGCTCGGTCGACTTCCAGGACCAGCGCATCGACCCGCTGTGGCTGGGTGCAGGCGTGCGCTACCGCTTCGGCCGGCTGGATGCGGAGGCCGCGGTAGTGCGTGCCAACGATCACGTCGGCGATACCGGCCTGCGTGCCAGCGTGGGCTGGCAGTTCAACGACTCCTGGCATGCCGGGCTGATGGCTGCGCGCAATGATCCGGAGGCCTCGATGCAGGCGCGCGCGGCCGGCATCACCGCCGACAGCGTGGGCGCGCAGGTGGACTACCGGCGCAGCGAACGCACCCACTGGATGTTCGGCGCCAGCCGCTTCCGCTACGACGATGGCAATCACCGCGAACTGTTCAGCACCAGTGTCGAGCAGCGGCTGCTGACTCGACCACGCTGGCTGATCGATGGCCTGGCCAGTGCCTATACCAGCCGGGGCAGCCGCGACGATGCGCCCTACTTCAATCCGAAGCGCGACCGCATGGTCGAGATCGGCCTGCGCGTCGACCAGCAGCTGTGGCGACACTATGAGCGCCATTTCCGGCACCGGCTGACGGTCTCGCTGGGCGACTACTGGCAGGACGGCTTCGGCAGCGCACTGGTGCCGTCGGTGTCCTACATGCATGAGTGGCAGATCGGCCAGGGCCGCGTGCTCGAGTATGGCGTGCGCTGGTCACGGCCGGTCTATGACGGCCACCGCGAGCGCCATATCGGCTTCGAAGCCGCACTGCGCTGGGGAGACTGACATGACCCACATCCTGCGACTGATCGTGCTCCTGCTGCTGGCCGCCGCGACACCGGCCCCTGCGCAGCAGGCCGTGCATCTCGACGCGGCCGACAACGGCCTGCTGATCCTCAGCTATCACGATATCCGCGACCAGGTCGCGGCCAAGGGCGACGCAGATACCTACGCGGTAAGCACGCAGAACTTCGCTGCCCACCTGGACTGGCTGGGTGCGCATGGCTACCACCCGGTGTCGTTGTCGCAGGTGATCGACGCCTCGCAGGGACGCGCGACACTGCCACCGAAGCCGGTGCTGCTGACCTTCGATGACGGCCTGCGCAGTGTCTACGACAAGGCCTTCCCGCTGCTGCAGGCCTATCGCTATCCGGCGCTGGTGGCGGTGATCACCGACTACGTGGACATGGCGCCGGGTCGTACCATCGACTACGGCTACCGCCCGTTCGGTCGCGAGGACTTCATCACCTGGGCACAGCTGAAGCAGATGCACGACAGCGGCCTGATCGAAGTGGCCAGCCATACCGACGACCTGCACCATGGCGTGATCGCCAACCCTCAGGGCAACTCCACGCCAGCGGTGGTCACCCGTGTCTATACGCCCGCGACCCACAGCTACGAGAGCGAAGCACAGTACGAACAGCGCCTGCGTGCCGACCTCAGCCGCAGCGCACAGCGCATAGAGCAGCATCTGGGGGTCCGCCCGCGCGCCATCGTCTGGCCTTACGCCGCGTACAACCAGCTGAGCAACGATATCGCCGAGCAGCTGGGAATGCCGGTCTCGTTCGATCTGGAAGGCCGCAGCACGCCAGTGGCCAGTGACCTGCACGGGTTGGCGCGCTTCCTGGTCAGCGACAACCCGACCGTGGAGGGACTGGCCTACGAACTGCGCCGCGACGTGGCACTCGATGGCGTCCGCGCCCTGCAGATCGACCTGGATGCCGTCTATGACCGTGACCCTGCCCAGCAGGCGCGCAACCTGGATGCACTGATCGAGCGGGTCAAGCGGATCGCGCCGACCCACGTCTACTTGCAGGCCTTTGCCGACCCTGATGGCAACAACACCGCCGATGCCGTGTACTTCCCCAACCGCCACATGCCGATGCGCGCTGACCTGTTCAGCAGGGTCGCGTGGCAGCTGAAGTCGCGTGCTGGAGTGAAGGTGTACGCCTGGTTGCCGGTGCTCGGTTTCGAACTGCCGGATCCGGCGCAGCGACAGGCACTGGCGATCCGCAGTGGAGATGCCGATGGCATGTACCGGTTGGACTTCACCAACCCCAAAGCACGCCAGATCATGCTGGATATCTACGAGGATCTCGCGGTCAATTCCTACTTCGAAGGGTTGCTGTTCCATGACGATGGCTACCTGCGGGATACCGAGCTGCCCACACTGGCTGCAGGCCACGATGGCAGCGGGCGTACACAGGCATTGATCGACTTCACTCTCGCCCTGCGCGACCGCGCACAGCGCTGGCGGCCGAAGCTCGCAACGGTGCGCAACCTGTACGCCGAACCGGTGCTGCGCCCGCAGAGTGAGGCCTGGTTCGCCCAGCGCCTGGACCTGTTCAACAAGGCCTACGACCAGACTGCACTGATGGCGATGCCGTGGATGGAGGGCAGCAAGCACCCGGAGCGATGGCTGGACCAGCTGCTGGCCGAGGTGCGCAGGCATGACCCGCAGCTGCAGCACACGTTGTTCGAACTGCAGACCGTTGACTGGCGTAGCGGCCAGCCGATTCCAGCTGATCGCCTGCGCGCGCAGATCCGCCAGCTGCAGGCACAGGGCGTGCACCACTTTGCCTGGTACCCCGATGATTTCATCGCTGGCCAGCCCTCCACCCACGATGCCCGTGCGGCCATGTCCGCCGGCAACTTCCCGTATCCGGAGAAGTGACGTGGACATGCATCCGTTGTTGCAGATCCTGTTCCAGTTCGCCTTCTACTATCCGATGGTGATGGCGTTCTTCTGGATGTCCGGTGGGCTTTACTACTACTTCCGGCGCGAACGGCATTCGCCGCCGCGTAATGATCCACCGTTGATGGTTGATCCACCGTTCGCCAGCCTGCTGATTCCCTGCCACAACGAATCGGAGAACCTGGACGACACGCTCGGAGCGGCACTGGCACAGCGCTATCCGGCCGACTACGAGGTGATCGCCATCGACGATGGCAGCAGCGACGACACCGGTGCCCGCCTGGACGCGCTGGCCGCGAAGCACCCGCGGCTGCGCGTGCTGCACCTGGACCGCAATCTGGGCAAGGCCAACGCGCTGCGCATGGGCGCGTTGGCGGCACGTTCGGAGTATCTGGTGTGCATTGACGGCGATGCGATGCTGGAGGAGCACGCGCTGCACTGGATGATCTGGCACCTGGTCAGCGGCAACCGGGTCGGCGCGGTCACCGGCAACCCGCGCATCCGCAACCGCTCCACCCTGCTGGGCCGGCTGCAGGTGGCTGAGTTTTCCTCGATCATCGGCATGATCAAGCGCGCGCAGCGCGTGTACGGACGCATCTTCACCATCTCGGGAGTGATCGCCGGCTTCCGCCGCACTGCCCTGCACCAGGTCGGGTGGTGGTCGGATGACATGGTCACCGAAGACATCGACATCAGCTGGCGGCTGCAGCGCGCGCACTGGGACATCCGCTACGAGCCCAACGCGCTGTGCTTCATCCTGATGCCGGAAACGCTGAAGGGGCTGTGGCGGCAGCGCCTGCGCTGGGCTCAGGGCGGCGTGGAAGTGATGCTGCGCCACGCACGCTCGCTGCTGCACTGGAAGGAACGGCGCATGTGGGGCGTACTGCTGGAATACGTGCTGAGCGTGATCTGGGCCTACACCATGCTGTTCATCGTGGTGTTGTGGGCGTTGGGCAAGTTCATCGAACTGCCCCACCAGCTGTATATCGCCAGCCTGCTGCCCCAGTGGCATGGCGTGATCCTGGCGTTGGTCTGCCTGCTGCAGTTCGCCAGCAGCCTGATCATCGACCGTCGATACGAAACACAGATAGGACGCAACTACTTCTGGGTCATCTGGTACCCGATGGCGTACTGGCTGATCAGCCTTTCCACCACCCTGGTGGCGCTTCCGAAGACCCTGCTGCGCCGTCGCAGCAAGCGTGCCACCTGGACCAGTCCTGACCGGGGTATCCGATGAACACACACCACTCTTCCAACCGCTTCGATTCACGGATGATCCGCAAGCCGCACCGCCAGCCGCGGTTCCAGCGCACTGCCTGGGGGTTCGTCACCCTGGCGTTCTGGGGCTTCTACTTCTACCTGTGGGCTCCTCTGGTCACTCTGGTGTCGTGGCTGGCCGGCGGCCGGCTGGCTTGGCGGCAGCTGTACGAGCGACAGAACCAGTTCGATCCGTATGTGCTGGTGGCGCTGCCGCTGATGCTGCTGTGCGCCAGCGTGCTGCTGATTGGCTGGGCCGAGTACAACCGCGCGCGCTTCCGTGGCCACGAGCGGCGCCTGCCGCGGCCACCGGCCAGTCTCAACGAGGTCGCCGCTGACCTGGGTGCCAGCACCGGCCTGGCCGAACGCCTGCTGGGCTGCAAGGCCGCCACGCTGCACATGGACGATCACGCGCGGCCGATCGGCATCCGCCGGGAAGTGGTGTGAACCTGCGCTTCGCCGGGCATGGCCCGGCGCTACCCGATGTGCGGCGGTAGCGCCGGGCCATGCCCGGCGTCCGTTGCGCTCAGGTGCGGGTCTGCCCTTCGCCACGCACCACGAAACGCTCGACGGTGAGCGCTTCCAGGCCCATCGGGCCGTAGGCATGCAGGCGCGTGGTGGAGATGCCGATCTCGCTGCCGAGGCCGAGCTGGCCGCCATCGGAGAAGCGCGAAGAGGCATTGACCATCACCACCGCAGAGCGCAACGCGTTGACGAAACGCTCGGCGTTGCCCGCGTCCTCGGTGGCGATTACTTCGGTATGGTCGGAACTATAAGCACGGATGTGCGCGATGGCCGCATCGAGGTCGTCGACCACGCGTACCGCCAGCACCAGGTCAAGGAACTCGGCGGCGTAGTCGTCTTCGGTGGCCAACGTGCTGCCCGGCAGCAGCGGCTGCGCCAGCGCATCGGCGCGCAGCTGCACGCCTCGCTCGCCAAGCGCTTGTGCCACGCGCGGCAGGAAGATATCGGCCACGACACGATGCACCAGCAGGGTCTCCAGCGAGTTGCAGGCTGCCGGACGGCTGCACTTGCCGTCCACCAGCAGGTCGATGGCTTTGCCCAGGTCGGCGCTGGCATCCACGAACAGATGGCACACGCCCTTGTAATGCTTGATCACCGGCACCCGCGCATGCTCGGCAACGAAGCGGATCAGGCCTTCACCGCCGCGCGGAATGGCCAGGTCGATCAGCTCATGCAGCTGCAGCAGTTCCAGCATCGCTTCGCGACGCAGGTCGGTCAGCACGGTCACCGCCGCCGGAGGCACGCCATTGGCGGTCAATGCACCAGCCAGTGCCTGGGCGATGGCGGTGTTGGAATGGATCGCTTCGGAGCCGCCACGCAGGACCACGCCGTTGCCGGCCTTCAGGCACAGCGCCGCGGCTTCGGCGGTCACGTTCGGACGTGCTTCGTAGATCATCGCGATCACGCCCAGCGGCACGCGCACCTTCTGCACACGGATGCCGTTCGGGCGCACGTCGTCGCGGGTGACCTGGCCGACCGGATCGGGAAGCGCAGCGACCTCACGCACGGCTTCGGCCATCGCGAACAGGCGTGCCGGGTCCAGCGCCAGGCGGTCGAGCATGGCACTGCCAACGCCCTTGTCGCGCGCGGCGGCGAGGTCACGTGCATTACCGGCCAGGATCAGCCCGGCATTCACTTCCAGCGCCTGTGCCATCGCCAGCAGCAGCGTGCGGCGGGCCGCACTGTCGAGGCCGGCAACGATCTGGGCCGCGTCACGGCAGGCACGCGCCTGCGCTTCGATTTCGCTCATCGGGGTGTCCTTCAAACCGGTCATGGCAGCACCAGATCATCGCGATGGACGACACTGCCACCGTAGTTGTAGCCCAGCACGGCCTCGATGTCGCGCGAATGGCGACCGGCGATCCGGCGCACATCATCGGCGGCGTACTGGCTGACACCGCGGGCGATGCAGACACGGCCCTGCGACGAGGTCCAGCACACCTGCACCATGTCGCCACGGCGGAAGCTGCCTTCTGCACCGGTGATGCCACCGGGCAGCAGCGAAGCGCCTTTCTCACGCATGGCCTGGGCCGCGCCCGCATCGACGATGATCGCGCCCTCGGCCAGCGGCGCATGCCGCAGCCAGTGCTTGCGTGCGGCCTCACGGCTGCGCGCGGCGTGGATGCGAGTGCCGAACAGGCGGTCCTGCGCTAGTGCGCGCACCACGTCACTGCTGCGGCCATTGAACAGATAGGTCTCGATGCCGAGGCGGCCGGCCTTGGCCGCCGCTTCCAGCTTGGTGCGCATTCCACCAGTGCCGGCGCGCGAACCGGCGCCGCCGGCCATCGCCAGCACGGCATCGTCCAACTCGGGCACGTCATGCATCGGTCGTGCGTCGGCCACGGTGCGCGGGTCGGCGCTGTACAGACCATCGATGTCGGTGGCGATGAACAGCGCATCGGCATTCACCAGCGCCGCCACCGTTGCGGCCAGGTTGTCGTTGTCGCCGAGCTTGAGTTCATCCACCGATACCGTGTCGTTCTCGTTGACCACCGGCAACGCGCCCAGCCGCAGCAGCTCGGTGAGCGTGGCGCGCGCATTGAGGTAGCGACGACGGTTGCGCAGGTCGTCGTGGGTCAGCAACACCTGCGCCACCGGGCGTTCGAAGAAGCGCTGCCAGAGCCCGATCAGCTGGGCCTGTCCGAGCGCGGCCAGCGCCTGACGCGCCGCCATCGCCGCACCGGGCTCGTCGGCCCGGGGAAGAATCGCGCGGCCAGCGGCAACCGCGCCCGAGGACACGATCACCACCTCGCGTCCGGCCAGTACGTTGGCGGAGACGAACTGGGCCAGGCCCAGCGCGTGGCGTGGCGACAGGCCACCGCCATCGGCGGCCAGCAGGCTGCTGCCAACCTTCAGCACCGCGCGCCGCCACGGTGGCAGCACCTGTTCCGGGAACGGCGAGGCGACGTGGGTGGCGTGCAGGGTCATCAGGTGCGCCTCAGCGGGTATTCCATTCGTGCACGGTCAGGTCGGAGGCCCGCATCGTCACCAGCGGGTCGGTGGCGACGATGGCCTGCGCCTGCGCCAGGTTCTCCACGTTGCACAGCACATAGGCGCCGCCGCTGCCGTCGGCGAAACCGCCGGTCAGCTGCAGCCTGCCCTGCGCACGCAACGCGTCGAGGAAGTCCAGATGCGGCTGCACCGCTGCGGCGTTGAAGTCGGGCCGGCGCATGGCCAGCACCAGGTACACGGTAGCGGCCATCAGGACAGCGCCTGCCAGCGCGCACGCAGTTCGTCCAGGCGCAGGTCGGCTGCCGAACCCGGCGATACGCGCGCGGCCAGGCTGCCTTCCGGGGTACGTCCCTGCCCTGCACTGTCCGCACCGGCCGCAGCAGCCTTGTAGGCCTCGCGGAACGGCACGCCCGCCACCGCGGCTTCCACCGCAACGTCGGTGGCATACATGCCCGAATCGATCGCCGCGCGCAGCCTGTCATCGCGCCACTCCAGGTTGGCCAGCAGCGCCGGCAGCAGTTCCAGCGCGGCGAGGCCGCGCCCGAAGCCGTGGAAGATGGCGCCCTTGGACGACTGCAGGTCGCGGTGGTAGCCCGACGGCAGCGACAGCAGCTGCTCGATTTCGGTACGGGCAGCGGCGACGCTGGCATGGGTCGCCCGCATCAGCTCGATCACGTCCGGATTGCGCTTGTTGGGCATGATCGAACTGCCGGTGGTGTACTGCGCCGGCAACGCGACGAAACCGAATTCGGCGCTGGTGAACAGCGACAGGTCCCAGGCAATGCGGCGCAGGTCCAGGGTGGCACCGCCCAGCGCTTCCAGTGCAGCCAGTTCGAACTTTCCACGCGACAGCTGCGCGTAGATCGGCGAAATCTGCATGCGCGCAAAGCCGAGCGCGGCGGTGGTGTGCTCGCGATCCAGCGGCAGGTTCACGCCGTAACCGGCGGCGGTGCCAAGCGGATTGGCATCGACCAGTGCATGGGTATCGCGGGCACGCACGGCGTTGTCGATGAAGGCCTCGGCCCAACCGCCCCACCACATGCCGGCCGAGGACACCACGGCGCGCTGGATGTGGGTGTAACCGGGAATCGGCAGGTCCTTTTCCGCGTGTGCACGATCCAGCGCGACTTTGGCCACCTCGGCACTGAGCTGAGCGACGCGCTGCAGCTTCTCCTTCAGCCACAGGCGGGTGGCGACCAGGATCTGGTCGTTGCGGCTGCGTCCGGTGTGGATCTTGCGGCCAGCATCGCCAAGGCGCTCGGTCAACCGTGCCTCGATCGCCGAATGGCCATCTTCATACTGCGTATCCAGCACGAAACGGCCTTCGCGGAAGTCCTGCGCCAGCACGTCGAGCTCGCGCAGCAGGCCAGCCAGCTCATCGGCGCTGAGGATGCCGATGTGCTGCAGGCCCTGTGCGTGCGCGGCGCTGGCCGCGATGTCGTGCAGGAAGAACTCGCGGTCGAGGATGACGTCGTCACCGGCGAGGAAGGTCTGGATCTGGGCGTCGACGGCGACGCCGGGCTTCTGCCAAAGAAGGTCTGCCATGGGGGCTCCGGAAGGCGTGTTCAGTGCGGGATCGACGTCAGTTCGTCGATGCCCAGCGCGAGATTGAGGTTCTGCATGGCCTGGCTGGCCGCACCCTTGAGCAGGTTGTCCAGGGTCGCCACCACCACCACCCGCTTGCCGCCCGGGGCCAGGGTGAAGCCACCGACCTGGGCACCGTGGCGACCAGCGATGCGGCTGACCCACGGTGCCTCATCCACGACCTCGATCAGCGGTTCGCCAGCATAGGCCTGCTGGAAGCGCTCGACGATCTGATCGCGGGTCTGCACGCGGTTCAGCCACAGGTTGGCAGTCAGGGTGATGCCACGGAAATGCGGGGCCACGTGCGGCATGAACTCGACCGCCACGCCCATCTGCACCGACACCTCGCGCTCATGCACATGGTTGGTCAGTGCATATGGCATCAGGTTGTCGGCCAGCAGCTCGACATTGTTCTTGTCCGACGGCGTGGTGCCGGCACCGGAGTAACCGGACACACCGAAACACTGCGGCGGGCCGGCCAGCAGGTCCAGCAGCGGGTGGATAGCCAGCTGCATCGCGGTGGCATAGCAGCCCGGATTGCTGATGTGCTTCTGGCCGTTGTAGCGACCGCGGGTCAGCTCCGGGAGGCCGTAGTACCACGCATTGTCGAAGCGGTAGTCGGCCGACAGATCGACGATGACGGTGTCCGGCTTCGCCGCGTCCAGCGCGGCCACGAACGGTGCGGCCAGGCCGTTGGGCAGGGCCAGGATCACCGCGTCCACCCCCTTGGCGGCCACCGCGTCGGCATCCAGGTTCTCGTACTGCAGTTCGCCCCGGAACTCGGGATGATGGTCAGCCAGGCGCTGGCCCGCGCGTTCGCGCGAGGACACGAACGCCAGCTGCAGCTGCGGGTGCGCAGCCACCAGCTTGATCAGCTCGGCGCCGGTATGGCCACGGGCACCGACAATGCCCAGGGTGAAAGTCGAATCGTTCATGCGTGGCTGTCCAGGCGATACTGCAGATGGCGTTTCACGCCCTGCCATTCCGCATCGATGATGGAGAAGATGACGGTGTCGCGCGGCGTACCATCGGCATGCCGCTTGTGGTTGCGCAGCACGCCATCCTGCTTGGCCCCCAGGCGCGCGATCGCGGTACGCGAGGCAAAGTTGAACCAGCTGGTCTCGAATACCACGCTCAGGCATTCCAGCCGCTCGAACGCATGGCTCAGCAGCATCAGCTTGGTCTCGGTATTGACCCCGGTGCGCTGCGCAGACTCGCCATACCAGGTGTAACCGATGCTCAGGCGCGGCACGTCCGCTTGCAGATCGTAGTAGCGGGTGGTGCCGACAATCTGGTCGTTGGCATCGAACACCACGAACGGCAGCACCTTGCCTTCGGCCTGCGCCTGCAGCGCGGCCTGCACATAGCCGGTCATGGTCTTCGCATCGGGCACCTGGGTGTACCAGAGCCTGGACAGCGCCCCATCGCCGAGCGCGCCGCGCAGGCCATCGATATGCCCCATCTGCAGCGGCTCCAGCCGCGCATGGGTGCCCGCCAGGCTAGGGACCTTGGTCCAATCAGCATGGTTCATCGTGCTCAGCCCTCCAGGCTCGGTGCACGAACGCCGCAATGGTCGACATAGGTCCTGATACGGTCGATGCCATCAGCACCGTACCAGAACACCTTCCAATGGCCCTGCTTGTAGCAGCCATCGGATTCGGCGTAGTAGAAATGGTTGATCGGGTTGCCGTTGCGCGAACGCCAGAACAGCTGCGGCGTCTCCTCGCGCATCACGTTCCAGACCGCGCGACCCAGGCCTTCACCCTGTGCATCATCAAGCACCGCGAACTTGTCCAGGTACACGCCCTCGGCCTCGTCAGTAAGGATCACCGCCGTGCGGTAGTTCTCGCTGACGTAGGCGCGCAGCAGCGTGGTCTTCTGGAAGTAGTCCGGCACAAGGGTACGGCCGAAGCTCGATTCGATCAGCTGCTTCAGGCGCGGCAGGTCCAGCTGCTCCCACGCGGTGGCGCGCAGCACCTTCTCACCCTTGCGCACCAGCGTGCCCGAGCCCTTGTGAGTGAACAGCTCCTTGGCCAGGTCGGCCGGGCGGGTGATCGACACCGACGATTCCAGCGGCAGGCGGTCGAGCAGATCCTTGATCTGTTCGATCTTCACCTTCATGCCACCGTGGATCCACGGCTGCGCGATCAGATGGTCGTACTCGGTGGACAGGTTGATCGAATCGATCACGCTGCCCTGCTCGTCCAGCAGGCCGCCGGTGCCGGTCAGGAAGATGATCTTGTACGGCTGCAGCTCCTGCACCAGCTCGTTGGCAGCGAAATCGGCGTTGACGTTGAGGATCTGCCCGCCGGCGGTCTCACCCAGGCTGGTGATGACCGGAATCGAGCCAGCGCGCAGGCTGGCCTCGATCGGCGCCAGGTTGACCTTCTTCACCTCGCCGACCAGGCCGTAGGTGTCCACGTCCAGATACTCGGCTTCGAACACGCCACCGGTGATCGAGGTCGCACGCGCACCGTTCTGCTGCAGTGCTTCGACCAGACGCAGGTTGGACTGCTGGAACACCCGGCGCACGATCGCCAGCGCTTCCGGCGAGGTCACGCGCAGTCCGTTGACGGTCTGTTTCTCAATGCCGGCTGCGGACAGCTCGGCATCCAGCTGCGGGCCGGCGCCGTGCAGCACGATCGGGGTCAGGCCGACTTCCTGCAGGAACGACAGCGACGAGGTCAGCGCGTCAAGGTCGTCGCGCAGGACGGCACCGCCGACCTTGACCACGGCGAAGCGCTTGGCATCCAGCTGCGAGAAGCGCTTGAGGTACTGGCTGATCTCCTTCGCGCTGGCCATGCTGGAAAGCAGGCGCACGATGGTCTGGCGGGTCTGGCGGTGGGGCTGGAGGGCAGGAGACATTTCGGTTTCGTCACAGGCGGCGGTCGCCGCGTTGCAGTTCCACCGTGCCGGAGCACGGCGGCGTTGTGGGGTCGATCAGGCGCCGGCAGCAATGATGCGGTGCACGGCGTCGGTGTAGCGCTGCAGCTGGTCCAGCGTTACGAACTCATCGGCGGTATGGGCCTGGGCGATGTCACCCGGGCCGAACACCAGCGTGGTGTAGCCACCGGCCGAGAACAGCGAGGCTTCGGTCCAGAAGTCCACCGCGTTGCCGATCGGCAGCTCCAGTGCGTCGGCCACGTCGCGCGCCAACAGGCGGCGGTTCTCGGCTTCGGCGATGTCACCGGCCGGCAGGCTGGGACCACGGAAGGTTTCGGTGAACAGTGCCGCTTCCGGTTCGGCGAAACCGGCAAAGGTCGCCAGCAAGCCATCAATGTCCATCGACGGCAGCGGGCGGAAGCCGAACCGCACTTCGGCGGCCGGGGCAATCATGTTGGCCTTGATCCCGCCCTCGACGCGGCCGATGTTGAAACGCAGGCCGGTGAGGCCGCCGAAGCGCGCCGAGGCCAGCGATTCCACATGGTCCAGCGCACGGTTGCCCCAGCGCATGGCCTGATGCAGTGCGCTGGCGGCCGCATCCTGCTTGCCCGAGGCATGCCCGGCGCGACCGGCGAACTGCATCAGCACCGAGCTGATGCCCCGGTGCGCCAGTACGGCTTCGCTCATGGTCGGCTCGGCCACCAGCACTGCTTCATACGGAATGCCACGGGCCAGAAACGCGGCGATGCAGCGCGGATCGTTGGCTTCCTCGTCGCTGGAGAACAGGAATGCAGCGTCTCCGTCGCTGGCATTGGCCGCGGCCACCAGTGCGGCGGCGGCGCCCTTGATGTCACACACGCCGAGGCCGACCACGCGGTCGTCCAGGCGGCGCATCACGTGCGGGTCGGCACTCCAGTGCGGCGAGTCCGGCACGGTATCCAGGTGCACGTTGAACAGGTACTTCGGCGTACCGCGCACCGCATACAGGCTGACCGCACCGGCGCCATGGTCGATCACCTCGACGTTGAACCCGGGCAGGTTCGCACGCAGGTAATCGAAGATGCCACCGGTGGTGATCGCACGCGGCGGGTTGCGGGTGTCGAAGGACACCAGGGCCTGCAGATGCGAGATCGTCTGTTCAAGCATGAATCAAAGATCCTTCAGTACAACGTGTACCGGCTGGAGGAGAGCCCCCTTGATGCTCAAGGGGGCGCGCCAACGGCGCGGGGATTAGGTGGAATGCGCGGGAGACGCGCATGCAATTCAATCGCTCAGCGATTGACTTGCGCGTACAGCGTCGAGCTCATGCCGAACAGCTTGATGAAACCTTCGGCTTCCTCCACGCCCCAGTCGGCCGACTGCGCATAGGTGGCGCCCTTGGTGTTGAGCAGGTGCGGCGACTTCACCGCTACCGCATCGACGCGGCCACCACGGGTTTCCAGCACCACTTCGCCGTTGACCTTGGCCTGCGAGGACTTCAGGAAGGCTTCGATGTCGGTCTTCAGCGGGTCGTGGTAGAAGCCTTCGTACACCAGCTCCACCCATTTGCGCGCCACGTCCGGCTTGAAGCGGTTCTGCTGCTTGGTCAGCACCGCATCTTCCAGCGCGCGGTGTGCGGCCAGCAGCGAAACCAGGCCCGGGGCCTCGAACACGATGCGGCCCTTCAGGCCGATCACGGTGTCGCCGGTGTACACGCCACGGCCAACGCCGTACGGGGCGAACAGCTTGTTGAGCTGGGCCAGGATCTGGTCACCCGCCATCGCCTTGCCGTTCAGTTCGACGGCTTCGCCCTCGACGAACTTCAGGGTCACGGTCAACGCCTGTTCCGGCCACTCGCTGCGCGGTGCGCACCAGCCACGCGCGCCCTCGCCCGGGGCTTCCCAACGGTCGATCTCGCCGCCGGACATGGTCAGGCCCAGCAGGTTCTCGTTGATGGTGTAGGCCTGCTGCTTGGCGCGCACGCCGAAGCCGCGCTCTTCCAGGTACTTCTGCTCGTAGGCGCGGGTCTGGGTGTGTTCCTTCTGGATCTCGCGGATCGGCGCGATGATCTGGTAGTCACCCAAGGCCTTCACGGCCAGGTCGAAACGGACCTGGTCGTTGCCCATGCCGGTGCAGCCGTGGGCGATGATGTTGGTGCCCAGTTCGGCAGCGCGCTTGAGCGCGGCATCGACGATCAGGTAGCGGTCGGACACCAGCAGCGGGTACTGGCCCTGGTAGCCTTCGCCGGCCCACACGAACGGCTTGACGAAGCCTTCCCAGATGGCCGGGCCACCGTTGACGGTCTGGTGACTGGCCACGCCCAGCTCGGCGGCGCGCTTCTCGATGAAATCGCGCTCTTCATCATCCACGCCGCCGGTATCGGCGAACACGGTGTGCACGTTGTAGCCGCGCTCCTGCAGATACGGCACGCAGAAGCTGGTATCCAGGCCGCCGGAGAAGGCGAGAACGACGTCTTTGTTGCTCATGGGGGTAATGTCCAATCAGGTGGGTAGCGCCGGGCCATGCCCGGCGGATTGTTTCAATGCTTGGGAATCAGCGCCCGGCAACGGCCGCCATGATCGCCTTCTGCACGTGCAGTCGGTTCTCGGCTTCGTTGATGGCGATGCACTGCGGCGAATCCATCACCGCATCGGTGGCCTTGACGTTGCGGCGCAACGGCAGGCAGTGGCTGAACACACCGTTGTTGGTCAGCGCCATCTTCCGCTCGTCCACGATGAAGTGCTTGAACTGGTCGCGGATCGGCTTTTCCGGTTCCCAGTTGCCGAAGAACGGCAGCGCGCCCCAGCTCTTGGCGTAGACCACGTCGGCACCGGCGTAGGCGCTGTCGATGTCATGGCTGATCTTCAGAGAACCGCCGCTCTCGGCCACGTTCTGCTCGGCCCAGCCCATGTAGCGGTCGTCGAGGATGTAGTCGGCGGTCGGGCACAGCAGGGTCACGTCCATGCCCATGCGGGTGGCGATGGTCAGCGCCGAGTTCGCCACCGCGGTGTTCAGCGGCTTGGGGTGGTAGGTCCAGGTCAGCACGTACTTCTTGCCGCGCAGGTCCTGGGTGCCGAAGTGCTCCTGCAGGGCCATCACGTGGGCCAGTTCCTGGCACGGGTGGGTGATGGTCTCCATGTTGATGACCGGCACCGGCGAATACTTTGCGAAGCTGTTGAGGACGATGTCCTGGCGGTCGTAGGCCCAGTCGATGAACTTGGGGAACGCACGCACGGCGATGATGTCGCAGTAACGGCCCAGCACCTTGGCCACTTCGGCGATGTGCTCTTCGGTATCACCGTCCATCACCGTGCCGAGGTTGAACTCGATCGGCCACGCATCCTTGCCCGGCTGCAGCACCACGGCGTGGGCGCCGAGCTGGAACGCGCCCAGTTCGAAGCTGGTGCGGGTGCGCATGGACGGGTTGAAGAACACCAGCGCGATCGACTTGCCCTTGAGCTGGTCGCCGAGCTTGTTGCGCTTGAACAGCGCGGCCTGGGTCAGCAGCGCGTCGAGATCGCTGCGGCTCCAGTCCTGGGTGTTCAGGAAGTGCTTGGGGGACATCATCTTTCCTTGCGTGGCGGCGCCGAAGGTCGACGCGGTGGAAGGGAAACCAGGAACCAAAGGTGGTACGAAAAGGTTGCAGTTGCAGCTTTCATGACGCGGAAACGAAAAAACCCAGCCGGTGGGCTGGGTTTTTTTCGGACGAACAGCAAAAAGCTCCGGTTACCCAGCGAGGATGTGGGGTTCCGGTCGACGCGCACGCGAGGTCATGCCCGACGCCTGTCGGGCTGCGCTGCTGTCGTGCTGGAAGTCGGTGAGCTTCATGGCCGGGCATCTTTGCATGCGGCCGGGACCGGCGCAAGGGGCGTGGGTCGCGGAATCAGGGATTGCTGGCAGTGTTCTGTTCGGGACCGACCCATGGGGTGATCGAGACCCGGACCTTGAGCCGGTTGCCGGGGTCTTCCGGCAGCCGCGAGCGGTACTTGGTGCCCTTGTAGACGTAGTCCACGTCATAGGCGATCGGCCGGCGGAATTCACGCCCGACCGGCACGATGCGGCAGTCACGGGTCAGCATCGGCCCGTTGTTGGCCGGCGCCGGGGCCGGCGCGGGCGTCTCGGCGGCGGTCTCCTCGGCCCCCTCTTCATCGCTGCGCTTGAACATCGAGCGCACCGAGTCCCAGAAGCGGCTGATCCGGCCCTTGTCCTCGACCGGCTCCTCACCGGTGACGTTGACCGGGGCCAGGGTGCGGGTCGAGATCGGCTCGCAATGCTCCTCGGTGCGGGTCGCGCGCAGGGTCTGGAATACCGGCTCGACGTTCAGTACCTGGGCGTAGTCGAACTTCACGTTCTCTACGATCACCACCCGGTTGCGGGGCTCGGCCTCCTGGGCCAGGACCACGGCAGGCAGCGCCGACAGGCAGGCCAGGGTCAGCAACGCGGTGGTTTTCATTGGCGAGGAGTGCAGGGACACGGCAATAGTGTAGGCAGTGGTGACCGCAAGGGGCTGAACATTACCCGTCCGCGCCGCTCCTGCCCACCCCACCATGGGTGGGCTTCAGGTCCACCGGTGGCAGCGCGTCGCCCCAAAGCGCCCCGACACGTTCTAAAATCACAGGCTTGTCCCCCAGACACAGCCCCATGACCCTGCGCCTGCACAACAACCTGACTCGCCAGCTCGAACCGTTCACCCCGCTCGACCCGGCCTGTCCGACCCTGTATGTGTGCGGCCCGACGGTCTACAACTACGTGCACATCGGCAACGCCCGTGGCCCGGTGGTGTTCGGGGTATTGGCCGACCTGCTGCGGCGGCGCTTCGGCAGCCTGCGCTACGCGCGCAACATCACCGACGTGGACGACAAGATCAACAACGCCGCGCGCGAACAGGGGGTGCCGATCAGCACCATCACCGACCGTTTCGCCGCCGCCTACCGTGAAGACATGGCCGCGCTGGGCGTGGCACCGCCGGACATCGAGCCGGAAGTGACCGCGCACATCCCGCAGATCATCACCATGATCGGGCAGCTGATCGCCAGTGGCCACGCTTACCCGGCCGAGGGCCACGTGCTGTTCGCGGTCAGCAGCTTCGAGGGCTATGGCAAGCTCTCGCGCCGCGATCCGGAGGAAATGCTGGCCGGTGCCCGCGTCGATGTTGCCCCGTACAAGCGCGACCCGGGTGATTTCGTGCTGTGGAAGCCGTCCAGCGACGACCTGCCCGGCTGGGAATCGCCGTGGGGCCGTGGCCGTCCGGGCTGGCACATCGAATGCTCGGCAATGGCCGCCGCTCATCTGGGCGAGACCATCGACATCCATGCCGGTGGCGTCGACCTGCAGTTCCCGCACCACGAGAACGAACTGGCGCAGAGCGAATGCGCGCACGGAGGCAGGATCTTCGCCCGCTTCTGGCTGCACAACGGCATGCTCAACTTCGGCGGCGCCAAGATGAGCAAGTCGCTGGGCAACATCGAGCGCGTGCATGACCTGGTACGCCAGCACCCGCCGGAAGCGCTGCGCCTGGCGCTGCTGTCGGCCCATTACCGGCAGCCGCTGGACTGGTCCGACGCGCTGATCGAGCAGTCGGTGCGCACCCTGGACCGCCTGTATGGCACCCTGCGCGAGCTGGCCGCGATCGAGGCGACCACGCTGATCCCGGCTTCGATCGAGGCCACGCTGGACGACGATCTGAACACCCCGCAGGCGCTGGCCGAAGTGGCCCGCATCGCTGCCGACGCGCGTCGCGCAACTGACCCTGCCGAGCAAGCGCGCCTGAAGGGCGAACTGCGCGGCGCCGGCCTGGCGCTGGGCCTGCTGCAGGCCGACCCGGCGCAGTGGTTCGGCACCGCCGCCGGCGATGATGGCGACGACGCCCGCATCCAGGGCCTGATCGACGCGCGCGCCGCCGCCAAGCAGGCGCGCGACTTCGCCCGTTCCGATGCCATCCGCGACCAGCTGGCCACCGAAGGCATCGTGCTGGAAGACACCCCGCAGGGCGTGCGCTGGTCGCGCAAGCGCGGCTGACCTGTGCCCTGCCCCGTGGCCGGTGCGCCGGCCACGCCCCCACTGTAGAGACCGCTGTGACCGACTCCCCGTTCCCGCTTGAACCCACCGCCGCCGAGGCCCAGGCCGCCATCGCCGAGGAATTCGGCTTCTTCGGTGACTGGTCCGAGCGCTACCAGTACCTGATCGACCTCGGCCGCAAGCTGCCGGTGTTTCCGGAAGAATGGAAAACCGAAGAGCACCGCCTGCTCGGCTGCCAGTCGATGGTCTGGATCGTGCCGGAAGGCAACACGCAGTCGCTGCGCTTCCACGCCATCAGTGATTCGGCCATCGTCTCCGGCCTGATCTTCCTGGCACTGCGCGTGTACTCCGGGCGCTCGGCGCAGGAGATCCTCGACACCGAGCCCAGCTACATCCAGGACATCGGCCTGGCCCGCCATCTGTCGCCCACCCGCAGCAACGGCGTGGCGGCGATGCTGGCCTTCATCCGCGAGACCGCGCAGGCCCAGCTGCAGCGCGAGCCCTCGTGAGCGAGCCTGCCACAGCCGAAGACACCGCCCTGGGCCTGCTGTCCCGACCCGGTTTCGCCAGGCTGCTGGCCTACCGCATCTTCGCAATGCTGTCCTACCAGGTGGTCGCGGTCACCGTCGGCTGGCATATCTACGAAGTCACCCGCAATCCATTCTCGCTGGGCCTGATCGGCCTGGCCGAGGTGTTGCCGTTCTTCTGCGTGGCGCCGTTCGCCGGCTACCTGGTCGACCACCTGCCGCGCCGCCGGCTGGGCATGGTCGCCTGTTCCGGGCTGATCGCCACCGCGCTGGTGCTGACCAGCGTGGCGATGGGATGGCTGCCGGTTGACGGTGTGTGGCCGATCTACGCCGCCATTGCGCTGACCGGCATGGTGCGTGCCTTCCTGTCGCCGATCTACAACGCCCTGTTCGCCCGCGTACTGGCCCGTGACCAGTTCGCCCGTGGCGCCGGCCTCGGTGCGGTGGTGTTCCAGGCGGGCATGATCGCCGGCCCGGCACTGGGTGGCGTACTGGTCGGCTTCGCTGGCAAGGGCCTGTCCTATGCGGTGGCCACCGTGTTCGCGGCAGTCGCGATGGGCTGCCTGGCCACGCTGAAGGTGGAAGAGCCCGTGCATTCCGGCCCGGCTGCGCCGATCTTCAAGAGCATCGCCGAAGGTGCACGCTTCGTGGTCGGCAACCGGATCATGGTCGGGGCGATGGCGCTGGACATGTTCTCGGTGCTGCTGGGTGGCGTGGTGGCGATGCTGCCGGCGTTCCTGCACGAGATCCTGCACCACGGTCCGGAAGGCCTTGGCATCCTGCGCGCGATGCCGGCGCTGGGTTCTGTGTGTGTCGGCCTGTGGCTGGCGCGCCACCCGCTGCACCGCAATGCCGGGCGCGTCCTGCTGTTCGCGGTGGCCGGCTTCGGCCTGTGCGTGATCAGCTTCGGGCTGTCGCAGCACTTCTGGCTGTCGGCGCTGATCCTGTTATTCTACGGGGCCTTCGACGGCGTCTCGGTGGTGATCCGATCGACCATCCTCCAGCTGGCCACGCCGGAAGAGATGCGCGGACGGGTGTCGTCGATCAACGGCATTTTCATCAGTTCCTCCAACGAGCTCGGCGCGTTCTATGCCGGCACGATGGCCAAACTGCTGGGGCTGGTACCGGCGGTAGTGCTGGGCGGCTTCGCGGTGCTGAGTGTGGCCGGGATCACGGCGTGGAAGAACCCGACGCTGCGGAAATTGAATCTTCGCGACCTGCAATAAGTGGATTTCCGCGCGCCCACGCGCCCGTAGCGCCGGGCCATGCCCGGCGGGCTCTTTCCGCGACCGCGGTGGGGTGTCGCTTTTCTTTTCGCGCGAAAAGAAAAGTAACCAAAAGAAACGCGCCGCCATCCGCGAGCCGGCGCTGCGCGCCGGTGCCCTGCGCTCCTCGGCGAATCAGGGGACGGCGCGGAACTCGCTTCGCTCAGACACCCGCGCCTCTTCGCCCCTGATTCCCCTGCGGTGCTTGGCTCGCTACAAGGCGGACCCAACAGCCGCGAGCGCACGCATGACCGCTTCTGGTAGAGCCAAGCCATGCTTGGCTGCTTTTGCTTTTGCTTTTGCTTTTGCTTTTGCTCTTCCTTTCCCTCCGGCTTCGGCCAGAGCCGGGCATGGGCTCGGCTTTACAGCAACCGCGCACGCAGGAAACCGTCGAGAGCCTGCGGGTGGGTCCGGGCAGGACCGTCCGCGGCATGGATGCCGCGGCCGAGCTTACAGGGATGTACTTGCAGCGTGTCCTGCCCGGACCCACCCGCAGCCCCCCCCCGATACCCGGAAGGCGCCGTTCTACCCAGCCAACCACCACCCAACAAAAAACCCGGCCGAGGCCGGGTTTTTCGCATGACCATACAACGACCGGGAATCAGTCGCCCTGCTGCTTCTGCAGGTGCTCCCAACGCTCCTGGGCGTCGATGGTGCGCTCGGCGGTGAGGCGCGCTTCCAGGCGCTCCAGGCCGATTTCTTCACCGGTGTCCACGCAGTAACCGTAGTCGCCCGCTTCCAGGCGCTTCAGGGTGCTGTCGATCTTGCCGATCAGCTTGCGGTAGCGGTCACGGGTACGCAGTTCCAGCGAGTTCTCGGTCTCGCGGGTCGCACGCTCGGCTTCGTCGCCGATGTCACGCACTTCCTCGCGCAGGTTCTCGATGGTCTGCTTGGACTCTTCCACCAGGTCCGCACGCCAGTTCTGCAGGCGCTGGCGGAAGTATTCCTGCTGCAGCGGGCTCATGTATTCCTCTTCCGAGGACGGCTTGTAGCCAGCCGGCAGGATCGGGCGGCCAGTGGCCTCATCGGTCTTGTATTCGACCACCTTGTACTTGCTGCGCGGGGCCGGCGCGGCCGAGCGGGCGGCGACGGCCACGGCGACCTTGCCGACAGGACGCGGCACGGTCTTCGGGGCGGAATCGGATTTCACGGCGGTTTTGGCAGGCGATTTCGAAACGGGCACGGGATTCTTGGATTGCGGGGCGGTCGATGCTGCAGGAGCGGCGGCCGGGGCCGGCTTGGGAGCCGGTTGGGCTGCTGCCACTGCCGCGGTCTTGGCCGGGACAGACTTGGCCGGAGCCGGCTTCGCAGCTGGCTTCGGTGCGGACTTCACAACGGGGGCCGGGGTCGGCTTTACGGCCGGCGCGGCGACATTCTTGGCAACTTTCTTTACAGCAGCAGGCTTGGCCGCAGCGACTTTCTTCGCTACAGGCTTGGCGATCGGCTTGGCCGCAGCCTTCTTCACCACCGCCTTCGGCGCTGGCTTGGCTGCTGCCTTCTTCGCCACCGGCTTGGCGGCGGCCTTCTTCACCGGTGCAGCCTTGCTGACGGCTTTCTTCACCACCGGCGCCTTCCTGCCGGCAGCGGCAGGCTTGGCCTTGGCAGGCGCAGCGGCCTTCTTCGCCACCGGCTTGGTTGCCTTCACCGGCGCTTTCTTTGCGGTGGCCTTCCTGGCCGCCGGTTGCGAGGACGCTGCCTTGGTCACCGGCTTGCTGGCCGGTTTCTTGGCAACGGGCTTTGCCGCCAACTTCTTCACAACAGGCTTGGCGGTTTTCTTGGCGGCCGTTACGGCCTTCTTTGCAGTTTTTTTAGCAGCCACGAAACGCTCTTCCTTGGATTCCCCGGGGCCCGGGAAAGCGGGCCTTTATAGCCTACCCGACCCGCAGCAGCAACCTCGGTGGCCCACTCCATTCAGTCCAGGAGACAACGGGCCCAAGGTGCGGTCCGACCAACACGGACCGCCCTGCGCGGTACGGAACCTGTCCGGCACCTGGAGGGTGCCGCGAGCGGTCGCAGGCCATTGGCGACATGCGACCAACGGCCCATCCTGCACAAATGCGGCCTTCATGCCAACTGGCATAAGATGACTGGGTGATCTCGCGCCTGCTCATCGCCCTGCTGCGCTTCTACAAGCGCTTCATCAGCCCCCTGCTTGGGCCGCGCTGCCGTTTCGTACCCAGTTGCTCTGAATACGCGATGGAAGCGATCTCGCGCCATGGCCCGCTGCGCGGCAGCTGGCTGGCGGCGCGACGGCTGGGCCGCTGCCATCCGTTCCACCCAGGCGGCTTCGACCCAGTGCCCGAATCTCCCAACGCCCCCTCTTGCCGTTGCACAGGAAAACACTGACATGTCCTCCACGCTCATCACCAACGCCCGCATGGTCAACGAAGGCCGCACCTTCGACGGCGACCTGCGCATCGAGAACGGCCGCATCGCGCAGATCGGTTCCGGGCTGGCGCCGCGCGACGGCGAGCAGGTGGTGGACGCGGCCGGGCGCTGGCTGCTGCCCGGCATGATCGACGATCAGGTGCACTTCCGCGAGCCGGGCCTGACCCACAAGGGCGACATCGCGAGCGAATCGGCGGCGGCCGTGGCCGGTGGCCTGACCAGCTTCATGGACATGCCCAATACCAATCCGCCGACGCTGGATTCGACCATCCTCGAAGCCAAATACGAGCTCGCGCGCGGCCGCGCCTGGGCCAACTACGGCTTCTACCATGGCGCCAGCAATGACAACCTGGAGGCGATCCGCGCACTGGACCCGAAGAAGGCACCGGGCGTGAAGGTGTTCATGGGCGCCTCCACCGGCAACATGCTGGTGGACAACCCGGAAACGCTGGACGCGATCTTCCGCGAATGCCCGACCCCGATCATCACGCACTGCGAAGACACGCCGATGATCGATGCCAACCTGAAGGCGTTCCAGGAGAAATACGGCGACGCGCTGACCCCGGACATGCACCCGGACATCCGCTCGCGCGAGGCCTGCATCAAGTCGACCCGCCTGGCGATGTCGCTGGCACGCAAGCACGGCACCCGCCTGCATGTGCTGCACATCTCCACCGCCGACGAGCTGGCGCTGTTCGAGAAAGGCCCGCTGATCCGCGCCGACGGCAGCCGCAAGCAGATCACCGCCGAGACCTGCGTGCACTTCCTGCACTTCGCGCGTCCGGACTATGCGACCAAGGGCAACCTGATCAAGTGCAACCCGGCGATCAAGGACGTGTCCGACCGCGAGGCGATCACTGCCGCGCTGGCCGATGACGTGCTGGACGTGCTGGCCACCGACCACGCGCCGCACACCTGGGAAGAGAAGCAGAAGCCCTACGCGCAGGCGCCGTCGGGCCTGCCGCTGGTGCAGTACGCGCTGGTGGCCGCACTGGAACGCGTGCACGAAGGCAAGCTGACCCGCGAGCAGGTGGTGCAGAAGTTCGCCCACGCCCCGGCGCAGCTGTTCGACGTGGAAGAGCGCGGCTTCCTGCGCGAAGGCTACTTCGCCGATCTGGTCCTGGTCGAAGACGTGCCGTTCACCGTCAAGCGCGAGGACGTGCTGTCCAAGTGCGGCTGGTCGCCGTTTGAAGGCACCACCTTCCGTTCGCGCATCGCCTCCACCTGGGTCAACGGCCAGCTGGTGTGGGATGGCAGCAAGCTGGTGGGCGAACCCGCCGGCCAGCGCATGACCTACGACCGCTGATGCGCTCCGTTCTCCTGATCGGGGCGCTGCTGGCGGCGCCCTTGTTTTCCGCACCTTCGGCGCAGGCACAGGATGGCATCGGCAGCCTGATCGACAGCCGCGTGGTGTTCCCGGCCAGCGCGTCGCAGGGCGCGCTGGTGATCGGCAAGGTACCCGCCGGCAGCCGCGTGCAATACGCCGGCCGCCAGTTGCGGGTGAGCGGCTATGGCAGCGTGGTGTTCGGCATCGGCCGTGACGAGAAGGGTCCACTGCGCGTGCAGGTGCAACGCCCCGATGGTGGCAGCGAGACCGCAACCATCACGGTGACACCGCGCGACTGGCCCACCGAACGTGTCAACGGCGTGCCGCCGAAGACGGTCAATCCACCACCGGCCATCGCCGAGCGGATCAAGCGCGAGCAGGCGCAGGTGACGGCTGCACGCGCCCGTGATGACGACCGCACTGACTTCACCCAGACCTTCATCTGGCCGGTGCAGGGCCGCATCAGCGGCCGCTTCGGCAATGCGCGCGTATACAACGGCCAACCCGGTGCCGGGCATTCCGGCATGGACATCGCGGTGCCGACCGGCACTCCGGTGAAAGCACCGGCTGCCGGCATCGTCACCTTCGCCGGCCCGGACCTGTACCTGACCGGCGGCACGCTGCTGCTCGACCACGGTTTCGGGGTCAGCTCCAACTTCCTGCACCTGTCACGCATCGACGTGAAGGTCGGTGACCGTGTGGAACAGGGCCAGGTGATCGCCGCCGTCGGCGCCACCGGCCGCGCCACCGGCCCGCACCTGCACTGGGGCATGAACTGGTTCGATACCCGTATCGACCCGCTGCTGGTGCTGGAACGCAAGTAACGCGCGCAATGCACTTTGGTGGGTGCCGACCTTGGTCGGCACAATCTCATACAGCGTGCGGACCAAAGTCCGCACCCACCTAAGCAGTCAGCCGCGCGCGGCCCACCACACGCGCAGCAGGGTGCGCACCGGCGTCGCTTCAACCGGCTTGCCTGCGGCCTGCGCGGCGACGCGGGCACGCGCCAGGCTGGACCACACGCGGCGCGGGCGCGGGCCGGGCACCCGGCTGCCCCACCCCTTCAACAGATGCTGTGCCCAGCGCTGCGCGGCGGTGCTGGAATCCTCGTCCAGCAGGCTGCGCGGCACACCAGCCACGCCGGCGTCCTGCAGGCGCTGGGCCAGGGTCTGCAGCAGCACCGCACGGCCTGCGCCGGTGCGCGGCTTGTCGGCAAAAAGCGCCGCTTCCACGGCGGCTACGGCCTCGGCGTAGTTGGCCAGCGCACGCTCGGCACCAGCCGCATCCAGCGCGACGGTACGCGCTTCAACCAGATCCGGAAGTGCTTCGGCCAGTTGTGCCCACGGCGCACGCACCGGCTCCAGCAGACGGCCCAGCGGATGGCGCGAACGATGCGCGGCCCAGCTGCGCAGCTCCTCGCCCCACCACGCCAGCTTGGCGTCGGCCGGCAGCGGGTCGCCGCTGGTGTTGAGCATGTCGTCGAATTCCTGCAGCAGCGCAAACCACGCCACTGCGATATCGCGTTGCGGTTCGGCCACGAACGGGGCGGCCACCGACCATTCCGGCCAACGGCTGCGCCACTTGTCGAGGAAACTGTCCAGCGCGGTACTGCTCACTACGTGATTCCTTACGGCTGGGCCGGGGCTGCCGGCCGGGTCGGCCAGAGGCTGGCCAGTTGCAGAAGTTCGGCGTTCTCGACCAGCACGTCGGCCTGCCAGGCCAGCGGATCATCGCTGTGCAGGCGGTAACCCCACAACGCCGCCACCGACGGCATGGCCGCAGCACGCGCGGCGATGATGTCGCGCTCGTCGTCACCCACGTACACGCAGTCTTCGGCGGCGATGCCGATGGCCTGCGCGGCGTGCAGCAACGGCAGCGGGTGCGGCTTGCGCTCCGCCAGGCTGTCACCGCCGACCAGCACCGCACAGCGCTGCTGCCAGCCGTACTGCGGCAGGATCAGCCGCGCCAGGTACTCGGGTTTGTTGGTGACAATGCCCCACACCGTACCGGCCTCATCCAGCGCGGCGAGCATGCCGGCCACGCCGTCGAACAGCACTGCGTGCTGGCCGATCAGCGCTTCGTAGCACTGCAGGAACTCGGGGATCAGAGCATCGCGTTCAATGGCTTCCAGCTCAGGGAAGGCCACCGACACCATCGCGCGCGAGCCCTTGGACACTACCGGCCGCAGCAGCACCGGATCGACCGGCGGGCGACCACGCTCGGCCAGCATCGCATCAAGTGTGGCGACGAAGTCCGGTGCGCTGTCCAGCAGGGTGCCGTCCAGGTCGAACAGCACCGCGCGCGGGAACTGCACGGTGGTCATGCAGCCTTGACCGCGTGGGCCAGGTAGTTGATGTCGGTACGGCTGCTCAGCCGCGCGCGGTTGCGCCAAGGCTCGTAGGCCATGCCGCTGACGTCGGCCAGCTGAAGGTCAGCCTCGCGCAGCCAGCGCGCCAGCTCGGCCGGCTTGATGAATTCCTGGTAGTGATGGGTGCCCTTGGGCAGCAGCCGCGCCACGTACTCGGCACCAACGATCGCCACGGCAAAAGCTGCAGCGGTGCGGTTGATGGTCGACAGGAACAGGTGACCGCCCGGCTTCAGCAGGCGCATGCAGGCCTCGATGATCGCGCCCGGGTCCGGCACGTGCTCGAGCATTTCCATGCAGGTGACCACGTCGAAGCTGCCCGGCTGCTCGGCGGCCAGGTCCTCGGCGGCCTGTACCCGGTAATCGACCGTGGCACCGCTTTCCAGCGCGTGCAGCCGCGCGACCTTTACCAGTTCCGGGGCCAGGTCGATGGCGGTGACCTCGGCACCGGCCTGGGCCAGTGCTTCACTCAACAGACCACCACCACAACCGATGTCGAGCACGCGTGCGCCGCGCAGCGGCACGCGGTCGGCCACGTACTGCAGGCGTACCGGGTTCAGCGCATGCAACGGCTTCTGCGGGCCGTCAGCGTCCCACCAGCGGTTGGCCAGTGCGGCGAACTTGTCCAGCTCGGCCTGATCGAAATTGGAGGATGCGTGGGGGGCAGTCATGAGGGAGTCCTTGCGGCGCCGGGGTTCAGGCGCGGATATGACGGATGCGCTCGCGCCACTGGCGCGCGTTGGCGATGATGCCCGGCAGGTCCATGCCGACCAGCTCGCGCTGCACCAGCTTCGGCTTGCCGGCAATCCAGACGTCGCTGACCTGCTGGCGGCCGGTGGCGTACACCAGCTGCGACAGCACGTTGTGCAGCGGCTGGGTTTCCAGCGCGGACAGATCAACGCAGACCAGGTCGGCCTGCTTGCCGACTTCGATCGAACCGATGCGGTCGCCGAAGCCCAGCGCACGGGCGCCACCGAGCGTGGACGCGCGCAGTGTGGTCGCCGCGTCCAGCGCGGTGGCATCGTCGGCCACGGCCTTGGCCAGGATCGCCGCGGTGCGGTTCTCGCTGAACATGTCCAGGTCGTTGTTGCTGGCGCAGCCGTCGGTGCCGATGGCCAGGTTCACGCCTGCGCGCTGCAGGGCGCAGGCCGGGCAGAAACCAGAGGCCAGCTTCAGGTTCGATTCCGGGCAATGCACCACGCTGACGCCGCGCTCGGCGCACAGGTGGATCTCGGCCTCGGTCAGCTGGGTCATGTGCACCGCGATCAGGCGGTCGTTGACCAGGCCGAGGCGATCCAGCCGCGCCAGCGGACGCTGGCCGTGCAGCTTGATCGAATCGGTGATTTCCTGCGCGGTTTCATGGGTATGCAGATGCACCTGCATGTCCAGCTGGTCGGACAGCATCCGCACCCGCTCGAAATTGGCATCGTTGACCGTGTACGGCGCATGCGGCGCGAATGCGGTGCCGATCAGCGGATCGGTGCGCCACTGGTCATGCAGTTCACCGGCCTTGGCGAAGTACTCATCGTCGGTCCTGGCCCAGGCGGTGGGGAAATCGATGATGACCGCGCCGACCAGCGCGCGGAAACCGTGCTTCTTGTAGATCGCAGCCTGCACGTCACCGAAGAAATAGTTCTCGTTGGCGCAGGTGGTGCCGCCACGCAGCATCTCGGCGATGGCAAGGGTGGTGCCGTCGGCAACGAATTCGGGGCCGATCACCGCCGCTTCCACCGGCCAGATGTGCTGCTGCAGCCAGGTCATCAGCGGCAGGTCGTCGGCGACGCCGCGCAGCAGGGTCATCGGGTTGTGCGTGTGCGCGTTGACCAGGCCCGGCATCAGCGCGGCCTCGGGGCGGCTCACCACCTGGGTGGCGCGGAAACGCGCACGGGCTTCGGCACGCGGCAGGATGGCCACGATCTCGCTGCCACGGATGGCCACGGCATGGTCTTCCAGCACCACCGCATGCGGCTCGATCGGAACGACATAACCGGCTTCGATGAGCAGGTCGCAGGCTTCGGGGAGGTGCGGGCTATCGCTCATGCGGGCTCACTGGCTGGGGGAGGAGGGACCATTGGCGGCCTTGGGTCTGCCGGGCGACTGATCTCCGGCCGAACGGCTACCGCTGAGCTTCTGGAGGACGAGCCCCTGAGTCAGGGGCGGCCGCGAAGCGGCGGGGTGTGGGTGCTGGTAAGTGGGGCCCACGATCCGCATCGCGGATCGTGGGAGCGCCAGCGCGAATGCGCCAGCGCGTACCCGGATTACTTGACGCGCGAGGAGTACTCGCCCGAGCGGGTGTCGACCTTGATGATTTCATCCTGGTTGACGAACAGCGGCACGCGGACCACTGCACCGGTTTCCAGCGTGGCCGGCTTGCCGCCACCGCCGGAGGTGTCGCCACGGACGCCCGGATCGGTCTCGGTGATCTTCAGTTCGACGAAGTTCGGCGGCTGCACGAAGATCGGCGAGCCGTTGAACAGGGTCACGATGCAGGACTCTTCGCCCTTCAGCCACTTCTCAGCGCCGCCCATGCCGGACTTGTCGGCCTGGACCTGCTCGAAGGTTTCCGGGTCCATGAAGTGCCAGTACTCACCGTCGCTGTACATGTAGTCCATGTTGGTATCGACCACATCGGCCACTTCCACGTCATCGGTCGCCTTCATGGTCATTTCGACCGTGCGGCCCGACTTGATGAAGCGATAGCGCACGCGGGTGAAGGCCTGGCCCTTGCCCGGCTTGATGAACTCGGTCTCGGAGATGACGGCCGGTTCATTGTTGACCAGGATCTTCATCCCGTTCTTGACATCGTTCATGCCCGCAGTGGCCATGCTCAAGCTCCTCAAATGGCGAAACCGCCGCGCGTGCGGCGAGCCGGATAGAATGGAAAGCCCACCGGAACCCCGGCGGGCAACTGTTTATGTGTCCATGATAACCGCAGGCCCCCTGTCCATGCAGCTTTCCGCCTTCCCCCGGACCCCGTCGCCAGGCGCGCCCGCACGCTGGCAGCAGCTCTGGCGCCAGGCGCTGCGCGACCCGCACGCCCTGCTGGCCCGGCTGCAGCTGGACCCGGCCGCGTTGGGTGTCTCGGACGAAGCCATGGCCCAGTTCGCGCTGCGCGTGCCGGAGGGCTTCGTGGCCCGCATGCGCAAGGGCGATGCGGCCGACCCATTGCTGCGCCAGGTGCTGCCGATCGACGAGGAAATGCGTCCGGCGCCCGGGTTCAGCTTCGACGCGGTGGGCGACGGCGCGGCAAAGAAGGCCACCGGCGTCATCCAGAAGTACCGCGGCCGTGCCCTGCTGGTGGCCACCGGCAGCTGTGCGATCAACTGCCGCTACTGCTTCCGCCGGCACTTCGACTATGGCGCGGAGAATGCCGCCAAGGGCGGCTGGCAGGAGGCGGTGGCGGCCATCGCGGCCGACCCGGACATCGACGAGGTGATCCTGTCCGGCGGCGACCCGCTGTCGCTGGCCACGCACAAGCTGGCCGAGCTGACCGACGCGATGCGCCAGATCCCGCACATCCGTCGGCTGCGCATCCACACGCGGCTGCCGATCGTGCTGCCGGAGCGGGTGGACGAGGAGCTGCTGGCCTGGCTGGGTGGGCTGCCCTGGCCGCTGGCGATCGTGGTCCATGCCAACCATGCCAATGAATTCGATGCCAGCGTGGACACCGCGATGGCGCGCCTGCGCGGCATCGGTGCGCAGCTGCTGAACCAGGCGGTGCTGCTGCGCGGGGTCAACGACAGCGTGCAGGCGCTGCAGGACCTGAGCGAACGCAGCTTCGCCGCCGGCGTGCTGCCCTATTACCTGCATCAGTTGGATCGGGTTGAGGGCGTGGCCCACTTCGAAGTGGACGACATCCAGGCCAAGGCGTTGATCGCCGGCCTGACCGCGCGCCTGTCCGGTTACCTGATCCCGAAGCTGGTGCGCGAACTGCCCGGCGACCCTAGCAAGCGCCCGCTATAACACGGGGCCGGGGTCAGATCCCTTTTCCCGCGGAAAAGGGATCTGACCCCAAGACAACGGCTACAGGCCCGACTCGATCATCCGTACCACTTCGGTGGCGGTCACCGGGTGGCTCAGCCAGTAACCCTGGCCGAGGTCGCAGCCACGCTGGGCCAGCAGTTCGAATTGCGCCTGCTGCTCGATGCCCTCGGCCACCACCGTGATGCCCAGCGCATGGGCCATGGCGATGATCGCCGTGGTCAGAGCAAGGTCGTCGGGGTCGCGCTGCATGTCGGCGACGAAACTCTTGTCGATCTTTACCCCATCCACCGGCACCTGGCGCAGATGGCTGAGGCCGGAGAAGCCGGTGCCGAAATCATCCAGCCAGACCTTCACACCGGTGCGGTGCAGCTTGTCCAGCAGTTGCGCGGCCACCATCTCATCACCGATCACCGCGGTCTCGGTCAGCTCCAGGTGCAGGCGCGAGGCCGGCAGCCCGGACTCATGCAGGCACTGCGCCACCAGTGCCGGCAACTCACCGCCGCGTAGCTGCCGAGGCGATACATTGACCGATACGAACAGGTCATCGCCGCCCGCTCCGCGCGGCCACTGCGAGGCTTCCATGCAGGCCGCGCGCAGCACCTTCGGGCCGATGATCTCGATCAACCCGCTCTGCTCGGCCACTTCGATGAACACCGACGGCGGGATCGTACCCAGGGTCGGGTGCTGCCAGCGCAGCAGTACTTCGACACCTACCATGCGGCGGTCGCGCATGCGGAAGATCGGCTGGTAGGCCAGGCGCAGCTCGCCGCGCTCCCAGGCACCGCGCAGCTCCTGCTCCATGTGCACGCGGCGCTCGACTGCATGGTCCATCGCGCGGCTGTAGTAGCGATAGCAGTTCTTGCCGGCCATCTTCGCCTGGTACATGGCGATGTCGCCGTTCTTCAGCAGCGTGGTCGCATCGGCCGCGTCGTCGGGGAACAGGGTCACGCCGATCGAGGTTCCGAGGAACAATTCCCTGCCCTGCACCACCAGCGGCTTGCCCAGCTCGCGCACCAGCACTTCGGCCAGCAATCGCGCATTGGCAGCCACGTCACCGTCGCCGACCAGGATCACGAACTCGTCGCCACCGAACCGCGCCAGCAGCGCCTCATCGCCACCGGCTTCGGTCACTGCGCGGCCGATGCGCTGTGCGAACTGCAGCAACGCCTCGTCGCCTGCCTCGTGGCCAAGGGTATCGTTGACCCGCTTGAAGTCGTCAATGTCGGCAAACAGCAGGCCCAGCCTATGGTTGGAAGCGCGCGCAGCCATCAACCGGTGATCCAGCGCCTCGCGGAACGCCAGCCGGTTGGTCAGCCCGGTCAACGCATCGGTATAGGCCATGCGCCGCACTTCGCGATCATGGCGGGCGATCGCATCCCGCATGCTGGCGAAGCCGCGTACCAGCTCACCAACCTCGTCATCGCGGCTGTTCTCCGCCAGCGGCGCCTGGTAGTCCCCGGCTTCGATACGGCGTGCCGCCGCGGCCAGGTCACGGATCGGCGCCACCAGGGTGCGCTGCACGTAGAGGATCACCACCACGCCGATCACCACCAGCAGCCCCAGCATCAGCAGCAGCCAGCCCAGGTGGCGGCTGCCGACCTGCTGCAGGCGCTCTCCGAGCGTGGCGTTGGCAGCCTGCTCGCGCTGCTGCACCTCGTCCAGCGCCATGCCGACGCGGACGCCACCGATGCGCTGGTTGCCGACCATGATCGGCATCGCGTTGTCGAGCACCTTCGGCGATTCCTGCACCACCAGGGCCCGCGCGGCCACTGCTCCGGGCGCCAGCGGGTCGGCCATGGGCTGCCCGAAACCGGCAACCTCGACCGTACCGTCATGCACCAGCCGGCCATGGTCATCGAACACCAGCACGTAGCGCACCACCTGCTGGCGGGCAGTATTGCGCACCAGCGCACCGATCTGGTCCAGATCGCGGTAGTACAGCGGGTTGGCCAGCGCATCGGACAACTCGCGCGCCATCGCCTCGCCACGGCTGCGCACGCCGCGATCGAACAGTTCATGGATGACACTGCCACTGAGGTTGCGCACCTCGCTCTGCATCGCCGTCTGCCGCCCCAGCAGTACCGCCAGGATCGCCACGACCACGATCATCGCCCCGCCCATCGCAAGCAGGAACCGGGCCTGCATTCCCGAGCCGAGCCACTTCATTCCACTTCCATCCGCACGCGCGTCAATCCTTGTTTCAATTCATCCAGCCGCTGCTGCGCATGCGCATCGACGCGGTGGAAACCGGAAGTGCCAAAAAACCGATGCAACGCCCCCTGCGCCCGCGGATCGCTGGCCGCCTCCAGCAGTACCTGCTGCAGGCGGTCACGCACCCTCGGATCGAGGTCGGCGCGCACCATCTCCACCGCACGCGGGTACGGCTCGGTGCGCAGCAGTTCGCGGAAGTCGCGACGGAACGCCGCCGGCACCCGCCGTTCGTCGTTCCAGTCCACGCTGCTCACCGCTCCCACATCGGCCATCCCCTTGTGCACGTAGGTGGCGATGTTCAACTCACTGCGCACGAACACATAGCCCACGCTGTCCCGGCCCGGCATATCCCAGACCCCGGCAAGGATCTGTGGTGACAGCCCGTCCTGCAGCAGGGTCATCACCGGCACCAGGTAGGCACTGGTGGACGCGGTGTTCTGCAGGGCCAACCGATGGCCGCGCAGATCCTGCACGCGCTGGATCGGGCTGTCGCTGCGCACGAAGAACACCGTCTGGTATTCACGCACGCCATTGCGCTCGGTCAGCAGCAGCGGACGAGCGCCACTGCGCTGGCCCAGCGCCATGGCCGTGCCCGATGTTTCGGTGACCCAGTCGACCCGTCCCCGCCGCAGGTAGCTGGCCATCTGCTGGGGGTCGCGCGCCATCAGGATCCTCCCCTCCTTGATCCCGACGTCGTGCATGCGCGGCACCACATAGTCCAGCAGTGGCTGCAGCTGCTCGTAGTGGGCCTTGGGATCATCGCTGATCCGGCCCAGCACCAGCACCGGGTCCGGTGCTGCACGCACCGTCCCGGCCAGCAGGACCATGGCCAGGCTCAGCAGTCCCCCCTGCATTGCCTTTCGAAGACCTGACACAGGCTTCATCCCCCCTGGGTATCCGGACAGACTACCCGAAAAAATGAGAACGTCGTCAGCTGTCCTTGTTGCCCGCCTGGGCCAGCCGCGCCATGCGCTGGGTATCGGCGAGGATGCCGCGCAGCAGGCGTACTTCCTGCTCGCTCGGCTCGCTGCGCAGGAACAGGCGGCGCAGCTTGCGCATCGCCGATTCCGGCGCGCGGCCCTTGTGGAAATCGATCTCGTCCAGGGTGTCGCCGAGCTGGGCGAAGAAGCTCTCCATCTGCTCATGGCTGGCGACCTGTTCGCGGACGCCGGTCCCCGGCTCAGCCACCGGCTGTGCGCCAAGCAGCTGCATGCGGGTTTCATAGGCCAGCACCTGTACGGCTGCCGCCAGGTTGAGCGAGCTGAACTCCGGATCGGACGGGATGTGCACCGCCGCGTGGCACAGCTGCAGCTCTTCGTTGGTCAGCCCGGTACGCTCGCGGCCGAACACCAGCGCTACCTCGGCACCTTCGCCGGCCTTGGTCACGGCGCGGGCAGCGGCCTCGGCGGGCAGGTACTCCTCCAGCTGGACGCGGCGCGCGCGGGCAGTGCAGCCCAGCACCAGGCGGCAGTCGGCCACGGCCTCGGCCAGGGTGGCCACCACCGGGGCGTCACCGAGTACGTCTTCGGCACCGGCCGAGCGGCGGAAGGCCTCCTCGTCCAATGGCTTTTCGGGCGCGACCAGCACCAGGCGGGCCAGGCCCATGGTCTTCAGGGCACGGGCGGCGGCGCCCATGTTGCCGGGGTGCTGGGTACCGACCAGGACGAATCGGAGGCGGGTGGCGACGGGAAACTGGGACATGAACAGGGAAAATGTCGAGCTGGACGAAGACCAATGGTAAACTGTGCGGCCGGCCACTGCGCCGGACCCGCTCTTTTCCCCCGCCAGCCCTTCTCTTCTGCCTTTCCGGGAGCCCACGCCATGCAGAAACCCGCCGTAACCGTCATGGTCAAGGCCGCCCGCCTCGCCGGCAACGTCCTGTTGCGCAACATCAACAAGCTCGAGGCGCTGAACGTGGTGCAGAAGGGCCGGATGGACTACGCCAGCGAAGTGGACGCGGACGCGGAAAAGGTCATCGTCAAGGAACTCAAGCGCGCCTATCCCGAATACGGCATCTTCGGCGAAGAAGGTGGCGTGCAGGGCGAGCGTCGCCAGATGTGGGTCATCGACCCGCTCGATGGCACCAGCAATTACCTGCGCGGCGTGCCGCACTACTGCGTGTCGATCGCCCTGGTCGAGAACGGCGAGCCGACCGATGCGGTCATCTTCGACCCGCTGCGCAATGAACTGTTCACCGCCAGCCGTGGCGCTGGTGCCGTGCTGAACGACCGCCGCATCCGCGTTGCCGACCGCAAGGACCTGGAAGGCACCATGATCCACACCGGCTTCGCCCCGCGTGAGCGCGCCCGCGCCAGCGCCCAGCTGAAGTCGGTCGACACCCTGCTGGTCCAGGCCGAGGACATCCGCCGCACCGGTTCAGCCGCGCTGGACCTGGCCTACGTGGCCTGTGGCCGCGCTGATGCCTACTTCGAAGCCGGTGTGAAGGCATGGGACATCGCCGCTGGCCTGCTGCTGGTCCGCGAGGCCGGTGGCAAGGTCTGCGACTTCAAGGGCGCAACCCTGGGCCGGATGGACAACCGCGGCCCGGACAACCACCAGATCGTGGCCGGTAACCTGAAGGTGGCCGAATCGCTGCAGAAGGTGCTGGTGAACACCGGCTACGCGGCGGAGTTCGACGCGAAGTTCTGAGGTTCCGTGTAGAGCGGTTCATGGAAACGGCACCTGCGAAGGTGCCGTTTTCGTTTGAGCGCCCACGCATTTGGTCGCGCCGGGCCATGCCCGCGGATCGTTTCCGCGACTGCGGAGGGGTGTCACTTTCTTTGCTCGTGCACCGCGCTGCAGGAGCAGCGTGGAACGGCGTAGCCGGCCCGTAGGGTGGCGCACATGGATGTGCGCCATCAAGAAAGTAACCAAAGAAACACGCCGCC
>NZ_JBBCBL010000003.1:241842-745711 GCF_037203745.1 Stenotrophomonas sp. CCNWLW162 | reverse complement strand
AACTCGGAAGTGAAACGTAGCTGCGCCGATGGTAGTGTGGCCTAAGCCATGCGAGAGTAGGTCATCGCCAGGGTTTACACCCAAAACCCCGCTGCTCACGCAGCGGGGTTTTTCTTTGTGCGCAGGAAATGCGGGTAGTGCCGGCCTCTGGCCGGCAACCCGATGGCGTTACATCACCCGGTAGATCCACGACATGCGTGGATGCCCTCCGCGAGGAATCACGGCGCCAACCAAGGTTGGCAGCTACCTAGGGCAGGCGAACCCACAGTAGATCCACGCAATGCGTGGATGGATTGTTCCCGCAAAGAGCGGCGCCAACCAAGGTTGGCATCTACCACCGCGCTGCAATCGCACGCACAAAAAATGCGGTGCCCTTGCGGGCGCCGCCTTGGATTGCTTCAGTACTGAGTCGAGCAGGCTCGACGCTACTTCGCCGCAGCCGGTGCCTTGTCCTTCATCATTGCATCGCGGGCCGCCTTGAACGGGTTGCCTGCATACCAGTTCGGCCAGCGATCGCCGCCGGCCAGTTCCTTGCCGACGCCGTACATCAGCTGCAGGTCTTCGACAGTCCCGTCCAGCTTCCAGGTGGCCGCGTCGAACTCGTCCTTCGGGCCGTGGTAGCGATTGGCGCCGTAGTCCGCTGCGGCCTTGCGGCCGGCCTCCACGCCACCCTCGCGCAGGTCCTCGCCACCATCGGCGTACAGGGCCGGCACGCCGGCCTTGGCGAAGTTGAAGTGATCCGAGCGGAAGTAGAAGCCACTCTGCACCGAGGTCTCACCGTGCAGGGTACGGTCCTGGGCCGCGGCCAGCGGCTTGAGAATGTCTTCCAGCTCCGAGCTGCCGAAACCGGTGACAGTCACGTCCTTGGCACGGCCAGCCACCGACATCGCATCGATGTTGATCACGCCGGCGATCTTGTCCAGCGGGAAGGTGGGGTGCGTGACGTAGTACTTCGAACCCAGCAGGCCGGATTCTTCCAGGGTCACCGCCAGGAACACCACCGAACGCTCCGGCTTCGGATCCTGGTGGGCCATTGCTTCAGCCACCTCGAGGATGCCGGCCACGCCGGTCGCATTGTCGACTGCACCGTTGTAGATGTTGTCGCCGGTCTCGCCCTCGTGCTTGCCCAGGTGGTCCCAGTGCGCCATGTACAGCACGGCCTCGTCGGCACGCTTGCTGCCCGGCAGCACGCCCACCACATTGCGCGACTGCTTCTGCGCGATCTTGCTCTTCAGGTCGACCGCGGCGGTGGCCTTCAGCGGAACCGGCTTGAAGCCGCGCTTGCTGGCGTCCTTGTACGCCTGCGCCAGGTCCAGGCCGGCGCCGGCGAACAATGCCTTGGCGGCTTCCGCACTCAGCCAGCCCTGCACCGGGATGCGGGCTTCCGGGTCGTCCTTGGCCGGCAGGTCGTACTGCGGGCCCGCCCAGGAGTTCTTCACCACGTCCCAGCCATAGGAGGCGCCGGCGGTGTCGTGCACGATCAGCGCGGCGGCGGCGCCCTTGCGTGCGGCTTCCTCGAACTTGTAGGTCCAGCGGCCGTAGTAGGTCATGCGCTTGCCGTCGAACAGCTTCGCGTCATCGACGTGGAAGCCCGGATCGTTGACGAACATGACGACCGTCTTGCCCTTCCAGTCCTGGCCGGCGTAGTCGTTCCACTTCTGCTCCGGCGCATCGACGCCGTAGCCAACGAACACCAGGTCGCTGGCGTCGACCTTCACTTCGGCCTGGCCGGTACGGGTGCCCACCACCATGTCGGTACCGAACTTCAGTTCGGTGGTTTTGCCGCCCTGGGTGATCTTCAGCACGGTCGATTCGTTGGCCGTGGTCTCAGTCATCGGCACGTCCTGGAACCAGCTGTCGCCGTTGCCGGGCTGCAGGCCGATGCGCTGCATCTGGTCACGGATGTAGTTGACCGTCAGTTCTTCGCCCTTGCTACCCGGGGCGCGACCTTCGAACTCATCCGAGGCCAGGGTCTTGACCATCTCGGCGAAGTCCCCGGCGTTGATTTCCGGCGAGAACGAATGGGCTGCCGGCTTCGCAGCGGCAGTGTCAGTGGCCGGCGCGGGCGCCGGAGTATCTTCGCCTTTGCAGGCACTGAGCGCGGCCGCAGCGGCCAGGCACAGGAGGAGTTTGCGGGGCATCGTCGATTCCTGGAAAACAAAGGGCGGCCACACCTCGAGCGTGGCCGGTAACAGCGAGTATCACCGAACCGAATGGCCCGGTGCGCTCAATCCGCCGGAGCGGTTTCGGCGTCGAACGGGATCGGCTCGGCGCCGGTGACCGGCCCGATACGAGCGGTGCGATGCACGTACAGCACCACCTCGCGTTCGAACTGCAGTGGGCCGCTGACCACGGCGTTCGGGCCGATGATCACGCGTGGCTTGCGGCTGGCGGTGAGCGAGACGCTGAAGTTCGGCTTGCGCACATGCACGCCACCGTTCACCTGCGAACCGATGCCGACGGTGATATCGCCGTTGACGGTCTCCACGTCCTTGCCGACGCGGCTTTCGACCAGGCCGATGCCACCGTTCACGGTTTCGACGCCGCCTTCGATCTGGCTGCCGCGATCGCTGAAGATGCTGCCGTTAACCGTGCTGACGTCGCCACGGGCGATCACCTCGCGGCCCAGGCGCACGCCGCCGTTGACCGTCTCGATCTGGCCGGTGCGTGCGCGGTCGGCGACCTTCACCCCACCATTGACGGTGTCGATACTGCCGGTCTCGACGCCTTCGCCGACACGGATGCCGCCGTTGACGGTATCCAGTTTGCCGTAGCGCTGGCCGGCGTCGGCGCTGATGCTGCCGTTGACCTTGCTGATGTCTTCCTGGGCCGCAACCGGCCCGGTGGCCAGCAGCACGCCCAACAGCAGCGGAATGGAAAGAGTTTTCATGGGGACCTCGATGGATGTGCGGCTGGCAGGCCGCGTGCGGAGATGTCACCATTCCCCGGTACCCCCTGCAACTGCCTGAAGTCACTGGAAAGCCCTTGCGCGACAACGCCTTCCCATCACGCCGACATCACATCGCCGCCATCCGCGGCGGGCGCTGCCTGCTGCTGGGGCTGGCGTTGGCCCTTGCCCTGCCCTTGCCCGGTGCTGCGCAGACCACCCGCGAGACCGAGCGCAAGCTGCAGAAGCTGCGCACCGAACTGAAGGGCGTGGCGCAGGAGCGCCGGCAGATCGAAGGGCAGCGCGGCCAGGCATCACAGCAGCTGCGCGAGGCGGATGAGAAGGTGGCCCGCACCGGCCGTGCGCTTGCGCAGACAGAAACCGCGCTGCGCGAGCAGGGAAGGGCCCTGGCCGAGGCCGAACAACGCCGCAGCACGCTGCAGGCCAACCTCGCCCAGCAGCATCGCGAGCTGGCCGGCCTGCTGCGTGCGGCCTACCAGCTGGGCAACCACGCACCGTTGAAGCTGCTGCTGTCGCAGGACACGGTGGCCGATGCCAATCGCGCCCTGGCCTACCACCGCTACCTGCAGCGCGAGCGGGCAAAGCGCATCACCGCGCTGACTGCTGACCTGAAGGAGCTGGAGGCGCTGCAGGCGCAGATCGCTGAGCGCAAGCAGAAGCTGCAGGGCGCGCAGCAGAACCAGAAGCAGCAGGCAGCGGCGCTGGAAGTCGACCGCCGCGATCGCGCAAAGACTGTTGCCTCGCTGGACGAGCGCTTCAAGGACCAGCGCGAGAAAGAACAGGCGCTGGGCCAGGATGCCAAGGCGCTGGAAACGCTGCTGGCCAATCTGCGTGCGGCCGCCGCCCGTGCCGAGGCCGAGCGTCGCGCGGCTGCGCGCCGTGCGGCAGCGGAGAAGGCCGCCGCCGAACGTGCCGCACGCCAGGCGGCGGCACAGGGACGGCCGCCGCCGCCCACCAAGGTGCCGCCTGCCGTGGCCTCGGCGCCTGCGCCGAAGGTTGGAGGCCTGGGCTGGCCGTTGTCCGGCAATCTGCTGGCGCGCTATGGCGGCAAGTTGCCTGACGGCCGCACCAGCAGCGGTGTGCTGATCGGTGCACCGGCCGGCAGTACCGTTACTGCGGTGGCCGATGGCACCGTGGTGTTCTCCGACTGGATGACCGGCTACGGCATGATCCTGATCGTCGACCACGGCAACGGCTACATGAGCCTGTATGCCCACAACGACACCCTGCTGAAGGATGCCGGTGCCCGGGTCAGTCGTGGCGACGCGGTGGCCAAGGTCGGCAATTCCGGCGGCCAGGGCGTGACCGCGCTGTACTTCGAGCTGCGGCGTGGCGGGCAGCCGGTCAATCCGGACAGCTGGCTGCAGCGGCGCTGAATCCAGCGCTACCGCAGGCATGGCGGATTCAACGGGAATTTAGCTGTGCTTCGCGCATAATCGGCGCATGTGCCTTGGGCACGATGCCATCGTCGACAGGAGTGATCCATGCGCGCAGCCCGTACCGCCACCCTCTTGCTGGCTCTGTTGCCAGCGCTGTCCTGGGCGCAGCAGACCGCGCCCGCCCCGAGCCAGGAAACCAGCGGGCAGGCGGCGAACAGCGAGGAGGCGGTGACCTCGAAGGTGCCGCTGGAGGAGATCCGCCGTTTCGTGGCCGTGTACAACGCGGTGCGTGCTGCCTACGTCGACCCGGTCGATGACAAGAAGCTGATGCAGTCGGCGGTGCGCGGCCTGCTGCTCGACCTTGATCCGCACAGCACCTATTTCAACAAGGAAGACGCGCAGGCTTTCGACGAACAGGCCAGCGGCGCCTACGAAGGCATCGGCGTGGAGCTGCAGCAGCAGCCGGACAACGCCAGCATGAAGGTGATCGCGCCGATCGACGACACGCCGGCGGCCAAGGCCGGCATCCTCGCCGGTGACCTGATCATCGCCATCGACGGCAAGCCGATCAGCGCGATCGACGCCAGCGAGCCGCTGCGGGGCGCCGCCGGAAGCAAGGTGGTGCTGACCATCGTGCGCGAAGGCAAGCCTAAGCCGTTCGATGTCAGCCTCACCCGGCAGACCATCCGCGTGACCAGTGTGAAGAGCCGCATGCTCGAACCGGGTTACGCCTACATCCGCCTGAGCACCTTCCAGGCCGATACCGGTTCTGATTTCCAGAAGCACGTGCAGCAGCTGCAGAAGCAGTCCGGTGGTCAGCTCAAGGGTCTGGTGCTGGATCTGCGCAGCAACCCGGGTGGCCTGCTGACCGCCGCCGTGCAGGTGGCCGATGATCTGCTCGACAAGGGCAATATCGTCAGCACCCGTGGCCGCATCAGCATCAGCGATGCACGCTTCGATGCGACCCCTGGCGATCTGTTGAAGGGCGCACCGGTGGTGGTGCTGGTCGACGCTGGTTCGGCCAGCGCATCGGAAGTGCTGGCCGGCGCGCTGCGCGACAACAAGCGTGCGCGCGTGGTCGGCAGCCGCACCTTCGGCAAGGGCTCGGTGCAGACCGTGCTGCCGCTGGACAACGGTGATTCGGTGAAGCTGACTACCGCGCGTTACTACACGCCCAGCGGCAAGTCGATCCAGGCCACCGGTATCGTGCCGGAGGTCGAGCTGAAGCCTGCGGCGCGCCCGGAAGACGAGGCGCTGCCGGCCAGCCTGAGCGACTACAGCGAAGCGACCCTGCCGGGCCACCTGCGCGGCGACGACGAAGGCACCGAGGGCTACCACGCCGGTGCGGTACTGCCGGGTGATGGCCCGATCAACGATGCGCTGGCCGAGCTGAAGAATCCCGGTTCGGTGGCTGCACGGTTGAAGGCCGAAGCGGCGAAGGCCGCTGCGGCCAAGGCTGCGAAAACGGCGGCCGCGAAGCCGGAGGCCACGCCGGATGCAAAGGCCGAGCCGAAGCCGGAGGCCACGCCGGATGCGAAGGCCGAGCCGAAGGCGGAGAGCAAGCCGGAAGCAAAGCCCGCTCCGGCCCCGGTCAAGCCCTGACGGTAGTGCCGGGCCATGCCCGGCGACGAAACCCGCAGTCGAGCACGCTTGACGCTACGAACGAGCGGGTGAGCGTGGAGCTGGCCAGCGGCCGGCACCACCGGACCGGTCAGAACCCGTGGCGCTTGCGCAGCTTGCGGGCGATCGCGGCGCGCACGTAGACCCCGTACACCAGACCGAACATGAAGCCACCGATGTGCGCCCACCAGGCGACCATGCCGAAGCTCGGGCCGATGTGGGCGAACACCACCTGCAGTGCGGCCCAGACGCCGATCAGCAGGTAGGCCGGGGCGCGCACGAACTCCAGGAACAGGCCGAGCGGGATCACCACGCCCAGCCGCGCGCCCGGGAACAGCGCCAGGTAGGCGCCGATCAAGGCCGAGACCGCGCCGCTGGCGCCGATGATGATCTGGTCCGGGCTGCCCATGGTGTAGATCGCCACCAGGTTGGAGACCGCACCGCCGACCAGGAACAGCAGCAGCAACCGCCACGGGCCCAGCACCCGTTCGGCGGGCAGGCCGAAGATCAACAGGAACACCAGGTTGCCCAGCAGGTGTGACCAGTCTGCGTGCAGGAACAGGGCCGTGAACAGCCGCAGCACGCTGCCGTCCTGCAGGGTCGCCCACCAGTCCAGCGGATGGGTCAGGCCGGTGGACAGGGCGCCCCAGTCCAGCCAGAGGCTGCCCCGGGCGTCGTCCGGACGCGAGATCGACCACAGGAACGCCAGCCACAGTGCCGCAAACAGCACGGGCGTGGCCCAGCGCAGGGCCGCCTTCTTGCGCGACGGGAGGGAGACGAACATGGGCAATAGCCTAGCGTGCGGGCGCCTGCGGCGGGATTTGTCCTGTTCAGCTTTTGAGACGAAAAAAGCGCCTGCGCTGTTATTGTTTCATTAACAGCTCTGGGTAATACTCGCATACGGCGTCGTATGTCGGGAGGGGAATCCGGCGCGCTCCGAAGGGCCCCAGGGCCTGCCGGGCGCAGGCGCACTCAGAGCACCATCACCGCTTACCGGAGAGAGAACTACGATGCAAACCGCTTCCACCATTGCCCGACTGACCCTGCTGGCCGTCGGCGTTGCCGGTGCGCTGGCCGCCGCCGATGCCAACGCTGCCGCCTTCCAGCTGAAGGAAAACAGCGCCAAGGGCCTCGGCCGCGCGTTCGCCGGTTCCGGCAGCGCCGAGGGCGACGCCTCCATCATCGCCGTCAACCCGGCCGGCATGCGCCAGCTGGAAGGCACGATGGTCCAGGGCGACCTGAGCGCCATCAGCTTCAAGGCCGAGTTCAAGGGCCAGGGCCGCAATGCGGCAGGCCGCCCGCAGACCGGTGGTGACGGCGGCGACGCCGGCATGATCGCTCCGGTTCCGGCTGCGTACTTCCACATGCCGGTCGGCGAGAAGGCCCACTTCGGTGTGTCGCTGACCGCACCGTTCGGCTTCAAGACCGAATACGACAACGGTTGGGTCGGTCGCTACAGCGGCCTGAAGACCGACCTGAAGGCCATCGACCTCGGCTTCGCCGCATCGTATGACGTCAACCCGTACGTGTCCTTCGGCGCGTCGGTGTTCGTCGAGCACCTGACCATCGAGCTGAGCAACGCCGTCGACTACGGCAGCATCCTGGCCGGCGCCGGTGCTCCGGGCTTCGCCCCGGGCAGTTCGGATGGCACCCTGAAGATCGAGGGTGACAACAATGCCGTGGGCTGGACCGTTGGTGGCCTGTTCTCGATCGACGAGAACACCCACATCGGCCTGAGCTACCGTTCCAAGGTCGAGCACAAGATCACCGGTGGTGATGCGACCTTCAGCGGCGCCGACCGCGCCCGTTCCCTGCTGACCAACTCGCCGCGTACTCGCGGTTGGTTCATGGACACCAGCGGCAAGGCCACGGTGACCATGCCGGCCTCGGCCACCCTGAGCGTGACCCACAAGGTCAACGACCGCTGGACCGTGATGGGCGACGTGACCCGTACCGCCTGGTCGACCGCGTTTGACAGCGTGACCGTTGACTACGCTTCGCCGCAGCCCGATTCGGTTCTGGAGTTCGGCTACCGCGACACCACCTTCGTGTCGCTGGGCGCCGACTACAAGCTGAGCGACACCGTCACCCTGCGCGGTGGTGTTGCACTGGACCAGACCCCGACCACCGACGCCCACCGCGACGTCCGCGTGCCGGATACCAGCCGCAAGTGGCTGTCGCTGGGCGTGGGCTGGACCCCATCGCAGAACACCGAGTGGAACATTGGTTATACCCACCTGTTCACCAGCGATCCGAACGTGAACGTGCCGGCGACCACCGCCAACCAGGGCAACTCGCTGTCGGGCAAGTACAAGGTCCGTGGCGACGTGCTGGCAGCTTCGTTCCAGTACAAGTTCTGATTAGGGCTTCCGCCTGATGCAGTACACGGAGGGCCCCGCGCAAGCGGGGCCTTCTTCTTTTGTGGCCTCGGGTCATCCACGCGTGGCGTGGGTCTACTGAAGAGCACCGCCATCCACGGCGTGGATCCACGACAATAGCGCCATGAACCTGTCCGACCCGAACTTCCAGCTGGAGCTGGCTGCCAACATCGCCGTCGCCGGCTCGATCCTGCTGGCCGGCCGCAACAACGTGCACACCTGGTGGCTGGGCATCGTCGGCTGTGCGCTGTTTGCCGCGGTGTTCGAGCGCTCGCATCTGTATGCCGACATGGTGCTGCAGTTCTTCTTCATCGCCATCAGCGTGCTGGGCTGGTGGCAGTGGCTGCGCGGCGACCATGGTGCGCCGCTGCCGATCACCTCGCTGCGACCACGTGCATGGGCCTGGCTGGCGCCGCTGGCGGTGGTGGCGACCTTCGGCTACGGCTGGATGCTGACCCGCCTGACCAACGCCTACGCGCCGTACATCGATTCGGCGGTGCTGGTGCTGAGCGTGATCGCGCAGATCCTGATGATGCGGCGCAAACTGGAATCGTGGTGGGTGTGGCTGCTGGTGAACACCGTTGCGGTGCCGCTGTACTACAGCCGTGGCCTGCACCTGACCTCGATCCTGTACGTGGGCTTCTGGATCAACGCGCTGGTGGCATTGCGCCACTGGCGCAATCTGATGCGGGTGTAGCGCCGAGCCCATGCTCGGCTGCACCGTGCAAGCTGAGCATTGGCTCGGCGCTACAGGAAACAAGGCACAAAAAACCCCGCTTTCGCGGGGTTTTTCGTTTACCGCATGACGCCTGGAATCAGTCGCCCAGGGTCAGCAGCGAGGCGTTGCCGCCGGCGGCGGTGGTGTTCACCGTCACCGTCTTTTCGGTGGCGAAGCGCAGCAGGTAGTGCGGGCCGCCGGCCTTGGGGCCGGTGCCGGACAGGCCCTGGCCGCCGAACGGCTGCACGCCGACCACCGCACCGATCTGGTTGCGGTTGACGTAGACGTTGCCGACGTGGACGCCGTTGCTGATGCGGTCGACGGTTTCGTCGATGCGCGAATGCACGCCCAGGGTCAGGCCATAGCCGGTGGCGTTGATCTGGTCGATCACCGCGTCGAGCTGGTCGCCCTTCCAGCGGATCACGTGCAGGACCGGCCCGAAGATTTCCTTCTGCAGCTGGCCCAGGTCCTTCAGTTCGTACGCACGCGGTGCGAAGAAGGTGCCGTTGGCCGCTTCGGCGGACAGTTCAGCCGCAGCGATCAGGCGCGCTTCGCGGTCCATGCGCAAGGCGTGGTCCTGCAGGATCTTCAGTGCATCGGCGTCGATCACCGGGCCGACGTCGGTGGACAGCAGGCCGGGGTTGCCGACCTTCAGTTCCTTCATCGCACCGGCCAGCATGGTCATCACCTTGTCGGCGATGTCGTCCTGCACGAACAGCACGCGCGCGGCCGAGCAGCGCTGGCCGGCCGAGGTGAAGGCCGAACCGATGGCGTCCTTGACCAGCTGTTCCGGCAGTGCCGAGGAGTCGGCGATGAAGGCGTTCTGGCCGCCGGTCTCGGCGATCAGCACGCCGATGGCGGCATCGCGTGCAGCCATCGCGCGGTTGATCGCACGGGCGGTGTCGGTAGAGCCGGTGAAGGCCACGCCGGCCACGCGCGGGTCGGCGGTCAGCGCAGCACCGACGGTGGCGCCATCGCCCGGCAGGTACTGCACCACGTCAGCCGGCACGCCGGCATCGTGCAGCAGCTTCACTGCGTAGTAGCCGATCAGGTTGGTCTGCTCGGCCGGCTTGGCGATCACGCTGTTGCCGGCGGCCAGTGCGGCAGCCACCTGGCCCAGGAAGATCGCCAGCGGGAAGTTCCACGGGCTGATGCAGACGAACACGCCGCGGCCATGCAGCTGCAGTTCGTTGGATTCGCCGGTCGGGCTGGGCAGCTTCTCGGCGTGACTGAACTGCTCGCGTGCCTGCTTGGCGTAGTAGCGCAGGAAGTCCACGGCTTCGCGTACTTCGGCGATGCCGTCGGGCAGGCTCTTGCCGGCTTCCTTCACGCACAGCGCCATGAATTCGGGCATGCGCGCTTCCAGCTGGTCGGCGGCGTGCTCGAGGATGGCGGCGCGGCTCGCGGCCGGGGTGCGGTTCCAGGCCGGCTGTGCGGCCACGGCATTGGCCAGCGCCTTCTGCACGGTGGCGGCATCGGCGGCCTGCCACTGGCCGACCACTTCACGGGTGTCGGCCGGGTTGGTCACCGGCAGCGAGGCACCGGTCGGGTTGGCACCCGGCACCAGCGGTGCGGCCTGCCAGGGCTTCACTGCAGCGTTGAGCTGCTCGGCCAGGGCGCGCAGTTCGTTGTCGTTGGCGAGGTTGGCGCCCATGGAGTTCTTCCTGTCGTGGTTCTGGCTGCGCAGCAGGTCAACCGGCAGCGGGATCTTGGGGTGCGGAATCGATTCGAACGAGGACACCATCTCGACCGGATCGCGGATCAGGTCGGCGATCGGCACGCGCTCGTCGGTGATGCGGTTGACGAAGCTGGAGTTGGCGCCGTTTTCCAGCAGGCGGCGCACCAGGTACGGCAGCAGGTCTTCATGCGAACCAACCGGCGCGTACACGCGGCACGGCAGGTTCAAGCGGTCGGCCGGCACCACTTCGGCGTACAGGTCGTCGCCCATGCCGTGCAGCTTCTGGTGCTCGTAGACGCCGCCATTGGCGATGCTGCGCACCGCCGCGATGGTGTGCGCGTTGTGCGTGGCGAACATCGGGTAGATCGCGTCGGCATGGGTAAACAGACGCTTGGCACACGCCAGGTAGGACACGTCGGTATTCTGCTTGCGGGTGAACACCGGGTAGCCGGCATAGCCTTCGATCTGCGCGCGCTTGATCTCGGCGTCCCAGTAGGCACCCTTGACCAGGCGCACCTGCAGGCGACGACCGGCGCGGCGCGCCATGTCGGCCAGGTGGTCGATCGTGTACGGCGTACGCTTCTGGTAAGCCTGCACGACCACGCCGAAGCCATCCCAGCCGGCCAGCGAGGCATCGCCGAACACCTGCTCGATGATGTCCAGCGACAGTTCCAGGCGATCGGACTCTTCGGCGTCGACGGTGCAGCCGATGCCGTAGCTCTTGGCCAGCTGTGCCAGTTCCAGCACGCCTGGTACCAGGTCCTTCAGCACGCGCGCGCGCTTGGCGTGCTCGTAGCGCGGGTACAGCGCCGACAGCTTGATGGAGATGCCCGGGGCGTTGTTGACGTCGCCGTCCGGGCGGCCACCGCGGGCCTTGTGGTCACCACCGATGGCGTGGATCGCACGACGGTAGTCCTCCAGGTAGCGCAGCGCGTCCTTCATGGTCAGCGCGCCTTCGCCCAGCATGTCGAAGGAGTAGCGGTAGCTGGCGTTGTCGCCCTTGTGCGAGCGCGACAGTGCTTCGCTGATGGTGCGGCCCATGACGAACTGGTGGCCCATGATCTTCATCGCCTGGCGCACGGCCAGGCGCACCACCGGTTCACCCACGCGGCCGACCAGGCGCTTGAACGCGCTGGGCGCATCAGCGCGGGTGGCATCGTTCATCTGCACCAGCTTGCCAGTCAGCATCAGGCCCCAGGTGGAGGCGTTGACCAGCACCGAGTCGCTGCCGCCCAGGTGCTTTTCCCAGTCGGCATCGGCCAGCTTGTCGCGGATCAGCTTGTCGGCGGTGTCCTGGTCCGGAATGCGCAGCAGCGCTTCGGCCACGCACATCAGCAGCACGCCTTCCTCGCTGCCCAGGTCGTACTGGCGCATGAAGGCTTCGATCGCCCCCTGGTCCTTGGCGCGCACGCGCACCCGGCCGACCAGATCGGCGGCCAGCGCCTGCACCTTGGCCTGTTCCTCGGCGGGCAGGCGGGCCTGCGCCAGCAGTTCGCGCACGTGGCTGGCCTCGTCCTTCAACCAGCCATCGGTGATGGCCTGGCGGAACGGGTTGGGGGACGCCGGCAGTTCCGGCGACAGCAGCGCGCCGGGACGCGGAGCGTCGCTGGCGGCAGGGGAGGAGAAGGGTGCGTTCATGCCGGTCCGGCCAATGGAAAACTTGGCGATTTTAATCATTTTTGCGCCTTGGGGAAGTGCCCCGCAGCCACCTTCGTGAAGGGCTGATAGCCCCTAACGGTGGTGGGTTCAGCCTGTTCAGAAAGTCCTGAAGAATTTGTGCCGAATTCGTCATTCGCGTTGCCGGGGTCATGCTGTGTTGCAGCATCGGAAAAAGTGTGAATGCACCCTTGCTACTGGCGAGAGGGCGGGGCTACCATCGAGACGTTTCCCGCGGCAGGAACGCGGTTGCGACATGATCGAGGTGCTTACAGCTCCAGATGGATCAGGTACGCAGCTGCGACTGCGTCCCCCACGGGCGCTCGATGCCCGGCAGTTCGTCCTGTTGTTTGCTGTGTTGTCGGGAGCGATGTGGCTGGTGTCCGCCCTCGGGTGGTTGGCCGGCAATGCATTCGCCCCCCTGTTCGCGCTGCTGTACAGCCTGCTGTTGGCAGTCGCGTTGCGCGCGTTGTGGCGCAGCGGTGAACGGCAGGAGGAGATCCGGGTAGTGCCAGCGTGCGTGGAGGTCATCCCCGTACTTGGTGGATCGCCGGTGTTCCGGGCCCATCCCCACTGGGTGCGCCTGCTCACCGACGACGAGAAGGTCCGGCTGGCATCCAGCGGCCGGCAGGTGGAGGTGGGGAGTTTCCTCGCGCCGGCCGAACGTCAAACGCTTGTTGAAACGCTTGAAGATTTGCTCGCCGCCAGCGATGGCGGCAACCGACGACGCTAAGGGTCTAGGCAATGAAGCAAAGCAGAGGGTGGGGCACGAAGTGCGTTGCAATGGTCGCCACGATGGCGGCCCTGCTGTCGATGCCGGGGACGGCACTGGCCCAGGCGGCCGATCCAAAGCCGTGGCAGCTGAACATGGGCAAGGGGGTGACCCAGACCTCACGCCTGGCCTGGGAATCGAACAATCTCTCGCTGATCGTCTGTACGGTGATCGGCGTGATCGTGTTCGGCGCCATGGCCTACGCCATGTTCAAGTTCCGCAAGTCGAAAGGCGCGGTGGCGGCCACCTTCAGCCACAACACCAAGGCCGAAATCATCTGGACAGTGATCCCGGTGATCATCCTGGTGGTGATGGCGTGGCCGGCCACGGCCAACCTGATCAAGATGTACGACACCCGCGATGCCGAGATGACCGTAAAGGTCACCGGTTACCAGTGGATGTGGAAGTACGAATACCTCGGTGAGAACGTCACCTTCACCAGCCGCCTGGACCGTGAATCCGATCGCATGCGGCAGAGCGGCAAGGTGCCGACCCGCGAGAGCCATCCGCATTACCTGCTGGACGTGGACAACCGGCTGGTGTTGCCGGTTGATACCAAGGTGCGCTTCGTCATCACCTCCGACGACGTGATCCACGCCTGGTGGGTACCGGCGCTGGGCTGGAAGCAGGACGCCATCCCCGGTTTCATCAATGAAGCCTGGACCAGCATCGAGCAGCCCGGTGTCTACCGCGGCCAGTGCGCGGAGCTGTGCGGCAAGGACCATGGCTTCATGCCGATCGTGGTCGAGGCGGTGTCCAAGGAAGAATTCAAGCAGTGGCTGGCGCAGCGCAAACCCGCGCCTGCACCGGCAGCGCCTGCCGCGCCCGCCGAACCCACCGCACCTGCCAGTGAAACGCCGGCACAGCCAGCGGCACCGGCATCCGCCGAGGCCGGCAACGCGCCTGCGGCGGCGGCCAGCGGAGCCTGATGTAACTGCCCGCGGCCGTATCGCGGCTGCGGCGACAACCGATCCTGAGAGGTGTTTTGCAATGGCGCACTCGGCAGTTGGGCACGACGATCACCATCACCCGCAGAGCTTCTTCGAGCGTTGGTTCTTCTCGACCAACCACAAGGACATCGGCACGCTGTACCTGGGTTTCAGCTTCATCATGTTCGTCATCGGCGCGTTCATGAGCGTGCTGATCCGGCTGGAACTGGCCCAGCCCGGCATCCAGTACATCCGTCCGGAAATCTTCAACCAGCTGACCACCGTACACGCGCTGGTGATGATCTTCGGCGGGGTGATGCCGGCCTTCGTCGGCCTGGCCAACTGGATGATCCCATTGCAGATCGGCGCGCCGGACATGGCGCTGCCGCGCATGAACAACTGGTCGTTCTGGCTGCTGCCGGTGGCCTTCAGCCTGCTGCTGCTGACCTTCCTGCTGCCCGGTGGCGCGCCGGCCGGTGGCTGGACGCTGTACCCGCCGCTGTCGCTGCAGGGCGGCTACAACGTCGCGTTCACCGTGTTCGCCATCCACGTGGCCGGCATCAGTTCGATCATGGGCGCGATCAACATCATCGCCACGGTGCTGAACATGCGCGCGCCCGGCATCGACCTGCTGAAGATGCCGATCTTCTGCTGGGCCTGGCTGATTACCGCGTTTCTGCTGATCGCAGTGATGCCGGTGCTGGCCGGTGCGGTGACGATGCTGCTCACCGACAAGTTCTTCGGCACCAGCTTCTTCAATGCGGCCGGTGGTGGTGACCCGGTGATGTTCCAGCACATCTTCTGGTTCTTCGGCCATCCCGAGGTCTACATCATGATCCTGCCCGCCTTCGGCGTGGTCAGCGAGATCATCCCGACCTTCAGCCGCAAGCCGCTGTTCGGCTACCAGGCGATGGTCTACGCCACTGCGGCGATCGCGTTCCTGTCGTTCATCGTCTGGGCCCACCACATGTTCACCGTGGGCATGCCGCTGGGCGGCGAGATCTACTTCATGTTCGCCACCATGCTGATCTCGATCCCGACCGGCGTGAAGGTGTTCAACTGGGTGAGCACGATGTGGCGTGGCTCGCTGACGTTCGAGGCGCCGATGTTGTGGTCGGTGGCCTTCGTGATCCTGTTCACCATCGGTGGATTCTCCGGCCTGATGCTGGCCATCGTGGCGGCTGACTTCCAGTACCACGACACCTACTTCGTGGTCGCCCACTTCCACTACGTGCTGGTGACCGGCGCGGTGTTCGCGCTGATCGCGGCGGTGTACTACTGGTGGCCGAAGTGGACTGGGCGCATGTACAGCGAGAAGTGGGCCAAGGTGCACTTCTGGTGGTCGATCGTGTTCGTCAACCTGCTGTTCTTCCCGCAGCATTTCCTGGGCCTGGCCGGCATGCCGCGCCGCATCCCCGATTACTCGGTGGCGTTCGCCGACTGGAACCTGATCAGCTCGATCGGTGCGTTCGGCATGTTCGCCACGCCGTTCATGATGGCTGCGATCCTGCTGTCCTCGCTGCGCAATGGCGAGAAGGCCGAGGCCCGCTCCTGGGAAGGTGCGCGCGGCCTGGAATGGACGCTGCCGTCGCCGGCACCGGCGCATACCTTCACCACGCCGCCAACGATCCGCCCGGGCGACCTGGCGCACGACGATATCGGTCATTGAGGTGATGCATGCATAACGAGAGCCCGATCACCCCGGCCAGAGCCGAGCCACGCTTGGCCGCAAGCGCATCGCCAGGCCAGCGGCCGGGCACCGCGCCGCTTTATGCGGAGCAGCGCCAGCGCGCCAAGCGCACCGCGTTGTGGGTGGGCGCGATCGCCATGCTGGTGTACGTCGGCTTCATCCTCAGCGGCGTGATCGGTCGATGAGCGAAACACCGGCCACCGCTCCGTCACGCAGCGCCGGCCTGCCGCGCCTGATCGGCGTTGCGGTGGTGGTGTTCCTGCTGACGTTCTCGCTGGTACCGCTGTATCGCATCGCCTGCGAGAAGGTATTCGGCGTGCGCCTGGAACGTGGCCCGGGCAGCGAAGCCAGTACCGGTGCTGCCACCGGCAAGCGCACCGTGCGGGTGGAATTCGATGGTGGCGTCAATTCGCGGCTGCCGTGGTCGTTCCATCCCGAGCAGCTGACCATGGATGTGGTGCCTGGCGAGCTCAACGAAGCGCTGTACTTCGCCCGCAACGACAGCCAGCAGTCCGTGGTCGGCAGCGCGGTGCCGTCGGTGGCGCCGGCACGCGCGTCCGGGTTCTTCAGCAAGACCGAGTGCTTCTGCTTCACTGCGCAGACCCTGCAGGCCGGCGAGAAGCGTGACATGCCGGTGCGCTTCATCGTCGATCCGGACCTGCCGCCGGAAATCCGCACGATCACCTTGTCCTACACCTTCTACCGCAACGATGCGTTGTCCGATCGGCTGGCGCCCGCCGCCACGTCGGAAGGCGCCCACGCTGCTCCCTGACCCGGATACCGACCATGGCCCAGACACCTACCGACGCCAACGTGTACTTCGTCCCGGCCCAGAGCAAGTGGCCGTTCGTCGGTTCCATCGCGATGATGGTGACCATGGTCGGCGTGGCCAGTTGGCTCAATGACGCCAGCTGGGGCCGCTGGACCTTCTACATCGGCGTGGCGATGTTGGTGCTGACCCTGTTCTGGTGGTTCAGCGACGTGGTGCGCGAATCGCAGGCCGGCAACTACAACCATCAGGTCGATGGGTCATTCCGGATGGGGATGATCTGGTTCATCTTCTCCGAAGTGATGTTCTTCGGTGCGTTCTTCGGCGCGCTGTTCTACACCCGCAACCTGGGCCTGTCGTGGCTCAGTGGCGAAGGCCGCGGGGTGATGACCAACGAACTGCTCTGGCAGGGCTACTCGGCGGGTTGGCCCACCAATGGCCCGGCGGCGATCGGTGGCACATTCCAGACCATTCCGGCCTGGGGCCTGCCACTGATCAATACGCTGATCCTGCTGACCTCCGGCGTGACCCTGACCATCGCCCATCACGCGCTGAAGGCCGGTAACCGCCGCCAGCTGCTGATCTGGCTGGGCCTGACCGTGGTGCTCGGCCTCGGCTTCCTGACCCTGCAGGCGGAGGAGTACATCCACGCCTACAAGGAACTGAACCTGACGCTCGGTTCGGGCATCTACGGTTCGACGTTCTTCATGTTGACCGGCTTCCATGGCGCGCACGTGCTGCTGGGCACGATCATGCTGATCGTGATGTGGCTGCGTTCGGCGAAGGGGCACTTCACCCGCGACAACCATTTCGGTTTCGAAGCCGCCGCGTGGTACTGGCACTTCGTCGACGTGGTGTGGCTGATGCTCTTCATGTTCGTCTACGTGCTTTGACCGAGCACGTATCGGTGGCCTCAGCCGCCGATGCCGTGCGGTTTGATCCAGCCCATGTAGATGCTCACGATCACCAGTACGATCAAGGCCACCGACACCCCGATGCGGCGTGTCAGTGCGTTGACCGTGCGCTTGGTCTGGCCGCGGTCGACCAGCAGGTAATACAGGCCGGCGCCCAGATTCCAGACGATGACGATCAGAAACGCGATTACCAGCAGGGTCTTCAGCGAATCACTCATGCGCGGCTCGAGGGCAGGGTGGATGCGCCTATCTGACCGCGTTTGCGCGGACTTGTCATGATGCGCCAGCACACGCGCGCGATCGGATGGCTGTTGGCGGTGCTGGCGATGGCCGGTTTCAGCGCATTGGGGCTGTGGCAACTGCAGCGCATGCATGCCAAACAGGCAATGTTGGATGCGCAGGGTCCAGCTGTGGCACAGGCGTTGCCGCTGTCGCAGGCACTCGCGGCCCCCGGCGCGTTGCACGGTGTGGCCGACCATGGCCGCTTCCTGCCCGGCGTGGTGCTGCTGGACAACCAGACCCGGCATGGCCGCGCCGGGGTGAAGATCTATCGCCCGTTCCGCAGTGACCAAGGCAGCGTGCTGCTGGTCGATCTGGGGTGGCGCGCGCTGCCGCCGGATCGCACGCTGCCGGATGTGCCGGCACCCCCTTCGCCAGTGGCCGTGCGCGGGCTGTTGGCGCCGCCGCCGTCAGCGGGACTGGCACTGGGGCCCGCGTTCTCCGCTACCGATGAGGCCGGGCGTTGGCTGGTCAGCCGCTTGCCCGCCAAGGGTCTCGCGCAGGCGCTTGGCCTGCCGGCATTGCCCGACCGCGTCCTGCGGCTGGATCCGGCGCTGCCCTTCGGCGACGAACGCGATATGGACCTGCTGCCGAACACGCTGCCGCCGCAGCGCCACCTGGGCTACGCCGTGCAGTGGTTCGGGCTGGCCCTCACCGTGCTGGTGGTTGCGCTGGTGCTGGAGCGGCGCAGGAGACGGCCCGTTGCCCGGTAGTGCCGGCCGCTGGCCGGCATCCCTTTCCCAACCATGAGAAAATGACCCGCATGAACACTGCTACGTCCCCGCAGGCGCGCGGCTCCGGCCGCCGGACCCTGGTGCTGCTGTTTGCCGTGTTCTTCGGGGCGATGGCGCTGGCCGCCGTGCTGCGCTTCACCGGCTGGCAGCCGACCGGGCACCGCAATGCCGGCCAACTGCTGAAGCCGCCGGTCGACCTGCGGCAGCAGGCTCCGGCCCTGGCCAATGGCCAACCCTACCCCTGGAACCCCGAGGCGCGTACCTGGCGTCTGCTGGTGGCGCCGGCCGGGGCCTGCGATGCGCAGTGCGTCACTTTGTCGCAGGGACTGGGCAAGGTGTGGCAGCTGTTCGGCCATAACGCCGATAATGTCGAGATTCTGTGGCTGGGAATGCCACCGGCGTCGATCGCCTCGCTGCCCGCGTTGCGGCCGCTGGCTCCGTCGCCAGCCCTGCGCGCGGCGTTGCCGGGCGTCGATGATCCGGCGGGCCTGCCGGTCTACGTGATCGATCCGAACGGCTTCGTGATCATGCGTCATGCCCCGGGCAGCGACCTCGGTGGCCTGCGCAAGGACATGGCCACGTTGCTGAAACTGAAGTGAGTCCTGTTTGATGAGCCTTTCCGCGCGTCCGGCGCTGCACCGCAATTTCCACCGCCTGGCGTGGTTCGCCATGATCATGACTGCGAGCACGATCATGTTCGGTGCGTTCGTGCGCCTGTCCGATGCCGGCCTGAGCTGCCCGGACTGGCCGACCTGCTATGGCCAGGCCACCTGGCCGCAACACGTGGAAGAGACCATTGGCCACCCGGCGGCGGAGATCCGTCCGCTGGAAACACACAAGGCCTGGCGTGAGCAGGTGCACCGCTTCCTGGCTGGCGCGCTCGGCATCGAGATCCTGACCCTGGCCCTGCTGGCCACGCGCAAGCGGCGTTTCGGAAGCACGGCGGTGGTGACCGCCTGCGTGCTGGTGGCCGCGGGCATACCGCTGTACATGATGGGCTGGCATTGGACGGCCAGCGCCCTGGCGCTGATCGGCGAGGCGATCCTGCTGATCGCCGCGCTGCGCTGGAGCAACATCGACCTGGCGCGTGCTGCGTTGCTGACGCTGGCAGTGGTGATCTTCCAGGCCCTGCTGGGCATGTGGACGGTGACCCTGCTGCTCAAGCCGATCGTGGTGATGGGTCATCTGCTGGGCGGCATGCTGATGTTCGGCCTGCTGGTGTGGATGGCCTGGCGTGCCACGCACATGCCGATCACCCTGGCTGAGGCGCCGAAGCTGAAGTGGCTGCTGCGCATTGGCGTGGCGGTGCTGGTCACCCAGATCGCGCTGGGTGGCTGGGTCAGCGCCAACTACGCGGCGCTGGCGTGTGGCGGCGGCAGCGCCTCGCTGGACAACTTCCCGCGCTGCGCCAACCAGTGGTGGCCGCAGCACAACTTCGCCGAGGGCTTCACCCTGTGGCGCGGTATCGGTGTGGACTACGAAGGCGGCGTGCTGGATGGCGCTTCGCGTATCGCCATCCAGATGGCGCACCGCATGTTCGCGGTGGTGGTGGCCGTCTACCTGCTGTGGCTGGGCGTGCGCCTGTTCCGGGTGCCGAGCATGCGTGGCTGGGCCAGCGCGCTGATCGCGCTGCTGGTGCTGCAGGTCACCCTCGGCATCCTCAATGTAAAGCTGGCGCTGCCGCTGGAAGTGGCGGTGGCCCACAACGGCGTGGCCGTTGCCCTGTTGTTCGTGCTGGTCAGCCTGCTGGCCCGCCTGCGTGCTCCGGACTGATTCCATGTTTTCCAATTACCGCCAGTACTGGGACCTGACCAAGCCCAAGGTCGTCGCCCTCATTGTTTTCACTGCCCTGGTCGGCATGGTCCTGGCCATCCCCGGCGTGCCCAGCTGGGAGCAGGTGCGCGCCGGCGTGCTCGGCTTCCTAGGCATCTGGCTGGCGGCGTCGGCTGCGGCCGCGATCAACCAGCTGCTGGATGCGCACATCGATGCGCAGATGGCACGTACCTCGTGGCGGCCGCTGGTGGTGGGCAAGGTCAAGCCGTGGCAGGTGCTGGTGTTCGCCAGCGTGCTGATCGTGCTGTCGATGGTGATCCTGGTGCTGTGGGTGAACCTGATCACCGCGGTGCTGACCTTCGCCTCGCTGATTGGTTACGCGGTGATCTACACCGTATACCTCAAGCGCGCGACCTCGCAGAACATCGTCATCGGCGGTCTGGCCGGCGCGATGCCACCGATGCTGGGCTGGGCCGCGGTGACCGGCATGCAGGGCTCGTCGGACTGGGCGTACTCATCGCTGCTGGTGCTGATCATCTTCATCTGGACCCCGCCGCATTTCTGGGCGCTGGCGATCTTCCGCCGCGAGGATTACGCCAAGGCGGAAATTCCGATGCTGCCGGTGACCCACGGCGTGGTGCACACCCGCAAACAGATCATGGCGTATTCGGTGGTGCTGGCACTGGTCTGCCTGCTGCCGTACCTGGTGGGCATGAGCGGCGCGTTCTACCTGGGCGGCGCGATCGTGCTCAACGCCGTGTTCCTCTGGTACGCCTGGCGCATGCTGGACCCGCCGGACGAGCTGTTCTCGATGAAGATGTTCTATTACTCCATCGTCTACCTGATGGCGCTGTTCGCCTTCCTGCTGGTGGATCACTGGATCCTGCCCTGGTTGTAGCGGGTGGATCCGCCGAGCATGGTCCGGCGCTACCTGTGGATTCGAGCAATCCTCGACTCAGGGTCAGATCCCCGAAGGGGCTCTGACCCCGTATGCACCCAGCCGAGCATCGGCTCGGTTCTACAGTAGATCCACGCCACGCGTGGATGTTTCTTCCGCAGCAACCCGCGCGTCGGGTCAGGGCTTGCGCCGCGCATACCGCTGCGCGATCACGCCGCAGACGATCAGCTGGATCTGGTGGTAGATCATCACCGGCAGCACGATGGCGCCGAGGCTGCCACCCGCAAACAACACCTTGGCGATCGGCACACCCGTGGCCAGGCTCTTCTTCGAGCCGCAGAACACGATGGCGATTTCATCTTCGCGGTTGAAGTGCAGGCGGCGGGCGATGAAGGTGATCAGCGGCATGGCGATGCCGAGCAGCACCGCGGCGACGACGGCCACGGCCAGCAGCGACAGCAGCGGCGTCTTGCTCCACAGGCCCTCGGTGACGGCTTCGCCGAAGGCCGAGTACACCACCAGCAGGATGGTGGCCTGGTCGGTGTAGCGCAGCAGCGCGCGCTGCCTTTCCACCCAGCCGGCGATCCACGGCCGCAGCAGATGGCCGGCCACGAACGGCACCAGCAGCTGCAGCATGATGCCGCCGATCGCATGCAGTGGGTCATGCACGCCGCCGGAGGTACCGGCCAGCGCGGTCAGCAGCAGCGGCGTCAGGAACACGCCAAGGATGCTCGACAGCGAGGCGCTGCACACCGCGGCAGGCACGTTGCCGCGTGCCATCGAGGTGAACGCGATGGACGACTGTACGGTGGAGGGCAGGGTGCACAGGAACAGCACACCCAGATACAGCTCCGGGGTCAGCAGCCAGCCCGACAGCGGCTTGAACAGCAGGCCCAGCAGCGGGAACAGGATGAACGTGCAGGCCAGGATGGTCAGGTGCAGCCGCCAGTGCAGCATGCCGCCGATGATCGACTCGCGCGGCAGGCGCGCGCCATGCAGGAAGAACAGCGCGGCGATGGCGACGGTGGTGACATCGTCGAGGACGATGGCGGCGGCGCCCTTCATCGGCAGCAGCGAGGCCAGGCCGACGGTGCACAGCAGGGCGAGGGTGAAGTTGTCCGGTCGCAGGCGCGACCACCAGCGGGTCATGGTGGGCAGGGTCCTTGGTGCGGAGGGTTCAGGGCGAGGTGACCGGTGTGGCCAGGCGCTGGCGGGTAGCGGCTTCCAGCGACTTCAGGCCGGCGCGCTGGCCGAGCTGCAGTGCCTGTTCTGGGCTGGCGTGTTCGTAGCGTGCGTTGACCAGGGCGAGCACGGCGCCGGCGCGGTTGCCGGAGGCGCAGTGCAGCAGCACCGGTCCCTGGCTCTGCTGCAGGGCCCGGTGCACGGCGCGCACGTTGACTGCATCGAGGCCGTCGGCGCCGGCCACCGGAATGCGTACATAGCGCAGGCCCAGTGATTCGGCCACGCGCGTTTCATCGAAGCCGCGGTCTTCGCCGGGCTGGCGCAGGTCGATCACGGTGCGCACGCCCTGCGCGGCCAAGGCCTGCAGCTGTGCGGCGCTGGGTTGGCCACCTGCATACAGGCCGGGGCGAACTTCGTTGAGGGGCGCGTCTTCAGCCCAGGCCACCAGCGGCAGGCAGAGCGACAACAACAGCAGGCAGGTCAGGCGCAGCAGCATGGTCCTCTCCGTGAAAACGTTCTGCCGCTACAGGCGCAGTCCGGCGCGGGCCTTCAGCAGCTCGCGCAGTTCGTACTTGTCAGTATCGTCCAGGCCCTGCTGGCGCTGCTTTGCCAACAACTCTTCCAGACGTTGCACCAGCAGCTGTTTCTCCAGCTGGGCGACGGCATCGTGCAGTTCCTGGGTCCACATCGCGTCGTCGCCGGGCATCGTCTGCGCGGCCAGTGTGTGCAGTGATGCCTGCTCCTCACGCCCGTCGAAGTGCTCCAGCAGGGCGCCGGTGCTGATGTCCGGTCGCTGCTCGACCAGCCCCAGCAGCTCCAGCAGCAGCTCCACGCCGGGCAGGCGCAGGCCCTGGAAGTGGTGCTTGCCGCCCAGCGTCAGCGCCAGCGAGGGCTGCTGCAGCAGCACGGCGATCGCGCCGCGCACCAGGCTGCGCTTGGCCACCGGCTGGATCGTTCGCGAGGGCTGGCGCTGCGGCAACGGCGCGCGCGCGGCCTGGGCGTTGCCGCCGAGCCCGGTCAGCTGCGCCAGCTGCTGCTTCATCAGGTCGCCGAACGCACCGTCGGGAATCTGCGCCAGCATCGGCTTGGCACGCTCGGCCAGGCGCGCCTTGCCATCGAGCGTGCCCAGGTTGACCTCGCGGGTGAGCTCGTCGAAGAAGAACTGCGACAGCGGCGTGGCCTGCTTCAGGCGTTCGTTGAACGCCTCGGCGCCTTCCTTGCGCACGATGGTGTCCGGGTCCTCGCCATCGGGCAGGAACAGGAAGAAGGCCTGGCGGCCATCCTTCATGCGCGGCAGCACCGACTCCAGCGCCTTCCAGCCGGCGCGGCGGCCGGCGGCGTCGCCGTCGAAGCAGAAGAACACGTCCGGCGCGTTGCGGAACAGCAGTTCGGCATGGTCCGGCGTGGTTGCAGTACCCAGTGTTGCCACCGCCTGGGTGACCCCGAACTGGAACAGCGAGACCACGTCCATGTAGCCCTCGACCACGATCAGCCGCTCGATCTTCTGGTTGGCCTGGCGCACCTGCCACAGGCCGTACAGTTCGCGGCCCTTGTGGAACAGCGCGGTCTCGGGCGAGTTGAGGTACTTGGGGCCGTCGTCCTTCTCGAACACGCGGCCGCCGAAGGCGATCACCCGGCCGCGGCGGTCGAAGATCGGGAACATCACCCGGTCGCGGAACTTGTCGTAGACGTGGCCGCGGTCGTTCTTGGAGAACAGGCCGGCGCGGTCGAGCAGCTTCATGCGCCGCTCGTCCTTGCCCAGCGCATCGCGCAGGCCGCTGTAGCCATCCGGCGCATAGCCGATCTGGAAGCGGGCGCGGTTCTCTTCGTCCACGCCACGGCCATCCAGGTAGCTGCGTGCCTTTTCGCTGCCCTGCAGGTTGCTCTGGAAGAACTTCGTGGCCGCCTCAAGCGCCGAATACAGCTCGCGACTGTCGTCCTGCTGCTGGGGGCTGCGCGGGTTCTCGCTGCGGGGCACTTCCATGCCGGCGCGCTTGGCCAGTTCATCCACCGCGTCGAGGAATTCGAGGCGGTCGTAGTTCATCAGGAAGCTGATCGCGGTGCCGTGCGCGCCGCAACCGAAGCAGTGATAGAACTGCTTGGTGGGCGAGACCGTGAACGACGCCGAGCGCTCGTCATGGAATGGGCAGCGCGCTGCGTATTCCTTGCCCTGTCGCTTCAACGGCACGCGGCTGCCCACCACCTCGACGATGTCGGAGCGGGCGAGCAGGTCGTCGATGAAAGCGTCGGGGATACGGGCCATGGGCAACAGAACGGGGCGCGGCCGCCAGGGCGCGCAGCAGGGGCGGCAGGTTCCCCTAGTTTACTCGCTGGCGATGCCGGGGCTGGCCTGTTCGGACTCGACCCCAGCCCTGGCCAGTTGCGCCCGTGCATGCTGGCGTTCGTCGATCACCGCGGTCATCAGCGCGCCGACGAAGAACACGGCGGTGGCGTAGTAGATCCAGACCAGCGAGATCACCAGCGCGCCCATCGAACCGTAGGCACTGCCCGGGGCCACGGTGGCGATGTAGACGCCGATGCCATAGCGGCCGAGGGTGAACAGCACCGAGGTGATGGCACCGCCGATGAAGGCCTGCCGCCAGGCCACGCGGCGGTCCGGCAGGTAGTGGTAGAGGAAGGCGAAGGCCAGCGTGTACAGCAGCAGCGAGGTGAGGTAGCCGATTGCCGGCAGTACCGAGGGCAGTTGCGCGAACACCACCTGCAGCGCAGTGGTGGCGGTCATCGACAGGATCAGCAGGAAGCCCAGTGCCAGCACCACGCCGAACGAGAACACGCGCTTGCGCAGCCAGGCCTTGATGCCTTCCAGACGCTGGCCGCTGGTGTGGAAGATCCGGTTCAGCGCGTTCTGCAGCTGGGCGAACACGGCGGTGGCGCCGATGAACAGCAGCAGCGTGCTCCACAGCCCGGCCAATGAACCGACGCTGGGCTGGCTGTTGGCGTTGTGCAGCACGGTGTCGGCAACACTGGCCACGCTGCTGCCGGCCACTGAACCGATCTGGCTGATCAGCGTCTGTTGTGCAGGTGGGTACAGCGAGGCGGTCAGCCACAGCAGCAGCACCAGCAGCGGTGCCATCGACAGCAGGGCGTAGAAGGAGACCGAGGCGGCCTGGGTCAGCACGTCGATTTCGACGAAGCGCTTGGCGACGGCCATCGGGAAGCTGTCCTGCAGGCGGTCAGCGTAGTGGCGAAGCCGTGCGGGAATGCCGTGGGGACGCGTGTCGGCGGGGGAGTGCGATTGCTCGACCATGGGGATGTTGTAGCAGCCGGGGGTCGAAGGTGCGGTGAAGCGGGGGCATCAATGGGGTCAGAACCCTTCCGCGATGCGAAAGGGATCCGACCCCGGCAATGGCTTACGCCAGCTGCTGCTTGACCAGCTTGGAGACCAGGCCCATGTCGGCCTGGCCAGCGAGCTTGGGCTTCAGTGCGCCCATCAGCTTGCCCATGTCGGCCGGACCGGAAGCGCCGGTTTCGGCGATGGCGGCCTGGATCGCGGCGACGATCTCGGCTTCGCCCATCTTGGCCGGGAGGTAGGCTTCGATGACCACGATCTCGGCGCGCTCGATCTCGGCCAGGTCTTCGCGGTTGGCGGCTTCGAACTGGCTGACCGAGTCCTTGCGCTGTTTGACCATCTTGTCGAGCACGGCGATCACGGCGGTGTCATCCAGCTCGATGCGCTCGTCCACTTCGCGCTGCTTGATGGCGGCGTTGATCAGGCGGATCACGCCCAGCTTGTGCTTCTCGCCCGCCTTCATGGCGGCCTTCATGTCTTCGGTGAGCTGCAGCTTCATGCTCATGAGGAACCTCGTGGTGGTGGTGGGGCGGGGCGGATGCCCGAACCCGGAAACGCAAAAAGCCGGCGACGCTCGCGCGTGCCGGCTTCGGCTCCATCGCGACAGGCAAGCCCATCGCAATGAAGATGCGTCCGATCAGTACAGGCGCTGACGCTTGGTAACGTCGCGCGACGAGCGGCGCAGCTGACGCTTCACAGCAGCGGCGGCCTTGCGCTTGCGCTCCTGGGTCGGCTTTTCGTAGAACTCGCGCTTGCGGGTTTCGGCCAGCACACCGGCCTTTTCGCAAGTGCGCTTGAAGCGGCGAAGAGCAAACTCGAAGGGCTCGTTCTCGCGGACTTTGACGCTGGGCATGGAATCTCCGGGACACAGTAGAACCGGGTCACGCCCGGCGAGCCGCACATTATAGCGGCGAATAGACAAACTGCAAGCGGCCAACCCTGAATACGGGCCAGAGGTTCGAAAGCAGTGAGACCTGCGCGTCCCCCGAGGGGGCGGCAGGGGCGTCATAATAGCAGGCATGCGAGTCCTTGGCATCGAATCTTCCTGTGATGAGACCGGCGTGGCGGTGTATGACACCGACCTGGCCGGCAGCGCGGCCCTGCGCGCCCATGCGGTCTACAGCCAGATCGCCCTGCACGCCGAATACGGTGGTGTGGTGCCCGAACTGGCCAGCCGCGACCACGTCCGCAAGCTGCTGCCGCTGGTGCGCCAGACCCTGGCCGAAGCCGGCCTGGGTGTAGGTGATATCGACGGCGTGGCCTATACGGCCGGTCCCGGCCTGGTTGGCGCGCTGCTGGTCGGTGCGGGTGTGGCCCGCTCGCTGGCCTGGGCGCTGGAGGTACCGGCGGTGGGCGTACACCATATGGAAGGCCACCTGCTGGCCCCGCTGATGGAAGACGACCCGCCGCAGGCGCCGTTCGTGGCGCTGCTGGTGTCCGGTGGCCATACCCAGCTGGTGGCGGTGGATGCGATCGGCCAGTACCGCCTTCTGGGCGAGACCCTGGACGATGCGGCCGGCGAGGCCTTCGACAAGACCGCCAAGATGATGGGCCTGCCCTATCCGGGCGGTCCGCAGCTGGCCAGGCTGGCCGAGCAGGGTACGCCGGGCGCCTACCGCTTCGCGCGGCCGATGACCGACCGCCCGGGGTTGGATTTCAGCTTCTCCGGCCTGAAGACCCAGGTCCTGATGGCCTGGCGCGACAGCGATCAGAGCGAACAGACCCGTGCCGACATCGCCCGCGGCTTTGAAGATGCCGTGGTCGAGACTCTGTCGATCAAGTGCGAGCGCGCGCTGGAAGCGGCCGGGACCAACGTGATCGTGGTGGCTGGCGGCGTCGGCGCCAACAAGCGCCTGCGCGCACGCCTGCAGCAGATGGCCGAGCGCCTTGGCGGCCGTGCCTGCTTCCCGCGGCCGGCGTTGTGCACCGACAACGGCGCGATGATCGCCTTCGCCGGCGCGCTGCGCCTGCAGGCCGGCCAGCACAGCCCGCCAAAGGTCGAGGTTACCCCGCGCTGGGACATGGCGACCCTGCCGGCGGTCTGAGCCCGTAGCGCCGGGCCACGCCCGGCGAACACATTACGGACGCCCTGCCAACGGCGACGCCGCCAACACCGTTGTCGCCCGCTCATGGCGCTGCAGCCAGCCCAGCGTATGCGGGCAGCGGGCATGGATCAGCCGCCCGATCGCGGCCAGGTCGGCGCCGATGTCGCGCTCGAGGATGGGCTCGTGGTGCGCGATGCGGTTGCGCAGGAGGCGGATGCGCCCGATGTCTGCGTGGATGTTCGTGCGAACCACGCTGAGAGCATTCTGTGGCGCGTTCGGCAACGCAATCTTCAAGCCCCGCGTCCAGATGGCTCCCTCGAAGCGCCGCGTGAAAAGCTGCTGCCAGAACGCGAAGCGAAGGCTGGCGATGATCTCCTGAGTGTCCATCCGACGATCTGCCTGTCTATGGATATCCTGCAAGGCCGACAACGCGCCATCTGCTGGCATCCGCTGCAGCAGTGCAGGATGCCAAGGCCAGCGCGGCCCATAGGCATGCGCCAGCGCCGCGGCCACCGCGTTGCGGATTACGATTTCACAGACGTGCAGGGGGGATAGCAGCGCGCCGCACATCTGCATGTTCCATACGTAAAGCGAGGCGGCATCCAAAGAGTGCCGGTCCGCGATACGTTTGTACGTCGCCCATCGTGGGCGTGACAGCGCTGCCTGCAGTATTCGTTGCTCTCTCATCAAATACGGACCACATGGCGGATCACCAGCCTGCGCTGGTTGCCGCTGGCGTGATATCGGGCAACGCCGCTGCGTCAGACAGCAGAATTCCTCTATCACCTTGAGCTTCCACCAACATGTCGCGACTGACTCTGGACCGTAGAGGGAATGAACGTCATGATCTGCATCGTGTGCTCCGGGACTCGCGGCTGGATTCCAGCTCCCCCCGGGGACGTTGAGAGGTACCAAAGGGCCCCGCTAGCAGGGCCCTTTGTCTTTTCTGGAGCCGCGTCCCTACCGGCCACCCGCCGCCCGTTCCGGGCAGGCTCACCGCCGTGCCGTTACCATGGCCCCCTGTATTCGGGCTGGTAAGCGCAATGGACAAGGTTTTCATCGAGGGGCTGACGATCGACGCCCTGATCGGCATCTACGATTGGGAACGACGGATCCGCCAGGACCTGGTGTTCGACCTGGAAATGGGCTTCGACAACCGTCGTCCTGCGGCCTCCGACGACATCGCTCACACCCTGAACTACAAGGCGGTCAGCAAGCGCCTGGAGCAGTTCGTGCGTGAGTCGGAATTCGGCCTGGTCGAAACCCTGGCCGAGCGCTGCGCGCAGATCGTGCTGGACGAATTCGACGTGAAGTGGCTGCGCCTGAAGCTGAGCAAGCCGGGCGCGGTGCGTGGCGCGCGCGCGGTCGGCGTGATCATCGAACGCACGCGGGACTGATCCGGTAGTGCCGGCCGCTGGCCGGCAACCTCAACGGCAATGACGAAGGAGACAACTGATGGTGGACGCGGTGGTGGCGGTACAGTGGCTGGAACGGCTGCAGAACACACTGGAACCCTATCCTGGCGCCTACCTGGCGTTGATGATCTCGGCGCTGCTGATCGCAGCCGGCCTGGCCAACTGGGTGACCAAGCGCATCCTGGTGCGTGGCCTGCGGCGCCTGCTGCAGCGCCTGCCGGGCGCCGAGTCCGGGCGTGGCAGCCACCTGATGCGGGTCATCTCGCGCCTGTCCAACGTGGTACCCAGCCAGGTGATCGCCTCGGGCATCACCCTCATCCCCGACCTGCCGCCCGGCCTGGTCAACGTGATCATCAAGCTGTGCATCGTGTGGGCCGTGCTGACGGTCTCGATGGCGTTTTCGCATGCGCTGGACGCGGCCAACAGCCTGTACGAGCGCAAGCCCGATGCGCGCAACAAGCCGATCAAGGGCTACCTGCAGGTGGTCAAGATCGTGGTGTTCGTGGCCGCCGGCCTGTCCATCATCGCGACCCTGCTGGGGGTGAAGCTGGGCCCGCTGGTGACCGGCCTGGGCGCGGCTACGGCGGTGCTGATGCTGATCTTCCAGGACACCATCCTGTCGCTGGTGGCCAGCGTGCAGATCAGTGGCGATGGCCGCGTGCGCATCGGCGACTGGATCGAGATGCCCAGCCAGAACGCCGACGGCGATGTGATCGATATCGCGCTGCACACCATCACCGTGCAGAACTTCGACAAGACCATCACCACCATCCCGACCAAGAAGCTGGTGACCGAGTCGTTCAAGAACTGGCGCGGCATGCAGGAGGCCGGTGGCCGCCGCATCAAGCGCGCGCTGTACCTGGACCAGCACAGCGTCGGCTTCCTGGACGAGGGCGACCTGGCCTTCCTCGGCCAGTTCGCGCTGCTGCGTGATTACCTGCAGGAGAAGGAGCAGGAGTTGGGGCAGTGGAACGGGCGCCTGCGCGAGCAGGGCGTGGCCGAGGTCAACAGCCGTCGGGTGACCAACCTGGGTACCTTCCGTGCCTATGTGGAACGGTATCTGCGCAGCCACCCGGGCATCCATACCGACATGACCCTGCTGGTACGGCAGTTGCAGCCGACCACCGAAGGCCTGCCGCTGGAGCTGTACTGCTTCACCCGCAGCACCGCCTGGGGTGAATACGAGGCGGTGCAGTCGGACATCTTCGACCACCTGCTGGCGATCCTGCCGGCCTTCGGCCTGCGGGTGTTCCAGGCCTCCAGCGACGCCATGTTGATGGCCGGGCAGCGCCAGTTGGCCGGCTCGGAGTAAGCTGCGATGCCTCCGGCGGGGCCATACGGACCCCGCTGGTGGCTGAAACTGAATGAAAAAACCTCTCGCCAAATCGCCCGGGATCGCTAGAATGCCGGGCTTGTAAACGTTTTCATCAAGGACTGCCGGTGGCCTCCGATCGCATCGAATCCCTCATTGCCCAGATGACCGTCGAGGAAAAGGTCGGCCAGCTGGGTGTCTTCGCGGACATGGTCCGCCCGTTCGCCCCGGACGTGAACCCGGAAGCCAACGTGCGCAATGCCGACCAGGTGCTGCAGCAGGTGCGCGAGGGCAAGGTCGGCTCGCTGTTCAATGGTGTGGGCGCCGAGCTGGGCCGCCGCATCCAGCAGGTCGCCACCGAAGAGAGCCGCCTGGGCATCCCGGTGATCCTGGCTGCTGACGTCATCCACGGCATGCGCACCGTGTTCCCGATTCCGCTGGGCGAGGCCGCCAGCTTCGAGCCGGACCTGGCCGAGCGCACCGCGCGCGCCACCGCCGTCGAAGCCACTGCCGCCGGCCTGCACTGGACCTACGCACCGGCCGTGGACATCGCCCGCGACCAGCGCTGGGGCCGTGGTGCCGAAGGTGCCGGTGAGGACGTGGTGCTGGGCTGTGCATTCGCCGCCGCCCGCGTGCGCGGCTTCCAGGGCAGCGACCTGCGCGCCGACGATTCGCTGCTGGCCACGCCCAAGCACTTCGCCGCCTACGGCGCGGTGATGGCCGGCATGGAATACAACATGGTGGACATCTCGCCGCAGACCCTGCGCGACGTGCACCTGCCGCCGTTCAAGGCGGCCTTCGACGCTGGCGCGATCACCGTGATGTCCTCGTTCAACGACATCAACGGCGTGCCGGCCAGCGCCAACGCCGAGCTGCTGACCGACATCCTGCGCGGTGAATGGAAGTTCCCGGGCGTGGTGATCTCCGACTACACCGCCGACATGGAACTGGTCGCGCACGGCTATGCCGCCGATGACCGCGATGCCACCGCCAAGGCGTTCACCGCTGGCCTGGATCTGAGCATGCAGAGCGGCTTCTATGCCGAACACCTGCCGGGCCTGGTCGAGAGCGGCGAGGTGCCGATGGCGGTGCTGGATGAAGGCGTGCGCCGCATCCTGTGGCTGAAGGAAACCATCGGCCTGTTCGACGACCCGTACCGTTCGCTGGACCTAGCGCGCGAAGCCGACACCTCGCACATCGCCGCGCATGACGAACTGTCGCGCGATGCGGCGCGCCGTTCGATCGTGCTGCTGAACAACCGCGACAACGTGCTGCCGTTGCAGAAGACCGGGCAGAAGATCGCCCTGATCGGCCCGTTCGTGCAGGACCGCGAAAACATCGAGGGCTGCTGGACGCTGTTTGGCGACAAGCAGCGTTACGTGGACCTGGAAACCGGCGTGCGTGCCGCCATCAGCGACGAAGCGCTGCTGGAGATCGTGCCAGGCTGCGAACTGGAAGTGGCCATCCCCGGTGGCACCGAAGCGGCCGTGGCCGCTGCGCTGCGCGCCGACGTGGTGGTGCTGGCGCTGGGCGAGCCGCAGCGTTACAGCGGCGAAGCGCAGTCGCGCGTCGAGATCACCCTGCCGCCGGCACAGCAGGCGCTGGCCGAGGCCGTGGCGATGACTGGCAAGCCGCTGGTGGTGCTGCTGCGCAATGGCCGCGCGCTGGCCCTGCAGGGCGCCGTGCGTAATGCGCAGGCGGTGGCGGTGACCTGGTACCTGGGCACGCAGACCGGCCATGCCGTGGCCGATGTGCTGTTCGGCGATTACAGCCCATCGGGCCGCCTCCCGGTCAGCTTCCCGCAGGTGTCGGGCCAGCAGCCGTACTTCTACAACCACCCGCGTACCGGTCGGCCGGAACTGCCGACCATGTCGGAGTTCAAGGCGCGCTGGCGCGAGATTCCGAACGAGCCGCTGTATCCGTTCGGGCATGGCATCGGCTACACCACCTTCGCCTACGGCGCGCCGCAGCTGAGCGCAGCCCAGCTGGGCTGGGATGAGACCCTGACCCTCACCACCACGCTGACCAACAGCGGTGATGTGGCCGGTGAAGAAGTGGTGCAGCTGTACATCCACGACCGCGTGGCCAGCCGCGTGCGTCCGGTGCGCGAGCTGAAGGACTTCCGCAAGGTGGCACTGCAGCCGGGCGAGTCCACCGAGGTGGTGTTCACCCTGACCCGCGAGCAGTTGGCGTTCACCGGCCGCGATGGCGTGCTGCGTGCCGAGCCGGGCCTGTTCGACGTGTGGGTGTGCGCGTCTTCGGCCGCCGGTGAAGCGGTGCAGTTCGAGCTGCTGAAGGGCTGATCGCGGGGTGGTAGCGCCGGGTCATGCCCGGCGTCCTCACCCATGGCAAACACGCCGGGCATGGCCCGGCGCTACCATCGGCATCCTTGAACCGATGGATGCCCGCGCATGCGCATGATCGCTGTGTTGATTCCCGCCCTGTTGCTGGCGGCCTGTTCGCAGCCGGCGCCGCCGGCCGAGCCTGCGGTGGATGCACCGCCGCCGATGGAGGCCCGTGCTGCAGCGACGCCTGCGGCTGAACCTGCCAAGCCTGCCGCCGACCCCGCCTCAACTGCACCCACCGCTATGGATGAGCCTGCGGCGGATGCGCGTGCGCGCATTGAAACCCTGCTCGGCGATGCCGCGCAGTACGAGAAGGTGTTCAACACGTTCAAGACCGCGGTGATCGGCGGTGATCGCGCTGCCGTGGTCGAGGAAGTGCGCTTCCCGTTGAACATCAGCGGTGGAAAGAAGATCACCGGTCCCGGTGAGTTCCAGCGCAACTACGAGAAGATCATCACCCCGGCGGTGGTCAAGGCGGTGTCCGAGCAGGACTTCAGCAAGGTCTTCGTCAACCAGCAGGGCGTGATGATCGGCGATGGGCAGGTGTGGTTGAACGGCCAGTGCCTGGACCAGGCCTGCACGAAGACCGAGGTGAAGGTCATCACCATTCAATGAACGCAGACGGCCCCGCGTGCGGGGCCGTTGCAGACAAACGTGCCGGCCAGCGGCCGGCACTACCACCCTGTCAGGTCTTCGGGGTGAGCTTCAGCAGACGCGCCTTGTTGCCGTCTTCCAGCAGCCACAGTGCGCCATCCGGGCCCTGTTCCACTTCACGGATGCGTTCGCCCATGTTGAAGCGTTCGGCTTCGCGCGCGCTGTCGCCATCGAAGGCCACACGTACCAGCGAGGTGGATGACAGGCCGCCGATGAAGCCGCTGCCCTTCCACTGCGGGAACAGGTTGCCGCTGTAGATGACGAAGCCGGCCGGCGAGATCACCGGCGTCCAGGTCACCTTCGGGGCGGCGAATTCCGGGCGGGTGCTGTGGTCGGGAATCGGGCGGCCGTCGTAATGGTCACCATTGGAGACGATCGGGTAGCCGTAGTTGGCGCCGCGCACGATCAGGTTCAGTTCGTCGCCACCGGCCGGGCCCATCTCGTGCGCCCACAGCTTGCCGTTGGCGTCGAAGGCCATGCCGAGGATGTTGCGGTGGCCCAGCGACCACACCTGCGCGGCAACACCGCCCTGCGAGGCGAACGGGTTGTCGGCGGGCAGGCTGCCGTCGTCGTTGAGGCGGATGATCTTGCCGAGATTGCCGCCCATGTCCTGTGCCGGATCGAACTTCTGCCGTTCACTGGAGCTGATCCACAGCTTGCCGTCCGGGCCGAAGACGAGGCGGTGGCCGTAGTGGCCTTCGCCGCTGACCTTGGGCGTCTGTCGCCAGATCACCTTCAGGTCCTTCAGCTCACCGCCACCCTTGGCATCCAGCGCCAGCGTGGCGCGTGCGACGGCAGCGCCACGGGTGTCCAGCGTGCCCTCTTCGGCATAGCTGAAGTAAATGACGTGGTTGCGGGCGAACTGCGGATGCAGGATCACATCGCCGAAACCGCCCTGGCCACCGTAGGCGACCTTGGGCACACCGGTGATTTCATGCTTCTGGCCACTGGCCAGGTCCAGATGCTGCAGCTTGCCGCGCTTTTCGGTCACCAGCAGGCTGCCATCGGGCAGGAACGTCATTGCCCACGGCTGGTCGAAACGACTGATTTCGGTGGCGGTGAACGGTCGCTGGTCGGCAGCGTCTGTGCTGGCGGCGGCAGCCTTCTGCCCACTGGCATCGGGGCCGGCGGCACTGCAGGCCGTGGTGGCGAGGATCGGCAACAGGCCGAGGGCGAGCAGCAGGGGCGTGCGGGTCATGGGTATCTCCAGCGGAAGGGGATGCGGATGGCCAGGCTCTCCCTTGTATACCACCGGGGCGGTGACGGTCCTGGCCCGAAGGTCCTGTTTCCCCCTGTGCGGCGGCGGCGGGATCGTCTAGGGTGGGTTCGCCCGGGCAAAGCATGCCCGCCTGACTGCAAGGAACCGCAATGAACGCACCGATCATCCATCGACCCTCGCCGGCCTTCATTGCCGCCTCCTGGGTGGCCCTGCTGCTCGGCGCGGTGGCCTACCTGGTAGGCCTGTTCAATGCGGAGATGCCGCTGAACGAGAAGGGCTACTACCTAACCCTGCTCCTGTTTGGCCTGTTCGCAGCGGTGTCGCTGCAGAAGAGCGTGCGCGACCGTGTCGAGGGAATTCCGGTGAGTGGCCTGTATTACGCGCTGTGCTGGTTCGCATTGCTGTCTGCGCTGCTGCTGCTTCTGGTTGGCCTGTGGAACGCGACTCTGGTGCTGAGCGAGAAGGGCTTCTATGGCATGGCCTTCGCGCTGTCGCTGTTCGGCGCGGTGGCGGTGCAGAAGAACACTCGTGATCTGATCGCCGCCGGTGACGGTGAAAGCAAGCGCAGTGCGGGCGTGCCGCCGCTGCCGGAACAGGATTGACAAACGACCGGTAGCGCCGGGCCATGCCCGGCGCTACCGGCATCCGATCAAGTCAGGTGCCGCGAGGCACGCCCTTGTCCAGCCGCTGGTCGAGATTGATCGCTTCCTCCCAGCCTCGGCGTACGGCATTGCGGGCCTGCGCCCACTCCAGCCGGCTCTTGCCACGTTCGCTGGCCCAGCGTGATTCCAGTTCGCCTTCCATTTCCTCGTAGGCGCGGATCATGTCCTGCGCGCGGGCCGAGTGGCCAATACGGTAGGCTGGTTCGTAGTCGTCGAAGAACAGCTGATCGTCATAGTACGGTTCAGAGGTGTAGCGCTCGCGCCAGTAGTTGCTGACCGCGTCGCGCGGGGTGCTGTCGTCCGGCACGCGGCCGGGAATCTGGTAGTCGGTCATGGAAGGGCTCCGTGGTGGACGAAGCCTGATCGTGCCTGCGCGGCGGTTAACGGCCCGGTCCGGCAGCGTGATCGTCAGATCAATCCGCCGGGCATGGCCCGGCGCTACCGATCACCCGGCGTCGGCATCCTTTCGCGGCAACTTGTAGATCACCGCGCCGATGGCGAAGGCGACCAGCGCGGCGGCGATGTTCTGCCAGCTGGCACTGGCGAACAGGGCCAGGCACAGCAGCAGCGCCAGCACCGGAATCAGCGGGCCACCGGGCAGCTTCAGCGCACCGGGGCGGTCGGCGTAGCGTTTGGCCAACACCAGTACTGCGGCGGCAGTACCGATGTAGGCGAACAGGCGCGTGGTCATCGACAGCAGCGCCAGCTGCACGAATGACCCCGACAGCGCCAGCCCGAGCGCGATCAGGCCCTGGCACAGGATCGATGCGGCCGGTGTATGGAAGCGCGGATGCACCTGCGCCAGGATCTTCGGCCCGTAGCCATCGCGCGCCAGCGCGAACAGGAAGCGCGGGCCCATCATCATCGTGTTGCTGTTGGTGCCGAGGATGGAAATGGTCGCGCCCACGGTCAGGATCAGCGCGAGTGCCTCACCACCGAAGCCGGCGGCGGCGTCAGCCAGCGGCGTGGCCGAGCTGGACAGCCCGGCCAGCGTGCCCTGCGCCACCACCTGCACCGCTCCATAGATGACGGTGACGGTGATGATCATGGTGATCAGTGCGAACGGAATATCGCGGCGTGGGTTGCGGTACTCGCCGGCCGCAGCCGGGATGTTCTCGAAGCCCGCGTAGGCGTACAGCAGCAGCAAGGCGGCTTCACCCATGCGCTGCAGGTCGTGCGGGTCCGGGCGCTGGCCGGAGAACACCAGCTGCGGATCGATGTAGAACGCGCCGATGGCCACGAACAGCAGCAGCGGCAGCATCTTGCCGATCACCAGCACCACGCCGGTCCGCGCGGCCGAGCGCACGCCGATGATGTTGACGCCGGTGAGGAAACCCAGCGATACCACGATCACCGCGATGCGGCCCATGCCGGCGTCGGCCCACGGCCAGAAGCGTGCCACCGCATCGGCCAGCGCGTTGCTCAATGCGGCCGCCGAGCTGATGCGGGTCAGCCAGATCATCCAGCCGATCTCGAACCCGGCGAAACGGCCGAACGCCTCGCGGGCATACAGGTAGCTGCCACCGGGCTCATCGAAGTAGCTGGCGGCCTGCGCATAGCACAGCACCAGCAACGCAACGACGATGCCGGCGGCGACCACGCCCCACAGGCTGAAGGGGCCGAGCAGGGCGACGGTGGCGGCCGGCAACAGGTAGATGCCGCTGCCGATCACGTCGTTGATCGACAGGCCGACGATCTGCCAGCGGCTGACCGCGCGCTGCAGCTGCGGTTCGTCCGGGGTGCTCAACGGGCGTCTCCGCTCAGTGCGGGCAGCTGCCACTGTGCCTGCAGGCGCTTGTACTCGGCGCGCGGCAGCAGCACGAAGCGCGGCGTATCCTGCGGCCGCAGCCAGTCCAGCAGCGCCTGCATGCGCGGCTGCGGCATGGCGGTGCAGCCAGCCGTGGCCTCACCGGGCGCGCGCCACAGATGGGCGAAGATGCAGCTGCCCTTGCCGGGCTGGTTGTCCGGGTTGTGGGCAATCACGAAGCCTTCCTGGTAACGCACGTCGCCCTTGTTGTGCAGGTCCAGCCGCATCGGCTCGGTGGAGCCCTTGATCGCGGCGCTGCCGACCTTCTTCGCATCGACGATGCGGTTGTAGAACGGTGAACCGGGCACATCCATGCAGTAGCTGCTTTCGAGCATGGGTTGGTAGGCCATCGCGGTGCCGGGACGGGTGATGGCATAGCCGAAGGCGCTGCCGAGCGCGAACACGCCGGCCGGGCTGCGGCCATCGCCTTCCTGCTTCTGCGGGCCTTCGCCCTGTGCCGGATGCAGGCCCAGGCCCCACGCGCTGCCGGTACGGCCGAGCGCGACCGGGAAGGCTTGCCCGTGCGCGTGCCAGCCCTTGCCGTCGCGTACATAGGCCTGCAGCTGCCCCTGGGTGCTGTCCCAGTTGTCGCTGGTAACCACGATCAGCTGGCGTGCACCATCGAGCGGCGCGGCGTGGACGGACACCGCAGCGGCAAGCAGCAGCGCAGTGGTGGCGAGGCGGGCCAGCGATTTCATCAACGTGCGCTCCGGTCAGGAATCCAGCAGGTGGTCGATCCGCTCCAGGTTCACCGCCAGTTGCTGCTGGCGGTCCGGATTGGCGTGGCAGAGCAGCACGAACAGGAAATCGAGCAGCGCGTGCATGGCGCTACGGTACAGCAGCTGCGCGACCTGCGGCGTCCGGTCGTGCGCGCACATCGCCAGCGCGGCATCAGCATGCGCGCGCAGCGGGTTGGCGGTGTGGCGGGTAATGGAAATCACCTTGCCGCCCATGTCCTGGAACTGCCGCGACAGCTGCGAGAGCTGGGGCAGGTTGCCGAACTCGGAGAACATCAACAGCGCGTCACCCGGGCGTGCCGCTGACAGATTGGCCAGCATCAGGATCGGGTCGGTATGTGGCACCACCAGCAGCCCGAGCAGCGACAGCCGCATGGCGAACTCACGCGCGTACAGGCCGTCATCACCCAGGCCGTACACGAACAGCTTCGGTGCCCCATCGAGCAGCTGCACGATGCGCTCTATCTCCTCTCGGGGATTGGCCTGGCGGGTTTCCTCCTCGGCCAGAGCCTTGCTGCGGCGCAGGGCGTCGCCCAGGCGCAGGTAGTCATCGCCGCTGTCGGGTTCGCTGGGCGCCTGTTGCGGGTCGGCACCCGCGCGGGCCACGTCCTGGCCGATCGAATACTTCAGGTCCGGGTAGCCCTTGAAGCCGAGTTTCTGGCTGAACTTGACCACGCTGGACTGGCTGATGCCCAGCGCGCTGGCCAGCTGCTGCGAGGAGTAATCGCGCAGCAGGTGAGCGTTGTCGAGAATGAAATCGGCGATGCGGCGCTCGATGGCCGACATCTGCCCGCGCTCGGAGCGGATCTTCAGCAGGGGCGGCATGCGGGGCGTCCGGGCATGTGTAGGCGCGTTGCGGTTGGCTGCGTAGAGCTTGTCATGGAGTGGGTCGGGCGGGTGCCAGCCGCGAAGGGTGTACGGAGCGGGGCAAAAGCAGGAGCAAGGGCATCCACCCATGGCGTGGCTCTACCCGGAGCTGCTGTTGAGTCCGCCTTCAAGCGAGCCGAGCACCGCAGGTCCGGCGAGGGCGAAGAGGCGCGGGTGTCTGAGCGCAGCGAGTTCCGCGCTGTCCCTCGGCGGCCCGAGGAGCGCAGGGCACCGACGTGCGCAGCACGTCGGCTCGCGGCCGGCGGAGCGTTTCTTTTGGTTACTTTTCTTTCCGCAGAAAGAAAAGTAACGCCCGACCAAGCATCAGCCGTAGACACTGCTTGCAGCGGTGCTCCGATCAACCCAGCATCTCCAGCCCCCGCACTTCGGTGATACCCAGCCCCGGCACGTCGCTGATGCTGATCTCCGATTCGTTGAAATGCACGCCGCCGCTGACCGGGTCGAACTGGCCCAGCGATGGGCCGTCGAGGTCGACCTTGGTGATCACATCGCTCTTGGCCACGGCCAGATGCACCGCGGCGGCCACGCTGATGCTCGATTCGATCATGCAGCCGATCATGCACGGCACGCCGTAGATGCCGGCAATATCGGCGATGCGGATCGCGTTGGACAGGCCACCGGTCTTCATCAGCTTGATGTTGATGATGTCGGCCGCGCGCTGCTGGATCAGGTCCATCACCTGGCTCGGGCTGAACACGCTTTCGTCGGCCATCACCGGCGTGTTGACGCGGTCGGTGACGTACTTCAGGCCGCTGATGTCGGCCGCCTTTACCGGCTGCTCCAGCAGTTCCAGCACCACGCCGGCTTCTTCCAGCGTGCGCATTGCGTGCACGGCCTGCTTGGCGGTCCAGCCCTGGTTGGCGTCCAGGCGAAGCAGGGCGCGGCCTTCCACGGCGGCATGGATCGCCTTGACCCGCTCGATGTCCACGCCGATGTCCTTGCCGACCTTGATCTTCAGCGACTCGAAGCCGCGTTCGATCGCCGACAGCGAGTCAGCCACCATCTTGTCGATGTAGTCCACGCTGATGGTGATGTCGGTGGTGATCACCGGGTCACCGCCACCCAGCATCTGGTACAGGGGCGCGCCATGCAGCTGTGCCCACAGGTCGTACAGCGCGATCTCCACCGCCGCCTTGGCACTGCTGTTGCGCTCCATCGCGGTCTGCACCAACGTGCATAGATGGTTGAGGTTGACCACGTCCTGGCCGATCAGGCGCGGGGCGATGAAGTGCCGGATCGCTTCGATGATCGAGCCGTGGGTGTCACCGGTGATCACCGCAGTGGCCGGCGCTTCGCCGTAGCCGGTGTGGCCGGTATCGGTGCGGATCAGCACCACCACGTCTTCCACGGTTTCCACCGTGCGCAGGGCGGTCTTGAACGGTGTTTTCAGCGGCACGCGCAGCATGCCCAGTTCGATGGCAGTGATCTTCATTCAGGGGGTCTTGGCACGCAGGCGTTGGATGTTGGTGATGCGGTCGATGTAGCGGACGCTGTCGCTGGCCATCATCGGCTCCAGCGGGGTGACCGAAACACCATTGAGATGGGCCTGCACGCGCTTGCCGTCGGCACCGAACCAGCTGCCGCCCGCGGTATCGTGGATCACCCAGGTGCGGCCGTCGACGTGGCCGATGGCCATCATCACGTGGCCGGGGATGTAGACCAGGTCGCCCACCTGCAGGTCGGTAACGGCGCGGTCGCGCACGGCCTTGCCGTCCTTGGTGGTGAACGGCAAGCGGTCCAGCGCCGGGCTGACCGCTTGCGCGCTGGTATTGCGCGGCAGCAGCACGCCGAAGCTGCGGTAGATCTCGGAAACGAAACCGCTGCAGTCGCGGGTGTCGTAGTCGTGGCCCCAGCCGTAGCGTTCACCGAGGAATTTGAAGGCCTGCTGCAACAGCAGGCGCGGGGTCAGCGGCAGGTAGTCGGCGGCGGTGTCCTGCGAACGCGGCAGCAGGGCCGGCACCAGCTTCAACCGGCCATCGCTTTCGCGTACCGGCAGCTGCACCACCCACGAGGCGTGCGCCTGTTGCCCGTTCACCGGTTTGGCGGCGGGCCAGCCGGCCAACACCGGAAGGCGCACGCCCATGTCCAGCTGCAGGCGCGAGACACGCGGTTCTTCCGGGGTGTAGGTGGTCTGTGCGGTGGCGCCGGTGACGATCCGGTACGGCCCCTTCGCGCCGTAGCCGAGCACGGTGGCCTTGTCGCCGCTGGCGATGGTGTCGGCCTCGATCCACGCGCTGTAGCGTTCGCTGTGCACGAACAGCCAACGGCCATCGGCGCTGCGATGGACCACGGCGACTTTGTCGCCGGGGAACAGTGCCGATTCCTGGAAGCGGTCGATGTCGGTGTCGCCGACGGTGCTGAAGACGCGCTCGCGGGTGGGGAAGGTGCGCAGTGCGGCGCGCTTCACCACCAGCCCGTATTGCGGTGTCGTCTGCGCGGGAATGGACTGCAGGCCCAGATTGGCTTCGATTGCGCTGCGCAGTGCTGGGGTGATGGCCTGGCCCTTGTCGTTGTACAGAGTGCGGGTGGGCCAGCTCGACAGCGCGGTGATGCTGCCGCGCACCGCCGCCGCATCAAGCTGTGCGGGCAGCACGGCGATGTCCTGGATGTGGCTGTCCTGCGCCCGCATCCGCGCGTTCTGGGCGTCGATCTGCGTGCGGTCGAGGACCGGGGTGTCGGCGTTCTCGAGCCGTGCTGCCCAGTAGTCCGGCGTGAGGTAGGCCTCGTGCAGGCCGATCACATAGGGCAGCGGCGCGCCGGGATCAGGCGTCGGGGCAGCGAGTGCGAAGGCCGGGGCGGCCAGCACGCACAGGGCCAGGGTCAACCGGCGCGGCCAGTGCCAGCGCGGTTCGCGGGAAGCCAGGATCATGCGCTGCACACCCTCCTCGAATGCCTGTTGGAATATTTATTCCTTTCGGCGTCGAAAGCAAGAATAAATTATTGACCGGTCTCCCGGCCCGTGTTACACAGCCGTTACCACCCGCGCTTGGGAAGTGTCGCTGTGGATCCTGCCGTTCGCAAACTGCGTCTGCCTGCTGCTGCCGGCCTGAGTGCCGCGCTGCTGCTGTGCGCGTGGTCCGCAGCAGCGCAGCCACCGCCGTCGGCCACGCAGTTCGCGCAGTTGGTGCAGCTGATCGATGTCGGGCGGTTCTCCGAAGCCGGCAGCGAACTGGATACCTGGTCGGCTGCTGACGCAGCCGAGCCTGGCGTCAGCGAACAGGACATCGCCTTCCAGCAGGAGCGCATGCGGCGAATCCGCCTGGATTTCTCCTTGGACCAAGCCGCTGCCAAGGCGGCGGTGCGGCGCTGGATTCCCGACCTGACTGACGAAGAATTCGCACGCTGGGACCAGCTTGGCCTGATCGAACATCTCGATATCGACGGCACGCGCTGGTACTTCAAACGCGCACCGTCGAACCTGTTCCTGCTCAGCGACGAAGCGCGCGCACGCCGCCGCGCGGATGCGCCCATGCCGGCGCCCGGCCCGAACGAAGTGCTCAATGCACACCATGCGCGCGTGATCGCGGCGGCAGAACAGAGTGGCCAGGCCTCGGTGCTGCCGCAGCGCATCGAATTCACCCAGTCGCTGACGGTCAAGGCCGATGCGGTGCCTGCCGGCGAAATGGTTCGAGCGTGGATTCCATACCCGCGCGAAATTCCTGGCCAGCAGGAGCAGGTGCAGTGGCTGGGCAGCACCCCCGGCAGGGCGCGCGTGGCACCGGCCAGCACGCAGCAGCGCACCGCCTATCTGGAAGCAAAGGCGGTGGCTGGGCAGCCGATGCGCTTCGAGATCCGCTACGCGCTGACGATCTTCGCGCGCCACACCGCGATCGATCCGGCCAAGGTGCAGCCGACACCGGCCGACCCGGCACTGAAACCCTACCTGTCCGAGCAGCTGCCGCATGTGCGCTTCACCCCGGCGCTGAAGCTGTTTTCCGACCAGGTGTTGCAGGGTGAAACACGCCCATACGAAGTGGTGCGCAGGCTGTTCGCCGCGGTCGATCGCATTCCGTGGGCCGGCGCGCGCGAATACTCCACCATCAGCAACATCAGCGATTACGCACTGCGCGCCGGCCATGCCGACTGCGGACAACAAACCTTGCTGCTGATCACGCTGCTGCGCATGAACGGCATTCCCGCGCGCTGGCAGTCGGGCATGGTGTTCTCCGACGATGGCAGCGGCTACAACAACCTGCATGACTGGGGGCAGGTCTACCTGGCGCCGTATGGCTGGCTGCCGATGGACGTGACCACTGGTGCGCTGGCCAGCGATACGCCCGCCCTGCGTGATTTCTACCTCGGTGGCCTCGACGGCTACCGCATCGCCTTCAACGACGATTTCGGCCAGGCCCTGGTGCCGGCCAAGCAGTACTACCGCTCGGAAACGGTCGACTCGCAGCGCGGCGAGGCCGAGTGGTCAGGCGGCAACCTGTACTTCGACCAATGGAACTACGACTTCCAGTGGCGGGTACTGCCAGCCGGGCAACGCTAGCGCGACACACCACCCACACCACCATTCAATTCTTGCAGGAGAGAGCAGGGGATGAAGGCTTACACCATCAAGCGGGCGGCCTTGTGCATCGCCCTCGGCACGTGCCTGGCAACACTGGCACCCAGCGCACTGGCACAGGATGGTGCCGTGGTCGGTCGCCTTACCAGCGACGCCGGCAGCGTACCCGCAGGCGCCACGGTCACCGTACGCAATCCAGCAACCGGCTTTGTGCGTTCCGTGCAGGCCGACAGCAAGGGCAGCTACCGTATCCCGCTGCTGCCGGTCGGCACCTACGACATGGAGGTGAGCCTGCCGGGCGGCGCGGCCAGCCGCGTGGGCCAGGTTACGGTCGGCCTGGGCAGTGCAACCACGGTGAACGTGCCGCTGGGTGCGGTCAGCACGCTGGGCACGGTCGAGGTGCGCGCTCCGCAGGTAGTGTCGATGGTGGACGTGAAGTCCACCGAATCAGCCACCAACATCACCCGCGAGGAACTGGCGCGGTTGCCGGTGGATCGTGACATCACCGCAGTGGCGCTGCTGGCGCCTGGCGCAGTGAAGGGCAAGGGCTCACTGGGCGGCCAGGGCATCTCATTCGGCGGCTCGTCGGTGGCCGAGAACACGGTCTACATCAACGGCCTGAACGTCACCGATTTCTACAACCGGGTCGGCTTCTCGTCAGTGCCGTTTGCCTTCTACCAGGAATTCCAGGTCAAGACCGGCGGTTACTCGGTGGAGTTCGGGCGCAGCACCGGCGGCGTGATCAATGCTGTTACCCGCTCGGGCAGCAACGAGTTCAAGGCGGGCGCCGAGCTGGTGTTCGAACCGCGCGCGTGGCAATCGCAGGCACGCGATCGTTATGACAGCACCGGCAGCCGCTACATCAGTGCTCGCCAGGACGACTACAGCCGCAGTGCGCTGAACGTGTTCGCCTCCGGCGCGCTGGTGCAGGACAAGCTGTTCTTCTTCGGCATGTACGAAGCCCGTGACTATCGGCCGAAATCCACCAACGATGCCGGCACGTTCCTCAACCAGGGCAAGGCCGATGAACCCTTCTGGGGCGGCAAGCTGGACTGGCAGATCACCGACAACCAGATGCTGTCGCTGTTCGGCTTCTCCGACCGCAACAAGACCCTCACCGATGTCTATCGCTACGACTACGGCAGCGGCGACATCATCGGTGAGCGCAGCAACCAGGTCGTCAATACCGTGGGCGGAAAGAACTGGTCGGGCACCTACAGCTGGCAGGTCAACAACGATCTGACCATGAAGCTGATGTATGGCGAGAACAAGCGCAACCGCGTGCAGAGCTCGCTGATGGACGACAACTGCAACCGCGTGTTCGACAACCGCACCGCGGCCGACGGCATTCCGCCCAGCCTTCAGGGTGACCGCAGCTGCACCAGCAGCTCGCAGCTGGAATCGGCGCTGGATACGCGCAAGGCGGCCCGCGCCGACTTTGAATGGTCCATCGGCAATCACCTGCTGCGCTTCGGCCTGGATCGCGAGGAGAATACCTCCGACTACGAGCGCGCTTATCCTGGCCCCGGTGGCCTGCGCTATGACATCTACTACCGCACGCCGGGCAGCCCGCTCAATGGCGGTACGGTACCGGCCAGCGGCCTGGTGGCACGCACGCGCCGCTATGAAGTGGCCGGCTCGTTCGAGACCATCAACTCGGCGTATTACCTGGAAGACAACTGGCAGGTCACCCCGAACTTCCTGCTCAACATCGGTGCACGGGTGGAGAGCTTTGACAACAAGGGTGGCGACGGCGACAGCTACATCAAGATCGACAACATGGTCGCGCCGCGTCTGGGCTTCTCGTGGGATGTGCGTGGCGATGGCACCACCAAGGTGTTCGGCAACCTGGGCCGCTACTACCTGCCGGTGGCCAACGTCATCAACATCAAGCAGGCCGGCGGCTTCCTCGATGAGCGCACCTGGTATGAGTTCCTGGGCTACACCGGTGCCAGCAACAACATTCCCAACCTGGGCGCGCAGATCGGCCCGGTCGACAACTCGCAGGGCGATGGCAGCGTGCCGGACCTGCGTGCGGAAGTGAACCGCGACATGGACCCGGTCTACCAGGATGAAGCCATCCTGGGTTTCCAGCACATGCTGAGCGCGTCGTGGTCGGTTGCCGCCAGTGTCACCTACCGGCGCCTGCACAACGCCATCGATGACATGAACATCACTGCTACCGGTCAGTGTGGTGCGATCGACGGCGTGTGGATCATGGGCAATCCGGGGCGCACCAACAGGGTGTGGGGCGATACCAACTGCGATGGCAGCAACGATGGCTGGATCGACATCGATACCTCCAAGGAAGGCTGGGCGTTGTACGACGACGATGGCAACTACGTGGGACAGCGCGGCTGGGTGAAGCCCAAGCGTGACTACAAGGCGCTGGAGCTGCAGGTCGACCGGGCCTGGGACGGCAAGTGGGGCTTCAATGCGTCGTACACCCTGGCTTATGGCCGCGGTAACGCCGAAGGACCGGTGAATTCGGATACCGACTTTGCTGATGCCGGCCGCACCGAGAACTTCGACAACCCGTGGGTCAACTACCGGGGCTACGGCTACCTGGCCAACGACCGTCGCCACCAGTTCAAGTTCCGTGGCAGCTACGCGTTGACCGAGAACCTGAGCGTGGCCGCGACCCTGGGCGTGCAGTCGGGCAGCCCGATCACCCGCTTCGGCGCCGGCAACCCGTTCGACGACACCGACTTCCACAGCTACTACGTGTGCGTGTCCAACTGCCAGTCGACGGTGCCGTCCGAGCGCGTCTTCGTGCATTCGCCGCGCGGTGGCGACGGCCGCACGCCGTGGACCTACGACCTCGATGTGAGCGTGTCCTACAAGGTGCCGATTCCCACCGATCTTCGTCTGAAGCTGGCGGTGTACAACGTACTGAACCAGCAGCGCGTGGTCACGGTGGACCAGGATTACGAGCCGCAGGACAGCATCGGCACGCCCAATCCGATGTATGGCTACGGTACCGGCTTCCAGTCGCCGCGCTATGCGCAGCTGACCGTGACCTGGGCCTACTGAGCTGAGGTCCCGGAGATCAAGGCGCCCATGTACAGCCTGCTGATTCTGGCGGCCTTGGCGGTTCCTTCCGCTTCGGCGGTCGATACCGCATCCATCGATGCGGATATCGCCGCCGTGGTCCGCGTCGAGCATCTGCCCGGGCTGGCCATGGCAGTAGTCGAGAACGGGCGCGTGGTCTATCGCCATGCCGAAGGGGCGCGCGGTGATGGAGGCCGCATCGATGACGACACGCTGTTCAAGATTGCCTCCAACAGCAAGGCGATGACCGCCGCGCTGCTGGCACGGCTGGTGCAACAGGGCAAGCTGCGCTGGGACGATCCAGTGCAGCGGCATCTGCCAGGCTTCCGAATGCATGACGCGTGGGTCGGCCGGCAGATGCAGGTGCGCGATCTGCTGATCCACAACAGTGGGCTCGGATTAGGTGCCGGCGATCTGATGCTGTGGCCGGAGCCGAACACGTTCACCCGCGCCGATATCATCGCCGGACTGGCGCACCTGAAGCCGGTCAGCAGCTTCCGCAGCCACTATGCCTACGACAACCTGATGTACGTGGTGGCCGGTGAAGTGGCTGCTGCGGCCGGTGGCAAACCGTACGACCAGCTGATGCGCGAGCAGGTGTTTGAACCACTGGGCATGACGCGCTGCCAAGTGGGGGCATGGTCGGTGAAGCGCGTGGGCAATGTGGCGCAGCCGCACGCCTGGCGCGGAGATCGCAATGAGGTGGTGAACGCCGACGGCGAGACCAGCCCTGACCTGCCGTCGATGGCAGCTGGCGGCATCCGCTGTTCGCTGCGTGACATGACGCGTTGGATGCAGGTGCTGCTGGATCCTGCCCTGGTGCCGGACTGGCTGGGCAACGAGCAGCGACGCACGTTGTGGACCCTGCACATGCCGATGCCGCTGGGTGAGCGCCAGCGGCGCTGGGACAACGCGCACTTCCATGGCTACGGCTACGGCTGGCGGGTGTCCGACATGGATGGACAGTGGAAGGTGGCGCACACCGGCACGCTGTCGGGCATGTATTCGTCGCTGGCGCTGCTGCCCGACCGCAAGGTGGGCGTGGTGATGCTGATCAACGGTGAAGGCGAGGACGCGCGCACGGCGTTGATGCAGGCTGCGCTGAAGCGCTTCACTACGCCGGACGATGCGAGCCCGGCGGATGTCTATCTGGCCGAACTGAAGGGCGAGAAGGCAACGCGGGCAGCGGCCGGACACCGACGGCCAGTGACGTCGGACGCGCGGCAGACGTCGGCGTCCGATCTACAGCACTGGCAGGGCCGCTACAGCGATCCCTGGCTGGGCCCGGCCTCGTTGTGCCCGGGCAAGGACGGCCTGCGCTTCAGCGTGGACAGATCGCCGCGGCTGCAGGGTGCCGTGCTGCAACTGCAGGGGCGTTGGCTGCTGCGCTGGGATACGCTGGGCGAAGACGCGCAGGCGTGGCTGCAGCCCGGTGACGGTGCGCCGCCCACGCTGGACCTGCGTGCCATCGACCCGGACATCGACTTCAGCTATGACTTCCAGGACCTGCATTTCACTCGTACTGGCGATTGCCCTGGCGGCGAGCGCCAGCGCCGCTGAGCCACCGCGCGTTTCACCGGCCACCGATGCAGCCAGCGCCGGATTGGTGGAGATCCGCACGTTGTCGCCAGGCATCGAGATGGACATCCGCTACGCCGGCGCCAACAACTTCACCGGCGCGCGCGTGCCGGGCTACGAGGCGCCGTCCTGCTACCTGCTGGCGCCGGTGGCGAAGGCGCTGGCGCATGTGGAACAGGACCTGCGCGCGGATGGCTTTGGCCTGCGCATCTATGACTGCTATCGGCCGGTGCGTTCGGTGCAGGCCTTCATGGCCTGGGTGAACGACCCCAGCGAGCTTTCGCGGAAGGCGCTGCAGTACCCGGACCTGGACAAGCCGCGCCTGCTGGCCGACGGCTATATCGCCGAGCGCTCCGGCCACAGCCGCGGCGCCACGGTCGATCTCGGTCTGCTGGACTGCCGCAACGGCCGCTGCAAGCCGATGGACATGGGTACCGACTTCGATTTCTTTGGCCCGCGTGCGCATACGCAGACGAGCGGACTGAGCGATGCACAGCAGGCCAATCGGCAGCAGCTGGTAAGCGCGATGGCCCGGCGAGGCTTCGCCAACTATCCGAAGGAGTGGTGGCACTACACCCTGCAGCCCGAACCGGACCCCGGCACCGCGTACGACGTGCCAGTGCTTTAGGGGTTATCGGCAGGGCTGCGCCCTGCACCTGCAGAGGCAACGGCAACGGCCGAAGCAACAGCTGGCATTCCGTGGGATGGCGGAGTGGGTCCGGTTGCGTGGGACGCTGCAAGTACGTCCATGTAAGCTCGACCGAGCCCCAAGGATGGGTTCACGGCGGCCCCGCGCACTCACAGTGCCCCGCCAACCCTCAGTATGCCGCTTTGGCTTTGGCTGTTGCTTGAGGCCTCGGCAGGTGCAGGGTGCAACCCTGCCAATACCCTTACACTGGCCGCCATCCCACCGTTGCCCACCCGATGAACCTTCCCCTGCACTTCGGCCTGCTCGGCACCCTGGAAGCCGGCGCCATCGCCCTGCTGGTCGGGCTGCTGGTGTACTTCCTGTGGTCGCAACTGTGCCGGCTTCTGCACTGGACAGTGGGCCACGCGATCGGCTGGTCGTGTGTCATCGCCGTGATCATCTCCGCCGGCCTCGATGCCTGGAAGCTGTTCTACATGGGCATCGTGCGGCTGGAGTCGCCGCTGTACGCGCGCCTGTTCCTCGCCACCATCCACGATCCGAACGAACTCGGCAGCCGCGTGGTGCTGGAAATCGCCGGCGCGCTCGCCGGTGTTGCCCTCGGCTGGGTGATGTTCAGTTCGCGGTCATCGGAACAAACCGTCGACTGACGCAGGTTTTTCGTTGGTACCCGGTTAAATCCGGGTGCGCTGAATGCGCAGCTTATGAGCCACTCACTCCACCCTAACCACCGCGCTAATGCATGCGCGCGAGCCAGTGGTTAATCGTGCGTGTGGAGGCGGATCATGGCCCAAAATCGATTCAGAAAGGCGGTGGCAGGGTAGGTGCCGTGCGGAGACAACACGCCGCGCAACACCACCCAATTGGTAGGAGACACCCCTGATGACTATTCGCAACCGCAAGCCCCTGATCGCCCTGATCGTCGCCGCCGGCAGCGTGCTGGCCATTCCGGCGATGGCACAGTCGGCCAAGCAGCAGGCCGCGCAGGCACAGAACGAGGCTGCACAGGCGCAGCAGTCTGCAGCGCAGGCAGGGCAGGCCGCTGACCAGGCGACCAATGCGGCCGCGGCGGCTTCGGCGCAGGCCAATGGCGGTGGCCAGACCTGGGCCAGCATCGATACCGATGGCAACGGCACCATCAGCAAGACCGAGGCACAGGTGAACGCAGGCCTGGCCCAGGTGTTCGACCAAGCCGATACCAACAAGGACGGCGAACTGAGCGCCGATGAGTACAAGGCCTACGTGGCCGCGCAGCAGGCCGGTGGGGGTGCCGGCGCGGCGCAGGGCCGCTGATCCACGTCTGATTCGGGAAGACCGGTGCATGGGGACCCGGGCGGCTGCGGCCGCCCGGGTTTTTCTCGTCATCGCTGCCCCTGTATCCTTGGCCGATGAATACCCCCACGCCTGCGCCGTCGCGCGCCATCGGCCTGGTCGGTTTTGACGGTGACGATACGCTGTGGAAGAGCGAGGACTACTACCGCAAGGCCGAGCAGGATTATCTTGACCTGCTGTCGCGCTACGTCGACGTGCATGACACCCAGACCGCGCGTCACCTGCTGGAAGTGCAGCAGCGCCATCTGGGTACCTTCGGCTACGGCGTGAAGAGCATGACGCTGTCGATGATCGAAGCGGCCATCGACATCACCGGCCAGCGCATCGAGGCCAAGGACATCCAGCGCATCCTGGAGATCGGCCACGACACTCTGCGCCACCCGGTCGAGCTGATCGACGGCGTGCGCGAAGCGGTGGCTGCGATCGCCGAAGATTATCCGGTGGTGCTGATCACCAAGGGCGACCTGTTCCACCAGGAAGCCAAGATCAAGGTCGCCAATCTCGCCGAGCTGTTCCCGCGCATCGAGATCGTCTCGGAGAAGGACCCGGAAACCTACGCCCGCGTGCTGGCCGAATTCGACCTGCCGATGCAGCGCTTCGTGATGGTCGGCAACTCACTGCGTTCGGACATCGAGCCGGTGGTGACCCTGGGCGGCTGGGGCGTGCATACCCCGTACGCAGTGACCTGGGCACACGAGACCCAGCACGGCGTGGCCGATGACGAACCGCGCATGGTCACCGCCGACACCGCCCACGATTGGCCGGCCGCACTGGCGGCGATCGAGGCCAAGGCCTCGGCGGCGGCCTGACAGGACCCGGCGGCTGCGGCAGAATCGGGGCATGAACCTCCGACTGCGCACACTGTTGTTGTCCCTGCTGCTGGCGCCGGCCACCGTGCTGGCCCAGCAGACCGCCGAGCGCTCGGCGGCCTACGAGGTGGAAACCGGCGACAGCTGGGTCGATGCCCAGCTGCAGGACGTCAATCACTACGCCGAACGCTACCCGGACGCCTTCCTCGACGAAGTGTCGCGTTATGCCAGCGTGCCGCGCGGCTACATCAGCGCGCTGTTCACCACCCATGGCTGGCAGGCCGGGGACATCTACTTCGCCTGCTTCTGGGCCAAGGCCAGCGGCCAGACCTGCCGCGACAGCGTGCGCGCCTTCAGTCAGGACCCGGAGGGCGGTTGGGAGGCGGTGGTGAAGCGCATGCCGACCAAGCCGGACAATCTGCATTACCGCGCCGTGCGCCACGCCATCGTGGCCAGCTACCAGCACTGGGACCGGCCGATCACCCTGGATGCCACCCTGAAGCGCCAGCTCAAGCGGTAGTGCTGGCCGCTGCCTGATTCTGGTGGGTGCGAACCTTGGTTCGCACGCCTTTTGCTCCTTCCCCCCCCAGACCAGTGCGAACCAAGGTTCGCACCCACCAGGCCTACCGGGCTGGGCGCCATGTTGCTCTGCATATCGCCGCCGCGCCGCGCTCCGGCGACAATACGGGTTCGAGCTGTTCCCCGTTCCCGTAATCGAGTGACTGATGAGCGCCTCTTTCGTTTCGCCTGATGTGATCCGCCGCCTGTTCGCGCAGGCCATGTCCCGCATGTACCGCACCGAAGTACCGTTGTACGGCACGCTGGTGGAACTGGTGGAGCGGATCAACGCGCAGGTGCTGGAGCAGGACCCGGCGCTGGCCGCGCAGCTGCAGCGCAACGACGAGCGTGCGCGCCTGGACGAAGAGCGCCACGGCGCGATCCGCGTCGGCACCGTGCAGGAGCTGGCCACGCTGCGTCGCCTGTTCGCGGTGATGGGTATGTACCCGGTCGGCTACTACGACCTGTCCGTGGCCGGCGTGCCGGTGCACTCCACCGCATTCCGCCCGCTCACCGGCGCGGCGCTGGCGCAGAACCCGTTCCGCGTGTTCACCTCGTTGCTGCGCCTGGAGCTGATCGAAGACGAAGCGCTGCGCGCCGAATCGGCAAAGATCCTTGCCCGCCGCCGCATCTTTACCGATGGCGCGCTGGCGCTGATCGACCAGGCTGAGCGTGACGGTGGCCTGTCGCAGGCCGATGCCGGGCGCTTCGTCGATGAAGCACTGGAAACCTTCCGCTGGCACGGCGATGCCACGGTCGATCTGCCGACCTACCACGCGCTGCACAACGCGCACCGGCTGGTGGCCGACGTGGTCAGCTTCCGCGGCCCGCACATCAACCACCTGACCCCGCGCACGCTGGATATCGACGCCGCACAGGCGGCAATGATCGAGCACGGCATGGCGGCCAAAGCGGTGATCGAAGGGCCGCCGCGCCGTGCCTGCCCGATCCTGTTGCGCCAGACCAGTTTCAAGGCGCTGGAAGAAGCCGTGCATTTCCCGGACAGTGAGGGCGGCGACGCCGGCACCCACACCGCGCGCTTCGGCGAGATCGAGCAGCGCGGCCTGGCCCTGACCCCGAAGGGCCGCGCACTGTACGACCAGCTGCTGTCGCAGGCACGCGATGCCGGTGGCGAAGGCAGCACCGGTGGCGGCTACGGCCAGCGCCTGCAGGCGGTGTTCGCCAGCTTCCCGGATGACCATGACACGCTGCGCCAGGAAGGACTGGGTTACTACCGCTACCAGCTGACCGACGCCGGCCGCGCCGCACCGGAGCGCGTGGCCGACCTACCGGCCGAAGTGCTGGTGGCCGCAGGCCTGGCCACGGCCGACCCGATCGTCTACGAGGATTTCCTGCCGGTCAGTGCCGCAGGCATCTTCCAGTCGAACCTGGGCGGTGAAGAACAGCGTGCGTATGCCGCACACGCCAACCGCGAGGCCTTCGAGCAGGCGCTGGGCGTGGCGGTGAATGACGAGTTCGAAATCTACGAGCGGCTGCAGGCCGAATCGCTGGCGGCGCTGCGCACCGCGTGAAGGTAGAGCCGGCCGCTGGCCGGCTCTACCCGATGTCCGTACCTGGGGTCAGAGCCCTTTCCAATGGAAAGGGATCCGACCCCGACGGCAATCAGCCCTTCATCGTGCCGGTATCCAGCCAACGCTGGTGCCACGACAGCGCTTCCGGCAGCAGGTGCGGGGTGTGCTTGCCGTAGCTTTCGCGGCTGGCACGGTCGAAGTAGTCCTGCAGCTGCGGGCGGAAATCCGGGTGCGCGCAGTTGTCGATCAGCACCTGCGCACGCTTGCGCGGGGTCAGCCCTCGCAGATCGGCCAGGCCCTGTTCGGTGACGATCACCGACACGTCGTGTTCGGTGTGGTCCACGTGGCTGGCCATCGGCACGATCGCCGAGATGGTGCCGTTCTTCGCGGTGGACGGGCTCAGGAACGCCGACAGGAAACCGTTGCGCGCAAAGTCACCCGAACCGCCGATGCCGTTCATGATCCGGGTGCCCATCACGTGCGTCGAATTGACGTTGCCGTAGATGTCCACTTCGATCATGCCGTTCATGCCGATGCAGCCGAGGCGGCGCACCAGCTCCGGATGGTTGGAGATTTCCTGCGTGCGCATGATGATGCGCTCGCGATAGAAATCGATGTTCTCCTTGAACGTCTCGTTGGCCTGCGGGCTCAGCGCGAAGCCGGTGCACGAAGCGTAGCTCAGCACGCCGTCGCGCAGCAGATCGAGCATGCCGTCCTGGATGACTTCGGTGAACGCGGCCAAGTCGCGGAAGCCGCTCTTGGCAAGGCCGGCCAACACCGCGTTCGGAATATTGCCCACGCCCGACTGCAGCGGCAGCAGGTTCGGCGGCAGGCGGCCCTTCTTCACTTCGTGCTTGAGGAATTCGATCAGGTGCGAAGCGATCTGCTCGCTGGTCGCATCGATCGGGCTGAATGGGCTGTTGCGGTCCGGGCCGTTGGTGCGCACCACGGCCACGATCTTGTCCGGGTCGCAGCGCAGCGCGGTGTCACCGATGCGGTCGTTGGCGTTCACCAGCGGAATCGGCTTGCGGTGCGGCGGCAGCGCTGTGCCGTAGTAGATGTCATGCATGCCGTCGACGCCGGCCGGCTGCCATTCGTTGACCTCAACGATCACCTTCTTGGCCAGGTCCAGCCAGGTCTTGTTGTTGCCGACCGAGGTGGACGGCACCAGCGAACCGTCTTCGCGGATGGCCGAGACTTCGATCACGGCGGTATCGATCTCGCCATAGAAACCGAACCACACATGCTGGGCCACGTGGCTGAGGTGGATGTCGATGTAGTCCAGCTTGCCCTCGTTGATGCGGTTGCGCGCATCCGGGTCGCTCTGGAACGGCATGCGCATGGCGATGCCATCGGCCTTGGCCAGCGCGCCATCGAGTTCCGGCGCAGTGGAGGCGCCGGTCATCAGGCTGATCTGGAAGGGCAGGCCCTGGGCGTGCACCGCTTCGATGCGGCGGGCCAGTTCGACGGGAACAGCCTTGGGGTAACCAGAGCCGGTAAAGCCGCTCATGGCCACGGTTTCACCGGGCTGGATCAGCGCGGCTGCGGCCTCTGCGGAGACCACGCGGTCACGGAGACGCGCGTTGGCGATGCGATCAACAGACATGACGACACGTGTTGCTGGGGGGAATCCCGATTATCGGCCATCCCCCGCCGTACGGGGGGTTCTACCTTCGTGGAATGGCTTTTCCCGCAGGGGTCACCCAAACCCGCCGGTTTTGTTTTGCAGTGCAGCGTGCAAAGTGCTTTCGCAGCCCGCACGATGGACCTGCATCCCGACGTGGGGGAGGGAGCAGAGCCCGCTGGCAGTTCGCTGCAAGCGGGCTTTTTTATTGCCTGTCGCCCAGTATGAATGCGCGGCTCCCATCGGGGGTCGGATCCTTTTGCCACAGGCAAAAGGCTCTGACCCCACCAGCGGCATCAACCGGCGGCATCTCGGGGTCAGAGCCCTTCGCCGTTGGCAAAGGGATCCGACCCCGTGAGAATCAGCCCATGACCCTCGCCCCCGCTGACCTGCCCGCCTCCCTGCAGCCCCTTGTCGACCGCGCTTTGGCCCGTCTGGCCCAGGTCCTGCCCGAGCCCGTCCCGGCCGACCTGCTGCCGTTGCTGAACCAGCTGGCGGTGGCCAGCGACTTCGCGCTGGACACCCTCGTGCGGCAACCGGCCTTGCTGGCACAGCTGGCCGCCCCCGGCTGCCCGCCGATCCCGGCGCCGGTGCTCGATCCGCTGCAGCCCAGTGACTGGCCGGCGCAGATCCGGCGCTGGCGCACCGCGATGTCCACGCGGCTGATCTGGCGTGACCTGGCCGGCCTCGACGACGTGCCGCAGACCCTCGCCGGTGCCACCACCCTCGCCGAGGACTGCCTGCGGCTGGCACTGGACGCCCTGCAGCAGGAATTCGCCCAGCGCCACGGTGTGATCGCCGATGAACACGGCACGCCGCAGCAGCTGGTGGTGTTTGGCCTCGGCAAGCTCGGCGGTGGCGAGCTCAACTTCAGCTCCGATGTGGACCTGGTCTACGCCTATCCGCAGGGTGGTGAATCCGATGGACCGCGTCCGTTGGCGGCCGAAGAATATTTCGCCCGCCTCGGCCAGCGCCTGGCCAAGCTGCTGGACGAAACCACCGTCGATGGTTTCAGCCACCGCGTCGACCTGCGCCTGCGTCCGTTCGGTAGCGCCGGCCGCGTTGCGCTGTCGTTCGCGGCGATGGACCAGTATTTCCAGCGCGAGGGCCGCGACTGGGAACGCTATGCCTGGTTGAAGGCGCGCGCGGTGGCCGGCGACATCGATGCCGGCGAGGCGTGGCTGCAGACGCTGCGCCCGTTCGTGTATCGCCGCTACCTGGACTTCACCGCGCTCGACGGCCTGCGCGAGATGAAGGCGGCAATCACCGCCGAAGTCGCGCGCCGGGAACTGCACGACGACATCAAGCGCGGCGCCGGTGGCATCCGCGAAATCGAATTCCTGTGCCAGGCGCTGCAGCTGATCCGCGGTGGCCGTGAACCGGCACTGCGCGAGCGTCGCCTGCTGGTGGCGCTGGACGCACTGGTGGCCGCCGGACAGATCGCGCCCGAGGATGGCAGCGCGCTGCGCGAGGCCTACCTGTTCCTGCGCCGATTGGAAAACCGCCTGCAGATGCTGCGTGACGCGCAGACCCATGTGCTGCCCAATGATGCACTCGACCGCGAACGCATCGCCGTGGGTCTGGGCTATCCGGGTTGGGACGTGCTGCGTGCGGCGCTGGCGGAACAGCAGCAGCGGGTCAGTACTGAATTCGCCGCGTTGCTGGCGCCGCGCAAGGGCCAGGCCGCGCCCGACGCGCTGGCCAACTATTGGCGCAGCCTGCCCGAAGGCAGCAATGCACCACAGCTGGCCGAAGCCGGTTTCCTCGATGCCAACGGCGCCGACCAGTCGCTACGCGATTTCGCCCAGGGCACCGGCGTGAAGTCGTTGTCCGATGCCGCGCGTGCGCGGCTGGATCGCGTACTGCCTGCGCTGTTGCATGCGGCCACGCGCTCGCCACAGCCCGATGCCGCGCTGAAGCGCGTGCTTGGCCTGCTGCAGGCGGTGCTGCGCCGGACCAGCTATCTCGCCTTGCTGGACGAACAGCCCAGCGCACTGGCGCGGCTGGTAGACGTGCTGGCGCGCAGCGCGTTGCTGGCCGAGCGCCTGGCAGCGTATCCGCTGCTGCTGGACGAACTGCTGGACGTGCGCGTGTCCGGGCCGATGCCGGATGCCGCTGGCATGCTGGCCGAGTGCCAGCAGGTGCTGACGGTGGAAGATCCCGAATCCGCGCTGCGTTGGCTCAATGAAACGCGGCTGGCACTCAGCTTCCGCATGGCGATGGCCACGCTGGATGGCCGCCAGGGCGCGGTCGACAGCACCCGGCAATTGGCCGAACTGGCGCAGGCGGTGGTGGTTACCGTATTGGCGATGGCCGAGGCGGACATGCGCGCCGCACACGGCGAGATTCCCGGCGGGCGCTTCGCGATCATCGGCTACGGCAGCCTCGGTGGACTGGAGCTGGGCTTCGGCTCCGATCTGGACCTGGTGTTCCTGCACGACAACCCGGCCGGCGTGGATGCCAGCGATGGGGCACGGCCGCTGGAACCGGGGCGCTGGTACGCACGCCTTGCGCAGAAGGTGATGGCGCTGCTCGGTGCAGTCACCGCCGCCGGCCGCCTTTACGACATCGACGTTCGCCTGCGCCCGGATGGCGGCAAGGGCTCACTGGTCTCTTCGCTGGCCAGCTACACCGAATACCAGCGCGAGCGCGCGTGGACCTGGGAACACCAGGCTTTGGTGCGCGCGCGGGGCGTGGCCGGTGATGCCAGTCTGCTGGCCGATTTCGAACAGGTGCGTGCGCAGACGCTGGGGCGCGAACGCGATGCCGGTGTGCTGTATGCGGACGTGCTGAAGATGCGCGGCCGCATGCGCACCGAACTGGACCGCAGCGATGCCGCGCGGCTGGACCTGAAGCAGGGTGCCGGTGGCGTGGTGGACCTGGAGTTCCTGCTGCAGACCGGTGTGCTGGCGCGTAGCGCGCAGCATGCGGCGCTGCTGCAACCCCGCGATACGCCGTCGTTGATCGATGCGTTGGCGGGTGTTGGTTTCCTGCCGGAAGCCACCGCACAGGCGCTGCATGGAGCGCATGCCGCGTTGTTGGATGTTGGCCTGGCCTGCACGCTGGACCGGCGGCCGCGTTTGGCACCGACCACGCCCGCGATTGAAGAGGCATGTGCAGCGATTGCGGCGGCGTGCATCGCCGCGGAGCTGCCGTTCGCCTGAAGGGTTGCACCCACCAGAGCAATGGCCTGGCGATGGCCCGCCGGATCAATGATCTGACTGTTGGCCTGCTGTTGGTAGGTGCCAACCTTGGTTGGCACAACCCATCAGCGTCCATGACCCCGGCAACGGCGTGCCAACCAAGGTTGGCACCTGCCAGAGCATGTGCGGTCAGCTGGTGGTTCGCAGCGGCGCCATCTTCCACAACAACGCGCGGAACGGGGCCAGCAGGCACACGCCGATCGCCAGCTTCACCGCCAGGTCGCCGGCGGCCCAGCTCACCCACGGCAGGGTCGAACCGGCAAACGCGATCGACCAGAAAATGGTGGTATCCACCGTCGCGCTGCAGGTAGTGGCCACCATCGGTGCACGCCACCAGCTGCCACGGCGCAGGCGGTCGAACACGGTGATGTCCAGCAGCTGCGCCACGATGAAGGCCGAGCACGAGGCAATGGCGATGCGCGGGGTGGCAACCCACACCGACAACAGCACCGCCACCGCGAAACCAATCCACGCCACGCGGCGGGCAGGGCCCGGGCCGAAGCGGCGGTTGATCAGGTTGCTGACCAGGAACGCGACCGGGTAGCTGAAAGCACCCCAGGTCAGCCAGTCGTTGATCGGGTACTGCACCAGCACGTTGGACAGCAGCACCACCGCGCCCATGGCCAGTACCGCCAGCACCAGGGCGCGGGCGGTCAACGGGGCAAACACAGGGGCAGGACGCACGGACATGGCGAGCCAGGGGGACAAAGGGGATCGCCCATTATCCGCCCGGCCCGCGGCAAAGCCAAAACCGGTCGTTCAGCTTTACAGCGCTTCGCTCATCACGTCGCCGGCGGCGTAGGCGGTCGGCACATAGGCCAGCGCCTGGCCCTGCGCGCTCTTCACGGTCCAGCCGGCACCGGCCTCGGTGGGGTCGAAATGCACCTGCTGGCCGACCACGAAGGCCGCCGTCTGGTCCTCATGCACGCGCGCCGGCCAGCGCAGCGTGGCGGTCTGGTCGGCCTTGTCGGGCACCTGCAGCTGCACCTGGCGTTCGCCCGCCGCCGTGGTCTCCACCTTCTTCACTTCCATCGGTGGCAGTGGCACCGCCTTGGTGCGGTGGGCTTTCTCACGGCGCTCGCTGGCCTTGAACGGCGCCTTCGACAATTCAGACAAGCCCGCCGACGCAGCGAGGGGCACTGACACCACGATCAGCGAGGTGATCAGCACGCTGGCCTCGCTGCTGTTCAACTGCGGCGCAGCGCCAGCGTGGACGGTGGGCACCATCAGCGCCGAAAGCAGCAGAGCAGTGGCGGGAATGCGCAGGCAACGGAACATGGAGACCTCCTGGTCAGGGTGGGGACGGCGGCTCAGCGCCGGGTATCGAAAATGTCGCGCGGGCCGGTGGCCTCGGGCAGGTATTCCAGTGGACGGCCCTGGTTGTCCTTCAGCTGCCAGCCCTGGTCAGCACCGGTTGGCTCGAAGTTCACGGTCTGGCCCACGGTGAACTGCACGGCCGGATCGCCGATGCCGCGCGGGTACTGCATGGATGCGGTGTTCTGCGGATCGTTGGCATCACGCAGCAGCACTTCGCGGCGGCCATCCACGGTGGTGGCGATGGCGCTCACCTGCATCTGCGGCAGCTTGATCTGCTGCTGACGGGCCAATGGGCGACCCGCGTCGGCTGCATCCTGGGCTTCCTTCGCCGCTGCCGCGCGGGCCGACGCCACCATCTGCGTGGACATCTCCAGGCTCGGCCCCTGCGGGCCCGGGTCGTGGATGATCACGATGCGGCGTTCGGCGTGGGCGGCGGTCGAGCAGGCCAGGCCGGTGAGAATCAACAGCGGCATCAGGACAGCGTGCGAAAGGCGCATCTCGTTCTCCTTGCGGGATTCAGGGGCTGGCTGCGGCGGCACCGGCCACCGGCACGTGAGGGATCACCAGTTCCTGCTGCAGCTGGCTGCGCTGGTGCAGGAAATCGAACACCGATTCCACCGTCACCACCGAATAGTTGCCGGAGATGCGCTCGCCGGCCGGATGGTCGGTGGTGGTGGCGTTGGCCACGAACAGGCGCGCACCCACGCGCTTGCCGAGGCCGATATGCAGCACGCTGGGCTGGTACTTCTGCTGGCGCAGCCACTGCTGGGCCTGCTCACGCTTGACGATGGCCGGCGCGCCATCGGCCTGCGCCATCGCCGCCGCCAGCACTTCCAGCACCCACTGGTTGGAGTTCTGGTAGTCGGTGGCGAACGGGTAGGCGACCACGTTGTACCTGGTTTCGTGCAGCGCCTTTGGCTGGATCGACGGTGACACCAGCATCGCCTTCAACGCGGCACGCAGCGGCGCCGACGGCACGCCGATGCGCAGGTCGGTATGGCCGCCGCTCTCGCCGACGAAGTTGCCCAGCCCTTCGTGGAACAGCTGCGAGCTGTCGGTCTTGCAGCGGTTGAGCAGGTGCATCGCGCGCCAACGGCCATCGTCCTCGCGCAGCAGGAAGGCCAGATGGCTATGGCGCAGGCCGTAGCGGCTCAGGTCCTGGCCGCCACGTGCGGCTACCACCACGTCCACGTCGGGCAGCGCGTCCAGGCGCTCGGCGGTGGTCCAGGCCACGTCCAGCATCGCCGCCTGCGAGGCCACGCTCGGGTAGCGCTCGCGGCACTCGGTGCTGTTGGCCCATGCCGGTGCGGTCGCCAGCAGGCTGGCGATCAGCAGCGCGGCGCGGGGCAGGCGGGAAAAACGATCCATGTCGATACCTTCAACGGCGGGCAGGCCCGCGCGCCGATCATACGCCGGTCAGCGCAGCGGGCGGTCCACGCCCTTGCGCTTGAGTTCCCGGTCACAGGCGTCGCTGATCGGCGCGATCGGCAGCGGTGGGCGCTCGCCAGTCTTCGGATCGCGCAGCGCTGGCTGTTCGCGGTATGCATCCAGCTGCTGCTGGCACTGGTAAGAAATCGGGTCCAGCTCGGTGGGCGTGGTGGAGCAGGCAGCGAGCAGGGCTAGGGGCAGCAGGAGCAGGGTACGCATGAAGACGTTCAGTGTGATGGGGGAAGCTGGACTCTAACCGCGCAGGCGGATCCAAGTGTTCAGAAATCGCTGGACGAACGGGGTAGTGCCGGCCGCTGGCCGGCAATGGCAGGGGCTTCGGTAATGCATATAGCGTTGCCGGCCAGCGGCCGGCACTACCTCAATGCCAAACGCTGCTTCACTTGCGCGGCGATCCGCGCGGTTTCGCGCAGCGGCTCGATACGGTCGTACTGCCAGTCCAGCCAGTGCGGCTGCAACCGCCCGCGCTCACGCAGCTGCTGCTGGAAACGTGCCAGCCGCCCCTGCGCGGTATCAGCCAGCGCCACCATCACCGGCATGCGCGTGGCACAGGCTTCAGAAAGCAGGTTCACCGAATCGGGCGAGACGACCACGCGGTTGGACCAGCCCAGCAGGCCCGCGTACGGGTTCACGCCGTCGCCGCCATCGCCCCAGATCACATGTGGCAGGTCGGCGAACTTCGCGCGCAGGATCTCGGCCAATGCCGGTGGCGTGCGCCGCGAAGTCGTGGCCAGCAGGCTGCCGCCCTCAGCGCGGATCTGATCGGCCAGCGCCTGGAACACGCCCACCATCGCTGCCTCGTCCCACGGGGCCAGCGGCGTCGGTCCACCCACCAGCAACGCGGTGCGCGGGCCGGGCAGGGTGCTGAAGCTGGCGAACGCGGCACGACCCCAGGCCAGCCAGTCGTCGTCCACCGGGTTGAGGCTGCCGAGCAGGGTCAGCACATTGCTGCCACGCAGAGCATCGTGCTCGGGCACCACCACCATGTCCCAGTGGCGGGCGCTGATGCGCGGGTCGAGGATCTGCACCACCTGGCTGCCACGCGCACGCAGCACGCGCAGGGCGCCGGCGGAATGGCGGCCACAGCCGATCGCCAACGGCGGGGCGTCCGCAGCCAGTGTCGTGAAGGCCTCGCCGTAGCCGTCCACATCGCCCGGCAGCCGCCGCGGCGACAGCCAGCGCCAGGGCGCACGGGGCTGCAGGACCAGCGGCTGATGGGTACCCAGACGCAGCGCCGAGGCCAGCGCGACCGCCTGGCGGACATTGCCGGCACGGCCGTCAGTGACCGTCCAAGGCGCGCTCGATCGTTTCACCATTGGCATTAATTCGTTTCAGTCCTGCTGGGTGTTGCAACAGTCGCGACACTCTACACTGCGGCTCGTCGATTCGCCCCGCGCCGCCCGCGGGCACTGACCTTCCCTTAGCCGCCCTGGAGATCCACTGATGTCCCACGCGCTCGACGCTGCTGCCCTCGACCAGCTGTTCCGCACTGCCCGCACCCAGAACGCCTTCCTCGACAAGCCGGTCCCGGCCAGCCTGCTGCAGGAACTGTACGACCTGGTGAAGTGGGGACCGACCGCGGCCAACACCACGCCGGCCCGTTTCGTCTTCGTCACCTCGAAGGAAGCCAAGGCCAAGCTGGCCCCGGCCCTGTCCGAAGGCAACCATGACAAGACCATGGCCGCCCCGGTCACCGTCATCATCGGCTTCGACCTGGATTTCCACGAGAAGCTGCCGTACCTGTTCCCGCACACCGATGCCAAGGCCTGGTTCGACGGCCCGCAGGAAGGCCGCCACGAAGCCGCCATCCGCAACGGCAGCCTGCAGGGTGCCTACCTGATCCTGGCCGCGCGCGCGCTGGGCCTGGATGCCGGTCCGATGTCCGGCTTCGATGCGGCCAAGGTGGATGAAGCCTTCTTCGCCGGCACCTCCATCAAGTCGAATTTCCTGGTCAACCTGGGTTACGGTGACTCGGCGGGCCTGTTCCCGCGTCTGCCGCGCCTGTCGTTCGACGAAGCGGCGCGCATCGCGTAAGTCGTTGTATCGGTTTCGGGCCCGCCGTCCCGCGGCGGGCTCTTGCTACACCGTGTACCCACCCTACGATCCGGAGAGTTCCTGAGATGAGCGCCACCCGTAAACTGCTGCTGCCGCTGGCCCTGACGCTGGCCATCGCCGCCTGCTCCAAGCCGGCCGACACCGCTGCCCCGGCCGCCGATGCCGCCGCCCCGGCCACCACCGGGCAGGCCGCCACCCCGGCCGCCGATGCCGCTGCTGCCGCGCCGGCCGCCGAAGCGATCAAGATCGCCTCGGGCACCTACAAGCTGGACCCGACCCACACCGACGTGCTGGCCCAGTGGAGCCACTTCGGCTTCTCCAACCCGAGCGCACACTTCGGCAACGTTGAAGGCACCCTGGTGTACAACGCCGAAGACGTGACCAAGTCCACCGTGGAAGTGAAGCTGCCGCTGAGCGGCCTGAACAGCTTCACCGCCAAGTTCGACGAGCACCTGAAGAGCGCCGATTTCTTCGACGCCGCCAAGTTCGCCGATGCCACCTTCAAGAGCACCAAGGTGGAAGCTGCTGGCACCAACAAGCTGAGCGTGACCGGTGACCTGACCATCAAGGGCATCACCAAGCCGGTCACCCTGGACGTGACCGTGAACGGCGGCGGCGAGCACCCGATGGCCAAGGTTCCGGCCGCCGGCTTCGATGCCACCACCACCCTGAAGCGCAGCGATTTCGGCGTCGGCGCGTATGCCCCGAACGTCAGCGATGAAGTGAAGATCCGCATCACCACCGAAGCCACCGGCGAAAAGCCGGCCGCTTGATGCACCCCGCTCACTCGTCGTGAGAAGGCAGAAGGCCCGCTGAAAAGCGGGCCTTCTTTTTGGGTTCTGGTAGAGCCGGCCGCTGGCCGGCTGCGGACCTGGATTCGGTGGGTGCGGACCGTTGGTCCGCACGATCCCTCAGCGCAACGCGCCCAACCATGCAACGCACGCCTCGCTCGGGCTCTGCTTGGCCTTCACCGTCATCCCGCTCACGCGCGCGAAGGTCTGCGCGGCCTGCGCCACCACCTGGCGTGCGATCAGCGCCGCCTGCTTGGTCGCGGCCTGCTGCTTGCGCAACTGCACGATGTTGATCGACGGTCGGCCCACCGGCGCGTACTTCTGGTCGCGGCGCAGCACATCGGCCACCTGTGCCACTTCGAATTCGGCCTGCAGATAGCGGTGTTGTGCCTCCACCAGCTCACGCAGCGGTACGCGCAGGGCAGCGGTGTCGGCGAAGGCGGCCAGTGCCGCGTCGCAGGCGGCGTCATCGGCAAAGCGGGTACGCAGCGCGTCCACGCTGGCCAGGGTCAGTTTGGCCATGTGGGCCTCGTTGCTGCAGGAAAGGAGCGCGATTGTCGCATCGCTTGCCAGGTCGTGCCGGCCACTGGCCGGCAATTGCATGGGAGTGTGCGGACCAACGGTCCGCACCCACCGGTCGGCGGGTCCGCATCCACCTGATGCAAGGAGCAGCCGAGCATGGGCTCGGCTCTACAATGGCCTGCTTTTCATCCACGGAAGGAAGACCCATGCAGGACACGCAGTACTGGTTGAACGAATTCTGGACGGGCCTGAGCGTGCTCGATCTGGTCGGTGGCAGCCTGCTCGGCACGCTGCTCGGCCTGGTGCTGGGCATCGTCGCCTGGCGCTGGCTGCACCGCCGTGGTTGGTTGCAGCGGCGCAAGCGCTGGCATCACTGGCTGCTGGCCAGCTACGTGGTGCTGCTGCCGCTGGCCACCGCCTTCTTCGGGCTGCAGCTGGGCTTTACTGCCGGCGCACACCGCGCGCTGTTCAAGCAGCTCGATCACTTCCAGCCGCACCTGCAGACCCTGGTGGAAGGCTGGAGCGAAGGCTTTACCGATTCACTGGACAACCCGCGCATGCGCGAGGCATTGCGCAGCCAGGGCACGGTGGGCGATGTGGCCGACACCATTGCCTCGGCCTATCTGAGCGAACATCCGTTGCCCGGCCTCGATCGTCTCGGTGACGGCCCATTGGCACGTGGCGCGGGATGGGTGATCGGCAAGGTGCGCGAGGGACTGCTGCGCGGCATGCTGGAAGACACGCTGGTGGACAAGGCCGGCACGATCGGCCTGGAGCCCAAGGTGGTGCGCGAGGCACTGACCATGCACGTGGATGAGCTGCTGCACACCCGTGGCGTGCTGCGGCTGGTGAAGGCGCAGATCAACGGCATGATGCCGGGCGTGTACTTCGGGCTGCTGTTGCCGTTGTTGATCATTGCGCTGCTGGTGGCGCTGGAGATCTGGGCCGCGCAGCGGTCCGGATGGACGCGGCAGGTGGCGTCCAGCACGGTAGTGCCGGCCGCTGGCCGGCAGCTGCGGGTACCTGCCGAAGGTTCATGAGGTTGCCGGCCAGCGGCCGGCACTACCCATTCGAAGGCGTGCGGGCCAACGGTCCGCATCTACCGTCTTTTGCTCAATCGCCGTCGGTTTCGTCCGGGTGGGCCTTCCAGTAGCCGGTGGAACGGATCCAGTCGCGCGGCACGCCAAGATGCCCTTCGATGAACTTGCGCATCATGCGGGCGCGGCGCGATTCGGTGGCGATCCAGTAGAAGACATCGCCGTCCGGTGCCTCGAAGTCGGTCAGCATGTCTTCCAGCAGCGTGCTGCTGGCCGCCGGGAAGCCGTTGCGCTCCAGCCAGTGGATGCGCACGTTCTCGTACTGCGGCAGGTCCTGGCGTTCGGCCTCGTCGCTCACTTCAATGAAGGCCTGCACTTCGGCGCCGTCCGGCAGCACGTCCAGCCAGCGGGCGATGGCCGGCAGCGCGGTTTCATCGCCGATCAGCACATAGGCGTCGTAGCTGTCGGCCACCACGAACGAGCCGCGCGGGCCGCCGATCACCAGCACGTCGCCAGCCTGCGCCTGCTCGGCCCACGGCCCGGCAATGCCCTGGTCGTGCAGCACGAAGTCGATGGCCAGCTCGCCGGTTTCATGGTCCCACCAGCGCGGGGTGTAGTCGCGGGCCGGCGAGGGCTCCTTGCCGTCCGGGTAGCTGCGGCCTTCGGCGGTCAGCACCGGCAGCACCATCTCGCCGCTGCTGTTGGGGAAGAACAGCTTGATGTGGTCGTCGGCGCCGGGCGAATCGAAGCCGGCCAGATCGTCGCCACCCAGCACCACGCGACGCATGTGCGGGGTGACCTCTTCGGTGCGCAGCACGGTAAGTTCACGGAAGCGCACATCCAGGCGCAGGCGCGTGTTGTTGTGTTCGGTCATGGGGATACCTGTAAAGGTGTCGCGCGGGGGCGCGCGGCATGGGAGCGACCTGGCTGGATTCAGTCTGGCTGGGTCGTTGAAAAGGATTGGGTCTCGCTACCGGCCGTACCATTGAGCAGGGCAGACGCCCGCGTCAGCAGCGCCGCTACTTCTTCCGCCTCGCCCTCGGCCCAGCGACCGTGGTGGTGCACCAGCGCCCGCTTGAACTCGCGAAGGGCACCGGCCAGCGGCGGCGGCAGCGAGGCCTTGGTGATCTCGCGGGCACGGTCGAAGGCGCGTCGCTGCGCCAGCCGCACCTGGGTGCGCTGCACCTTCAGCTCGAACTCGCCGGCGGTGGTGATTCGGAAGATCCGCTTGCCATCCACTTCCTCGGCCTCGATCCAGCCGGCCTGCTCGAAGCTGGCCAGCAGCGGGTACATGGTGCCAGCGCTGGGCGTGTAGGCCTGCATGAACTGGTTGCTGATCAGCTGCATCAGCTCGTAGCCATGGCGCGGCTGCTCGCCGATCAGGGCCAGCACCAGCAGGCGCAGGTCGCCGCGGCTGAGCACCCGCGGCTGGCCGTTGCGGCGCGGCACCGCCGGATCGGTGGAACGGGCTCTGGGAGAAGCGGTACGGCTCATTTCGATATATCGGTAAACGAGTGTGCAAACGATATATCGATATATCGAAGCCGACAATCATCGATCCGGCCACAAGCAGGTCCGTTTTGGGCCACGGCCGGCCGCGTGCACAGCAAAAGGGGCGCCCCCTGCGAGGCGCCCCGGCGATGCTGTGGAAGGGAGCGGGGCGGCCAGGCCCCTCACTCACGGTCTACCCTGGGCCCAACGCCAGCGCCGATCCAGAGGCGGGTGCGACACGTTGTCGCCGGTTCAGCGCCAGCGCCGGGGCACTCGCGAGCAGGTTGGCCACGTTGCCCTACAACCGTCATCGGCAGCGGTAACACTGCGTCCTGCGCATGGGCGCAGCGGTCCGGAAGCGACACCCTGCGCGGCCGCCAAGCCCCGCCAATGCGCCCTCGCACCGCCTGGCAAGCCCCTTGCGGACACTGGCCGGTTGCATCCATACGCCTGCGTAGCCAAGTGACGAAAGCCCTTGGTGCGCTACACTTTGCGGTCTAGAAATCTATACAACAGTCGCGCGCGTGCGTGCGGTTATGGGAGCGCTAATGAACTGGTTGAACGAGGTGCTGAACAACGACCCGAATCCTGTGGAAACCCAGGAGTGGATCGAGTCGTTGAAGGCCGTTATTGATGTCGAGGGCTCCGAGCGCGCGCATCAGCTGCTGGAAGGCATGGTGGAACTGACCCGTCGTTCGGGCGCCTACCTGCCGTTCTCTCCCACCACCGAGTACGTCAACACCATCGAGCCGCAGCTCGAGGCCAAGAGCCCGGGCAATGCCGAGCTGGAATGGCGCATCCGTTCGATCATCCGCTGGAACGCGATGGCCACCGTGGTCCGCGCCAACCGCAAGCCGGGTGACCTGGGCGGCCACATCGCCTCGTTCGCCTCCGGCGCCACCCTGTACGACGTGGGCTTCAACCACTTCTGGCGCGCCCCGAGCGAAAACCACCCGGGCGACCTGCTGTTCATCCAGGGCCACAGCGCCCCGGGCATCTACGCGCGTTCCTTCCTGGAAGGCCGCATCAGCGAAGAGCAGCTGGACAAGTTCCGCATGGAAGTGGACGGCGGTGGCCTGTCCTCGTACCCGCACCCGTGGCTGATGCCGGAATACTGGCAGACCCCGACCGTGTCGATGGGCCTGGGCCCGCTGGCCGCCATCTACCAGGCGCAGTTCATGCGCTACCTGGAAAACCGTGGCCTGATCGAGAAGTCCGACCGCAAGGTGTGGTGCTTCATCGGCGACGGCGAGAGCGACGAGCCGGAAACCCTGGGTGCCATCGCCCTGGCCGGCCGTGAAGGCCTGGACAACCTGATCTTCGTGGTGAACTGCAACCTGCAGCGCCTGGACGGCCCGGTGCGCGGCAACGGCAAGATCATCCAGGAACTGGAAGGCGTGTTCCGTGGCGGCGGCTGGAACGTGATCAAGCTGCTGTGGGGCGGTTACTGGGATGCCCTGCTGGCCAAGGACAGCGACGGCGTCCTGAAGAAGCTGATGATGGAAACCGTCGACGGCGAATACCAGAACTGCAAGGCCTTCGGCGGCGCGTATACCCGCGAGCATTTCTTCGGCAAGTACCCGGAAACCGCTGCGATGGTCGCCGGCCTGAGCGACGACGACATCTGGCGCCTGAACCGTGGTGGCCACGACCCGCACAAGGTGTACGCCGCCTACCACCAGGCCGTGAACACCAAGGGCATGCCGACCGTCATCCTGGCCAAGACCGTGAAGGGTTACGGCATGGGCAGCGCCGGTGAGGCACTGAACCCGACCCACCAGACCAAGAAGCTGGACGACGAAGCGGTGCGCCACTTCCGCGACCGCTTCAACATTCCGGTAACTGACGCGCAGCTGGCCGACGGCCAGGTGCCGTTCTACCACCCGGGCCCGGATTCGCCGGAAGTGCAGTACCTGCAGGAACGCCGTGCCGCGCTGGGCGGTTACCTGCCGCAGCGCCGCCGCAAGGCCGACAAGACCTTCGTGGCGCCGAAGCTGGAAGCCTACGAGCGCCTGCTGAAGAGCAGCGGCGAGCGCAGCTACTCCACCACCATGGCGTTCGTGCAGAGCCTGAACATCACCCTGCGCGACAAGGAACTGGGCCCGCACATCGTGCCGATCGTGGCCGACGAAGCCCGTACCTTCGGTATGGAAGGCCTGTTCCGCCAGATCGGCATCTACGCGCCGTTCGGCCAGAAGTACAAGCCGGTCGACGCCGACCAGCTGATGTTCTACCGCGAAGACCAGAGCGGCCAGGTGCTGCAGCAGGGCATCAGCGAGCCGGGTGCGATCAGCTCGTGGATGGCCGCCGGTACCAGCTACTCGGTCAGCAACGTGCCGATGCTGCCGTTCTACATCTACTACTCGATGTTCGGCTTCCAGCGCGTGGGCGACATTGCCTGGCAGGCAGCGGACATGCGTACCCGCGGCTTCCTGCTGGGTGGCACCGCCGGCCGCACCACGCTGAACGGTGAAGGCCTGCAGCACGAAGATGGCTTCAGCCATCTGGTGGCCGGTGGCATTCCGAACGTGCGCAGCTACGACCCGACCTTCGGCTTCGAAGTGACCGTGGTACTGCAGCACGGCACCAAGCGCATGATGGAAGACCAGGTGGACGAGTATTACTACGTCACCCTGATGAACGAGAACTACACCCACCCGGAAATGCCGGAAGGCGCGGCCGAAGGCATCGTCAAGGGCATGTACCTGCTGACCGACGCCGGCAAGCCGAAGAAGGGCGAGCTGCGCGTGCAGCTGCTGGGTTCGGGCACGATCCTGCGCGAAGCCATTGCCGCGGCCGAGCTGCTGGACAAGGATTTCGGCGTGACCGCCGACATCTGGAGCTGCCCGAGCTTCAACGAACTGCGTCGCGATGGTTTCGACGTGGAACGTGCCAACCGCCTGCATCCGGAAGGTGAGCAGCGCAAGGCCTACGTGACCGAGCTGCTGGAAGGCCGCCAAGGCCCGGCGATTGCCGCCACCGACTACGTGCGTGCATATGCGGACCAGATCCGCGCGTTCGTGCCGATGTCGTACACCGTGCTGGGTACCGATGGTTTCGGCCGTTCGGATACGCGTGCGAACCTGCGTCGGTTCTTTGAGGTTGACCGTTACTACATCGCGCATGCCGCGATTGCGGCGCTGGCGAAGGACGGGAAGATGACCGCGAAGGATGTGGCCCGGGCGATCAAGCAGTACAAGATTGATCCGGAGAAGGCTAATCCTGTTGGGGTTTGAAAAAAAAAGGGGGGGCATAGTCCCCCCTTTTTTTCGTTGTGACGCTGGGAATGCGTGTAAAACTATTGTGAACTAGTTCAAGGATTGAAGACGTGAGCAAGCAGCTTGCAGAGATAGCCTACGACTTACATTCTGGGTTGGCGACAAGCCTCATTCCTGAGTTTGACGATTTGCGGCTAATCGGTATGGCTGGGACGTTGGCTATACACATAAAGGGCCTGGGAGAAATCGAATACGAGGTGATGCGGAAGGTTTCCGATCATCTCATGGGTATACCTTCCCTAGCTTTGGAGCGAGTCTTAAGGATTCTCGAAGAAGTAGGGTTTGTAAAGCTTGTCCAGAACGGGAAAAAAATTTCCAGTGTTATTCCCAACATTCCAGTTTTTGATGATGTCTACCTAGGAATAGGGCAGTACGCTGCTAGTGAGTGTGTCTTGAATGAGCACGAGCAGGCAACAATTCATATATTGGGAAGGTTGCAGAATGAGCCAATCAACAAGGATGCGCTCATTAACTCGCTTGGTGCTGAAAAATCGGTTATCGATCGCTGTCTAGTGGTCGGAAAAACGAGTGGAATCGTTAGCGAGCATCGAGCGCGGGGGCGCGACATCCTGATTAGTCCATTCTATTTCTCGGATAATTTGGATGGATTGGCTGATGCTGCTGTCGCCTGCGGCGCCGGATCAATTAAAAGTGCGCTTGATAAGGTTAAATCAAATCAAGGCTGGCCGCTCTCCGTAGTGCGCGCTTCGGGGGAGATCGGTGGGTCTAAGCTTACTCAAACTGAGCGAGTACTTGTCGATAAAATGGCGGGTGAAGGCATAATTAGGCCTCCAACAATAAAATTTGGTGTGAAAAGTGAGTCCTTTCTATTCACGCCAAGGCCCGGCGCTACTCGCTTGAATGCATCAAACAGAGAGGTTTATGAACGTGCCATGGCCCTTATCTCGGCAGTTAGAAAAGGGCAGCTCCTGGCGGATCGATTTAAGATTCACTCCCCAGTCCGCATTCTCGAGGTTTTGCGAGATAAGGGTTTCGTAGGCTCCAATTCTGAGGCTCGTCACCAGTACCAAAATCTGGTGGTTCTTAAGGTGGCGTATTTAAAGCAGACTGCACAAAATATGTGGCAGTTGTGCCTTAATAAAACCCCCGAAAATGATGCTGCATTGAATCTGGCCATATCGCTTCTCCGGACGGGTCAGCTTGCGGATATGGAGGTAAATAACGATGCAAGGATTGCTCTCGGCAAGGGTGAAGAGTACATTCAGTCTCTCATTTCCGCGTCGGAAATAAAGAAAAGGCAGTTGCAAGTTGCTGATCCGCAGGCAACGTATGAATTTGAACAGCTTCTGCTAAAGTTGAGTTAATTAATGGGAAATCTAGATAAGGATAGGTTTCAAAAGGAACTGGCAATAAAATATTGCCTTGCTAGGGGGATGATTCCATTTCCCGAAGTGCTCGTTCCTAGCTTCTCGGATATAAGTGATTCGCTTGAAGTTCTCACCGATTTGGACGTTCTTGGTCTGGAGTTCATAAGCGATGGTGACCTGCGGCGCGTCCTATTTGATTGCAAGACCGGATCTAAGCTCAGTGCAATAAATCGAGCGTTCTGGGCCAGGGGGGTGATGACCTATACGGCATGTGATCACGGATACGTCCTTTTGAAAGGCAAGGCCGTTAGTAATCATCGTCTATCCTCCCTTAGCATTGATGTTGATCTCCACACGGAAGACTCATTTATATCTGTTGGAAGAACTTTGGATATCGCTTTTCCACGCGAGTCTTTCTATCAGTCGTCAATTGGACGATGGAACAATGTAGATGAATGCTATTCAAAGAATGCATGGTCTGTCGAGCTGCGAACACTAGTGAGAAACGTAGTTCCTCTGGCTTCTTCGCCAGCCTCAGTCTTTAGGCGGATAATTGCCGAGCTCCGATCGCAGCGTGGGAACTTTGATCCGCGCAAGGATGCACACATAGTGATATTCCTTGATCTAGTGGCGTCATTGATGGTGCTGTGGACCTCGCTCGCGCGAGATGCAAGAAGATTTTACCTTCCTGGTATGAGTAAAGATGAGTTCGAAAAAATACTTCGTCTGTATCTTTGGGGGGGGCGAGACTCGTACAAGTTGCGGCAGCAGCTACAGAAGGATCGTTCTGGGCCTGAGAGTGCAGCAGTTGTTGATTTTCCAGCTTGGGATAGGTTGGTCTCGTATTTTGGTCTTGTGGTTGATGCACCACAAGAAACATTCAAGTGTGCTCACTTCTGTCGAGAGGTGGCTTTCCGAGAAGCAGGATCTGCTGATTCGAGGTTGGACGCTGAAATGGCTTCCTTTGTTTCTGGTGCGCCGCGAGCGAAGCAATTCTCGGTGGGCCTAGTCGATTACTTAGTTCTCGCATGCGGTCTTCCCCGAGACCTGGGTAAAGAGGTAGGGGCGCGTCTTCTAACACGCTGAGCGCGATGTGCAGAAATTATTTGGCCTAAAATTGGTCCGATGTACGCGCCGTTAACCAGCTCCGGCGGATAAAAGCCTAGCTTACCAACTCGGATCAACGGTACATGCTCTTCCGTCGCCGGTCAGGGCTTCATGAGCACTTTGGCATGTCTGAACTGGAAGGCGCCGATCACAGCGCTCAAAGCTACTTGCCGAATTCAATCCGGGTATTCTGCTCGGTTTTCTGTCGATTTGTAGCTTAAGTCCAACTAAAACTCGGTCTCAGGCAACTCCGATCTTTGGCAAGTTGGAAGATCGAATATCGCGACCTCTGCGCCGCATTCTTGCAGTCCATCAATTCAAACGGCCAGATCTAAAGGCAAGTCCGAAATATCTCGTAGTCGCTTCCCTTCGATCAAGATGTCCAGCATTTCTTTTGCATCGGGAAAATCCAAATCCTCGACTGCAAGTTTTAGTTCATTCAGGGCAAAATGATAGGTGCAGTCTATATCTCCTGTGCCGAGTGCGATTGATGCAATTCGGCTGGGACTAGGCTCTGCAGTTACCACTACCGCATGCGGCAATCTTCCTTTGCGGTTCCTTATGAGATTAAGTGCTTCGGAGCGCGCATTCTGAGCTCTGTCACTACGCAGCGTCCACTTGCAGGAAATGCTCGCATGCAATATTGGTAGGCCTCCATTGGAGCTTCTCAGGGAGGCTTGCTGTGCAGTGGACGAGTCGACAATGAGGCTACTAGAATTTATAAATTGGTCATCAATCAGGCTGCGCGAAACTATGATGTCAGGGGTGATCGTGTAGTCGTTCCCTAACGCTGCTGCCAACTCCCGATTGCCCTTGGCTGCTCGATCAAGAGCGGCGAGATGTGCATATTGGTCAAAGTTTGCAATCAATCGCCTGTTTCTGCCGCCCACCTGTTGGATAAGCCAGTCACCCGGCCTGATGTGATCAAGCTGGCCAAACGTGTTGCGAACAAAGCTTGCGCAAGCGCCCTCAAAATTGCTGCCGGAAGTTTGCGCGGCTGCTCGTTCGCTCATTACCTCGACGCAAAGTTGAGCGGCTATATGCTTGGCAATTTCTCTGCTTACGCGACTATCTTTGTCGGCGTTGGAGTGGATTCCATTTTTGTCAATAGTGAGCGTGTTCTCGAGAAGCGAGGCGTGAAACTTCTTTCGTTCTGAAAGGAAGAGGGCTTCTACGCTCATGCCACTTTGAAAATGCGCGGCTGTGAAAGAGCATCGCAAATACGAGCAGCCACAGCCGCAGCCACGGGGGGAGGGAACGCGTTGCCGATCTGCCTGTAGGCCGCGGTCTTTCGCCCTGCAAACTCCCAACTGTCAGGGAAACCTTGGATTCGAGCCGTCATTCGTGGGGTAAGCCGGGGCATACCGTCAAAATCTGCTTCAGGGGCCTGGTCCCAAAGCCCCATGCCATCGACACCTAGAGCTGCCCATGCCTTCTTGGCGCGGGTTGGCCCAAGGTCAGGGCCGCCATGCTTCTTGGATCCACCGACGAGAGTCGGCGCGATCGCGTTGGCACCTTCCCTCCATGCATCAACTTGATCCCAGCCTCGCGCGCCCATCAAGTCATGCAGGAGCTGACCTACCGTCTTTGGGGGCTCTTTCAGTGCTTCTGGCCATGAGAATGCCGGAGCAAGCTCCTTCTTCATGCCGACAAATATCACGCGCGGCCGAAGCTGGGAGACGCCGTAGTCGGATGCGTGCAGAAGTCGCCAATCGCCCAAGTATCCGAGTTTCTTGAGCTCCTTCTCTACGCCCTTCCGGTAATCATCGAACTTGGGGTCGAGCAGGCCGCGAACATTTTCGAGCATGATTGCTTGAGGCCTTACCTGATCAACAATTCGAATGGCTTCAGGAAAAAGGTCGCGCTCGTCGTCGGCGCCCAGCTGCTTTCCTGCCTTAGAGAAAGGAGGGCAAGGCACGCCGCCGGCAACGAGATCCACACCCTTGTATGGGGATGCGTCGAAGTCGCGAAGGTCACCCTCAATCACGTTCCAGCTCGGGCGGTTCAAGCGGAGCGTCTGGCATGCGGCCGGCTCCCATTCCACGAGCGCAGAGTGGTCGAAGCCGGCCATCTCTAGGCCAAGGCCTTGTCCGCCAGCACCGGCGCACATCTCAAGGGAGGTGAATTGACTCATGTAGATCTCAGATCAGAAAGGAGCCCGGCAGGAGGGTGTCGCGCTGGCTACAGCGCGAGCTCCTTAGAGCGCCAGGTGTTGGGTGGGGGCGATGGGGTCAGCAAGTACACGCTGGCGCCGTATCAGATGCTGAGACTAGGGCAGGCGTGCCCCTAAGCCGCATGACAGTGCGTGGCGTGTCCAGATGCCTGGATTCCCCTTCTCTGGCAACTGCCAGCGTACCAAGCCTGATCGCTAGTGCAAGTGTTTGGAGTTCAGGGCGCTTGGGAGGCCATCCATGCAGGTCAATTCCGCCAAATCGCTTCCGAAATCCCCGAGATGTCAAGGCCCGGGCTGGCCCATTGCGTAACGCAGTCAGCCGAGTCCTGGAAGCTGCTGGCTGTGAGCCTCTATAGCAAAGCCTTAAGGGCTATCAGAGATCCTGAGGCTCAACCATTCATCTTTGGCTGCAGGGGTGAAGCCGTGGGCGATCATGATCTCGCGGTCCGCGAGATAGGTGGCACAAAGGACCTGGTAGCCCTCCCTCCCCAGCGTTTCCTTCATCTCGCGAGCCCGCTTCACTGCATCCCTTTGCTGTGCTAACTGTTCGATGACGTCCCGTGGGATGAGAAGGCCCGTGGCCATGGTGAAGAGCGCGCGCACTCGCTGCCGCCCACTAGGCTGGGCCAAGATTGCCGAGCGCACCACTTCAGGGAGATCCAGCATGAAGTTCCTGGGCATCGGACCTTCTACAAGCCATCGAATCTGCGCCTTACCGGCAGCGGAGATGGACTTCTTCCCGTCTCTGTTCTGGCCATTGGTCAGTACTGCCGGGGTCATTCTCAACAGGCCGAGCCAGCAAAGCCCCTTCACATCGTCCGCGCGGACAAGCATGCAAAGCTGCCCAACCGCCTCCTGCGGGATCATCCAATCGTTCTTGACAGTGAATTTGGTATCAACCTCGTGGCCGGCAATTAGATTGTCCAATAAGACTCCTCGCTCCAGGGCCAAGGCTTTGCGGAGCAGGATCTCGACCTTTGTGCCGATGTAAGTCTTTTCTGTTTTCTCTAGCTGATCAATGCAAAATCGCCCCGTACGGGGCGCGTCAATCACTTCGTCGAACGCCGTGCGGAGCGCTTGCCCCACTTTGCTCAGCAGAGCAGGGTCGCGTGAGAGAGCAGCCGCAACCTGCTCTAAAGCGGGGTCATCCAGCTGAGGAACTTGTGAAAAAAGGCCATTCATTGAACCCTTCTATCACAATGTGGGCAATTTACGTAAGGTTATGTCGTGTCCGGCCCATAGTTAGCCGCTGCCCAATTCTCGTGATCCTGAGGTGTCAGTCGGGCCGCAACAATCTGACTATGCGATCGATCTCTCGGGCTCGATCCGCTTCCCGCTTGATCTTGCACTCCCAAACAGTAATCACCTTCCAGCCTGCGGCCCTTAAGCGGCGCGCTGACCTACGGTCGCGCCGGACATTCGCTTCCAGCTTGGGTGACCAGTAGCGCGCGTTAGTTCCCGGTCTCCTTCCGTTCAAGCAACTGTGCAGATGCCAGAAGCAGCCATGCACGAAGATGACGGTTCTGTACTTCGGTAGCACGATATCTGGTCGTCCAGGAAGCCCGCTTCCTCCCAGCACATACCGAAAACCTCGAGCATGCATAGCTTTGCGTAGCCACAGCTCAGGTTTGGTATCTGAGCTGCGAATCCTGGACATTCGTTCGCTTCGTGCTTCAGGGCTAAGAATGTCGGGCATCGTCCTGCCTCGGGTCTTCTGAGATAAAGCACACTCTCGCTTATTTCAGCTCTCGGTAGATAGCAAGTGAACGTTCCATTGGTCCCGCACTGCTTCCTACCACTGGCACTGCGATCGATGCCAACTGATTGATTCCTGGCAGGCTGACAGCTCAGACGGCATGGGAATGCTCAACTCACGGCCATCCAACTCGAAGTAGGTTGATTGCTGGAGAGCAGGCGCCACGGCGATCCGCAGAGAACCGGGGTTGATGGCTATCAGATACAAATCAAACAGAGTGTGCACATCGGCACGGAGCAAAAGACCGTTCCTGACATCGTTGCTCTTTAGGCCTGAGTAGGGCTGGATGTGGGCCGCCTCGAGCGCATCGACCACATCGCATCCCGTCATAGCACAGCAGCCGCCGTATGCGTCCAGCAGTGCCTTGCGGAAGGCAGGCTGCCCGCGGCGCCGAACGATAGCTGCCAGCACACGTTGCCTCTCGTCCACCTCGTCTGTTGGGGAGAAACTACCAGATGCCTCCGCCGCTTTGGCCTCCTGCTCCAACAGTCCCTTTGTAGGACCAGAGACCGACGTGAGCGTCTCACAGGAAAGCCCGAGGAGCATGGCAAGTTTCGGCTCAACCCTCGCACCCACGTTCGATGCTGGGAGAAGCCCGGGTAGCCAAGGTTTGCCTGCCTGATCTAGAACATGGGAGATGTTCTGCATGCGGTATTCCCACGCCTTGGGCGTGCGTCCGTGGCGGGTTGCCAGTTCCCGATAGACCCTTGCCTTCTCAAGGGCTGATCCACTAGCAAGTCGGGCCTCCATTTGGCGATACGCCTCAACGGCAGCAGCCAATTCGTCGTCAGTCCACCTGCTCACACCCTTCCCTGTCCTCGACCGCGCGTGGCGCTCCTGGGGAAAGTATGCCGTAAACGACGCAATGAGCCGCTAATGGCTTGAGGCGGAGGAGCGTAGTGTGTCAGCGCAAACCGCAGACTGTTCAGGCCCGTCGATGCATCCAGTATGTGGAGTTCGGTTGCAAAGCCCTAATCGGCCGGAAGTAGTCGGCTACTCCAGCGCTGGAGTAGAGGTTGAACGCAAGCCGTCTCACTGGCTCGGCCTATGAAGCCTAGGATGAGCAACTGTGATGAGGAGTTGTCCACCAGCAGAGCGGGCTCACCTCGGCAAGTGAGTTCGAAGTACCTTGCTTCAAAGCGTCCGGCACCGAGCGTTGCATCTTCAGCCGCTAGGCTTAGGGCTTCCTCGCGCATGACAGCAAATTCGGTAGCCGAGACCTTGGGGTAAGTCTTCAGCTCCAAATCGCCTTTTGGCAAGTGGAAGTGGGCGAGCGCTGAACCAATCAGCGCTGCTAAGCACAGTACTGCGTACGTCAGAGACTTCATTGGAAGTCCTGCAGATCAGAGGCGAACGGATAATGGGGCCGCGACGATAGCCTGCAGCCCATTGCTTAAGGCTCAAGCCTTGGGCGCTACTCCCGCTCCTGCAACCGCTCAGTCACCTGCGCAGTCAACGCCACACACGCCATCTTCAACCCTTCCATAACCCGATCGCCCAGGTACTCCTCGGGCGCGCCATTCTGCCGCGTCCGCTCCGCAGCCAGCATCAGCTCCGCCACCACGCGCAGCCCCGCCAGCGCGCAATCCGCATCCGCCAGCTGAAGACAGCGCCCAGGCAGTTGATGCCGCTCCGGCCAAGGCTGGCCGTCCGCAGCCGCACCGGTGCCGATGCGGTGCAGCGTGGCGACGAAGGCGTTGGGGTCGGCAGACGGTTCGCGCTCGGGTTCGGCGTTGTCCGGATCGTACTGCGCGTGCAGGGGACGGAAGTCCGATGTGTTCATGGCAATGCTCCGTACAGGACAGACAGCAGCGCCACCAGTAAAGGCGGCGGACGATGCGTGGCTCGAAAACCGATCAGAGTCAGTCGGCGGACCCGAAGGCCCCCACGCACCGCCCGCCATGGAACGCGAACGGATTGCCAGCCGGCGCCACACAGAGGTGACGCCGGCTGACAAGCGTAAACACTTGACTCTGAAAAACGGGTTTTCGACGCCCGCGCCACCCTTTTTCGGTGGCACGCCGAGAGATACCCGCGCAGCTGCCAAATGCCAAGAAACTGCAGAACCGGCGATTGCCAGTCCTGACGCTTTCGGCATTGTCACACACGGTGTTAAGCCAGCAAGCGATTGCGCCGCAACGGTCTTGAAGGGCTTGGCGTTATTGGCTCCAAGCGCAGGAATGCCCGCAGCCTGGGCCATGGCCTAGGGCCAATCGCGACAGATTGGACCAGCAGTTCAGCCGGGCGGCGCCTCGGCCGTAGGCACGAAGGTCAGACGCACCCGAACCCGCGCATGCCGCGCGACGCCCTCAACCACAACCGGTTCAAAGCGCCACTGGTCCACTGCGGTAAAGGCCGCACGATCAATCTCCCGCAGTCCGCTGGACCGCACCACCATCACGTTGGAAACGTGGCCCAGCTCATCCAGTTGAGCAACCAACAACACCGGCATGGGAACCTGCAGCACGGTATCGGGCGGCGTGGCAGGGACCGTTGAATACACAACGGCAGGCGCCTGCTGCAGCTCGAAGGTAGGGTTGTCACCGCGCTCTACGAACACTTCAGTGGAAACCTGCGGGTCTGCCGCCATGGCCATGGCAGGTGTAGCGCCCAGCAGCATCAGGGCGAGGTTCAGTGCCAGGGCGGTGTTGAAGCGGGGCATACGTGGTTTCCATTCCGGTGCGCTGCCAGCATAGCGGCCATCCCTTGGCATGGCTTGCCTTGAATGCCGGCGCGCCGGACGGCTGCACGGTTCACACAGGCACACCCGGCCGTGGCCACAGCGCATCGTCGCGTTCCAGGTCGTAGTCGCTGCCGAACGCCAGCGCTGCCTCGCGCGGTGGGAGGTCTGCGTAGCAGCCCAGCAGGTACTCATCCATGCCGGCATCGCTATGGTCGATGGCGACCAAGCGAAGGGCCCCTATTGGACGGGTGATCTACCTGTAATGGATTTCGTTGTAATCCGATTACCGGCTGCTGCCGACCGGGTTACAAGGGAGCATGCCCATTCAGTACGCTTCTTTGGAGTGTGAGTGTTTGATCCGTGACCGGTGACCGGTAAGCTGTGCCCAGTGCAGGACTCAGAATGAGATGGAGATAGCGCATGGATTCGACCTCAGCTAATCACCCCCGGAAGGGGGAGTTCTTTCTCCTTGAGGCCGGTGCAATCAGCGGCCCTGCATGCGGGGTCGTCTTCGAGAATCTGGATCGTCTGCTGTCTCCTCCCCGCATGATCCTGCTACCAGAGGAGGGGGGCATTCCACCACTCCGCGAAGTTCCGCGATTGGCTTTCAATCCCAGCATGGGCGCACCGCCGCGGGATCTGGAGCCGGGATTCAGCGGATACTGGCTCGTCTCGAAACGACTACATGACGTGATGATTTCCGTTGATCCTTACGCCTTTGCCTTTGCGGAGATTGACTATCGGCTGGAAGATGGCAGCCAAGGCGACCGCCGCTACTTGTGCACTGTGATCCGGGTAGTTGATGCGTTGGACGAAGGTGCTTCCAAGCTCTTTATTGATACCTCCGAAGATTTCATCAACGGGAAGTTCTACGACCTGGGTGGTGGTGCAAGTGTGACGTTTGATCGTGGCGCGCTCGGCCAGGCGCACGTCTTCAAGACACCTTATACAGCCTCTGTCTTTTGCGACCACGTGTTCAAAGACGCAGTGGAAAGCGCTGGCGTGGCTACTGACAATGATGCCGATGGCATGTGGTTTATTGACGCTGCAGATATCTAGCCGCTTTGCAGCTGCTGAGCAGGAAGGAGCCTGATCGATGCCTCGCAACGGACCTCACTTTCAAGACCATCACGCCATCGAGCAGCGCACACTGGCGCGTAGCCCGCTGCTCAGGATGCTCGCCGATACCGGTCATTTTGATATCCACGCTCCGGAGAATCGGATCTTTCTCCCAGCTGATCCGGCGTTCGCTCAAACGCTGGGAATCACCCCGCACAGCGGTGGCCCTATCGCCGACTATCAGATCGGCCTTCTGCAACGTTTGCGTCGCCTGGAACAGACGCCCGACGGAGTGGCCGCGTTCAACGGAGACGCTGCCGCACAGACGCGGATTTCCGGGCGGGTAGAGGCACTGCGGGACACGGTACGGATTGGCTTGATCAATGGTGATCTCTACACCAACGCTCCCTATGGTCTGAAGCCTGACGATATTCGGCCACAAGTTCAGAGCTTCTTCTTCAACGAAGGCCGTTATGGCCAGTTAAACGCCCCCCAGCTTCAACAGCTTAGGAGCTTCACGCCGATCGATAGCGGCTGGGCGGGTGTTACTCATTCGGAGCATCGTGTAGTGGCCACGCTCCGGCACGTTCAGTCATCTCCCAATCCCCTAACACGTGGAGGTGGAGCGGAGTTGCAGCGTCAAGGCCTTTCGGAGGCAATCTCCAGCGCATACCACGGTGGCAGGCTGAGCATATCCTCAGAGGGAGTCCTGATAGTTGAGAATGCTCTGGGTAAGGAAGCGGCAGACCCATTGCGCGTTCCGCAAGGTCAGCGAGGATTTGCAACTACCAGCATCCTCCTCGGCGAAGCCTCCACCAGCCAACTGATCCGCTCCGGCGGCCTGCTCGCCTCTGGCGCCGACGCTGTGATCACCGCCCGCCGAACCTCGCAGCTGCTGGAAGAAGGCAACGGGACCGCCGCCCAGTCCGAGCTCACCCATGCCTTGGCGCGCAACGGCGGTGGCTGGGTCGGTGGCATGGCCACGGCATCGGTGATCGGCACGTCCAGCTTCGTCCCTGCGGCCATCGTCGCGGGCGATGCGCTGCTGATGAGCAAGGCGTTCGACAAGGGCGCCGATCTGCTCGACAACCGCGCCGTCTACCGGCAGACCGACAAAGCCGATGTCACGTGGCAGTTCAATGGCCTCAACTGGCAGCGCCAGGCGGTCATGGACAGCGCGGGCGACGGCCTGGGCAATCCGGCTGAGCGCAGTGTGGGTGCCAGTTACGAGAAGGCCCGTGAGCTGGGCGCGTATGCCCATGTAAAAGCGGTAGAGCTGGCGCTGGGCACGGCGCCGCCGCCACAGGATCCTTTCAGCATCCCGGCGCGGGACGGGGAGGGCCGTCTGGACAATCCCAACTGGCACCGCGATGCGCAGACCGAACAGTGGATGCGGCAGGTCAAGGTTGGCGTGTCCGGCGCCAACGACCGGGGTGTGTATGAGACGCAGATCGCCAGCCCCGAGCGCGCCAGCGAGTTGAATCGCGAGGCGGTGCAGCGCATCGAGAACAACATCGCCAACGGCAAGGCCGCCATTGCCGCCAGCTACCTGGAGACCTACGCCGCTACCCGCGCCAGCGACTTCGTGCCGCTGGTGCCGGAAGCGGTGGAGCAGGCCCGTGCCAGGCCCGATGCCATCCAAGGCTCGGACAACCAGCTCTACCAACGCGACGAACAAGGGCAATGGAACCACGCTGGCCAGATCGCGCAGGGCAACATGGCGCTGGAGTTGGAGCTGACCCGCACCATCCAGCAGCCGTCGCTCGATCAGTTCAACCAGACCATTGCCGCATTGGACGCGCGGCCATTGCCGTCTGCGGCGGAAGTGAACCAGAACGAGCTGCGCCACAGCTACTACGCTGCGGGCGTTGCGCTGTCACCGGCATGGGAGCAAGCGATTGCGCTGGCCACGGAGCGCACGCGCGAGCAGCACGGCATTACGGGTCCCACGCTGCAGGAACTGGGGCCTGTAGCCGAGGGCAATGCGGGCGCCTCTCGGCCCATCACTTATTACCAGGTAGGTCAGGATGGCGTGGCGCGCGCCGTCGCGACCACCAGCACGCAGGAGCTGCAGGCCGCATGGAATGAGGTGCGGACGCGTGCCAATGAGCAGGCGCCGTTACCGGACTCGCCCGAGCTGCGCATTGCCGCGCTGTCGGCGGGTGAGCAGGAGGCTTACCGGCAGGCACTGCAGGAGGCCAATCGGCAAGGTGCTGCACAGGTGGATGCAGGGCAGGCTGCACGAGCGGCCGCGCAGGTGGCACATGGCGACAAACCATCGGAGCAGGGCGGGAACGTGGAAGCGCGGCCTGAAGAGCCGGCGACTGCGCAGCCCATCGCGCCTGCGACGGTTGCGGCATCGTCGCCAGCGACAACGGTCGCACCACCACCTACGCCCGCGCCACAGGACAAGCCCGCGCCTCAGCGGCACGCCGAGCAGCGCGATCCGCCGCGGCGTGAGGCGGAGCCCCAACCTCAGCCCCATCCAAACAGCGAGGCGCCCACCGAAAACCGTACTGCCTCACAGACGCCGGAGCCCACCGAGCCTATGCAGGCGCACCCGGCCGCACCTGAGCGCGCGACGCCACACGCTGCCGCGCCTCTGGCAGCGGCAACGCGGGCGGTGCCCACGCAGCGCACAGAGCAGGTACCGGATCCGGAGCAGATGGCCGCACCTGCGGTTGCTCCCACTCCAAAGCAGGACATGGCAGTGCAGGAGGTCGAGCCGGTGCCCTTCAAGGAGCCGCTGCCTGCTGAGCCTGCGCGCGATCCGTGGCCTTTGGAGCAGGAAGTGGCGCAACACGTGCCAGAGCCCGAACCGGCTCCGTTGGGTGACCACGAGCCAGTCACTGCGGCTGTCACTGTTCCTGCCGAGCCTAAGACGGCGCCAAGCCATGAACCGGCCGCGTTCGCACCGGAACCGGATGAGGCTTCGGGCCCGAACCGGGCGCTGCAGGACCCCACGCAGCCCGGTCACCCCGACCATGCGCTGTATCAGCAGATCCGCGAGGGCGTGGAAGCGCTGGACGCCAAGCACGGCCGCAGCTTCGATGAAGTCAGCGAACGCATGACCGCCAGCCTTCTGGTACTGGCCAAGGACAACGACCTGGAACGGGTGGACCATGTGCTGGTGAGCAACGCTACGCACGAGCACTCTGCCGGGCACACGCTGTTCGTGGTGCAGGGCGAGCCGAGCAATCCGGCCCATCAGCGCGCTGCGATTCCGACCGAGATGGCGGCGCAGACACCGGTGGAGGAGTCACTGCAGCAGTTCGACTCTGTCAGCCGTGAAGCGCATCAGCGCGCGCTTGCAAATCAGATGGATCAGCAGCTGGAAGACCAACGGGTGCAGCACGATATACAGATTCGTGCGGCGAGTATGTGATTCGATGGAACGTGCACTCAAGTTCAGGTGGATGCTGCCGATAGGGCGTTACGCGCGTGCGTTGCGCGCGGGGCCGAAGCTCATCGATGAGCTTTCGATGAATTGTGAATGCAGATGGATCCGCAATGAAAGCAACAGATCTGATCGAATCGTTGACCCGGAAGTTGGGAACCACCTCGCAGGGTGAGCTGGCCGCTGCTCTGGGGGTATCAGTGGGAACGCTGATCAACTGGAAGAATCGCGACGAGGACCTTAGTGCCAATCAGGTGGCTTCCGCGTTGGCGAAGTCGCGGGAAGCGGCCGTGGATGAGTCGCAGTTCAGGGCGATCCAGCCAATTGTAGAGTTCTATACGATTGACCGGTGCCTGACCAAGCAAGAGAAGAGTTGGCAGGTTTTCAACGGTGGTTCGGGCGCGAGCAAGTATGCGCAGGGAGTGAAGGCCGAGCTTGAAAATAGCTGTGGCATCTACATCTTCTATGATTCCCGTGGCCAGGCCTTGTACGTCGGAAAGGCTCGTGAGCAATCGCTCTGGAAGGAAATTAACCTGGCCTTCAATCGACGGCGCGATGTACAGTCCATCTCGCTGGTTAGCCATCCTGATCGGAATCGGGAGTTCAAGCCAGGCTACGAAAAGCTTCGCCAGCCGAAACGGGTCAGTCTCGAGCTGTTCGACTTGGCTGGGTACTTCAGTGCGTACGACGTGGACCCGGGGATGATCGATGATCTCGAAGCCCTGATGGTTCGTGGCTTTGCCAACGATCTTCTGAACATCCGCATGGAGACGTTCGCCCACTCGCGAAAGTGACCGTTCCGCGCTGGGTGGCGTGCAATCACGTCACCGGCGCAACGATCACCGGTTGCAGTACCCGCTCTCGCGGGATTGCCGTCTGGTTCACACATTCAGCAAGCCGATCCCGCAGCTTGGGCCTCTCCACCTGCCCCCCATCCCACCTATGCCATCATCCAGCCAGGACCGCAGCACCCATCAAGGCTGAACAGGCATGGAGCAGGCAACACGCTACACCGCAACGCTGTACCTGGCCGCCCCCGGCACCCCACTGAAGAGCGGGGGCATCTCGCCGCGCGGCCATATGTACCTGCAGGTGGCGGCAGACGACGAGACCCACAGCTACGGCTTCGCACCACCGCGCTACGCACCGGGCGAAGCTCCCACCGGCGTGCAGTACGCGCAGGTGCGCCACGACGATGCCGACGAGCATCTGGACCCGTACTACAGCCGCACCCTGGAAATCACCGAGGAGCATTACGGCTGTCTGCGTGACTTCGCTGAGGAACCGGCCGAGTTCGAATTCGATGTGGATCGCCCGGCCACCATCAACCGCTGCAGCGATTTCGTCTGGGCGGCGTTGCATTACGCTGGTCTGCATCCGCTGCCGGCGCCGCTGGATGGCGGCAGCAATCTTGGCGAGTTCGCGGTGCTGTTCAACCTGCCGGAAATCCAGTGCATTGCCGCACCGTTCCCGGGCAGCGATCTGAATGCTGAAACCCATCATGCGATGCCCGAGCGCGAGGCCGAGCATCATCGTCAGGGCGATCGTGCCAGCGATGAGCCGCCGCCGACGCCGATTGAAGTGGCCGGCACGCTGCTGGACCCCTCGCATCCGGACCATCGCCTGTTCGCGCAGCTGATCCAGAAAGTGGCCGAGCTGGACGCCGCGCATGGCCGCCCGTTCGATGCCGCCAGCCAGCGCATCAGCGCCAGCCTGCTGGTGCTGGCCAAGCAGAACAATCTCTCGCGGGTGGACCACGTGCTGCTCAGCCAGCCGACAAAAAGCAGCCATGCCGCCGAGAGCATCTTCATCGTGCAGGGCGATCGCAACGACCCGGGGCACCGCCGCGCCAGCATCGCCACTGAAGTGGCAGCCAAGACCGATGTGGCCGATTCGCTGCGGTTGAAGGAGCAGTAATCCGCGCGCTTGCCATACGCGCTCAGACGCACGCCACGCCCCCCACCTGCTACCATTCCCCCGCTACCCAGCCAGCCCACCCCGCGCAGACAGATGCAGGTCGGGCCGTCGTAGAACGGCCCAGCGAGCCAGGACACCCTCCCGTGCCCATTCAAGGACGCTCGCATGTTCCGTAATCCTCTCTTCCGCTCGGCCGCCTTGGCCGTTGCCGTTTCGCTCAGCCTCGGCGCGCCCTCCGCGTTCGCCGACAACGCACCCGCCGCCAGTGCCACCGCCTCTGTGCAGCGCCAGGCCGTGGCCAAGGGCCTGTACGAACTGGCCTACAGCCCGAAGCAGAACGCCGTGTTCGTGGCCTCGTCCGGCGGTTTCGGCGATGACGCCGGCCCGGCCCAGGTGCTGCGCCTGAACCCGACCACGCTGGCCGTGGAAACCCGCATCCCGCTGGAGCGCAAGGCGTTCGGCGTGGTGCTGGATGACGCCCACAACCGCCTGTACGTGGGCAACACCGTGGACCTGTCGGTGACCGTGGTCGACACCGCGCAGAACAAGGCTGTCGGCACCATCCAGTTGATGGAGAAGAAGACCGGCAAGGACGGCAAGGCCGCCTACACCCACGACCTGCGCGAGCTGGTGGTCGACAGCGCCGCCAACCGCCTGTACGTGACCGGCCACAGCAGCCAGCCGGACGTGAGCAGCGTGCTGTTCGTGATCGATACCAACACGCTGAAGGTGATCAACACCATCGACGGCCTGGGCAATGCCAAGGCGCCGGGCCTGGCGCTGGATGCGGCCAACAAGCGCGTCTACACCAGCAACCTGCTGGCCGATCTGGTGGTGGTGGGCACCGATTCGAACAAAGTGGTGGCGCAGCACAAGATCGCCGCCGAGCAGCCGATGAACATCGCGCTGGACCCGGCCGGCAAGCGCCTGTTCGTGACCGACCAGGGCTCGGAATTCCTGCGCGGCTACCAGGCCAAGAGCAGCGGCCTGGTCAGCAAGCATCCGGGCCAGCGCGTACTGGTGCTGGACCGCAGCACCGGCAAGGAACTGGCCAGCATCCCGACCGATGCCGGCCCGCTGGGCATCCTGCTGGATGCACCGCGCAAGCGCCTGTACGTGACCAATCGCGAAGCCGGTACGGTGACGGCCTACAACAGCGACAGCTACCAGAAGGTGGCGACCTACACGGTGCCGACCCACCCGAACAGCCTGGCGCTGGATGCGAAGAACAACGTGTTGTTCGTGAGCATCAAGAACGGCGAGAAGGATGACAAGGGCGCCGACGAGAGCGTGGCGCGGATTCAGCTGTAACCGGCTACGGGGCCGCCCGTGCGTCTGGCACGGGCGGCCCTGCCCGGATCAGGTATCAAGTGCCTTGTGCAGCGGGTGACTTCTTCGTGTCTGCTTCCCGCGGGCACGGATTGAACTCGGTAACCTGGTCCATGGGGATGCGATGGATGGTCCTGCTGTCGTCATCCTTCAAGCGTACAAGCAGCACGGAACTGGTCGAGTAGACAACGTTGATCGGATGGGTAGCGGTACCATCACCGATCAGGAGCCTGCGCGATGCGCTGTCACGCGATCGCAGATCCAGCGTCATGCAGCCCCCGGATTTACCGCTTGGCGGATTGACAACCTGCGATGCCAGGTATGCACCGGTCGGTGGGAAGAGCATGGCCACAGTGACCATGATCGAGGCGAACGAGAGTGCAAGTACACCGACACCGTATCGTCCACTCAGCTCATCGACCACTCTGATGACGATGGACTGGAATATGCCCAATGCTACTGCGGCCGTGAGCAGGCACGCGCCAATCACCAGATCGCTTTCCCTGGAGACCAGGCCGAGCATGAGCTGCATGATCGTGTTGATGGACAGCAGCTGCATGAGCCCCATGCCCAGCAGGAAGTAGCTGTCCAAGGAAAGCCATTTCTGCTTCCTGTCATCGGGTTTCGCCCAGCGGGAAAAGAAAACGAAGATCAGCAGGCAGCCAATTGTGCTGAACCACAGTGCTGCATCTGAAATTTCGGTGTAGAAGGACGCGACATAGATTCCGCTGAAATGCAGTACGCCTGGCGTTATAAGCGCAAGGCTCCAGCGCCAGAGCGTCCTGTTCCGGCTCGCCGGATCGTCCGGCAGCAGCTTGATACCCTGGCCTGGGATGTACGAGAACCGATTGGGTGACAGCACGATGGGGGAAAGGAACATGACGGCCAGGGCAAGGATGCGAAGCCCGGTCACCGCAAGCATCATGGGGAGTGCGGAAACGGCATCGGACGAAAGCAGGCTGATAGGCAGCTGCTCCCTGACTGCGTAGTAGAGGATGCCTGCGCTGGGCAGAAGTACTGCAATCGACGCAATGAGTACCGTATGGCGCTCGATCCAGGCCAGCACCGGGCGAAGTTCTGCGACGACATTGTCAATGAAGGTCACGAGCTCGGAATGACGCTTGTTCATCAATCTCTCTTTTGAGGGTTCCATCATCCTGATCTGTGTTCCCTCACTGTCCGATGAGGGGATTGCCTGCTGTCGACCGCTGAGGTCGTCCGGATTTCGACGGGAGTAAAGGTCTACCTCGTGTCACGTACTTCGTTGCTGTCGCGTACCCAGCACCCCAGGCCATACAGCGCGAGCCCGTACACCACGGTGGCACCGATGATTCTGAACATGGCGTTCCTCGTCAGGTAATGGAAGGAAGGGAGGCCCAGCACCGATGTGGCCTCCCGGAGAGGAATATGCGGATCCCTCCGACAATCTGTGTCGCAGTGCGATGTGTCGTCGCAATCGGCCGCGAAAAGTTCGTAATAGGCCTAAAGTTTTCGGAAGTGCTGTCGATGATCCGGGGGATCAGGCGTTACGACACGGTTTGTCGCTATGTACGCCGAAGATGGATCTCCCAGCCAAACCTGCGGGCGAAGCATGCCCGGGTATTGGCCCACAGCTGGATGCTTTGCGTCACGGAGGAAAACGCAATGGAACCCAATGCAGATGACAATGCCCGCGAAACTTCGGGCAGGCAGATCCTGGACGCAGCGACGACGATGTCAACGCTGGAGACTGTCCAGCGCTATGGCAATGCAAATGCCGAATACATCAAGGGGTATACCGGAAGAGACGCCCTGACCGGTCAGACATTTACCCATGGCCTGGAGAAGATCTCCAGGTACAAGCTTGATCCGGTACGCCCCGAAAACAGCATTGCCCAGCAGGCCGGCTATGCGGCTGAGGTCGCAGCGACCAGTCGTGACAATGCCGAGGCCATCATCAGTGGGTCACCCGTTCGCACGGTGCGCAGTGATGACCATCCCCAGTACCGGCGGAACGATGATCGCGTTGACCGGGTAAGGGTTTTGGATGGCCAGATCATTGAAGGCAGCCAGTCCCAGATGAAGTTCGTGGGCAATCGTGACCGGCTCCTTGAGAAGATCGCTGCGCCCGATGGAGAGTTCTCGCGCTATCGTGGGCTGAAGTTGGAGCTGCCCTCGGAGCAGTACATCGATGCCGAGGCATATTGCCGGGCGCAGGCAGCAGATCTGCGCCGCCAGGCGGACGTGGTCGACGCGAGGGGCAAGCCTGAGGTAGCACTGCATCTTCGTGCGAAGGCAGACAACTATGAGCAGCTGGCCGGCAACCTTCTGGATACGGGGCTGACCAGTGACGATGCGAAGTTCTATCGCACCCATCCGCGGATGGCGACGGTGCGCGATATCGCGCATACCAGCCACAGGGCAGGTGTTGAAGGCGCGCGCGGCGCGTTCATGGTTGGCGCGGCGATCAGCATGGCGACCAATGCCTACGCGGTGGCAACCGAGCGCAGGGGGATGATTGATGCGGGCCGCGCAGTCCTGGTGGATGGTGCCGTCTCTGCCAGCATGGGCTACGCAACGGCTGCGTCCGGGGCCGCATTGACCGCAGTGATGCAGCAGTCAGGCCGACAGAGCCTGCAGGTCCTTTCCCGTACCGCCGCGCCGGCCATGGTGGTCGACGTCTGCGTGACCATGACCAGCTGCATACGTCGTTACGCCAAGGGTGAGATCGACGGCGTCCAGTTCCTGGATGAGATCGGTGAGAAGGGCTCCGGCATGATGGCTTCGGCCATGATGGCGGCATTGGGCCAGATCGCAATTCCGGTCCCGGTGGTTGGCGCCGCCATCGGCGGGATGATTGGCTGCACGCTTTCATCGATCTTCTATCGGGAAACGTTGGAGGCGGCCAGGAGTGCCGATCTGGCTGCCGAGAGGCTGGCCTTGGCAATCGAGCTCAATGAAGCTGCCCGTGAAGAAATTCTGACGCAGCGCCTGGCGCTGGCGCAGTTCATTGCGGCCGAGCTTCCAGTGCTGAATGACGAGACCGCCCAGTTGCTGTGTGCACTCGATACCACCCAGTCAGAGATTGACGCCGATGGCTTTGCGGCTGCAATCAACCGCTTTGCCCTTCTGCTGGGCAGCCGCCTGCAGTTTGCTTCGCTGCAGGAATTTGATCTGTTCATGACGGGTGACGAGCCACTTCGGCTTTGATCAATCGAACCCATTTCTGGTCGTGGCCTTCCGGGCAGGTTGGCCACACCGGCTTCCGTGTGTGATCCCAGGACCTTGGAGATACGATGTTCCTTTATCTGCTTCCAGACACCGAGCAGGCAACCTTCCTGAAGGTTGCGCGCCTGCTGAGCGTGAGTGACAACCCGATGCTGTGGGACGGAAAGACCCACGAAGAAGTGACTGGCGATACCAACCTGAGCAAGGTTTCGCTGGATGAATCCGAACACGAACGTGCGATCTTCGACAGCTTTTCCCGTGAGTGCGGCAAGGTTTATCGGTCCGACGGGGTGACGAAGGAACTGTTGACGCGCCTGCAGACGATGCCGCTGGTGCGCCAGAGCGACCCGGTGGAGCGGGCGCGGGTGGCGTGCGAGGTGCTCGACTCGCTGATCGACAAGGCCATGGTCGAAGCCGCGCAGCCGGCCGTACCGAAGGTGATGCTGTATGAGTTGATGCTGCTTGCACTGGCCGACGGTGAAGTGTCGAGTGTCGAGGAAGCACAGCTGCGTCGCCTGGCCGATATCTTCGGTATTGACGACTACATCTACAACGACCTGCTTGAGCGCGCGGAAAGCATCAACCGCGAGGCCAGCCGTACCGTTGCCATCATTCTTGAGTAAAGGGAGTTACCCATGATTCCAATCGTAGTCGGGGCCGCGATGGCGGCCAGCGCGCTGTATGGCATCTACAAGGGCGGCAAGGCCGTGGTCGATCACAAGGATGCCGGCATCGCCAACGCCGATGCCAAAGGGCTGATCGAGAAGGGCTCGTCGTTGCTGGAGACGCAGCGCAAGCGCACCAACACGGTGCTTGAGGACTATGGCGCACGCAAGCTGCGTGCTTTCAATGGAGGGATCGCGGACTTCATCGATGCGTTTGGCCAGCTCAAGAACGTTGAGGGCATCGGCTCACCCGAACTGGACAAGCTGGTGCAGGGCGATTTCACCACGGCGTCGCTGGAAGGCCTGAAGCGGGACTACCATTTGCTGATGGACTCGGGCCTGGGCCTGGGCGCCGGGCTGGGAAGTGGCGCCGCGCTGGCATTTGGTGCGTACAACGGGACGATGCTGCTGGCCAGTGCCAGCACCGGCACTGCCATTTCGACCCTCAGCGGTGTTGCAGCAACCAACGCAACGCTGGCGTGGCTGGGCGGCGGTTCGTTGGCGGCGGGCGGATTCGGAATGGCTGGCGGCACCCTGGTGCTGGGTGGCCTGGTTGCCGGTCCGGCGTTGGCGATCTTTGGCTACGTGGTGGGCAGCAAGGCTGAAGCTGCGCTGGCCGATGCCCGCCGTAACAAAGAGGTTGCTCGAACCCATTACGACGAGGCCGTGTTGGCCGCCGAACAGTTGGCAGCGGTCGAGGCCGTTACAACGCTCGCCAACAGGACGTTCTCCAAGCTGTGCATGTCGCTGCGTCGTGGTGTAGCCGATATCCGTGATGTCATCCGGGAGCACGGCTGCGATTTCAGTAGTTTCCCCCAGCAGGCGCGGGAGCGGGTTTTCCGTGCCGTGAAGATTGCCCAGCTGATCAAGGTGATGATCGATACGCCGATCCTGGATGACGCAGGAGCGCTGGTGCTTTCGACCGAGAAGACCGTGGCCGATGTGGATGCGGCGATGGCGGTGATTAAGGGCGAGGAGCCCGCCAAGGCGGCTTGACGATGGGCAGAGCCCCACGCCGTTCTGGTGGGGCTCTTGTTGCCTGTCGGCTCTGGAAGGGAAGATTGATATGAAGATCCGTTCGAACGACACGTTGATGCGGCAGTGGGAGATGCTGCGCATGATCCCGCGCGCTCCGCGCAGGATATCTGTCAGGCAGATACTGGAGAATCTAGAGCCGCTGGGCTTCAGGACCAGCAGCCGCACCATTGAACGGGACCTGCAGAACCTGTCCACGCGGTTCCAGCTCATTGCCGACGACAGTGAAAAGCCCTTTGGCTGGAGTTGGTCCAGGGAAGCGAACTTCGCCTTCACGCCCAGGCTGTCGATTTCCCAGAGCGTTGCGCTGCTGCTTTCGCATGCACATCTGCGTCAGCTGCTCCCGGCAACGGCCATGAATGAGCTGATGCCCGTGTTCGACATGGCGCGGGCGGAAGTCTCGACGTCGGGCTGGGGGGAGTGGGCCAGCAGGACCGCGATCCTGCCCATGGGCCCGAATCTGCTTGCCCCCGAGGTGGAAACGGCCGTACAGGTGGATGTCCACAGGGCATTGGCGTCCCGGCGCTGCCTGTCAGGCTGGTACCGCAGAAAAGGCAAGGACGAGCCGAAGGAGATGATCATGCATCCTCTGGGGCTGCTGATGCGCGGTTCTGCGCAGTACCTTGTCTGCATGCTGCGGGACTATACGGACATCCGCCACCTGGCGTTGCATCGCCTGAGTGGAACCCGGGTGCTTGAATTAGAGGCAAGGAGCCTGCCGGACTTCGACTTCCAGCGCTATGCGAGGACCACCGCCACCGCGTTCCAGGGGCAAGGACGCATCGTACTGGAGGCGCGCTTCCGGGCGACGGCTGCGGAGCATCTCAGGGAGACGCCCCTGTCGGTCGATCAGACGATCAGTGATCTGGGTGATGGATGGATCCGGCTGCGCGCTACGGTGGAGGACGACCAGACCTTGCGTTGGTGGCTGATGGGCTTCGGGAGCAACGTGCGGGTCGAGTCCCCATCGCACCTGTGCGAAGCCATCGGCGCGGAGTTGGCCCAGGCAGCAAGCTACTACCTCCGCGATCTGGAAGAGGCCCTGGGCTGAAAGGGTTCTGCTCAGGGCGAGTGAACACTCGCCGACGGGTTCATTCCGTTGCCGGCCGATGGTCGTAGCTGATCACCCGCTCGGCCAGCCAACGCCCATCCACGCGGCGCCAGACCTGGATGAAGCGGGCCTGGCCTACCCAGCGCTCCACGCCGTCCTTGCCGCGTTCATGGAAGCGGTGGTCGCCGATCTCCAGCGCCCGTTCGTCGTGCAGCGGGAACACGTGCAACGAAGGTTCCACCAGTTCACGGCGCAGGCTCCAGCCGCCCTTGCGCGCATTGCTGCACATGTTGGCCACGCTGCGGCGGAAGTCCTCGCGGCTGCTGGCCGACTTGCCGTCCTTGTCATGGAAGAACTCCATGTCTTCGGTCGTCATCGCGGCGGCCCGGTCGGCGTCGCAGGCCTCGAACGCCACTGCGAACAACTGTGTATCCGCCTGGCGGATCTGTTCGCGCAGGTCATCGGTGGACGGCGCTGTGGCGACGAGGCCGGCGGCCAGCAAGGGCAGGGTGAGCAGCAGCATGGCGGAAGCTCCAAGGATGGTTCAGGCAGGCTCGCATGGCCTTTGGCCCGTTGCAGCCGGTCTGCGACGAAACGGGCTTTCCGCGGAGCGAATGCCCGCATTGGCGGCCCGGCCGAGGCGGCGTCGCCTGTGCAGGCGATGTCATGGCGACCGACGATTCCATCACGGTCGCGATAGGCGGCGGCCAATAGCCTGAAAGCCTCCCCTTCCACAGGAGCTCCCATGCCTGCTTCCCGCATCCGCCTGCACGTTGAAGACACCGGTGGCGACGGTCGCCCGGTCATCCTGATCCACGGCTGGCCGCTGTCCGCCGATGCCTGGAAGACGCAGGTGTCGATCCTGCGCGATGCCCAGTATCGGGTGATCAGCTTCGACCGCCGCGGCTTCGGCCGCTCCGACAAGCCGGCCGAGGGCTACGACTACGACACGCTGGCGGCGGACCTGGCCGGGTTGATCGAGGAGCGTGACCTGCGCGACGTCACCCTGGTCGGTTTCTCGATGGGCGGCGGTGAGGTGGCGCGCTATGTGGCCAATCACGGGCAGGATCGCCTGCACAGCGTGGTGTTTGCTGCTGCGGTGCCGCCGTATCTGCTGCGCAGTGACGACAATCCGGAAGGGCCGCTCACCCAGGAAAAGGCCGATGAAATGCGCAGCGGTCTGGAGAAGGATCGCGAGGCGTTCTTCGATGGCTTTACCCGCGATTTCTTCAGTGCCAATGGCCAGTTGATGGTGACCGAAGAGACGCGTCAGGCGGCGATCGCGCTGTGCCATCAGTCCGACCAGAACGCAGCGCTGGGGTGCATGAAGGCGTTTGCTACCACCGACTTCCGCGAAGACTTGAAGAAGATCGCGTTACCAACCTTGATCCTGCACGGTGACAGCGATGCCATCGTGCCGTTTGAAGGTTCTGGAGAGCGCACACACCGAGCCATTCCGGGCAGCGAAGTGGTGATCCTGGAAGGTGCGCCGCACGGCTGCAACACCAGCCATGCTGATCACTTCAATCTGGCACTGCTGAACTTCCTGAAACGGTAAGCTGCCGCGATGCGCGAACCGAAGACACCGCCGTGGAAGAAGCCCAACCCCAAGGGCCAGACATCGCAACCGCTGTCGGCCGCCCAGAAGGAGGCGGCGCGGCAGCGTGCGGAAGAGAACGGGCGGCGCTATCCGAATCTCGTGGACAACATGTGGGCGGCGAAGCTGCCGCGGGGATCCTGATCTGTAGTGCCGAGCCATGCTCGGCTCCGCTCTGCATCCATCCACGCATGGCGTGGATCTACTGCAACAGCAGCCGAGCGTGGGCTCGGCTCTACAGGTCGGCCAGCGGCATCCAGCCGGGTTCCCACCAGGGTGAGATCTTGCCCTGACGGACGGTGATTGCCTCAACCGGTACCCCAGCCAAGCGCGCAAGCTCAGCACGCAGCCATTCGGCATCCACCGGCACGGCCGTAGCCACCTGCAGCCGATCACCCTGATGCCTCACCTGTACCGGCAGCGTAGCGTGCGCGTCATGCTCGCCGCCGGTGCGTCCGATCGGGTAGCGCATCGTTACCGACCGCGACAGCTGCGCCAGCGCTGGCTGCCAGGCCTGCAGCACATGCGCCTGCCCGGCAGCGGGAACATGTACTTCAGCAATCGTGGCTGTGTAGCCGGTGATGCTCTCGACCATGACCTGGAAGCGCGCACCATCCGGCATGACGAGCACGGCGGCGATTAATGCGGAGAGCGAAACGAGCACTGCCGCGAGGTTCCAGCTGCGCGGCGCGGTGGCCGGGCGAGTTGCGGTGCGCAGGCCCGGTTTGCGCCGCAGCTTGCGCGCGTAGATGCGCCGGTCCTTCCGGCGCGGGCTGCTGCTGTGCTCGGGCAGGTTCAAAGGAACCCGTGGAAGGCGCGCTGCGCGGGCCTTGATCAGGCGCGACAGCAGCATCCACGCGATCACGAACGCCAACAGCGGAAGCAGCGTTCGCACCCACAGATACAGCGTGACCATCCACAACACCTCTACAGACGACCGTCCATGCTCGTCCACATCCTACCGGGACCGCGCGGCGGTTGTCGTATCCGCCAGCCGACAAGCACAGGGCGCTTGGTTAGGATGGTCCTTTGTTGTCACGGATGAACCGATGGTCTCTGCTGCTATCCGCTTCTGTCGTATCTGTGGTCCCGGCCCGATCCTGATGGTGCTGCAGGTGGTGGCGCTGCTGTCGATGGCGCTGACAGCCGGCTTCTTCCATTACCGCGTGGATCTGCTGCTGGAGCCGGTTGATGAAACCTGCGGCGGCCCGGATCCGGTGGCACGCATGCAGGTGGCGGAGCAGTTGATGGCCCGTTCGCTGGCGCTTGAGCCTTGGCAGCCGCTGCATTGGATTCCGCTGGCCGGCGTGACCCTGGCCATGCTGGGTGCGATGTCGATCAGTCTCTATCGGCTCGGGCGCCTGCCGGGGAGACTGCGCCTGGCCAACTGGGGAATGATGGCACTGCATGGCGTGATACTGGCGTTGGCCAGTTGGGCGCTGCGTCTGTACGACACGGCATGGACCAGCGTGGCGACGCTGTCTCCTGCGGCGTGCATGGTTGAGCTGGGTGAGCAGGGCAGGTTGCCGCTGGCGCAGGCGCAGCAGGTGGTGTTCGAGATCCTCACCCATGAGCATGCGCCGCTGCTGCGCAACCCTGATGACCTTGCCCTGGTGCTGGTCGCGTTGATGCTGATGGCGATGGCTGCGGGATTCATGCTGTGGCGGGCGATCGTGCGCGAACGTCAGGTGCCGTCGCCCAGCCCATAGCGGGTGTGTGACCAACCACGCGCCCGCAATCGCGCTAAAGTCAGCACTTCGCTCCTGCAAGGATGTGCTGATGCGTTGGTTGCTGCGTGCTGTGCCATTGCTGTTGTGTTCGTTGGCGGTGCACGCCGCCGAAGTGGATCGCCGGATCGCGGTGACCATCGACGACCTGCCCTGGGCGCGGGTGGACGAGATCATTCCGCCGGACCTGCAGTCGCGGCATGAAGCGCTGATGGCGCAGCTCCGCCAGGCGGGCGTGCCGGTGGTCGGCTTCGTCAACGAGAACAAGCTCGAGATCGACGGGCAGGTGCAGCCGGCGCGGGTGCAGATGCTGCGCGACTGGCTGGACGCCGGCTACGCGCTGGGCAACCACACGTACTCGCACATGGATCTGAATGCCAAGGGCGTGCCAGCGTTCCAGCAGGACTTCCTGCGTGGTGAAACGGTGCTGCGGCCGTTGCTGGCCGAGCGCGGCCTGAAACCGCAATGGATGCGCCATCCCTATCTGCGTGCCGGGCGCACGCCGGAAGAACGCGCGGAGATGGATGTGTTCTTCAAGGCGCACGGCTACCGCGTGGCGCCGGTGACGGTCGACAACGGTGAGTGGGTGTGGGCGTTTGCCTATGCCAACGTGATGAACGAGCAGCCCGATTCCCCGTCGCGCGAGGCGACGCTTGCGCAGCTGCGCAAGGGCTATGTGCCCTACATGCTGAACAAGTTGGACTACTACGAGAAGCAGTCGCAGGCGCTGCTGGGCTATGCGCTGCCGCAGGTGTGGCTGATGCACGCGAACGAGCTCAATGCAGCCACGTTCGCCGAACTGGTGGCGGCGACCAAGCGCCGCGGGTACCGCTTCATCTCGCTGGAGGACGCGATGCGCGATCCTGCTTACGCGCGTGGCGCCGAGGGCTACAGCGGTCGCTATGGCCCGAGCTGGCTGCACCGCTGGGCGATGGCCGAGAAGAAGCCGAAAGACTTCTACGCCGGTGAACCGGAAGTGCCGAAGTGGGTGATGAAGCTGGCGAAGGTTGACTCGGAATGAAGCTCAGCGCTTGACGGCAAGCACGCCGTCAAGCGCCAGTTCGGCCTTGAAGCCGGCCTTTTCCAGGCGCTTGGCTACTTCACGCGGCACGTCGCGGCCGCTGGTCAGCTTGTTCGGCGCGCCGGTGTAGTGGAACAGGCGCCCGCCCTTGCGGATGACACGGGCGAGGTGGTCGTAGAACACCTGCGAGTACAGTTCGCCGGCGATGCCGAAGCGCGGCGGGTCGTGCAGTATCGCGTCGACGCTGCTGCTGGCCACCTGTTCGATCTGCTGCGAGACATCGCCATGGCTGAACTGCAGGCGGCCACCGGCGGCAGCCGAATCCGGATCCGGGGACCACGGGTTGAGCGTGCGCAGCCACATCACGTCGGCATTCTTCTCGAACGAGCGGATCTGGCCGACACCGGCCTCCAGCGCACAGGCGGCGAAGTAGCCCAGGCCACCGCAGGTATCGAGGATGATCTTGCCGGCCGGGGCGACCAGCTCGACCTTGCGGCGCGCGTCCTCGAACGGTGACAGCTTCGAGGTGGGCAGCATCTTGATACCGTCGATCTCGAAGGTCGGTGCGCCCCATTCGGTCGGCACCAGCTTGATCAGCGAACCGCTGTAGCGCGAGATCGGCGCGAAGTCCTCGCCGTCCCAGTAGTACAGCGTGCGGTCCTTCAGCTTGCCCGGCCACGGGTAGGCCTGGCCACGGAAGTGGAAGCCGTCGGTGTTCAGGGCCACGGTGTCCTGGCTCCGGCCCAGGTCGAGCGATCCCTGCCAGTCGGCAGCGCCCTTGTCATGGGCACGGCGCAGGGTGTCAGCGCTGTCGCGGGTCAGCAGGGGGCCGGTGTAATGGGGCACGGCGGGTACCGGGGCGGTTCGGGGGAGGGCATGGTACCGCAGGGCTTGGCAGGGTTACTGAGATTCCGTAGTACAGGCCCAACCGGATGAGGGACTTGGTAGAGATGCAGTACCCAATGAGGGCGTCATGCCCATGGCGGCGCAGAATTCTTCGTGGAAGTCTCGTGCCGCTGAGGGTTGAAGAGCGTAGTGATAGGTCAGTATTCCTTCTTCATTTCTGATGAGAAGTTGCTGGATGCATATCATGTTTCCAGAACTGTCAGGGGCCGATGTGCTACGGATGACGATAGGCGTCCCGGACAGACTGTAGTCGGCACTCAGTTGGTCTGGAAGGCACGATCCTGATAGGAAAGTCAGGGATTGAAAGATGGCGGCGATCATTGGGGTCGGATCATGAGCCTGAGCAAGGAGGGCGACTTCGTCACCCTCACTGCTTCGTCAAGGAGTTTGGATGTCAATTGGCTCTGATGGAGCCGCGATTGCTTGCACCGGCGCGCGGTACACAGCCTTCCATCAACGTATTCATTGTCTGTGGAACATGAGCGAAGCAGAGTACTCTTGCGGTATGGCTACCCACTGTGTTTGGTGGGTAATACTCGTTATAGAAGGTATGGCACCTCCCGTTGTCTATTTGCGCGCTACCCTGGATGTTCCCGCTGACTGAGCTGTTGAATCTTACGGTTCCATAGGAAATGAAGTTCTGGCCAGCTGATTCCTGACCATTGGGTGCATAGGCGATTACATAGTCAGTACTCTTTGCGTCGCTAGCACTGTTCGACTCGATGCTTGAGCAATGCCACGCGGCGCTCCCAGGCCCCACTGTGATGGACTCGCCCTTGGCGGGGTTCATCCCGATATCCGCGCAGGAAGCCTCGTGATACTGCTTCGTGGCTTCCGTTTGATCGTCGTAGCGGTATACATATTGTCCCTTCGAGTTGCGGGTGAGGGACTGCTCCACACTGATCGTTCCCCCAATGAAGTCAGGCCATTCCGCGCTGCGGACGATTCTTGATGGGGTCTTCGCTTCGTCAGCGATTTGTCCATCAGCTGGAGTTCCGTCTCTTGCCTGAACGGATGCAGAGACAATGAACGTGAGAATCGCTATCTGCAGTTTCATTTGAGCCTCTCAGATCTGGGTGAGGGTCCATCTTCATTACTTGCCCCATTGCATTTTGGGGCGCATCAGGCAGATCTTCGGATTTCAAAAATTTCTTAATTTTGACTGTCGCTATTGGCACTTCACCGCATACACCGGCCCGGCCCCGATCAGCATCAAGGCCATGTAGTCACTGTCGCCGGCCTTGCCCTTCAACATCGCGCCCTTGTTGAAGTGGAAGATGCCGAAGCCGCCGGCCATGCGGATCAAGGCGCTGTCGATCTGTTCGGCGTCGTCGCGGAAGTAGCGGCTGATTTCACTGCGGGTGGCCTTGTGCAGGGCATTCGGCTCGCGCTGCCACTGGTCGCCGCGGCTGAAGGAGACGAAGTACTGGCTGCCTTCCTTCTCGATGCGGAAGTCGGCCGGTTTGCGCGCGCTGGTGGCGAAGCAGCCCTGCAGCGGGTCTGCGGAGAAGGGAAGCCCGGCGTCACCGCTACAGGCGGTGAGCAGCAGGAGTGCACCGGGCAGCAGCAGGCGGAGCGTGCGCATGGGATGTCCCGACGGGGCAGGTGCGGCTAGTGTAGGCAGCACGCGGGCACGGTCCGTACAGAAATTCGGCAAGCGCAAAGGGGTTTTCGGATGGCGCAGGGCAAGGCACCGTGGTGCGGCGTGGCCAGTTGGCTGGGGATCGTGGTGGGCTGGGGCGCGGGCACGCTGGCGGCGCAGGCGGCGGGAGACAACAGCCTGGCGGCGGGGCTGGGCGTGGGCGTGCTGGGCGCGGCACTGGTGGGCGGTGGCTTGGCAGTAGCTTCGCGCGTGCGCGGTGAGCGCTGGCCGTGGATCGGCATTGCCGGCGCGGTGCTGAGCGCGCTGCCGCTGCTGATGTACCTGCTGCGGATGATGTTGAAGCTCTAGCGGTAGTGCCGGCCGCTGGCCGGCACCAACAGGGTGCATCCGTCGTTCATGAGGTTGCCGGCCAGCGACCGGCACTACCCGGCGTGGATCATGCGCTGCGGTGAATCTCCACCGTCACGTGCACCAGCTCCTCATGAATCGCCAGCGCGTTGCGCACGGTATCGGCATCCAGACTGACGTCGCTGGTGACCACGCTGGCGCTGACCGCGTACTTGCCGCGACCCACTTGCCAGACGTGCAGGTCCGCCAGACGTGCCGGCCACGGACCCTGTTCGATCACTTGGCGGACTTCGGCCACCACCGGTGCATCCATCTGCGCGTCGAGCAGGATACGACCACTGTCACGCAGCAGGCCGATCGCCCAGACAGTAACCAGCACGGCGCCGACCAGGCCCATCACCGGGTCCAGCCAGGTCAGGCCGAGCAGCTTGCCGCCGAGCAGGGCGACGATGGCCAGTACCGAGGTGGCGGCGTCGGCCAGCACGTGCACGTAGGCCGAGCGCAGGTTGAGGTCGTGACCGTGTGCATGGCCGTGATCGTGGTGTTCGTGGTCATGCCCGTGATGATGGCCATGGTCATGCCCGTGGTGATGATGCGCGTGGCCCGGGCTGTCGTGCAGCCACCATGCGCAGAGCAGGTTCACGCCCAGGCCCACCGCAGCGATGGCGATGGCTTCGTTGTAGTGGATGGGGGCGGGCACCCACAGCCGTTCCAGCGATTGCACGGCCATCAATGCGGCGACGCCAAGCAGGGCGATGGCGCTGGTGTAGCCGGCCAGGATCTCGATCTTCCAGGTGCCGAAGGCGAAGCGCGGATCGTGTGCGTAGCGCCGCGCACAGCGGTAGGCGAACACCGAGAGGCCCAGCGCCAGCGCGTGCGAACTCATGTGCCAGCCGTCGGCGAGCACGGCCATGGAGTTGAACCACCAGCCGCCGACGATCTCCACCAGCATCATGGCGACGGTGAGCCACAGGGCGCGGCGGGTATTGCGTTCGGCCAGCGGGTTGCCATCGTCGAAGCGGTGTTCGTGGCGGCGGGCGGCGGCGAGGGCGTCCAATTGCATGGCGGTGGGAGCTGGAGTGGATACCCCCATAGGGTATATGATCCCGCCATGGCCCATGTACACAAGAATCGAAAGCAGCTGCTGACACGGGTACGCCGTATCGCGGGTCAGGTGGCGGCGTTGGAGCAGGCGCTGGACACCCCCGAGGGGGAAGCGGGTGACTGCGCGGACGTGCTGGTGCAGGTCGCCGCCGTGCGCGGTGCAGCCCACAGCCTGCTGATGGAGCTGCTGCACGAGCACCTGCAGGAACACGTAGTGGGTGCCGACGACCCGCAGAAGCGGGCGGACGAGGCCGAAGTGCTGGTGGAACTGCTGCGCCGCTACGGCAAATAGCAGGGGTAGTGCCGGCCAGCGGCCGGCACTACCCGTGCCGGTGCCGCGCGTTCCAGATATGCGTTGCGGCCAGCAGCAGGCTGCCGGTGACGGTCATCGGCGTTTCCCAGGCATGCGTTGGCAGCGCGAGCGCGCCGGCCAGCAGCAGGCCTAGACCCACGCCGGCGGTGGCCCAGGCCAGTACCGGCAGCGGGTGACGGCGCTCGGCCCGCCACAGCGCGTAGCCGGTCAGCGGCAGGGCGATGGCCACGAACAGCAGGTGCACCCATTCCGCTTCGGCCCAGGTGCCGAACAGCGGCAGCGCGGCGGCAAGCAGGGGCAGCGCCAGGCAATGCAGCAGGCACAGGCTGGACAGGGCGACCGCGCCGGCATCAAGCAGGGCGGCAGAAGGCGACTTCATCGGGGGAGGTTCCTTGCGCGACAATTGTTATACAGTAACATTTCCGTTCCGCAGCCAACCCGCTCCGACATGAACACTGTTTCCCGCGCCGACCGTCGCCTTCCGGTCACCGTGCTGTCCGGCTTCCTGGGGGCCGGCAAGACCACCCTGCTCAACCAGATCCTGCGCAACCGCGAGGGCCTGCGCGTGGCGGTCATCGTCAACGACATGAGCGAGGTCAACATCGATGCGCAGCTGGTGCGCGAAGGTGGCGCCGAGCTGCGCCGCACTGAAGAGACACTGGTGGAATTCAGCAACGGCTGCATCTGCTGCACGCTGCGCGATGACCTGCTGCAGGAAGTGCGGCGCCTGGCCGATGCCGGCCGCTATGACTACCTGCTGATCGAATCGACCGGGATCGGCGAGCCGATGCCGGTGGCGGCCACGTTCGCGGTGCGCGACGAGCACGGGTTCAGCCTGAGTGACATCGCGCGGCTGGACACGATGGTGACGGTGGTCGACGGCAGCGCATTCCTTGCCGACTTCGGTTCGACCCTGCGGCTGGCCGAGCGTGGCCAGCAGGCCGGGCCGGATGACGACCGAGGTGTGGTCGACCTGCTGTGCGAGCAGGTCGAGTTCGCCGACGTGATCGTGGTCAGCAAGGTCGACCAGGTGGACGACGAGGTGCTGCAGGACACGCTGGCAGTACTGCGTGGCTTGAACCGCGACGCCAAGCTGCTGCTGTCGAGCTTCGGCGACGTGCCGTTGACCGAACTGCTGGATACCGGCCGCTTCGACATGGAGCGTGCGCAACGCGCGCCGGGTTGGGTGAAGGAGTTGCGTGGTGAGCACACGCCGGAGACCGAGGAATACGGCATTGGCAGCTTCGTCTACCGCTCGCGTCGTCCGTTCCACCCCGCGCGATTCGCCCGCGCGCTGCAGTCGGGTATGCCCGGCGTGATCCGCAGCAAGGGCTGGTTCTGGCTGGCCAACCGCATGGATTGGGTAGGTGAACTGAACACCGTGGGCGCGGCGACGCGCACGCAGGCGGCGGGCTTCTGGTATGCCGCGCGCGACCGCGTGCGGGCTGGGCTGGAAGACACCACACCGTTGTTGCCGCCGACGCCGTTGCCTTACAGCGACCTGGGATGGGCGCGGCAGCAGGCCGATTGCTGGAGCGCGCCGCTGCCGGGGCTTGAGGAATTCCCGGATTCGGCCGCGCACACGGCGATGCAGCGGCTGTGGCACCCATTGTGGGGTGATCGCCGCCAGGAGCTGGTGGTGATTGGTGTGCACATGGACGAGCGCGCGGTGCGTGCGGAGCTGGATGCGTGCCTTCTCAACGACCAGGAGCTGCGTGCGGGGCCATTGTTGTGGCACCAGTTGTCGCAGGCGTTCCCTGTGTGGAAGCGTTGACGGTGCATTGATGATCCATGGGTTGCCGGCCAGCGGCCGGCACTACCCCTGGTCGATACGTCATGCGTGGATGGATGCATGGCGGAGTCGAGCATGGCTCGACTCTACAGACTGTCGCGCCATTGCCAGCTGTTGGCGGTGACCTGCAACACCTGCGTCGGCCGCAATGCCTGCAGCAGATGCAGGTCGTGGCTGACCATCATCAAGGCACCCGGCCATGCCGCCAGCAGTTCTTCCAGTGCCTGCAATGCGCTTAGGTCCAGTGCATTGCCGGGCTCGTCCAGCAGCAACAGCTGCGGCGCGGGATCGGCGTACAACACGCTGGCCAGTGCGCCTTTCACCCGTTCGCCATCGCTGAGGCTGCTGGCGGGGCGCTGGATGCGCTGTGCGTCCAGACCCAGCAGTGCGAGCCGAGTGCGCAGTTCGCCCGGGTCCGCACCCGGATTGGCGGCCTGTACGCTATCGAGGATGCTGTGCTCGCCGGACAATCCCAGCAGTTGCTGGTCGAGCAGCGCCAGTGGCGCGTGGCGTTGCACCGTGCCATCGCGCGCTCGCAGCTGGCCGGCCAGCACACGCAGCAGGGTGGATTTGCCACTGCCGTTGTCACCGACCACGGCGATGCGCTGGCCGCGACGGATCTCCAGCTGCAACGGGGCACTGCAGCCATGCGGCAGCACCAAGGCATCGGCCTGCAGCAGGCGCGTGCTGCCACGTTCCCCCGCACCGGCAAACAGCGCCAGCTCCGGTGCCGCATGAACCGCGGATGCCGCTGCACGCAGCTGCTCTGCACTGGCCTGCAGGCGCTCGGCCTGCACCTGCTGCGCGCGCCCGTGACTGGCTTCGGCACGCTGCTTCTGGCGGCCGAGCAGGATCGGTGCCTGGTTGGCCTGCTTTGCTTCGCGATTGCCACGTGCCTGACGTTGCTGCTGGCGTTCGTTCTGCTCGCGCGCGCTGCGTTGCTGCTGTCGGTGCTGGGCGCGTGCATGGTCGAGCTGGGCGGCGGCGGCTTCGCGTTCGGCGGCGCGCACTTCGGCATAGTGCTGCCACGCGCCGCCATAGCGATGTAGGCCACGCCCATCGAGTTCGACAATCTGCTGCATGCGGCCCAGCAGCTCGCGGTCATGGCTGATCGCCAGCAGGCCGCCGCGCCATTGCTGCAACTGCTCGTACAGTTGCTGGCGATGACGGGCATCGAGGTGGTTGCTGGGTTCGTCCAGGATCAACCAATCGGCATCGCTGGCCCACGCGCCGGACAGTGCCACCTGCATCGCCTGGCCGCCGCTGAGGCGCGCAGCAGGGTGGGCGTGATCGAGATCATCGGGCAAGCCCAGCGCCTGCCATTGTTGCTGCAGGCGTTCGCGCAGGTCCCAACGGTCGCCAACGCAGGCGAAGTCGGCCTCGTTGACGCTGCCGGCTTCGATGCGTGCGAGCGCGGACAGCGCTTCACCCACACCGGCCAACTCACCCACGGTGCCGGCTGGTGGATAGCCCGGTGTGGGCAACAGGAACACGCGGCCGCTGCCACGCACCTGGCCACTGTCGGGCGATAGCCGTCCGGCCAGCAGGCGTGCGAGCACGCTCTTGCCGGCGCCATTGGCACCGACCAGGCCGGTAGCAACCGGTTCGAAGGAAAACGTCAGATCGGAAAACAGCGGGCGGCCGTCGGCCAATCGATACGACACGCGATCGAGCGTGAGGGAATGCGGGGTCATGCGACCTCCATGGATGCCGGGTTCTCCCCTGCGCGCAGGGGCGGGAAGAGTCAGGCCGTCTGTTGCGAAGACGGCGGCATCAATGGCGCATTGGTCGCGAGCCTCTGGGAGGAATGAGGGGAGATTATACCGCCCGCAGGGCATGCGAATTGTAGAGCCGAGCTTGCTCGACTGCTTTTGAGGAGCAGTCGAGCAAGCTCGACTCTACGTGGCACGGCCATCGAGCGCGGATCTACCGGCCTACGGCACGGTTTCCAGGCGTTCGCTGACGAAATCGATGAACACCCGCAGCTTCGGCAGCACATGGCGGCCGGAGGGCCACAACAGGTGGAAGATGCCGCAGGAATGCACATGCTCGTCCAGCACGGTGACCAGGCGACCATCGGCCAGCGCATCGCGCACCGAGTGCACTGGAACGAAGGCCAGTCCGATATCGCGCAGTGCCAGCGCCACGCGCGCTTCGATGGTGTTGGCCACCATGTGCACGGGCAGTTCCTGCGGGGCTTCATTGCCGGGCCACTGGATCGGCCACAGCTCCAGCTTGCCGGTGCTGGGGAAGCGGTAGTGCAGCAGGGTGTGTTGGAGCAGGTCGGCCGGCGCACGCGGAACGCCGCGGCGCTGCAGGTACGCCGGCGAGGCAACGATGCGGCGCGGGAACACGCCAAGGCGTCGGGCGTTCATGCGTGAGTCGCTGGGTTCGCCGACGCGCAGCACGGCGTCGAAGCCTTCCTCGATGACATCGACCAGCCGGTCGCTGAAATCCAGGTCCAGACGGATGTCCGGGTAGGCGGCCATGAACTCTGCCATCAGCGGCAGGGTGAGATCACCCACCAGCGGCAGGCCGATGCGCAGCGTGCCGCTCGGTGCGGCATGCGGCTGCGCCAGTTCGGTGCGCGCGGCATCGCGCTCGTCGAGGATGCGCCGGCAGCGCGCCAGGAACAGCTGGCCCTCGGCGGTGAGGGTGATGCTGCGCGTGCTGCGGTGGAACAGGCGCACGCCGAGTGCGTGCTCCAACCGCGCAACGCACTTGCCGGCGGCCGAGGCCGAAATGCCCTGCAGGCGTCCGGTCTCGACGAAGCTGCGGGTGTCGGCGGCATGCACGAAAGTCTGCAGATTGGCGAGGTTGTCCAGGACTGACATGGGCGTGTGGGGGAATGAAAGCGGCAGGGTAGGTGGCTGCGATCACGTGGGAAGGCACCGCCACCGCAACACTGTGGTGCGGGGCGGCGCGGCGACCGTTGCGGCCTTGCAGTTCCGGCCATCATGCCGATTGCGGACTGCACGGTCCATGATGCCCGGAGCGGCAACCGGCTTTTTGCACGGTGACATGCTGCCTAACGTGGCGGCCTCTCCCCACGGATCACCGCGATGAACGCAGCCCTTTCCCTTGACCGCGCGCCGGCTCTGCCGTCGGTACAGCGGTTGCTGCAGCAGGTCCACCCACAACGCCTGGTCGGCGCGGTGGTGCTGGTGCGCGAGCACGGCGTGCTGCGTCATGCCAGCGCCACCGGTCTGGCTGATCGCGAGTCGGCCACGGTGATGCGCCGCGACCAGCTGTTCCGGCTGGCATCGGTGAGCAAGCCGCTGCTGACCACGGTGATCCTGCGCCTGGTGGCCGATGGCGTGCTGGACCTGGATGCGCCGGTACAGCGCTGGTTGCCGGACTTCCGTCCGGCGCTGGCCGATGGCAGCACGCCGCCGATCAGCCTGCGCCAACTGCTCAGCCACAGCAGCGGGCTGGGTTACCGCTTCCTCGAAGCCGATGCGGATGGCCCGTACGCACGGGCCGGCGTCAGCGATGGCATGGATGCGAATCCGCTGACGCTGACCGACAACGTGCATCGCATCGCGCAGGCGCCGCTGTTGTTCGCACCAGGCAGCCAATGGATGTACTCGCTGGGCGTGGATGTGGCAGGTGCCGTGGCCGAAGCCGCGACCGGTGAAACCCTGCAATCCCTTTACGCGCGCCTGCTGGCCGCACCACTGGGGCTGGCTGACACTGCATTCGCGACCACCGACGTGGCGCGGCTGGCCACGCCGTATGTGAGTGACGCACCGCAGCCGCATCGCCTGCAGGAAGGCGAGGTGGTCGCACCCTTCGAAGGTACGGTCGGCATCGAGTACAGCCTCGATCGTGCTACCGATGCCAGTCGTTACCCCTCGGCCGGTGCTGGACTGATTGGCAGCGCCGACGAGGTGATGGCGGTGCTGGAAGCACTGCGTGACGTACAGGCCTCGAATCTGTTGCCGCCCGCGCTGGTGGCGGAGATGGCCGCTCCGCAGGTGGGCGAGCAGGGGCCGCCGGAGCCGGCCGGCTGGGGCTTCGGGCTGGGATTTGCGGTGCTGCGCGATGCCGCCGCCAGTGGCACGCCACAAAGCGAAGGCAGCTGGCGCTGGGGCGGTGCCTACGGCCACAGCTGGTTCGTTGATCCCGCGCGCGGACTGAGCGTGGTGGCGCTGACCAACACCCTGTACGAAGGCATGGATGGCGCCTTCGTCGATGAACTGCGTGACGCCGTCTATGCCGATCTGGAGGCTGCGCGATGAGCGGCCATGCCATTGATGCGGCGAGTCCTGCCGGCGAAGCTACCCGCCTGCCGTGGGCCGGCCTGCTGGCGCTTGCGGGTGGCGGCTTCATCACCCTGCTGACCGAGACCCTGCCCGCCGGTGTATTGCGGCCAATGGGCGAGAGCCTGGGTGTGAGTGATGCCGCGGTGGGCCAGCTGGTCAGCGTGTATGCGCTGGGATCGGTGATGGCCGCACTGCCGATGACCGCGTTGACCCAGCGCCTGCCACGACGCCCCTTGTTGCTGGCCGCCATTGCCGGCTTCGTGGTGGTCAACACGCTGACCGCCGTGAGCAGCAGCTATCCGCTGATCCTCGCCGCGCGCTTCCTTGCTGGCGTCTGTGGTGGCCTGCTGTGGTCGCTGGTGGCCGGCTACGCCGCTCGCATGGTGGTGCCGTCACTGCAGGGCCGCGCGATTGCGGTGGCGATGGTCGGTTCACCGTTGGCGCTGTCGCTGGGTGTACCGGCGGGCACGTTGCTGGGCCAACAGATCGGCTGGCGCTGGGCGTTCGCGTTGATGAGCGTGCTGGGTGTCGGGCTGCTGGCGTACGCGCGCTGGACACTGCCGGCGTTGCCGTCTGCCGGTGCCGGCCAGCGCATGTCACTGGGCACGGTGTGGCGCATGCCCGGCGTACGCAGCGCGCTGGCGGTGATGGTGCTGTACGTGCTGGCGCACAACGTGCTGTACACCTACATCGAACCGCTGGCGGTGGACGCCGGTGCCGGTCCATGGCTGGACCGCCTGCTGCTGGCCTTCGGTGTGGCTGCCATCGTCGGTATCGGCATTGCCGGTTGGGGCGTGGATCGCCACTTGCGTGCGCTGGTGTGGGCGGCGGTGATCGGCTTCCTGCTGCCGGTGCTGGCCCTGCTGCTATGGCCGGGACAGGCAACGGCGCTGCTGCTGGCGACGATCCTGTGGGGCGTGGCGTTCGGCGCCGTGCCAACCCTGTTCCAGACCGCACTGGCACGTCGCGCGGGTGCTGCCGCGGATCTGGCGCAGTCGATGTTGGTTACCGGCTGGAACCTGGCGATTGCCGGCGGTGGCGTCGCCGGCGGCGTGCTGTTGCAGGCCAGCGGCCCGAGCCAGCTGGGCTGGCTGCCGTTGCTATTGCTGGCGGTGACCGTGGCGTGGCTGCTGGCACGGCCGAAGGCCTGGGCGTAGCTGTTGATCAGCGATGACGCGGTACCGGCCAGCGGCCGGCACTACCGTGGTCCACGTCATCCACGCATCGCGTGGATCCACCGAGCGCAGCGACCCGCGTTTGCTTTTGCTTTCTTCTGTTGATTCCGTGGTGGGACGCCGCCGGAACCTGTCAGAGGCCGGGGCGGTCGGGTTCGCGGGGGTGTCTGCGGCATGGATGCCGCGGCCAAGCCCCCATGGACGGGTTTACGGCGTCCCCCGCGAACCCGACCGTCCCGGCCAACCCCGGGATAGCCGTACGCGACCCACCACGAGGGGCTCCGCCGTTGGCCGCCTTACTCGATCCCCTCACGCTCGATCGGCACACTCCGCGGGTTCTGCATGTGCTCCCGCGCCGCGCCATAGCGCTGCTGCCGCTTCTGATGGAACACCACGAACTCATCCCGTGGCAGCGGCCGCGAGAACAGCCAACCCTGCGCGAACTCGACCTTCCGGGTATGCAGATACGCCAACTGTGCCTCGGTCTCCACGCCCTCGGCGACCACCCACAGGCCCAGCTCCTTGGCCATGTCGATGATGTGCGGCGTGACCGGACTGGTCGCACTCTCGGTGCCGATCGCATCGATGAACGACTTGTCGATCTTCAGTGCATCCAGTGGCAGCTGCTCCAGGTACTGCAGGCTGGAAAAGCCCACGCCGAAGTCATCGATCGCCACGCTGTGGCCGGCCCGGCGTGCCTGCGCCAGCATCGTGCGTGCGCGGTCCAGGTCGAGGAAGCCGTGCTCGGTCGCTTCCATCCAGATCTGCTGCGGCAGGATGCCGCTGCCGGCCATGTGCTTGGCGATCAACTTCAATGCACGACCACTGCTGATGTCCTCGGCGGCGAGATTGATCGCGATGTGCGCGCTGCGGTCGGCCACCAGCAGCTCGCGCATGTCGCGCACCACGTTCTCGATCACCAGGTCGGTGATCGCGCCGATCATGCCGGTCTCTTCGGCCAGGGGAATGAACAGGTCGGGGCGGACCTGGGTGCCATCCTGACGCTGCCATCGAATCAATGCTTCGGCGCCCACGCAGATGCCGGTATCCAGTTCGATGATCGGCTGGTAGTGCAGGTACAGCTCGCGGCGGCGGATCGCGGTGGCCAGTTCGCCGCGCAGCGACAGCCGGCGGCGCGACAGCCAGATCACCAGGCCGGCACCCACGGCAGCCATCAGCAACCCGAGCGGCACGTACAGCCATGCCTGCTGGCGGAAGGTGGCGGCCAGTGCCGTGCGTGGCGTGGTGGCGATCGCCAGCCATTCGCCATTGCGGGCGGTGGCGTAGAGGGTGTTGCGGTCAAGCCCTTCGCCCGGGTTGCGCAGCAGGGTCTCCAGCAGCGCCGGATCCATGCCGTCCTGCTTGGCCAGCAGGCGGCCGTCCGGGCTGGCCAGGGCCAGGCGCACGTTGGGGTCGGCGATGACATCGACGAAACGGCGCGGGTCGACCAGCACGTCGTAGGCGCCGTACAGGATCGACAGCACCTGGCGGCGCCCGCTGGTTTCGGGGCGCACGTCCACCGCGATGCCGGCCCCTTCGCTGGTCACATGATCGGCCTTGGGCTGCTTCACATCGGCCAGGAACGGGCCCCACGACGTGCAGCGCAGCGTGCCGCCTTCGAAATAGCCCATCTGGTCGATCGACGGCGTGGTCATCACCAGGGTCTGCATGCGCCGGATATGGTCCGGGCTGCACGGCACGTGGACGCCTGCCTCCGCCGACTTCAGCGCGGCCAGCGCGTCATGGTAGGACTGGTCGGAACGGCGCAGGGCGCGGCCGGCGATGTCGCGCAGGCGCTGCTGCTCGACACTGACCGCACGGTCCCAGGTGGCATAGGCCATCACCGCGATCGGCACAGCCGCGGCCAGCAGCGCCAGCGCGGTGCCACCAATGATGATGCGCAGGCGGCTCATGGCTGGAGCTCCGGTGGGGCAGGCAGGTCAGGGCGCATGGTCAGGGCCGGTCCTTGGGCAGGTGCGGCTATCTGAGCATGGCGCCGGGCCGGGCGGAATGGGACGAATCCGGTATTCGGTCACAATGTGGTGAAAGCGACCGCCATTGACGTAATCGGGCCATCCGGCGCTGGCGCTCCTGGCCGGGGAGGACTAACGTCGAACGCTTCGCCCGCCCCAGTCCACGCCCATGACCGAGCCCGCAACGCCCCCCGAGCACCTGCGCCGCAGCCTGTCCAACCGCCACCTGCAGCTGATCGCCATCGGCGGTGCCATCGGCACCGGCCTGTTCATGGGCTCGGGCAAGACCATCAGTCTGGCCGGCCCGTCCATCGTCTTCGTCTACCTGATCATCGGCGCGATGCTGTTCTTCGTGATGCGCGCGATGGGCGAGCTGCTGCTGTCCAACCTGCAGTACAAATCCTTCATCGACTTTTCCACCGACCTGCTAGGTCCCTGGGCCGGCTTTTTCTGTGGATGGACGTACTGGTTCTGCTGGATCGTCACCGCCATCGCCGATGTGATCGCCATTGCCGCCTATGCGCAGTTCTGGTTCCCGGGGCTGGATGCCTGGATACCGGCACTGGCCTGCGTGATGCTGTTGCTGGCGCTGAACCTGGTGACGGTGAAGCTGTTCGGCGAAATGGAATTCTGGTTCGCGCTGATCAAGATCGTGGCGATCTGTGCGCTGATCATCACCGGTGCGGGCCTGGTGGCGTGGGGCTTCACTTCGCCCAGCGGCCATACCGCCGCGCTGTCCAACCTGTGGAATGACGGCGGCATGTTCCCGATGGGCCTGGTCGGCTTCTTTGCTGGTTTCCAGATCGCGGTGTTCGCCTTCGTCGGCATCGAGCTGGTCGGCACCACCGCCGCCGAGACCGCCAACCCCGAGCGCAACCTGCCCAAGGCGATCAACTCGATCCCGGTGCGCATCATTATTTTCTACGTGCTGGCGCTGATCGCGATCATGGCGGTCACCCCGTGGCGCCAGGTGGTGCCGGACAAGAGCCCGTTCGTGCAGCTGTTCGTGCTGGCCGGCATCCCCGCCGCGGCCAGCCTGATCAACTTCGTGGTGCTGACCTCGGCCACGTCTTCGGCCAACAGCGGCATCTTCTCCACCAGCCGCATGCTGTACGGCCTGGCCGAGGAAGGCCACGCGCCGCGCGGGTTGTCGAAGCTCTCGCGCGCCGCAGTGCCGGCACGCGGCCTGCTGTTCTCCTGCCTGTGCCTGCTCGGCGGCACGCTGCTGATCTACCTGATCCCCAACCTGGTGACCGCCTTCACCCTGGTCACCACGCTGGCGACGGTGCTCTTCATCTTCGTCTGGTCGCTGATCCTGGTGGCCTACATGGTCTACCGTCGCCGCTACCCGGAGCGCCACGCCGCCTCGATCTTCAAGATGCCCGGTGGCGTTGCGATGTGCTGGGCCTGCCTGGTGTTCTTTGCTGGCGTGCTGGTACTGCTGAGCCTGCAGGCCGACACCCGCCAGGCCCTGATCGCCAGCCCGGCGTGGTTCGTGCTGCTGGGCGTGGGGTACTGGGTGCGTCGGAGGACCGCGAAGTGATCCATCGTCTTCGTTCCATCGATTGATCCATCGTCTCCAGACGTTTCATCCACGCATGGCGTGGATCTACTGTCAGCCGCAGGGAACTATCGAAGGCGGGGTGGGTCCGCTGGCGGGAGTCTCCGCGGCATGGATGCCGCGGCCAAGCCCCCAGGGATGGGTTTACGGCGTCTCCCGCCAGCGGACCCACCCCGCCTCCCCGCAGGAGGTCGGCCATTGCCGTTGCGTGTGATCTGGCCTCTGCAGGTGCAGGGCGCAGCCCTGCCAAATCCCCCATTCACTTGGTGTTAGCGGGCGCGGCCGGATCATCCGGCCGCCATGTCCCGCCACCCCTTCCTGCTCGCGCTGTTGCTGCTGCCCAGCCTGTGGCCCGGGCTGGCCGCCGCGCGCACGGTCTACCGCTGCGTGCAGGGCAATACTGTCAGCCTGGCCACCGCTCCCGAACCCGGCTCGCGCTGCACGCCGAAGGAGATCGACGACAACGCCGTCCAGGCCCCGAATCTGTGGGGCAACATGGGCGTGTTCAGTGGCGTGCTGTACGAACGCGAGCAGGACGGCGCGCTGGTCTATTCCACCCGCAACCTGCCCGGTTCGCGGGTGTTCCTGAAGTTCACCGTAGCCACGCCGCCGGGCGAGCCCGCGCACGAAGGCCTGGGCAAGGTCGGCAAGCCGCAGCTGGCGCAGCATGCCAAGCAGTTCAAGGCCGCTGCCAAGGCCACCGGCGTGGATGACGCATGGTTGCGCGCGATCGCCCACGCCGAAAGCAATTTCGACGCGCTGGCGGTCTCGACCAAGGGCGCACAGGGCGTGATGCAGCTGATGCCGGATACCGCGCAGGAGTACGGGGTGAGCGATCCGTTCTCGCCGCAGCAGTCGATCGATGGCGGCGCCCGCTACATGCGCGCGCTGCTGCGCCGCTACAACGGTGATCGGCCACTGGCCGCCGCCGCCTACAACGCCGGCATCGGAGCGGTCACCCGCTACAAGGGCGTGCCGCCCTATGCCGAGACCCTGGCCTACGTGGACAAGGTGATGGCCCTGTATGCGCGCTACCGCGAAGCGATGGGCATCCGTACCGAAGTGCCCGCGCGATAGGCTGGTGGTGCTGGATGTGTCGTGTAGAGCCGAGCCCATGCTCGGCTCATGCTGCCGGCAGCCGAGCATGGGCTCGGCTCTACAGGGCGTCTGCTCAGCGTGAGGTCGCGCTGCCGACCAGTTCGTAGCGTTCGATGCGGCCGACGCGGGTGATTTCTGCCTGCACGTCGGCGCGCTGCTTCAGCGCACGCCAGGCCGCATCGATCTTCACGTCACCCGGCAGCGACGGATAGGTACGCATGTCCTGCAGGCTGGCCAGTGTTTCGCCACGCTCGACGGGGGAGCGCAGTTGTTCGATCAGCACGGCGGCCGCGCCATCCAGATTGCCCTCGTCCAGCAGCATTTCGCGATGGAACAGGCGGGCGTCACCGCCCTCGGCGAGGATCGCCGCGCGAGCGACGTCCATTGCCTTGGCATCGCCACGTTCGCGCGCGGCGGCAAACTGCAGCAACGCCTGTGCTGCCTTGCCGTAGCCGCCGAGGCCCGGCATGTCATTCACCGCTGCGGTGGCGTCCTGCAGGCGGCCCAGTGAGCTGAGCACGAAGCCGACGTTGAACTGGTGCTCGGCGCCATCCGGGCCCAGCGCACCGATGCGCGCAGCCAGCTTCGCGGTGGCCAGCGCGTCGTCGGTGCGTCCCAACCGACGCAGCGCGGTGAACCGGCTGTTGAGCAGCCACGCGACCCATTCGGCTTCGGCCGCCGACGGGGATTCACCTTCGGCCGCTGCGCGCGCCATGCCATCGGTCAGTGCCAGGACTTCCTCGTTGCGGTCGAGCATCAGCAGCGTATTGCTGAACTCGGCCATGCGCGCGTCCAGGGCGCGGTCGAGCAGGCCGGACACACGCAGTTCATCGAGATGCTTCTGTGCGGCCTGCACCGGATCGAAGCGTGCATCGCCGCGGTCGACATAGCGATCGAAGCGCTTGTCACTGCGCAGGCGGATGATTTCGGCCGGGCCATTGATGCGTGCCAGCGTGGCCGGGATGCCGTCGCCGCGACCGTTGTCGGCCTGCAGCGTGGCCAACGCCAGCCACAGCCCGGTCGGCTCCACGCCACCGCCTTTCCAGCCGTTGTCGAACAGTGCCTGCAGCAGTTCCATGCGTCGCTGTGGCTGGTCGCGCAGGCGGTACTGCAGGTAATTGATCGGCTGGCGCTCGATCGGCAGCGGGCCCTCGGCGTGCTTCAGTGCCTGAACCAGGTACCGGGTAGCCGGAGCCGGCTGGTTTTCGGAAAGTTCCAAAGACACCAGGGTCAGCAGGATCTGTGCATCGTCCGGCAACGATTCCTGCGCCTGCTGCAGATAGCGCCGGGCCTGTGCCGGCTTCTTCTGCATCAATGCGGTCCAGCCCGCTACCTGCGCGGCGCGACCACGATGCTCGGCATCGAAATCATCCAGCAGCGGATCTTCCATCAGCTGTTCCATGGCGATCAACGCGCCCAGCGTATTGCCGCTGCGTGACTGCTGGATCGCTTCGTCCCAACGGGTGGCATAGGCCGTATGCACCGCGTCGCTGGTGGCGGACGGCTTCTGTGGCGCCACCGCGATGGAGGCGGAGGCAGGGGCAACTGACAGGGCGGCGAGCAGCAGGGCAGTGAGGGGGAGAAGGCGGGGCATGGAGATTCTCCATCCGTGGGAAGAGCATTGAACCTGCTGCAGGCAGCGAGGACAAGCGTGATGGATGGAACTCTGGCGATCAGGAGTACGTTTGGCCATGGCGGATCGCGCGCGCAGCGTCTATCGTCGGTGCCTCTTCAGATTGCAGGCAGAGGCAACGCAGCACGATGGCACGGTGGCAATGGATGGCGGCGGGGGTCGCGTTGGCAACGGCGGTGGCATTGGCCGCGACCTGGTGGGATTCACCGCTGCAGACCTTGGCTGAACCGGCAGGCCCGGCGCCCACGCCGCTGGCCTGGACCGCACAGATCGAGATGCTGGCCGGCGATGGTCATCCCGGTGACCGCGATGGTGCGTCTGCGCAGGCCCGCTTCGCCGATCCCCATGCGTTGCTGCGCAGTGCCGACGGCAGCATCTACTTCACCGATGCCGGCGACAACAACCGCATCCGCCGCCGCCTGCCGGATGGCCGCATCGAGACCGTGGCCGGGCAGGGCGAGGGGCGCATCGACGGCCCTGCACTGCAGGCCAGTTTCAATACGCCCTCGGGCATCGCCGCCGATGCGCAGGGCAACCTGTACGTAGCCGACACCGGCAACCACGCGATCCGCCGTATCGGCACCGATGGCCAGGTGACCACGCTGGCCGGTGGCGAGCAGGGTTACGCCGATGGGCCGGCCGCGCAAGCGCGCTTCGATGCACCGATGGGCATCGCGGTGGACGCGCAGGGCCAGGTCTATGTGGCCGACACCTTCAACGACCGCATCCGGATGATCGGTACCGACGGCAACGTGCGTACCCTGGCCGGCGGCGAGCGCCCGGGGTTGGCCGATGGCCTGGGCGTAGCGGCGCGCTTCGATACGCCGGTGGCGCTGGCCTTCGATGCCCATGGCGCGCTGCTGGTGGCCGACCTGTTCAACAACGCGGTGCGTCGCGTCGGTGCCGATGGCACGGTCAGCACGCTGCTGGGCGATGGCGGCGTGATCAATGGGCCGCTGTCGCTGGCCACCACGCACGATGGCGTGCTCTACGTGGGTGACCTTGATGGCCGCATCGTGCAGGTAACACCGCAGGGCCACCAGATCGCACTGGTGGGCAACGGCCGCCTGCCGCGCCTGGCCCGGCCCAGCGGTCTGGCGATGGATGCCGACGGCAGTGTGCTGGTCGCCGATTCCGCCAGCTATCGCCTGCACCGCCTGCGCCCGCTGCCAGTGGGTGATTTGCCGGCACCGGCGCTGGTCGGGCCCGCTGCCGATGCAGCGTTGCCGGACACCGGTGGTCGCTGGCCATTGGCACCGCAGGACGGCTGGCATGAAGTGGTCGGCACGCTGGGCGAGGTGCGCGGCAACTTCAAGGGCGAGAGCCGCCACCACCTGCACGGCGGTTTCGATGTGCGCGGCGATGTCGGCCAGACCGTGTTGGCGATCGCCGATGGCAAGATCAGCAGCCCGGTAGCGGCGTGGAGCCTGGGGGGGCAGGCCGAGGGCCTGGCAGTGGACCGCCTCAAGTACATCCACATGCGGGTCGGCCGCACCCCGCGCGACCAGCCGTTCGATGCGCGCTGGCAGGCGCTGTACGACGAACAGGGCAAGCTGGAGCGCATGCGGGTGCGTCGCGGCACGCGCATCCACGTCGGCGATCGCCTGGGCAGCATCAACAACCAGGCGCACGTGCACCTGGCGGTGGGCACCGGCGGCTTTGAAACCAACGCCGTGGCGCTGGGCTTCCATAACTACGCCGACCACTTCGCACCGCGCATCACCGATGTCGCGCTGCTGGACGACAACGACCAGCCGCTGGCGGCTGGCAGCGACGGCGTGGTGATGCTGGCGCGGCAGGGACGTGGCGTGCAGATCGTGGTCGAGGCCTGGGACCAGGTTGACAACAACCTGCCGCGGCGCCGGCTGGGCATGTACCAGGTGGGCTACCAGATCCTCGATGCCGGCGGACAGCCGCTGCAGGGCTATGAGCAGCCGCGCTGGAACATCGTGTTCAACCGCATGCCGCCGCAGAACGCAGCGGTGCGCGTGGCCTATGCGCCGGACAGCGGCATCACCGTGCATGGCAGTGCGGTAACCCGCTTCCGCTACCTGGCCACCAACACCGTGCGTGATGGCCTGATGGAAACCGGGCGCTGGCAGCCGGCGGCATTGCCACCGGGCGAGTACACCGTGCGCGCCAGCGTGCGCGACTACAGCGGCAACGAAGGCGTGGGTCCGCGCGAGATCAGAGTACGGCTGCTGCCATAGCCGCAGCCGGGGCGCCGCAGCGTTCGCGCTCGGCGTCCATGTCTTCCAGCGGCCGCACTTCGATGCTGCCGAAGCGCGCCCACGGGAAGTCGCGGGCGACGCGCATGGCTTCGTCGCGGTCGCGGGCGACGATCAGGTTGAAACCGGCCAGCAGTTCGCGGGTCTCGGCGAACGGGCCATCCAATACACGGCTGTGGCCATCGCGCACGCGCAGGGTCTGCGCGGTGTCGACCGGCTGCAGCTTCTGCGCGGCAAGCAGCGTGCCTTCGGCCTGCAGCTTGTCTGCGTGGGCCAGGCAGTCACGCATCAGCGCGTTGAATTCTTCGGTGGGCAGGGCCTGGAGCAGGGCAGGCTCGATGTAGATCAGAAGCAGGTACTGCTGCATGGCACGGTCCTGGCGGGGGCGGGGTGTCCATGATGGCGCAGGTTTGCCTGCGGGCATGCTGCAGCGCGAAAAGCCGCCTGCGGCGGGCGATCGGCGAACGGCGGAGCCCCTCCGTGGTGGGTGGGTTGGTCGCTGAAAGCTCGGGTTCTTGGATTTGGCCGGGTGGGGAGGCAGGGCAGGGGGCGCTGCAAGTACGTCCATGTAAGCTCGGTCGCCGCATCCATGCGGCTCACGCCCCTGCCCTGCCTCCCCACCCGGCCTTGGACAGATCTCTGCGGCTGACCCACCACGGAAAATCACAAACAAGAGCAAAAGCGGGTCGCTTCGCTCGCAAAGCCGAGGCCGCCGGCCAACCGCCGTTGCCGTTGCCTTTGCTTCTGCCTTTTTTCTTGATCTTCCCGTGGCGGCCAAGCCCCATGGACGGGTTCACGGCGTCCCCGCCAATCCCACCTGCCCGGACCACCCACAGGAAACCAGCTTCCAGCGACCAACCCACCCACCACGGAGGGGCTCCGCCGTTCGCCGACCTCCGCCGAAGGCGCGCTTTCCACGGAAGAAATAATTTTCAGAGGACGTGTCGATTTCCAGCCCCCTGGTTCGTTGTACCCAGTGAAGGGCACGCACCACGCGTCCCCACGGGAGACCGCAATGAAAGTGATGGTGATCGTGAAGGCCAACGCCGACTCCGAAGCCGGCCGCATGCCCAGCGAACAGGAACTGTCCGAAATGGGCGCCTTCAACGAACAACTGGTGGCCGCCGGCATCATGCTGGCCGGTGAAGGCCTGCACGCCACCCAGCGCGGTCGCCGCATTCATTTCGGCAGTGGCGCGCCCAAGGTCGAGGCCGGTCCGTTTGGCCCCGCCAGCGAGCAGATCGCCGGCTTCTGGCTGTGGGACGTGCGTTCGCTGGATGAGGCCGTCGAGTGGGCCAGCCGCGCGCCGTTCAACAGTGGTGGCACGCTGGAGCTGCGCCCGCTGATCTCCGCCGAGGATTTCGGCGAGGCCTTCACCCCCGAATTACAGCAGCAGGAACAGCGTCTGCGTGCACAGCTGGAAGGTTGACCCGATTCATTTCCCCCGCCGGGCATGGCCCGACGCTACCACCCTGAAACCCACGACGGAGCATTGCCATGAAATTGATTCCCTTCCTCGGCTTCAGCGGCCAGGCCCATGAGGCGATGGCGTTCTATGCCAAGGCACTCGGTGGCCAGGTCACCTCGGAAATGAAGTACCGCGACATGCCGCCCTCCGATGGCTCGCCGGGCTGCAACGAGATGCCGCCGGAAACCCTGGACCACGTCGCGCACAGCCAGCTGGAAATCGGCAGTGCCATCGTGATGGCGGCCGACGGTCCCGGTGGTGGCGAGGGTGGTTCGACCACCATCAATGTCGACGTCGACAGCATCGAAGAAGCCGAACGCGTGTTCGCGGCGCTGGCCGAAGGTGGCCAGGTGCAGATGCCGATCGCTGAAACGTTCTGGGCGCATCGCTGGGGCATGCTGATCGATCGCTATGGCAAGCCGTGGATGGTCAACTGCATGAAGCAGCCGTGATTCCTGCCTCTTTCATCCACAAGGAGCTTCACCGATGAGTGCACCGCAACCGCAGATGATCTTCGTCAACCTGCCCGTGCAGGATCTGAACGCGTCCAAGGCCTTCTTCGCCGCACTGGGCTACAGCTTCAACCCGACTTTCACCAACGACGATGCGGCCTGCATGGTCGTCAGCGAGAGCATCTTCGTGATGCTGCTGACCCAGCCGTTCTTCAGGCAGTTCACCAACAAGGCGATTGCCGATGCGCACAGCCACACCGAGGTGATCACCTGCCTGTCGGCCGACAGCCGCAAGGCGGTGGACGTGATGGTGGACAAGGCGCTCGCGGCGGGTGCCAGCGAACCGCAGCCGGCGCGCGACTACGGCTTCATGTACCAGCGCGGCTTCCAGGACCTGGACGGCCATCTCTGGGAAATCGCACACATGGACGGCGAGCCGGGCTGACGGCCGCCGCAAGGGAGAACCCTCATGGCTTACGTGGATGCTTACGTGCTGCCGTGCCCACAGGACAAGGTGGCGGCCTACCGCCGCCTTGCCCGCAAGGCCGGTGCGGTGTGGAAGGACCATGGAGCGCTGCAGTACATGGAATGCGTGGCTGACGATGTGGAACCGGGAAAGAGCACGTCGTTTCCGCGTGCGGTCAAGGCCAAGCCTGGCGAAACAGTGATCGTCGCCTTCGTGGTGTTCCGTTCGCGCGCGGCGCGCGACCGTATCAACGCGAAAGTAATGGCGGACCCGCGGCTGGCATCGCTGGGCCCGAAGGACATGCCGTTCGATACCAAGCGCATGTTCTGGGGCGGCTTCAAGCCGATTGTTGAAGCGTGAGCTGCGGCGCTTGTGCGGGCCCGGTGCGCGTGCTGTGATCGGCGCATGCTCGAGCCCGCACTGACGCAGCGTCTGGAAACCCTCTGGCGGATGGAATCGCCGGTGTTGATCGCGCGCCTGGCGCGGCTGCTCGCGGGCGATGTCGGCCGCGCCGAGGAGCTGGCCCAGGACACCTGGCTGGCCGCGCTGGAGCGCTGGCCGGAGCAGGGCATCCCGGACAACCCCGGAGCCTGGCTGATGACCACTGCGCGCAACCGTGCCATTGATGTGCTGCGCCAGCACCAGCGGGTGGCGCAGCAGCATGCGCAATGGGGCGAGGAGCTGCATCCGGTACCCTTGCCGGCACCGGATGACAGCCAGGCGCTGGAAGATGATCTGGGTGACGACCTGCTGCGGCTGATGTTCGTGGCCTGCCATCCGGTGTTGCCGGCTGACGCACGGGTGGCGTTGACCCTGCGCCTGCTTGGTGGCCTGACCACCGTGGAGATCGCGCGCGCGTTCCTGCAGCCCGAGCCGACCATTGCGCAGCGCATCGTTCGTGCCAAGCGCACGCTGGCGCAGAAGCAGGTGCCCTATGAAGTGCCGCGCGCGGAGGCGATGCCAGAGCGGCTGGGGTCGGTGCTGGAGGCGATCTACCTGGTGTTCAACGAGGGCTATGCGGCCAGTGCCGGTGACGACTGGATGCGTCCGGCGCTGTGCGAGGAGGCACTGCGGCTTGCGCGCATCCTGGCGCACCGGCTGCCGGTGCCGCCGGTGCTGGGCCTGCTGGCGCTGATGGAGCTGCAGGCCTCGCGTGCCGCAGCACGGACCGATGCGCACGGCGCGCCGGTGCTGCTGGACCAGCAGAACCGTGCGCGCTGGGACTGGCTGCAGATCGAGCGCGGGCAGCAGGTGCTGGCACGCGCGCTGGCCGCCGGAGGCGGAGACGATCCCTACGTGCTGCAGGCACGCATCGCGGCCTGCCATGCGGCTGCGCGCCGCGCCGAAGCCACTGACTGGCCGCGTATCGTCTCGCTTTATACACAGTTGCTGCAGGTGCAGCCTTCGCCGGTTGTCGCATTGAACCGGGTAGTGGCGGTGCTGCGCTGCGAAGGTGCCTTCGCTGCATGGGCACAGTTGCAGCCGTTGCTGGACGATGCGCGCCTGCGCGATTACGCGCCGTTGCAGGTGGTGCGTGGCGAGGTACTACAGTCGTTGGGGCGCGAGCACGACGCACGTCACGCTTTTGCGGAAGCCGCCAGACTCAGCCAGAACCAGGCAGAGCGCGGACTGCTGCGGCAAAGGGCCGGTCTGCCCCCCGTGGAGTGACCCCGACGAAGGCAGCACTTGTCGGCGGGCGCGCGAGCCGTTATGTTTCGCGCCCAGTGGACGCATGCGCGTCTGCTTTCCGTGCGTATTGACCGAGGAGCGGTTGGATGTATTCAAGGACGAAGAGCGCATCGCGCGCTTTTGCGCGCCTGCTTGCCTGTGCCCTGTGCGTGGCCGTATGGCCGATGGCCGTGCAGGCCGCAGACAAATCGCAGCAGGCCTACTGGGCCGGTTTTGCCTATACCGCCGATGCCGCCGCCGTGCAGGCGACCACGCCGCATGCGCACGCGGTGCTGGAAAAGCGCGGCCTGATTCCACTCAACCAGACCCTGGTGCAGGCGCTCAAGCGCCGTGCGCCGGCCCACCTGGAGCTGATCGATCAGCCGGTCGCGATGCTCGACGGCACCACAAGCGCCACCGTGCTGGCCGCAGCACTGGATCGGGAGCTGGTGTCGGTCGAACCGATCGGCAACCAGTACAAGGTGCTGGTCGAGGTGGCGCTGCAGGCGCTGTTCTTCGACTTCCGCGAGCGCCAGGTGATCGCTTCCTATCCGCTCACCCTGCAGCGCATCGACGTGCAGGACTACCGTCCTGACAGCGACGATATCGACGCGATCGTCGCTGATCTGCTGTATGGCAACGCCAGCACCAGCCTGTCGCAGGTCCTTGCGGCCAGCCTGGCCCAGGCCAAGCTGCCGGATGCTGCGGTGCGCCGCCTGCAGGTGGGCGGTGTGACCCTGTCCGATGCGGTGCGGGCCAAGTTGCCGGACCCGAAGTGGGAAGCGCCGCTGCGCGCCACCCTGGCCCATGAGCTGTCCAAGACGCTGTCGTCCAACACCGGTGTCGGCCTGCTGCCGCCGGCCTCGGGCCAGGCGATCGGTGGTGCAATGGCTGCACGCTTTGCCGACGGCAAGGTCTACCAGCTGAAGATTCCCGAGCCGGACTACGTCATCAACGTGCAGGTCGATGCGCTGAAGAACGGCGTCATCGAAGAAACCGCGGCGATGAAGACGATGCTGTTCGGCGCCTTCTTCACCGCCAAGGTGACCGAGCCGTTCTCCGGCAAGGTCTATTTCGAACAACCGCTGCGCAAGGGTGCCACCAAGGTGGTGCCGGTCACGCAGTGGCAGGTTGACCAGTGGTCGGCCAGCTACGAAACCCTGCTGGCCGGCTTTGATGCCTTCGCCGGCGCCGCCGCCAAGCGTGCCGATTCGCGCGCCTGGCTGGACGAGCAGAAGCCGGGCGGCCGCCCGTTGCAGCAGCAGACCCAAGCCCTCCAGGAGTTGATCAAGTCATGTCGTTGATGCGTACCATCCTGCTGTTCCTCATCGCCCTGGCGGTGGCCTCGCCGGTCGCCGCGCAGACCGCCAGCTCGCGTGGTACCGGTTCGGCCAGCTACAGCCTGCGCCTGAGTGCCGACACCCGCGCCCAGGCCATGAACAAGGCCAAGGTCAATGCGCTGGAGGCGTACATCGCTGAAACCGGTGCGGCCAAGCTGCGCCTGTTCGAAGCCCGTCGCGCCGAGTTCATCGGCGAGATCGACCGCTACGTGCTCAGCGCCGTGCAGCTGTCGGACACCGAAGACAAGAAGGCCAAGACCTACAGCGTCACCGTCCGCGCAGAGATCAATACCACCCTGCTGCAGACCAAGCTGGATGCTGGCTCGGCCGTTGCTGGCGCCACCGCTGCGCAGCGCTCGCTGTTGACCTTCCTGTTCATGGCACGCTCGCAGGACACCGTGCAGTCGTTCCAGGACAAGGAATACCGCCGCACCGACGTCAGCTCCAGCTACAACGAGAACACCCGTGAAGGCGACAGCTTCCGTGGCAACTCGGTCAGCACCAACGGCAGCATCAACCAGAATGCGTCGATGTCGGTCACCAGCGGCGGCAGCACCACCCAGCGCAGCGACAACATCAGCTGGAAGGTGGCCAATGCCGCCGAGGTCAACACCGCGATGACCGGTGCCTTCAGCGCCGCCGGCTACGAGGTGGTCGAAGCCGAATACGTGGAAGGCGAGTCGCGTGGCCTGCTGAGCATTGAACGCATCCGCAAGGATTTCAGCACCGGCAACGATCTGTCTGCGGCCACTCTGCGTGACACCGCCAACGGCATCCGTGCAGCCAACATCCCGTATATCGCCGTCGGCACCCTCGACGTCGGCATGCGCGACCGCGACCCGGCCAGTGGCAACACCCGCGTGTTCGTTACCGTCACCGGCAAGGTGCTGGACGTGACCGGGCGCTTCCCGCGCACCGTGTCGTCGGTGGGTCCGGTGCAGTTCTCCGGTACCGGTCCGAATGAAACCGTGGCCCGCACCAATGCCCTGCAGCTGGCCGCCGAGAAGGCTGCCCAGCAGATGATCAACGAGCTGAACGTCAAGGCGGTTCGTTGACGTTACCGCTGCGCTCGCCGGGCATTACCCGGCGCTACCGGCTCTGGTGGGTACCGCGCTTGCTCGGCACTGACCCGCTGCAATACCCGTTCTTGCGCGCCGCAGTGCGGCCGTCTCTCCCAAAGGAATCTCACATGATCCGTACCACTGCTCTCACCCTGGCCATCGCGGCTGCGACCCTGTCGATGCCGGCCCACGCCCAGTTCGGCAAGCTGAAGGACCTGGCCGGCGCCGCTACCGGCACCTCCAGCAGCAGCGCCTCCAGCGCCGCCGCTCCGGACGAAGCCGCGCAGGAAGCGCTGGTGCGTCGTTTCGTCAGCTCGCAGTCGCACTCGCTGCAGGCCCAGACCTCGTTCGCCCGCGCCTTCGGCCTGGCCGAGCAGGTGCAGCTGCTGGAAGCGGAGCGCCAGGCGCTGTCGTCCGGTTCGGTCAGCGTCGATGCCATGAAGAAGTCGGTGTCGGTCAGCGAAGCCGCCCAGGCGGCGATCAATGAGCGCCAGGCCGCACAGCCGGAACTGAACGCTGAGTCCAAGCAGCACTACGCCGAAGGCCTGGTCTCGCTGCTGTCTTCAGCCGCTGAAGCGCAGAAGCTGGGTGGCGAAGCCAGCAGCTTCACCGCCGGCATGAAGAACCTGGGCGCGACCCAGCTGGCCACCGTCGGCCGCAAGCTTGCTGCCGGTGCATGGGTGGCCAAGGAATCGCCGGGCTTCATCAAGGGCCTGTACGGCTCGTCGAAGCAGGCGCTGACCTTCGCCAAGCAGAGCAAGGTGAAGGTGCCGTCCAACGCCGACTCGATGCTGGGCCAGCTGGACAAGATGGGCTGATCCGAGGCGAATCTCCATGCGTATGACTACCCGTTTGATCGGCCTGGGCCTGGCCGCCACGCTGCTTGCAGCGTGCGGCAAGCAGGACGCCCCGGCCGCCGCGCCTGCCAAGGACAAGGCAACCAGTGCACTGGCCAGCAATGCGCCAGTGGAAGCAACGCCGCTGCGTGGCACGCCGGATTTCGGCGGTACCACCCAGGTCGCGCGTGAAGCCGACGGCATCGGCAGCACCCCGGAACTGGCGGTGCTGGCGGCATTGCAGTCGGCGGTGGCGCAGGTCAACGGCGTACGCGTGGCCAGCCAGATGCAGAGCCTGCGTGCAGGCCTGCATGTGGATGTGGATGGCGAACACGTCGGCGATATCCGCGCCGACGCGTTCACCCAGCAGATGATCGCCGGCTCGCAGGGCGCAGTGCTGGGCTATGAAATCCTGTCGCAGGATGAAGTGCGTCAGCTTGACGAGGAAACCATCGCCCGCGTGCGTGCCAGCGATGAAGGCTGGAGCTTCAAGGGCTCGGCCTCGGCCAGCGCTTCCGGCGAAGCCTCGGCCAAGGGCGGTTCGGCGTCGGCCAGCGTCAAGCAGAGCTATGACGAGAAGGTCAACGTCGATGCCAAGCGTGGCGCCAGCTCCTACGATTCCGATGTGACCCATCGCAGCATGCGCAGCTACTGGAAGGTGCGCGTGCGCGCACAGATCGCCCAGTACCGCGCACCGGACGAGCAGGGAAAGCCGAAGATCGTGGTCGCCCTGCCGCGCACCAAGGCCGGCAGCTATGCCGTCGGCGACGGCCGCGTGGACGCGGACGAAGTGGCCGATGCGATCCGCGCACGCCTGTCCGACACACTGACCCAGACCCAGCGTTTCATCGTGCTGGATCGCGAGTTCGGCGACGAACTGCAGGCCGAGATCGACCACATCAACAGTGGCAACGTGCGTCTGCAGGACACCGCTCGCGTCGGCCAGCAGCTGGCAACCGACCTGATCCTGATCCCGACCATCGAACGCTTCGAGTATCCGCGCAGCGTGCGCAACCTGCGCATGTCCGACCGCCAGGTGACCTCGTACTCCGGTGGCGGCCGCATCACCCTGCGTCTGATCAACGCCACCACCGGCCAGGTGGTGATGTCCGACAGCTTCGATCATCAGCTGGCCTCGACCGGTCCGAGCACCCTGCCGCGCGTGGTCAATGGCCGCAACATGGCCGCGGCGATGATGGAATCGCTGTCCGGCCAGATCGGCACCACCATCGTCACCACGCTGTTCCCGGTGTCGGTGGTTTCGGTGGACGGAGACCAGGTGGTGCTGAGCCAGGGCGGTGACACCGTGCAGGCCGGCCAGCGCTGGCAGGCCGTGCGCTTGGGCGAAGAACTGAAGGACCCGCAGACCGGCCGCTCGCTGGGCCGCAGCGAGCACCCGTGCTGCACCATCCGCATCGACCGCGTGGCCGCACAGACCTCCTACGGCACCATCGAAGACGGCGTCGACGCCATGCGCGGCGGCTTCCGTCCGGGCCAGATCGAACTGCGCCAGAAGCTGGGCAGCAAGCCAGCTGCCACCGCTGCTGGCGGCGCGACTGCCTCGGCTGCGCCGGCCGCCGCTGCACGCCCGGCCAGCAAGCCGAAGCCCAAGCCCGCCGCCGCCCCGGCCGAAGACCCGAACTGGTAACACGCCAAGGCAGCACACAGATGGGGTCAGAGCCCTTTCCCGCCGGGAAAGGGATCTGACCCCTTCTTGTTTCCGCCCGTGTCGACCAAGATCGACACCTACCAACAGCGGTGTGTCGACCAAGGTCGACACCCACCAACAGCAGCAGAAATCTGTCGAAGGCGGGGTGGGTCCGGTTGCGGGGGTGTCCGCGGCATGGATGCCGCGGCCAAGCCCCCAGGGATGGGTTTACGGCGTCCCCCGCAACCGGACCCACCCCGCCATCCCACGGAATGCCGCTGTTGCTTCGGCTGTTGCTGTTGCCCTGGCTTCGGCAGGTGCAGGGCGCAGCCCTGCCGAATCCCATTACACTCCAGAAGGATTTCCCTGCTGGAGAGAGCAATGAAACGAGCAGTACTGGGCCTGCTGGCCCTGTCAGTGTCGAGCGCACTGATGGCGGCCACCCCGAAATTCGATGGCGCGCGGATCTCCGCCGACGTCAAGGAACTGGCCTCCGACGCCTACGAAGGCCGCTCCCCGGCCACCGCCGGCGAACAGAAGACCATCGCCTTCCTCAGCAAGCAGTTCGCCGACGCCGGCCTGCAGCCGGGCGGCGATCTCAAGGACGGCAAGCGCCTGTGGACCCAGGCGGTGCCGCTGCGCAAAGGAGACATCGTCGGCGCACCGCAGCTGGCGCTGCACCAGGGTGGCAAGACCGTGCCGCTTGAGCAGGGCAAGCAGATTGCCGTGCGCGCTGCCATGAACGGCGCCAGCAACGTTGACATCAGCAAGGCCCCCCTGGTGTTCCTCGGCTACGGCGTGAAGGCGCCGGAACGCAACTGGGACGACTTCAAGGGCGTGGACCTGAAGGGCAAGATCGCCGTCGTGCTGATCAACGACCCGGACTTCGAAACCGGCCAAGGTGATTTCGACGGCAAGGGCATGACCTACTACGGCCGTTGGACCTACAAGTACGAAGAGGGAGCACGCCAGGGCGCGTTGGGTGTGCTGATCGTGCACGAGACCGCACCGGCTTCCTATGGCTGGGCCACCGTGGCCGGCTCCAACACCAACACCATGTTCGACGTGGTGCGCGACAACCCGGCCGAGAGCCATCCGCTGCTGGAAGGCTGGATCCAGCGCGACCTGGCCGTGGAGCTGTTCCGTTCGGCCGGGCAGGATTTCGAAGCGCTGAAGAAGAAGGCGCAGCAGCGTGACTTCACGCCGGTGCCGCTGACCGGTGCCAGCCTGGATGCGAAGTACGCGGTGAAGACCGAAGTGATCACCTCGCACAACGTAGCCGCGCGCCTGGAAGGCAGCAGCCACCCGGACGAGACCGTCATCTACAGTGCGCACTGGGATCACATCGGCGTGGGCGAGCCCGACGCACGCGGCGACCGCATCTTCAACGGCGCTCTGGACAATGCCAGCGGCACCGCATCGCTGATCGAGCTTGCCCGCGGTTTCGCCAAGCAGAAGCGCCCGCAGCGCTCGGTGCTGTTCCTGGCGGTGACCGCCGAAGAGAAGGGCCTGCTGGGTTCGGAGTACTACGCCACCCATCCGCTGTATCCGCTGGAAAAGACCGTGGCGATGATCAACATGGACGGCATGGCACCGTTCGGTCCGTCACGTGATTTCGGTATCTATGGCGCAGCGCGCTTCGAGTTGCTGGACCAGCTGAAGGACGTCGCGAAGGGCTGGGACATCCGTTACACGCCGGACCCGAAGCCGGAAGCCGGCCTGTTCTTCCGCTCCGATCACTTCCCGTTCGCCAAGCGCGGCGTGCCCGCGCTGTCGTGGTCGGCTGGCCAGGACTGGGTGGACGGCGGCGTGGCCGCAGGCAAGAAGGCCTCGGAGGACTACACCGCCAAGCGCTACCACCAGCAGGGCGACGAATGGCAGCCGGACTGGGTGTTCGCCGGTGCCGCCCGCGACCTGGAAGTGCTGTACACGCTGGGCAATCAGCTGGCCAACTCGCGCAGCTGGCCGAACTGGAGCAAGGACGAGTCGTTCCGCGCCGTGCGTGACGCCAGCGCCGACCAGCGCAAGTAAGGCAACGCGCCGGGCTTGCCCGGCGCCTCCCTGGTAGTGCCGGCCGCTGGCCGGCAACCCTGTGATGCATGCGGAGATAATGGGGAGCCGGCCAGCGGCCGGCACTATCAGATGGGCTTCCATCCCCGCTTTCCGGCCCTTCGTCGCAGGCCGCTTGCTTGCCCGATGGGCCGCCCTATGCTCGGCTCACCCCCTTCCACCAAGGCGCCGCCGTGATCGCCAGCCTCTCCCTCATCCTCCGTCACCTGCTGGCCTGGGCCGCGGCACTGTTCGTGGCCGGCATGGTCTGGAGCGGCATTTTCAGCGGCATGAACGACGGCCCCGGCTGGGTGTTCGGGCTGCTGGTGATGTTCCTGATGATCTCGGCGCTGGGCAGTGCGGTGACCCATGTGCGCCGGGTCTGGCTGGTGGCCGGCCGCCTCGATGGCGCCACCCTGTCCGGGCGCCAGCGTCGGCAGATCGAACTGCCGATGGATGCCGGCCACGCCTTCGCGGTGGTCGAGGCGGCGGTGGGCGAGCTGCCGCGGGTGGAGGAAGTGGAAAGCTCGGCCGGCAGCCTGCAGGTGCGCGCCTATGTACGCCGCGTCGATCTGTGGAATGGCCGCCAGCCATCGCGCTGGAACCTGCCGGCGCGGCTGGCGATCAAGCGCAACAGCGTGCTGGCCACGGTCACGCCGGGGCAGGGCACCAGCACCGTCACCCTGCTGTTCGAACCGGACGCAGGCTGGTGGGCCGACCTGTTGGCGCTGGATGAGGGCAGCAACTACGAGAATGCCGAAGCGGTCACCCGCGCAATCAGTCGACGCGTTGCCGACCAGCGTCGCGACGAGCAGGCCGCCGCCGAACAGACCCAGGTCGAGAAGGAACTGTCGGTGGCGCGGCTGAATCTGCTGCATGCGCAGGTCGAACCGCATTTCCTGTACAACTCGCTGGCCAACGCGCAGGTGCTGACCCGCACCGATCCTGCGCGCGCAGAACAGATGCTCGGCCATCTGATCCAGTACCTGCGTAGTTCGCTGCCGCAGGTGGACGAATCGGTGTCCACCCTGGGCGTGGAGCTGGAGCGCACCCGCGCCTACCTGGAGATCCTGCGTATCCGCATGGGCGCGCGGCTGGCGGTGGAAGTGCAGGTGCCAACCGAACTGCATGAGGTGAAGCTGCCGGCGATGGCGCTGCAGACGCTGGTGGAAAATGCCATCAAGCACGGCCTGGAACCCAAGCCCGGCGGCGGCACGATCTGGATCCTCGCGCGTGGTTTCGATGATCATGTGACGGTGACGGTGGCCGACGATGGCCTCGGCTTCGGCCAGGGCACCAGTGGCACCGGCATCGGCCTGAAGAACCTGCGCGAGCGCCTGCGCCTGACCTGCGGCGAGCAGGCCGGTGTGGCGATCGTTGCCAACTTCCCCAGCGGCGTGGCCGCGACCATGACACTGCCGCAGTCGGCCAAGGAACGCAGCCATGCCGCTTGAAGCGCTGATCGCCGAAGACGAAGAACTGCTGCGGCAGTCACTGGTGGAGCAGCTGGGCCGGCTGTGGCCGGAACTGAAACTGGTGGCCGAGTGCGAGGACGGTGCCAGTGCGCTGGAGCAGCTGGCCGAGAAGCAGCCGGATATCGCCTTCCTCGACATCCGCATGCCTGGCATCAGCGGCATCGAGGTGGCACGTTCGCTGTCCGAATTGAGCCCGCGTACCCAGGTGGTGTTCGTCACCGCCTATGACCAGTACGCCATCGATGCGTTCGAGCAAGGTGCGATGGATTATCTGCTGAAGCCGGTGAGCGACGAGCGCCTGTTGGCCACGCGCGAGCGCATCCTGTCGCGGCTGCCATCGACGCGCCAGGACGACGCGGTACTTGAACGCCTGCTGCAACGGCTGGGTCCATCGCAGGGCAGCGCCGATCACCCGCCGCTGGCCTGGATCACCGCCAGCAACGGTCGTGAGACGCAGCTGATCATGCTGGAGGACGTGGCCTACTTCCGCGCCGACAACAAGTACACCACGGTGGTCACCGCCGCCGGCGAAAGCCTGCTGCGCACGCCGCTGCGCGAGCTGCTGGAAGTACTCGACCCGCAGCACTTCCGCCAGATCCATCGTTCGACCATCGTCAACATGAAGGCGGTGGCGGCGGTGAGCCGCGACGATACCGGGCGCGGTGTACTGCGCCTGCGCCAGCGTGCGGAAACACTGGTGGTCAGCCAGCCCTTCATGAGTCTGTTCCGCGGCATGTAGCCGCCCCGCATCTTCCGATACGCGGAGCTTTCCATGCGTTCCTTCCTGCTTATGGGCCTCGCTGCTTTGGCACTTGCCGGTTGCCAGAAGTCCACCGAGACCGCGATCACCCGCACCAACGCCAATGGCGTGGACACGCTGTACAGCAAGCGCACCGTGGTGGATGGGGTGGCGCGCTTCGAGTGCATCGCCAGCCGCAGCGGCCAGTGCCACTACCTGGTGCTGGACCCGGCCTGCAGTCCCGATGCCGTATGTGCGAAAGCGCCGATACGGTCGTTCGCGGTGGCGGTGGGCGAGACGCGGGAGTTCAGTGACCTGCCGAAGGGCTTCAACCAGTGCGTCAACGAGGAACGGAAAGAACAATGCCACCGTGAGTGATCACGGTGGCATTGTGGGTCCCCCCGCTTCCCCGAAGGGTCAGTAGGCTGGCTGCAGCGTCAGTTCGTGGTGGTGCTCGGTTTCACCCACGTGGTTGAGGCGTCCCACCAGTTCCGAATGCTGCTTCATGCGCCCGATCTCGGTCATGATGCGGATGTCCTCGTGGCGCAGTTCACGCCGGGCGGTGACCGCCTGCTTGTAGTCCAGCACTTCCGGATAATGCTCGGCCAGGTCCAGCGCCTCGGCCACGTGCTCGACGCTGTCGGCCTTGGAACTGATCCGCGCGCGGCTGTTGAACGCCTTCATCCAGCGCTCGAAACCGGCGGTGTGGTCGAACATGTTGGCCATGAACCAGATCACGAACAGGATCGATACCCATGAGCCGAACACGATCACCACGCGGGTGAAGGTGATATGGAAATCGTCGCGCCACAGGTAGTTGGCAATCAGGCCGAGGATCAGCAGCGACGCCGCCTGCCAGCCCACGATCGAGGCGATCAGCCATTGGCACTTGGCCTGGGCCAGCACAGCCACTTCGTCGCGGATCTGCTGCTCGCTGAGATTGCGCCAGTGCGCGACCTGTTTATCGAACGGGCTGCTGTAGAGCTCGTTGTCGCGAAGCAGAATTCCCAAACCCTTGAACAAAGCAATCATGGCTGGCTCCTTGTGGAACGTGCGTCGATCAGCGTTGGACGGTGTGGCGGGTTCAGTTCTAGCACTTCCAGCGAGCCGTGCAATGGGGCCAAGGCCAAGCGGCGTAAGGCTTCTGTCTGAATGAGTGAATGTTGCTGCGTTGCAGCATCGCGGCTGCAGCCTGCGACAAGATGTCGCAGGGTGAAACGTGCTGCGGCCGCACATGAAACCGTGGCTGAGTGCGGAGACTCGCCGTTGGCGTCGTGATCGCCCAGAATCAGGGCCGACCGCGCAGCGCGTGGCCGTTCTTCCGCCTTTCCTGGACCTGTGATGCCGGCTCTGCTGCAGCGATTCTCCCGCCCCGTGACCGCGCCGATCCGGCGCTGGGTCCTGGAGGCCTTCCCGCGTGGCCAGAGCGGCATCGATTACGACCATCCGCTGGGTGACCCGGGCTGGTTCGGCCCGGACAGCGTCACCTGGCGGCTGCACGCCGAATTTCCATCGATGCTGGCCGGCGGCCTGTGCGCACTGATGCTGCAGACCCTGCACCCGCGCGCGTTGGCCGGGGTCTACGACCACTCCAATTTCCGCCAGGATCTGGTGGGCCGCCTGCGCCGCACCACGGCCTTTGTGGCCGGCACCAGCTATGCGCCTGCCGGCGAGGTCGAGATGCTGGTGGCCAAGGTGCGCCGCATCCATGCGCAGATCCGTGGCCAGACCGCGCAGGGTGAGGGGTATGCCGCCGATGATCCGCAGTTGCTGACCTGGGTGCATGTGACCGAAGCATTCGGTTTCCTGCAGGGTTTTCGCCGCTACGGGCGCGAGGTACCCGAGCCCATTGCCGACCGCTATTACGACGAGTACCGCCGCGTGGCCGAAGCGCTGGGTGCGGTGGATGTGCCGCGCAGCGAAGCGGAAGTGGCGGCGTACTTCTGTGCGCGGCAGCCGGAGCTGCGCGTGGACGAGCGCTCGCGCGAGGTGCTGGAGGTGTTGTCCGGTGTGCGTCTTCCGGTGCCGGTGCCAGGCCTGTCGCGCGAAGTGTTCCTGGGGGCCGGTGCCGCGCTGCTGCCGGACTGGGCCGAAGGCATGCTCGAACGCAATGGCCGCCAGCGGGCGCAGGCGGCCGCGTCGGCGAAACTGATGCGGGGCATGGCGCCGCTGTTCCGCCGCGCACTGCCCGATGGCCTCGCCAGTCGCGCCTGCACGCGCGTGGGCGTGTCAGTGGCGGTGTTGCGCGAGTGGCCTGAACTGCTCCGGTAGGTGTCAACCTTGGTTGGCACGCATTTCGCGCGGTGCCGCAGAAGCGCCAACCAAGGTTGGCATCTACCAGAGCGGATTCCGTAGTAGATCCACGCCATGCGTGGATGGGCTTCACCCGGCCGACTTCAACCCGCGCAACAGCATCTCCAGCGCCGCCGTCGCCTGCCGCAGGCGCGCGTCGCCATCCTCGCCCTCGGCGATCCAGAACGCGGCCTCGGCCAGGCTGCCGTAGATCAGCGATGCCAGCGCCTGCGCGTCCACCGGCGCCACCACGCCCTGCGCCACCAGATGTTCGATCAGGTGCTGCATCGAGTACACGCAGTGGCGCTGCGATTCCGGTGAGGCGCCACCCAGTACCGCGCGCGCATCGCGCAGCACGATGCGCTGGATCTCCGGTTCCAGCGCCATCTGCAGGTAAGCGCGGCAGCGCTGCACGAAGCCGTCCCACGCGTCATCTGCAGCATCGCTGATCGCCTGCAGGCGTACATCGGTCTCGGCATCGAGCTGGGCAACCACCGCTGCCAGCAGCCCTTTCTTGTCGCCGAAGTGGTGGTACAGCGCGCCGCGGGTCAGCCCGGCCTGCGCGGTCAGGTCGTCCATCGAGGTGGCGGCATAGCCATGCTCGCTGAACACCCGGCGGGCGGTGGCCAGCAGGCTGGCGCGGGTTTCTTCCATCTCGGCGCGGGTGCGGCGGACCATTCGGAGCTCCTTACATACGTGGCGCATGATTATTTACATACAGGGCGTATGAATGTAGTCTCATATTCATACGCTCTGTATGTATTGTCGTGGCGCTTCCCGCGTCAGGCAAGTCGCTGCCCTGGAGATTGCGATGGCCACCCCTTACCGCGACCTGTTCGCCGCCCCCGGCACCGCCGGCCTTGCCCTGGCCGGGCTGCTGGCCCGCCTGCCGCTGCCGATGACCGGCATCGGCATCATCACCCTGCTGTCGCAGCTGCGCGGCAGCTACACACTGGCCGGCACGGTGTCGGCCACCTTCGTGCTGACCTACGCGCTGCTGTCGCCACAGGTATCGCGCTGGGTCGACCGCCATGGGCAGGGCAGGGTGCTGCCGTGGGCCACGGCGGCCAGTGCGGCCGGTCTGCTGTTGCTGCCCGCGTGCACGCTGCTGGCCGCACCGGACTGGACCCTGTTCGCCATGGCGATGCTGGCCGGCTGCATGCCCAGCGTCTCGGCGATGGTGCGCGCGCGCTGGACCGCGATCCATCGCGGTCGCCCGCAACTGCAGACCGCCTACTCGCTGGAGACGGTGTTCGACGAGGTCACCTTCATTGCCGGGCCGCCGTTGGCGGTGGGATTGTCAGTAGCGGTATGGCCACAGGCTGGCGTGCTGGCTGCAGCCCTTCTGCTGGTGATCGGAGTGACCGCACTGGTCCTGCAGCGTGGCACCGAGCCGCCGTTGCAACCGGTTGACAGCGCCACACCACGCCGCTCCCTGTTGCGGCAACCGGAGATCCGCCTGCTGGCGTTGCTGATGCTGGCGATGGGAGTGATCGTCGGCACGGTCGACATCACCAGCGTGGCCTTCGCCGAACAGCGTGGCCAGCCCCTCGCAGCGAGCGTGGTGCTGTCGGCCTATGCGCTGGGCAGCTGTGCGGCAGGCCTGCTGTTCGGTGCGCTGAAGCTGCAGGTGCCGTTGCAGCGCCTGTTGCTGCTGGGCGCAGCGGCCACTGCGCTGACCACGCTGCCGCTGCTGGGGGTTGGCAGCGTGCCGGCACTGGCTGCAGCCGTGCTGCTGGCCGGGCTGTTCTTCGCGCCGACGATGATCGTGGCGATGTCGCTGGTCGAACAGCACGTCCCCGAATCGCGCCTGACCGAGGGCATGACCTGGCTGCTGGCCGGATTGAACATCGGCGTGGCGCTGGGCGCGGCGCTGTCCGGGCAGAGTGTCGATGCGGGGGGGGTGCGCAGCGGCTTTGTCGTTGCGCTGGTGGCAGGCGGTGGCGTGCTGCTGTTTGCCGTGCTCGCGCAACGTGCACTGCGCCCGTCTGCGTCGACCACATCCCCTGAAGGAATCGTCCCGTGAGCGCTTCATCGCCTGCGCATGCCGCGCCTGTGCATCGCCATCCGTGGTGGGCGGTTTCCGCCGTCGGCCTCGCCACGTTCTCGGTGGTCACTACCGAAATGCTGCCGGTGGGCCTGCTGACGCCGATCGCCGACAGCCTCGGTGCTTCCGAAGGCACCGCCGGCCTGATGATCTCGCTGCCGGCCCTGCTGGCGGCGTTGTTCGCGCCGCTGGTGGTGGTAGTCGCCGGTGGCATTGATCGCCGCCGCATCCTGTGTGGGCTGCTGGGCCTGTTGCTGGTGGCCAACATCGCCTCGGCTCTGGCACCCGGTATCGCCTGGCTGCTGGCCGCGCGCGTGCTGGTGGGGTTCTGCATGGGCGGCATCTGGGCTATTGCCGGGGGCCTTGCGGCGCGCCTGGTGCCAGCACAGCGGATCGGCCTGGCCACCTCGATCATCTTCGGTGGCGTGGCCGCCGCCTCGGTCCTTGGCGTGCCACTGGGCGCGCTGATCGGTGATGCATTGGGTTGGCGCTGCGCATTCGCGGCAATGACGCTGTTCAGTGCGGCGGTCCTGCTGCTGCATGTGGTGGTGGTTCCCGCGTTGCCGGTGGCAACGTCGGTGCGGCCAGCGCAGTTCGTGCAGCTGCTCGGCCATCGCGGCCTGCAGCGCGGCCTGTGGTTGACTGTGCTGCTGGTGTCCGGGCACTTCATCGCCTTCACCTACGTGCGGCCGCTGCTGACGACGGTGTCGGGCGTGGATGCGAAGTGGATCGGCGCCCTGCTGTTTGCCTATGGCCTGGCCGGCATCGCCGGCAACTTCATCGCCGGTCCGATGGCCGCACGGCATCCGCGTGGAATGCTGCTGGCGATTGCCTTGGGCCTGCTGCTGACGCCGCTGTTGCTGCTGTGGGTGGGCAGTACGCCGGCCGGCGGCATTGCGGTGCTGCTGTTGTGGGGCCTGGCCTACGGCGGTGTGTCGGTGGGCCTGATGGGCTGGATGATGAAGGCGGTGCCGCAGGCCGTCGAGATCGCCACTGCGCTGTATGTGGGCGTGTTCAACATCGGCATCGCAGCGGGCGCGTGGGGCGGGGGCCGTCTGCTGGATGGCATCGGGTTGCACGCCAACCTGTGGGCTGCGGCGGTGTTGGCTGCGAGCGCTCTGCTGATGGTTGCCACCACCCGCAGGTAGATCCACGCGATGCGTGGATTCCCACCCCGTGCCGACCAAGGTCTGCACCCACCAGAGCGAGGCATGTGCCGACCAAGGTCTGCACCCACCAGAGCGAGGCATGTGCCAACCAAGGTCGACACCCACCAGAGCGAGGCATGCGCCAACCAAGGTTGGCAGCTACCGGGAAATGGAACGGGCGCCTTGCGGCGCCCGTTCCAGTTACATCACCACACCTTGACCCGCTTGTCCGGGGCCAGGTACAGCTTCTGGCCTTCCTTCACTTCGAACGCGGGGTACCAGGCGTCGATGTTGCGCACGGTGAGCGCGCGGAACTGGCCCGGTGCATGCACATCGGTCAGCAGCGAGTTGCGCAGCGCCTGCTCGCGGCTCTTGCTGCGCCAGGCCTGGGCAAAGCCGAGGAAGAAGCGCTGGTCCGGCGTGAAGCCTTCCAGGGTCTGGCCCGGCTTGCCCTGCAGCGACAGCTGGTAGGCATCGTAGGCAGTGCCCAGGCCGGCCACGTCGGCAATGTTCTCGCCCAGGCTCAGCTTGCCGTTGACGTGCACGCCGGGGAACGGCTCATAGCTGCTGAACTGCGCGGCCAGCGCATCACCGGCGGCGTTGAACTGCTTCAGGTCCTCGGCGGTCCACCAGTTGTGCAGCTTGCCGGTCTCGTCGAACAGCGCACCGGCGTTGTCGAAGCCATGGCTGATCTCGTGGCCGATCACCGCACCGATCGCACCGTAGTTCACCGCATCGTCGGCAGCGCCGTCGAAGAACGGCGGCTGCAGGATCGCGGCGGGGAACACCAGGCGGTTCTCCAGCGGCACGTTCATCGCATTGATGGTCTGCGGCAGCATCGCCCACTCGCTGTGGTCGACCGGCTTGCCCAGCTTGGCGATGTTGCGCTGGTACTCGAACAATTCGGCACGCTGGGCGTTGCCCAGCGCATCATCGCGGCGGATCTCCAGGCCGCTGTAATCACGCCACTTTTCCGGGTAACCCATGCCCACGGTCAGGCCGGCGACCTTGGCCTTGGCGCTGGCCTTGGTCTGCGGTGACATCCAGGCCAGCGCATCGATGCGCTTGGCGAAGGCGGCGATGATGTTCTTCGCCATCTCGTCGGCGCGTTCCTTGGTCTTCGCGTCGAAGTGCTTCTCGACGTAGCGCTTGCCGATGGCCTCGCCTACTGCGTGGTTGGCGTCATCCACCGCGCGCTTCCAGCGGTCGCTCTGCTGCGGGGTGCCGCTCAGCGCGGTGCCGTGGAAGGCGAAACGGGCATCGGCGAACTTCTTCGGCAGGTACGCCGCAGCACGGTCCAGCGCGTGGAAGGCCAGGTAGTCCTTCCAGGCGTCCAGCGGCTCGGTGGCGACCAGCTTGGACAGGCCAGCCACGGCCTTCGGCTGCCACACGATGAAGTCCTGCTGCTTGCCCAGCGCCGCTGCATCGAGGAAGGCGTTCCAGTCCATGCCCGGTGCCTTGGCATTGAAGTCGGCCTGGGTCCAGGGGTTGGCACCCTTGGTCACGTCGTTGGTTTCTTCCTGGGTGGCGTGTGCCTGCGCGATCTTTGTCTCCAGTGCGAGGATGCGCTGCGCCTTGCCGGCCGGGTCGGCAACGCCGGCCAGCTGGAGCATCTGCGCGATGTAGGCCTGGTACTGCTTGCGCAGTTCGGCCATGCGGCCACCACCCAGGTAGAAATCGCGGTCGGGCATGCCAAGCCCGCCCTGCACCAGGTACGGCGCGGTGCGGTCCGGCTGCAGCATGTCCACCGACACCCACAGGCCAAACAGGCGGTCGGTGTAGAAGTTGGTCGCATTGAGCAGGTCGACATCGGCGCGCATGTCGCCGCCGAGCGTGCGCGCCAGGCCGGCCTTGTCTGCGATGGCTTCGATCGCCTTCAGCTGCGGCTGCACCGGCGCGAGGCCGTGCTGCTCGATGCCGGCTTCATCCATGAAGGCGGCGTAGTAGTCGCCGATCAGCTTGTCGTCACCGTTGGCCTGGGCGTTGCCGGCAGCACCTTCGAGGATGGCGCGGGTATCGGCCAGGGTCTTTTCGGCGATGACGTTGAAGCTGCCGAAGCGCGAGCGGTCGGCGGGGATCTCGGTGTTCTTGACCCAGGTGCCGTTGGCGAAGCCGAAGAAGTCGTCGCCGGCGGCGATGCTGCGGTCCATGCCGCTGGCATCGAAGCCGAAGCTGCCCAGCATCGGCTTGGCCGCTGCGGGTGCGGCATCGGCCGGCGCGGCGGTACCGGCGGCCGGTTCGGCCGGGCGGTCGCAGGCGGCCAGGGACAGGCTGGCAACGATGGCCAGTGCCAGGGTGGGACGGCGCAGCTTGGACATGGACTTCTCTTGCAGCGGAAAACCCCAAGTCTAATCCGCCCCGGCCCAGCTGGCCGTTCCGTTGCACCGCAGCGCCTGTGCAGGATCTGGCTGAACGCGCGGATACGATCTTCACGGCGCCAGCTGCGTGGTGCATGCTGGCCGCTGGAACCCTGCGCGGACACGGGGAGGTGGCCATGCGGGGCGGTGCCAGGCGTCAAGAATGGCGTCCGCCGGCCGTTGAGGTCGGGGACGTGGAGGATTCGTTCGCGCATGAAGCCAGCCGACTGCACAAGGAAGACCGACCGATGCCCGCGCTGAAACGGGCGTTGGCCCGGCCGCTGCGCGCCATCACCTGGGGCGGCGTGCTGCTGGGCGTGTTGCTGGTGGCTGGCTTGACCACCATGCTGGCCAACGACCACCACCGCCGGCTGGAGGCTGCGCAGCGCCAGAGCCGCGCGCTGGCGGTGGGCAGCGAGCGCCTGCTGGCGCTGGAACTGCGCAACCTGGAACGGGCGATGTCCGGCATCGCCGCCGACGCCGCCGAACTGTTCCGCCGCGTGCCGGTACAGGCGCCGGCACTGCTGGATGCCGCCATCGGCGGTGTGCTGAGCCGCCATGCCGAGCTGCACAGCATTGTGGTGCTGGACCGCCACGGCCGCGCGATCACCGCCGGCAAGGGTGATCTGAACCTGCCGCTGTGGACCGACCCGCAGCGGCGCGGGCAGGGCAGCGCGCTGTACATCGGTCCGCCGCAGCAGGCCGGCGACGATGGCTGGGTGGTGCCGCTGGCGTTGGCGATGGCCGACGATCGCTGGCTGCTGGCGCGGCTGCGCTGCGGCGAACTGCAGCGCATCATCGGCGGGCTGGATGTGGGCCCGAACGGACTGGTCTCGATCAGCGATGCCGAGGGCTACATGCTGGCGCGGGTGCCGGATCCGCATGGCACGGTCGGCCGTCGCTTCGACCTGCCTCGGCGTGACCTGCTCGGCAAGCAGGCGGTGGTCGAGCTGGGCAGCGTGCCGGGCGTGGTCGATGGCGTGCCACGGATCATCACCATCAGCACGCTCGAGCGCAGCCCGCTGGCGGTGCAGGTCGGGTTGGCCGATGAGGACGTGCTGGCGCCCTGGTGGCCGTACCTGCAGGCGTCAGTGGCGATCGTGCTGGCCTACGTGGGAGTGCTGCTGGTACTGCTGTACGCGGTGCGCCGCAGCACCCTCCGCCAGCAGTCGATGGCGGAGGAACTGAAGACCGGCCACGCCGAACTGCGGCTGGCGCACCAGGTGGGCCGTGTCTGCACCTGGTATGTGGACGAGGACGCGGCACTGCTGCGCTGGTCGCCGCTGGCCCGAGAGATCTTCGGGGTGCAGACCGATGCGCTGCCGGTGGCTGATTTCTTCGCGCGCGTGCACCGTGATGACGCCGCGCGCCTGCAGCACGCCTTCGACCAGGCGTTTGCCGGTAGTGCGGTGCTCGACCAGGTGTTCCGGCTGGTGCTGCCCGGTGGCGAGGTGCGTTGGGTCGGTGCGCGTGGCCAGCGGGTGGAAGTGGCTGACAGTGAGCGGCGCATGATCGGTGCACTGACCGACCTGAGCGAGCGCTACCAGGCGCGGGAGCAGATGGGCGAAGCGGAGCGTCGCTTCCGCCTGCTGTTCGACCGCAACCCGGCGCCGTTCTGGGTATTCGATCCGGACACGCTGCGCTTCATCGAGGTCAACGATGCCGCTGTGCGCCAGTATGGCTACAGCCGCGAGGAATTCCTGGCGATGAGCATCCTCGACATCCGCCCGCGCGAAGGCTGGGACGAGGTGAAGGGCGCGATCGCCAAGGCCCGGGTCGGCGAGCTGCAGGACGCCACCGTGCGACTGCACCGGCGCAAGGACGGCAGCGTGTTTGAAGTACGTGCACATCTGTCCCGGCTCGACTTCGACGGCCAGCCGGCATGCCTGGTGCTGGCCGAGGATGTCAGCGAACGGCTGGCCTATGAGCGCGACCTGGCCTACCAGGCGCGGCACAACCCGGCCACCGGCCTGCTCAACGTGCGCGCGCTGACCGAACAGCTGGACGAGCACGATGCGGGCTACACCATTGCGTTCGTACAGCTGCGCGGCCTGCAGCTGGTGGCCGATACGCTGGGACGCGAGATCGGCGATGCGGTGCTGCAGTCGATGGCCACCCGGCTCGGCGGGCTGGGTGCACGCTGCGGCACGCTGGCCTTTCAGCCGGCAGAGGATTTCGTGTTCGCCATCAGCACCGGGCAGGATGTCCAGCGCGTGCTGGACGACCTGCTGCAGATCGTATCGGCGCCGATGCGCGGCAAGGATTCGCTGCACCAGTTCGAGCCGCGTATCGGCGTGGCTACGCACGTGGCCGGTGACGGGCACAGCGCTGAGCAGGTGATCGGCATGGCGGCACAGGCCGCGCATGCAGCGCGCGCCGAGGGCAATGTGGTGGTCTGGTTCGACGCGGCGGTGACCACGCGGCTGGCCGACCGCCTGCGCCTGGCCGGGCGCATCCATGCCGCCATCGACAACGAATTCCAGCTGTACTTCCAGCCGATCCGGCACGCCGGCGATGGCAGCCCGGCAGCGCTGGAGGCGCTGCTGCGCTGGCCGCAGGCTGATGGTAGTTTCATTCCGCCCAACGAGTTCATCCCGTTGTGCGAAGACACCGGGCTGATTCTGGCACTGGGGCGCTGGGTGATCCGCGCGGCGGCGAAGGCACAGCGGCGGCTTGTCGATGCCGGTTGGGGCGAGCTGCCGATCGCGGTCAACGTGTCGGCGGTGCAGTTCTTCAACAGTGACCTGGTAACCGAGTTCACGCGCGCGCAGCAGGACTTCGGCCTGGCTCGCGGCGCGTTGCACGTGGAGCTGACCGAGAGCAGCCTGATGCGCAAGCCGGCGCAGGCGATGCAGACCATGCAGCGCCTGCACGAGCAGGGCATCAGCGTGTCGCTGGATGATTTCGGTACCGGCTACTCGAGCATGTCCTACCTGCAGCACCTGCCGCTGGACATCCTGAAGATCGACCGCAGCTTCGTTGCCGACGTGGAAACCAACCCACGCAATGCCTCGATCTGCCGCGCGCTGCTGTCGCTGGGCCACAGCATGGGGCTGACCATCATCGCCGAGGGCGTGGAAACGCCCGGGCAGCTGGACTGGCTGGCCGCGCACGGCTGTGACCAGGTACAGGGCTATCTGCTGGGCCGGCCGGCGCCGCTGGAGCAGATCATTGATGCGCTGGACGAGGTTCCCGCCTGATCGGGTTTCGCATCTGCCGGCCAGCGGCCGGCACTACCCGAGCGAAACATGACAGTAGTGCCGGCCGCTGGCCGGCAGACGCCAGACTCGGCTACACCCCCGCATCCACCAGATGGTCGATGAAGCTGCGCACCTTTGGCGCCAGGTGGCTGCGGCTGGTGTAGACCGCGAAGATGCCGATCGGCGAGGCCTCCCATTCGGGCAGGATGCGCACCAGGCGACCATCAGCCAACGCGTCTTCCAGCAGGAAATCCGGTTGCAGGATCACGCCCATGCCGGCGATTGCTGCTTCGCGCAGCACGTCGCCGTTGTTGGCGTGCAGCAGGCTGCTTACTGCCACCTTCACTTCGCCACCGGGCCCCTGCAGCGGCCAATGGTCACCGGCGGACCAGTAGCTGTAGCTCAGGCATGCATGTGCCTGCAGCTCCTGCGGGGTCTTCGGCGCACCGTGCACGGCCAGGTACGAAGGTGCGGCGCACAGGCTCACCCGCGATTCGCCCAGGCGGCGGGCGATCAGCGTGGGGCCGGGCTCGCGGGTGATGCGGATGGCCACGTCGTAGCCTTCTTCGACCATGTCCACCAGGCGGTCGGACAGGGCCAAGTCCAGTTCCACCTGTGGAAAGCGCTCGCGGTAGCTGGCCAGTAGTGGCCCGAGGCGAGCGATGCCCCAGCTGACCGGCGCGTTGATCCGCAGCGTGCCCGAGGGCTCCAGCGCCTGTGCACCGATGCTGGCCTCCAGCGCGTCGAACTCGGCCAGCAGGCGCACGCACTGGGCGTAGTAGGCGGCACCGGCACTGGTCGGGCTGACCCGGCGCGTGGTGCGGTGGAGCAGGCGCGTGGCCAGGCGCTTCTCCAGCGCGGCGACGTGGCGGGTGACGCCGGCGGTGGACAGGTCCAGGGCCTGCGCGGCAGCACTGAAGCCGTTGCGCTCGACCACCGCCACGAACACGCGCATCGCCTCGAGGGTGTCCATTGTTGCGCCTTTTGAAATAAATACGGTCGAAAGATCGTATTTATCGATCCGTGAAGGCGCAATAACCTGTGGTCACTCCCTCAAGGTGTTTCCCCCATGCACACCACGACTGCTCCTGTTTCGCCGCTGGCCCCGTATGGCGCCACCCTGCTGCGCCTGGCCCTGGGCGTGCTGTTCCTGGTCCATGCGCTGACCAAGCTGCTGGTGTTCACCCCGGCCGGTACCGCCGCGTTCTTCGAATCGCTGGGCCTGCCTGGCGTGCTCGGTTACCTCACCATCGGCGTTGAGCTGGTGATCACCGCCGCATTGCTGCTGGGCATCTACGCACGCTGGGTGGGCCTGATCGGCGTGCCGCTGCTGCTGGGCACCATCGTCACCGTGCATGGCGCCAATGGCTTCAGTTTCGCCAACGCTGGCGGCGGCTGGGAATACCCGGCGTTCTGGGCGCTGGCGCTGGTGGTGCTGGTCCTGGTCGGCGACGGCAAGTGGACCCTGCGTTCGCGCTGATCGCCGCTTGATCCTGCAACTGGAGAATTCCATGTCCCGCCTGCCTTCGCTGTACATCTCACATGGTTCGCCGATGACTGCCCTGCATCCGGGCCAGGTCGGCGTGCGCCTGGCCGAGCTGGCGCGTGACCTGCCGGCGCCACGTGCCATCGTGATGGCCTCGGCGCACTGGCTGGGCCGGCAGCCGCTGGTCGGCGCGCACCCGCAGCCGCCGACCATCCACGACTTCGGTGGCTTCCCGCGCGCGCTGTTCGAACTGCAGTACCCGGCGCCGGGTGATCCAGCGCTGGCCGAAGAGGTGGCCGGCCGTATCGCCGCCGCTGGCCTGCCGGTGGCGCTCGACCCGCAACGTGGCCTCGACCACGGTGCGTGGGTGCCGCTGCGGTTGTTGCGCCCGCAGGCCGACATCCCGGTGGTGCCGGTGTCGATCCAGCCGCTGCTTGGCCCCGAGCACCAGTTCGCGCTGGGCCGCGCGCTGGCACCGCTGCGCGAGCAGGGCGTGCTGCTGGTCGGCTCGGGCAGCATCACCCACAACCTGCACGACTGGGGCGATTACCAGGACGGCAAGGAAGCGCCGTACGTGCGGCCTTTCATCGAATGGGTGGAGCAGCGCCTGGCTGCTGATGATCGCCAGGCCCTGTTGGACTATCGCCGGCAGGCGCCGTTCGCCGAGCGCGCGCATCCCACCGATGAGCACCTGCTGCCGCTGTTCTTCGCAATGGGCGCGGCCGGCGAGAGTGGCTTCGGTGCCCGTCGCATCGATGCCGGCATCGACGCCGGATTCCTTGCCATGGACCTGTACCGCTTCGACGGGGCATGAGCCGGGGCTGACGCGCGGCGGCCGTGGTCGCCGCGGTCGTGGCCGCGTGTGGTAATTTTTTCCGGGTTTCCGGCGCTGGCCCCCCGTGCCTCCCCGCGCGCCGCTTCCTGGAAGAAGCATGCATACCATCGAAGTCGTCCTGGCGATGCTGGTGGCCGTTGTCGCCAGCGGCTACCTGGTTCGCGTCCTGCCGTTCTCGCTGCCGCTGCCGCTGGTGCAGATCGGCCTGGGTGCGGTGATCGCCGGGGTGTTCAACCGCGGGCACGCGCTGGAGCCGGAAGTGTTCTTCCTGCTGTTCCTGCCGCCGCTGCTGTTCCTCGACGGCTGGCGCATCCCCAAGCAGGGCCTGTTCCGCGATAAAGGCGCGATCCTCGAGCTGGCGTTCGGCCTGGTGGTGTTCACTGTCATCGGTGCCGGCCTGTTGATCCACTGGATGATTCCGGTGATGCCGCTGGCGGTGTGCTTCGCGCTCGCGGCGATCGTGTCGCCGACCGACCCGGTGGCGGTCGGGGCGATCGCCTCCAAGGCGCCGATTCCCAAGCGCCTGATGCACATCCTGGAAGGCGAGTCGCTGCTCAACGATGCGTCCGGCCTGGTCTGCTTCCGCTTCGCGGTGGCGGCGGTGATGACCGGTACCTTCTCGCTGGCCACGGCCTCGCTGACCTTCCTGTGGGTGGCGGTGGCTGGCCTGGCGGTGGGCGTGGCGGTCACCCTCGGTGTTTCCACCTTCCAGCGCTGGCTGTGGCGCCGCTTCGGCGAGGAGCCGGGTGCGGCGATGCTGGTCAACCTGCTGATTCCGTTCGCGGCCTACCTGCTCGCCGAAGAGATCAATGCCTCGGGCATCCTGGCTGCGGTCGCGGCCGGCATCTCGATGAGCTACGTGGAAATGACCGGCCGCGTCTCCGGCAGCATGCGCGTGCAGCGTGCCGGGGTCTGGAACATGCTGCAGTTCAGCTTCAACGGCATCATGTTCGTGCTGCTGGGCGAGCAGCTGCCGGGCATTGTCGAACGTGCCACCACCACCATGAACGAGAGCGGCCACCAGAGCGCGTGGTGGTTGCTGGTCTACGTGCTGGTGATCAACGCCACGTTGATCACGCTGCGCCTGCTGTGGGTATGGCTGTCGCTGCGCTGGAACCTGCTGCGCGCGCGGCGTCGCGGGCTGGAGCGTGGCGAGGCACCGAACTGGCGCATCGTGGTGGCCACCTCGGTGGCCGGTGTGCGCGGTGCGATCACCCTGGCCGGCGTGCTGACGCTGCCATTGTTCCTGCCCGATGGCAGTCCGTTCCCGGCGCGCGACCTGGTGATCTTCCTGGCCGCGGCGGTGATCCTGTTCTCGCTGGTCGGCGCCAGCGTGGCGCTGCCGCAGTTGCTGAAGGGCCTGCAGCTGCCGGCCGATTCGGGCGAACGCAAGGAAGAAGACCTGGCACGCAGGCTGTCATCGAAGGCCGCGCTGGCGGGGGTGGAGCGCATGCGCCAGCAGATGGTGATGAACCAGAACACCGAGAACGTGCAGTTGTACAACGACGCCGCCTCGCGGGTGAGCCTGCTGTACCAGCGGCACCTGGAGAAGGACAGCGACGGGCCCGACGTGGACCCGGAGAAGGTGCAGCGCATGGAACTGGGCTATCGCCAACTGCGCAGCGCCGGCCTCAATGCCGAGCGCGAGGAACTGTTCCGGCTGACCCGGCGCGGCGTGATCTCCGATGAGATCTCGCGACGCCTGATCCGCAACCTGGACCTGCTGGAATCGCGCAAGCGCGAATGACGTTGCGGTCGGGCGCCGTCGATCGGGGTCAGATCCCTTTCCGCAGGAAAGGGATCTGACCCCAGGATCGGAGAGCCGTGCTTATTCCGGCTTCGTTTCCAGGAAATACGCCTCGACCTTGCCCTTGACCTTGATCGTCATCGGGTTGCCACGGCGGTCGCGGGCCTTGCCGGCCTGCACGCGGATCCAGCCTTCGCTGACCGAATATTCTTCGACGTTGTCGCGCTCGACGTCGTTGAAACGCACGCCGACGCCGCGCTCCAGCGCCTGCGCATCATGGAAGGGGCTGGCCGGGTTGATCGCCAGGTGGTCGGGAGGGGTATCGCTCATCGCTTCATTCAGGGTGACGGCCACCAAGGCCGGCTTCAGCGCTACAGGATAAACCGTAGAATGCCCGCCTGCCCCAAGGAGTGCCCGCCATGCCCGACAACAGCGATTATTTCGACTTCGAAGAAGACGTCCAGGATTTCGACGAGGCCGATTTCGAGGCGCGTGTCTGGAACCTGCTGGTGCTGATCAATCCGGGTGATGACGAACAGGCCCTGCAGCAGTTCAACCGCTGGCGCGAGCAGCTGGCCGAGCAGGGGCAGCCGCTGGAGGCTGACAGCGACTGGCTGCCGGCCCTGTTCACGGCCATCGCCTGGCAATCGGGCTTCGACGTGGAGCGCGACGACCTGGATTCGCTGCAGTCAGCGGTCAATGAGCTGTCGGCGCGCTTCAACGTACAGCTGGACTGGGGTGGTGACCTCGATGACGAGGACTTCGCCGAGGACCTGGACGGTGTGCAGCTGATGTCCACCGCTTTTGATCGCCTGCGCGAACACAACTACACGCTGTGGAGCGTGGATGCCGGCAGCGATGGCTTCACTGGCGTGATGGCACTGACCCGCGACGATGACGCGATGCTGGCGCTGTGTTCGCTGCTGAACGTGGAAATCCGCTTGGGCAGCGACCCGTTCTGAGATTGATCGGTAGCGCCGGGCCATGCCCGGCGCTAACCATCTACGGCCGGTACTGCGCCCTGGCGTTGGCGATCACCGCTTTCACCAGCGCGCGGTCGGTATGCCGGGAAATCGCGCGGGCACCCAGCGCGATTGCCTGCGCACGCAGGTCTGCAGTGACATCGTAATGCGCGCCGCTGGCCTTGTTCTGGAAGGCCCGCGGTGGAATGCCGAGCTGCGCGGCCATGGCGTGCAGCTCGGGCAGGGTGTCGGCCATCAGGTGCGCCCAGCGCTGTCCGCGCCAGGGATGCACCGCGTCATCGACGTAGACCGACACCGCCGTGGCCGGATCAGGCCTGCGGCTTACCGTCGGCGTCGGCGGCCGGGGTGGCCTCGGCGTCGGCAGCGCCTTCGGCGCCGGTGGTCTCTGCAGCAGCCTCATCGGCAGCTGCTTCGCCTTCAGCGGCTGCGTCTTCGGCCTGCTCGCTGGCGAACTCGGCCACCAGCTTGTCCAGGTACTCCTCGGCGGTCTGGCCGGCTTCGGCGGCCAGGGTGTCCAGCAGCTTCTGCATCAGCTCGGAGTATTCCAGGGTGACCGTGCGGCCTTCGGCTTCCTGCATGTTCGACAGGTGCTTGAGCATGGCCAGCATCGGCACCGGGTTGTCGGCGTTGCCCATGGTCTGGCCACCGATGGCCAGCAGCCACTCACGGCCCTGAAGGCCGATGGCGGCCACGGCCTGGCCGTCTTCGCTGAGCAGCACGGCATGGTTCTGCACCTGCTCGCGCGCGTTCAGACGGAGGAACGGACGCTTGGCCTGCTGCTTCTTGCGCTTGTCGCGCTTGGCCTTGGAGTTCTGGGACATGGGGTGGAATCACCTGAAAAGGAAAGACCGCCATTGTAGCGGCCGGGCGCAGGTGGAAAGGGATCTGACCCCGATTCAGCGCACCGGCCCCTGCGCCGCCTGCACATCCGGGTCGGCGGTGGTGGCCGACAGCCCCACCTGCGGGCCGGCACCGGCCAGTGCGGCCTGCTCGGCGGCCTGGGTCATCACCACGATGCTGATGCGGCGGTTGATCGGGTTCTGCGGGTCGGCTTTGTCGAACAGCACCGACGAGGACAGGCCGACCACGCGGGTGATCTTGCTGTCTTCCAGGCCGCCATCGATCAGCGCACGCCGTGCGGCGTTGGCGCGGTCGGCGCTCAGTTCCCAGTTGCCGTAGCCGCGCGCGGCCGAATAGGCGGTGATGTCGGTGTGGCCGGTCAGGCTGATCCGGTTCGGCACGTGGTTCAGGTACTCGGCCAGTTCGTGCAGGATCTGCTGGGTGTACGGTTTCAGGGTGGCGCTGCCGAGGTCGAACATCGGCCGGTTCTGCTTGTCCACGATCTGGATGCGCAGGCCTTCCGGGGTCAGGTCCAGCAGCAGCTGGTCCTTGAACGGTTCCAGCGCCTGGCTGCGGCTGATCGCTTCCTGCAGTTCCTTCATCAGCGCTTCCAGCTGCTGCTTGTCGCGCTGCTGCTCGTCCACCGGCTGCGGTATCGACTTCTGCTGGTTCTGGAAGGGATCGTTGCTGTTGCCGCGCGAAACATCGGTGGCGCCGCCGAGCTTGATCATCGAGGTGCTGGCACCGCCCGGCCCGGCCATGCCTGGCGCCGGCGTCGCGCTGGAGCCGACCAGCGGGCTGGGGTTGCGGAAGTACTCGGAAATGGCTGCGCGCTCGGGCTTGCTGGTGCTGGCCATCAGCCACAGCACCAGGAAGAAGGCCATCATCGCGGTCACGAAGTCGGCGTAGGCCACCTTCCACGAACCGCCATGGTGGGCGGCGTGGCCGGCCTTCTTGACCCGGCGGACGATGACAGTGGGCTTGGTTTCGGCCATGGCTTACTTGACTGTCTTCAGGTGCTGCTCGAAATCGGAGAAGGCCGGGCGCACGTTCGACGGCAGCGTCTTGCGGGCGAATTCCAGCGCGATCTTCGGGTTGTAGCCACGCAGGCAGGCCAGCAGGGCGGTCTTCACCGACTCGTAGATACGGCTGTCCTGCTCGGCGCGGGCTTCCATCGCCGCTGCCATCGGGCCGACGAAGCCATAGCCCAGCAGGATGCCGAGGAAGGTGCCGACCAGCGCGCCGGCCACGTGGCCGCCGACCTCGACAATGTCGCCGCCGATCGAGCCCATGGTGATGACGATGCCCAGCACCGCCGCGACGATGCCGAAACCGGGCAATCCGTCGGCGACCTTGGTCAGCACCTGCGACGGCGCCATCGCTTCGGCGTGGTGCTTTTCCAGCTCCAGTTCCAGCAGCGGCTCCAGCTCGTGCGGCTCGATGTTGCTGCCGATCATCAGGCGCAGGCAATCGGTGATGAAGTCGATCAGGTGATGGTCGGCCTGCACCTTCGGGTAGTTGCCGAACAGCGCGCTTTCAGCCGGGCGCTCGACATGGTCTTCCAGCGCCATGAAGCCCTCGCGGCGGGCCTTGTTGAGCAGTTCGTACACCAGGCTGAGGACGTCGATGTAGTCCTGTTGCTTGTAGCGCGGGCCCTTGAACACGCCGACCATGGCCTGCAGGGTCTGCTTGACCGTCTTGGCCGGGGTGCCGACCAGGAACGCGCCCAGTGCGGCACCGCCGATGATGACCAGTTCGTAGGGCTGCCAGAGCGCACCCAGGCGTCCGTGGGCCCCGAGGTAGCCCCCGAGCACGCTGATGATGACGACCAGGAATCCAACGATGATGAGCATGGGGCGACGCAAGGAGGGGGGATATCTCCTTGTCGGCCCGTCGCCCGGTTTTCTGAAGAGGGAATTCTGTGAAATCGGTCAGCGGGGTATTTCAGCCCGCCACGCCGCTTTCCGCACCGCCACGCTGCAACGGGTCAGGCCAGGGCTCGCCGTTGCCGGTGAACGAAAGTGAGACGGAGTTCAGGCAGTGGCGCTCATGGGTCGGCGGCGGGCCGTCGGGGAACACATGGCCCAGATGGCTGCCGCAGCGCGCGCAGGTGATCTCGGTGCGGACCATGCCGTGGCTGGTATCGCGGATCTCGCGCACGTGCGCCGGGTCGAACGGAGCAAAGAAGCTGGGCCAGCCGGTGCCGGAATCGAACTTGGTGCTGGAGCGGAACAGCGGCAGCGCACACAGCCGGCAGCAATAGACGCCCTCGCGCTTGTTGTCGAGGAACACACCGCAGAACGGCGCTTCGGTGCCGTGCTGCAGCAGCACGCGGCGCTCCTCATTGCTGAGACCGGCAACCAGCGCCTCGGTCTGGGTGGTGGTCGGGGGCGTCAGGTCGAAGGCAGTCATGGCGGCGCTCCGTGGGGTCGATGGCTTGGGGATGCCCACAAACGTGGGGTTGTCGGCGCGACCTTGCAAGTGTGATGGCCGTTCATGGGCGGCACACAGGCGCAGGCGCAAGGTGAATGCGATCCATACCGGAGCGTGCCATGAAGTCCCTTTCCCTGCTGCTGGCCCTGCTGCCCGCGCTGGCGCTGGCTCAGGTGCCGACCGGTAATCCGACCGTCACCCGCAGCAGCACCACCGTAGCCCCCCAGCCGGTGGTGCCGCCCGTGCAGCCAGCGAGGCCGCAGCCGCAGGTGCTGCCTTCGCCGCAGCCAGTGCAGCCGATCAAGTCCACCGGCCCGGCCCAGGTTGCGCCGGTCCCGGCGCCGAAGCCGTCCAGCAAGGTCTACGACCGCAACGGCCGCATCATCCCGGGTGTGCGCCCGGCCGGCCCCAACCGCGTATTCGATTCGCGTACCGGCCGCTATTACGACAGCATGCCCAGTAGTGACGGCCAACAGATCCGGTAGCGCTGGCCATGCCCGGCCTGAACGCACGAAAACAACATCCTGCCGATCACTGCTTTTTCGCCTGCGATTAACCGTTCCGGGACCAACGTGACCGTGCGCCGGCATTCCGCCGCCGCATGTCCTTCGTCCACTGGATCGCGATCATGAAAAACCAGCAGAACCGTCATCCCGGCAAGGAACCGCAGGGCCGTAACCCGCAGCAGCAACAGCAGCAACAACAGCAGCAGATGGACCCGCAGCAGCCGCACAAGGGTGGCAAGCAGCAGGAGCAGCGCTCGCAGAAGCACCCGCAGCAGCGTTGACGGTTGCCATGACCGGGGTCAGAGCCCGCTGCGCGGGATCCGACCCCTTGCCGAATCCTGACCGGGGTCGGATCCCGCACCGCGGGCTCTGACCCCAACCGCAGCGGCGCCTCAATCCGGAATCGGCAGGCTCAGCGTCTCCTTCACCTCTTCCATCACGATGTAGCTCTTCGACTCACGTACATGCGGCAGTGTCAGCAACGTGCTGCCGAGCAGCTTGCGGTAGGAGGCCATCTCGCTGATCCGCGCCTTCAGCAGGTAATCGAAATCGCCCGACACCAGGTGGCACTCCAGTACGTTCGGCAACTTCAGCGCCGCGCGCCGGAACTCCTCGAAGATGTCGCCGGACTTGTAGGCCAGGCTGATTTCCACGAACACCAGCAGGCTGGCCTTCACCGCCGCCGGGTCCAGGTGGGCGTGGTAGCCGGTGATCACCGCTTCGCGCTCGAGCCGGCGCACGCGCTCGGTGCATGGCGTGGTCGACAGGCCGACCCGCTCGCCCAGTTCGGTGAAGGAGATACGGCCCTCGGCCTGCAGGATGCGCAGGATCTTGCGGTCGATCTTGTCCAGTTCGCGGGTACGGGTGGCCATGGCCGTCAACCTTGGGGAATGAATTGCAGGAGAACATCCTGCCGGTTGATTGCAAATCAGGCAAATCAACTGGTATTGGCTGTCTATACTTCCCCAATTATGGTCCCGGCACGCTCCAGTGCAGGGAATGATCGGGTTGGAGAAGTTCCATGCGAGTCCTAGTTCTCGGCAGCGGCGTGATCGGCACCACCAGTGCCTGGTACCTGCGACAGGCCGGGTTTGAAGTCACGGTCATCGACCGCCAACCCGGCCCGGCGCTGGAGACCAGCTTCGCCAATGCCGGCCAGCTGTCGTTCGGCTACACCTCGCCGTGGGCGGCACCGGGCGTGCCGAAGAAGGCGATCGGCTGGCTGTTCGAGAAGCACGCGCCGCTGGCGATCAAGCCGGGCATGGACCTGGCTCAGTACCGCTGGCTGTGGCAGATGCTGCGCAACTGCACGCATGAGCGCTACGCGATCAACAAGGCGCGCATGGTGCGCATGTCCGAGTACAGCCGCGACTGCCTGAACGAGCTGCGGGCGCAGATCGGTATCGAATTCGAAGGCCGCGACCTGGGCACCACCCAGTTGTTCCGCACCCAGCAGCAGTTGGACGCCTCGGCGCAGGACATCGAGATCCTGGCCCAGTACGGCGTGCCGTACGAGGTACTGGACCGCGCCGGCATCATCCAGGCCGAACCGGCCCTGGCCCATGTCGACGGCCTGGTCGGCGCGCTGCGCCTGCCGCGTGACCAGACCGGCGACTGCCAGCTGTTCACCCGCCGCCTGGCGCAGATGTGCGTGGACGCCGGCGTCGAGTTCCGCTTCGACCAGGACATCACCGGTCTGGTCTCCGATGGCGAGCGCATCACCGGCGTGCACGTCAACGGCACCCTGGAAACCGCTGACCGCTTCGTGGTCGCGCTCGGCAGTTACTCGCCGGCGCTGGTCGCACCGCTGGGCATGCGCCTGCCGGTGTACCCGCTGAAGGGGTATTCGCTGACCCTGCCGATCACCGATCCGGCGATGGCACCGACCTCGACCATCCTCGATGAGAGCTACAAGGTGGCGGTCACCCGTTTCGACGACCGCATCCGCGTCGGAGGCATGGCCGAAGTGGCCGGCTTCGACCTGTCGCTGTCGCAGCGCCGCCGCGAGACCCTGGAACTGGTGGTCAGCGACCTGTACCCGAAGGGCGGCGACCTGTCGCGCGCGCAGTTCTGGACCGGCCTGCGCCCGGCCACGCCGGATGGCACGCCGGTGATCGGCGCCACACCGTTCCGCAACCTGTACCTCAACACTGGGCACGGCACGCTGGGCTGGACCATGGCATGCGGCTCGGGCCGCTACCTGGCCGACCTGATGAGCGCACGCCAGCCGCAGATCAGCACCGAAGGCCTGGATGTTTTCCGCTATGGCCAGTACGGTCACGCCCCGCAACATGAGAACCGCACATGCGTCCTGCCCGCGCGCTGATTGATCTGGGCGCCCTGCGCAGCAACTACCGCCTCGCCCGCGAACTGGGCGGTGGCAAGGCCCTGGCGATCATCAAGGCCGATGCCTACGGCCATGGCGCGGTGCGCTGTGCGCAGGCGCTGGAAGGCGAGGCCGATGGTTTCGGCGTGGCCACCATCGAAGAGGCGCTGGAACTGCGCCAGGCCGGCATCCGTGCGCCGATCCTGCTGCTGGAAGGCATCTTCGAAGCCAGTGACATGGCGCTGGTGGCCGAGCACGATTTCTGGTTCGCCGTCGGTTCGCCGTGGCAGCTGGAGGCGCTGGCCGCCTTCGACAGCCCGCGTCCGTTGACGGTGTGGCTGAAGCTGGACAGCGGCATGCATCGCCTCGGCCTGGGCGTGGACAGCTTCCGCGCCGCGCATGCGCGCCTGTCGGCGCTGCCGCAGGTCGAACGCATCGTGCTGATGACCCATCTGGCACGTGCCGACGAGCTGGACAGCGAACGCACCCACGAGCAGGCGGCGACGTTCGCCCGTGCCATCGACGGCCTCGAAGGCGAGACCAGCGTGTGCAATTCGCCGGCGCTGCTGGGCTGGCCGGATGTGCGCAGCGACTGGGTGCGCCCGGGCCTGATGCTGTACGGGGCCAATCCGTTGCCGGACAACACCGATCTCACCGCGCGCCTGCGCCCGGTGATGACCATGCAGTCCAAGGTTATTGCCGAGCGCTGGATCGAGTCGGGGGAACCGGTGGGCTATGGCGCCCGCTTCGTCTCCAAGGCACGCACCCGCGTCGGCGTGGTCGCGTTGGGGTATGCCGATGGCTATCCGCAGTTCGCGCCGAATGGTACCCCGGTGCTGATCGATGGTCAGCCCGGCGTGCTGATCGGTCGCGTGTCGATGGACATGCTGACCGTGGACCTGACTGCGCATCCGCAGGCGGGCGTTGGCAGCGTGGTGGAGCTGTGGGGCAATGCGCCGACGCTGTCCGAGCTGGCGCCGCGCTGCGGCGTGAGTGCGTACCAGCTGCCGTGTGGCGTCAAGCGCGTGGCCAGGGTGTACATGTAGAGCCGAGCCCATGCTCGGCGCTGTGACTGCGTGTCGACCAAGGTCGACACCTACCGATGGGCTTTACGCGCAGCGGTCGCACGGTACGCGTCGCCGGGCGCGGCTCTGGTAGCGGCCGACCTTGGTCGGCGCCGTGAATGCGTGTCGACCAAGGTCGACACCTGCCGATGGGCCTACCGCGCAGCGGTGGCCTGGCTGGCCAGCTGCCGCTTCACCCAGTCATCGATCAGGCGCTTCTCATAGCGCAGCGGATCACTGTCGCTCTTCAGCCCTACGTTGTGCAGATAGCCGGTGTCGCTCAGGCGCGCATCGCCTTCGCTGATGATGCGGCCGCTGGCATCCTTCAGCGTGTACTGCAGGCTGATCCGCGGCGGGTAGATGTCACGCATGATCCGGATGTCACTGCCGCGGGGGCCATGCCAGGGCTCGTAGTCGCCGGCGCGCTTGATGTCGACCAGGGTCACGTCGAGGGTCTGGCCAGGCTGCAGCGGCTTGGCCGCCGTGGTCTGCAGGTAGCGCGCCAGCTGCTGCACCCAGTCGCCGCGCTCGGCTTCGAAGCGGTTGGTGCTCTGGCGGATCTCGGTGAATTTGGCCGGATCATCCCATTTCACGCTGACCGGGCCATCGGCCTGCAGCGCACGTGGTGCCTGCGCATCGGTCACGGTGCGCGGGGCCGCGTTGGCGCCGCCCGCCACCAGGGCGCCTGCCAGCAGGGCAATCGCGAGTGAGCGTTTCATGACGGTCTCCTGCGTCCCACCGATGGGGACGATGTTGATCACGGATCGAGTGTGATCCTGCTTCCAGGCAACGGCAATGGCCGATTGCGTCACATACAAGAGTGGTTGCCGCCAATTCATTGTCGTCAAGCATGACTGACGGCGCTTGACGCTGTGAATACGCTCTTTGGAAGATGCTGTGCCTCCAACCCGGCCTGTCCAAACGCCCTTGTCCACACTGCCGCCCCTAGTGGAGCGCCCACCGATGATGGTGCCGGCGCCCGAACCCGACCTGCATCATGGCGTGCTTGAGCGCATCAACGCAGGTTTCTGCGTGATCCAGGTGCTGTTCGATGGTGATCGTGCGGTGGACTACCGTTTCATCGAGGTCAACGATGCCTTCGAGCGGCATACCGGACTGAAGGACGCACGCGGCCAGCGCATGAGCGCGCTGGAACCGCACCACGAGGAAGACTGGTTCCGCATCTACGGTGAAGTGGCCCGCAGCGGCCGCCCGGCGCAGTTCGAGATGGAAGCGCGGGCGCTGGGCCGCTCGTTCGCGGTCGACGCGGTGCGCGTGGGGCGCCCGGGTGAGGACAAGGTCGGCATCCTGTTCTTCGACATCACCGCGCGCAAGCAGATGGAAGTTGAGCTGGGTGAAAGCGAAGCGCGCTTCAGTGCGCTGGCCGATGGCCTGCCGATGCCGGTCTGGGTGCTGGACGAGCGCGGCCATGCACGCTTCGTCAACAGCGCCTTCAGTGAGTTTTTCGGTGGCGACGAGACGCGCGTTCCCGAGGATGTGTGGCGTGGGCTGGTGCATCCGGACGACGCCTCGGTGTTCGAGTACGAGCTGCAGGAGGCCTTGAAGGCGCAGCGCTCGATGCACGCGTTGGTGCGTGCGCGGCGTGCCGATGGCCAATGGCGCTGGCTGGAGATGAATGCACGTCCACGCTTTTCGCGGATGGGCCGCTTCATCGGCCTTGCCGGCAGCAGCCCGGACGTGACCGAGCGCCGCGAAATCGAACTGGCCCGCGAGGAACTGCTGCAGTCCGAGCGTGCCGCGCGCAGCGCGGCCGAGAACATGGCGCGGCTGAAGGACGAATTCCTGGCCACGTTGTCGCACGAGCTGCGCACGCCGCTGACCACCATCCTGGGCTGGAGCGAATTGTTGCTGCAGCGCGTGGACAACACCAGCCCGCTGTACAAGGGCCTGGGCGTGATCGCCAACAGCGCTGGCGCGCAGAAGCGGCTGATCTCGGACATGCTCGATCTCAGCAGCATGCTGCTGGGCAAGGTGCAGCTGGAAGTGGAAGTGCTGGATCTGTGCGGCGTGCTGGGCGAAGCGATCGGTGCGCAGGAGCTGGTGGCCGAAGGCAAGGCGCTGGATGTGTACCTGCAGCTGCCTGACCGGCCCAGCCTGGTGCTGGGCGATGCCACCCGCCTGCAGCAGGTGTTCTGGAACCTGCTCTCCAACGCGATCAAATTCACCCCGGCCGAAGGCCGCATCGACGTGGCCCTGCAGGCCGATGGCAATCACTGGGTGATCACCGTGCGCGATACCGGCGACGGCATCGCGCCTGAGTTCCTCAACCACCTGTTCAGCCGCTTCCGCCAGGCCGATGGCACCACCACCCGCCGCCATGGCGGCCTGGGCCTGGGTCTGGCGATCGTGCAGCAGCTGGTCGAGCTGCACGGCGGCACGGTCACCGCCGCCAGTGAAGGGCACGGCCACGGCGCTACCTTCACCGTGCGCCTGCCGCAGCACCTTCCGGATGCCGAGCGCCGTCCGCTGCGCGAAGTAATCAGCGGGCCGATCCTGGAGCCGGTGATCGTTGAACCGTATCCGCTGCGCGGCATGCACGTGCTGGCGGTGGAAGACCAGCCGGAAGTGCTGGAGTACCTGCGGCGCATGCTGGAAGAGCAGGGCGCGAGCGTGTCCGCGGCCAGTTCCGCAGGCGAGGCATTGGCATTGCTGGCCGACACCGGCCATCTGCAGTACCACGTGATGCTCACCGATATCGGCATGCCCGGCATGGATGGCTACGGCCTGGTGCGTACGCTGCGCGAGGACATGGGGGTGGACGCGCTGACCCTGCCAGCGGTGGCGGTGACAGCACTGGCGCGCGCTGACGATCGCCGCCGTGCGTTGGCGTCGGGCTTCCAGGAGCATGTGGCCAAGCCCTATTCGGTGGCGCAGCTGGTGTCGGCGGTACGCAAGGTGCAGGTGCCGCGCGCCGACAGCGCGCTGCACTGAGCATTCACGGCTGATCGGCGACCCTGCACGCAGGAGGTCGCCGATGTCCCGTATTGCTCCCCGTATCCATACCGATCCGGCGCAGATCGCGCGCCTGGAGGCCCTGTTGCCGCAGCTGGAAGGCGAAACGCAGGTGGAACTCATCCTGCAGGACGGTCGCCGGCTGCTCGGCACCGTCGCTGTGAAGCCGACCGTGCAGCAGTACCGCAACGATGCCGGCGACGAAGGCAGCAACGGCCAGCTGCGTTTGGACGACTACGACACGCCAGTGCAGCAGCACCATGTGTGGTTGGACGAGATCGCCAGCATCAACCGCCTGCCACCCAAGGCACCTTGAGCCGGTGTAGAGCCGAGCCCGCCGCTCGGCTGCCGCCCGTGCGGCTGCGCCACCGCCCGAGCATGGGCTCGGGCTCGGGCGCTGCAGTGATGTCAATGCTCGAACAACGTCGGGGTCGCTTCGAAACGGCGTGCGTATGCGCGCTCCTCTGCGACCCTCGCCACCTCGTCGTCGGCCAGGTCCGGCGCGCCGTAGACTGCATAGGCCACGCTGCCATCGGCGCCGTGGCCGACCTGGTGCAGGCGGTAGCGTGAGTGGCCACCGCCGGTATCTTCGGGGTAATGCACGGGCGGATGGCTGCCTTCCAGGTCCATCTCGCTGTTGTCTACCACGCCACCGACGAACAAGGCACGCATGCAGGCTCTCCTGAGGATTGGGGGAGCCTTTACCCTGAACGCTGCGATGTTTCCGGGGGATCAAGGCCCCGTTCGGGTTTCGCAAAGTGGCCGGCGAGGGCTGCGCGGCCAAGCCGGTACAATGGACGGCCCTCACGCTTTGAAGTAACCGCGCCGATGGCCTCCAGCGACGACGCCCCTCTGCAGACCCTGCTCCTGCCGTTCTCCCAAGGCGCCCTGCGCTGGCCGGAGGGCCCGGTGGCCTTCCTGCGTGCCCGCGATGGCTGGCCGCTGCGCGAAGTGGCCGGTGGCCGTGAAGTGCACTGCGAGCAGAGCTTCGCCCCGTTCGCGCAGCCGCTGCAGCAGGCCGCCGGCTGGACCGTCAGCGGCCAGCTGGATGACGAAGCCGGCAAGGGCCGCTACCCGCTGGTGCTGGTGCTGCCGCCGCGCCAGCGCGAGGAAGCCCGTGCGCTGTTCGCCCGCGCTCTGGCGCTGGTCGCTGAAGGCGGCCGCATCGTCGCCTGCCAGTCCAACAACGAAGGCGCGCGTTCCGGCGAGGGCGACCTCAAGCAGCTGACCGGCCTCGGCGGCAGCCTGACCAAGAACCACTGCCGGGCGTACTGGACCGCGCCGATGCAGGGCCAGCACGATGCCGACCTGGCCAAGCGCTGGTCCGCCCTGGACGCGGTCCGCCCGATTGTCGGTGGCCGCTTCCTCAGCCGGCCGGGCGTGTTCGCCTGGGACCGGATCGACCCGGCCTCGGCGCTGCTGGCCGAGCACCTGCCGGCCGACCTGGCCGGTCGCGCCGCCGACCTCGGTGCCGGTTACGGCTACCTGTCGCGCGAGCTGCTGGAGCGCTGCCCGAAGATCACCGCGCTGGACCTGTACGAGGCCGAGCAGCGTGCGCTGGCGCTGGCCGAGCTGAACCTGTCGCCGCCGCCGCGCCCGCTGCCGCTGCGTTTCCTGTGGCGCGACGTCACCGCCGGTATCGAGCCGGACTACGACGTCATCATCAGCAACCCGCCGTTCCACACGCCCTCGCGTGCCGACCGTCCGGACATCGGCCAGCGCTTCATCGCCGTGGCCGCGCAGGCGCTGCGCCCGGGCGGACGCCTGTACGTGGTGGCCAACCGCCACCTGCCGTACGAGTACACGCTCAATGAGAGTTTCGGTGCGGTGCGCGTGGTTGCCGAGCGCGATGGCTTCAAGCTGGTCGAGGCAGTGAAGGGCAGGGGGAAGGGCAAGTGAAGCTGGTCAAGCTCATCGCCAACCTGGGCTATGGCAGCCGCAAGCAGGTGCAGTGGATGTTCCGCGAAGGCCGCGTCACCGACGCCGATGGCGAGGTGCTGTACGCCGACGACCAGGTGCCGCATGAAGCGGTGCGCGTCGATGGCGAGCCGCTGGACCCGCCGGTGGGCCTGTCGATCGCGCTGCACAAGCCGGCCGGCTACACCTGTTCCACCAAGGACAAAGGTCGCCTGATCTACGACCTGCTGCCGCCGCGCTACCGCGACCGCGACCCGGTGCTGTCCACCGTCGGCCGGCTGGACCGCGACACCAGTGGCCTGTTGCTGCTGACCGACGATGGCGGCCTGCTGCACCGGATCATCTCGCCGAAGTCGAAGCTGCCCAAGGTCTACGAAGTGGAACTGAGCGAGGACCTGCGCGGCGATGAAGGGGCGCTGTTCGCCAGTGGCACGCTGATGCTGGAGTCCGAGAAGACGCCCTTGCTGCCGGCTGAACTTGAAGTGCTGGATGCGCGCCGCGCACGCCTGGTGCTGCATGAAGGCCGCTACCATCAGGTACGCCGCATGTTCGCCGCCACCGGCAACCATGTGCAGGCCCTGCACCGCAGCCGAGTCGGCGGGCTGGACCTGCAGGGACTGGACGAAGGGCAATGGCGGCAGCTCACTCCCACCGACCTGGATACGCTGTTCGCTCCATGACCACCATCGCTGCGCTGCCGTTCCTGCCCGACGCCGTCATCTTCGACATGGACGGCCTGATGATCGACAGCGAGCGGGTCTCGCTGGCCTGCTGGAGCCAGGCTGCCGATGAATTCGGCCTGGGCCTGGATGAAACGGTGTTCCTGCGCATGGTCGGTCTCGGCGACCGCGATACGCACGCGTTGCTGCGTGCGCAGGGAGTCGAGGACAGCGTGATTGAAGCCGTGGCCGCACGCTGCCACGACCTCTACGAGGAACGCACGCAGACCGGCCTGCCGCTGCGGCCAGGCATTCTCGAATTGCTGGAACTGCTGGAGGCGCACGCGATACCGCGTGCGGTCGCGACCACCACGCGGCAGCCGCGGGCCAACCGCAAGCTGTCCGCCGCCGGCCTGCTGCCGTATTTCGATGCGGTGATCACCAGCGGCGACGTGGCGCGGCCGAAGCCGGCACCGGACATCTACCTGCTGGCTGCGCAGCGGCTGGGGCAGCTGCCAGAGCGCTGCCTGGCGCTGGAGGATTCACCGGCCGGCACGCGCGCCGCGCTGGCTGCCGGCATGACCGTGATCCAGGTGCCGGACCTGGTGCATCCGGATGAGGAGCTGCGCGCATTCGGCCACCGCATCGTCGGCTCGCTGTTGGACGCGCACGCGCTGCTGCTGCCGTTGCTGCCGAGGTAACAGCCCGCCCCTGACGGTGGGTGCCGACCGTTGGTCGGCACGGCATGCTTCAAAGCCCTGGTAGGTGCCAACCTTGGTTGGCACTGAGCCGAGCATGGGCTCGGCTCTACATCCATGGCAACCGCTTTGGTGGGTGCCGACCGTTGGTCGGCACGCCTTCCCATCACACCCGGCCGAACACCAACGCCGCGTTGGTGCCACCGAAGCCGAAGCTGTTGGACATCACCGTATCCAGCTTCTGCTCGCGGCTTTCGCGCAGGATCGGGAAGCTCTCCACCTTCGGGTCCAGCTCGCCGATGTTGGCCGAACCAGCAACGAAGCCATCACGCATCATCAGCAGGCAGTAGATCGCCTCGTGCACGCTGGCCGCACCCAGCGAATGGCCGGACAGCGCCTTGGTCGAGGACAGCGGCGGCACCGCATCGCCGAACACTTCGCGGATCGCGTTGAGCTCGGTGACGTCGCCCAGCGGCGTGGAGGTGCCGTGGGTGTTGAGGTAGTCCAGCGGACGATCCACGCCCTGCAGCGCCATCTTCATGCAGCGCACCGCGCCTTCACCGGACGGCGCCACCATGTCCGCGCCGTCGGAGGTCACGCCATAGCCGATCAGCTCGGCATGGATGTGCGCGCCACGCGCGACGGCGTGATCGTAGTCCTCCAGCACCAGCATGCCGCCGCCGCCGGCGATGACGAAGCCGTCGCGGTCCTTGTCGTAAGGACGCGAGGCGCTGGCCGGGGTTTCGTTGAAGCTGGTCGACAGCGCGCCCATCGCATCGAACATCACGCTCATCGACCAGTGCAGGTCTTCGCCACCACCGGCGAACATGATGTCCTGCGCGCCGTGGCGGATCATGTCCGCGGCGGCGCCGATGCAGTGCGCCGAGGTCGCGCAGGCAGCCGACAGCGAGTAGCTGACGCCCTTGATCTGGTAGGCGGTGGCCAGGCAGGCCGAGACCGTCGAGCACATCGTGCGCGGCACCATGTACGGGCCGACCTTGCGCACACCGCGTTCGCGCAGCAGGTCGACTGCGCCGATCTGCCATTCGCTGGAGCCGCCACCGGAACCGGCGATCAGGCCGGTACGCAGGTTGCTGACCTGCTCGGGGCTGAGCCCGGCATCGGCGATGGCATCGCGCATGGACAGGTAGGCAAAGGCCGCCGCATCGCTCATGAAGCGCTTCTGCTTGCGGTCGATCAGCGCGTCCAGGTCGAGGTCGACGCGGCCGCCGACCTGGCTGCGCAGGCCCGCGTCGGCGTGGTCGGACAATGCCGTGATGCCGGAGCGCCCTTCGCGCAGCGCATTCGAAACGGTATCCAGATCATTGCCGAGGCAGGACGTGATGCCCATGCCAGTGATGACGACGCGACGCATCAGAAGCTCCCGGTTTCAGTGAACAGGCCGACGCGCAGATCGCGCGCGCTGTAGATTTCGCGGTCATCCACGTACATGCGGGCGTCCGACTGAGCCATCACCAGCTTGCGGTTGATGACCCGGCTGATGTCGATCTCGTAACGCACGAGCTTCGCGTCCGGCAGCACCTGGCCGGTGAACTTCACCTCGCCGCAGCCCAGTGCGCGGCCCTTGCCGGGGGCGCCCAGCCAGGTCAGGAAGAAGCCGGTCAGCTGCCACATGGCATCCAGGCCCAGGCAACCAGGCATCACCGGGTCGCCGATGAAGTGGCAACCGAAGAACCAGAGGTCGGGGCGGATATCCAGTTCGGCGCGTACCATGCCCTTGCCATGCGGTCCGCCGTCCTCGCGGATTTCGGTGATGCGGTCGAACATCAGCATCGGATCGTTGGGCAAACGGCCGGCAGCGGCGCCGAACAGTTCACCGCGTGCGCTGGCCAGCAGCTGTTCGCGGTTGAACGCGTGGAGACGGGTCATGAAGCACAATCCTGGAAGCGAAGAACAGGGAAACAAGCGCCCGAGAATGCCCGTGGAAACTGCGCCGATCAAACATTTCAACCGTACGCAACCGTAGTGTTTTCAAGGGAATACGCGCATCCTGTTGATGTGCAACGACCATACCTGTGCGTGTGGTCGGTTCAGCCTGCCTCCGCCCTTTACGCCTGACATGACCCGACTGCGCAAGATCATCCACGTCGACATGGACGCCTTCTACGCGTCGGTGGAGCAGCGCGACGATCCGTCACTGCGCGGCAAGCCGGTGGTTGTGGCATGGCGTGGCGCGCGTTCGGTGGTGTGCGCAGCGTCCTACGAGGCGCGCGTGTTCGGCGTGCGCTCGGCGATGCCGGCCGTGCGTGCCGAGCGCCTGTGTCCGGATGCGATCTTCGTACCGCCGGACTTCGCACGTTACAAAGCGGTGTCACAGCAGGTGCGCGGGATCTTCCTGCGCCACACCGACCTGGTCGAGCCGTTGTCGCTGGACGAGGCCTACCTCGATGTGACCGAACCGAAGAGTGGCATCGAACTGGCCACCGACATTGCCCGCACCATCCGTGCGCAGATCCGCGAGGAGACGAACCTGACCGCTTCAGCCGGGATCGCGCCAAACAAGTTCCTGGCCAAGATCGCCTCGGACTGGCGCAAGCCCGATGGCCAGTTCGTGATTCCGCCGCAGCGGGTGGATGCCTTCCTGCTGCCGTTGCCGGTGAACCGGGTGCCCGGCGTCGGCAAGGTGATGGAAGGAAAACTTGCCGCGCGTGGCATCGTCACCTGCGGCGACCTGCGGCAGTGGGCACTGATCGATCTGGAAGAGGCGTTCGGCAGCTTCGGCCGCAGCCTGTACAACCGCGCACGCGGTGTCGATGAACGGCCGGTGGAGCCGGACCAGCAGGTGCAGTCGATCTCTTCCGAGGACACCTTCGCCGAGGACCTGCCTCTGGAAGACCTGGGTGAGGCGATCGTGCAGCTGGCAGAGAAAACCTGGAACGCCACGCGCAAGACCGAACGTGTCGGCCACACTGTGGTACTGAAACTGAAGACCGCACAGTTCCGCATCCTCACCCGCAGCTTCACCCCGGACCGCCCGCCGGAATCGATGGAAGAACTGCGCGACATCGCTTTGGCCCTGCGCGCTCGCGTCGACCTGCCGGCCGAGACCCGCTATCGGCTGGTCGGCGTCGGGCTTGGTGGGTTCCGCGAAAAGGAGCCGGTGGTGCAGGGGGAGTTGTTCGAGCACGACATGAACAATCCCACAGATACCTAATCATCAAACAGTGGGGTCAGAGCCCGTTGCGCAGCAGCGGGATCCGACCCCGTGCCGACCAACGGTCGGCACCCACCACCAGCAGCAGGTTCCGACAGATAGCGGGAAACTGTCGAAGGCGGGGTGGGTCCGGTTGCGGGGGCGTGAGCGCCATGGATGGCGCGACCGAGCCTCCATGGACGGATTCACGGCGTCCCCCGCAACCGGACCCACCTCGCCATCCCACGGATAGCCAGCTGCTGCTGTTGCTTCGGCTGTTGCTGTTGCATTGAGCGGGTGCAGAGCGCAGCCCTGCAAAAGAAACTCCTACTTCATGGCCACTGCATCTCGCCCTTGGCCACCTTCGCACTCAACTCCAGCGACTCCACGCCTGCCAGCTTCGGATAGCGCGACTGCATCGCCTTCACCAGCGCCGCACTGTCCTTCGCCTTCGCCGCCTCAACATCGAACGCACGAATGTAGTCTGCGGTGAAGCGCAGCGCACTGGCATCCAGTGCTGCACCCGGCGCGTAATGCCCCGGCACCACCACCTTCGGCTTCAATGCCAGCAGCCGCTGCAGGGTCTGCAGCCAGTCGGTGTGCGACTTCGGCGTCTGCGTGTCGGCCATCCACACGTGCTCGCCCGCCACCACCGGAATGCCACCGACGATCGCGCGCAGCGACGGCACCCACAGCACCGTGCGATCCGGGGTCGGGCCATCCAGGCCGATCAGCGGCAGGCGCTGGCCTTCCAGCTGCAGGGCATCGCCGTCCAGCACCTGTGGCACCACGATGCGCACGGGCACGTCGGTGCCCATCTTCGGTCCCCAGTAGGCCAGCTTGCCGGCCTGGGTCTGCTGGATGTGGGCGACGGTCTGCGCAGTGGCGACGATGCGTGCCTGCGGGAACGCGTCCTGCAGGGTGGCCAGGCCGAAGTAGTAATCCGGATCGCCGTGGCTGATGTAGATCGTGGTCAGCTGCTTGCCGCTGGCGCGGATCAGCTCGACCAGCTTGCGCGCGTCGCTGGCACCAAACTGCGCATTGACCAGGATCGCGTCGTGGCGGCCTTCGATCAGCACCGAGGACACCGAGAACATCGCCTGCGGGCCGGGATGGAAGGTCTGCAGGTGCAGCTGGGATTTCGTCGCCATGGCCGGCGCCGCGGTGGCCGGTGCGGCCAGCAACGGAGCGCTGGCGAAGGTGGCGGCAAGGGCGAGGGGAAGCAGCAGGGCAGCGGTACGCATGGGAATTCCTTGTGGCGTATGGCGAGCCGAGCATGGGCGCGGCTCTACAGGTGGGTAGCGCCGGGCCATGCCCGGCGGCCTGGCATCAATACGCCGCGGTGATGATCTGCTTCGGATAAGCGTGCGCTTCCAGCTCAGCAACGAACGCGGCGCCGTAGTCGGCGTAGCTGATGCGGCTGTGGCCGCTTGCATCAGCGAGGAAGGCCTTGGCCTGCACGCGGTACTGACCGCGCTCTTCACCCGGGCCGATTTCGGCGGCCGGCGAGAAGAAGGTCCAGTCCAGGTCGTCCACCGCCTGCAGGCGGTTGAACGCCTCACGGTGGGCCAGTGCGTAAGGCTTGTAGGCCTCCGGGAAGGTGGGGGTATCGACCAGCTGCACGCCGGGTGCGACTTCCAGGCTGCCGGCACCGCCGACCACCACCAGGCGCGGCACGCCAGCCTTGCGTGCGGCGGCAGCCAGCTGCGCGGCGACCTCGCCGACGCGGCCGATGTCATCGCCCGGGCGCGGGCCGTAGGCACTGGCCAGCACGTCGTGGCCGGCGATGGCGGCGACCAGCGCGTCCTGGTCATCCAGCGAAGCGATCACCGGGTGGGCGCCGGCCAGTTCAGCCGGGAGGTCCTGTGCGCTGCGCACGATGACGGTGAGTTCGTGGCCGCGGGCCAGCGCGTGGCGGGCAATCTGGCGGCCGATGTTGCCGGTGGAACCAACGAGGGCGATCTTCATGGCAGGACTCCGTGGAACGGTGTGGGGTGGGAATGGGGCCACTCTAGGCCGCTGCAGTCGCTCGAAAAACAGCGTATAACGCGCTTGTTTGTTGCATGGATCGAGCATATGGACCGAATGACCGCCATGACCGTGTTCGTCGAGGTGGCCGAGCGCGGCAGCCTGACGGCCGCTGCTGAAGTGCTGGACATGTCGCGGGCGATGGTCAGCCGCTACCTGGCCGAGGTCGAGGGCTGGCTGGGTGCGCGCCTGCTGCACCGGACCACGCGCCGGGTCAGCCTGACCGGACCCGGCGAGTCGGCGCTGTTGCGCTTCCGGCAGATGCTGGCGATCGGCGAAGAACTGCAGGGCGAGCTGGCCAGTGATGATCCCGAGCCGCACGGCACGCTGCGGGTGACCGCCAGCGTCTCATTCGGGCAGAGCCACCTGGCGCGGGCCGTGGCCGGCTTCGTCGCGCGCCATCCAGCGGCACGCATCGAGCTGCTGCTGGTCGACCGCACCGTGAACCTCGTGGAGGAGCGGGTGGACCTCGCAGTACGCATCGCGCGCCAGATCGATCCCAGCCTGATCGCACGGCGGTTGGCCACCTGCCGCTCGGTGCTGTGCGCGACGCCGTCCTACCTGCAGGCGCGTGGCACACCGACCGCGCCCGAGCACCTGGCCGCACACAACTGCCTGACCCATCACTACGTGGGCAAGAGCCTGTGGCAGCTGCACCGCGATGGGCGTTCGCTGTCGGTGGCGGTGGGCGGCAACATCAGCGCCAATGAGGCTTCGCTGCTGCTGGAGGCGGTGCGGGCCGGTGCCGGCATCGCCATGCTGCCGACCTACCAGGTGGCGCCGCTGCTGCGCAGTGGCGAACTGATCGAACTGCTGCCCGAATTCAGCCTGGACGAACTCGGCATTCATGCGGTGTACGCGTCACGGCGCCAGCAGCCCGCTATCATGCGGCGATTCCTGGACTTCCTGGCCGAGTGCTTCGCCAGCCCGGCCTTCCAGGATCTGGATTGGCGCCCACCGGGCAAGGAGAACACATGAACCATGGACAGGCCTTGATCGACCACAACCGTGCTGCCTGGGACCGCCAGGCCAGCGAAGTGCGCGAATGGTCGCGCCCGGTGGAAAGCTCAACGATTGCTGCCGCGCGCGAGGGCCGCTGGCAGGTACATCTGACCCCGCGCGCGCTTCCGCTGGACTGGTTGGGTGATGTGCGCGGCCGTCGCATCCTGTGCCTGGCGTCGGCCGGTGGCCAGCAGGCGCCAGTGCTGGCCGCGGCCGGTGCCGAGGTCACCGTGTTCGACCTGTCCGATGGGCAGCTGGAACAGGACCGCGCGGTCGCCGCGCGCGATGGCCTGCAGCTGCGCACCGTGCAGGGTGACATGCGCGATCTGCACGTGTTCGCCAACGACAGTTTCGATGTGGTGTTCCACCCGATCTCGAACCTGTACGTGCCCGATGTGCGCCCGGTGTGGACCGAATGCCGGCGCGTGCTGGCGCGCGATGGCATGCTGATGGCCAGCTTCTACAACCCGGTGCTGTTCGTCGGCGCGCGCGATCCGCAGCTGGATGCACAAGGCCTGATCCGGCCGCAGTACGCCATTCCCTATTCGGACCTGGAAGACCTGGCACCGGCCGAGCGCGAGGCGAAGCTGGCCCGTGGTGACGCGCTGACCTTCGGCCACAGCCTGACCGAACTGATCGGCGGCCAGCTCGATGCCGGCTTCGTCATCGATCGCTTCATGGAAGACTGGCAGCCGCAGCCGCGCTTCCTGATCGACCGCTATCTGCCCACCTTCCTGGCGACCCGCGCACGCCGGATCGGCTGAGGCGGAACTGCCAAAAAGGGGCGGCGTACAATGGACGGCCCCACGTCATGCAGGTGCCGTTCCTTGTCGTATCCTTATCCGCTGGTCGTGTTCGACCTCGATGGCACGCTGGTCGACAGCGCCGCCGATATCGCCGAAGCACTGAACCGCACGCTGGAAGACATCGGCGTTGCGCGCGTGCCGGAGGCTACCGTGCTGGGCTGGATCGGCGACGGAGTGCGCCGCCTGGTGGAGCAGGCCGTGCATGCGGCCGGCCGCGAGGTCGACATGAGCGAGGTGATGCCAGTGTTCATGGTGCACTACCGCGAATGCCTGCTGCGCAGCCCGCGCCTGTTCGATGGCGTTGCTGAAGCGCTGGCGAAGCTGCGTGAACGCAATGTGCCGCTGGCGATCTGCACCAACAAGCCCGAAGCACTGGTGCCACCGCTGCTGCAGCACCTGGGCATCGGTGATGCGTTCGCGCTGATACTGGGCGGCGATTCGCTGCCGCAGCGCAAGCCCAGTGGTGAACCGCTGCGGCACATCGCCGCGCACTTCGGCCTGGCCGTGGGGCAGTGCCTGATGGTGGGTGATTCGCTGACCGACTACCGCGCCGCCGAAGATGCCGGCATGCCGATCGCGCTGGTGCGCTACGGCTACCCGCGCGGCCTGGACCTGGCCACTGCGCATGCGGTGGCGGTGATCGACGACCTGCGTGAACTGCCGGGGTTGCAGGGCTGATTCAACGGATAACGCCGGTCGCCGGGCGGTAACCCGGGCCGACGCAATGGGTAGTGCCGGCCAGCGGCCGGCACTACCATGAACGTTGCGCTCACTTCGGCTGGTAACGCACGCTCAACTGGTACTCGCGACCGGGCTGGTTGAACCACGCCACGGTCTCGTAGCTGCGGTCGAACACGTTGGCGGCACGCGCCAGCAGCGACCACGATGGCGTCAGCGCGTACTCGGCGCGCAGGTCCAGCGTGCCGTAGCCGCCCACCTTCACTCTGTTCGCCGCGTCGTCATAGCGCTTGCCCGCACCCTGCACGGTCAGGCCGGCGCGGAAATCGCCGAAGCGGCGGTCGATGTCCAGGCGTGCGGTCTGTTGCGCGCGGCGTGGCAGCCAGTTGTCGAACTGGGTGCTGCCGTGGGTGCGGTTGCGCGGGTCGGTGTAGCTCAGCTGCGCATTGATGTCGAAACCGGCCAGCAGCACGCCACCGGTCAGTTCGGCGCCACGGATGCGCGCCTTCTCCACCTGCTGCATTTTCATCGTGAATGCATCGTAGGTGATCAGATCATCGATGCGCGTTTCGTACACGTCCAGGCCCCAATGCCAGCCCTGGCCCTGCTGCGAAACACCGAGGTTGGCGCTCTTGGACTTTTCCGGGTTCAACGTCGGCACGCCGCTCCACGGGTCGTACAGGTCGCTGAAGGTCGGTGCCTTGAACGCCGTGCCGTAGCTGGCATTGACGCGCAGGCCGTGGCCCAGTTCCATGGCCCAGCCAACGCTGCCGGTGGCGTGATTGCCGAACTGCTGGTTGTCGTCGTTGCGTGCGCTGGCCTGCAGCTGATGGCGGCCGAAGCGGCCCTGGTACTGCACGAACACGCCGGTGTTGCGGCGGCTGTCGACGAGGTAGCCGGCACTGCTGCCATCCAGGTTGTCTTCGCTCCAGTCCACGCCGGCACTCAGCAGCTGGCCCTCGGCCAGGCCGAAATCACCCTGCAGCGAGGCGCTGTTGCGATGGGTCTGCGCACTGCCGAACACACCCGGTGCGCCGAAGTTGTCCGACTCGTTGTCGCTGCGGCCGACATTGGCGGTGAATGCCAGGCGTTCGGACGGGGTGTAGCGCACCTTGCCGGCCAGCACCTGCTGGCGGGTTTCGGAGTAGTTGTAGTAACCGTCGTAGTGGTTCTTGCCGTCGGCGCGCAGTGCGCTGCCTTCCACGGTCCACTGGTCGTTGAAGCTGTAGCCACCGCGCAGGCTCTTGGACAGGTTGCGGTAACCGTCGCGGTCGTGTTCGTCGGCAAAGCAGCCGGCGAACAGCGTAGCCGAGCCGCGGCAGGCATCAATGCCGTCGGAGTGCTGGTAGGCGATGTCGGCGCCGAACCAGCCGCGCTCGGTACCACCGCCGATGCCGCCGCTGGCTTCGCGCAGGCCGTTGCTGCCGCCACCGAGCTGGAAGTGCGGGGCGAAGTCGCCCTGGTTGCGGCGGGTGAAGATCTGGATCACGCCGCCGATGGCATCGGCACCGTACAGGCTTGACTGCGGGCCGCGTACGATTTCGACGCGTTCGATCTGCGCCAGTGGCAGGTCCTGGTACATGGCCAGGCCGAGGTCGGCACTGTTGATGCGCACGCCATCGACCAGCACCACGGTGTGGCCCGAGTTGGTGCCGCGCAGGAACAGCGAGCTCTGCTTGCCGAGGCCGCCGGAGTTGGTCAGGTTGATGCCGGCACGGCCGCGCAGCAGTTCCTGCAGCGAGGTGGCCTGGCTGGATTCGATCTGCGCGCGGTCGATCACCTGCGCCGGCGCGATGCTGTCCTGCAGGGCGATGGGGGTGCGGGTGGCGGTGACCAGGATCTGGTCGAGCGCGGTGGTGTCATCGGCGGCCTGGGCCAGCGCGGGCAGGGCGGCCAGCACGGCCAGGGACAGCATTCGGGACTGCAGCTTCATGGGGGACTCCAGGTGCCACGCACGCCCGCGTGGCGAAGGGGAGGAGCCGCGAAGGCTGGCACGCGCCGATGCCGCAGCACAGGCCGCGTCATCCAGCGCCATGCCCACCGCATCGCGACCTGAGGCTTCCGGGCCGGTCTCCGGGCTTGCCGCCAGGTGGCGCGAGGCCACCGTCCAGGCGCCTTCCCATGCCTGCGGCACAGTGGCGGTCTTGCCTGGAACTGACGTGCTTACCGTTGCGGGGGCAGCGCCGGCATGGCGTGGAATCACGCGTCACCGGCTTCCCGTTTCAACCTGCCGGCCATGGCCGCAGGTCACCTGGAAGTGCGCGCAGTCTACGGCATCGCAGGCAGCGCGTAGCGTCGAGCTTGCTCGACTGCCCTTAGAATGGCCCCTCAGATCCCGTGGTGCAGTTGCCGATGTCCGCCCGTTTTCCGTTGTACCTGCGTCGCCCGCATGGGACGCACGCATGATCCTCGACCTGGTCCGCCACGCCGGCAATGGTCGCGATGAATTCCTTGATGGCCGCAGCGATCCGCCGCAGCTGGCCCGCCTGCCACAGGAACTGGTCGAGGCCTACGGCGGGCTTCCCTGGGAGCGGGTGATCAGCTCGCCGCGGCTGCGCTCGCTGCACACTGCCATGGCACTGGCCACCCCGCGCGGGCTGGACGTGGACGCGGACGAGGAATGGGAAGAACTGGATTTCGGTGATTGGGACGGGCAGTCGCTGTTCGACCTGCCGGAGGATGCACTGGCGGCCTTCCACGCAGATCCGCATGCGTACCCACCGCCGAACGGTGAAAGCTGGGGCCACTTCGAGCGGCGCATCGCGCGCGCGCTGGATCGCCTGCTCGATGATGACGATCCGGTGCCGACGCTGGTGGTCAGCCATGGCGGCCCGCTGCGCATGGTGCTGTCGCAGGTCTGTGGCCTGCCGATGTCGCTGTGCTGGGCCCTGCGCATCGACCACGGCACCCGCCTGCGGGTGCGGCTGGAACGCGGTGAGGTAGGTCTGGTGGGCGAGCTGCTGGAGCTGCAGCAGCCCTGATCTAACTCACCGGGCATGGCCCGGCGCTACCGATCCCGCATCACAGTGGTAGTGCCGGCCGCTGGCCGGCATCCCCAGGAACGCGGAGGCTTCAATCCTCGTCGGCGTGCTCGGCCACGCTGTCTTCCGCGTCATCATCGGTGTCGAAGCGCTGCTCATGCACCGGGCCCGAGGCCGGGCCGGCCGCTTTCAACGGATGTGCGGCAATGCGCGCCTCATAGTCCTGTACCAGCGCCTCGCGCTGCGGCTCGCTCAGTTCCTGCCAATGGCGGTCCAGCAGTGCGCCTTCCAGCGAGTACAGCAGGTTCAGGCTGGGCTTGAAGCCTGCGCGCTTGACCTTGACGAAGGCGCCCACGGCACCAATCGCAACCAGGTCTTCGCGGCTGCGCAGGCCGACCTGGCGCAGCCACGCCGCACTCTTCGGGCCGATGTTGCGCAGCTTCGGTGCGCTCATCCCAGCGCCTCGACGAACACGCGGGCGATGGCTTCCAGGCCGGCCTGGTCGTCGGCATCGAAGCGGCCGACCTTGGGGCTGTCGATGTCGAACACGCCGATCAGTTCATCGCCACGCAGCAACGGCACCACCAGTTCCGAGCGCGAGGCCGAATCGCAGGCGATGTGGCCGGGGAAGGCATCGACATCATCCACGCGCTGGGTCACGCGCCGGCTGGCGGCGGCACCGCACACGCCCTTGTCCAGCGGGATGCGCACGCAGGCCGGCAGGCCCTGGAACGGACCGACCACCAGCTCTTTGCCGTCGTACAGGTAGAAGCCCACCCAGTTCAGGTCGGGCAGGGCGTGGTAGACCAGTGCCGAGAGGTTGGCCGCGTTGGCGATGCGGTCGGACTCGGCGTAGACCAGGCCACGGGCCTGTTCCAGCAGCTGGGCGTATTGTTCCGGCTTGCTGCCGGTAAGCGAGGCATTGGCGAACATGCCCGCAGTCTAGCAAGCGCGCCGGGCCGGCGATAATGCACGCTCTGTTGCCCCGCTGGAGCTTATCGATGCCGTTGCCCGCCACGCTGCCGCCTGCCCTGTTCGTCACCGGCACCGATACCGAGATCGGCAAGACCGCGGCCAGCACCGCGCTGCTGCATGCACTGCGCCGGCGCGGCCTGCGCGCGGTCGGCATGAAGCCGGTGGCCAGCGGCAGTGAGGATCTGGGACAGGGCCTGCGCAACGAGGACGCGCTGGCGCTGCAGGCGGCCAGCTGGCCGGTGCCGGACTATGCCGACCTGAACCCGTATGCGCTGCGGCAGCCGCTGGCGCCGGAGCTGGCTGCTGCCGAGGACGGCGTGCAGGTGGAGCTGGCGCCGATCGTGGCTGCATTCAAGCGCCTGCGCGCGCAGACAGACATCGTGGTGGTGGAGGGCGTTGGCGGTTGGCTGGCGCCGGTCTCGGCCACGCTGGACCAGCTCGATCTGGTGCGTGCGTTGCATCTGCCGGTAGTGCTTGTGGTCGGCATGCGGCTGGGCTGCGTCAACCACGCACGGCTGACCGCGCAGTCACTGCAGGCCAGCGGCGTGGAGTGCCTGGGCTGGATCGGCAATCATATCGACCCGGCGATGCAGCGCCAGGATGACAACATCGCCACGCTGCAGCAGCGCCTGCCAATGCCGTGCTGGGGGCGGTTGCCCAACCTTCCGGGGGCGAATGGCGAAGCGTTGGCGGCGCACCTGCTCGAGTGACCCTGAGTAGTGCCGGCCGCTGGCCGGCAACTGCATCCACCCGGCGATCCCGAGGTTGCCGGCCAGCGGCCGGCACTACCGTGTTGCAGCTGCCAGCTCCTTCGCGATCGCACCGAGCCGCTCCACCGCACCGATGAAGCGCGCATCCAGCGTCTGGCAGCATGAGAGTCGCAAGCAGTGACGGTAGCGCGCGCCGCGCGAATACACCTGGCCGGGCATGAACACGATGTCTTCCTGCAGCGCACGTTCGAACAGTTCGCGGGTATCCACCCCCGGCAGTTCCAGCCACAGCAGGAAGCCACCCTGTGGCTCGGTGGCACGGGTGCCGGCCGGGAAGTGTTCGGCCACCAGCTGGCGCAGGCGACCGACCTGTTCGCGGTACAAGCGGCGCATGCGATGCAGGTGGTGTTCGTAGCTGCCTGCTTCCAGATACGCCGCCACCGCATCGCCCAGCAGCTGCGGTTCGCCACCGGTGGACTGGAACTTGAGCAGTGCGATGCGCTCGGCGAAGCGCCCCCCGTCCAGCCAACCGATGCGGTAGTCCGGCGCCAGCGTCTTGGAGAAACCACCGACCACCATCACCCAGCCATCGCGATCAAACGCCTTCAGCAGCGGTGCCGGCGGCTCGCAGAACTGCAGTTCGGCGTACACCGCATCTTCGATCAGTGGCAGCTGGCGCGCGTTGACCAGTTCGGCCAGGCGTTGCTTGGCCACTGTCGGCATGGTACAGCCCAGCGGGTTGTGCACGGTCGGCATCACCACCAGTGCGGCCAGCGGCGTGTGCTCCAGCAGTGCGTCCAATGCGTCGACGTCCAGCCCGTGCTGCGGATGGGTGGGCAGCTCGATGGCCTGCAGGCCGAGGTTGGCCAGCAATGGGTACAGGTTGAAGTAGGACGGTGCTTCGATGCCGACCGCATCACCGGGTTGGGTCACTGCACGCAAGGCCAGCTGCAGGGCTTCCATCGCGCCGTGGGTCAGCAGCAGCCGCTCGCTGTGGGTGTGCAGGCCCATGCGCGGACCGCGCCGCACGATCTGCGCCAGCAGTCGCGGCGAGCCGTTCGGGCGCGCGTAGGTTTCCACTGTCTGCTGACCGTGGCGCAGTACCTGCGCGGTGTGCCGGGCCAGCTGTGCGCCGGGATAGAACTGGCGTCCGCGCGGACCGGCAAAGGCCAGATCGATCACACCGGAGCGGCGTTGTGCCTCCAGCACGCGGGCCATCAGTACCTGCTGCAGCGGCGCGGTGGGTGCGGACGGAGTGTCGCGCAGCGAACGTTCCGGAACCGACAGCCGCGGCGCAACTTCGAAGCCGGCCTTCGGCCGCGGAATCACCAGGCCGGCATCTTCCAGCTGGCGATAGGCCGCGATCACCGTGTTCAGGCTGAGCCGGCGCTGCGACGCCATCTGCCGCAGCGAAGGCAAGCGGCTGCCAACCGGAAGACGTCCGCCGTGGATGGCTTCGGCCAGTTCATCCGACAGCCGTTGGTAGCGGGGTGGGATCATCGCGCTCTGGTCATCTGTATCCATCGAACTTCCCGCCATCTGGTTCTGTACCCATGATGATGGCGAGCCTAGCATGTCGTTGTCGGACGGGCCTGATCGGGGCGTGGCCGATACTTCCCAAGCGCACGGCTGGATGGCCGTGCGTCTTTTTTTGTGTGTAGAGCCGTCAGCGCATCGGAACCAGCACCGCCTCGCGCCGGTACAGCGCCGGGAACTGCCTGCCCAGCGCGGCCAGCTTCGGTGCGTCGTAGTAGCGGATGTAGGCCGCCTGCGGGTAGTTGGTCATGTAGTTCTGGTGGTAGCTCTCGGCCGGGTAGAAACGTTGGCCGTTGCCGAGCTGGGTGACGATCGGCGCGCGATAGCTGCCGGCCTGGCCGAGCTGGGCGATGTAGGCGCGGCTGGCAGCCTGCTGGCGCGCGTCATCAGAGAAGATCGCCGATCGATACTGGCTGCCGTGGTCCGGCCCCTGGCGGTTGAGCTGGGTCGGGTCGTGCACCACCGAGAAGAACACCTGCATCAGCTGCCCATAGCTGACCTGGCGTGGGTCGTAGTCGATCTTCACCGCCTCGGCATGACCGGTCTGGCCGCTGCTGACCCGCTCATAGCGTGCATCGGCAGCGCTGCCGCCGATGTAGCCGGATACTGCATTGCTCACGCCTTTGATGTGCTGGAATACGCCCTGCACGCCCCAGAAGCAACCGCCGGCGAACACCACGCTGGCGTGGGTGGCGTCATCGCGGAACGCGGCGTCGCCGCTGGGCACCGGTAGTGCCTTGGCCTGCGCGCTGGCTTCCAGCGGTGCCGCGACTGCACCGTGGTCGACCAGCAGCACGCCAGCGATCAATGCAGTAGCCACCAGGCCGGCGACACCGGCGGCGATACCTTGTTCAAAAGAGAGTTTCATCGTGTGCTCCCGTTTCAACCGAAGGTGAAGGCGTAGGCCTGCACGCCCGTGTCGAGGAATTCGATCTCGAAGCGGTGCGGGCCGACCGTGCCGCGCTGGCGAACCAGCTGGTACAAGCGGTGCTCATTGACCACGCCGCTGCCATCGGCACCGACATCGCTGCCAGCATCGGCAGCGGTCAGCGGCTTGCCGTCCAGCCACACGCGGAACCGTACAGGCGTGCCGTCCTGGATCGGTGCCAGCACCAGGTGCAGGTCCCGCGCGTGGAACTGGAAGGCGATGCGGCCACCGGCCTGCTGCAGCTGCGCGGCCTCGTCGGTGACGGTCCAGCGTCCGGACAGGCCCCACTGGTTCAGTGCCAGGGCGGTTGGCAGCGTGTAGTCGAACGGGCTATCGCTGCGTTGGCCGCCGGGTGAGGCGAACTGCTCGGCACGCGCGTGGCCCAGATAGGTCTCCGGCGAGCGCAGGTTGCTCATGTCGGCCTGCACGGCCACGCCCTGCAGGTCGGTTGCGGCGGGGTCGGCCGGTGGTGGCAGGTTGGTCTGCCCGGCTTCGGTCAGCAGCCGGCGGATCACTTGTTCCGAGCGTGCATAGTTGCCCTCGCCGAACTGGTGGCCGCGGATGTTGCCCTGTGCATCGACGAAGTACTGCGCCGGCCAGTAGCGGTTGTTGAACGCGCGCCAGATCGTGTACTGGTTGTCGAGCGCCACCGGGTACTCGACCTTCAGTTCCTGCACCGCCTTCATCACGTTGCTCGGGTTGCGTTCGAAGGCGAACTCCGGCGTGTGTACGCCGATCACCACCAGCCCATGGTCACGGTAGCGACGTTCCCATTCGTGCACGAACGGCATCGCGCGCAGGCAGTTGATGCAGGAGTAGGTCCAGAAGTCGACCAGCACCACCTTGCCACGCAGCTGCTGCGCGGTCAGCGGCGGACTGTTGAGCCAACCCGTGGCACCGTCCAGTGCGGGCAGGGTGCCTTCCACTGGCAGCGGTGCATCTGCACCCGCATTGGGGCCAGCCATCATCATCATCGGCGGTGCCGCCGGCTGCGCACCGGGCACGGCGTCCAGCAGGCCCTGCTCGATGCGCGCGGTGCTGACCGTGGACAGGCGGGTCAGCAGGCCAGTGTCCCAGCCCAGGCCGATCGCCACCACGGCCAGCAGTGCGGCCACGCCCAGCACCTTGCGCAGTGTGTCGCCGAGGCCGAGCCGCGCCTGCAGCGCACGGAACACGCGGCCGCCGACCCACACCGCCAACGCCAGCGCAGTGATCGCACCCAATGCATAGGCAAGCAGCAGGGTACTGGTGCCGACGCTGGCACCGTGCAGCGCGGCACCGGTCAGCACCAGGCCAAGAATCGGACCGGCACAGGGCGCCCACAGCAGACCGGTGGCGACGCCGATCAGCAGCGAGGTCCATGCGCCGCCACGTCCTGCGGCGTCCGCGGCATCGGCGCGTGCGCTCAAGCGTGCACCCACACGCTGGAACGGCGCCAGCAGATGGTCGGCCAGTCGTGGCCACAGCAGCGCCACGGCAAACAGCGCCATCAGCAGCAGGGCGATCCAGCGCCCGACCTGGTTGGCCTGCGCCACCCATTGGCTGCCCACAGCGGCCAGGCTGGCGACCACGGTGAAGGTAAGCGCCATGCCCAGCAGCAACGGCAGCGTGCTGCGCAGGAATGGACGGTCGGCGCGTGCGAACACGAACGGCAGCACCGGCAGGATGCAGGGACTGAGCAGGGTCAGCGCGCCCCCGAGGTAGGCAAGCAGCAACAGCAGCATCGTCAGGCTCCGGAAGCAGGGGAAGAACCGACCGGCACCCGCCAGCCATCGGCGGTGCCATCAGTGGCGCCGGGAACGAACACCATCGCCGCACCGTTCATGCAGTAGCGCAGTCCAGTCGGACGCGGGCCGTCGTTGAACACATGGCCGAGGTGACCACCGCAGCGGCGGCAGTGCACCTCTACCCGCAGCATGCCGAAGGTGACGTCGCGGTCTTCGCCGATGGCGTTGTGCAGCGGCGCCCAGAAGCTGGGCCAACCGGTGCCGCTCTCGAACTTGGTGGAGGAAGAGAACAGCGGCTGCGCACAGCCGGCGCAGGCGAAGGTGCCTTGCCGATGTTCCTTGTTGAGCGGGCTGCTGTACGGGCGCTCAGTGGCCTGCTGGCGTAGCACCGCGTACTGCGCCGGGGTCAGGCGCTGGCGCCAGTCGGCATCGCTGTGCATCACCTCGAACTGTCGCGACGGGCGCGCTTCGGCGGCGGCCGGAGCAGCGCGGCTGCAGGCCCCCAGGCCAAGCAGGCCGGCGGCGGTGGCAACACCGCCCAGGCCCAGCAGATGGCGGCGGGTGAGGGACATGGCGGACTCCGGGAAGGGCGACGGGGCCATGCTGCGCCTGCCCGGGTCAACGAATCCTCACGCAGGATTCAATTTTTCGTGAGGTATCGGCGGCCGTCCCGCGCCACAATGCGGGCAGCCTCCCCACTGGCCCCGAGCTGCCGATGTCGACCAAACGCGTGCTGATCGTCGAAGACGATGCCCACATCGCTGACCTGCTGCGCATGCACCTGGCTGACGAAGGCTATGACGTCGCCCATGCTGCCAGCGGAGACGCCGGCCTGCGCCTGCTCGAGCAGGACGGCCCATGGGATGCGCTGGTGCTGGATGTGATGCTGCCAGGCGTGGACGGCCTGCAGGTGTGCCAGCGTGCACGCGCGATGGCGCGCTACGTGCCGATCATCATCATCAGCGCGCGCGGCAGCGAGACCCAGCGCATTGTCGGCCTGGAACTGGGCGCGGACGACTATCTGGCAAAACCCTTCTCGATGCCGGAACTGGTGGCACGGGTGCGCGCCCTGTTGCGCCGCGCCGAGGCGATGGCGCAGAGCGCACGTATCGATGCTGGCGCGATCGAGCTGGGTGGGCTGCAGCTGGATCCGGTCGCGCGCACCGCCTCGGTGGATGGCAACGCGTTGGAACTGACCCCGCGCGAATTCGACCTGTTGCTGTTCTTCGCACGCCACCCGGACCAGGTGTTCGCGCGCATGGAACTGCTCAACCAGGTCTGGGGTTACCAGCACGATGGTTACGAGCATACGGTCAATACCCACATCAACCGCCTGCGCAGCAAGATCGAGCCGGACCCGGCCAACCCGCGGCGGCTGCTGACGGTGTGGGGCCGCGGCTACAAGCTGGTCGACCCGGCCGGAGCGGCGGCATGATCAAGCCCAATCTGTGGCAGAAGCTGGCAGCGGTGATCGCCGCGCTGATGCTGATGTGCTGCATGGCGCTGCTGGCGCTGCAGATGCGTGCCAATACCCGTCACGAACAGGAGGTGGTGCAGCGGTTGTCGCTGGGCCTGGCCGAACACATCGCCCAGCGCAGCGAACTGATGGACACCAGTGGCATGCGCGATGCGGCGGTACGCGCGCTGTTCGGCCAGCTGATGGCGGTCAATCCCAGCGTCGAGGTGTACCTGCTGGACGATCAGGGCCGCATTCTCGGCCACGATGCGCCCAGCGGCCATCTGGTGCGCAACAAGGTGGACGTGGCACCGCTGCGCCGCCTGCTGGCCGGTGCGCCGCTGCCGATCCTCGGCGATGACCCGCGCAGCGCTGATGGCCGCAAGGTGTTCAGCGCCGCACCGTTGATCGTCCAGGGTCGCCAGGCCGGCTACGTGTACGTGGTGCTGGTCGGCGAACACCGGCAGATGCTCGCCGACGACCTCGCGGCCGGCAGCCAGTGGAACACCACCTGGTGGTCGGTGATGCTGGTTGGCAGCCTCGGCCTGCTGGCCGGGTTGGTGGCGTTCTACTGGGTGACCCGTCCGCTGCGGCGGCTTACCCGGCGCATCCAGGCCTTCGACATCGATGCGCCGACACCCTTGCCGCCACCCGAGCCGCTGCGCCCAGGCGAGCGCGACGAACTGGTGATCCTTGAACATGCGCATGCGCAGATGGCGCAGCGGCTGGGTGAACAATGGCAGCAGCTGCGCCAGCAGGACCTGCAGCGCCGCGAGCTGGTCGCCAACATCTCGCACGACCTGCGTACGCCGTTGTCGTCGCTGCATGGCTACCTGGAAACGCTGGCGCTGAAGGACGCCACGCTGTCGCCGGACGAGCGCCGCCGGTACCTCGGTATCGCGCTTGCACAGAGCGCCAAGGTTGGTCGGCTGGCGCGCGCGCTGTTCGAGCTGGCGCGGCTGGAGCACGGCGAAGTGCGCCTGGAGTGGGAAGTGTTCGCGCTGCCGGAACTGCTGCAGGATGTACTGCAGAAGTTCGAGCTGGCCGCGCAGGCGCGCAACCAGCGCCTGCACGCGGAATTCCCGCCGGGCCTGCCGCTGGTACGTGCCGACCTGGGCCTGGTCGAGCGGGTGCTGACCAACCTGCTCGACAATGCATTGCGGCACGCACCGGAAGGTGGCCGGATCGAAGTGTGCCTGCGTGCGACCGCGGATAGCATCGAGGTGAGCGTGGCCGATGATGGTCCCGGCGTGGCAGCGGCGCTGCGAGCGCAGTTGTTCCAGGCGCCGGCCGCGCTGGGCGCACGGCGTGGCGAGAACGGTGGGCTTGGCCTGCTGATCGTGCAGCGGATCGTGCAGCTGCATGGCCGCCGCATCGAACTGCGCGACAGTGAGCGTGGCGCGCTGTTCGTGTTTGCCTTGCCGCGTGCGGAACCAGCGGCCTAGCAGGCCGCTTCGCACTCTACGATGCCGCCGGTTTCCAACGGCAGGTGCAGGCGGATACAGGCACCGCCCAGCTCTGAATCGGTTACCTCGACGTGGCCGCCATGCTTGTCGGCCACCACCTGCACCAGTGCCAGGCCGAGACCGAAACCGGGGCTGCCCGGATCCAGCCGCACATACGGCTGCAGCACCTGGCCGCGCAGTTCGGGCGCAATGCCCGGGCCGTCGTCCTCCACCTGCAGGCACAGCCAGCCGTCGTTGACCGTGCTGGCGATGCGGATCTGCCGCCGCGCATAACGCAAGGCATTGCCGAGCAGGTTGCGCAACGCGAGTTCCAGCATGTGCCGGTTGACGTTGACCAGGCCGGTAGGTGAGAGCACCTGCTGCACCGGCATCGGCAGCGGTGCGAACTGGGCCACAACGCCGCGCACCAGCGCGGCCAGCTGCAGGCGCTGGCGGGTCAGCTGATGGCAGCGGCCAAGCGCGGCGTACTCGACACCGGCATCGGTAAGGTGCTGCAGCCGGTCAACGTCGGTGCGCAGGCCACCCAGCGCATCGCGCTGGATCTCGTCGAGCGCGGTGTCCTCCAGATCGGCCAGGCCGAAGCGCATCCGTGCCAACGGTGTGCGCACTTCATGCGCCACCGCCTGTGCCAGCACGCGCTGGCTCTCCAGCAGTTGCTGCAGCTGCTCGGCCATGTGGTTGAAGGCATTGGCCAGCGGCCGCACCAGCGCGGTACCGGCACGCGGCGCACGTGTATCCAGCTGGCCGTCGCGCATCTGCCGCGCGGCCTGTGCCAGCTGCGACACATCGCGCCACAGGCGGTAGACCATCACGTACATCGGCAGGGCTACGGCCACCATCAGGATCAGCAGCAGGATCGCCACGCCGGACACTTCGCTGTCCTGCCATCCCTCATCGGGTAGCGCTTCGTCCAACGGTCCCAGCATCACCGCATAGTCGCTGTCGCCGATCCGCTGCAGGCTGCGCATGTGTTCCAGGTCGATCTGCACGCGGCCGTTGTTGAAGGCGGGACGCTGGCTGGCTGGCAGTTCCTTCACTGCCTCGGCCAGTGGCAGCATGCGCAGCGCATAGGCGAAATCAGCGTCGAGTTCACGCGCCAGCGCGGGCCACTGGTCGCGCGGTGTCTCGGCGAAACGGTGCTGCAGCAGCGAGTGGGTACCGCGCATCTCGGCCTGCAGGCCGGCCTCGGTGCGGTCTTCCAGCAGGGCGTCCCAGGCCCACAGGCCGAGCACGATCAGCAGCAGGTGGGCGACCAGGAAGCCGATGCCATAGCGCAGGAAGTGGAAGGCGTGGCCGCGCATCGCCGAGGGCGTGCGCTTCATCCCCATGCCGAGCGGCTGAACAGGTAGCCGCGGCCGCGGACGGTCTTGATCCGTTCCGGCTGTTCCGGGTTGTCGCCCAGTTTGCGGCGCAGGCGCGAAATGCGCGCATCGATCGAACGGTCCAGGCCGTCAAAGGCGATGCCACGCAGGCCGCGCAGCAGCGCATCGCGGTCGAGGATCTGCCCGGCGTTGCTGGCCAGCAGGAACAGCAGGTCGAACTCGGCGGTGGTCAGCTCCAGCAGGCTGCCCTGCAGGTGCACGTTACGGGTGGACGGGTCGATGTTCAGCTCGCCGAAGCGCAGGCTGCCGTCACGCGGCTCGACCCGGCGGTGGCGGCGCAGATGGGCACGCAGGCGCGCCAGCAGCACCCGGGGTTCAATCGGTTTGCCGATGTAGTCATCGGCGCCCAGTTCCAGCCCGAGCACCTGGTCGATGTTGTCGGTACGCGCGGTCAGCACGCAGATGATGCCGTCATAGTGGGGCCTGATCTGCCGACACACTTCGAAACCATCCTGGTCGGGCAGGCCGACATCCAGCAGGACCAGGGCGGGCTTTTCGGCCAGGATCCGGGCCACCGCGCGTTCGCCACTGCGCTCGTGGGCGACCTGGTAGCCATGCCGCTGCAGATAGTCGCTGACCATCGTACCGAGGCGGGCATCGTCTTCGACCAGTACGATATCCAGCATTTTCAAGGCCTCCGTGGGGCGTACGTACCGCCACGGCACGAGCGCGGCGATGCTATCCCAGCCATCGGGCCGCCCGGGTCCTGGGGGCGGGCGCCATTCAGCCGGGGTTGCTGGCGCGCGGGCCGGGCCTCAGGCCTGGCAACAACTTGGCGTCCAGCATAGCTTGTTGCCGTTACAAAACGTTACCTTTGTGATACGTCCGGTGACCATCGCTGACAGCAAAGCGACTGACGCGGGGCAGGGGCCGGGCCGAGCATGGAGTCTCCTCCGTTCCGCGTGCCGTCCTCATGTCGCCCGCTGCCTTCTCCCTGCCGAACCTGTCCCGCCGCCGCCATTGCGGGGGTATCCGATGAGCGGCGTGGTCGGCGCCTGGCTGCCGCCGGCCGAGGACGAGCACCTGCTGCAGCAGCTGGCGCCGATGCTTCGCGCCCTGCAGCAACGTGGCCGTGGCCGCATTGGTTACTGGACCGATGCCGAGGCTGGCCTGGCGCTGGGCCACTGCCGGGCGCCGACCGACACCCCGCTGCAGCCGCTGAGTTCGGACTGTGGCCGTTACGTGCTGTGCCTGGACGGTCGCCTGTACAACCGGGCTGACCTGCAGTCGCAGCTGCGCGATCTGCCGCGCAGCTGCAGCGATGCACGGCTGCTGCTGCAGGCAATTGTCGAGTGGGGCGTGGAGCGGGCGCTGTCGCGTATCGAGGGCGCGTTCGGTTTCAGTGTGTGGGACCGCGAGTCGCGCGTGCTGTGGCTGGCACGTGACCCGGTAGGCGAGCGGCCGCTGTACTACGGTTGGTACCAGGGCCAGTTCCTGTTCGCCTCCGAACTGAAGGCGCTGCAGGCGTTCGCCGGTTTCGCGCCGAGCATCGACCAGGATGCGCTGAGCCTGCTGCTGCGCCACGACTATGTCCCGGCGCCGCACACCATCTACCGCGGCATCCATAAGCTGGTGGCCGGCGCGATGCTGCGTATCGACCTGAACGACCACGCCGCCGGTGGATCCAGCCAGGCCGCGCAGGGTGGTTCGCGCTACTGGTGCGCACGCGATGCGATGCACAGCGCCCTGCAGGAACCCTTGTACCCCGCACCCAGCCTGGAACAGGCCACCGACCAGCTCGAAGCAGTACTGCAGAAGGCCATTGCTTCACGCATGCATTCGCCGCTGGCCTGCGGCGCGTTCCTGTCCGGCGGCACCGACTCCTCACTGGTGACGGCAATGATGCAGGCGCAGTCGACGCTGCCGATCGAGGCATGGACGGTGGGCTTCGACGATCCGGGCCACGATGAGAGCGACTGGGCCTCGCAGGTCGCGCGTCACCTGGGCGTGCAGCATCACCTGCACCGGATGGACGCGCGGCAGGGTTTGGACCTGCTGCAGCGGCTGCCTCAGGTCTGGTGTGAGCCATTTGCCGACGCCTCGCAGCTGCCGACCCTGTTGGCCAGCGAGCTGCTGGGCGCGCGCAAGCCGGTGGCGCTGACCGGCGACGGTGGCGATGAGCTGTTCTTCGGCCATCCCAGCTATGGCCGCGCACTGCGTAACGCACGCCTTTGCGGTGGCCTGCCGGACTGGGTGCGTGACCTGGCGCGGCGCAGCGGCAACCGCATGAACGTCGAACGTGGGCGCCTCGGTGGCTGGCGCGCGCTGGTGGCCGAGGTTGCCGCCAATGACGTGGAAGGTCATTACCTGCAGCGCGTCACCCGCTGGCGGCAGCCGGCACAGGTGGTGCTGGGCGCGCGCGAACCAATGACGATCTTCCAGCAGCAGGACACCGCGCTGCCGGCTGAAGCGCGCATCCAGCTGCTGGATTTCCGCATGGACCTGGCCGAGGGCATCCTCGCCAAGGTCGACCGTGCCGGCATGGCGGCCGGCGTGGAGACACGTGCGCCGCTGCTGGACATGGAGGTGGTGCGCCTGGCCTGGCGACTGCCGCAGCATTTGAAATACCACGACGGTGAGCACAAGCGGATCCTCAAACACCTGCTGGCGCGTTACCTGCCGGAACCGCTGGTGTACCGCCCCAAGCGCGGTTTCGGCCCTCCGATGGCACGCTGGCTGGCCGGTCCGTTGCGCGACTGGGCCGAGGCGCTGCTGGACCCGCAGCTGCTGCGCAATCAGGGCTGCTTCGATGCAGTACGCGTGCGCGGCATCTGGGAGGCCTTCCTGCGGGGTGAGCGCAAGTGGCACACGCACCTGTGGAACGTGCTGATGTTCCAGGCGTGGCACCAGCACTGGCACGGTGGCCGCGGGCGCTGAGCCGTTCCTGCATCGCGAGCGGCGGGTTCAATCTGCATGGCGCGGCGCGGATGCCCATGCGTACGAATGTCCTCCGGCGCCGGCCGTTGGCCGTCACCTCCCCCTTTACTTCGTACGCAAGGGCCTCCGCCCTGCGTTCGGAGTTCGTCGGCGCCTCATTGAAAGGCTGCCGCGAGCGCTGCGCTTTACTCATCGCAAGCCGAGCCTCGTCGGGGCGGGGAGGGGTCTGGGCAAAGTAAAGGAGGAGGTGACGGCCAACGGCCGGCGCCGGGGGACTTTGCCCGAGCCCCTGCCCACCCCGGCGGGGCCCATCAGTTCGCGGCGAATCCGGACGAAGGCGCGCTTCGTAACTCAGACGCCAGGCAAAAAAAGACCCGGCAGAGGGAGGGATCTGCCGGGTCCGGATTGCATGGGGGGAGGGACCCATGCAATGAGCGTTGCGTCGCGTCAGTGGCTGTTGCCGTTCGCGTCCGCCGTTGATTGGTTGTAGCCCTGCACCAGTTCGGACCAGGCCTTGCCGGCCTGGAGGCCGAGGCCGACCACGTCCTGCTGGGCCTGGCCCAGCCGCTGCAGGTTGTCCTGCCACAGCTGTGCGCCCTTGTTGAGCACCCCGGCCGCGTCGTCACTGCGGGCCAGCTCGCCGAGCCAGCCGCCGGTCGCGGTCAGGTTGCGTTCCATTGCCTTCAGCTGCACCCCGAACATGCTTTCCGCGTTCTCCAACGCCAACCGGTTCGCGCGCGTTGCCGCGGCGGCGAGCTGGCGGGTTGCATCACTGAAGCGATCGCTGAAGGCGGAGGCCATGGGGGCATCAGGGAGTGGCTTGATGCAATGCAGCATACGCCGTTGATGCGGCAATGCAACAAAAATAACAAAGGCGCCCAAGGCGCCTTTGAAACACCTTTCAGATCAATGGGTTGATCAGGTCGTCGGGCCGCGGTAGCGGCAGCCGGAGGTGCAGGTTTCGTGCACGGTGATCTCGCTCAGCGCCGGCAGGCTGGGCTTGAGTTCGTTCCAGATCCACACCGCCAGGTTCTCGCTGGTCGGGTTCTCAAGGCCGGGGATGTCATTGAGGTAGTGATGGTCCAGGCGGTCGTAGATCGGCTGGAAGGCCGCCTTCACGTCGCCGAAATCCATGATCCAGCCCGTCTGCGCGCCGGGCTCGCCCTCGACCTTCAGTTCCACCCGGAACGAGTGGCCATGCAGGCGCGCGCACTTGTGCCCCGGCGGCACGTTGGGGAGGCGGTGCGCCGCCTCGAGCATGAAGACTTTGAAGATTTCCATGGCGCGATTGTACGCCGCACGCGGGCAGCGAGCCTGAGCGGATGTTGGGTCCCGGTGAAGAAATTCTTTCCATCCGGATGAAGAGATGATAGTTTCTCTTATATCCGTATGAAGAGATGTTATTGGCCGCCCCCCGGCCACGCATGGATTACTGCGGAACTTCGTCGCCCTTACCACCTCCCCCACATCGTCATGCCCAAGCACACCCTGCTCGTGGCGGCCCTGGCCGTCGCTCTGGCCGCGCCTTTGTCCGCCGCCGCCGAAACCTCCGCCGCCGCCAGTGGCGAAGCCAGCACCCTGGCCGCCGTGCGCGTCACCGGTTCCAACATCAAGCGCACCGATACCGAGGCCTCCAACCCGGTGCAGGTGATCGGCCGCCAGCAGCTGGAACAGACCGGCAAGGCCACCGTGGCCGACGTGCTGCGTTCGATCTCGGCCAATACCGGCAACGCCAGCAACGAAACCACCAACAACGGCTGGGCCTCCGGCTCGGCCGGCATCGGCCTGCGCGGTCTTTCGCAGAAGAACACGCTGGTGCTGCTCAACGGCCGCCGCCTGGCCAACTATGGCTTCCCCGCTGGCGGCCTGTCCGACACCTTCGTCGATCTCAACGCGCTGCCGCTGGTCGCAGTCGAGCGCATCGAAGTGCTCAAGGACGGTGCCTCGGCGGTGTACGGCTCCGACGCCGTGGCCGGCGTGGTCAACATCATCACCCGGCAGAACTTCGAAGGCGCCGAGATCGGTGGCAGCTTCGGCGGCGCCGACCAGGGCGGCCTGCACGAGCAGAACCTGAAGTTCGTTGGTGGCCTGGGCGACATCGACAAGGACGGCTACAACATCCTCTTCAGCCTGCAGGGCTACAACCGCGAGCGACTGGACCAGGACGAGCGCAACCTGACCAAGAGCGGCATCTACACCGACAAGCCCGGCGGCCGCTGGAACGGCTGGTCGGCCAAGGGCGCACGCTATCTGGTCAATGGCACCTCCGTGCCGATGCTCGATGCCAACGGCAACTGCCCCACCGGCACCACCCGCGTTGCCAGCGCGCCGATCGACGGCCTGGCCGGTGATACCTGCGGTTTCAACCAAGCGCCGTTCACCACGCTGATCCCTTCGACCAAGCGCTACCAGGCCTATGCCAACGGTACCTTCCGCCTGAACGACAACGTCGAAGCCTTCGGCGAAGTGCTGTACAGCCAGATCAAGAGCACTGCGTGGTTCGGCAGCAGCCCGTTCTTCACGCTGGAGAGTGGCCGCTTCGCACTGAACGCGGACAGTGGCCTGGCCGAGCCGGTGTCGTCGCTGCTGCCGGCCAACAATCCGTACAACCCGTACGGCCGTGCGATCCCGATCGAATACACCTTCTTCGACCTCGGCGGCACCCTCAAGACCAACCGCTCCACCGCCTACCGCGGCGTGTTCGGCCTGCGTGGCACCACCGCGAAGTGGGACTGGGAAGTGGCGGCGTTCGGCGCGCGCAGCAGCGAGCGCGAAACCGTCTCCGGCGGCTTCGCCAACCGCTGGGCGCTGGCCGATGCGCTGGCCACCGGCAGTTACAACCTGCTGAATCCGGCCGCCACGCCGCAGTCGGTGCGTGACTCGATCAACATCGCCACGCTGCGTCCGGCCGAGTCCAAGTTGCAGGGCATCGACGCGAAGATCTCCGGCAGCCTCGGCCATACCTGGGCCGGCGAGATCGGTTTCGCTGCCGGTGCCGAGTGGCGCCGCGAGAAGCTCGACTCCAACAACCCGTGGCAGATCGATGCCGGCCTGCAGGTGCGCCCGGCCATTGCCGAAGTGCACGGCAAACGCCAGGTCAGTGCGGCCTACGCCGAAGTGAACGTGCCGCTGGCCTCGACGCTGGAGCTGTCCGCCGCCGCGCGCGCCGATCACTACGATGATTTCGGCGATGCGTTCTCGCCGAAGATCGGGCTGCGTTGGCAGCCGTTGGACTTCCTGCTGGTGCGTGCCTCGGCGTCGAAGGGCTTCCGTGCGCCATCGCTGTCGGAGAACTCCAACAGCACCAGCATCGCCTACGGCAGCGTGGTCGATCCGCGTGATCCGGACGTGCCTGGCTCGCGGCAGAACCCGACCTTCTTCACCGTTGGCAACAACGAATTGAAGCCGGAGCGGACCAAGAGCCTGAACTTCGGCGTGGTGCTGTCGCCGTGGGCCAATACCAACCTGAGCGTGGACTACTACCGCATCCAGCTGGACAACCTGGTCGGTACCAACAACACCCAGACCCTGGTCAACGACAATGTCGCCGGTGCGGTGCAGCGCGACGAGCGCGGCAAGCTGCAGGCGGTCTACAACCGCTACCAGAACCTTAGCGAGTTGAAGACTTCGGGCATCGATGTCGAACTGCGCCAGCGGATCCCGACCGCTGCGTTCGGTGACTTCACCGTGTCTTCGGCCTATACCCATGTGCGCGATTACCGTCGCCCGACCGTGGTCGGTGGCCCGCTGGTGGACTATGCGGGCAGCAACCTGGGCGCGACCCTGCCCAAGGACAAGGCGACCACCACGTTGGACTGGAAGTACGGCGACTTCAACGCGGCGGTGACCTGGTACTACACCAGCAGCTATCGCCAGGAAGCCAGCACCGCCGCCAAGGCCGTGCAGCAGCAGGTCGGCAGCTACAGCCAGTACGACCTGTACCTGGCCTACACCGGCATCGACAAGCTGACCGTGTACGTCAAGGTGCAGAACCTGGCCGACAAGACGCCGCCGTACGACGCCTCGTTCCCGGGCATCCGCGCGCCGTACGACTTCAGTCAGTACGACCTGCGTGGCCGCTACTTCACGCTGGGCTTCGACTATCGCTTCTGATCCATCTGCCGCGGCCGGTCACCTGAAGGGACCGGCCGCGCGATCGTCTGCCGTTGTGTTCCAGGGGAGTCACCGTGTCCTTGCATCGCCATGCCGTTCTTCCGTTGCTGCTTGCCGCCGCCACCGCACTGTCCTCGCCGCAGCCGGCGCAGGCGCAGAGCGCCTACTTCTTCCCGCAGGTCAGCGACGCAGCGGCGTTCGATGCATCGGTGCCCACGCCCGAGCAGTTTCTCGGCTACCCGATCGGCAGCCGTTACACCCGGCACGACCAGCTGGTGGCGTACTTCCAGGAACTGGCGAAACGCTCGGACAAGATCAGCGTGCGCGAGATCGGCCGCAGCTATGAAGGTCGCCCGCTGCTGATCGCCACCGTCACCGCTGCAGGCAATCATGCGCGGCTGGAACAGATCCGCCAGCAGCACGCGACCCTGGCCGATCCGGCGCAGCCGCGCAGCGCCGCCGGTGACAGCCCGGTGGTGGTGTGGCTGGGCTACAGCGTGCATGGCAACGAGACCTCCAGTGCCGAGGCGGCGATGTTGACCGCCTACTACCTTGTGGCCAGTCGTAGTGCCGAAACCCAGCAGTGGCTGCAGCAGGCGGTGGTGCTGTTCGACCCGGCGCAGAACCCGGATGGCCGTGATCGTGCGGCCAACTGGCACAACGCGTGGGCCTCCGATCCAGCCTCGGCCGACCCGGCCGACAAGGAGCACGTCGAGCCGTTCCCGCAGGGCCGCACCAACCACTACTTCACCGATCTCAACCGAGACTGGCTTGCCCTGACCCAGCAGGATTCGCGGCCGAAGGTGGAGGTGTTCCACCAGTGGTACCCGAACGTGCAGATCGACTTCCACGAGATGGGCAAGGACAGTACCTACTACTTCGAGCCCTCGCCGAAGAGCATGCACAGCCCGCTGATTCCGCCGGCTTCGTACGAGTTCAACAAGACCCTGGCCAAGTACCACGCGCAGGCGTTGGATGCGTTGGGGTCGCTGTACTACACCGGCGAGAATTTCGACAACTTCTCGCCGGTCTACGGCTCAACCTATCCGGACTTCCATGGTGCAGTGGGCGTCACCGTTGAACAGGCCAGTTCGCGCGGCCGCGTGCAGGAATCAGTGAACGGCCTGTTGACCTTCCCGTTCACCATCCGCAATCAGGTCGCTACCGGTCTGGGTACAGTGCGCGGCGCGGTGAGCGAGCGCAGCGGGCTGTTCGACCTGCAGAAGCAGTTCTTCCAGAGCGCGCTGAAGCAGGCCGCGCAGCAGCCGGTGAAGAGCTTCGTGTTCGGTGATGCGCATGACCCTGCATTGACCCGGCGCCTGCTGGAACTGTTGCTGCTGCATCGCATCGAGGTGCGCGCGCTGGATCGTGCAGTCAGTGTCGATGGGCAACACTTCGAAGCGGGCAGCGCCTACGTGGTGCCGGTACAGCAGGCGCAGTTCCGCCTGGTGCATTCGATTTTTGCCGAGACACCGCCGATCAAGGGCGATGTGTTCTACGGCAGCACCAGCTATGCGATCGCACCGGCGTATGGCGTGGCCTTCGCCGGCAGCCGCAGTCGTATCGAAGGCGGCGCGCGCGTAAGTGCGGTGCCGGCGGAGCAGGGCGCGGTGCTGGGTGGCCAGGCCGGGTTCGCCTATGCCATCGACTGGCGTGACTACAATGCCGGGCGCGCGCTGGCCGCGCTGCAGGCCAAGGGATTGAGCGCGCGTGCGGCGTTCCAGTCGTTCACCACAGCGACCGCACAGGGCGAGGTCAACTTCGCTGCTGGCAGCCTGGTGATTCCGGTCGCCGGTCAACGGTTGCAGGATGCGGCGTTGCTTGAGGCGGTGACCGCTGCCGCACGCGACGCCGGTGTGCAGCTTCACTCGCTGGCGAGCGGCCGCAGTCGCGAGGGCATCGACCTCGGCAGTGACGGTGTCAAGGCGCTGCGCAAGCCCGCCGTCGCGCTGGTGATGGGCGAGGGTGTGGCCGCCACCGAAATCGGTTCGGCCTGGTTCCTGCTCGATCAGCAGCTGCACCTGCCGGCCAGCAAGCTGGACCCGCAACAGCTGGGCAAAGTGCCGCTGGACCGCTACACCACCATCGTGCTGTCGGGCGGCACGTACACCGGTGTCGATGCCACAGCGGTGGCCGCCCTGAAGCGCTGGGTACAGGCCGGTGGTTCGCTGGTGACCTACGGTAGTGCCTCGAAGTGGGCGATCGAACAGAAGCTGGCCGACGGCGAGAAGCTCGGCAAGGAAGAAGACGCTGCTGACGAAAGCCGCCGCGCGTTCGGCGACCAGCGTGACATTGCTGCGATCGAGCGCGTCAGCGGCAACATCCTCAGCGCTGATGTGGACACCAGCCATCCGCTGGCCTTCGGCGTGCCGCGCCGGCAGCTGGCGATCAACAAGGAGAACACGGTGACGTTGCAGCCGAGCGCGAACCCGTTCTCCACGGTGGTGCGCATCGATGACACGCCGCGGGTGAACGGCTATCTGTCCGAGCGCAACCGCAGCCGCGTGGCCGGCAGCGCGTGGCTGCTGGTCTCGGCGCAGGGGCAGGGCAACGTGGTGTTGTTTGCGGATGATCCGGCGCACCGCAAGTACTGGCACGGGACCGATCGGCTGTTGATCAACGCGATCTTCTTCGGGAATCTGGTGAATCCGAGTAAAGCGCGGGGTTGAGGCGTTTGGCGCCTTGTTGGCGCCTTGTTGGCGCCTTGATTGATGCGTGTATGAGGAGGCCGGGCGGGCTGCGCAGGACACGCTGTAAATACGTCCATGTAAGCTCGATCGGCGCATCCATGCGCCTCACGGTCCTGCGCAGCCCGCCCGGCCTCCCCTCGACAGTTTCCTGCGGGCGCGGACGCATCGAACCGCAAGGCGGGAGCAAGGGCAAAAGCAAAGCCAGGAATTGCGACTTCGGCTTTTGCCTTTGAATTTGAATTTGAATTTGATCTTTCTTCCCACGGCTACCCGGAGGGAGAAGAAGGCGCAGGTAATGCTTGAAGCGGATGGGCGTGGGGCCAGCGCAAAAACCGTGAGGCGCATGGATGCGCCGACCGAGCCCCCATGGATGGGTTTACGGCGTGTTTTGCGCTGGCCCCACGCCCATCCGCCCTCAGCGCAATACACCGCCGGCTCTACTCACGGTAGCTGGCAACAAAAAAGGGACGGCGCGTCAGCGCCGTCCCTCGATAGCCCCCCGCGCAGCGGGAGACGCCATCCCTGTCAGCTGGGATCAGCCGGCGCGACCGCCGCCGCCGCCCTGGCCGCGGCCACGGCCACCACCATTGCCAGCACCGCCACGACGCTGGCCCTGACCGGCGCCTGCACCGGCACGCTGCTGGCCATTGCCACCGCCCTCACGACGACCACCGCCAGCCTTCTTCGGGCCGGCATGCGCGTGACGCGGTGCATCGCCGTGCGGACGGCGCGCGTGGTTCTTGCGCGGTGCGCGCTCACCGGTTTCGTGCTCGGCCTTGCCCGGTGCACTGTTGCCCCAGCGGATCGGCACCTGCAGCTCGAAGCCCGGCACATCGCGGATATCCATGTCGCGGCCGAGCAGGCGGGTGATCGCACGCAGCAGCTTCACTTCATCCTGCGCGACCAGCGAGATTGCCTGGCCGGTGGCGCCGTTGCGGCCGGTACGGCCGATGCGATGCACGTAGTCTTCGGCCACCATCGGCAGATCGAAGTTGATCACCTTCGGCAGCTCGTTGATGTCGATACCGCGCGCAGCGATATCGGTAGCCACCAGCACGGTCACCCGGCCGGCCTTGAAATCGCCCAGTGCACGCAGGCGCTGGCCCTGGCTCTTGTTGCCGTGGATCGCCGCGGTCTTGATGCCGGACTTTTCCAGGAACGCGGCCAGCTTGTCGCTGCCGTGCTTGGTGCGGGCAAACACCAGGGTCTGCTCGCGGCTGTCCTGCGCCAGCAGGTGCAGCAGCAGGTCGCGCTTGCGGCCGCCATCGACCGGGTGCACGCGATGGGTGATGGTTTCAGCGACGGTGTTCTTCGGCGTGACCTGGATCTGCTCCGGGTTGCGCATGAATTCCAGCGCCAGCTGGCGGATGTTGTCCTCGAAGGTGGCCGAGAACAGCAGGGTCTGGCGGTTCTGCTTGGGCAGCTTGGCCAGGATGCGCTTGATCGAGGGCAGGAAGCCCATGTCCAGCATGCGGTCGGCTTCGTCCAGTACCAGCAGTTCAATGCCGGACAGGTCGATGCTGCGACGCTCCAGGTGGTCGATCAGGCGGCCCGGGCACGCCACCAGCAGGTCCACGCCACGGCGCAGGATGTCCAGCTGGTTGCCCATGCCGACGCCGCCGTAGATGCAGGCGCTGGGAATGCGCAGGTACTTGCTGTAACCGCGCAGGCTGTCATGCACCTGGGTGGCCAGCTCGCGGGTCGGGGCCAGGATCAGGGCACGCGGCTTGCGCGGGCCGGTGCGCACTTCCTGCGAAGCGGTGCCGAGGTGCTGCAGCAGCGGCAGGCCAAAGGCGGCGGTCTTGCCGGTACCGGTCTGTGCGCCGGCCAGCAGGTCGCGGCCGGCCAGCACCAGCGGGATCGCCTGCTGCTGGATCGGGGTCGGGGTTTCGTAGCCCTGCTCGGCGAGCGCACGCAGCAGGAAGGGCGCAAGGCCCAGTGATTCAAAAGACATTGAGATTGCTCCAAGTACAAGAAACGCCTGTCCGAACGGACAGACGGGGGCAGATCAAACTGATCGGCTGACTCGGAGCGTTCCCGTGAACCGCGCTGCGAGAATTGGGTGCAGCCGGCACGGAGCGCAGGCTGGAATGCGTGACGAACGGCGTCGGAGTGGGGGCGGGCGAAGTGGGCGGACCCAGGTCGCCGGCGATCCCGGAGGGAAACGGACGGCCGCTGCAGACCCGCATAGTCTAACCGATGGTTGAGACCCCGCGCAAAACGGCCTGTTCAGGTAGTGGTTCTGTCTGCAGGGCTGCGCCCTGCACCCGCAGAGGCCGGAGCCAAGGCCAGAGCAACGTCAAAAGCCGGGTTCCTGTGGGTAGGCGGGGTGGGGCCGGTTGAGGGGGACGCCGTAAACCCATCCATGGGGGCTTGGTCGCGGCATCCATGCCGCTCACACCCCCTCAACCGGACCCACCCCACCTTCGACAGTTTTCCGCGATCTGTCGAATCTCACTCGATCAATATCGATATCTGACGGATTTCGACGACGAACGATGTGGATGTTCGATCCGTCATCGGGAAATTGGCGGGGGTGGGACGGTGTGGGTGGGCAGGACCGTTGGCGCCATGGATGGCGCCATCGAGCCCCCAAGGACGGGTTTACGGCGTGTCCTGCCCACCCACACCCTCCCGCCCAACTCACAGACAACCCAGAGCCGGCTGTTGCTGTTGACGTTGCCTTGGCTTGAAGCAGGTGCAGGGCTGCAAGCCCTGCCGAACCCCTCACTACGGTAGGGTGGGCCGATGCGGCGCTGCAGCTTGGCGTCGCCGCATATTTGATTACACTTGAAACTTGTTTGCCCATGACTCCGGACACCCACCCATGAAGCTTGGTTCTTTGAAGGAAGGCGGCCGTGACGGCACCCTGATCGTCGTCTCGCGTGACCTGCGCCACGGCGTGCGCGCCACCGGCATTGCCGTCACCCTGCAGCAGGCCCTGGAAGACTGGAGCCACATCGCGCCGCGCCTTAACGCGCTGTACGAATCGCTCAACGCCGGCGACGCCGATGGCGTGTTCGACCTTGACCCGCAGGCACTGGCCGCGCCGATGCCGCGCGCCTATGAGTTCGTCGATGGCAGCGCCTACCTGCCGCACGTCGAGCGCGTCCGCCGCGCGCGTGGTGCCGAGGTGCCGGAGAGCTTCTACACCGATCCGCTGATGTACCAGGCCACCAGCGCCGGCTTCCATGGCCCGCGCGATGCGGTCAAAGTGGTCAGCGAGGACTACGGCATCGACCTGGAAGCCGAGATCGTGGTGATCACCGACGACGTGCCGATGGCGGCCACCCCGGAACAGGCTGCGGGCCATATCCAGCTGGTCGGCCTGGTCAATGACGTCTCGCTGCGCAACCTGATTCCGGGTGAGCTGGCCAAGGGCTTCGGCTTCCTGCAGTCCAAGCCGCGTTCGGCGCTGTCGCCGGTGTTCGTCACCCCCGATGAGCTGGGCGCCGCCTGGCAGGACAGCAAGGTGCACCTGCCGCTGCTGACCCACATCAACGGCCAGTGGTTCGGTGCGCCGGAAGCGGGCGTGGACATGCAGTTCAACTTCGCCCAGCTGGTCGCGCATGCGGCCAAGACCCGTCCGCTCAGCGCCGGCACCATCGTTGGCTCGGGCACCATCGCCAACGAAGACACCAGCAAGGGTGCCTCCTGCTTCGCCGAACAGCGCGTGGTCGAAACCCTGCGCGACGGCAAGCCGAGCACGCCGTTCATGTCCTTCGGTGATGTGGTCCGCATCGAGATGCTCGATGCCGCCGGCAACAGCATCTTCGGTGCGATCGAGCAGCGCATCGAACAGGCGGCCAAGCCCTGAGCATGGAGGCGGCGATGGAGATCCCGGTCGACGACGGCATCGTGCTGTACACCTACTGGCGATCCAGCGCCGCCTACCGCGTGCGTATCGGCCTGGAGCTGAAGGGCCTGGCCTGGGAGGCCCGGCCGGTGCACCTGGTGCGCGAAGGCGGCGAGCAGCATCTCGACGCCTATCGCGCGCTCAATCCGCAGCAGCTGGTGCCGACCCTGCTGCATGAAGGGCATGCGCTGACCCAGTCGCTGGCGATCCTGGAGTACCTGGATGAGCGCTTTCCGCAGGTGCCGCTGTTGCCAGCTGATGCTGCCGGTCGTGCGCGGGTGCGTGCGCTGGCCCAGCTGGTGGCCTGCGACATCCACCCGATCAACAACCTGCGGGTGATGCAGTACCTGGAGCGCAGCCTGCAGGTGCCGGCCGACGCCCGCACGCAATGGACCCTGCACTGGATCGCCGAAGGCTTTACGGCGATGGAGGCAATGCTGGCCAACAGCCGCGACACCGGCACCTTCTGCCACGGCGACCGCCCAGGCCTGGCCGACATCTGCCTGCTGCCGCAGCTGTACAACGCGCACCGCTTCGGCCTGGACCTGGCGCCGTACCCGACTCTGCGCCGCATCGAGGCCGCCTGCCAAGCGCTGGACGCCTTCGAGTGCGCACGCCCGGAAAACCAGCTCGACGCGGCCTGAAAGAAAAAGGGGACGGAGGGGATTAAGTCGTATGTGCACTTACGACTTAATCCCCTCCGTCCCCTTTCTGCTGCAATCGGGCCAGGTCATCGCGGAACAACCGGTAGGCATCCTCGCGGCGCGCATCGTCAGTCTGCCGCAACACCCATGCCGGGTGCACCGTGGCGTACCCGCGCGTGCCTTCCTCGAGGGCGTGCCAGCGTCCGCGGTCGCGTGAGAGGTCGAAATCACGACCGAATACCGAGGCTGCCGCTGTCGCGCCGAGGCACACGATCACCTGGGGTCGCACGCGGGCGATCTCACCCATCAGCCAAGGGCGGCAGGCCTGGATGTGGCGGCTTTCCGGCCGCTTGTGCAGCCGCACCTTGCCGCGCCGTTCATGGTGGAAGTGCTTCACCGCGTTGGTGAGGTACAGCTGGGCGCGATCGATTCCCAGTTCCACCAGTGCGCGGTCCAGCAGCTGGCCGGCAGGTCCTGCGAACGGCTGTCCGCGCAGGTCCTCGGTATCGCCAGGCTGTTCTCCGACCAGCATCACCTTGGCGTCTGCCGGCCCCTGCCCGAACACGGTCTGCGTGGCCTGCTCCCAGAGCGGGCACTGGCGGCAGGCGCTGGCCTGTCCGCGCAGATTCTCCAGGCTGCTGGCTTCGGTCGCCGATGTCGCAGCGTTCGCTCGCAGGGGAATCCGGCGCTGCGGTGCCTGCGCGGGACGGTCATGCATTTCCTGCACGCGGTCGGCCGCATCGCGCACCAGGCGTGGCAGCAGCTGAGCTTCCGGCAGGTGGCGCCAATACTTCGCCGGCATCTCCTGCATCATCATCCGTGTATTGAGTCGCGCCGGATTGAAGATGCTGGCGTAGTAGGTCTGCCACAGTGATTCGCGCGCATCCTCGGCCGGGGCATCCTCGCGCCGTGCGCCGGGGCCGAAGGCAAGTGCCTGCCCATCCCAGGCGACGCTGCGCGAAGGCGTGAGAATGGCCCAGCGCATGCCGGTGAAGCGGCGCGCGAAGAACGGCGCGACCCGATCGACAATGTAGTGCTGTGGTTCGAACCAGGCGATGAACGCATCAGGTTGGCCAGGCACCTCGCGGAAGCGCACGAATGCCTTCATCTTGTGCGTGTCACGGCGGACCGCCTGGGCCATGGCCATCGCCCGCAGTACGTCGGCATCGGCGGGGTTTGACAGCACCGAGCGTTCGCCATGGGTGATGCGCCACAGCAACCGGTACAGGAGGGCCATGCGCTGCCCGTCGCGATGACACAGGCAGGTGGCCGCCAGCTCCAGGAAGTCGCGCGGTACGTTCGGTGTGCCAGCATCGGCCTGCACGGGCGCCGAGGTGACCGCGGGTGCATCCAGCAGTGATGCGTCGCTGCCCTCCAGCCAGTCCAGCTGCTCCGGCGCGACGTCGCGCAGCAGGGCTTCACGCGCACCGTTGCGCCAGGCCTCCAGCGACCATGGCGGATCCACCCGCAGCGACCAGCGCTGCGCGTCAGGCCGCGGACGGTGCATCGAACAGCGAACCCTGTCGCGGGGGCGGGGCCAGCTGCGCGCGCAGCGCCGCCGGGTCGTCCAGCGCCTTGCGCGGATGATGGTCAGCCAGCAGCACGAACGGCAGCATCTTGCTCATCGGTGCCTTCAGGCGCGCGATGTCGGCCACGCGCAGCCGCCCGTGGCGGCGTGCCATCAGCACGCGCTTGACGTTGCGCACGCCGAGGCCGGGAACGCGCAGCAGCATTTCCTTCGGTGCCCGGTTCAGGTCGACCGGAAAGCGCTCGGGGTGGCGGATCGCCCAAGCCATCTTCGGGTCGATGTCCAGGTCCAGCATGCCGTTCTGGGCGGTATCGGTGATTTCTTCCACGCCGTACCCGTAGAAGCGCAGCAACCAGTCGGCCTGGTAGAGGCGATGTTCGCGCTGCAGCGGGGGCGGTTGCAGTGGCAGCTGCCGGCTGGCGTCCGGAATCGGGCTGAACGCGGAGTAGTACACCCGGCGCATGCGGTAGTTGCCGTACAGCGCATCGGCGCTGGCCAGGATCTGTTGGTCGTTGGCCCCGTCCGCGCCGACGATCATCTGCGTGCTCTGCCCGGCTGGTGCGAAACGGGGAGGGCGCGGGCGTGTACTGCGGCTGGCCGTCGGCGCCAACGCTGCGGGGGCTTTGCGCGCCTCCTTGGCTTCCTCGATGCGCCAGCGTAGTTCGCCCATGGCGCCGCGTATCGAATGCACCGTCTTCTCCGGCGCCAACGCGATCAGGCCGGCTTCGGTCGGCAGTTCGACGTTGATCGACAGGCGGTCGGCGTAGCGCCCGGCACTGGCCAGCAGCTCGGGCGAAGCCTCGGGAATGGTCTTGAGGTGGATGTAGCCGGCGTAGCGGTGCCCTTCGCGCAGTTGCCGGGCAACTTCCACCATCTGCTCCATGGTGTAGTCCGCATTGCGGATGATGCCGCTGGACAGGAACAGCCCCTCGATGTAGTTGCGCTTGTAGAAGTCCAGGGTGAGCGCGACCACCTCGTCCACGCTGAAGCGCGCACGGGCTACGTTGCTGGAGACCCGGTTCACGCAGTAGGCGCAGTCGTAGACGCAGAAGTTGGTCAGCAGGATCTTCAGCAATGAAACGCAGCGGCCGTCCGGCGTATAGCTGTGGCAGATGCCCATGCCTTCGGTGCTGCCAATGCCGCCGCTGGCGCGCGAATCGCGCTTGCCCGAGCCACTGGAGGCGCAGGAGGCGTCGTATTTGGCGGCATCGGCCAGGATGGCCAGCTTGCGGATGGTTTCCATTGAGGAAACCTACGGATGAGGGGTCTCATTGGATGAGACCGCCCCTGAATCCTTCAGGCTTTCGCCGGGCATGGCCCGGCGCTACCGGTATCGAAAGAGCAGTGCGGGGATCAGAAGCCGTGGGTGATGCTGGGCGCACCGGCCGAGAAGTCGGCGTACGGGTCGTGGTCGCCGCTGCTGCCTTCGGACAGGCGGAACTTCAGGGCCAGGCCATCACGCGAGTCAGCCGCACGCAACGCTTCTTCCTGCTCGATGGTGCCGGCCTTGGCCAGCCGGAACAGGCACTGGTCGAAGCTCTCCATGCCTTCTTCCAGCGAGCCTTCCATCGCCGCCTTGATCTCGTGCACCTGGCCGCGGCGCAGCAGGTCGCGGATCATCGGCGTATTGATCAGGACCTCGGTGGCTGGCAGCCGGCGGCCTTCCTTGTTCTTCACCAGGCGCTGGCTGACCACCGCACGCAGGTTCAGCGCCAGGTTCATCAGCACATTCTTGTGCGCGCTTTCCGGGAAGAAGTTGAGGATGCGCTCGATGGTCTGGTCGGCGTTGTTGGAGTGCAGGGTGGCCAGGCACAGGTGACCGGTCTCGGCGAAGGCGATCGCCGCCTCCATCGTTTCCGCGTCCAGGATCTCGCCGATCAGGATCACGTCCGGTGCTTCACGCATCGCGTTCTTCAGCGCGTTGTGGAAGGCATGGGTGTCCAGCCCGACCTCGCGCTGGTTGACGATCGACATCTTGTGCTTGTGCAGGTACTCGATCGGGTCCTCGATGGTGAGGATGTGGCCGGTGGTGGTGCTGTTGCGGTGGTCGATCATCGACGCCAGCGAGGTGGACTTGCCGGAACCGGTGGACCCCACCACCAGCACCAGCCCACGCGGGGTCATGATGACGTCCTTCAGCACCTGTGGCAGGTTCAGCTCTTCGATGCTCGGGATGCGGCTGCGGATGGCGCGAATGACCATGCCGACTTCGCCGCGCTGCTTGAATACATTGACCCGGAAGCGCCCGGCATCAGGCAGGGCGATGGCCATGTTCAGCTCCAGCTCGCGCTCGAACTGCGGCACCTGGCCCTCGTCCATCAGCGAGTAGGCGATCTTCTTGACCATGCCCGGCGGCAGGCCGGTATTGCCCAGCGGATAGAGCTTCCCCTCGATCTTGATGTAGACCGGAGCCCCGGTGGTCAGAAACATGTCCGAAGCGTTCTTTTCGGTCATCAGCTTCAGGAAGTAGCCGATATCCATTGCGAATTTTCCCCAACGAAACGGTCGACGCCCGTTGCCAGCACGGTGTCGGCTTGACGACAATGGCCGTGAACCGACAACCGGTACGGCCTCCCCAATGAAACGACTTAGCTTCGCACGAATGCGCCATGGCCTGTATGTGATGGCGTTTGCATTCGCACTGTCTGCCCCCGCTTGGGCGCAGGACGCCGCACTGGAACTGGCGCAGGCCCGGCAGGCGGTCGACAAGGCCACCCAGGCCGATGCCGACCAGTACGCTCCGGACCTTATCGGGCTGGCCCGGCAGGGGCTGGAGCAGGCCCAGCGCGCCGCCGGCGACCGCCGCGAGCGCAAGAACGCCCCGGCGATGGCCCTGCGCGCTGCCGTCGATGCCGACCTGGCTCGCGTCCGCAGCGAGGAAGCCACCGCCACCGCGCAGCTGCAGCTGCGCCGCAACGAGGTCAACCAGCTGCAACGCCAGCTGTCGACCGGGGAGGACCGCCGGTGAAGCCGATGACCGCCGCAACCCTGGCCGCGCTGCTGGCGCTGCCGACCCTGGCCGTGGCCGCTGACAACCCGATGGTGGCGCAGCTGAGCCAGCGCCTGATGGCCATCCAGGCCAATCCCGACACGGCTGAGCTGGGCGCTTTCGAGCGCATGCAGGCGCAGCAGGCCATCGCCACCCTGGACAAGGCCAAGCGCCGCGACCAGGAATTGGCCACCTACCTGGCAGAGCGCCGCGTCGAGATCGCCGAGACCGCCGTGCGTACCGCACTGGCGGCGCGTGAGGTCGATCGTCTCGAGCGTACCCGCAGCGACCTGCTGATCGAGGCCAGCCGCCGCGATGCTGCCCGTGCCCGCCAGGAAGCCGAGCAGCTGCGCATGCAGGCGCAGATGCAGGCCGAGGAGGCAGAGCGCCTGCGTCAGGCCGCCGAGGCCGAGACGCTGGCCCGCCAGGATGCCGAGAATGCCCTGACCAGCGTGGCCGGCAAGCAGCAGCAGCGCCTCAGCGCCGCGCAGCAGAACGCTGCCAAACTGGCCCGCGAGGAAGCCGAGCTGGTGTCCGGGCAGAAGCTGCCGGGCTCGAAGTTCGACGGCCGCGGTGAGGTGTTCACCTTCAATGGTGACGCCTTCGCCGCCGGTGCCTCCAGCCTGTCCGGTGGTGCCCGCAACCAGGCCAAGGCACTGGCCGAGTATCTGAACATCGGCAAGAAGGGCCGCCTGCGCATCGAGGCGTATGACAGTGCCAATGGCGTCGGCCAGAAGCGGGCCGAAGCGCTGCGCGATGCCCTCGTTGCCGGCGGTGTCGCAAGCAACCGGATACAGCTCAGCGGCAAGAAGGCAGCGTCCACCCGGGCGCGTTCGGCCGAGGTCATCATCGCCCCGTAATTGATTGATATTGTTTGTTTTTCGTTGTGATGAGCATTCAGCCTGAACCCCGCCCCGGCGGGGTTCGGTCTTTTTGACGCAGGGGCTTGAACCCCGCCCGGAGCAGGCGTAGGGTCAATCGTCCGGGACGCAATGCCGCGGACCGGACGATGGGAGGGCCGGGCCGATGCAAGCAGGGCGCGAACCGCAGCGAATCGACGTGCGCAGGCCAGTGCCGCAGGTCGTTGCAGGCGTCCAGGTGGCCATCGACCGGCGCTCCTCCATGAACAACGCCCCGTGCCTTGCAGCCGGGGCGTTCGTGTATCTGTCGAAGGAGGTCCATCATGTTTGAAGATCAGCCCCAGAGCGAGATCGACGCCCGCCGCGCGCGCGATCCGGAGTTCCGGGCACTCCATGACCAGCACCGCAAGTTGAACAAGAAGTGCATGGACGCGGAGTTGGGTGTACTCCCGATCGATGATGTCACCCTGGGTCGCATGAAGCGTGAGAAGCTGCTGGCCAAGCAACGTCTTCTGCGAATGTACGAGACACCGCTTCCAACGACGTCCCCCGCGCATTGACGCACCCCGTCACGCCCGGAACGGCGTGACCCGGCCAGAGATGGCCCCGCCGGGCGCTCATGCCCCGGCATCGCGGCACCGCCGATGAGGCGGCCGCGCCAAGGCACCACAGGCGGTGGTGCCTTGGCCTGCAGGCACAACTCACCGATGCGGGCGGTACCGGTCTCCTCGTCGATCCGGGGCCGTCCGCATCCCTTTTTTACGGTGGACAGGCTGCGGCCATGCCGACCTGACTTTCATCGCCATCCGTCGGATAATCATCGGTCCGGCCCTGCGTGGCGCGAACCGAAAGTCCCCGAATGCCCATCCACTCTTCCGTCCTCGAACTCATCGGTCAGACCCCGATCGTGAAGGCCCAGCGCCTGGACACCGGTGTCTGCGAGCTCTACCTGAAGCTGGAGAGCGCCAACCCGGGCGGGTCGATCAAGGATCGCATCGGCCTGTCGATGATCGAGGCCGCGGAAAAGCGCGGCGACCTGAAGCCGGGCGCGACCCTGGTCGAGGGCACCGCCGGCAACACCGGCCTGGGCCTGGCCCTGGTAGCGCAGCAGAAGGGCTACAAGCTGATCCTGGTCGTTCCCGACAAGATGAGCCGCGAAAAGATCTTCAATCTGAAGGCGATGGGTGCCGAAGTGCGCTTGACCCGCTCGGACGTGGCCAAGGGTCATCCCGAGTACTACCAGGACCTGGCCAAGACCATCGCCGAGCAGACCCCGGGCGCCTACTTCATCAACCAGTTCGGCAACCCGGACAACCCGGCCGCGCACGAATTCGGTACCGGCCCGGAAATCCTGGAGCAGATGGACGGCGACCTTGACGCCATCGTGTTCGGCTGCGGCAGCTCCGGCACCATGACCGGCCTGTCGCGTGCCTTCGCGAAGCTGTCGCCGAAGACCGAGCTGGTGCTGGCCGATCCGGTCGGCTCGATCCTGGCCGAGTACATCAACGACGGCAATCTGAACGACAAGTCGGGCAGCTGGCTGGTGGAAGGCATCGGTGAGGACTTCCTGCCGTCGATCTCCGATTTCAGCCGGGTGAAGAAGGCCTACGCCATCTCCGATGCGGAGAGCTTCCACACCGCGCGAGAGCTGCTGGGCAAGGAAGGCATCCTCGGTGGTTCCTCCACCGGCACCCTGCTGGCGGCGGCGCTGAAGTACTGCAAGGAGCAGACCACGCCGAAGAAGGTGCTGGTGCTGGTGCCGGATACCGGCAACAAGTACCTGTCGAAGATGTACAACGACTACTGGATGCTGGACAACGGCTTCCTGCAGCGCCCCCAGCACGGCGACCTGCGCGACCTGATCCTGCGCCCGTATGGCCAGCGCGACACCGTGGTGATCGGCCCGAACGACCTGCTGACCACCGCCTATCAGCGCATGAAACTGTATGACGTGTCGCAGCTGCCGGTGCTGGACGGCGACCAGCTGGTCGGTATCGTCGATGAAAGCGACGTGCTGCTGCATGTCTATGGCGATGAAGCCCGTTTCCGCGACCCGGTGGCGACCGCGATGGTCAGCAAGCTGGACCGGCTGGACGTGAAGTCGCCGATCGAAGCGCTGCTGCCGGTGTTCGACCGCGGCCAGGTGGCGATCGTGATGGACGGTGACGCCTTCCTGGGCCTGATCACCCGTATCGACCTGCTGAACTACCTGCGTCGGCGTGTTCAATAAGCCGCTGATCGCAGATGTTCGCCGCTGAATCCTGGTTTATCCGCGTCAAAGGTCGTTAAGGCCGCGCTGATAGACTTCCGCACCTTCGATGGCGCCGTGCGTCGGCGCCCCTCAGGAAAGAACATGTCCAACGCTACTTCCCAGGATCGCGCCCTGGCCCTGGCTACCCTGGCCATCCACGGTGGCCAGTCGCCGGACCCCAGCACCGGTGCGGTGATGCCGCCGATCTACGCGACCTCGACCTATGCCCAGTCCAGCCCGGGCGAGCACCAGGGCTTCGAGTATTCGCGTACCCACAACCCGACGCGCTTCGCCTACGAGCGTTGCGTGGCCTCGCTGGAAGGCGGTACCCGTGGCTTCGCCTTCGCTTCGGGCATGGCCGCCAGCTCGACCGTGATCGAGCTGCTGGACGCCGGCAGCCACGTGGTGGCGATGGATGACATCTACGGTGGCAGCTTCCGCCTGTTCGAGCGTGTGCGTCGCCGTACCGCTGCGCTGGACTTCAGCTTCGTCGACCTGACCGATCTGGCCGCGTTCGAGGCCGCCATCACGTCGAAGACGAAGATGGTCTGGATCGAGACCCCGACCAACCCGATGCTGAAGATCGTCGACATCGCTGCGGTCGCCGCCATCGCCAAGCGTCATGGCCTGATCGTAGTCGTCGACAACACCTTCGCCTCGCCGATGCTGCAGCGTCCGCTGGAACTGGGCGCGGACCTGGTCCTGCATTCGGCCACCAAGTACCTCAACGGGCACTCGGACATGGTCGGTGGCATGGTTGTGGTTGGCGACAACGCCGAACTGGCCGAGCAGATGGCCTTCCTGCAGAACTCGGTGGGTGGCGTGCAGGGCCCGTTCGACAGCTTCCTGGCCTTGCGTGGTCTGAAGACCCTGCCGCTGCGCATGAAGGCACATTGCGCCAACGCGCTCGCCCTGGCCCAGTGGCTGGAAAAGCATCCGGCGGTGGAGAAGGTGATCTACCCGGGCCTGGCCTCGCACCCGCAACACGAGCTGGCGGGCAAGCAGATGGCTGGCTACGGCGGCATCGTCTCGATCGTGCTCAAGGGCGGCTTCGACGCGGCCAAGCGCTTCTGCGAGAAGACCGAACTGTTCACCCTGGCCGAGTCGCTGGGCGGCGTGGAAAGCCTGGTCAACCATCCAGCGGTGATGACGCATGCATCGATCCCGGTGGCGCGGCGCGAGCAGCTGGGCATCAGTGATGCGCTGGTAAGGCTGAGCGTGGGTGTTGAGGATCTGGGGGATCTGCAGGTGGATCTGGAAAAGGCGCTGGCGTGATGATCAGTGGCGTACAACGCAAGGCTGAGCTGCTCTGGGCATTGTCCCAGCGTGAGATCGCTGCACGGTTCAAAGGATCCTACGGTGGCCTCTCCTGGTATGTGATCCAGAACCTGCTGTTGCTGACGCTTTACTCGTTCGTGTTCGGTACGCTGTTCAAGAACCGATGGGGGCAGGGTGATCATCCGTCGGGCAACTTCACCGTCGCGCTCTTCATCGGCTTGATCGTGTTCAATCTATTCGCCGAATGCGTCACGCGTGCGCCAACGCTGATCCTGGCCAATGCGAACTACGTGAAGAAAGTTGTTTTCCCCCTTGATGTGCTGCCCGTCGTCACCCTGATCACGGCTGTGTTCAACGCGTTCGTGGCGATGCTGGTGCTCATTGCCGTGTCCTGGTACCTGGATTCGCCCATGCATTGGCAGGGGCTGTGGATCCCGGTAATTCTTCTGCCGCTGATGGTGTTGATCTTGGGAGTGACCTGGTTGCTGGCGGCACTCGGAACCTACATCCGCGACATCAACCAGATGGTGACGTTGCTGATCAGTGCCTTCATGTTCCTGTCGCCGTTGTTCTACCAGATCACCGCGTTGCCAAAGGCCGCGCAGACCTGGGTGATGTTCAATCCGTTGACATTGCCGATGCAGGAATCACGTGCGGCATTGATGCTTGGCCAATCCCCGGATTGGGCTGCGCTGGGGGTCTATCTGCTGATCGCCCTGCCGGTGGCCGCCTTGGGCTACATGTTCTTCCAGAAGATGCGTGGAGGCTTCGCCGATGTCATCTGACGTCTCGATCCGGGTCCACAATCTGTCCAAGTGCTACCACATCTATGAGAAGCCCGCGCACCGCCTCTGGCAGGGTCTATTGGGTGGACGGCGAAAGTTCTACCGCGATTTCTGGGCGCTGCGTGATATCGACTTCAGCGTGCGGAAGGGCACGACGTTCGGCGTCATCGGAAAGAATGGCTCTGGAAAGTCGACCTTGCTGCAGATCGTGTGCGGCACGTTGTCGCCTACCAGCGGCAGCGTCGAACGTGTCGGCAAAGTGGCAGCGCTGCTGGAACTGGGGGCAGGCTTCAATCCCGAATTCACCGGGCGTCAGAACGCGATTCTCAGTGGCGGCATCTATGGCCTGACCACTGCGGAAATCAACGAACGCCTGCCGTCGATCATCGAATTCGCAGAGATCGGTGAATTCATCGATCGCCCGGTCAAAACGTACTCCAGTGGCATGTTCGTGCGCCTGGCCTTCTCGGTGATCACCCACGTCGACGCTGACATCCTGGTCATCGACGAGGCGCTTGCCGTGGGGGATGCGCAGTTCACGCAGAAGTGCATGCGCTGGCTGCGCAAGTTCAAGGAGAACGGCACGCTGGTGTTCGTCAGCCATGACAGTGGCGCGGTGCGAAGCCTGTGCGACCAGGCCATGTGGATCGAGCATGGCCGGGTGCAAGCGATTGGCGATGCCAAGAGCGTGACAGAGAAGTACCTGGCCTCTTTGTTCAACCAGTCGCAGAGCAGCGCACCGGAACGAGACCATGCCGTGCAGGACATCCTGTCGGCCGAGGACTGGAAGGATCAGCGCCAATCGATGATCAATGGCAGCACGCTGCGCAATGACATCCAGGTGATGCAGTTCACGCCGGAGAGTGCATCCTTTGGTCAGGGCGGGGTGGAAATCACCCAGGTGGTGCTGGAGGACCGCGAACATAACCCGCTGTCGTGGGTGGTCGGCGGCGAGGCGGTATCGCTGGTCGTGCAGGCGCGCGCACTGGTTGATCTGCCGCAACCCATTGTCGGCTTCTTCCTGAAGGACAAGCACGGGCAAACACTGTTTGGCGACAACACGTACCTGACTTACCTGGATGCCCCCCCCATGGTCAGTAGCGGCGAGCGCTTCCGTGCGGTGTTCAGCTTCCCGATGCCGATCCTGCCGGTGGGTGACTACAGTTTTGACGTCGCTATCGCCGAGGGCACCCAGCTGGACCATCGGCAGCTCAAGTGGGGGCATGACGTACTGATCGTCCGCTCAGTGTCGACCAGCGTCTCCACGGGGTTGGTGGGCATTCCCATGCTGGAGGTCGCAATCGAGGTGGATGCCAATGAAGATTGAAGATCGCGTTTCGCCATACGACTACAGTTTCGATCCGGAAGGGCCGAGTACCGCTGCCCGCATCTCGCGGATGGTGGGACAGGGGCAGCGGGTGCTTGAACTTGGCTGCGGCTACGGTGTCATATCGCGTCAACTCAGCCAGGCACAAGGGTGCACAGTGACCGGCGTGGAGATCGATCCGATCAGTGCCGATCAGGCTCGTCCCTACCTGAATGCGCTGCATGTTGGAACTCTGGAAGGTGACGACTGGTTGGCAGCGGTTCGCGGCACCTACGATGTGATCGTCTGCGCGGACGTGCTGGAACACCTGCGTGATCCTGCATACACACTCGGCCAGCTACTGACCCTGCTGGCCCCGGACGGCCGTCTGGTGGCGTCCGTGCCCAACGTGGGTCATGCCGGCATCATCGCTGCATTGTTCTGCGGGCGCTTCGACTACACGCCGACAGGGCTGCTCGACGAAACCCACCTGCGCTTCTTCACCTGGGATTCGCTGGAGCGCATGCTCAACGCACAGGGCCTGGAGGTTGCCAGGCGCGAAGCAGTCAATGCCGGCGGAAACCACGAGCAGTTCCTTGAGTACTGGCAGCCTCTGCCGGAACCGATCAAGCACATGCTCAACCGACATCCCACCGCCAACGTGTTCCAGTTCGTGCTGGAGGCGCGTCGCAGTGAAGTGCCGCAGCGCCCGTGGCGGGTCGAGGATGCAGAAGCGCTGCAGCGCTGGGCCGACGAGGTGGCGAGTGGCTGAAGTGACCCTCGCAGACCACGCTGCACTGCCACGCGTGAGCGTGGTGATCCCGTCCTACAACCACGCGCGCTTCATCGGCGAGGCCATCGAGTCTGTGCTGGCACAGACGATGTCTTCTCTGGAACTGATCATCATCGATGATGGTTCCAGGGATGATTCTGTGTTGGTTGCAACTGCCATGGCGGCAGAGGATGACCGGATAAGAGTGGTGCGCCAGGACAACGCGGGGTCGCACGCGGCGATCAACCGTGGCTTGTCAAAAGCGCGGGGCGCATGGCTGGCGGTCCTCAACTCGGACGATATCTGGGAGCCTGAGCGGCTGGAGCAGATGCTCAAGCACGCCGAGCGCGAAGATGCGCAGTTCCTGTTCAGCGATATCCGCCTGATTGATGCCGATGGCGAGTTCATCGATGACCCGTCTCATTGGTGGAACTTCAGCGTGCAGCGTTTGCGCGAGCGCGTGCGCAGCGAAGGTGTGGTGAACGGGCTGCTGTATGGAAACTTCACTGTTTCCACGTCGAACTTCCTGTTCCGCAGGGAGTTGTTGGCCAGTGTTGGCTGGTTTCGGCGCTTCCGCTACAACCTGGACTGGGACTACGTGCTGCGCTGCCTGGATACCGAGGGCGTGAAGGTGGAGTTCGTCGACCAGCGTCTGATGCGCTATCGGTTGCACGGTGACAACGCGATTCTCAGTGGCATGCCCGGCGCTGCGGCCGAGGCTCAGCTGATCACGCGGCAGATCTACCGTCGTCGGATGCATGCACCCCAGAGCCTGCTGCTCAGTCACCACCGGCATGACCGCCTGTTGCGTCGCTACCTGCAGGGCCAGGTCAACAAGTACCGCGAGTCATTCCATGCAGTTGAAGCAGATCGCGATGCTCATGTAGAGCTTCTGAAACAACGCCAGCAGTTGATCGAGGCGGAGCGGCGCCAGCGGGAGCAGGCCAGCGAAGCCGAGCGCCGGCAAGCGCAGGTGGTCGAAGCAGAGCTGCGTGAGGCGCTGATAGTGCAGCAGGAGCAGCAGGCGTCGCTGGAGCAGGTGCACGCGGAGTATCGCAAGCGTGCACACGCCCAGCGCATGGATGTATACGGCGATTCTCTGCGGGTGAGGTACGAGCGGGACCTGCAGCGTTGCCGCGAGGTGCGGATGCTGGAACACCTTGAAGGGCGAAATCTGCCAGGCTCCCCAGCCTACGGAATGCCGTTGAGTTTGCGTCAGCGCGTGTCGCGCGCCATCAGGAGCGCGCGCCGCATCAACGAATCCATCGGCTTCCTGCGCAATGGAGTCACGGCTGGTACGGTCCGGCATGTCGCGCGTGATCCTCTGCCGATCGTGCCCTTGGTAGCAGAGGTGGCGGTCCATCTGCACATTTTCTACCGTGATCTTGCCCCCGAACTGATCGCCGATGCGCTGCGCATACCGAACCTGCGCAAAGTGGTCATTACCGGGCCCTGGAGTCGCGAGGACTTCGACGGTCCACTGGATGAACTGGTTGCGCGCGGTGTGGATGTGCAGATTCTGGTCGTCCCCAATCGCGGCAAGGACGTGGGCGGATTGCTGGCGGCGATCCGTGATGGAGGTCTCCTCGATTCAGATCTGGTGCTGAAGCTCCACTCCAAGAAGAGCCACAATCCGGAAAGCTACTTCCAGGCAATTTCTGCCTTGTTCGGGCAGGAAATACGCGATGGCGATCATTGGCGCCGCGCGCTTGTGCAGCCATTGACCGGCAGCACCTGGCAGATCAACAACGTGCTGAAACTGTTCCAGGATGATCCGGCGATCGGCATGGTGGGAGCACGACCGTTCATCACCAGTGTTCCCGATGCCAATGCAGCGCTCAGCCAAGCGGCGTACGAGCGCTTTGGTGTGCCGCAGGGAGCTCCGTTCGTGGCCGGCACGATGTTCTGGATTCGATCCTCATTGCTCAGGCCGCTGCTCGAGCTTGGCTTGTCGCTCGATGAGTTCAGTCTGGACAGCAGGGAGGTTGAGGGCGGGCTGGAGCATGTAATGGAAAGGATGCTTGGCGCCCTTGTGATTGGGCGCGGCTTCGACATCTTTGGAGTGGAAGGATGAGCGTACTGTCCAATCGTACCGTTCCGGTCTTCATCATTTCCTACAACCGGGTCGGCTACATCAGGAGCGTGATCGAGCGGCTGGAAGCGCTGGATTTCCAGAATCTCATCGTGGTCGACAATGCGTCGACCTACGAACCACTGCTGGACTATCTCAACCACAGTCCGCATCGCGTGGTCCGGCTCGACAAGAACTATGGCCATCTTGCGCTTTGGCGCAGTGGTCGTTTCGACGACGTCATCCAGCGCGAGCGTTTCATCCTGAACGACAGCGATGTCATGCCGGCCCATGATTGCCCGTCCGACATCACCGAGCACCTGGCTGAGCTGCTGGAGCGCTATCCGCGGCACAACAAGGCCGGGCTGTCACTGAGGATCGATGACCTGCCTGACCACTATGCGTTCAAGCAGCAGGTGATCGCCTGGGAATCGCCGTTCTGGCAGAACCTGCTGGAGGACGGCAACTATGAGGCGGCTCTTGATACCACGTTCGCTCTCTACCGCCCTGGCGTCCACTGCGACGAGGAGCGTTGGTGGCGTTCGATCCGCACCGCTCCGCCATATTCAGCGCTGCACTTGCCCTGGTATCAGGACACCTCGCTGATCTCGGACGAGGACATGTTCTACCAGCAGGCGGTTGCCGGCATTTCCAGTCAATGGAGCATCACCGATCCGGTATTGCTGAAGAAACAGAACACCGAGCTGCAGCACGAGATCGCGGCCCTCAAGCGTACAATCAGCGAGCTTCGCGGTGAGGTTGCGCCGGCGGGCTCAACGGCATGGCGCAACGCTGTCCGATCCACCCTGGGTGCCACCGGGCTGTTGCCGCTGGTGCGCCGCTTGCGCGACAACATGAAGAAGTGAATCCCATGATCGAATGCATCTTTACCTCCATCAACAACGGTTACCTGCCGAAGGCGCGCATCCTCGCCGCTTCGGTCCGCCGCCATCATCCTGAAGCCAAGATGGCGCTCATGCTGAGCGATCATCAGGACCCGGCCCTGGACTATTCCGATTTCGATATCGTCCTGACCCCGGATGATGTCGTCGAAGGTGTCGGCGAACTCCAGTCATGGTTGTTCGATCATACGGTGGTGGAATTGTGCACGGCAGTGAAGCCCTTTGCATTTGCACACCTGTTCCAGAAGCATGGTTTTGCCAATGTCGTCTATCAGGATCCTGATACGGTGTTGTATGCACGGCTGGAGGAGCTGGAGCGGGAGATGGTCAGCCATCCGATCGTGCTGACTCCGCATGTATCAGTGCCCGCGACGGATACCGATGACCTTCAGGATGGAGAAATGCTCGGTTGCCTGCGCCATGGCGTGTTCAATCTGGGCTTTCTCGCGCTGACCCGTGAGGGAGAGGGCCCGGCGTTCCTGCAGTGGTGGCTGGATCGCTGCCGCGACTATTGCTTCGACGATAACCAGCGTGGGCTTTTCACTGATCAGAAGTGGGTGGACCTGGCTCCCTGCTTCTTCCAGACGCTGGGAATTCTTCGTGTGCCGTCCTACAACGTCGCGACCTGGAATCTTTACTACCGCGAAGTCAGCACCCGCGCCGACGGCACGATCGTGGTCAACGGCAGCTATCCGCTGCGCTTCTATCACTTCTCGGGCTTCGACATTGGTACGCATGAGAAGATGCTGGGCAAGCACGACGCGGGCAACACCACCCTGCAGGCGATGACCCAGTGGTACACCTCGGAACTGGAGCGACTGAAGAATCCGGCGGGCCTGCCTGACAAGTACGGCGTGTTTGCCAACGGTCGCAAGATTCCGGCCGATTGGCGCCGCTACTATCGCAGCCAGCCCGCGCTCAAGCGCATGATCCCGCGCCCGTACGAACAGTACGAGGCCATCATCGCGCATTTCGACTCGGCTCCGGACGAGGTCGCACTGGATCCTTCCTCGTCGTCGCTGGAGCGTTTTGTTCGTCGTCGGCCGGGACTGGCATCACTGGTACGCAAGATGGTGCCGGCATCCGTCATTCGCCGTCTGCGCGGTTGAGTCACCGGCCTGCACGCACAACAGGATGGTCCCGCAGGCAGAGCGTGCGAGGACCATGTTGTTGCCTGCATGGACACCAGCGTCCGGGCAAGGGCTCGGCCTTGTTTTTCGGGCCTAGGGTAGGGGGCAGCCCGGCGTAACGCGTCGGGTGCCGTCGGTGGCATGCACCGCCAGGCAGCTGGTGCGCTGGCCGGTGCCGTCAACGGCTTCCCATAATCCAACCTCAGCTGTGCCATCGATCCGGACATCGCCCCTGACATAGGCACGCGCGTCAACCGGCACGCTGTGGTAATCGTCGTCCCCGATTCCGGTCAAAGGCAGTTCGAAGCGATGTTCGCTGCCGTCCGAGTCCCACAGGCGCAGGCTCGCCTTGGCCCGCGGATCGGTGATGGCTTTCCTGATGTCCAGCAGGATGGAGACCGAATCGATGGCTGTTTCAGGTCCCGTCACTGCTCGTGGAAGCTGTAGTTGGGTGGGCGCGTCCGTGGCGATCGCCTGCCCCGCCTCCAGCGAGTACGCTGGCAAGGCCACAGGGCGTACCGGCTGCATGTAGTAGCGGTCGGCCAGCAGTTTCGCGGTGCCATAGCCGGAGATGAGCACCAGACCGGCCAGCAGCAGGTGTGACACCAGGTGCAGCGCACGCGGACGCGGTTGCGGCTGGGCCAGAAGCGCGTAGGACAGGCAGACGGCAGGAATCAGGAAGTAGCGTCCCTGCACGCCTTCGATCAGGCGCGAACCAGGCTCGGTCCATTGCACCAGCAGCGCAAGGAAGGTCAGCAGGATTGCCGAGAAGCAGACGACCACCAGCAGAGTACGAGCCAAGGCCAGGCTGCGCCAGGCACCGGTGGCAACGGACGCGGCCACTGTCGCCAGGAAGGCTGTGCCCGCCCAGAGATAGAACGAGGCAGGGAAACCGATGTCGAGCCAGCCCAGTACGCCCAGGAAGGACTCCCAGTACTCGCTCATGCGGACCGGGTGCGACCAGGTCACCCAGAGCATGTGCCAAAGCTCGGAAGGGTGGGTGAGATAGTGCATCAGGCGCGCTGCGTGATCCGCGTCGCGCGGTCCGGGGGCGTATACCGTTGTCTTGATGGTCACCGCCGTCCAGCCCAGTACGAACACTGCCAGGGCCAGGGCGATCCAGAAGCGACGGCCGCAGCGCGCGAACCATGCGGCAGCAAAGGGCAATGCGAGCATCGGTAACATGTGCGCGCGGCTTGCGCAGACAAGCAATGTGGCCGCGACCAATGCAATGAAAATGCGAGCGTTGGCCTGGCGTCCGTCGACGGCAAGACGCATGAAAGCAGCGACGGCCACGAAGGTCAGTCCGGTGGCAACCGGGTCCAGCACGGCGCCGCCAAACTGGAACAGCGTCATTGGCAGCACTAGCAGGGCCAGTGCCCCCGCAGGTGGAGCAAAGATCCGGAATGCCAGGGCCAGCAGGGCGATGGCTGCGGCCAGCGAGAGGTAGCGGGCCAGCCGGTAGGAATCCGCCACGGTCCATCCCAGCACCCGGCCGGCGGCCAGTCCAGTGGCCTGGGGCAGATAGACGGCGGGAAAGTAATAGGCGGTGCCAGAAGGCGCCTGGTACACCGTTTCACCGGACCAGGCGATCGACTCGGACCGGGCAAGCTCCTCGGCGGTCAGCTTCTGTGCGCGCTTGCCCACGAGTTGCGTGAACTGCTGCATGTAGGACAGCAGGCCGGTATCGACCTCGCCGCCGGAGGGGTTGCCATCGCGTGCATGCAGCAGGAGCTGGCCCTTGCTCAACAGATAGGCACGCTTGACATGGTCCAGCTCATCCGGGGTCTGGAACGATGGGGTCAACGCGGAGAGAACGATCGACAGCAGCATCGCGAACGCAAGGAAGAATGGCCACAGTACAGGTTGCTGCGGCGGCAATGCGGTCCGGGTATCCGTCACGCGCTCGGGCCCCGCAGCGCCGAACGGGCCAGGCGGCGATGGATCGCGCGGCGCGGGGTGCTGGCGATGTCCTGGCCGAAGAATGCAAGCAACAGCTGCACGCCGACCAGGACTGGCATGGCGGCGAGCATGACGGTGCCGCTGCTGGCGACCTGGCCGCTGTCGATGCTGAACAACCAGTGCTTGATGCCGTAGGCAAGGCCGAACAGCGTGAATGCAAGCCCGAGCGGAAGCTCCAGCGAAGCCAGCGTCAAGTTGCGCAGATAGTAGTTGTAGAACACGCGCTTGCCGAAGTTCGCCAGGTTCTTGCCAAGAAATTCGGTCATTACCTTGGAGATCTTCAGGTTGCTCACTTCGTCACCGTAGCGAGCGTGCATCGGCACATCGACCACGACTGCCCGCAGCGTGTTGAGCCGGAACAGCATATCCGTCTCGAAGAAGTACCGGCGGCTGATCTTGGTCAGCGGCAGGTGTCGAGCAACATCGCGATGGATGGCCGTATAGCCATTGGTGGGATCGAACAGGTCCCAGTAGCCGGATGAGAGCTTGGTCAGGAACGACAGGCCGCCATTGCCGAACAGGCGCAGCGCAGGCATCTGCTGGATCTGTTCCAGATCGAAGAATCGGTTTCCCTTGGTGTAGTCTGCTTCGCCGGCCACAATCGGTGCTACGAAATCTGGAATCAGCGCGGGATCCATCTGCCCATCACCGTCCACCTTGACGATGATATCCATGCCGTCCTCGATTGCCGCGCGATACCCGGTCATGACTGCGCCACCCACGCCCTGGTTCTCCGCATGGCGCAATACCTTCACGCGCGGATCCGTCGCATGAGTTTCGATGAAATCACCACTGCCCACGGGGCAGCAGTCATCGACGGCATAGATGCGGGCAACGTCTTCACCGATGCCGGCGATGACATCAAGAATGTGCTCCTTGACCTTGTAGCAAGGAATCACAATCGCAATCAGAACGGTCATTCAATGATCCAGGTGGTTTGCAGGGCTGGATGGACACGCGTCGCGCCAACCATGCTTGGGAAAACACATCGGGGCCAGCGGTGGATGTGCTGGCCCCGACATGATTCAGCAGTACGGCATCGGCTTCAACCCAGCGCCGCTTCCAGCTCCGGCAGGATTGCGAACAGATCCCCTACCAGACCGATATCGGCAATCTCGAAGATCGGCGAATCCGCGTCCTTGTTGATCGCGACAATGGTGCCGGCATCCTTGATGCCGGTCAGATGCTGGATCGCACCGCTGATGCCCACCGCCACGTACAGCTCCGGCGAGATGATCTTGCCGGTCTGGCCGACCTGCAGGTCGCTGGGTACGTAGCCGGCGTCGACCGCGGCGCGCGAGGCACCCACCGCGGCACCGAGCTTGTCGGCCAGCTGGAAGATGACCTTGAAGTTCTCTTCCGAACCGACACCACGGCCGCCGGAGACCACGCGCTTGGCGCTCTGCAGGTCAGGGCGGTCGCTGGCACCAGCGGCCAGGCCGACGAAGCGGGTGTGGGTCGGCAGGGCAGCATCGACGCTGGCCGCTTCGATGGCGGCGCTGCCGCCCTGGGCGGCTTCCGGCCACGAGGCGGCACGCACGGTCGCGACCACGATCTGGTCGGCCGGGGCTTCGACGGTGATGATCGCGTTGCCGGCGTAGATCGGGCGCTTGAAGGTGTGGCTGCCTTCGACGCTCATCAGGTCGGAGACCTGGTTGACGCCGAGCAGGGCGGCCACGCACGGCATCAGGTCCTTGCCGAAGGTGGTCGACGGGCCGAACACGTGGCTGTAGCCCTTGGCCAGCTGCGCGATCTGCGGGGCCAGCACCTGGGCCAGGGCCTGGGCATTGGCGGCGTTGGCCACGGTCAGGACCTTGGCGACGCCGGCAATCTTCGCCGCTTCAGCGGCAACGGCGGCCGGGTCGGCGGCCAGCACCAGCACGTCGATGCTAGCACCGGCGATGGCAGTGGCGGCGCTGACGGTCTTGGCGGTGGCGGCGTTGAGCTTGCCGTCGTGGTGCTCGGCGATGACGAGAATCCTGCTCATTACAGCAACCCCTTCTGCTTGAGTGCGGCAACCAGTTCGGCCGCGTCCTTGACCATCACACCCTTGCTGCGCTTGGACGGCGCGGCGTACTGGGTGGTCTTGAAGGTGTCGGCGGCTTCAACGCCGAGGTCGGCCAGCTGCAGGGTCTCCAGCGGCTTGGCCTTGGCCTTCATGATGTCTGGCAGCTTGATGAAGCGCGGTTCGTTCAGGCGCAGATCGGTGGTGACCACGGCCGGCAGATCCACTTCCAGCGTTTCCAGGCCGGCGTCGACTTCACGGGTCACCGTGGCCTTGCCATCGGCAATTTCGAGCTTGCTGGCGAAGGTCGCCTGTGGGCGGCCCCAGAGCGTGGCCAGCATCTGGCCGGTCTGGTTGGCGTCGTCATCAATGGCCTGCTTGCCAAGGATCACCAGGTCCGGCTGTTCCTTTTCGATCAGCTTGAGCAGGGTGCGCGACGCGGTCAGCGGCTGGATGGCCTGGTCGGTGACGACGTGGATGGCACGGTTTGCGCCCATGGCCAGGCCGTTGCGCAGGTGCGCCTGGGCGTCGGCCGGGGCGATGGTGGCAACCACGACTTCGCTGGCGATGCCCTTGTCGCGCAGGCGCAGGGCTTCTTCCAGAGCGATTTCATCGAAGGGGTTGGGGGACAGCTTGACGCCGTCGGTGACCACGCCGGAACCGTCCGGCTTGACCTGAATGCGGACGTTGTAGTCCACCACGCGCTTGTACGCGACGAGGATTTTCATCTGGTACGGGGTCCTTCAGTAACAGGGAGAACGTCCGGTCCTGCAACAGCAACCGGTTCGGGGGTGGGACCCTGATTCTAGCTGGCTTGGGGTGACCATGCGAATGCGTATGGTGTGTCTCGTCGTACAGAGCCGTTCCGCATTTCCGGAACATCTGGCGCCTGTATATGCTGTATGACCATGAACAACTCGCTGAGGCGGAGGACTACACCGGCATGCGCAGGTTTAATGTTGCAATGCAGCTCAATCACGCCGCCCCGCTGTAGCGCCCCGCCAGGAATCTTCGATGACCCGTTCTGCCGCTGTACTGACCCCTGCCGTGATCGCGATGATCCTGACCACCCTGGCCATGCTGGCCAGCGGACAGGTCCTCTTCAAGCTGGCATCTTCGCAGTTGTCGTTCAGCCGTCCGGCCAGCTTCTTCTCCGGCACCCTGATCCTGGCCTTGTTCGTGTATGGCGCAGCCACGCTGTTATGGCTGGCGGTTCTGGCACGTGTGCCGCTTTCAGCCGCATTTCCATTCTATGGCCTGACGTTCCTGCTGGTGCCCGCATTCTCCTGGTGGCTTCTGCACGAGCCGATCCGGCCGCAGACTTGGGTGGGCTCGGTGGTGATACTGATTGGTGTGGTGATCTCTTCCTGGAGTGGCCGAGGCAGCTAGTTTCCTGCTCGGCATTTGACACCATCGGGTTCGCCGGTACGCTCTGTCCACCCTTAGCGTGACCCCGTGGGAAGAACCCGAGGAGAAAATGGTGACTGGACCTGACGAGCTTTGCCCTGGCTGTCATTCCACGCTGAAGGTGGGCCTCCGGCCCTGGCACCGTGTATGCGACGACTGCACCTACGAAGGAAGCACGCTCAGCGTTGACATCGATATCGATGGAAGCGTTGAAGTTGTCGATGAGGCCATGCGCGAGGAAGGGCTGGAGCATCTGCGGCAACGCAATTTCCAGACATTGACCACGGATCTGGGGGCGCGGATCACGCGTACCGATGGCAGACGCCCACGCCTGCTGGACGTCGGATGCGCGCACGGCTGGTTTCTTGAAGCAACCATGCCCCACTTCGAAGTGGTTGGAATTGAACCGGATGCACGCATCGCGGCGATCGCCGCAGCCAAAGGCCTGGATGTGCGCAGGGGTTTCTTCCCTGGCGTGCTAGCGGACGAAGAACGATTCGACGTGATCATCTTCAACGATGTCCTGGAACACATTCCGGACATCGATTCCGCCCTTGAGGCCTGCATCCGCCACCTGACTCCCGGAGGCTGGATTGTTGTCAATGCCCCGGCCCGGACGGGGGTGCTGTACCGCATATCCAGGGCGATGGCCAGTCTCGGGATGCCGGCTTCGTTCGACCGCATGTGGCAGAAGGACTTCCCATCGCCACATGTCCATTATCTGGACGATGCCAGCGTGGCCGCCATCGCCGCGCATCATGGGCTGCGGGTGTCTGACGTCCGCACCTTGCCGTCAATGAGCACCCGGGGGCTCTACGCCCGCATCCGCACCGACCGCAGCGTCTCGTTCGCCAAGGCGATGGCGGTCACGTCGGTGCTGACCCTGGCCAGCCCGATCCTGTCCATGATGCCCGCAGATATCAGGGTCTGGCTGCTTCAGGTTGGCTGAACCCCGGTCGGCGCTCCCCACGTCGGGCGAGGCTGTTCAAGGTCTCGGCGCGCAGTCGTTGTATCCTTCAGCTTTGGAATCCGGCCGCCCCGATGCGGTTGGTATGAAAACTGATCAGGAGAACAGGTAGTGCCCACATGGCTTGTCACCGGCGGCGCCGGATTCATTGGCGGTAACTTCGTTCTCGAGGCAGTTGCCCGCGGCGTAAGGGTCATCAACCTCGATGTGCTGACCTACGCCGGCAACCTGAAGACCCTGTCCAGCCTGGACGGCAATCCGAACCATGTGTTCGTGCAGGGTGACATCGGCGACAGCGCCCTGGTCACCCGCCTGTTGGCCGAACACCGGCCGGATGCCGTGGTGAACTTCGCTGCCGAAAGTCATGTCGACCGTTCCATCGACGGCCCGGGCGCGTTCATCCAGACCAACGTGGTGGGCACCCTGGGCCTGTTGGAAGCGGTGCGGGATTACTGGAAGACGCTGCCGGCCGAGCAGGGCGCGGCGTTCCGTTTCCTGCATGTGTCCACCGACGAGGTGTACGGCACGCTGGGTGAGACCGGCAAATTCAGCGAAACGACCCAGTACGCGCCCAATTCGCCGTACTCGGCGTCCAAGGCAGCTTCGGACCACCTGGTGCGTGCGTTCCACCACACCTATGGGCTGCCGGTGCTGACCACCAACTGTTCGAACAATTACGGCCCGTACCACTTCCCCGAGAAGCTGATCCCGCTGGTGATCGCCAAGGCGCTGGCCGGCGAGCCGCTGCCGGTGTACGGCGATGGCAAGCAGGTGCGCGACTGGCTGTTCGTGTCCGATCACTGCGAAGCGATCCGTACCGTGCTGGCCAAGGGCCAGGTTGGCGAGACCTACAACGTTGGTGGCAACTCGGAAAAGCAGAACATCGAGGTGGTGCAGGCGATCTGTTCCCTGCTGGACCAGCGCCGCCCGCGCGAGGATGGCCAGCCGCGCAGCAGCCAGATCACCTACGTCACCGATCGCCCCGGTCATGACCGCCGTTATGCGATCGATGCTTCCAAGCTGAAGAACGACCTGGGCTGGGAGCCGGCCTATACGTTCGAGCAGGGCATCACCTTCACCGTCGACTGGTACCTGGACAACCAGGAATGGGTCAACGGCGTGCTCGACGGCAGCTACCGACTGCAGCGCATCGGCACCACGGCCTGAACCCGGGAGACAACATGACGCAGCGCAAGGGCATCATCCTCGCCGGTGGCTCCGGCACCCGGCTGTATCCGATCACCAAAGGCGTCAGCAAACAGCTGCTGCCGGTGTACGACAAGCCGATGATCTACTACCCGCTCAGCGTGCTGATGCTGGCGGGCATCCGTGAAGTGCTCATCATCAATACCCCGCACGAGCAGGCGCTGTTCCAGCAGCTGCTGGGTGATGGTTCGCAGTGGGGCATGGACATCCAGTACGCGGTGCAGCCGAGTCCGGATGGCCTCGCCCAGGCCTACCTGATCGGTCGCGACTTCGTCGCCGGCAAGCCGAGCTGCCTGGTGCTGGGCGACAACATCTTCCACGGCCACGGCCTGCGCGAAGTGCTCAAGCGTGCCGATGAGCGCGTGGACGGTGCGACCGTATTCGGCTACTGGGTGAACGATCCGGAGCGTTACGGCGTGGCCGAGTTCGACACAAGCGGTAGGGTCATTGATCTGGTGGAGAAGCCGGAGAATCCGCGCTCCAACTATGCGGTGACCGGCCTGTACTTCTATGACGGCAAGGCCAGCGATCATGCGGCCGAACTGAAGCCGTCGCCGCGTGGTGAGCTGGAGATCACCGATCTCAACAAGCGCTACCTGGAAGAAGGCAATCTTCACCTGGAGGCACTCGGCCGTGGCTATGCCTGGCTCGATACCGGCACCCACCAGTCGCTGCTGGAAGCGTCCAACTTCATCGAGACCATCCAGACTCGCCAGGGCCTGCAGGTCTGCTGCCCGGAAGAAATCGCGTTCGGCCAGGGCTGGATCAATGCAGAGCAGCTGGAAGCGCTGGCTGCGCCGCTGATCAAGAACGGCTACGGCCAGTACCTGCATAAACTCGCTTTGCGTGGAGTTGTTCCGTGAAAGTAATTGAAACCAAGTTGCCCGGCTGTGTGGTGATCGAGCCGGCCGTGTTCGGCGATGCCCGCGGTTACTTCTTTGAAACGTGGAATGCCGAGCGTTTCGCCGCGCTGGGCCTGCCGGATCGCTTCGTGCAGAGCAACGTGTCCACCTCGGCGCAGGGCGTGCTGCGTGGCCTGCATTACCAGTGGCCGCGCCCGCAGGGCAAGCTGGTCAGCGTGCTGGAAGGCGAGGTCTACGACGTGGCCGTGGACATCCGCCGCGGCTCGCCGACCTTCGGCCAGTGGGAAGCGGTGGTGCTGAGTGCGGAAAACAAGAAGCAGTTCTGGATTCCGGAGGGCTTCGCCCACGGTTTCGCCGTGCTGTCCGAGCGTGCGGTGTTCAGCTACCTGTGCACCGAGGTCTACCTGAAGGACTTTGATGCCGGCGTGCGCTGGAACGATGCCGACATTGCCGTGGACTGGCCGGTCAGCGCGCCGACCTTGTCGGCCAAGGACGAGAACGCGCCGTTCCTGAAGGACATCGCTGAAGATCGCTTGCCGGTCTTCGTGCCATGACCGTTCTGGTGTTCGGTGGCAATGGCCAGGTCGGCCAGGAGCTGCTGCGTGCGCTGGCGCCGCTGGGTGAAGTGGTTGCCACCACCCGCAGTGGTCAGCTGCCTGATGGCGGCGCCTGCGAGGTGGCTGATTTCGGCCAGCCCGATAGCCTGCCGGCATTGCTGGACCGCCTGCAGCCATCGGTAGTGGTGAACGCTGCGGCCTATACCGCAGTCGATCGTGCCGAGCAGGACACGACGGCCGCCTTCGCCGCCAATGCGGAGGCGCCGGGCGTGATCGCGCGCTGGTGTGCGGCCCATGGCGTGCCCTTCGTGCATTACTCCACCGACTACGTGTTCGATGGCCAGGGCACGGCCCCGTACCGCGAGGATGAACCGACCGCGCCGCTGGGGGTTTATGGCACCAGCAAACGTGATGGCGAAGATGCGGTGCGTTCGGCCGGTGGCCGCCACCTGATCTTCCGCACGGCGTGGGTATATGCCTCACATGGCGCCAATTTCCTGCGCACGATGCTACGGGTGGGCGCCGAGCGCGACCAGCTGCGGGTGGTTGCTGATCAGATCGGCACGCCTACACCGGCCGCGCTGATTGCCGATGTCACTGCGCAGGCACTGCAGCATCCGGGGCAGCTGTCCGGTACCTGGCATCTGACCGCCAGCGGCCAGACCAGCTGGCATGGGTTTGCAGAGGCGATCTTCGCCGAGGCGCTGGCGACCGGTGTGTTGGCGAAGGTGCCGGCCGTCGAGGCGATTCCCAGTTCGGAGTATCCGACCCCGGCCAAGCGCCCGGCATGGTCGGTGCTGGACAACCGCAAGCTGCAGCAGGATTTCGGTATCGAACTGCCAACGTGGCAGGATGGACTGAAGCGGGTCATGGCAGAACTGACCCGCTGACGGTAGCGCCGGGCCATGCCCGGCGCATGCATTGAACCGCTGCGCTCGCCGGCCATGGGCCGGCGCTACCTCACTAGCTGCGCCCGTACGTATCCTCGAAACGCACGATGTCGTCTTCACCAAGGTAGCTGCCGGACTGCACTTCGATCAGCTCCAGCGGCAGCTTGCCCGGGTTGCGCAGGCGATGGGTCACGCCCAGCGGAATGTAGGTGCTCTGGTTCTCGCTGAGCAGGATCACCTCGTTGCCCCGGGTCACTTCTGCGGTGCCGCTGACCACGATCCAGTGCTCGGCACGATGGTGGTGCATCTGCAGGCTCAGCGTACCGCCGGGCTTGACCGTGATGCGCTTGACCTGGAAGCGCTCACCATTGTCGATCGAATCGTAGGCGCCCCACGGGCGGTAGACCTTGCGGTGCCATGTCGCTTCGCTGCGACCGTCGGCCTTCAGCTGCGCCACCACGGTCTTGACCTCCTGCATGCGGTCGGCCTTGCCGACCAGCACCGCATCGTCGGTCTCGACCACGATCACATCGTCCAGGCCGACCAACGCCACCAGGCGTTGCGCGTAGGCGTAGGTATTGCGGCAGTCGATGGCGATCACATCACCCTGGTGGGCGTTGCCGTCGCCGTCCTGCTGCGAGACATCGCGCAGTGCCGTCCACGAGCCGACATCGTTCCAGCCCGCGTCCAGCGGAATCACCACGGCGTCTGCGGTCTTTTCCATCACGGCATAGTCGATGGAATCCGAGGGGACGATGGCGAACGCCTCCTTGTCGAGGCGGGTGAAATCCGAATCGCGACGGGCCTGCTGCCAGGCCTGGCGGCTGCCGGCCAGCATGTCGGGCTGGAAGCGCTCCAGTTCCTGCAGGTAGCGCGAGGCCTTGAACAGGAACATGCCGCTGTTCCAGTAATACTGGCCGCTGCTGACGTAACCGGTGGCGGTCTCAAGGTCGGGCTTTTCGACAAAGCGCTCGACCGCACGCAGACCTTGGCCATCAGCGGCCTTGATGTAGCCATAGCCGGTTTCCGGGCCGGTCGGCACGATGCCGAAGGTCACCAGCTTGCCGGCCTCGGCAGCGCTGGCTGCAGCCTGCACGACTGCGCGGAACGCGGCCTCATCGGTGATCACGTGGTCCGAGGGCAGCACCAGCAGCAGCGCATCGGCGCTGTCACGGGTGGCCTCCAATGCCGCCACCGCGATGGCGGGCGCTGTATTGCGGCCCACCGGTTCAAGGATGATCGCGGCCGGTTCGGCACCCACCTGCTGCAGCTGCTCGGCAGCGACGAAGCGGTGTTCTTCGTTGGCGATCACCAGCGGGCCATGCGCGGCGATGGGTGCAACGCGCTGCCAGGTGGCCTGCAGCATCGTCAGCTCGCCCGCCAGTGGCAGAAACTGCTTCGGATAGGCCTCGCGCGAGAGCGGCCACAAGCGGGTTCCGGAACCACCGGAGAGGATGACGGGCTGGATGTTGCTCATGATCTTCCTTGATTACTGCTGGACAAGACGGGAAATTTCGTCGGTGCGCGCCTGCATCAACGCTGCGTCACCACGTGCCTCGACGTTCAGGCGCAGCAGCGGCTCGGTATTGGAGCTGCGCAGGTTGAAGCGCCAGTCGCCGAAATCGGCACTGATGCCGTCGGTGTGGTCCAGCGCGGGCGACTGCGTTGCGAAGTGCTCCATCACGCGTGCCACGGCAGCCTTGGCATCTGCAACCTTGAAGTTGATCTCGCCACTGCAGGGATAGGCCGCCATGCGGTCCTCCACCCAGTCGGCCAGCGAACGTCCACTTTCCGAGACGAGCTGCGCGATCAGCAGCCACGGGATCATGCCGGAGTCGGCATAGGCGAATTCGCGGAAGTAGTGGTGGGCGCTCATCTCGCCGCCATACACCGCATCCTCGGCGCGCATCTTTTCCTTGATGAAAGCGTGGCCGCTCTTGCACAGCACCGGCACGCCGCCTGCCTGCTCCACCATTTCCACGGTGTTCCAGACCAGGCGCGGGTCATGCACGACCTTGCCGCCCGGATTGCGCGCGAGGATGGCCTTGGCCAGCAGCCCGACCAGGTAGTAGCCCTCGATGAAACGCCCGCTGTGGTCGAAGAAGAAGCAGCGGTCGAAGTCGCCGTCCCAGGCGATGCCGAAATCAGCGCCGTGTTCGCGCACGGCTTCAGCGGTGGCGGCACGGTTCTCCGGCAGCAGCGGGTTGGGAATACCGTTGGGGAAGTTGCCATCGGGTTCATGGCAGATGCGGATGAACTCGAACGGCAGGTGCGGGGCCAGCAGGTCGACGATGGCACCGGCGCCACCATTGCCCGCATTGACCACCAGCTTCAGCGGCGTGAGCTTGGCGGCGTCGACGTAGCTCAGCAGATGCTGGATATAGGCGCTCTTGTCATGCTGGGCGGTCTGCCCGGCGCGCGGCGGCTGGGCCTCGGACGCATCGGCGGCGACCGCATCGGAGATCGCGAACAGGCCGGTATCGGAGCTGATCGGACGGGCATTCTCCTTGACCAGCTTCATGCCGTTGTAATCCATCGGGTTGTGGCTGGCAGTCACCATCACGCCGCCGGCCGCTCCGAGGTGATCGGTCTGGAAGTAGACCTCTTCGGTGCCGCACAGCCCGATGTCGATCACTTCGCGACCCACGCCACGCAGGCCCGATGCCAGCGCATCCTGCAGCGCCGGGCTGGTCAGGCGAACGTCGTGGCCAAGCACCACCGGACCGGGAGCGAGCTGCGCAGCCAGGGCGACGCCAATGCGGCGGGCCAGCTCTTCGTTCAGTTCTTCCGGCACACGGCCGCGGATATCGTAGGCCTTGAAGGCGGGCAGGGGCATCGATCAGATCCTTTGTGAGCTCAGTCTTTCATTGTAGCGCCCGACCCGTATGGGAATCGTTTCCATCAGGCAACGCCAGGTGACTGATGTTCGATATCAGGCCTGCGCTGGCCGCCTGCCGGCCCGGCCAGGGCGTTTGGCCGGTGCGCCCGGCAACGGTGCCAGCAGCGCCTGCACGTCCTCTTCGCTGAAGCGTGGTCCGGCGCTGCCGCCGCCTTCAAGAATCGATTCGGCCAGCATCGCCTTGCGCTCCTGCAGTTCGGCGATCCGTTCTTCGATGCTACCGGCGGCAATCAGCCGGTAGACGAAGACCGGCTGCTGCTGGCCGATGCGATGGGCACGGTCACTCGCCTGGTTCTCGGCCGCCGGATTCCACCAGGGATCAAAGTGGATGACGGTGTCGGCGGCGGTCAGGTTCAGCCCCACGCCACCGGCCTTCAGGCTGATCAGGAACAGCGGCACTTCGCCCTGCATGAAACGCTGTACCGGCGTGACCCGGTCCTGGGTATCACCGGTCAGGGTCACATAGGCCAGGCCCAGCCCGTCGAGCGCCTGCGCGATCAGCGCCAGCATGCCGGTGAACTGCGAGAACAACAGGATGCGGCGGCCTTCCTCGACCATCGACGGCAGCATCTCACGCAACAGTTCCAACTTGGCCGAACCGGCATTGCGTGCCGGCGTTTCGCCCGGCAGCAGGCGCGGATCGCAGCAGACCTGGCGCAGCTTCAGCAGCGCATCCAGTACCCTGATGTGGCTGCGTGCCAGTCCGCTGTCGCTGATCGCCTCGCGGACCTGCTTCTCCATCGCCGCACGCACGGTTTCATAGAGATCACGCTGCCCGCCCTCCATCGTTACCGCACGGGTGATGAGGGTCTTTGGTGGCAGCTCGGCAGCCACCTGGTCCTTGCGCCGGCGCAGGATGAAAGGGCGCAGCCGCTGTGCCAGCAGCTGGGCACGGCGCTGGTCGCTGCCGCGTTCGATGGGGTGGCGCCAATGCTGGTTGAACTGCTTTTCGCTGCCGAGCAGCCCGGGCAGCAGGAAGTCGAACTGCGTCCACAATTCGCCCAGATGGTTCTCCAGCGGCGTACCGGTCAGGCATAGACGGTGGCGGGCCCGCAGCGTGCGCAGCGTGACTGCCGCACGTGATTTCGGGTTCTTCACCTGCTGCGCCTCATCCAGGATCAGCAGATGGTAGGAGTGCGCCTGCAATGCCTGCTCGTCGCGCCACAGCAGGGGATAGGTGGTGAGCACGAGGTCATGTGCGGGAATCGCGTCGAACAGCGTCTCGCGGGCCGGTCCGTGCAGGGTCAGTACGCGCAGTCCCGGGGTGAAGCGCGCGGCTTCGCTCTGCCAGTTATGCAGCAGCGAGGTCGGCACCACCAGCAGCGTCGGCCGGTCCAGACGGCCGCTTTCCTTTTCGATCAGCAGATGGGCCAGGGTCTGCAGGGTCTTGCCCAGCCCCATGTCATCGGCCAGTACGCCGCCCAGCCCCTGCTGGCGCAGGTACTGTAGCCACGACAGGCCTTCCAGCTGGTAGGGGCGCAGCGTAGCGTGCAGCCCTTTGGGTGGCGGTACCGCGGCCATGGCCGGCGCATCCAGCAGGCGTTGCACGCGCGCACGGGTATCGTCGCTGGCGTGCAGGCGCAGCTGGGCGGCTTCCTGCAGTGCCTGCAGGCGGCCGCGGTCATGTGCCTGCAGGCGCAGGGATTGTCCAGAGTCGCTGAACAGATCCGCCAGCAGCGCGATCACCGGTTTCAGGCGACCCGCCCGCAAGGCGAGGCGTTCATTGTCCGCCGTCGTCAGCAGCACGTTTTCGTCATCGCTGATCGCATCCAGCTGGCCGCGCAGCCAGCGTGGATCCGATTGCAGTACGGCCTGCAACAACGGAACCAGCGCGACGCTGCGGCCATCGACCTCGATGGTCAGGGCCAGGTCGAACGTGGCGCTGTCGGCCGGCGCCGCCTGCAGGTTCAGATCAATCTGGTCTACGCGGAAGATGCGATGGCGGAAGGCATCGTCGGTCTCTATCTTCCAGCCCAGTGCCTCCAGCCGCAGCACGTCCTCCAAAAGGAAGCGGGTCCAGTCGAAACTGCGCAGCTCGAACAGTGGCCCACCACCATCCAGCGCGATGCGCGGTTGCCGTTCGCGGTGCAGGTGCACGCTGTGAAGTTCAGTTTCCCGCCGTGCCTCCTCGTGCAGGTCACGCGGCAGCAGGTAGAGCTGTCCCTCGGCGTCATGCACGAACAGCGACGGGTCATCGAGAAAGCGCACGTGCTCGTCGTACTCGAAGGCGACGGTAGCGACGTCCAGCCACTGCGAGGCATCGCGCTCGGTAAGCCAGGCAGGACGGTAGTCCATGCTGTGCAGATGGAGAATAGGCGTCATCGCCTGGATCTGCAGGGTAGGCAGTGTCGGATGGGCGGCCGGACGCAGCGAGCCGCTGTCTCCCTCCAATGAGGTCTCCAGCGCAGCCAGCAGCATGGCGGCAACATGCTCGCAGTGACCTCCCGCAGGACAGGTGCAGCGACTCTGCAGGGGGCTATGCGGTGTGCGGGCGCTGGCTTCCAGGTCGATCATCACCTGCCGGGCTTCGACCTGCGCGGTCAGCAGCGGCGCCCTGTAGCCCAGTTCACGCACTGCCGATACGCGTTGTCTGCCCTTTTCCAGTGTCCCCGCATCCAGCCAGCGGGACAGTTCCCCTCCGGTGAATACTTCGGCCATGCGTCGTCCTGTCCTCTCCATCTGCAGCAGGCGTTGCCCGGGGCACGCAAGCGGGGAAGGGGACATTCTACGGATTGGCAGCCCGTCATGCCGAGTCATGCTGCGGCGCATCCCAGCCGGTAACGGGTGTGCCGCTAGAATGGCGGGATTCTCACCGGGTAGGGCAGTAGAGATGCAGCAATCGACTTCCAGCAGCACGCGCAGCAAGCGTTTCGCCTCTGCGGCAGACGCACTGCAGGGTGTGATCGCCGATGGCCAGACCCTGGCCGTGGGCGGCTTCGGCCTGTGTGGCATTCCCGAGGCGCTGATCGCCGCGCTGCGCGACAGTGGCGCCAAAGGCCTGACCGTGATCTCCAACAATGCCGGCGTTGACGGCTTCGGCCTCGGGCAGCTGCTGGAAACCCGGCAGATCAGGAAGATGATCTCGTCCTACGTGGGCGAGAACAAGGAATTCGAGCGCCAGTTCCTGGCCGGCGAGCTGGAGCTGGAATTCAACCCGCAGGGCACCCTGGCCGAGCGCCTGCGTGCCGGCGGCGCGGGCATCCCGGCGTTCTTCACCGCCACCGGGTACGGCACCGTGGTGGCCGAAGGCAAGGAAACCCGCGAGTTCGACGGCAAGCACTACGTGATGGAGACCGCGCTGCGTGCCGATGTCGCGCTGGTCAAGGCGTGGAAGGCCGACGAGGCTGGCAACCTGGTGTTCCGCAAGACCGCACGCAACTTCAATCCGGCCTGCGCGATGGCCGGCAAGGTCTGCATCGTGGAAGTGGAAGAGGTGGTGCCGGTCGGCGCGATCGATCCCGACCAGGTGCACCTGCCGGGCATCTACGTGCACCGGATCGTGCACAACCCCACCCCCGAAAAACGTATCGAACAGCGCACCATCCGCGCGGAGGGCAACTGACATGGCGTGGACCCGCGATGAAATGGCGGCACGCGCCGCCCGCGAACTGACCGACGGTGCATACGTGAACCTGGGCATCGGCCTGCCGACCCTGGTTGCCAACCATATTCCCGAAGGCGTGGACGTGTGGCTGCAGTCGGAGAACGGCCTGCTTGGCATCGGTCCGTTCCCGACCGAAGCCGAGGTCGACGCCGACCTGATCAACGCCGGCAAGCAGACCGTCACCGCGCGTGCCGGTGCCAGCTACTTCGGCAGCCACGACAGCTTCGCGATGATCCGCGGTGGCCACGTCAATCTGGCCATCCTCGGCGCCATGCAGGTCACCGACAAGGGTGACCTGGCCAACTGGATGGTGCCCGGCAAGATGGTCAAGGGCATGGGCGGTGCGATGGACCTGGTGGCCGGCGTACAGCGCGTGGTGGTGCTGATGGAGCACACCGCCAAGAACGGCGACCACAAGATCCTCGCCGAATGCACGCTGCCGCTGACCGGTGTGGGTGTGGTCGACCGCATCATCACCGACCTGGCTGTGTTCGACGTGACTGACAAGGGCCTGTTGCTGGTGGAAGCGGCACCGGGCGTCAGCGATGACGAGCTGAAGGAAAAGACCGGGGTCGCGTTCCAGCGTGGCTGATCGATACGAGGAGGGGGGCGTTGTGCCCCCTTCATTCTCAGCTGCGTCGGGCGTAGGCGTACTCGTCGCTGCTGGCATCGGCCTCGCCGAGGCACGCTGCGGCTGTCGTGACGCGCAGTCCGGCGTGTTCGCAGCAGGCGCCCAGCGCACGTTCAATGGCATGGGCCAGCGTTCCGTCGATCTGGCCCTGCTCGTCCTCGAACGCGCTGCGATGCAGATGCGCGTCCAGCAATGGACGCAGGGCCTGCAGCCGCCACCAGCCCATGCTGCCGGCGCCAAATTGAGTGGCGTCCGCTGGTGTTTCCAGCCCAAGTCGCGCCTGCAGTCGTGCCAATGCGGGACCATTGCCGCCTATGAAATCGGCGACGGGCAACAGATGTCCTTCGGCGACCACCATGCCCAGTGCGGGGTCGGCCTGGAACGCGGCATGGATGCGTGCGGCACGTCCGCCCTGTACCAGTCGCTGCAGTAGTTCCTGCCGCCACTGGTCGCCATCGGCGCGATGGGTTGAACGCTTCGTGTGGAGTTTCAGCACCACATCGTGACCAGCCTGCAGCAGCCGTTCGGAGACCTCAAGGAACGGAAGAATGTCGCGACCATGGTTATCTACGGCGATGACCTCACCCTGCAGCCCATGTGCCACAAGAGCCTGCCTGGCCAGATCCACCTGTTGTGCCGGCGTAGTCACCACGATTGTCCAGTCGAGGGCGGCCTCGCGCAGTGCGGACAATACCTCCGGCAGCGTTTCCAGATACCAGGCGTGGAGATGTACTGCCGGTTTCTGACGCAGTGCCGGAGCAGGCGCCAGCGCATCGCGGGTGGCCTGCAGCCAGGCATGACCCAGCCGCGCATCCGGTTCCAGCACGGCGCCTTCTGCCCATTCGTTCCAGGCGTTGATGAAGACCATGCGCTGCGCCTGCGGTGCAGCGGACAGGCGCTCATGGATCGTGGTGCGCAGCCAGTCGCGATAACCGCGCGGTGATGCATGCAGGTAGACGCGGCCGCGACCGGAGCGACGCGCCTCATTGTCCCAGCCGGGGTTCACGCCAGGGTAGAGCGGATAGTCTGGCAGCGGCCGTGATGCGATCTCGGTGGCCAGTTCGCGCCAGTCGCGGACATCGCCATTGAAGGCCGGATTGAGCAGCCATTGCTGCGCCGACAGAGAGCGCGGATTGCTCATGTTCGGCGGGAACTCTACTGCCGCATCGAAGCCGATGTCGCGGGGATCCGGGCGCTCGAAGCCCTGCACGTACGCCAGATGGATTTCGCCGACGCCATTGTCGCGGCACCAGCGGCGCCAGCGCTCGGTGGTCGCCCCGGCGTCGGGCAGCAGGTGCGGGCGATAGACCAGCAGCATGGGCCGGCCCTCGACCTTCAATGCGCGGCGGTCGCGCAGGTAGGGCGCGACATGTGCGATGAAGGCCAGATCATCCTCGGCGCTGTGCTGCTGGCCGATCAGGATGTCCTCGTCGCGGCCGTCCCAGCGTCGTGCCCAGTTCTCGTTGGCCCAGCACAGGCAGAACGGCAGTTCGATGCTGTCGTCGGCCAGCCATTGGCGCAGCGGGTCCTCCATCAAAGTGCGGCCACTGAACCAGTAGTAGTAGAAGCAGAACGCGCCGATACCGTACTCAGCTGCGAGGCGTGCCTGGTCCCGCATTACCTGAGGGTTGCGCAGGTCGTAGAAACCCAGGTCTGCCGGCAGGCGCGGCTGGATGTGGCCCTCGAACTGAGGCAGCGCGCGGGTCACGTTGCGCCATTCGGTAAAGCCCTTGCCCCACCAGGCGTCATTCTCGGGAAATGTGTGGAACTGCGGCAGGTAGAACGCGACCAGCGTCGCCGGCAAAGGAGACGGCAAGGTCGCCTCACGCCATGGCACGTGGCCGATCGCCGGCTCGTCTGCACGCCAGCGCAGCTGGGCGCTGGCGCCGGTGCCCCCCTCAGCCTGCTGGCCCTTGGGTGGCGGCGGTACCCAGTCGCCATGCCGCGCCAACAGCCGGGTGCGCAGCCGGTCACGCTGCGCCTGTGGCAGCGGCAAGGCCCGGAACATGGCGCGCAGCAACGGGAACAGCGATTGGCGTACGCTCATCGGGCTGGGCCCCACGAAAGGGGGCAAGCGGACGGCATCAGCATCTGGGCAATGGTCATGGGGCCATTTTCGGTGCTGGCGGTCATGACAGCAAACGCCGGCGTGCTAGCGTGTGGCCATGCTGTTCCCCGATGACCTGCCCGATGCCGACGTCCAGCACCTGCCGGGCTGGCTGGCCGCAGCCGATGCCGATCGGCTCCTGACCGCGCTGCAGGCCGAAGTCCCGTGGGAGGTCCACCGCATCCGCATGTTCGGCAACTGGGTGGATTCGCCGCGGTTGAGTTGCTGGATCGGCGATCCGCAGGCGCGCTACCGCTATTCCGGTGCTGAATTCGTGCCGCACCCCTGGCCGCTGTCGCTACAGGGTGTGCGTGAGCATCTGGAAACCGAAGGCATCGGCCGCTTCAACAGCGTGCTGCTGAATCGCTATCGCGGCGGTGGCGACTACATGGGCTGGCACAGCGACGACGAGCCGGAGCTGGGGCCGGCGCCGCTGATCGCCTCACTCAGCCTGGGCGCAGTGCGGCGGTTCCTGCTGCGCCGGCGCGATGACGCGGCGCGGAAGGCCGAATTCCTGCTTGGCCATGGCGACCTGCTGCTGATGGCCGGCCAGACCCAGCGCTTCTACCAGCATGCGTTGCCGAAGACGGCGCGGGTGCAGGGTGAGCGCATCAACCTGACCTTCCGCTGGATTACGCCGCGTTGACGAAGAAGGGGTCAGATCCCTTTCCTGCCGGAAAGGGATCTGACCCCGTAACTCACGTGCCCGGCGAATGCGGCGATCAGCGCGCGATGGTCGGCTGGTCGGCCTGCCCGCTCTGCAGCGTCCAACCGACCACATCCTGCGCCAGCTGCTGCAGGCCACGTTCGAAGGCGGCGGTCACCGCCGGCACGTCGGTGCTGCCGACCGGCTGCGCCTGGCGGAAGGTACGGTCAGCGACCACGCGCTGGTCGGCGACGTGGATCAGCTTGGCGTTGACCTCGATCACCACCGTCGGCGTCGCCTGGCCCTGGTAGTCCGATTCGAAACGGCGCACGTCGGTGGACAGCTTGTAGTCGGCACGGATGCCGGCGGTGCTGCGGGCCACGCCACGGATCCGGCCGGAATCCTCGAAGCCGCGCAGCAGGGTGTCCTCGATCATGTCGGTGGCCGGCTGCGCCCAGCTGGCCCCCTTGTAGATCTCCAGCTGCGATGGCGTCGGCCGCACGTTGATGCGCGGGCTGTCGACCATGCGCGCGGCGCTGGGTTTGGCCAGCACCAGCTGCCAGCTGGCCTGCGGCCACGCCGGATCCGGCTTCACCTGCACGGACGGCGAATACAGCGTCACCGCGGTCTTTTCGCTGCTGCCGAGGATGGAGCAGCCGCCCAGCAGGGCGACCATCGAAGCGGCCAGCAGCAGGCGCGGAAGGGTGGTCGGGCTCATTGGGGTTCGAACTCCTTCGGGGCGTCGCGGCCAAGCAGGTAGCGCGCGGGGTTGTTCTCGAGGCGGTCGCTGACCCGGCGCAGGTCGCGGATCAGCCCGCGCAGTTCGGTCAGCGTCGGGCCCAGTTGGCCGAGGCCGTCGTTGGCAAAGCTGTTGATCGCGGCACGGTTCTCGCCAAGGATCGAATCGGCGTTGCCGGCGGCCGAGTCGAGCTTGACCAGGGTGCCGTCGAGCTTGTCGATGATGCCCGGCAGCTGCTGCACCAGGTTCTTGTCCAGCCGCTCGATGGTGCCGTTGGTGGTCTTCAGCGTGGTGTCGAGGCTGCGTGCGGCGTCACGCGCGCTGAGCAGCAGTGCCTGGGTGCCCTGGTCGCGGTCGGCCAGGCCGCCGCTGATGGTTTCCAGGTTGGCCAGCGTTGCGTTGATCGACGCAACGTTGCGGTCGCTGAGGATCTGGTCCATGCGCTCGACAATGCGGTTGGCGACGTCGGTGATGTTCTGCAGGGCCGACGGCGTGGTCGGAATGATCGGCGCCGGGTCCTTGTTGACCGTGGTCAGTGCCGGCGACTGCGGCGTACCACCGCTGAGCTGGATGATCGACGGGCCGGTCAGGCTGGTGATCGCCAGCTTGGCACGGGTATCGGTCTTCACCGGCGTGTTGGAGTTCAGGCGTATGCGTGCCACCACCTGGCGCGGGTCGTCCGGTACCAGGTTCAGTTCGGTGATCGAGCCCACCGCGATGCCGTTGTACTGCACCGGGCTGCCCACCGACAGGCCGGTGACCGCCTCGCGGAACACCACGCGGTATTCCTGCCAGGTGCGGTCGGAGGAGTACTTGGCGGCCCACAGGCCGAAGGCCAGCAGGGCCAGGCCGGTGATCAGGGTGAACGCGCCGATCAGCACGTAGTTGGCTTTGGTTTCCATGGCTCAGGCACTCTCGATCTGTTCGCCACGCGCGGCACGCGCGCGGGGTCCGTGGAAGTATTCCTGGATCCACGGATGATCCAGTTTCTCGATGTCAGGCAGCGGCGCATTGGCCACCACCTTGCGGTCGGCGATCACCGCTACCCGGTCGCAGATCGCGTACAGCGTGTCCAGGTCGTGGGTGATCAGGAACACGGTCAGGCCCAGTGCTTCCTGCAGGGTCTTGATCAGGCGGTCGAACGCCGCCGCGCCGATCGGGTCCAGTCCAGCAGTGGGTTCATCCAGGAACAGCAGCGGCGGGTCCAGGGCCAATGCACGGGCCAGGCCGGCACGCTTGCGCATGCCGCCCGACAGCTGCGAGGGCAGCTTGTTGATCGCGTCGGCGGGCAGGCCGGCCAGCTTCACCTTCAGCAGCGCCAGTTCGTAGTGCCAGCGCTCGGGCAGTTCGCGGTGATGCTCCTTCAGCGGTACCTGCACGTTCTCGCCCACGGTCAGCGAGGAGAACAACGCACCGTCCTGGAACAGCACGCCGGTGTTGCGTTCGATGTGCAGGCGGCTCTCGGCGTCGTCGGCGCGCGCATCGCGGCCGAGCACTTCGATCTGCCCGGCATCAGGCACGCGCAGGCCGAGGATCGAGCGCATCAGCACCGATTTGCCGGTACCCGAACCGCCCACCACGCCGAGGATTTCGCCTCGGCGCACGTCCAGGTCCAGGTCCTCGTGCACAGTCTGGCTGCCGAAACGGTTGACCAGTCCGCGCACGCGGATGGCCAGCTCGTGGCCGTCGTCGTCCTGCATGGGAATTTCTTCGGGCGTCGGATGCGTGCTCATGTCACCAGTCCATGTGCATGAACCACAACGCCGCGAAGGCATCGATGATGATCACCAGCGAAATCGTCTGCACCACGCTGGAGGTGGTGCGTTCGCCGACCGACTGCGCCGTGCCTTCGACCTTCAGGCCTTCCAGGCAGCCGATCAGGCCGATCACCAGCGCGAACACCGGCGCCTTGGACAGGCCGACCAGCATGTGCCGCACTTCCATCGTGTCGTGCATGCGGGCGATATACATCTGTGGCGGGATATCCAGGTCGAACGCGCCGACGGTGATGCCGCCGGCCAGGCCGGCAACCATCGCGATGAAGGTCAGCAGCGGCAGGGTGACCAGCAGCGCCAGCAGCCGTGGCAGTACCAGCAGGTCGATCGGGTCCAGGCCCAGCGTGCGCATCGCATCGATTTCCTCGCGCGCCTTCATCGCACCGATCTGCGCGGTGAACGCGCTGGCGGTGCGGCCGGCCAGCACGATTGCGGTCAGCAGCACGGCGAACTCGCGCAGGAAGGCGATGTTGACCAGTTCGACCACGTAAATCTCGGCGCCGAAATCGCGCAGGATGGTCGAGCCGAGGAAGGCGATCACCGCGCCGACCAGATAGGACAGCAGCGCCACCAGCGGTACCGCGTCCAGCCCGACCTGCTCCATCTGGTGCACGGTCGCGGTCATGCGGAAACGGCGCGGCTCCTTGACCAGGCGGGCGGCCTTGACCAGGTTCTCGCCAAGGAAACTGCACAGCGCCTTGATGTTGTGGCCGGTGGTGTGGACGCTGACACCCAGCCGCTCCAGCGCGGCCAGCACGCCGAAATCGCGCTTGGGCTTGGGCCGGTCGTCGGCCACTTCCTCGATGGTGCACACCAGCGCCTGATGGTCCGGACGGAACTGCAGCGCGTCCTCGCCGAGGTCGGCGCGATGGGCCACGCGCAGCACCTGCAGCACGCCCGCCGAATCCATCTTCTCGATGCCGGTGGCATCGATACCGGTCAACGTGTCGGGAACGTCGCGCAGGACTTCGGCCGCGGCCAGCGCGGTCTTCAGGGTCCAGGTACCGGACAGGCGGATCAGGCCCGGGTCATGGGCATCCTGTTCGAGCTGGGGGGCGTGGTTCGGGGTCACTTGGGCCATTCGGGTCGCAGCATAACCGTTCTGAATCGGGCTTCGCGTCGAACTCGGATGAATTTCTCCGGTAAGCCCCAGCCTAGGTAATACTACGGCGCATGTCCGCAGACGCTCACACGATCCCCACGCCCCAGGCCACCTACGCACAGCGCGTGGCCTTTGTTTCCGAGATCGCCGGACGCCTGCACAGCTACGGCACAACGGCCCAGCGCCTGGAAACGGCAGTGGTGGCACTGGCACGCCAGCTCGATCTGGATTGTGAACCGTGGTCGAATCCCACCGGTATCATTCTCAGCTTCAGCGACCCGGCGCAGGCGATCGGCTCCAGTGACATCACCCGCGTGATCCGCCTGGCGCCCGGTGAAAACGATCTGCACAAGCTCAGCGTCGCCGACCATATCGCCGAGGAAGTGGCCAATGGGCGGATGAGCATCGCCCAGGGCCACACCGCGCTGCGCCAGCTGGACAAGGATCCGGGCCGGCGCGGCAAGCTGCGCACCATCCTTTCGTTTACTCTCGGTGCGGCCGGCGTGGCCGGCATGTGGAAGCTGCCGTGGCTGGACATCGCCACCGCCGGTGTCATCGGCTTGATGATCGGCCTGCTCGGCATGGTCACCGATCGCCGCCCGGCCACCCGCGAGGCAGCCGAGGCACTGGCTGCGCTGCTGGCCGGCCTCGTGGCCACGCTGGTGGCCTCCTTCGTTGGCGCGCTCAACCTCAACACGGTGATCATCGCCTCGCTGGTGGTGCTGCTGCCGGGCATGTCCCTGACCAATGCGGTCAACGAGCTGGCCAGCCAGCACTGGGTGTCGGGTACCGCGCGCTTCGCCGGTGCGTTGACCACCATCATGAAGCTCAGCGTCGGCGCGATGATCGCGGTGACCCTGGCCGACGTGCTCGGCCTGGATCCGGTGATCCGTGCGACGCGTCCGCAGGGGCCGTGGGTCGAGTGGGGTTCGCTGCTTACCGCGGCCTTCGCTTTCGCGATGCTGTTCAAGGCCAACCGCCGCGACTATCCGTGGGTGATCGCCGCCTCGGTGGCCGGCTATGCGATCTCAAAGTTCGGCGGCCATGCCTGGGGAGCGCCGGCAGGCATCTTCCTGTCGGCGATGCTGCTGACCGCCGGTGGCAACCTGTTCGGCCGCCTGGTCGGGCGTCCGGGCGCGATCATCCGCCTGCCCGGCATCATCATGATGGTGCCCGGCAGCACCAGCCTGCGTGGCGTGCTGACCCTGGTCCAGCAGCAGGACGTAGGCGCCGGCCAAAGCGTGTTCCTGACCGTACTGAACGTGGTGATGGCGCTGGTCGCCGGCCTGCTATTCGGCAACCTGCTGATGCCGGCCCGCAAAACCCTGTAGGTGTGGACCGTTGGTCCACACACCGAAGAATGAAAAACGCCGGCTTTCGCCGGCGTTTTTCATTGCATTCCAATCCTGCCTCAGGCCTTCTTGATCAGGAAATCTTCCGGCTTCTTGTTGCCCTTGGAGGTCAGTTCGGCCATCCAGCGCGGCTGCTTGCCACGGCCGGTCCAGGTTTCCTTCGGGTTGGCCGGGTTGCGGTACTTCGGCGCAACCTTGCCCAGCTTGCGGCCAGCGGTCTTCGAGGGGGCCTTGGCGACCTTGGCCACCTTGCGCGCGCGCGGGGCCGGGGCATCGCCGAACAGTTCCTCGATGGTGTAACCCTCGGTCTTGGCCAGCTTGATCAGCTGGGCCCGGACCTTGGTGATCGGCCGGCGCTTGGCGACGATGGTCTGCTGCTTCTTGGCGGTGCGGATCAGGGCGCCCAGCTCGCGTGCCGACAGGCCGGTCAGGTCAATGCTCATTTACGGTTACTCCGGAAACTAATGTGTGGACGGGACGAGCCAGTCCATGGCGTCGGCGGACAGAATAGTGATGAATTAATCAGAGCACAAATGCAGGCAGGACAGGGCTTGGCGGCATGCCGGCTGCATTGCGTCGATTTTGACCGGATTATGTCCGCTGCAATATCGATCAGATGAACACAACGCAAAAAAAGACCGGGGCATGCCCCGGTCATTTCTTGATCAACCCTGCAGGCGCTGCAGCAGGGTGGCCTTGTCCAGGCTTTCCGCTTCGCTGGCGCGGCGCGAGCGGTACTCGTAGGTACCGGCGGCAAGGCCACGTTCGCTCACCACCACGCGGTGCGGAATACCGATCAGTTCCATGTCGGCGAACATCGCGCCCGGGCGCAGGCCACGGTCGTCCAACGCAGCGTCCAGGCCCGCATCACGCAGTTCCTGCAGCAGTTTGGCGGCGGCGTCGGCCACGGTGGCGTCCCCCTTCGGGTTGATCACGCACACCACCACCTGCCACGGCGCCATCGCGTCCGGCCAGATGATGCCGGCATCGTCATGGTTCTGTTCGATCGCGGCAGCCACCACGCGCGAGATACCGATGCCGTAGCAACCCATCGCCATCACCGCCGCCTTGCCGTTCTCGTCCAGCACGGTGGCATCAAGCGCTCGGGCGTACGTACGGCCGAGCTGGAACACGTGACCGACTTCGATGCCGCGGGCGATCTTCAGCTCACCGCCGTCCATGGCACGATCGCCGGCACGCACGTTGCGGATGTCAGCCACTTCCGGTTCCGCCAGGTCGCGGCCCCAGTTGACGCCGGCCAGGTGGAAACCGGCTTCGTTGGCACCGACGACGAAGTCGGACATCGCCGCCACTTCGCGATCAGCCACCACGCGGATGGCCTTGGCCGGAGCGACCGGGCCGAGGAAGCCCGGCACGCTGCCCAGGAACTCGGCGATTTCCGCTTCACTGGCGAAGCGCTGCTCATCCAGGCCGGCAACCTTGGCCAGCTTGATCTCGTTGACCTCGTGGTCGCCACGCACCAGCACCAGCACGAACTGCTGTGCCTTGCCTTCGCCGGCGATCAGCGCCACCGATTTCACCGTGCGCTGCAGGTCGATGCCGAGCAGCGCCGCGACATCCTCGCAGGTCTTCTGGGTTGGGGTATCCACCTTGCGCATCGTTTCGGTGGCGGCCGCACGCGGCGCCGGATCGGCGGCGATCGCCGCTTCCATGTTGGCTGCGTAGTCCGAGCCGGTGGAGAACACCAGCGCGTCCTCACCGGAATCGGCGATCACGTGGAATTCCTGCGAGGCGTCACCGCCGATCGCGCCGGAATCGGCCTGCACCATGCGGAAGTCCAGGCCGAGGCGGGTGAAGATGCGGCTGTAGGCCGACTTCATGTTCTCGTACTCGCGCACCAGGCACTCATCGTGCAGGTGGAACGAATAGGCGTCCTTCATCAGGAACTCGCGTGAACGCATCACGCCGAAGCGCGGACGGATCTCGTCGCGGAACTTGGTCTGCACCTGGTAGAAGTTCACCGGCAGCTGCTTGTAGCTGGACAGCTCGCTGCGCGCGAAGTCGCAAGCGGCTTCTTCGGCGGTCGGGCTGTAGCAGAACACCTGGTCCTTGCGGTCCTTGATCTTCAGCAGCTGCGGGCCGAACTTCTGCCAGCGGCCGGTCTGCTCCCACAGTTCCTTCGGCTGGATGGTCGGGATCTGGAATTCCACGGCACCGGCACGGTCCATTTCCTCGCGGACGATGCGTTCAACCTTGCGCAGCACGCGCAGGCCCAGCGGCGACCAGGTGTACAGGCCGGATGCGAGCTTGCGGATCATGCCCGCGCGCAGCATCAGCCGGTGGCTGGTGAGCTCGGCGTCGCTGGGGGTTTCCTTGGTGGTGTGCAGGTGGAACTGGGAGAGGCGCATCGGCGGCTTCGGATAACGGCAGAGACGCCTATTCTGCCAGCCCGGCCGGGGGGAGGGGTATCGGCAGGGCTGCGCCCTGCACCCGCTTCAAGCAACGTCAACAGCAACAGCAACAGCAACAACGGGTTTCCCGTGGTAGGGCGGGGTGGGTCCGGTTGCGGGGGACGCCGTGAACCCGTCCTTGGGGGCTTGGCAGCCGCATCCATGCGGCTGACTGATCTGGCCCCCCGCAACCGGACCCACCCCGCCTCCGACAGTTTTCCGCGATCTGTCGCCCTTTTGTAGAGCCGAGCCATGCTCGGCTGTTGTTCGATCAATTCTCGAAATATTCGATTTCCATGGAGATTGATCCACGCATGACGTGGACCTACTGACCGCCGGCCAACTGTCGAAGGCGGGGTACTGTGGGTTTGCGGGGTGTGAGCCGCATGGATGCGGCGACCAAGCCCCCACGGACGGGTTTACGGCGTCCCCGCAAACCCACAGTGCCCCGCCATCCCTCAGGAAGCCGCTTTGGCATTTGACGTTGATGTGGCTTGAAGCAGGTGCAGGGCTGCAAGCCCTGCCGATACCCTCACTCCGCCGGGCAGTAGGCCTTGATGGCGGCTTCAGCCAATCCCTTCTGCGCGCTGCGCTGGTCCTGGGTCAACGCGGTATCGGCCTTGCCGTCGCCGTTGGTGTCCTGCATGACGGTGCCGGAGCCTTCCAGCAGGGCCAGGTTGGCGCGGGCGGTGCTGCACTGCTCGGGAACCGGGGTGGCTGCGGGAGCGGCGGGCGCGTCTGCTGCCGTCGCCTGCGGGCTGCGGGCCTGCTCGCGGGTCTCGAACGTCTTGCCCGCCGGCGGGGTCTCCGAATACTGGGTCACGCCATTGGCGTCCTTCCATTTATAGACCGGGCCGGCCACGGCGTTGGCACTGGCCAACAGCAGCAGGCATCCAAGGCAGGACAGGGCACGCATGGCAAACTCCACGGAATGGGCGTAGAACGCCGATTGCAGCATTGCCGCCGACCACTGGCAAGTCGATTAAACTGGATTCCATGGACCCGATCACACCGCCGCCGCGCTCGCGCACGATTTACCTGCTGCCCAACCTGTTCACCACCGCCGGCCTGTTCGCTGGCTTCTACGCGATCATCGCCGCGGCCAACGGGGATTTCGTCAATGCCAGCATCGCCGTGTTCGTAGCGGCGGTGATGGATGGCCTGGACGGGCGCGTGGCGCGCCTGACCGGCACCAGCAGCGAGTTCGGCGTGCAGTACGACTCGCTGGCCGACCTGGTCAGCTTCGGCATGGCTCCGGCGCTGGTGATGTACCACTGGTCGCTGTCGTGGCTGAAGTTCGATGACCCGCTGCTGGGGCGCGTCGGCTGGGCCGTGGCCTTCCTGTATGCCGCCTGCGCGGCACTGCGCCTGGCCCGCTTCAATACCCAGGTGGCGGTGGTCGACAAGCGCTGGTTCGTCGGCCTGGCCAGCCCGGCCGCGGCCGGGCTGATGATGTCCTTCGTCTGGGCCTTCGCCGATGGCAACCTGGGCTGGGACGGCAACCAGCTGCGCTACGTGGCGCTGGCGGTGACGATTGTCGCTGCACTGCTGATGGTCAGCCGCATCCGCTTCTGGAGCTTCAAGGGCGGTGCCGCCAAGGGCGGCCGTTCGGACCGGGTGCCATTCCTGGTGCTGGCACTGGTGCCGGTTGCCATCGCCATCGCGGTGATCGATCTGCCGCGCGTGCTGTTTGCGGTCGGCATCCTGTACGCGCTGTCCGGCCCGGTGATGTGGGCGGTGCAGCGCCTGCGCAAGAAGCCCGAGGCCGCGTGAGCCAGGACCTGCCCGTGCTGTGGTCGTCGGCCCAGCAGGCCTGGCTGCAGGCCATGGGCTACACCGTCTATCACGACGGCCAGCTGGCCGCCGAACTGGATGCCGCGCTGCAGTTGAGCGTGGCCGAAGCGGAGGCCGTACAGCCGGCGGAACCGGCGCGGGCGAGCAGCCCAATCGCCCGCGAGCACCCCGCCGAAGCCGTCCCCGCACCCCGTGCGGAACGCCCGCCACCGCCGCGCCGCGAGACGCCGGTCAGCGCACCGGATACGGCGCCTGCGCCGGCCCGGCCGCTGCCCAGCGGCAATGCGCGGCAGCCGGTCGTGCGCCTGCCGGATCGTCTGCAGATCGCCTTGTTGCGCGCCTCCGGCTGCAATCCCAACGATCCGGCCACACAGACACTGATGGAGGGGTGGCCGCTGGACCAGCTGCGTCACGATCCGGCCGCCAAACGCGCGCTGTGGCCACAGCTGCGCGCCCTGCGCAAGCGGGGTACGCCGTGAGTGCGGTCCGGCAGCCCGGTCCGGTCAGCCTGCGCGCGCTGCGCGAGAGCGACCTCACGGTGGTGATGGCGATCGAGGTGCGCGGTTATCCGTTTCCTTGGACCCGCGGCATCTTCGTGGATTGCCTGCGTGCCGGTTACCCCGGCCTGGTCATGGAGCGCGACGGCGAGCTGATCGGCTACGGCATGCTCAGCATCGCCGCCGACGAGGCACATGTCCTCAACATCTGCATCGATCCGTTGACGCAGTCGCGTGGCCTGGGTCGCCAGTTGCTGCGCGCGCTGGTGCAACTGGCCGGCGATCGTGGCGCGCAGCGCGTGTTCCTGGAAGTGCGGCCTTCGAATACACCGGCACTGGCGCTGTACCACAGCGAGGGCTTCAATGAGATCGGCCGTCGCCCGCGCTACTACCCGGCGGCACAGGGCCGCGAGGACGCGGTGGTGATGGCGATCGAACTGGTCCACGGTGACCTGCAGGTGATGCCGCCGCTGTAACGAAGAAGGGTTGCCGGCCAGCGGCCGGCACTACCGGTAGCTGCCAACCTTGGTTGGCAGGAATGCGCCGACCAAGGTCGGCCACTACCAAGGCGTGCAATGGCATCTCCGGTAGCGGCCAACCTTGGTTGGCACGCCCTGCTCACGTCAACCGCAACGCCAACACGCCGCCCACGATCAGCGCCGCCGCGAGCCATCGCGCACGCGGAACGCGCTCGCGCAACAGGAATACCGAGATCAGCAGCGCGAACAGGATCGACGATTCGCGCAGCGCTGAAACCATCGCCACCGGTGCCTGGGTCATTGCCCACAGCGCCATCGCGTAAGAGGCGGTGGTGCCAGCGCCGCCGGCCAGCCCCAGCGGCCAATGCTGCCGCGCATAGTCCAGCACCGAGCCGCCGCGGGTGTACAACGCCCACAGTGGCAGTGGAATGCCTGACAGCAGGAACAGCCACAGCGTGTAACTGAGCGCGCTGCCGGACTGGCGCGCGCCCTGCGCATCGACCAGGGTGTAGGTGGCGATCATCGCCGCGGTCAGCAGCGGCAGGCGCAGCTGGCCGCCACGCGCACCCAGTGCCATGCAGAGGATGCCGGTGCTGACCAGCACAACGCCCAGCCACGCCGCCGGTGGCAGCCGCTCGCCCAGCAGCGTGCCCGCCAGGGCAACCAGAATCGGTGCGCTGCCACGCATCAGCGGATAGGCCAGGCTCATGTCGACCTGCTGGTAACAACGTGCGACCAGGCCGTAGTAGGTCACTTGCAGCAGCACCGACGCGCCCAGCCACGGCCAACTGTGTGCTGCGGGAAATGGCAGGAAGGGCAGGGCAGCGGCCGACAGCAGCGCGGCACTGCCGGTGACCAGCACCGTGCCGAGGAACTTGTCTGGTCCGCGCTTGACGATCGCATTCCAGCTGGCATGCAGGGCCGCCGCCGCGAGGACCAGCAGGAAGATGGAAAGAGGCATCCAGCGATGATGCCATGCGGGGAAATGAAAACGCCGGGCATCGCCCAGCGTTTCCGATTCTGCTTCGGTGGGTGCCAACCCTGGTTGGCACATTGCATTGGTGCGGACCGAGGTCCGCACCCACCAGCCCGGCGCTTACAGCTTCGCGCGCTGCTCGCGCAGGCCGGCCAGCTGGGTGTTCCAGTCGACCAGACGCACGCGCTCCTGCTCGACCACCGCCGGTGGCACCTTGTCGGTGAACTTGGCCAGCTTGGTCTCGCTCTTCTCCTGCTCGCCTTCCACGCGCTTGATCTCCTTGTCCAGGCGCGCACGCTCGGCGTCAAGATCAACCAGGCCTTCCAGCGGCACCAGCAGCTTCAGCTCACCGACGATCGCGGCGGCAGCTGGCGGTGCACTTTCGCCTTCAGCCAGCCACTGGATGCTGTCCAGCTTGAGCAGGAACGACAGCGACGCGCTGAAACGTTCGATGCGCACGCGATCCTGCTCCAGCCCGGCCTGCAGGCGCAGCGGCACCAGCTTGGAGGGCGCGACGTTCAGTTCACTGCGCACACGGCGCACTGCACTGATCACCGCCTTCAGCCATTCGACGTCGGCCTCGGCCTGGGCGAAATCGCCTTCGAACTCAGCGGCGGTCGGGTACGGGCGCAGCGACAGCGTGGTTTCGGCCAAGCCCAGGCGCGGCGCCAGCTGCTGCCACAGCTGTTCGGTGATGAACGGGGTCAGCGGGTGCAGCAGGCGCAGCAGCGCTTCCAGCACGTACAGCAGGGTGTGACGGGTGCTTTCGGCGTCGGCGGCATCGGCACCGTTCAGCGCCGGCTTGCTCAGTTCCAGGAACCAGTCGCAGAACTCGTTCCAGGCAAACTCGTACAGGCACTGCGCCAGCAGGTCGAAGCGGTAGTTGGCGTAGTGGCCCTGGGCCTCGCTGGACACGGCCGCAAGGCGCGAAAGGATCCAGCGCTCCGCATCGGTCCGCGGGGTCGGCACGCCGGTGAACGCTGCACCCTCGGTGTTCATCAGGGTGAAGCGGCTGGCGTTCCACAGCTTGTTGCAGAAGTTCTTGTAGCCCTCGGCGCGGTTCATGTCGAACTTGATGTCGCGGCCGTGGGTAGCCAGCGCGGCGATGGTAAAGCGCAGCGCATCGGCACCGTGGGCGGCGATGCCGTCCGGGAATTCCCTGCGGGTGGCCTTCTCGATCTTCTCCACCATCTTCGGCTGCATCAGGCCGCCGGTGCGCTTGGCGACCAGGTCGTCGATGCTGATGCCGTCGATGATGTCCAGCGGGTCGAGCACGTTGCCCTTGCTCTTGGACATCTTCTGGCCCTGGCCGTCGCGGATCAGGCCGGTGAAGTAGACGTCCTTGAACGGGATCTTCCCGACCAGGTTGTCGGTGGCCATGATCATGCGCGCCACCCAGAAGAAGATGATGTCGAAACCGGTGATCAGCACCGACGACGGCAGGTAACGGTCGAAGCCACGCTCGGCCATGGCCTGCTCGTTCGGCCAGCCAAGGGTGGAGAACGGCCACAGCTGCGAGGAGAACCAGGTCTCCAGCACGTCGCTTTCCTGGTTCAGCACCACGTCGCTGCCCAGGTTGTGCTTCGCCCGCACTTCCTCTTCGCTGCGACCGACGTAGCAGCTGCCGGTGGCTTCGTCGAACCACGCCGGAATGCGGTGGCCCCACCACAGCTGGCGGCTGATGCACCAGTCCTGGATGTTGTTCATCCAGTGGCGGTAGGTGTTGATCCAGTTCGGCGGCACGAAGGAAATACTGCCGTCTTCGACCAGCTCCAGACCACGCTTGGCCAGGTCGTCCATCTTCACGAACCACTGGTCGGTCAGGTACGGCTCGATCACCTGGCCGGTACGGTCACCGCGCGGCACCTGCAGCTTGTGCGCCTTGGTCTCGACCAGGATGCCCAGGTCTTCCAGCTCGGCCAGCACGGCCTTGCGGGCTTCGTAGCGGTCCAGGCCCTGGAAGCGTTCCGGCGCATTTTCATTCAGCGCCGCCACCGGGGTGAACAGGTTGATCATCGGCAGGCTGTGGCGCACGCCCACTTCGTAGTCGTTGAAGTCATGCGCCGGGGTGACCTTGACCACGCCAGTGCCGAAGGCACGGTCGACGTAATCATCGGCGATCACCGGCACGCGGCGGCCGGTCAGCGGCAGCACCACGCTCTTGCCGATCAGGTGCGCGTAGCGCGCGTCTTCCGGGTGCACCATCACCGCGGTATCGCCCAGCAGGGTTTCCGGACGGGTAGTGGCGACGACCAGGTAGTCTCGGGTTTCGCGCAGGGTTTCCACGCCGTCGGCATCGCGCTCGACGTGCTCGTAGCTCAGGCCGTCATCCAGCGTGTAGGCGATCGACCACAGGAAGCCGTCTTCCTCGGCGCTCTCCACTTCCAGGTCGGAGATGGCGGTCTTCAGCACCGGATCCCAGTTGACCAGGCGCTGGCCGCGGTAGATCAGGCCCTGTTCGTACCAGCGCACGAAGGCTTCGTTCACCGCCGCCGAGGGCTGCGGATCCATGGTGAAGGTGCTGCGCGACCAGTCGGCCGAGGTACCGAGGCGGCGCATCTGGCGTTCGATGATGTCACCGGACTGCTGCTTCCACTCCCAGACCTTGCCGATGAAGCCCTCGCGGCCCAGCGAATCGCGGGTCTCGCCCTTGCCTTCCAGCGCCAGGTTGCGGCTGACCACCATTTCGGTGGCGATGCCGGCGTGGTCGGTACCCACCTGCCACAGCGTGTCGTAGCCGCGCATGCGGTGGTAGCGCACCAGCGCATCCATCAGGGTCTGCTGGAAGGCATGGCCCATGTGCAGGGTGCCGGTCACGTTCGGCGGCGGCAACAGGATGGTGTACGGCTCGCCCGTGCCGGACGGCTTGAAGTGGCCGGCCTTCTCCCAGGCCTCGTAGAGGTCGGTCTCGAAGGACTTCGGGTCGTAGCTGGAGGCGAGTTGGGTCATGCGGGGCAACCGGTAATCAAGGCGGAAGGGAGATCAGCGCGGCCCGAGGGCGCGCCGGATCTTCTGGTCGGTGTGGTACTGGCTGACCGCGTAGGCGGCCCAGATGGCGGCGGGCAGCCAGCCGATCAGGGTGATCTGCAGGATCAGGCAGACGATGCCGGCAAACGGCCGGCCGATGGTGAAAAAGGACAGCCAGGGAAGAATCAGGGCGATCAGCAGGCGCATCAAGGGGTCCTCGCTGGACTTACATGTCGTGCTTGTTCAGGTCGTAACCGGCGGCCTTGTACTGGCGCCAGCGCTCGCGCAGCGGTTCGCGCGCTTCCGGGTCGGCCGGGACCACTTCCAGCACGCGCTCGCACTGGCCCAGCCAGGGTTCGTCGCGCAGGTTGATCACCAGCGGGCGGGCCGGCGCTTCGGTGCCGGGCACGGCGATCAGCACCAGGGCTTCTTCCTCGTCCATGTCTTCGCCGGCGATCTGGTGCGGGATGTAGGCATCGTTGTCGAACGCCCACAGCAGTTCGTCCAGCTCCTCGGCCTGGGCCTGGTCGCGGGCCAGCACCAGGGTGAACAGCCCAGCGTCGTTGGCCTTGCGCGCCAGCTCGCAGACCAGGCGCAGCGGCTCGGTCAGGAAGCGGGGCTTGGCGATCAGGTAGAAGTCGGCGCGGGGCATGGCAGGATCCGGGTCAGGCAGGGGCCCGGCGCTGCCGGGCGAGGCCCTGGCCGGCGGGCGCCGGCCAGGGTCGGGTACGGCATCAGGCGCGGGCGACCTGGTCCAGCAGCCACTGGCTCAGCAGGCCGACCGGGCGGCCGGTGGCCATGCCACGCTTGCCTTCATCGCTGGCCACACCGGCGATGTCCAGGTGGGCCCAGCGCTGGCCTTCGGCGAAGCGCGACAGGAAGCAGCCGGCGGTGATCGCACCGGCCCAGCGACCGCCGATGTTGTAGACGTCGGCGAAGCTGGAATCCAGCATCGGCTGGTATTCGTCCCACAGCGGCAGGCGCCAGGCGCGGTCGAACACCTGCTCGCCGGCGGCCAGCAGCTCATTGGCCAGGTCGTCGTGCTTGCTCATCAGGCCGGCGGTCTGGTGGCCGAGGGCGACCATGCAGGCGCCGGTCAGGGTGGCCACATCGACCAGCGCCTGCGGTTCGAAGCGCTGCGCGTAGGTCAGTGCGTCGCACAGGATCAGGCGGCCTTCGGCGTCGGTGTTGCCCACTTCGATGGTCTTGCCCGACATCGAGGTGATGACGTCGGACGGACGGTAGGCATTGCCGTCGATGGCGTTTTCCACCGCCGGGACCACCACCACAAGATTCAACGGCAGCTTGGCCTTGACCGCGGCGACGAAGGTGCCGATGACGTTGGCGCCACCGCACATGTCGTACTTCATCTCTTCGATGCCGCCCTGGGTCTTCAGGTTGACGCCACCGGTATCGAAGGTGATGCCCTTGCCGACCAGCACGTACGGCTTGGCGTCGCCGCCATTGTTCCACTTCAGCACGACCAGGCGCGGGCGGTTGGCCGAGCCACGGGCCACGGCCAGCAGCGAGCCCATGCCCAGCGCTTCCATCTGGTGCTCGTCGAGGATCTCGGCTTCGGCACCCTCGTGCTCGCCGGCGAACTTCACGCCGACCTCGGCCAGGTAGGCCGGGGTGCAGTAGTTCGGCGGCAGGTTGCCCAGCTCGCGGGCGAATTCGACGCCGGCGGCAATGGCCTGGCCCTGGGCCAGCGCCAGTGCATCGTCACCGGCGATCGCCAACTGGGCCAGGCCGGCGTCATCGGCCTTCTTCTTGCCCAGGGTGGCGGTGTAGCGGTAGGCGGCGTGGTCGGCGGCGATCACCGCCTGGCGGATCGCCCAGGCCGCGTCGCGGTCCTTCACTGCCACTTCGGACAGGGTGAACAGTGCGCTGCGGACAGCGCCGGCCTTCAGCGCGCGTACGGCATCGCCGACCGCCTTCAGGTACTGCGGCACGCCGAAACGGGCCGCTTCGCCCAGGCCGACCACCAGCACGCGCGGGGCGGTCACGCCCGGCAGGTCGTGCAGCAGGGTGGTCGCGCCGGTCTTGCCGGACAGGTCGCCACGCTGGGCCAGGGCGGCCAGGCGGCCACCGCTGGCGGCATCCAGTGCCTGAGCGGCCGCAGTCAGGGTATGGTCGGCATAGGCGCCGACGACCAGGCAATCAACGGCGGCCGAAGCCGCGGCGAGGTGGTTCAGGGTGAATTCGAGAGCCATTGAGCAGATTCCATTGGCAAGTCCGTACAATCGCGGACCGTTTACGCCCAGACAGTAGACTGGGCGGCACCGCGAACGAACCCCAGAGTTTAAACCACCGCCCCATGTTGAAGCTCGACCGATACCTGCTGGGCGATTTCGTCCAGAGTTTCCTGGCTACCCTGATCGTCCTGCTGGTGGTCAGCGTGGGCGGCGTGCTGGTGGACATCCTCGGCAACATCGCCGATGGGCGCCTGCCGGCCAAGCTGCTGTTCTCGCAGCTGGGCCTGCAGTTCATCGCCTACCTGCCGCTGATCCTGCCGCTGGCGCTGATGCTGGGCCTGCTGCTGGCGGTCGCCCGCCTGTACCGGGACTCGGAAATGGCGGTCATCACCGCCGTGGGCGTGGGCCCCAAGCGCCTGCTGCGGCCGCTGCTGATGCTGGTGCTGCCGGTCGTGGCCCTGGTGGGTGCCTGCTCGCTGTGGCTGGGGCCCTGGGCCGGGCGGATGGCAGAGCAGATGATCATCGATGCCAACCGCAGCGTGCTGATGGCCGGCCTGGAGCCGGGCCGCTTCACCCCGCTGCCCAATGGCGGCGTGGTCTACCTGTCCTCGATCTCGCCCGATGGCACCCGGCTGGGCAGGGTGTTCCTGCAGCGGCAGAAGGACGACCGCCTCGAGGTGGTGTCCGCCGCCGGTGGCCGGATGTTCTTTGAAGGCGCCCGCCAGCGCTTCCTGGAGCTGGATGACGGGCACCAGGTGGAGGGCCCGGTAGCGGGTGGGCTGGACTACCGCCTGGCGACCTTCGCGCGCAACGACGTGGCCCTGCCCGACGGTGCGCAGACCCGTACCGAGAACGATCCGGAGCTGATGCCGACCACGAAGCTGTTCGGTGATGCCCGGCCCGAGGCACAGGCGCAGCTGCATCGCCGGCTGGCCCCGCCGCTGATCGCACTGGCCTTCGCCCTGTTGACCGTGCCGCTGGGCCGCAGCTCTCCGCGCCAGCAGCGCTACGGACGGATGATGCTGGCCCTGCTGGCCTACATGGTTGGCACCAACCTGATGTTCATCGGCAGCGGCTGGATTGCCACTGGCAAGATCCCGGCCGCGCTCGGCCTGTGGTGGCTGACCCTGCCGCTGTTGGGGCTGGCGATCTGGATGTATGCACGTGATGGCCGCCTGGGCCGTCCGAAGGGAGCCCACGCATGAGGCTGCGCCCGATGCGTTTCGATCTGTACCTGGGCCAGTCGGTGTTCACCACGGTGCTGTTGACCTGGGCGGTGCTGGTCGGCCTGGACGTAGTGATGGCGTTCTCCGGCGAGTTCAAGGACATCGGCAAGAACGGTTATTCGCTGGGCCATGCCGCGGCATGGGTGCTGTATACGGTGCCGCGCCGCGCTTACACCATGTTCCCGACCGCCGCGGTGATCGGTGCGCTGATGGGCCTGGGCCAGCTGGCGGCCACGTCCGAACTGACCGCGCTGCGCGCGCTGGGGCTGTCGCGCAAGCGCCTGAGCGTGTCGGTGGCGATCGCGCTGTCACTGCTCACCGCAATGATGGTGCTCAGCGCCGAAACGCTGGGACCCTGGGGCCAGGATCGTGCCGATGCGCTGAAGTCCAGCGCCAAATGGGGCCAGGACATTTCCACTGCACGCTACTCCGGGCTGTGGGCGCGGGAGGGCGACACCTTCCTCAGCGCCGCCGGTGGCGAAGAGCAGCTGGTGGGTGACAAGGGCACGCGGTTGATCCTGCGCGACGTGCGCCTGTACCGCATCGCCGAGGACGGACAGATCGCCTCGCTGACCCACGCGGCCACCGCCGAGCACGACAACGATGGCTGGGTGTTGACCGGTGTGCGCCGGGATACGTTCGGCGAACGTTCGGCCACGCGCGAGGAAGTGGCGCGCGAGCCGTGGAATTCCAAGCTGGATGCCGGCGCGCTGGCGACCGGTATCGCCAAGCCTCGCAACCTCAGCGTGGCCGAGCTCCGTACCAGCATCGAGTACCGCGAACGCAATGGGCTGGATGCGCGCGACTATGAGGATGTGTACTGGAGCCGTTGGTTCTACCCGATGAACGTGCTGGCGCTGTGCCTGGCGGCGGTGCCGTTCGCATTCGGCTCGCTGCGTAGCGGCGGCATGGGCAAGCGCCTGTTCCTGGGCATCCTGTTCGCGCTGGGCTTCTGGTTGCTGCAGCTGTTCTTCGGCCGCATGGCCGGTGCGCTGAAGTTCGATTACCGCATTGCCTATGCGCTGCCACCGATCGTGATGCTGGCGATATCCGGACTGCTGTTCCGGCGCAAATCGGGCTGATTCCGGTAGCGCCGGGCAGGACGGCCAACGCGCGGATTTCTGTAGAGCCGAGCCTATGCTCGGCTGCTTTTCGCGCACCGCATGCCAGCCGGGCATGGGCTCGGCTCTACACGAGCGCCGTGCAGGATCGGATTGAAGGGGGGGCAATTCACCGCTTCGGCATGCGCACCAGCCGCGTGCCGCTGGCACGGTCGTGCCAGGTCAGCCGTTGGCGGTCGAACCACGCCCACCAGAAGCCGATGCCGCCCAGCAGCAGAGACAGCGTGCCCACTGCGAAGCGCAGCCACAGCTGCCGGCGTCGCAGCGGCGTGCCATCGCTTGATTCCAGCTTCAGCCGCCATGGCCGCATGCCCAGTGTCTGCCCGCCGCGGCGCCAGCTGGCGGTGGCGTACCACCCGGTGATCGCCCAGCACACCGCCCACAGCAGCCACTGCCAGGCACTGAACGGTGCGATGTTCTCGCGCTGGGTGTGGCCGTCGAGGGTGTAGGCGAGGGTGAACAGCGTGCCGGCCAGCATCCACAGGGCCAGCACCGGCAACGTGTCGTAGACCATTGCCAGCATGCGCCACAGCAGCAGTGCGCGCGGGCGGGGCATCTCGGTGGCGGCCGTAGTGGCCGTGTCGGTGGCAGGGCGGGACATGCGCCGAGCATACGCAATGCTGGCCGCATCCGCAGTCGCCCTCGTATCCTGCACGCATGGCCCTTGTTTCCACCCCCGCCGAACGCCGCCAGCTGGTGCAGCAACTGCCCGAGCTCCGGGCCGATGACAGCCTACGCATCCAGCGGTTCCTCGATGCGATCTGGGCCGAGAACGGCCTGGCCCGCGCCACCCTCGACAGCTACCGGCGCGACCTGGAAGGGTTGGCACGCTGGATCGATGGGCGCGAGGGTGGCCTGGCCGGCATCGAACGTCCCGGGTTGTTCGACTACCTGGCGTGGCGTACCCGGCACGGTTGGTCGCCGCGCAGCAACGCGCGCCTGCTGTCGGCGCTGCGCGCGTTCTTCGCTGATGGTCTGCGCCGGGGTGATCGCAGCGAGGACCCCAGTGCACTGCTGGATCCGCCGAAGCTGCCGAGGCTGCTGCCCAAGGCGTTGGCCGAAAGCCAGATCGACGCACTGCTGGCGGCGCCGGACATCGACAGCCCGTTGGGCCTGCGCGACCGCGCCATGCTGGAGCTGATGTATGCGGCCGGTCTGCGTGTGAGCGAGCTGGTGCTGCTGCCGGCCACGGCGGTCAACCTGCGGCAGGGGGTGTTGCGGGTCACCGGCAAAGGCAGCAAGGAACGGCTGGTGCCGTTGGGCGAGGAGTCGCAGCATTGGCTGGAGCGCTATCTGCAGCAGTCGCGGCCGCTGCTGGTCGGCAAGGGCAAGGTGCAGGCCTTGGCCGATGGGCAGACCCCATTGTTTGTAGAGCCCACGCTGCATGCGCTGACCCGCCAGGCGTTCTGGCATCTGGTCAAGCGCCACGCGCAGGTGGCGGGCATCGATCCGGCACGGATCAGCCCGCATGGCCTGCGCCACAGCTTCGCCACCCACCTGCTCAACCGCGGTGCCGACCTGCGCGCGCTGCAGATGCTGCTGGGGCACAGCTCGCTATCGACCACCCAGATCTACACGCTGGTGGCGCGCGAACACCTGCAGAAACTGCACGCCCGCCATCACCCGCGCGGCTGAGCGGGGGCCTGAACCCGGGCCCCGGGCCGTGCGCAATGTCGCGGCCCGGTACAGGTGGCTGTGTCAGAATCCGGGGTCTTCTTCTGCTGCGGACCGCTCCATGCTCCGATTTGCCATCGCCGCCGTGTTCGGTGCGCTCAGCCTGACTGCCTGCGCCCAGCCGGCCCCGCCGGCCGCCAAGGCACCCGCTACCGCTGCTGCGGCCAAGGCTGCCAGCCCGGCTGCCAACGGCTCGGCCGACCAGGCCGTGCGTGCCGCGCTGACCGCGCTCAATCCAGGTTTCGAAGTGGATTACATCGGCGCCGCGCCGTTCCCCGGCTTCCGCGAAGTAGTGGTCTCCGGCCAGCTGCTGTACGTGTCCGATGACGGTCGCTACCTGTTCCAGTCGCAGCCCTACGACACCCGCGCCAAGGGCCCGGCCAACAGCGAGGGCCTGCTGGGCTACCGCCGCGACCTGCTGGCCAAGGCCAACCACGGCGACCGCATCGTGTTCGCTGCGCCCAATGCCAAGTACACCATCAGCGTGTTCACCGACATCGAGTGTGGCTACTGCCGCAAGCTGCACCAGGACATCGCCGAGCTCAACCGCAACGGCATCAGTGTCGAGTACCTCGCGTTCCCGCGCATGGGCCTGGGCAGCAAGGACTACACCGACATGATCTCGGTCTGGTGTGCGGCCGATCGTCGCCAGGCGCTGACCAGCGCCAAGCGCGGTGGCAGCGTGCCGGCCAAGAACTGCACCAACCCGGTGGCGATGCAGTACGCACTGGGCCAGCAGCTGGGCGTGAACGGTACCCCGGCGATCTTCGCCCCGGACGGTACCCAGCTGGGCGGCTACCTGCCGCCGGCGCAGCTGCGCGCCGCGTTGGAAAAGCTGTCGGCCAAGCGCTGATCAGGAAACCGCCGGGCCATGCCCGGGGATGCATCATGCGAGCGAAGCCGGGGATGCGTGTCGCACCCCCGGCTTTTTTCTTATTGCAGGCCGTCACTGACCGCCTTGGTCAGCGTGCCCTGCGCATCGTCACCACTGAACTCCCAGACGAACGCGCCACCCAGGCCCTGGGTTTTCACGTAACCCATCTTGCGGGTGATGTTGGCCGGGGTATCGAAGCTCCACAACGTGCTGCCGTTGTAGATCCAGGTGGCACCGGCGGTGTTGTCGGTGTAGCCCGGCCACGCCAGGTTCTTCAGTACCTTCCAGTCTTCGATGCCGGCCTCGTAGGTGCCCGGGGCGGCGCCGGTCGCGGTCTGGTACAGGCCGTTGTTGGCGTTGGCCACACCGGTCCAGCCACGCCCGTAGTAACCAATGCCCAGGTTGAGCTTGGCTGCAGGCACGCCACGGCTGATGAAGGCCTCGATGGCGTCGTTGCTGTTGTACAGCTTCTGGTCGCCGGTCGAAGGATCATTGGGTGAATCGAACAGCGCCGACTGGTGATTGGTCTTCGCATCCCACGCGCCGTGGAAGTCGTAGGTCATCACGTTGATGTAGTCCAGGTACGGGTGGTAGGCGGCAGGGTCGGTGACGCGGATCTTGTCGATGCCGGCACCCACCGCCACCGTCAGCAGCAGGCCCGGACGCACCGCATCGAGCTGGCGACGGAATTCGGCCATCAGCGCGGTGAAGTTGGCGTTGTCTTCCGGCTTGCCACATTCGATGCCACACGCCACCGGGTATTCCCAGTCGATGTCGATGCCGTCGAACACGCCCAGCGCGGCACCGGCGCCACCGGCACCGTCGGTCACCGGCAGGTTGCCCTTGATGTAAGCGTCGATGCACGAGGCGACGAAGGCCTGGCGGTTTTCCGGGCGCGCCGCGCTGGAGAAGCCGCGCGACCAGGTCCAGCCACCCAGCGAGATCAGCACCTTCATGCCCGGGTACTTGGCCTTGAGCTGCTTGAGCTGGTTCCAGTTGCCGCGCAGCGGCTGGTCCCAGGTATCGGCGCTGCCACTGACACTCTCGGCGGCGCTGAAGGCCTTGGTGTAATCGGCGAAGGCGTCGCCACCGGCACCGCTGTTCGGATCCGACGGTTGGGTGATGCCCACTTCGCAGCGGTTGTTGCGCACGTTGCCGAAGGCGTAGTTGATGTGGGTCAGGCGCGCGGCCGAACCGCTGCTGTCGATGTTCTTGACCCGGTAGTTGCGGCCGTAGATGCCCCACTGGGTGAAGTAACCGATGACCCGCTTGCCGGTGCCGCCGCCATTGCCGGCCAGCGTGGTGGCGCTGATTTCGGTGCCCTGTGCCGACGCATTGCCGGCGTTGTCGCGGGCGCGCACGCGGTAGCGGTAGGTGGTCGACGCGGTCAGCCCGCCATCGACATAGCTGGCACTGGACGGCGAGCCGACCAGGCTGCCGTTGCGGTACACGTCATAGCCGGCCAGGCCGCTGCCGCCGGTGTTGTCGGTGGAGGGGCTCCAGCTCAGCGCGATGCTGTTGGCGGTGCGGGTGCCGACCGCCAGCCCGCCCGGCACGCTCGGCGCGGTGGTATCGCCACTGGCGGTGTTGACGGTGATGCTGATGGTCGCCGTGCTGGCGGTGGCGTTGTTGTTGTCGGTGGCTACTGCGCGAAGGGTGTGGCTGCCGGCGCTGGCATTGGCCCAGCTGGCCGCATACGGCGCATTGGTGGCCACGCCCAGCGAGCTGCCATCGCGGAAGAATTCGACCTTGGCGACGCTTCCGTCCGCATCGCTGGCATTGGCGGTCACGTTGACCGTGCTGCCGGCGCTGAAGGTGGCGCCATTGGCCGGCGAGGTCAGGCTGACCACCGGCGGCTGGTTGCTGCCGCTGCCATCACAGGCACCGAGGTTGGTGTAGTAGGGCGCACCGGCAGGATGGTCCGGCGGCGCGTTCCAGATGTCCTGGTTCGCCCGATAGAGGACGCCTCCCTTCTGCAGGGTATCGCCGGCCCGGTAGATCTTGGCCTGGTCCCACTGGGCCACCCCGGCACAGCTGGCGGCCTGCGCCAGGCCGGGCAGGGCAACGGCCCCGGCAAGGGCCAGCAGCCAGGCCAGACGGCGCGGGCGACAGCGGTGGAGGGAGCGTTCGGCACTGCGGACATCGGCACTCAGCACAAGCGGGTCGTACATGGTGTGTCTCCGATCGATCGGTTGGCGCGCGGGCCCGGATGGCGCCGCACGTAACGCAGGTCCGGACATCGCCCGGGAAGGCGACGGAGGGGGACGGACGGAGGTACCTGGGAGGCCGGGGAGAGAGTCCGGCGCCAGGTAGGGACAACGTTGTCATCAATCGCGTGGTCAATCCGTGAGCGAGTGCATGGTTCGGGGATTCGGGCGGAGAGCGGCGCTGCGCGCGGTCGGTAGCCATCGGCGGAGCCCCCTCGTGGCTGGGGCTTTCCGCGAACAGCGGATTTCTGGGGGGTGGCCGGATGGGTGGGCTGCGCAGGGGACGCTGCAAGTACGTCCATGTAAGCTCGATCGCCGCATCCATGCGGCTCACGCCCCTGCGCAGCCCACCCATCCGGCCCCTGACAGATTCCTGCGCGGTCAGCCACGAAAGTCGAACAAAAAATCAAGATCAAACGCCGATCGCTTCGCTCTCAGGCGTTTGATTGCAGGCATCTCCCTGGTTGCCGGCCAGCGGCCGGCACTACCGGGGAGCATCCACGCATGGTGTGGATCTACCGCAGATCGCGGGAAATTGTTGAAGGCGGGGTGGGTCCGGTTGCGGGGGTGTGAGCGGCATGGATGCCGCGACCAAGCCCCCATGGATGGGTTTACGGCGTCCCCCGCAACCGGACCCACCCCGCCATCCCACAGGAAACCCGCTATTGCTGTGGCTTTTGCCCTTGCTCTGGCTGTGGCCTTGGCTTGGGCGCCTCTGCGGGTGCCGGGCGCCGCCCGGCCAGAGCCCATCCGCCGCTTCCGGTACAATGTCGGGCCCGTTTCCCAACTACGGTTCCCCGGACATGATGGTCCTCGAGGGCGCGCCCGCCCTGTCGCCGTTCCGCCGCGAACGTCTTGAATCCCGCCTGCAGTCCATCGCTCCCTCCCTGCGCATCAGCGGTGCCTGGCACGTCTACTTCGTGCAGCCCGAAGGCAGCGCCGCCCCCGACCTCACCACCCTGTGCCGCATCCTCGAAGCTGCGCCGCAGGCCGAGGCCGTGGCCGAAGGTGCGGTCAGCCGCATCGTGGTGCCGCGCCTGGGCACGCTGTCGCCGTGGTCGAGCAAGGCCACCGAACTGGTGCGCGGTGCTGGGCAGCCGGTCAGCCGGGTCGAACGTGGCCTGCGCATCGATGTGCAGGGCTGGCCGGCCGATGCCGCCACCCAGCAGGCGCTGGTCAAGGCGCTGCACGACCCGATGACGCAGTCGGTGCTGGAGAACGTCGAGCAGGGTCAGGCCCTGTTCTCGACTCCGGCCCGGGGCGAACTGGAGCGCGTGCCGGTGGACCAGCTGGAGGCCGCCAACCAGCGCCTCGGTCTGGCCATGGCGCAGGACGAGATCGATTACCTGCGCGAGCGCTTCAGCGCGCTGGGTCGTTCGCCGTCGGACGTGGAACTGATGATGTTCGCGCAGGCCAACTCCGAGCACTGCCGCCACAAGATCTTCAATGCCAGCTGGACCATCGACGGCCAGGAGCAGGACCGCTCGCTGTTCCGGATGATCAAGAACACCCACCAGCAGACCCCGCAGCACACGCTCAGCGCGTACAGCGACAATGCCGCAGTGATCGAAGGGCATCCGGCGTCGCGCTATCGCCCGGACCCGGCCAGCGGCGAGTACCGCAGCGAGCCGAGCGTGCCCAGCGCGTTCCAGATCAAGGTGGAAACGCACAACCATCCGACCGCGATCGCTCCGTTCCCGGGCGCCTCGACCGGCGCCGGCGGCGAGATTCGCGACGAAGGCGCGACCGGTCGCGGTGGCAAGCCGAAGGCCGGCCTGAGCGGCTTCTCGGTCTCGCACCTGCGCATTCCCGAGCTGCCGCAGCCGTGGGAGGCGCCGCGCGCGCTGAATCCGCGCATGGCGCCGGCGCTGGAAATCATGACCGACGGCCCGCTGGGCGGCGCTGCATTCAACAACGAGTTCGGCCGCCCGGCCCTGCTCGGCTACTTCCGCAGCTTCGAGCTGCCGGAAGGCGCCGACCTGGTGCGTGCCTACGACAAGCCGATCATGCTGGCCGGTGGCCTCGGCGCCATCGATCGCGTGCAGGTCGACAAGATCCTGCTGCAGGACGGCGATGCCGTGATCGTGCTCGGCGGCCCGGCGATGCTGATCGGCCTCGGCGGCGGTGCCGCCAGTTCGGTGGCCTCCGGTGAAAGCGCCGAGGACCTGGACTTCGCCAGCGTGCAGCGCGACAACCCGGAAATGGAGCGCCGCTGCCAGGAGGTCATCGACCGCTGCGTGGCGATGGGTGCCGACAACCCGATCAAGTTCTTCCATGACGTCGGTGCCGGTGGCCTGTCCAATGCCATCCCCGAGCTGCTGCACGACTCCAAGGTCGGCGGCATCATCGATCTGGGCAAGGTACCGACCGACGACCCGTCGCTGTCGCCGATGCAGTTGTGGTGCAACGAGTCGCAGGAACGCTATGTGCTCGGTGTCGCGCAGGAGCGCCTGGCCGAGTTCGCCGCACTGTGTGCCCGCGAGCGCTGCCCGTTCGCCGCGGTCGGCGTGGCCACCGCCGAAGAACACCTGGTGGTGGCCTACGGTGCTGTTCCGGGCAACATTCCGGCCGATGCGCCGATCGACCTGCCGATGGACGTGCTGTTCGGCAAGCCGCCGAAGATGCACCGCGACACTGCGCACCCGCCGGCACCGCGCTGGCCGGCGCTGAAGACCGGCGGCCTGGACCTGCAGGAAGCCGGTCTGCGCGTGCTTTCGCACCCGACGGTGGCCTCGAAGAACTTCCTGGTCACCATCGGCGACCGCAGCGTTGGTGGCCTGACCGCGCGCGAGCAGATGGTCGGCCCGTGGCAGTTGCCGGTGGCCGACGTGGCGATCACCCTGGCCGACTTCAACGGCGTGGCCGGTGAAGCCATGGCGCTCGGCGAGCGCACCCCGCTGGCGCTGCTGGATGCCGCAGCGTCGGCACGCATGGCGGTGGGTGAAGCATTGACCAACCTGTGCGCTGCGCCGGTCGATGCGCTGGACGAGATCAAGCTGTCGGCGAACTGGATGGCCGCTGCCGGCCACCCGGGCGAAGATGCGCTGCTGTACGACGCGGTGAAGGCGGTGGGCATGGAATTGTGCCCGCAGCTGGACATCAGCATCCCGGTCGGCAAGGACTCGCTGTCGATGCAGGCGCAGTGGCACGACCAGGGTGAGGCGCACAAGAGCGTGTCGCCGGTGTCGCTGGTGATCACCGCGTTCGCGCCGGTCGCCGACGTGCGCCAGCAGTTGACCCCGCTGCTCGATCGCGAAGTCGAGAGCGAGCTGTGGCTGATCGGCCTCGGCGCCGGCAAGCAGCGCCTCGGTGGTTCGATCCTTGCCCAGGTGCATGCCGATCATGGCGACCTGCCGGCCTTCGCCGGCGCCGCGCCGGACCTGGATGACCCGCAGCGCCTGCGTGGCTTCTTCGAACTGATCCGCGATGCGCGCCAGTCCGGGTTGCTGCTTGCTTACCACGACCGCAGCGACGGTGGTGCCTTCGCCGCACTGTGCGAAATGGCCTTCACTTCGCGCCTGGGCCTGGACATCACCCTCGATGCCTGGGGCGATGATCCGTTCCGCAGCCTGTTCAACGAAGAACTGGGTGCAGTGGTGCAGATCGCGCGCGAAGACCGCGCTGCCTTCGCCGACCTGGTCGAGCGCCATGCCCTGACCGAATGCGCGCAGCGCATCGCCAAGCCGACCACCGCACCGGTGGTGCGCGTGTCGCTGGGCGGCGAGAACCTGGCTGAATGGCGCTGGGACGCGCTGTTCGATGCCTGGTGGTCGGTCACCCATGCCATGCAGAAGCGCCGTGACAACCCGGCCAACGCCGACGCCGAGCGCGAGATTGCCCGCGCCTTCACGGCGCCGGGCCTGAAGCCGAAGCTCAGCTTCGACCTCAACGAAGACGTGGCCGCTCCGTTCATCAGCACCGGTGCGCGTCCGCGCGTGGCCGTGCTGCGCGAGCAGGGCGTCAATGGTCAGATCGAAATGGCGAATATCTTCGAACGTGCAGGCTTCCGCGCGTTCGACGTGCACATGAGCGACCTCATCGAAGGCCGCGTGGCGCTGCAGGACTTCACCGGCCTGGTCGCCTGCGGTGGCTTCAGCTACGGCGACGTGCTGGGTGCCGGCCGTGGCTGGGCGACCTCGATCCTGGAGCGCAGCGCGCTGCGTGATGCCTTTGCTGCGTTCTTCGCCCGCGAGGACAGCTTCGCGCTGGGTGTGTGCAACGGCTGCCAGATGATGAGCCAGCTGAAGGGCATCATCCCCGGTGCCGAGCACTGGCCGCAGTTCCGTCGCAACGCCAGCGAGCAGTTCGAAGCCCGCACTGCACTGCTGGAGGTGGTGGAATCGCCGTCGATCCTGCTGCGTGGCATGGCCGGATCACGCCTGCAGGTGGCGGTGGCGCATGGTGAAGGCCAAGCGGTGTTCGACAACGCCGTCGACCAGGCCGCCGCGCGCGTCTCGCTGCGCTACATCGATGGCAATGGCAACGTCGCCAGCCAGTACCCGCTGAATCCGAACGGTTCGCCGGACGGTATCACCGGCCTGACCAGCACCGACGGCCGTGTCACCATCATGATGCCGCACCCGGAACGCACCCCGCGCGCGCTCAACATGAGCTGGGCCCCGGCCGAGTGGCAGGGCGATTCGCCGTGGATGCGCATGTTCCGCAACGCGCGGGTGTGGTGCGGCTGATCGCACTGCATCGCGCAGGCCTCAATGCCAACGCGTATGGAAAAACCCGCCGTTGATCGGCGGGTTTTTCTTTGCGCGATTGAAACTCCAGTTGTGACCGCTAGTTACATGCATTTTCATGCGTCGAGGAATCGTCACGCATGCATAACAAAATCATTTCATAAACAGGTGAAATAGTGATGTGCTTCACGGCAATAGGATTTGCCGTGTCAAAGTCTTGACGATCTGCAAAGTTGCCGTTAACACTTGAACCCCGTTTCAGAATCATTCATTTCGCAGTAACCGCTTGGCGCACGCGCTCGGTTTTCTGTCGCTGCGCGCCGTTCGGCAATACCCCGCAGTAAATCACGCGAATAAGCGCCCCCAGGGGACGTTGGGCCGGAAAGCCCAGCGGTGGCGTTGCTTTGCCCAAAACCAGTCCAATCAGGAGCCGTACCGATGAATCGGATTTATCGCAAGGTCTGGAACAAAGCATTGGGTCAGTTGGTGGTGGCCTCGGAACTGGCCTCCTCCGGCAGCAGCGGCGGCGTCGTCGACCAGCGCCGCGATGCAACGCAGGCTGCGCCCGCACGGTTGGCGATGGCACTGGGCCTGGTATTGGGATTGGGCATGAGCGCTATCGCTGCGGCACAGTCGGTGCAGATCGGCGGCAGCGCCACCTGCGTCGCATTCAGCGGCAAGCTGCTCGAAAAGTGCCTGATCGAAGGCACGGCTACGGCCAAGGGCAGCAACGCGGTGGCGATCGGCAGCAACAGCAGCGCCAGTGCTGCCAACAGCGTGGCGCTCGGCGCCGGCTCCAAGGCCACCCGTGCAAACACCGTGTCCGTCGGTGACACCGGCAAGGAACGGCAGATCACCAATGTTGCCGCAGGCAGCCAGGCCACCGATGCGGTGAACAAGGCGCAGCTCGATGCGCAGGCGCGTGCAACGCAGGCCGCGCTGGCCGACGTCGCCGCAGACGGTAACCGTTATTTCAAGGCCGACGGCGCTGGCGATGACAGCGACGCGGCGAAGATCGACGGGCAGGGCGCTCTGGCGGCCGGTGCCGGCGCACAGTCGCTGGCCAACGCCACCACGGCAGTCGGCACGCAGGCCATCGCCGCTGGCATCGGCGCGAGCGCCTTCGGCCAGGGCGCACTCGCGCTCGGCGATGCCAGCGTCGTGGTCGGGCAGAGCGCCGCGGCATTCGGTCTCGGCGACACCGCGGTTGGCGCAAGCGCTACCGCGGCCAGCGAAAACGGCGCGGCTACCGCACTCGGTGCACTGTCCGAAGCCACCGCTGATGGTGCGACGGCCGTCGGCGGCGGTGCCGTTGCGATGGGCCCGGGCAGCACCGCGCTCGGTCGCGGCGCTACCGCCGCCAACGAAGCGTCGATTGCAGTGGGTGCATTCAGCACCGCCGTCGGTGAATACAGCACGGCGCTGGGCTCGAACTCCGCTGCGGTGGCCACCGGCAGCGTGGCGCTCGGTGCCGGCTCGCTGGCCGACCGCGTTGATACCGTGTCCGTCGGTGCCGCCGAATACGGCCTGACCCGCCAGATCACCAGCGTGGCTGCCGGTACGGAAGATAACGATGCGGTCAACGTCGGCCAGTTGAAGGGCGTTGCCGCCGTGGCCGATGCCACCGCCAAGCGCTTCCAGGCCACCGGCAGCAGCAACAGTGATGCCGGTGCGCTGGCCGAGGGCGACGACGCACTGGCTGCAGGCGAGGCTGCCAACGCGATCGGCAACGGTGCTACTGCAGTTGGCGCTGGTGCTGGCGCCGTCGCGCAGAACGCCACCGCCGTCGGCAACAACGCGTTGGCCTCGGGCCAGAACAGTGCAGCGTTCGGCAACAACGCACAGGCCAACGGCCCGGGCAGTGTTGCCGTGGGCGGTGCTGCGGTGGACGCCAACGGCAACCCGCTGATCACCAGCGGTGGCGTACCGGTGGAAACCGGCGCCACCAGCGCCGGCGTCGGTGGCACTGCCGTCGGTGCCAGCGCTGAAGCCAGCGGTTTTGCCGCGTCGTCCTACGGCGTGGGTGCCTATGCTGCCGGCGCACAAGCGTCGGCGTTCGGTGCGGTGGCCAATGCCATCGGTGATTACTCCACCGCGTTGGGTACGCAGAGCAATGCCACCGGCACCAGCAGCGTCGCCATCGGCGGCCCGGCCGATCTGATTCCCGGCCTGGGCTTCTTCGTGCAGACCCAGGCCAGTGGCGAAGCCGCGACCGCCGTCGGCGCGGGCGCAATTGCCAGTGGCGATCGCGCAGTGGCCAACGGCAGCCTGAGCGAGGCCTCCGGTGCCGAAGCCACTGCCGTTGGCTACTTCGCCTATGCACCGGGCGAGAACGCCAGTGCCCTCGGCGCTCAGACCTGGGCCAGTGGCGCGCAGAGCACTGCCGTGGGCTACTACGCCACCGCACGCGGCGCCAACAGCGTCGCGCTCGGCGCGAATTCCGAAGCGGTGCGCGCCAACAGCGTGGCGGTGGGCAGTGCCGGCAACGAGCGGCAGATCACCAGCGTTGCCGCCGGCAGCGAAGCTACTGATGCGGTGAACAAGGCGCAGCTGGATGCCGTGGCCAGCACCGCCGACACCACCGCTCGTTTCTTCCAGGCGCAGCCGGAGGCGGGCAATGACGCCGGCGCACTGGCTGATGGCGAGGGCGCCATCGCCGTCGGTTCCTCGAGCAATGCGATCGGTGCCGGCGCCGTTGCGCATGGCGCCGCCGCGTCGGCCATCGGCGATGACAGTGTGGCGGTAGGCCGCAACAGTGCTGCCACCGGCAATGGTGGCGTTGCCATCGGTGGCCTCGGCCAGGCCTATGATGAATTCAACCAGCCGATCATCGGTGCCGACGGCAAGGCACAACAGGTCGGCACCACCGCCGTTGCCGATGCCACCGCAGTCGGCAGCGGCGCACAGGCCACCGGGGCTGCCAGCAGCGCATTTGGCAATGCTGCCAAGGCCAGTGGTGACAACAGCTTCGCCGCAGGCGGCAAGTCACGCGCCACCGGCAGCTATGCGGTTGCAGTCGGCGACAGCGCGTTCGCCAGCAGCGATGACAGCACCGCCGTCGGTGGATACAGCTGGGCCACCGCCAGTGGCGCCGCGGCATTCGGTTCGGGTGCATGGGCGACTGCCACCAACGCGTCGGCGTTCGGCAACGCGGCCTGGGCCAGCGGCAGCGGCGCAACGTCCATCGGTTACAACAGCTGGGCCAACGGTGCCAGCTCCACCGCTGTCGGTCGCGGCGCCTTCGGCTATGGCGACAACAGCGTGGCGTTGGGCTTCCAGGCACTGGGCAACAGCATCAACAGCATCGCCATCGGCACCAATACGGTGGCCGGTGGTGAAAGTGCCATCGCGCTCGGTGCCGGCAGCAATGCCAGCGCCAGCAACACGGTCGCGCTGGGCGCCGGTTCGGTCGCCAATCGCGCGCGCACGGTGTCGGTGGGCAGCGCCGGCAACGAACGCCAGGTCACCAACGTCGCCGCCGGCACCCAGGCCACCGATGCGGTGAACAAGGCGCAGCTGGATGCGGTTGCGACCACGGCGACAACCACCAGCCGCTTCTTCCAGGCCAGCGGCAACGGCGATGACGTAGCCGGTGCGCTCGTGGACGGTGACAACGCACTGGCCGCCGGTGATGCGGCCAATGCCATCGGCAATGGCGCCACTGCGCTGGGCAGCGGCGCCAATGCGTTGGCCAACAATGCGCAGGCGGTGGGCTTCAATGCCCTTGCCAGCGCAGCCAATGCCAGCGCCGTCGGCGCCAACGCACAGGCCACCGGCGAGTACGCCACCGCGCACGGTGCGGAAAGCGAGGCCAGCGGCGAGCAGAGTGCAGCGTTCGGTGCGGCCAGCATCGCCAGCGGTGCCGGCAGTACCGCTACCGGCGTGCTGTCCGAAGCCTCTGGCGAAGAAGCCGTAGCTGTGGGTTACTTCAGCAATGCCAGCGGTGACGCGGCAACCGCCGTGGGTAGCGAAAGCGTGGCCAGCGGCACGGCGTCAGCGGCGTTCGGTATCGGTGCCGAAGCCACCGGTGGCTACAGCACCGCCATCGGTGGCTATGCACAGGCATCGGCGTTCAATGCCACGGCGTTCGGCAATTTCGCCAATGCGTCCGGTTCCAACAGCGTGGCAGTGGGTGGCGACTCGGAAGCGTCCGGCGCCTACAGCACCGCCACCGGCCAGGGCAGCCTGGCCACCGGCACCAACAGTGTCGCCGTCGGCGGCTCGCTGTTCGGCGTGCTGGCCACCGAGGCCTCGGGCAACTACTCCACTGCGGTGGGTGGTGGTGCCTGGTCGGGGGGCATCAACAGCACCGCACTGGGCAACGCCGCCGAATCGCGTGGTGCCAACAGCGTGGCACTGGGTGCGGACTCGATTGCAGACCGGGACAACACCGTATCGGTGGGCGGCGGTGGCAACACCCGCCAGATCACCAACGTGGCCGACGGCACCCAGGGCAACGACGCGGTCAACAAGAACCAGCTCGATGCGGTGGCCGCTGCGGCGGAAAAGACCAGCAAGCAGTTCCAGGCCAGCGGTAATGCCGATGGCGAAACCGGGGCGCTGGTCGAGGGTGACAATGCGCTGGCCGCAGGTGACGCCGCCAATGCCATCGGCAACGGTGCCACCGCGCTCGGCAGTGGTGCCAACGCGATCGCGGCCAACGCCACGGCGGTAGGCTTCGATGCGCTGGCCACCGGCAACAACGCGGCTGCTCTGGGCAGCACGGCACAGGCCACCGGCGAAGACAGCCTGGCGCTGGGTAGTGGCGCCAGTGCCAGTGAACTGGGCGCCAGTGCCACCGGCGCGCGTGCGCAGGCCAGTGGTGCGTACAGCACCGCCAGCGGCGCCGAAGCCAATGCCAGCGGCACCCAGGCATTGGCCAGTGGCTTCCGCAGCGCCGCGTCGGCCGATGGCACCACCGCCGTCGGCGGCTATGCCGAAGCCAGCGGTCGGCTCGGCACGGCATTGGGCTACGGCTCGGCAGCCAGTGGTGCCAACACCACGGCAGTCGGCTTCGGTGCCGCTGCGGCCGGTACCGGCGCCGTTGCCGTGGGTCAGTCCAGCGAAGCCAGTGGCGAAGAAAGCGTGGCGATAGGTGGCAGCACCTTCTTCGGCCTGATCCCGTCGCGTGCCAGTGGTACCGGTGCGGCAGCATTCGGCGCAGGCGCCTGGGCCACCGAAGACTACGCCACGGCGATCGGCTGGAACTCGTGGGCGGCAGGCGGCAGCGCCACCGCACTGGGTGCCAACGCCACCGCCAATGGCAGCAACAGCGTCGCGCTGGGCGCCGGTTCCAAGGCTGACCGTGACAACACCGTGGCTGTCGGCAAGACCGGTAGCGAGCGCCAGGTGACCCATGTCGCAGCAGGCAGCGAAGCCACCGATGCGGTGAACAAGGGCCAGCTGGATGCAGTGGCCAGTGTCGCCGACAAGACCAGCCGCCAGTTCCAGGCCAGCGGCAATGCCGATGGCGAGGCCGGTGCACTGGTGGATGGTGACAACGCACTGGCTGCCGGTAATGCGGCCAACGCCATCGGCAACGGCGCCACCGCACTGGGCAGCGGAGCCAACGCGATGGCGGCCAATGCCACCGCGGTGGGCTTCGATGCGCTGGCTACCGGCAACAATGCCGCTGCACTGGGCAACACGGCGCAGGCCAGCGGTGTCGACAGCGTCGCCCTCGGCAGTGGCGCCAGTGCCAGTGAGCTGGGTGCCAGCGCCACCGGTGCCGGCGCCCAGGCCAAGGGCGCCTACAGCACCGCCAGCGGTGCGCAGGCCACCGCCAGCGGCACGCAGTCGCAGGCCAATGGTTTCCGCGCCAGTGCTTCGGCTGACGGCGCGTCGGCCATTGGCAGCTACGCCGATGCCAGCGGCCGTCTTGGCACCGCCGTCGGTTATGGCAGCAAGGCCACCGGCGCCAATGCGACAGCGGTCGGTGTCAGCGCCAATGCCAGCGCTGCCGGCAGCGTCGCGCTGGGTGCTGGTTCGGTTGCCGACCGTGCCAACACCGTGTCGGTTGGCAGTGCCAGCAGCGATCGCCAGATCACCCGTGTCGCCGCCGGTACCGAGCGTACCGATGCGGTCAACCGTGGCCAGCTGGATGCCGTTGCCGCCACCGCAGACGGCACGGCGCGCTACGTCAAGGCCACCGGCAACGGCACGGCCAGCGCCAGCGGTACCGACGCCGCAGCCATCGGTTCGGCAGCCAGCGCCAGTGGTGCACGCAGCAACGCGCTGGGTGCCAATGCGCTGGCCATCGGCAACGGTGCATTGGCGCTGGGTACCAGTGCCGGTGCAACGGGTGCCAACTCGGTCGCGCTCGGCGCGGGTTCGCGAGCGCTCGATGCCAACGTGGTGTCGGTCGGTGGTGGCAACGGCACCGATGGTCCGGCCACGCGCCGCATCGTCAATGTGGCCGATGGCCGCATCGCCGCCGGCAGCACCGATGCGATCACCGGTTCGCAGCTCAACGTCACCAACCAGCGCGTGGGCGCAGTGGAAACCCGCGTCGGTGATTTCGATTCGCGCATCGCCACCGTTGAAACCACGGCGGCCAGCGCGGTGGGCTACGACGACGCCAGCCGTGATCGCCTGACCCTGTCCGGCTTCCAGGGCACCACCATCGACAACGTCGGTGCCGGCAGCATTGCGGCAGGCAGCCGGCAGGCGATCAACGGCGGCCAGTTGTTCCAGTCGCTCAGCGATGCCGCCAGCTTCCTCGGCGGTGGTGCCAGTGTCGGCATGCAGGGTGTGTTCGTGGCGCCGAACTATGTGATCCAGGGTGCTACCTACAGCAACGTCGGCGATGCACTGGGCGCACTCGACCGCAAGGTCAGCGAGATCGACCGCCGCAGCGCCGGTGGCACGCGTGCCGGTGCGTCCAGCCTGCGCGCGATGAGCGCCTCGCTGGATGACACTTCGTTGGCCAGCACCGCCGATGCCCCTGTGACGGCGGATGCGGCAGCGGCCAGCACCGCACGCGTGCAGGGCACGCCGACGGCCGCCGCAGCAGGTGCCGGCATTCCGGTCGGCACCCCGGCGAGCGGCCTCAATGCCGTCGCCATGGGGGATGGCGCCGTCGCCAGCGGTGCCTCGTCCACTGCCATCGGCCAGGGGGCGAATGCCAGTGCCGCCAATGCCGTGGCGCTGGGACAGGGCTCGGTCGCCGATCGGGCCAACACGGTGTCGGTGGGCAGCGAGGGCAACGAACGCCAGGTCACCAACGTTGCGGCCGGTACCACGGCTACCGATGCGGTCAACAAGGGCCAGCTTGATCGTGGCATGGCCACGGCCAACAGCTACACCGACAGCCGCGTCCAGGCTGTCACCGACAGCTTCGATGTGTTCAAGGGCGAGATCGACGGACGCCTGCGCCACATGGATCGCCGCATCGACCGCCAGGGTGCGATGAGCGCTGCAATGCTCAACATGGCCACCAGTGCTGCCGGTATCCGTACCCAGAACCGGGTCGGCGTCGGCATCGGTTTCCAGGGCGGCGAATCGGCGTTGTCGCTGGGCTACCAGCGTGCGATCAGCGATCGCGCCACGGTCACCCTCGGCGGTGCCTTCAGCAGTGACGACAGCTCGGTCGGCGTCGGTGCCGGTTTCGGCTGGTAAGCCATTCCATCGCGCCGGCGGCCACCCACGCCGGCGCAGCACCTGCAGTGAGGGCCTGGGGGGAGGTCACGGCAATCCCGGCTGGGCCGGCCGGGAGTCGTCAAGGAATGATGGCCGCAGTGTTGGTTCGAACCATGACCCAGAAGAGGAATTTCGACGTGATCAAGAAGCAGAACCTTCGCATCAATGTGCTTGCCGCCGCCGTGCTGTCGATGACGGCCGTCGGTGCCGTCCACGCCGCCGGCCTGCCGACCCGTGAGCCGGTGCGCCAGGCCAGCACCGCCCAACCGGGTGCTGAGCGCATCATCGTCAAGTACCGGGCCGGCGCTGCTGCCGCCACCGACCGCTCGGCGAAGCTGTCCACCGTGCAGTCGGCGCTGACCCGGGCCAGCCTGTCCGGCGGTACCTCACGTGCCAGTACCCTTGGCCCGCAGGTGGTACGCAAGCTCGCTACCGGTGCGGACCTGATCCGCGTGCAGGGCCGCCTGGCCCCGGCCGAACTGCAGCGCGTGCTGAAGGAACTGAAGGCCGACCCGTCGGTGCAGTACGCCGAAGCCGACGTGAAGCTGCGCCGCACCGAACTGCGTGCCGGCAACGTACAGCCGGCGCTGGTGCCGAACGATCCCTTCTACCAGCAGAACCAGTGGCACCTGCACAACGCCGTCGGTGGCATCAACGCACCGGCGGCGTGGGATGTCTCGCAGGGCGAGGGCATCGTGGTGGCGGTGATCGATACCGGCATCCTGCCGCAGCATCCGGACCTGGTCGGCAACCTGCTGGAGGGTTACGACTTCATCAGCGATGCGGAGACCTCGCGGCGCCCGACCAACGATCGCGTGCCGGGTGCGCAGGATTACGGTGATTGGGTCGAGAACGACAACGAGTGCTATGACGGCTCGCTGGCCGAGGACAGTTCCTGGCACGGCACGCACGTTGCTGGCACCGTGGCCGAGCAGACCAACAACGGCGTCGGCATGGCCGGTGTCGCCTACAAGGCCAAGGTGCTGCCGGTGCGCGTGCTGGGCAAGTGTGGCGGCTACCTGTCCGACATCGCCGATGCGGTGGTCTGGGCATCGGGTGGCACGGTGACCGGCATCCCGGCCAACACCAATCCGGCCGAGATCATCAACATGAGCCTGGGCGGCGGTGGCGCCTGTGCCAGCACCTACCAGGACGCCATCAACGGCGCCATCTCGCGCGGTACCACGGTGGTGGTGGCCGCCGGCAATGAAACCGACAACGCGTCCAAGTACCAGCCGGCCAGCTGCGAAGGCGTGGTGACCGTGGGTGCCACCCGCATCACCGGCGGCATCACCTACTACTCCAACTACGGTACCCGCGTGGATCTTTCCGGCCCGGGCGGTGGCGGCAGCGTCGATGGCAATCCCGGTGGCTACATCTGGCAGACCGGCTCCAATGCGGCGACCACGCCGGAATCGGGCACGCCGGGCTACATGGGCATGGGCGGTACCTCGATGGCCTCGCCGCATGTGGCAGCCGTTGCCGCACTGGTGCAGAGCGCGCTGATCGCCAAGGGCAAGGATCCGCTGACCCCGGCGGCGATGCGGACCCTGCTGAAGGAAACCGCGCGTCCGTTCCCGGTCGCCATTCCGGCGGCCACCCCGATCGGTACCGGCATCCTCGATGCCAAGGCCGCGCTGGCCAAGGCACTGGAAGAACCATGCACCGAGAACTGCGGGCCGGTGGCCACGCCACTGACCAACAAGGCGGCCATCGGTGGCCTGTCAGGTGCAGCCGGCAGCAGCAGGCTCTACAGCTTCGAAGCGGCTGCCGGCAAGCAGTTCAGCGTGATCACCTACGGTGGCACCGGCAACGTTTCGGTCTACGTGGCTGAAGGCCGTGAGCCCAGTGCCAGCGACAATGATGCCAAGTCGACCCGTCCGGGCACCTCCGAGACAGTGCGGGTGACCAAGCCGGTGGCGACCACCTACTACATCAAGGTGGTGGGTGAAGCGGCCTACAGCGGGGTGAGCATTCTCGCCACGCAGTAAGCTTGAACTGTCGTAGTTGAATGGCCGAAGCCCGTCATCCCATGTGACGGGCTTCGTCTTTTTACGAAAGGTGGCGGAGGGGCGGCGGAAATCATGGCTTAACTGCTAAAGTCGAACCGATTGACAGGAGAGTCATGTGAACGCGCTTGCTGCAACCGCTGCCGACACCGCCGAAGGTCGCATCCTGGATGCGTTGCTGGCGCGTGGCCGGCTGAAGGAAGGCGACCTGGCACGGGCGCGGCCGCTGCACGCCGAAGCCGGTGGCAGCCTGCTCGGCCTGCTGGTGCGGCTGGGGCTGGTCTCCGAACGTGACCAGGCGCAGGCCAGCGCCGAGGTGCTGGGGCTGCCGCTGCTGGAAGGCAAGCAGCTGCCCGAGGCGCCGCCACAGGGGCTGGCCGAGGGCCTGCCGCTGTCGCTGCGCTTCCTCAAGCAGTTCCATGTGTGCCCGTTGGCGCTTGATGAACAGGGCGTGCGGCTGTGGCTGGCCGATGCCCACGATCCCTATCCGCAGCAGGCCGTGCAGCTGGCATTGGGCGTACCGGTGACGCCAGTGCTGGGCATGCGCGCCGAGATCGATGATCTGGTCGAGCGCTGGTTCGGCCAGGGCCGTAGTGCGATGGGCGCGATTGTCGAGACCGCCGATGGCGAGGGCGGTGCGGTGGATGACATCGAGCACCTGCGCGACCTTGCCTCGGAAGCGCCGGTGATCCGCCTGGTCAACCTGGTGATACAGCGCGCGGTGGAGCTGCGCGCCTCGGACATCCATGTCGAACCGTTCGAAAGCCGGTTGAAGGTCCGTTACCGCGTCGATGGCGTGCTGGTGGAGGGCGAAAGCCCGCCGGCCAACCTCACCGCGGCGGTGATCAGTCGCATCAAGATCATGGCCCGGCTCAACATCGCCGAGCGCCGCCTGCCGCAGGATGGCCGCATCATGCTGCGCGTGCAGGGCAAGGAACTGGACCTGCGCGTCAGTACCGTGCCGACCGCGCACGGCGAAAGCGTGGTGATGCGCCTGCTCGACCGCGAAACGGTGGTGTTCGATTTCCACCGCCTCGGCTTCACCGACGCCTTCCTGCCGCAGTTCCGCAAGGTGCTGGAACAGCCGCACGGCATCCTGCTGGTGACCGGCCCGACCGGTTCGGGCAAGACCACCACGCTCTATACCGCGCTGAGCCAGCTGAACACTGCCGACGTCAAGATCATCACGGTCGAAGACCCGGTCGAGTACCAGATCGAGGGTATCAACCAGATCCAGGCCAAGCCGCAGATCGGGCTGGACTTCGCCAATGCCCTGCGCAGCATCGTGCGGCAGGACCCGGACATCATCATGATCGGCGAAATGCGCGACCTGGAAACCGCGCGCATCGCGATCCAGTCGGCGCTGACCGGCCACCTGGTGCTGTCCACCCTGCATACCAACAATGCGGCCGGCGGCATCACCCGCCTGCTCGACATGGGCGTGGAAGACTATCTGCTCACCTCCACCATCAACGGCATCCTCGCCCAGCGCTTGGTGCGCCGGCTGGAACCGACCCACGCCGAACGCTACGAAGCCTCGCCGGAGGAGATCGAACGCTTCGAACTGCGCCGCCTGCAGCCGCAGGGGCCGATCCACCTGTACCGCCCGAAGCCCTCGGCGCTGGCACCGACCGGCTACCTGGGACGTACCACCATCATGGAATTCCTGGTGATGAACGACGCGCTGCGGCGTGCGGTGATGCGCCGTGATGGCATGGGCGAGATCGAGCGCATCGCCCGCGAGGCCGGCATGCGCACCATGTACGAGGATGGCCTGTCCAAGGCGCTGAGCGGGCAGACGACCATCGAGGAAGTGCTGCGCGTGACCGAGGAAAGCTGATGCGCGCAGGACGCAGGGGCTGACATGCCGAACTACCGCTACAAGGCGCTCAACACGCACGGCGAGATCTTCGACGGGCAGATGGAAGCGGCCAGCGAGGCCGAGCTGGTCGCGCGCCTGCAGGACCAGGGCCACCTTCCGATGGAGACGCAGCTGGCTGACGGCGGGGCGATCGGCGGCAGCACCTGGCGCAACCTGTTCCGCCAACGCCCGCTGCAGGGCGCGGCACTGCTGCAGTTCACCCAGCAGCTGGCGACACTGCTCGGTGCCGGCCAGCCACTCGACCGCGCGCTGTCGATCCTGCTCGGCCTGCCGGAAGACGAACGTTCGCGGCGTGCGATCACCGACATCCGCGACGTGGTGCGCGGTGGTGCGCCGCTGTCCACTGCGCTGGAGCGTCAGCACGGGCTGTTCTCGCGCTTGTACGTGAACATGGTGCGCGCCGGCGAGGCGGGTGGCAGCCTGCACGACACCCTGCAGCGGCTGGCTGACTACCTTGAACGCAGCCGTGCGCTGCAGGGCAAGGTGATCAACGCGCTGGTGTACCCGGCCATCCTGCTGGTGGTGGTGGGCGGTGCACTGCTGTTCCTGCTCGGCTATGTGGTGCCGCAGTTCGCGCAGATGTACGAGAGCCTGGACGTGGCGCTGCCGTGGTTCACCAACGCGGTGCTGCAGTTGGGCCTGTTCGTGCGCGACTGGTGGGTGCTGCTGCTGGTGGTGCCCGCCGTGCTGGCGCTGTTCTTCGAACGCAAGGCGCGGCAACCGGTGTTCCGCCTGGCGCTGGATGGCTGGCTGCTGCAGCGGCGCGGCATCGGCCGACTGCTGGGCGAACTGGAAACCGCACGGCTGGCACGCACGCTGGGTACCCTGTTGCGCAACGGCGTGCCATTGCTGGGCGCGCTGGGCATCGCCCGCAACGTGCTGGGCAACCGCGCGCTGGCCGCCGATGTCGAGGCCGCCGCGGATGAAGTGAAGAACGGCGCCGGCCTGTCGCTGGCGCTGTCGCGCGGCAAGCGGTTCCCGCGGCTGGCCCTGCAGATGATCCAGGTGGGCGAGGAATCCGGCGCACTCGATACCATGCTGCTGAAGGCGGCCGATACCTTCGAACAGGACAGTGCCCGCCGCATCGACCGCCTGCTGGCAGCGATGGTGCCGGCGATCACTCTGGTGCTGGCCTCGGTGGTCGGTGCGGTGATCGTGGCCGTGCTGGTGCCGCTGTACGACCTGACCAATGCCATCGGTTGACGATGGATTCCTACGCAACCCCGACACTTCGTAACTGAAAGGACCGACCATGATTGCTTCCCGTCGACCGATCCGCCTTTCCTTCACCGCCGCGCGCAACCAGTCAGGCATGAGCCTGCTGGAAATCATCATCGTCATCGTGCTGATCGGTGCGGTGCTGACCCTGGTCGCGAGCCGCGTGCTGGGCGGCGCCGATCGCGGCAAGGCCAACATCGCCAAGGCGCAGGTGCAGACCGTCGCGTCCAAGGTCGACAACTACCAGATCGATACCGGCAAGCTGCCTGGCTCGCTCAACGATCTGGTGACCGCACCGGCGGGCGTCGGCGGCTGGCTGGGTCCGTATGCCAAGCCGGCTGACCTGAACGATCCGTGGGGCCACGCGCTGGAATACCGTGCGCCGGGTGAAGGCCAGCCGTACGAGCTGATCAGCCTCGGCAAGGATGGCAAGGCCGGCGGCAGCAGCGTCGACGCCGACATCCGCTACCAGCCTTGATCCTGCATGACGTATTTCCTGCCGCGCCGGCTGCCTCGCCCGCGCCTGCACGGCAGGCGCGCAGCGGGCCTGTCGCTGCTGGAAATGCTGCTGGTGATCGCGCTGATTGCAGCGATCGGCCTGATCACTGCTGCCGGCCTGTCACGTGGCTTTGCCGGCATGCAACTGCGCAGTGCCGGCAAGGACATCGCCAACCAGCTGCGGGTGGTACGCGCGCAGGCGATCACCCGGGGTGAACCGCAGCGCTTCGTGATTGAACCGGCGCGACGCCGCTGGGAAGGTGCCAATCAACGCCAGGGTGAAGTGCCTGCGCAGCTGCAGGTGCAGTTCGAAGGCGCCGCGCAGCTGGCCACCGCACCGGGGCAGGGCGTGATCGAGTTCCATCCTGATGGTGGTTCCAGTGGCGGCCGCATCCGCCTGCAGCGCGACGGTGCCGAGTGGCGCATCGATGTTGGCTGGCTGACCGGCGAAGTGCGCTCCGGCCCATGGCGGGCGCAATGAAGCGGCGTGCGCGTGGCTTCACCCTGCTGGAAGTGATCATCGCCTTCGCCCTGCTCGGGTTGGCGCTGACGCTGCTGCTGGGCAGCCTGTCCGGTGGTGCGAAGCAGGTACGCGAGGCCGGGCTGCGCACGCGCGCGGTGCTGCATGCGCAGTCGCTGCTGGCCGAGACTGGAGTCGCCACGCCGCTGCAGGTCGGCCGCCAGCAGGGCGACTGGGAGCAGGGCCGCTATCACTGGGAACTGCAGGTGCAGCCGTGGGTGGAGCCGCGTGCAGGTAGCGTGGTGCAGTCACAGTCGCCGGGTGCGCCCTGGCTGGCCGAGCTGCAGCTGCAGGTGCGCTGGGGTGACAGCGAGCGCGAACAGCTGCGCTGGCGCAGCCTGCGCCTGTTGCCGCCGGATCTGGAGAGCGCGCGATGAAACGGCGCGCTGCGGGTTTCACCCTGATCGAGGTGATGCTGGCCACGGTGCTGCTGGCCGGCGGCCTGGCCCTGGCATTCGCCAGCGTGCGCTCGGCGATGGCGGTCAGCCAGCGCGGCGAGCAGATCGCTGCCGAGAGCGAACGCATGCGCGCGGTGCAGGCGCTGCTGCGGCGTCAGCTGGCCGGCGCGCTGCGCACACCGCTGGAAGTACCCGACCCCACCCGTGAGCCGATCTTCTTCCAGGGCGAAGAACAGCGCATGTTGTTCGCCGCCGACCTGCCCGGCTATCTCGGCCGCGGCGGACCGTACCTGCACGCGTTGCAGGTGGACGGCCGCAGTGGCCAGCAGCGCCTGCTGCTGGACCTGGTGCTGCTGCAGGAGGGCGAGCGCATCGCAGAAACGCCGCCGCGTCCACCGGAAGTGCTGGTGGACGGCCTGAAGTCGGTGCAACTGCGCTATCGCGGCATTGACGCCAGCACCGGCCAGGTGACCGATTGGCTGCCGCGCTGGGACGATACGCGGCGCCTGCCGATGCTGGTGGAGGTACAGATCGTGCCGGCCAAGGGCGCGCCCTGGCCGGTGCTGGTGGTCGCACCGCGTGCCGGTGGCAGCGGAGGTGCGCGATGAACCGGCAGGGTGGCGCCGCGCTGGTGCTGGTGTTGTGGCTGATCGCGTTGATGACTGCACTGGTCGGCGCCTTTGCACTGAGCGCGCGGGTCGAGCACCTGCAGCAGCGGGTGCTGGATGACGACGCGCGCGGCCAGGAGCGTGCACGGGCCGGCCTGGAATACGCGCTGATGCGCCTGTCCGCCGATCCGCAGCGGGCCCCGTGGCGGGCCGATGGCCGTACCTATCGCTGGACGTTCGATGACGCCAGCATCGAGATCAAGGTGCTGGACGAGAACGGCAAGATCAACCTGAATCTGGCCGATGTGGCTCTGCTGACCGCTTTCCTCAAGGCGCTGGGCGAAGACGAAGGAGCCGCACGGCAGCTGGCCGGTGCCATCGTCGACTGGCGCGACGAGGACAGTCTGCTGCAGCCCGGTGGCGGTGCCGAGGCGCCCGACTATGCCGCGGCCGGGTTGCCGTATGGCCCGCGCAACAAGCGTTTCGAGACCCTGGGCGAACTGCAGCGGGTGCTCGGCATGCCCGGGCCGTTGTACCAGAAGATGCTGCCGCACCTGACCCTGTACAGCCGCCAGGCACGCCCGGATCCGCAGTTCGCCAGCGCACCGGTGCTGACCGCATTGGGGCTGGATGCCGACACCGTGCTGGCCCAGCGCGCCCAGCAGGAGCGTGATGCCGATACCGCTGCGGGTGCGACAACGCTTGCCAGCAGCAGTGGCACCTATAGTATCGAGTCCCGTGTCATCGACGGCAGTGGACGCCGGTCGGTGTTGCAGGCAGTGGTTCGCAATGGCTCGGGCGGGGTTCCCGGGCGGTCCTACACAGTGCTTCGCTGGGAGCAGGGAATGACAGCAAGATGACGGCTTGGCAGGACAGTCTGCGGCAGGTTCAGGGCCGGATCGGCCCGGGCGCTGGCCGCTTCCTGCGCTGGTGGCGGCAATCGCTGCTGGCGTGGGTGCCGGCACGTTGGCAGTGGGCGCTGGGTTGGGCACAAGCGCGCCTGCTGCTGCTGCGCGAGGGTGACCAGCTGCAGGTCTGGCGTGAGGCCGGCGAACGCCGCGAAGCGGTGGCGACCTTGCCGTGGCCGTTGTCGCCGGCCGAACTGGACCGCGTTCTGGAGCCGCGCCTGCGCAGCCTGCCGCGGGTGTGGCTGTTGCCGGCCAGCGAAGTGCTGCGTCGCCATTTGCGCTTGCCGGCGGCGGCGGCCGACCGCCTGCGCGCGGTGGTCGGCTTCGAGATCGACCGGCAGACACCGTTCGAATCCAGCCAGGTCAGCTATGACGTGCGTGAACTGGGCAGCGCCGGTGAAGGCCAGTTGCAGGTTGAACTGATCGCCTGGCCGCTGCGCCAGCTGGAGGCCTGGCGTGGCAGCGTGGGCGAGTGGGCCGATACGTTGGCCGCCGTCGACGCGATTGATGCGCAGGGCAATCCGCTGCACGTGAATCTGCTGCCGCCCGCGCAGCGCCAGCTGCGACCGGACCCGATGCGGCGCTGGAACCTGCTGCTGGCCCTGGCCGCGCTGGTGATGCTGGTGCTGGCCGCCCTGCAGCTGCTCGACAACCGCCGCGCCGCCGCCGATGAACTGCGTGCCCAGGTTGAACGCAGCGCGCGCAATGCGCGTGGCGTGGCCAGCGAACGTGCGCAGCTGCAGGCGCTGATCGACGGTGCCGCGTTCCTCGAAAAGCAGCGCAGCCAGCGCGCCGGCACGGTGGAAATCTGGAATGAACTGACCCGGCGCCTGCCGGAGGGCACCTACCTGGAAAAACTGGCCATCGAGAACAACAACCTGCAGCTGATCGGGCTCAGCCGCGAGGCCTCGCAGCTGGTGCAGCTGCTGCAGGATGCGCCGCAGTGGCGCAAGGTCAACCTGACCGGCGTGCTGCAGGCCGACGGTGCGGCCAGTGGCCGTGACCGTTTCACCATGACCGCTGAACTGCAGCCGATGGCGGCTGCGGCTCCGGAAGGGGAGGCGGCCGATGCCGATGCCAAGCGCGCGCCGTGACCGCTGGCTGGCACTGGCACTGCTGCTGGCAGTGCTCGGCCTGGCCTATCTGTTGCTGGTGCACCCCTGGTTCACCCAGCCGCTGCGTGAGATCGATGCCGATGTCGCGGCCCTGCGCGAGCGCGAGCAGCGTGTACAGGCGCAGCTGCAGCAGCAGCCGCAGATCGAACAGCGCCTGCGCGCTACCCGCGAAGCGTTGCAGCAGCGGCCGGGCTTCCTGCGCGAAGCCACCGCCGAAGCCGCCGCCGCCGCGCTGGGTGGCAAGCTGCAGGATGCCGTGGCGATGGCCAGCCCGGGTAACCGCAGCTGCACCATCAGCAACCGTACGCCGCTGACCGACAACCGTCGCGATGCCGAGTTCGTGCGCGTCGCCATGCAGGTACGCCTGCGTTGCGGCGTGGCCGAACTGGCCACCGTGCTGCACAGCCTGGAAACCGGCAGCCCGCGCCTGTTCGTCGACAACCTCAACCTGATCGCACAGCGTTTCCAGCAATCGCCGAACGAATCCGGGCTGGGCCTGGATGTGTCCTTCGAACTGGCCGGCTATCTGCTGCCGGGCGCTGCGGCCGAAGGGGCCACGCCAACACCCGCAACCGGGCCGGCCGGCACCCCGCAGCCGCCTGCATCGGCACCGGTGGCTGCACCGGTACCGGATGCACCGGCCGAGGGACAGGAGGTGGCCGATGAAACTTGAGCAGATCAGCCTGCGCACCGGTTTCCTGCTGGCCCTGGCGGGCTGGGCGGCAGCAGTCTGGCTGGCCACCGGCTTCGGCCTCGGCAGCCAGTTGCCGGGCGCCGATGGCAATGCCGATGCGGCGCCGTCACTGCCCGGCCTGCCGTCGCTTGCCGCCGAACGCATGGCCAGTGCGGACAGCTACAGCGCGATCGGCGAGCGCCCGTTGTTCGCCGAGGACCGCAAGCCAAAGCCCTATCTGCTTGGTGGCAGCGAGCCCGCTGCCAGCGCCGCATTGCGCCTGACCGGCGTGCTGCTGACTGGCGATTTCGGCATGGCCACGTTCACTACCGAACAGAACCGCTCGCTGCGCCTGCGCCTCAATGGTGAGGCCGTTGATGGCTGGCAGCTGGTCGCGCTGGCGCCACGCCAGGCTACCGTGATCGGTCCCGGTGGCAACCAGGTGCTGGAGCTGGCGGTGTTCAACGGTCAGGGCGGTGAGCCGCCCACCGTGCTGCGCGGCGCCAACGGTGCACCGCCGGCGGGTGGAATCATTGTGCCGCCCCCGGCAGGTGCTCCGCCGCCACCGCTTGCCGCTGCAGCAACGGCACAGCAGCCGCCAGGTGGGAGCGCAGCACCGGCGGCCACACCGGCGGCCACTACGCCTCCCGCCAACACCAACGGTCCCAGCGAAGCGCAGATGCAGGCCATCCGCGAACGCATCCAGGCCCGCCGCCGCCAGCTGCAGCAACAACAGCAGCAACAACCGTCGCCGCCCCCGGGCGATGGCACCAACCGATAGAGTGAATGCATGAACCTGCGTTTCCTTCCCTGGTCCTTTGCCCTCGCGCTGCTGGTTGGCTGCAGCACGGTGTCCGCGCCGCACGTGCAGCGCAAAGGCAACCTGACGTCCACGACCGATGCCGGCCAGGCGGCGGAAGTGGCTGCCGATGCCGCCCGTGACAGCCAGGGCGCGCCCCAGGCGGTCATCCGCCGCGGCACCGGCACCATGATCAACCGCGAAGCCGCGCGCGCGCCGGCGCCGGCACTGCACGGGGCCAGTACCGGTGAGGCCACCTTCAACTTCGAGGGGGAATCGGTGCACGCGGTGGTCAAGGCCATCCTCGGTGACATGCTCGGGCAGAACTACGTGATCGCACCGGGCGTGCAGGGCACGGTCACCCTGGCCACGCCGAAGCCGGTGTCGCCGGCACAGGCGCTGAACCTGCTGGAGATGGTGCTGGGCTGGAACAACGCACGCATGGTGTACAGCGGTGGTCGCTACAACATCGTGGCTGCCGACCAGGCATTGGCCGGCACTGTCGCACCAAGTACGGCGCCGGCGGCCAGCGCACGCGGTTTCGAGGTCCGGGTGATCCCGCTGCAGTTCATCTCCGCAACTGAAATGAAGAAGGTGCTGGAGCCGTACGCGCGCCCCAACGCCATCGTCAACGTCGACAGCGGCCGCAACGTGATCACCCTTGGTGGCACCCGCGCCGAGCTGGAAAACTACATGCGCACCGTCGAGATCTTCGACGTCGACTGGTTGTCGGGCATGTCGGTGGGCGTGTTCCCGATCCAGTCGGGCAAGGCCGAGCAGGTTGCAGCCGATCTGGAAAAGGTGTTCGGTGAAGAGAGCAAGACCCCCAGCGCCGGCATGTTCCGCTTCCTGCCGCTTGAGAACGCCAACGCGGTGCTGGTGATCACCCCGCAGGTGCGTTACCTGGACCAGATCCAGCAATGGCTGGATCGCATCGATACCGCCGGTGGCAGCGCCCGCCTGTTCTCCTATGAGCTGCGCTACATCAAGGCACGCGACCTCGCCGAACGCCTCAGTGAAGCCTTCGCCAGCAGCGGCAACCGCGGCGGCTCCAGCTCCGGCTCATTGGCGCCCGGCGCGATTCCGTCGCAGTTGGGCAGCGATGGTGATCGTGGCATGGACAGCAACAACAGCAGCAACTTCGGTTCGACGTCAGGTAGTGGTTCCAGTGGTACCGGCAACGGCAGCATGAACCTGCCGCAGCGCCAGGCCGGCAACGTCAGCGTCAGCCTGGAAGTGGAGGGCGACCGTGTCGGCGTGTCGGCGGTGGAAGAGACCAACACCCTGCTGGTCCGTTCGAGCCCGCAGGCCTGGCGCTCGATCCGCGAGGTGATCGAGAAGCTGGACGTGATGCCGCTGCAGGTGCACATCGAAGCGCAGGTGGCCGAAGTCGCACTGACCGGCGACCTGAAGTACGGCGTGAACTGGTTCTTCGACAACGCCGTAGCCGGGCGTGCACTGGGCGGCGCGCTGGGTGCGCTGACGCTGCCGCCGGCCGCCGGCGGTTCGTGGAGCACCTTCGCGGGCGCGGTGACCGGTGCCGAAGGCGCTGGTTGGGCGTTCACCGGCCACAATGGCGCAGCGGTGGTGAGCGCGCTGGACAAGGTCACCGATGTACGCCTGCTGCAGACCCCTTCGGTGTTCGTGCGCAACAACGCCGAAGCCACGCTCAACGTGGGCGACAAGGTGCCGATCAACACCACCACGGTGAACACCGGCATCGGCACCAGCAGCTACAGCTCGGTGCAGTACATCGACACCGGCGTGATCCTCAAGGTACGCCCGCGGGTGACCCGCGACGGCACGGTGTTCCTCGACATCGTGCAGGAAGTGAGCAGCGCTTCCGACGTGCCGGAGAACTGCAACCCGACCGAGCGCAACTGCAACCCGCGCATCTCCACCAAGAAGCTGTCGACCGAAGCGGCGGTGCAGAGCGGTGACACCATCATGCTGGCCGGCCTGATCACCGATACGGCCACCGATGGCAGCAGCGGCATTCCAGGCCTGAGCCGGATTCCGGTGGTGGGCGCGCTGTTCGGGCAGAAGACCCGCACCAGCCGTCGTTCTGAAGTGATCGTGCTGCTGACGCCGAGCATCGTCCGCAACAGCCAGGAAGCGCGCAACCTGACCGACGAGTACAGCCAGCGCTTCCGCGCGATGGAACCGCTGAACCAGCCGCGCGCAAAGAAGTAAGGGGTTTACGGCCGGGCTGCGCCCGGCAACCGCAGAGGCCAGAGCTGGAGCAACAGCAACAGCAACAGCAATAGCGGGTTTCTGCGGGATGGCGGGGCGGTGTGGGTTGTCAGGACACGCCGTAAACCCGTCCCTGGGGGCTCGATGGCGCCATCCATGGCGCCAACGGTCCTGCCAACCCACCCCGCCATCCCACAGGAACCCAGCCTTTGCTTCGGCTGTTGCTGTTGCTCCGGCCTGAAGCGGGCGCCGGGTGCAACCCGGCCGATACCCTCCCAGTGCTAGGCTGTGTCCACCGACAACCACGGAGGCGGGATGGGGGCGATCGTGTTGTTGCCGCTGTGCGTGGACGATGCTGCGCTCGACCGCTGCCTGGCCGCGCTGGATGCCGGCACCGCGCCGGGAACCGCGGTCTGGCTGGCCGATGACGCGCAGACCGGGCCGCGTGCGCAGGCGGTGGTGGAGCACTGGTTGGCGCATACGCCGTTGCAGGCCGAATACACCCGCCGCGCGCGGCCGCTGGGCGAGGTCGCCCATCTGGATGAGATGCTGCGCGCCTGCGAGGGCCTGGACGTGGCCGTGCTGGCGCCGGACAGCGTGCCCGCACCCGGCTGGCTGCAGCAGCTGCAGGACGCCTTCGCCCGCGATGCCGCCATCGCCACCGCAACACCGTGGTGCAATGCCGGCGAAACCGCCGCGTGGCCGCGATTGGGCGAAATCAATCCCGAGCCGGAGGACCCGGCGCTGCTGGCACACGCCTGTGCCACGCTGCCAGTGCTGCATCCGGAGCTGCCCTCGGCAGTCACCCACGCGGTACTGGTGCGCGGCAACGCGCGTCGCCGCGCCGGTGGCCTGGACGTGGAGAGTTATGCGGGGTGGAACGCGGCGCTGGTCGACCTGAGCCTGCGCATGGCCGGGCTGGGCTGGCGCAATGTCCTGTGCGAAACAGCCTTCGTCGGCCGCGCAGGGGAGGCCATCAGCCGCGATGGCGATCTTGAAGCGCTGGCCGCGCGCTGGCCGGCCTGGGTGCCGCGGCTGGCCGATTTCCTGATGCACGATCCGTTGCACGGGATGCGCGCCGATCTGCAGCAGCGCATGCAGCAGGCGATAATACCGGCCGAGCAGGGTGACCTGTTCGTCCCGTCATCCGCGCCGGAGCCTCACGCTTGAATGTTGCCATTGCCGCCATCGTCGTCACCTACCAGAGCGGCAGCACCATCGATGCCTGCCTCTCACGGCTGCGCCAAGCGCAGGACGTGGCCGAGATCCGGGTGATCGACAATGGTTCGGTGGATGGCACGCTGGAGATCGTGCAGCGACACGCCAGCCATGACCCGCGTGTGCGCTTCATCGGTAATCCGGACAATCCCGGCTTCGCCGCCGCCAACAACCAGGGCGTGGCCGATTCGGGCAGCCCGTGGCTGGCCTTCATCAATCCGGACCTGATGGTCGAACCGGAAACGCTGGCCGGATTGCGCAGCCGCGCCGACGCGCTCGGTGACTGCCTGCTCGGTGTCGAACAGCTGGATGAGCATGGCCACGCCGATGAGGCCGTGCGCCGCCGCGACCCGGATTTCCTGTTGATGCTGCGCTCGCCGGGCAAAGGCTCGAAACTGGCCGTTCCCCGTGACCCGCAGCAGGCACTGCAGCGGGTACCGGCGTTGTCCGGTGCCTTGCTGATGATGTCGCGCGCACTGTTCGACCGTATCGGTGGCTGGGACGCTGGTTACCGCCTGCATGCCGAAGACCTGGACCTGTGCCGTCGTGCCCGCGAGGCCGGCGCAGTGGTGGCGATCGCCAACGATCTGCAGGTCACCCACGTGCGCGGCGTATCCAGCCGCTCACGTCCGTTCTTCGTCGAGTGGCACAAGCACAAGGGCCTGTGGCGCTATTTCCAGAAGTTCGAGGCCAGGCAGCGTTCGCTGCCGGTACGCGTGGCGGTGTGGGGCGCGATCTGGGCGCACGCGCTGATGCTGGTGCCGCGCCTGCTGCGCAGGTCGTTGTAGAGCCGAGCCCACGCTCGGCTCAGGCAACAATCCAGCCGAACGTGGGCTCGGCTCTACAGAAGGCCGGCGCGCCCACGGTTCACTCCGTCGGGCGCATAATCCGCCCCATGCCTATCATCCAGTCCCTGCTCGACACCGACCTGTACAAGTTCACCATGATGCAGGCGGTGCTCCACCAGCATCCCGGCGCCCAGGTGCAGTACCGGTTCAAGTGCCGCACGCCCGGCATCGAACTGGCCCGCTACATCGACCAGATCGACGAAGAGATCGACCACCTGTGCAGCCTGCGCTTCAGTGACGTGGAGCTGGACTACATGCGTGGCCTGCGCTTCGTGAAGCCCGACTTTGCCGACTTCCTTGGCCTGTTCCACCTCGACCGCAAGTACATCCAACTGCGCGCGTCGAAGACCGTGCCCGGCGAGATCGAGCTGGATATCACCGGCCCGTGGCTGCACACCATCCTGTTTGAAGTGCCGCTGCTGGCGATCATCAACGAGGTCTGGTTCCGCAACACCACCACCGCCGACTTCGCCGAAGGCGAGCGCCGCCTGCAGGCCAAGGCCGCGCTGCTGCGTGATACCCCCGGCTTCGAGCAGTGCCGTATCGCCGACTACGGCAGCCGCCGCCGCTACTCGCGTGACTGGCATGCCCGCCTGCTGCCATTGCTGCGCGATGCACTCGGGCCGCAGCTGGTCGGCACCAGCAACGTGCACTTCGCGCGCCTGTATGGCATGACTCCGCACGGCACCATGGCCCATGAGTACCTGCAGGCGTTCCAGGCGCTGGGCCCGCGCCTGCGTGATTCGCAGGTGGCGGCACTGGAGTCATGGGCACGCGAATATCGCGGCGACCTCGGCATCGCGCTGTCCGATGTGGTCGGCCTGGACGCGTTCCTGCGCGACTTCGACATGTACTTCTGCAAGTTGTTCGACGGCGTGCGCCACGACTCTGGCGATCCGTTCGACTGGGGTGACCGCATGCTGGCGCATTTCCAGCAGCGCCGTGTCGATCCACGCAGCAAGGTGCTGGTGTTCAGCGATGGCCTCGACATCGTCAAGGTGATGCGCCTGTACGACTACTTCCGTGGTCGCTGCCAGGTCGCCTTCGGCGTCGGCACCCACCTGACCAATGATCTGGGGCCAACGCCGCTCAACATCGTCATCAAGATGGTCCGCTGCAACGGCCAGCCGGTGGCCAAGCTCAGCGATTCGCCGGGCAAGAGCATGTGCGACGACCCTGGTTACCTGGCTTACCTGCGCCAGGTCTTCGAGCTGCCGCAGCCGGAGTAATGCCGGCCTGCGGGTCTTACAGGTAGTCGACCACCACCAGGTAGGCGCCCTGCAGCGGCTGCTGCTTCGAGGCCTGCACGCTGTAGCGCTCGGAGAAGGCGATATCACCGGCGCGCATCGCGCTGGCCGACACCGACAGCTTCTGGCCCTGGCGCTTGCCATCGCGCAGCGTTGCGGCCTGGCCATCGGCCAGTGCCGTCACGGCCACCGTCGAGCCCTTGGCCGATGGCGGGCAGGCCGCCAGGCTCAACTCGCCCTGGGACAGGTTCGTCGTGCAGCCCGGCTCAGCGATGCGACCGCTGAAACGGATGCTGCCGCTGCTGGCCTGGGCCAGTGCACTGACGGACATCAGGGCCACACACAGCAGGATGGAGTTCCTCATGACACGTTCTCTGGTTCGGTGTGTCCTAGTTAGCGACAGGTTCGATCCGTCTTTAATAGGACGTTTCCGAATCTGCTAGGGCCATCACCAAGAAAGAGTGATGCGCATCAAATAAGGCGATTTCCCGTTGAAAAAGCCTGTTCTCGCGTTGGCGCCGCAGGTAGCCAAATGCGTCAGCGGGTGGCGCTCACCGCCGATCATGGCGCCCGTCAAATCCCTCATGCCCCCGATTCCGGCGTTCCGCCTACCACGTCACATTTCGAGCGTCAATAAATTGTCGTTCAGAAAAATAATGAGACTTTCATCACAGTTGTGCCTATACTTGCGTCACGGATTCAGGGGAAGGTATGTCCGAGTCCGGCCACAGGTGAGACGCAAGGATGGGTCTTGATAGCCCGGCAGTGCTCCTTGCTTCCTCCTCTACTTCTCATCTCTTCAGTAGGGTTAGGTAAAAGCGAATGCACAAGATCAATATCATCGCCGCTCTGATGCTGGCCGCCGCTCCGCTGGCCGCCAACGCCGCCGACGGCACCATCACCTTCAACGGCAAGGTGACCGACAAGACCTGCACCATCTCGACCCCGGGCGGCAAGGACTTCGCCGTCAACCTGCCGACCGTGTCCAAGAACACCCTGGCCAATGCCGGTGCCGTTGCGGGTCGTACCCCGTTCGCGATCAACCTGACCAAGTGCAGCGCCGGCAACGTCGCGACCTACTTCGAGCCGGGTTCGACCGTTGACTTCAACACCGGCCGCCTGCTGAACCAGGCTTCGGCCAACGCTGCCACCAACGTGCAGCTGCAGCTGCTGGGTTCCAACAACCAGGTCCTGCCGATCAAGGCAGCCGGCGCTGGCCTGGCCCAGACCAACTCGCAGTGGGTCACCGTCGGCACCGACGGTTCGGCCGACCTGAGCTACTACGCTGAGTACTACGCCACTGCCGCCGCCACCCCGGGCGACGTCACCAGCAGCGTCAAGTACACGATCATCTACAACTGATCGTAGCCGTACCCGCATTGGCCGGCGTACGCGCCGGCCAATGCTCCGCGGCCTCTGGCCACACACCTCGAGCGTAGTACTTCCGATGAAAGCAATCTTTCCCCGGGCGCTGCTGCTGGCAGCGTTCACGCTGCCCTTCTGCCAGAACGCACTGGCCGGCGTGGTGGTCAACGGCACGCGAGTGATCTATCCGGCGCAGGCGCGCGAAGTCACCGTGCAGGTCGACAACGTGGGCGAATCGCCGGCGCTGGTGCAGGCCTGGATCGACAGCGGCGACGCCAACCAGACCGCCGATACCAGCGATGCACCGTTCGTGCTGACGCCGCCGATCGCGCGCGTCGAGCCGGGCCGCAGCCAGGCGCTGCGCCTGATCTTCTCCGGCGCGCAGCTGCCGACCGACCGCGAGTCGGTGTTCTGGCTCAACGTGCTGGATGTGCCGCCGTCGCCGGACAACGCCGACAACAGTGGCGAACAGAATTACCTGCAGGTCGCGTTTCGTTCGCGCCTGAAGCTTTTCTACCGGCCGCAGGGCCTGAAGGGCGTCGCCAACGACGCACCGGCAGCACTGCGCTGGACCCGCAATGGCGACCGCCTGCGGGTGGAAAACCCGAGCCCCTTCCACGTCACGCTGGCTGAAGTGCATGCCGTGACCGGCAGCAGTGAAAAGGCCGTCGAGGACAAGGGCGCGATGGTCGCGCCGAAGCAGAGCCTGGAGTTCGCCGCACCGGCGGGCACCGACCAGGTCCGCTTCATCACCATCAACGACTACGGCGGCCGGGTGGAACACACCATCCGCCTCGGCAGCACCGGGGGCTGAACGCGCCGCGCCGGCCCATGGCCTGCGCATCCCGCCACCGCCGCCGTGCGGCGAATTGAAGGAATGTCAGTGTGATCGGAAACAGATTGACATTGTCGATCCATCAGGCGCTTTGCCTGTTGGTTGCTGGCGTGGCCTGCCCAGGATGGGCGCTGGCTGCCCCGGCCAATCTCGGCGAACAGGCGCTGATGGCGCAGAGTGGTGCGGCCAATGCGCGTGCACCGGAATCGGCCCAGTTCAACTCCAGCTTCCTGTCCGGCCAGGCCAAGCAGGTCGACCTGGCGGCCTTCAGCAACGGCAACCCGATGGTGGCCGGCACCTACCGCGTCGACGTCTACGTCAACGGTGCCTGGCAGGGCCGTCGCGACCTGCAGTTCAAGGCCGATGCGCAGGGTCGCGTCGACGCCTGCCTGCCGCTGCCGATGCTGGAAGAAATGGGCGTGGACAGCGAGGCCGTGCTGCTGCAGCAGGACCCGTCCGTGCCGGCCGACAAGACCAGCTGCGTGCCGGTGCAGCAGCGCATGAGCAACGCCTACGGCATCTATGACAGCGGCAACCTGCGCTACGATCTCAGCATTCCGCAGGTGTTCCTGCGCCGCGAGGCGCGCGGCTACGTCAACCCGGCGCTGTGGGACCGCGGCATCAATGCCGGCTTCGTCGGCTACAGCTTCAATGCGATCAACAGCGACAGCCGCGTCGAAGGTGGCCAGCGCAACCGCAGTGCCTACCTCGGCCTCAATGCCGGCCTGAACCTGGGCGGCTGGCAGTTCCGCCACGACTCGAACCTGACCTGGTCCGAGGGTGACGGCCGCCATTGGCAGAGCATCGCCACCTACGCACAGCGCGGCATCCCGCAGGTGCGCGGCATGCTCACCATCGGTGAGGCCTACACCACCGGTGAACTGTTCGATTCGATCGGGTACCGCGGTGCCAGCCTGGCCAGCGACGACCGCATGCTGCCCGACTCGCTGCGCGGCTACGCGCCGGTCGTGCGTGGTATTGCTGAAACCAACGCGCGCATCGAAGTGCGCCAGAATGAGCAGTTGATCTACTCCTCGACGGTGTCGCCGGGCAGCTTCGTCATCGACGATCTGTACCCGACCGGCTATGGCGGCGACCTGGACGTGAGCGTGATCGAGGCCGATGGCCGCCGCCGCGAATTCAAGGTGCCGTTCGGTTCGGTGCCGCAGATGCTGCGCGAAGGCGTGTCGCGTTACGCGCTGACCGCCGGCCAGGTGCGCAACAAGCTGCTGGCCGATGAGCCGTGGCTTGTGCAGGGCACCTATCAGCGCGGTATCGGCAACCAGCTGACCCTGTACGGCGGCACGGCGCTGAGCGATGGTTACCTGTCGCTGCTGTACGGCGTCGGCCTGTCCACGCCGGTCGGCGCGTTCGCCGCCGACGTCACCCATGCACGTACGACGTTCGACCACTACGGCAACCACACCGGTGCCAGCGTGCGCTTGAGCTACAGCAACATGATCGGCGAGACCGGGACCAACCTGACCCTGGCCGCCTACCGGTATTCGACTGAAGGCTTCTACAGCCTGCAGGACGCGCTGTATGGCCGTGATTCGGACAAGCGCGGCATCGACCCGACCACCCGCGGTCGTCAGCGCAGCCAGTTCCAGGTAACGCTGAACCAGCCGCTGGGCCGTCGCGGCGGTGCGCTGTACGTGACCGGTTCGGTGCGTGACTTCTACGATCGTCCGGGCACTTCCAAGCAGTACCAGGTGGGCTACAACAACGCCTGGCGCTCCGTGAACTACGGCTTCTCGGCACTGCGCACCGAAGAAGGCGTGCTCGGCCGTTCCGATACCCAGTACCTGCTGTCGATGAGCGTGCCGCTGGGCCGTGGCAGCCACCCGGTGTCGTTCAGCGCCGATGTCGGCGTGCGCGAGCGCGGTGGCTACGACAACAGCCGTGTCGGCATTACCGGTTCGACCGGCATCGACAACAACTTCAGCTACGGCGTGGCCCTTTCCGACTCCCGCGAAGGTGGCACCACCGCGGTCGGCAGCGCCGAATACCGCAGCCGCTACAGCGCATTGAACGCCACCTACAGCCACTCGCGCGATTTCCGCCAGGCCTCGGTCGGCGCCAACGGCAGCGTGGTCGTGCATCCGGGCGGCTTCACCTTCACCCCGCAGCGTGGCGACACCATGGTGCTGGTCGAAGCACCGGGCGCGCGCGATGCGATCGTCAGCAACGCCCCGGGCCTGCGCGTCGACGGCCGCGGTTACGCTGTGGTCCCGTACGTGTCGCCGTACCGCCTCAACACCGTTACCCTCGATCCGCAGGGCATGGCCCACGACGTCGAGCTGGAAAGCACCAGCCAGTCGATCGCGCCGTTCGCCGGTGCCATCAGCTACCTGCGCTTCGATACCCGCAAGGGCAACGCGCTGCTGATCCAGGTGCGCAACACCGATGGCCGCACCATGCCGTTCGGTGCACAGGTCAAGGACGAGCAGGGCCAGCCAGTGGGCATGGTCAGCCAGGGTGGCCGCCTGTACGTGCGCAGCGAGAAGAACCAGGGCCAGTTGCAGGTCGAGTGGGGCGCAGGTGCCGACCAGCGCTGCACCATTGATTACCAGGTACCGGCGGGCGCCGATGCGTCCAAGACCGGCTTCATCCCGCTGGAGGCAGCATGCCGATGATTTCTTCCCGTGGCCGCAAGGCATTGGCCGCGTTGGCTCTGCTGGGGGGCATGCTGCTGGCGCAGCAGGCCAGTGCGGCCTGCCGCATCCAGGTCAACGGTTTCGTTGCGCAGGACGTGCAGATGGACATGGGTCAGATCGTGATCCTGCCCAGTACACCGGTGGGTGGCGTGATCAAAGAGATCAGTGTGCCGATCAACCAGCAGAACAACGTTGCCCGCTGCGACTACTGGTATAGCGGCTACTCGACAGGCGAGTACGTCAACGCGCCGCAGAAGCGACCGGTGGCCGGCTTTGCCAACGTCTATGAGACCGGCGTGGCCGGCGTGGGCATCCGCCTGTTCCGCGACTCCGGCGCGATCCAGGCCTATTACCCACATACCATCAATTTCGCGGCCAACTCCACCATCTCGCTGATCGGCGGCCAGTTCCGCATCCAGCTGATCAAGACCGCCGCACAGACCGGTTCGGGCGTGATCGCACCGAACGGTCGCTTCACCACCTACTACTTCGATGGTGATGGCCCCAGCCGCCCGGTGCTGACCTCCACCTTCAGGGGCTCGGGCACCACCGTGGTCAGCCCGACCTGCGAAGTGCAGGCCGGCAGCCGTAACATCGCCGTTGATTTCGGCAGCGTGCCCAACACCACCTTCACCGGCGTTGGTTCGCGTGCGGTCGATCGTGATTTCGAGATCCGCCTGAACTGCCAGGGCAGCAATGTCGCTGCCTACCAGAGCAAGATCGGCATCCGCCTGGACGCCGACCAGGACAGCTCGAACATGCCCGGCGTGCTGAAGCTGAGCGCGGCCACCAACAGCGCCACCCGCATCGGCATCCAGATGGTCCAGCGCGATGGCAGCACCGAGCGCGAAGTGCGCTTCGGCCAGACCGTCAACGTCGGTACCACCACCACCGGTACCAGCACCATGACCTTGCCGCTGCGTGCCCGCTATGTGCAGACCCAGGCCGGTACCGTCGGTGCGGGTGTCGCAAACGGCCAGGCGACCTTCACCATCCAGTACGAGTAAGGCGCCCGCAGGCCGCCGCCACCGCTGCGTTCCACCGCAACGTCACCTGTTCCGCAGGTGGCGTTGACTGCGTCTTGATCTTCCAACGATGAAGATCGGTGCCACGACGCACGTACAACCACATGAATGTGATGTATGTCGCGAATTTGGAGTTTCCTCATGAGGTGACCGTCTCCTGCCCGCGGGTGTTGGACGGGAACGCCGAAAGGATCCAGACGTGGCTACAGCTGCCTGCATCCCCCCGCGCCAGCCTTCGGGAGCGCTGCGGTGAAGGTCCTGTCCGTGTTCGGCACACGGCCGGAAGCGATCAAGATGGGGCCGCTGGTGCGGGCCTTGGCAGAATCTGCCGATATCGAGTCGGTGGTCTGCATCACGGGCCAGCACCGGGCGATGCTCGACCAGGTGATGTCGTTGTTCGAGATCACCGCCGACCATGACCTCGATGTCATGGTGCCCAACCAGACCCTCAACGGACTGTGCGCCAGGCTGTTCGAGCGGCTTGACGCGCTCTACACCCAGGTTCGCCCGGACCGCGTGCTGGTGCATGGCGATACCACCACGGCGATGACCGCCGCGCTGGCCGCGTTCCATCACCGCATCCCGATCGGCCACGTCGAGGCCGGCCTGCGCACCGGTGACATCAACCGGCCATGGCCGGAGGAAATGAACCGGCGGGTGATCGACGTGGTCGGCCACCAGCTGTATGCGCCCACCGCCAGCTCGCGCGCCAATCTGGCCCGCGAGCATCTGGGCGGGCAGATCCTGGTCACCGGCAACACCGTCATCGATGCCCTGCAGCAGACCGTACAGCGGTTGGATGCCGACCCGGCCCTGCGCGCGCAGGCCGACGTGCCCTTCCACATGCTCGACCCGCGGCGGCGCCTGCTGCTGGTCACCGGCCACCGCCGCGAGAGCTTCGGCCAGGGCTTCGAGGATATCTGCCGCGCACTGGCCGAGCTGGCGCGGCGGCCGGACCTGCAGGTGCTGTACCCGGTGCACCTCAATCCGAACGTGCAGGGTCCGGTCAACGCCCACCTCGGCCATCTCGACAACGTGCACCTGGTGCCGCCGCAGGACTACCTGCGTTTCGTGCGCCTGATGCAGCGCGCCGACGTGATCCTCACCGATTCCGGTGGCGTGCAGGAAGAAGCGCCGGCGCTGGCCAAACCCGTTCTGGTGATGCGCGATGTCACCGAGCGTCCGGAGGCGGTTGAGGCGGGTGTGGTGACGCTGGTCGGCACCACGCCTTCGCGCATTGTCGAGGCGGTCAACGCAGCGTTGGCACAGCCACCGCAGCCGACCCACTTCGATCCCGATGCCAGTCCCTATGGCGATGGTCGCGCCAGCGCGCGCATCGTCGCCGCCCTGCGTGGCACGCCCCTTCCCGAATTCTCGCCCGGTCTCCGCAGCGGCGGGGCCATCCACCCTCATCCCCATGAAGTGATGCCATGACCCAGACCGGCCGCTCTCCTTTGTTTGCTTCCGCTGCCGCGTTCATCCTTTCGGGTGTGGTCGCCAGTGCCCATGCCGCAGACAGCGTTGCCGGCCAGTTCGCCGAATGGAGCGGCGACAGTACGGTGAACCGGCAGATGAGCCTGCGCGAACTCGGCTTCCGCCAGCCATTGGTGTTGAGCGGGCAGGAAAGCCAGCGCGAGATTTACCTGCCGGTGCCGGCCGGCGTCGCCACCCGTGATGCGCAGCTGCAGCTGGACGGGCGCTACGTGCGCGGGCATGCCGGGCGCACCTCGGGCTTGTGGTCGGTCGACGGAGACCCGATCGCCGCGCGTTCGATCACCGATGCGCAGGGTGATGCCAGCCAGCTGCTGGCCATCGATGGCGAACCCCGCCAGAACGGTTTCGTGCGGGTCGGCGTCGGCTGGTGGTCGATCGTTTCCGATTACCAGTGCGCCGATCAGAGCGCACCGGCCAACGTGCTGCGGCTGTCGCCGGATTCGCGTTTCAGCTATCGCTTCGACGGCCGCGCCGTGGACACCGTGTCCAAGGCCTGGGGCGCGCTGCCGCCACGGGTGCGCCTGCTGGTGGATGGCAAGGCTCTGCAGGCGCCTGTCTATGATGCCGCCTGGCGCATCGGTACCGCGTTGCAGGCCGGTGGCAAGCAGGTGCAGGTGGTCGCACTGCCTAAGGTTGGTGACAGCGTCGACCTGACTGGCATCAGCATCCCGGCCAGCCTGCAGGGCGTGCCGGCCTATGCCGCGCTGGCGTCGGGCGAACGTGCGCATGTGCTGAAGGATCTGGCTGAAGTGGGGGCGCTGCTGTCGCTGCGTGACAGCGGGCCGTTGGCCGCCGATGTGATGATCGGCAGCAACGCGTTGCGGGCTGGAGTACGCGCGGCGCTGGACGCACTCGCTGCACAGGTCGGCGGCGCTGGCGCTGATGCCGGCACGGCGTTCGCCGCGTGGCGCCGTACCGGCATGGACGGCCTGGAAAAGCCCGCGGCCAACGCCTCGGTCAGCGTGGTCGCCATTGCCGGCCGTCCGACGCTGGTGGTCGACCCGGCGGCGGCGGGCAAGGTCGCCGGATTGTTTGCGGAACACTGGCGCAGCTATGCGCTGGGCCGCAGCCTGCAGGTCACCGCGGCCGGCACGCCGAAGCTCGACGGCGACCAGGTGCTGCTGAGCCGGCTCGGCAACATCGCCGGCACGATGGACGTGGTCACCCGCGCCGATCGCAGTGCCAGCTTCGACCTCGGCGCGCTGTCGGCCGATGGCCGCCTGCCCGAGGAAGTGGTGATCGATGTCTCGGCGGCGCCGAACGCAGCCGGACAGGGCGCGGTAGCCACGATCTACTTCAATGACTACCTGCTGGGCGGCAAGGTGCTGTCGGCCAATGGCCAGCCGCAGCGGCTGGTGGCCAAGGTGCCGGCCTATGCGCTGTCGGCGCGCAACGAGATCCGCGTCAGCTTCCTGCGCCAGCCGGCACGCCCCTATTGCCACGATCCGGCCACCGCTTATCCAGTCTCGATCCTGCCCAGCAGCCACCTGACCCTGGCCAAGCGTTCGCTCGGCAGCGATTTCGTCGGTGCCAGCAGCCAGCTGTCACGCGGCAACCAGGTGTTCGTGCCCGCCACGTGGCTGCAGGATGCACCGTCATCGCTGGCCAAGGTCATCGCTGTGGCCAGTGCAGTGGGTGCGTCGCCGGAGGCATCGGAACTGAAGGTGGTCGATGCCGGTGCGGTGGTCAGCCCGGGTGCGCCATGGCTGGCCTTCGGCGTGGCACCGGCCGGTGTCGATGTGGCCGGCCTGAAGGACGGGCACCTGCTGATCGGCGGGAAGCCGCAGCCGCTGCTGGATGTCAGCGGCCTGGACCGCGCAGCGGTGGTGCAGGTCGGCACCTCCGGCGGCCAGCTCGGCGTGCTGTACAGCGACCTTGGCGCACAGGCACCGCCGTTCGGCGCACCGTTCCGGCTGCTGCGCGGTGATCTCGCCGTGCTCGACGGCAGTGATGCCGTGCGCGAATTCGACCGCCAGGATCCCTATGGCACGCGTGTCGCGCAGGACGGCAATCCGCAATCGAAGTGGGAACGGCACATGGTCTGGTTGCTGCTGCTGGTCGGCGTGATCGTGTTCGCGCTGCTGGCCGCCCGCGTCACCCAGGTGCGCCGCCGCAAGTCCGCCAACACAGGGCACTGATCCACCGTGGACGGTCTGTTCTGGAACATCCAGCTGGCAAACTACTACGCCGCCCTGGAAACCACGGCGGCGGCGGTGGCCGTGCTGATCCTGATCTCCAGCCTCGATGACCTGTTCATCGATGTCTGGTACTGGGTGCGCGAGAGCTGGCGCGCGCTCACCATCAAGCGTCGCGAAGCGTATAAACCGCTGACCCAGGAAGACCTGCTGCAGCGGCCGCAACAGCCGCTGGCGATCATGGTGCCGGCGTGGATGGAGTACGACGTCATCGCGCAGATGGTGGAGAACATGATCAACGTACTCGACTACCGCGAGTACGTGGTGTTCGTCGGCACCTATCCCAACGACCAGCAGACCATCGATGAAGTCGAGCGCATGCGCCGCCGCTACAAGCGCCTGCGCCGCGTGGAAGTGCCGCATGACGGGCCGACCAGCAAGGCCGACTGCCTGAACTGGCTGATCCTGGCCATCTTCGATTACGAGAAGCGCCACGACATCGAGTTCGCCGGCGTGATCCTGCACGACAGCGAAGACGTGCTGCACCCGATGGAACTACGCTTCTACAACTACCTGCTGCCGCGCAAGGACATGATCCAGCTGCCGGTGACCTCGCTGGATCGCGAATGGTATGAGCTGGTGGCGGGCGTCTACATGGACGAATTCGCCGAATGGCACGCCAAGGATCTGGTGGTGCGCGAGAGCGTGTCCGGCATGGTGCCCTCCGCGGGCGTCGGTACTTGCTTCTCGCGGCGCGCGCTGCTGGCATTGAGTGCGCAGACCGACAACCAGCCCTTCAACACCGACAGCCTCACCGAGGACTACGACGTCGGTGCACGACTGGCGGCGATGGGCATGCAGTCGATCTTCGCGCGCTTCCCGGTGCAGTTCCGCGTGCGCCGTCCCTCGTGGTTCGGCTGGGGTCCGGTGCGCGAACGCACCCAGCAGATGGCCCTGTGCGTGCGCGAATACTTCCCCGACAACTTCCGCGCTTCCTACCGGCAGAAGGCACGCTGGGTGCTGGGCATCGGCCTGCAGAGCTGGGAGTCGCTGGGCTGGCGCGGCTCGCTGGCCACCAAGTACCTGCTGGCGCGCGACCGCAAGGGCATCATCACTTCGTTCGTCAGCATCATCGCCTACGTCATCTTCCTGCAGCTGCTGCTGTTCTGGCTGCTGAAGATGGCCGGGGTATGGACGATGCAGTTTCCCAGTGTGTTCCAGGCCGGTACCTGGCAGATGAACGTGGCGCTGCTGACCACGGCTGCATTGGTGACCCGCGTCGTGCAGCGTTTCTACTTCGTCAACCGGCTGTATGGCTGGGAGCATGCGCTGATGTCGATCCCGCGCATGGTGGTCGGCAACATGATCAATTTCATGGCCACCGCCCGCGCCTGGAAGGTGTTCCTGGCCTACCTGCTGTTCGGCAAGCGCATGGTCTGGGACAAGACCATGCACGATTTCCCGGATGCGGCGCAGCTGGTGCAGACCCGCAAGCAGCTGGGTGAACTGCTGGGCACCTGGCAGGCCGTTGAACCCGAACGCCTGCAGCTGGCGCTGGACCAGCAGCATGCCGGTCGGCAGCAGCCGCTCGGCCGCATCCTGCTTACCCAGGGTTGGTTGGATGATGAGACGCTGGCCGAGGCGATCGCCTTCCAGGGTGACCTGCAGCGCGCGGTGATCGATGTGGACTACCTGCGGGCCTGTCAGTTCCCGGTCAGTGCCGATGCCTGCGTGCAGTGGCGCATGCTGCCGCTGCCTCCACGCCAGGAGGGAACACTGCGGCTGGCAGTAGCCAGCCCATTACCCGAAGAAGCGTTGGCACTGCTGAAGCAGGAAACCCGCAGTGATCACGTCGAACAGAGCATTGCCCGCGAAAGCGAAATCAACGCTGGCCTGCGCCTGATCGGCGGCGACCGGCAATGGCACCTGAACAACGTGCCGCTGCTGGGCGACCTGCTGGTGGAGATGCGCCTGATCGACCACGCGCGCTTTGAGATTGCACTGGACGCGTACAAGCCGCAGCGCGACGGCCGCATCGGCGACTACCTGGTGAAGCAGGGCATCACCAGCGAAGAGGCCGTGGCCCAGGCCATGCAGGAACAACGCCGGCGCGCGGCCACGCTGCAGTCGCCGCCTCCCGGGGCCTTGCCGGCATGAAGACCACGCTGCTCTCCACCGTCATTGCCGTGGCATTGGCCACGGCCACCACCCCGGTGCTGGCACAGGCCGATGCGCCGCTGCCATTGTCCGGTGCGGCCTACCGCATCGCCGAGCAGGCCTTTGCCGCCTATGAACGTGGCGATTACCCCACCGCCTACCGGCAGTCCAGTGAAGCGATCCGGCTGCGCCCGGACGTGGTGCGGCTGCGCCTGCTGCAGATCTATGCGCTGCAGAAGCTCGGTCGTGGCGCAGAAGCGCAGCAGCAGGCGCGCCGTGCGCTGGACGTGGGGTTGAAGGATCCTGCCTTGCCTGCGCTGGCGGCGGCTACCGCTGCACGTAGCGCGTCCACGGACGGCAAGGGCGTGCGCACCGCATCCCCATCGCGTCCGGTCGGCAGCGCCGCAGACCGCGCCAAGCAGCGGGCCTACTCGCTGGCCACCGAGGCCTACGCGGCCTATGACGCCAAGCAGATGGGCGTGGCGGCCAGCAAGGCCGAACAGGCGTTCCGCCAGCAGCCGGGGCAGGGGGCGTGGGCGCTGTTGTGGGTAGCCGCACTGGAGGCCCAGCAGCAACCCGAGCAGGCCGACGCCGCGATCAGCACCGCGCTGCGGCTGGGCGCGCCCAACGTCGAGGAGCTGCGCGAAAGGCGTGCGGCGCTGGACCGCCAGCGCGCACTGCTGCAGGCTCAGCAGGCCTACCGATCACTGTCCGCACGTAACGATGCCGCCGCCATTGCACAGGCGCGCGCGGCAGTGGAACTGGCGCCGGATATGGCTTCCTACCGGCTGCTGTTGATCACCGCGCAGCTGCAGGGTGAGCAGCTGTCCGAGGCTGAACGTAGCGCGGACCTGGCACTGCAGACCGACGCCAAGGACCTCAATGCGCAGGTGATGCGGGGCTATCTGCGCCAGCGCCAGGGCAATTCGGTGCTCGCCAATGAGGACTTCGACACCGCACTCGCCACGCCCGGGCAATCAGCCCAGCAGCAGCGCAACGTGCGCCTGCTGGCGGTGGATGCGGCGCTGGCTGCAGGCGATCGGGAGCGTGCGGCTGCACTGCTGGCACCGCTGCAGGCAGCAGGTCCCGCAGGTGAAGGCGATGCACGGACACGGCAGCTGCTGCAGCAGGGCATCGAGCAACGCGCCAAGGCGATCCGCACCAGCGGCGAGCCTCCCCGAATGAGTGCGCAGAGCTACCCGGCTCCGTTCCAGCACTGCCAGGTGAGTGACACCGGCAACGCGTGCGAGCTGATGCCGGCCGACCTGCAGGGTGATGGCGGTGCCGCGCAGCGTGCCTACGCGGCTTACGCACGCCGGGACTACGCTGACGCCATCGTTGAGGCGCGGCAGGCCGCGCAACTCGCGCCGGAGGACGAGAACCTGCAGGGCTTGCTGACCACTACCCTGGCAGCGGGCAACCGCGGCCAGCAGGACGAAGCACGGCAGCGCCTCGGTGCGGCGCTGGCACAGCATTCTGATGACGCGGGTTCGCTGATGCAGCGTGGCTATCTCAACCAGAAGGCGGGTGACCCGGCACAGGCGCTGGCAGACTTCCGCGCCGCAGAGGCCACCGGCAAGGCGCCAAAGACCGTGGTGCTCGACCAGGCCTACGCCAGTGCCGCCAACGGCGACCATCCACAGGCGGTGACGCTGCTGCGCAGTGCCATTGATCGCGCCGATGCCGGCGAGCTGACACTGGATGAGCTTCAGCGCTACAACGTGCGCAATGCCATCGCCAACTATTCGCGCGAGTGGGGCGTGATTGCCTCGGCCGGTTTCCGAGGCGCACGCCAAGCCGCAACCAATGTCGGCGGTGCGGCGATCAGCACACCGGGCGATTCGGTGTTCAGTACGCTGGAGGCGTTCTGGCGGCCCCCGGCCTTCAACGACCGGCACGGCACGCTGGAGCTCTACGCGCGGCTGCTCAACACGCTGTATGACGAAGGCGGCACCTACGAATCCATCCGTGCGGTGGATCCCTGCACGGGTGAATCGACACCGGATGCACGCGCACGCGCCGAGCGCCTCAGTCATTCGCGTTCGACCACCGGCTGGCCGTCCACCATCGCGTCCTTCGGCATGCGCTATGCGTTCGGCCAGACTGGCCTGAGTGCCGGCATCGAGCGCCGCCAGTTCCTCGGCAGTGCCACCCGCCAGGGCGAGGTCTACCCCGCATCGGCGGCCGTGCAATGCCGCCTGCAGCTGGCGCTGAACCCACCACTGGAAGCCAGTACGCTGGCGCGATACCGGTTGGCCAGTGGCTCCGGTGGATGGATGTCCTACCTCACCTACGGCTACTACCACGGCACCGATCTACGCACCGATGTGAATCAGTGGTGGATGGTCAGTGGCTACGCGCAGGGGGGATATACCTGGGACGACAACGGTGCCACCTTCACCCTCGACGCGCTTGATGCCAACGGCACGCCGGTGCGGCGCCTTGGCGAGGCCAATGGCCGCCTGCATCGCGAACAGTGGTTCGCTGCCGGTGAACTGCGCGCCGGGCGAAGCTTCCGCTTCGGTGCAGGGCAGACCCACTGGGTGGTCACGCCGTACGTGGTGGTGGGAGCGGACTGGCTGGATCAGCGCTCGCGTGTGCGCGACATCCGTTACTCGCCGTTCCCGGCGCAGTCGTTCGCGCTCAACGATACGCAGCGCAGCTGGTCACTTGGCGCGGGCCCGGGCGTAGGCGTGCGCTACTGGTTCCGCGAGGACCACTACAACGCTCCACGTTCCTACCTGGATCTGACCGTGCAGTACCGCATCGCCATCGGCGGTGGCGATACGCAACGCGCCAAGGGCCTGTTCGCCACCGCCATCCTCTATTACTGAGGCAGGCCCCAGCGTCGCCGCAACGCTGCGGCCTGCGGCGTATCCTGGGTCAGCCACGGCTCCAGCGCATAGACCAGCACGTGTTGCGCGCCGCTGTCGCGTGCCCACGCGAGCTGGCGCTGGATGCGCGCGGCGTCGGCGGTTTCGCCCTTGAACGCGCTGCCGTCGGCAGGGCCGCCGGGCAGTTCGCGGAACAACTCAACGATCGCATCGAAACCGATGCTGTGTGCATGGAAATGATCGAGCAGCGGTTGCAGCTGCTGCACGTTGCCGGCACCGGTCACCCCCACGCCGTCCTGCACCATGGGCCGCACCGCCGCTTGGGCCAGCACGGCCTGCCACAACGTGACCAGGTTGCCGTCGGTCTGCAGGCGGCTGAAGTAGCAGGACATCGCGCAGTCGCCGCCGCGTGCGCTGGCGGCCTGCACCAGCCCGTGCAGCCACTGCGCCAGCCATTGCTGGCGGGCCGGATCGGCCCAGTGGTACTGCTCCAGTTCGTAGGGCAGGTACCAGCCCCCGAAGGCCGGCTGCTGTGCCCAGGGCGCCTGTGCCAACCAGCTGCGTGCGTGCGCCAGGCTCTCGGCCAGGAAGGCCTGCAGCGTTGCGTCGTCTGCGCCGATGGCCTGCCACCAGCGTTGCTGGAAGGGCAGGCCGACGCGGATGCGGATGTCGTTCTCGCTGGCAGCGGTGAACAGCTGCTGCAGGCTGCCGTCGGGCAATGACCAGTCGCCGTCGCTGCCACCGACGATGCCGGTCCACTGCAGCACCAGCTGCCGGCAGCCCAGCGTACGTGCAAGCTTCAGGGAACGCTGCCAGTCGGCCAGGCCCCACTGCAGGTGGCTGCGCCACGGCTGCAGGAAGGTGCCATCGATCTGCACCGGCAGCGAGCAGCCGGGCTGGGTGGTCAGCGCAGCGGCCAGCGGTGCCAGCACTGCCGTACGCAGCAGCCGGCGGCGCAACGGCGAGGACGGATCAGCAGGAAGGACTGGCGGCGGCATGCCCGCATCATCCCAAAGCACCGTGCGCGGCAGGTGAACCACCGCCGGTAGTGCCGGCCGCTGGCCGGCACCGCCCAACGCTTACTCCAGCGCGTAGCGCAGGGTGAACAGCAGCGCCACCAGCCACACCGCCGGATGCACTTCGCGCCAGCGCCCGGTACCGGCCTTCAGTGCGGCATAGGCGATGAAGCCGAACGCCAGGCCATTGGCAATCGAGTAGGTGAATGGCATCGCCAGCGCACACAGCGCGGCCGGCACCGATTCGGTCAGGTCGCTCCAGTCCACTTCCACCAGTTCGCGCAGCATCAGGCCGGCCACGAACAGCAGTGCTGGCGCGGTGGCGTAGCTGGGCACCATCGCCGCCAGCGGCGAGAACAGCAGCGCGGCCAGGAACAGCGCCGACACCACCAGCGCGGTCAGGCCGGTACGGCCACCGACCTGCACGCCCGAGGCGCTTTCAGCGAAGGCGGTGGTGCTGCTGGTGCCGAGCATCGAACCGGCCACGATCGCGGTGCTGTCGGCCAGCAGAGCGCGGCCGAAACGCTTCTGCGCGCCCGGCAGCTTCAGCAGGCCGGCGCGGCCGACCACGCCGTACAGCGTGCCGGTGGCATCGAACACTTCCACCAGCACGAACACTAGCACCACCTGCAGCAGCACAGCGATCGGCGCGCCGCCGTCATGGTGCAGCAGGCCCGGCAGGTCCAGCTGCAGGAAGGTGGGTGCCAGGCTCGGCGGCAGCGAGACCAGGCCCTGGTACTGCACGTCGCCCAGTGCCCAGCCAGCGCCGGTCACCGCCAGGATGCCGATCAGGATCGCACCGCGGATGCGGCGCGCTTCCAGCACCGCGATCAGCAGGAAGCCGGCCAGCGCCAGCAGCGGCGGTGCCGTGTTCAACGGGCCCAGCGCCACCAGCGTGTCTTCATTGCCGACGATCACGCCGGATTTCTGCAGCGCGATGATCGCCAGGAACAGGCCGATGCCGGCCACGATCGCCGAGCGCAGCGACGAAGGAATGCCCGACACCAACCACGCGCGTACACCGGTCAGCGACAGCACCAGGAACACCAGGCCGGAGATGAACACCGCCCCCAGTGCCTGCTGCCACGGCAGGCCGGCGGCACCGACCACGGTGAAGGCGAAGAACGCGTTCAGGCCCATGCCCGGTGCCATGCCCACCGGGAAATTGGCGGCCAGTGCCATCACCGCCGAACCCAGTGCAGCGGCCAGGCAGGTGGCCACGAACACGGCGCCGGCGTCCATGCCGGTGGTGCCGAGGATCTCGGGGTTCACGAAGACGATGTAGGACATCGTCAGGAAGGTGGTGACACCGGCCAGCAGCTCGGTGCGCACGGTGGTGCCGTGCTGCTGCAGCTGGAACAGGCGCTCGAACAGGGACATCGCAGATCTCTCGTACCTGCGCGCCCTGCCGCCCGAAGGACCGGCGGGTGCGTCGCCAGGCGGTTAGAAGTGGTAGTTCAACTTCAGCGTAACGCTGCTGTAGCTGGTATGGAAGCTGCGTCGCGCCGCAGCCGGGTAGTTGGGATCTTCCAGGTAAACCGGGCTGGAGCCCAGATGGGTGTAACGGTACTCCGCACCCGCCGAAAGCTGGTCGCTGAAGCGGTACAGCACGCCCGCGCCGACGTTCGCGCCGGTGGATACATGGGATGCGCGGGTTTCAAATTCGGCCACGCGGCAGCCGTTGGTGGCCTCCACCAGCGACTTGTCGCAGCCCAGCGAAAACTCCTGACGGGCCACGCTCACGCCGGCGCTGACGTACGGCAGCCACTGGCCTGCCGCGTAACCCAGCGTCAGGTTGACTGCGCCCGAACGGGTCACCGAATCCTTGCCGTAGTAAGGGCTGTACTGGTGGTTGTCGCGGTCCTTCCACTCCTGGTTGACGCTGCCGAAGGAAAGGGTGCCTTCGATCCCGGCAACCACATTGTTGTCGAACTGCCAGTTGCGGCCGACCTGCAGCCCGCCAGCGAAGCCACGGATGCTTTTTTCAGAGGCATTGGCGTTGCTGCGGTCCTGGCTGTGGCCTTCGCCATGGCTGGCATGGGCACCCAGGTAGATGCCTTCCCAGTTCGCCGGCGCGGCCGCGGCAGTGCCCGACAGCAGCAGCGCTGCCGTGGTGGAGATCAGTGCTTTCATGGTGTTTTCCTACGAGGGGGATGAATCGGGTGCGTAGGAAAACCGAAGCGTTGGGCCGGGAACATACAACGAGTTGCAAAGTACGGAGGATGCCGTGTGCGACAAGGAATCAACACTGCTTTACACGGGCAGCCTTCAGCCGGGTGGCGTTGAAGCGCGTCGCGAAGAGGCCAAAAGCGTCAATAAAAATCGATTGCGGCCCATGAAAGGCGAAAGGCCGCGCGAGCGCGGCCTTTCGTTCTTGCTTACTTCAGCGCCTTGAAGCGCAGGCGCTTCGGCGCAGCGTCGTCGCCCATGCGGCGGCGCTTGTCTTCCTCGTACTCGCGGTAGTTGCCCTGGAAGAACTCCACGTGCGAATCGCCTTCGAACGCCAGGATGTGGGTCGCGATGCGATCCAGGAACCAGCGGTCATGCGAGATGACGAAGGTGTTGCCCGGGAACTCCAGCAGCGCATCTTCCAGCGCACGCAGGGTTTCGATGTCCAGGTCGTTGGACGGTTCGTCGAGCAGCAGCACGTTGCCACCCTGCAGCAGGGTCTTGGCCATGTGCAGGCGGCCACGCTCACCACCGGACAGCGAACCGACCATCTTCTGCTGGTCCTGGCCCTTGAAGTTGAAGCGGCCGATGTAGGCGCGCGACTGGATCTCGATGCCGTTGATGTTGAGGATGTCCAGGCCGCCAGCGATTTCCTGGAAGACGTTGTGGTTGCCTTCCAGCGCGTCGCGGCTCTGGTCCACGTAGGACAGCTTCACGGTCGGGCCGACCACGATCTCGCCGGTGTCCGGCTTTTCCTGGCCGGTGATCATCTTGAACAGGGTCGACTTACCGGCACCGTTGGGGCCGATGATGCCGACGATAGCGCCGGCCGGCACCAGGAAGCTCAGGTTGTCGAACAGCAGGCGGTCGCCGAACTTCTTCGAGACGTTCTTGAACTCCATCACCGCCTGGCCCAGGCGCTCGCCCGGCGGGATGAAGATTTCATTGGTCTCGTTGCGCTTCTGGTAATCGACCGACTGCAGCTCTTCAAGGCGGGCCAGACGGGCCTTGCCCTTGGTACGGCCGCCCTTGGCATTCTGGCGCGACCACTCCAGCTCCTTCTGGATCGCCTTCTGGCGGGCCTTTTCCTGATTGTCTTCCTGCTTCAGGCGCTCATCCTTCTGGGTCAGCCAGTCGGTGTAGTTGCCCTTCCACGGAATGCCGCGGCCGCGGTCCAGTTCCAGGATCCACTCGGCGGCGTTGTCCAGGAAGTAGCGATCATGGGTAACGGCCACGACGGTGCCGGTGTAGCGCGCCAGGAACTGTTCCAGCCATTCCACCGACTCGGCGTCGAGGTGGTTGGTCGGTTCGTCCAGCAGCAGCATGTCCGGCTTCTGCAGCAGCAGGCGGCACAGCGCCACACGGCGCTTCTCACCACCGGACAGCTTGCCGACGATGGCATCCCACGGCGGCAGGCGCAGCGCATCGGCGGCCACGTCCAGCTGGTTTTCCAGGGTGTGCGCATCGCCCGCGGCGAGGATCGCCTCCAGGCGCTCCTGTTCCTTGGCCAGGGCGTCGAAGTCGGCGCCTTCTTCGGCATAGGCCGCGTACACCGCTTCCAGCGCAGCCTGCGCCTGCAGCACTTCGCCCACGCCTTCCTCGACCGCTTCACGCACGGTCTTGGTCGGGTCCAGCTCCGGTTCCTGCGCCAGGTAGCCGACCTTGATGCCAGCCTGCGGGCGGGCTTCGCCCTCGAAATCGGTGTCCACGCCGGCCATGATCTTCAGCACGGTGGACTTGCCGGCGCCGTTCAGGCCCAGCAGGCCGATCTTCGCGCCCGGGAAGAACGACAGCGAGATGTCCTTGATGATCTGCCGCTTGGGCGGGACCACCTTGGACACGCGGTTCATGGTGTAGATGTATTGCGAGGACATGAGGTCTCCGTAGGCGCGGCCCTGCGCCCGATCCGTCACGGGGAGCTTCCCGTTGCGGCAGCGGGCACAGACTGAAAAGGAATACCGCCAATTATAGCCGGAACCGGTTCCGCGCCGCGCCCGGGAAGGGCTGCCGGGCTGGCTGCGGCCTGAATACTCCGTCACAGTCCCGCGGCAGGAAGCGTTTCCAGCTGGAAACGGTTCAGATCGGGTGCGCAATATGGGCTCACCACCCACCCAAGCAGAGGTCTGACATGCGCATCAATCGAGTAATGGCCGGAGCCGTGGCCTCTGTGCTGGCGCTCGGCGCGGTGGCCCCGGCCTTCGCCGACAACGATCACCGCCGCGACCATGACCGCCGCGAGTGGCGCGAGGATCGCCGCGAATGGCGCCAGGATCGCCGTGAGTGGGAACGTGATCGCCGCGAGGCCCGGCGCGACTATCGCCAGGACCGCCGTGAATGGCACCGCGACCATGACCGTTACTACCGCCCAGCGCCGCCGCGCGTGGTCTATCGCCCAGCCTATGGCCCGGGCTATGGCTGGAAGGTCGGCCACCGCTACCGCGACTATTACCGCGGCCCGATCTACGTGGTGAACGACTATCCGCGCTATCACCTGCGCCGCCCGCCGTACGGGCACCAATGGATCCGCGATGACCGCGGCAACATGTTGCTGGTGGCCATCGCAACCGGCGTGATCGCCCAGTACGTGCTCAGCAACCGCTGAAGATCGCGGCAGGGGGCGGATCCCTTTCCACCGGAAAGGCCTCTGACCCCACTGACGAAACCATACGGGGCCGGATTCCTTCGGGGATGCCGGCCCCGTCCTTTTCGGCCCCAGCAGGCCGGTGCGGGGCTACAATCAAGGGCTGAGTCGTACCCCTTTCCCTGCCTGCTGGAGTACCCGATGTTCCCGCGTGACGTCCGCATCGAATCCTACGATCCCGAACTGGCCAAGGCCATCGCCGCTGAGACCCAGCGCCAGGAAGACCACGTCGAGCTGATCGCCAGCGAGAACTACACCAGCCCGGCGGTGATGGAAGCCCAGGGCAGCCAGCTGACCAACAAGTACGCCGAAGGCTACCCGGGCAAGCGCTACTACGGTGGTTGCGAATACGTGGACATCGCCGAGCAGCTGGCGATCGACCGCCTGAAGCAGCTGTTCGGCGCCGACTACGCCAACGTGCAGCCCCACAGTGGTTCGCAGGCCAACCAGGCCGTTTACTTCGCCCTGCTGCAGCCGGGTGACGCCATTCTTGGCATGAGCCTGGCCCACGGCGGCCACCTCACCCACGGTGCCAAGGTGAACGCCTCGGGCAAGCTGTTCAACGCCGTGCAGTACGGCGTGAACGACCAGGGCCTGATCGATTACGACGAAGTCGAGCGCCTGGCCCTGGAGCACAAGCCGAAGATGGTCGTGGCCGGCTTCTCGGCCTACTCGCAGGTGATCGACTGGGCGCGCTTCCGTGCCATCGCCGACAAGGTCGGTGCCTACCTGTTCGTCGACATGGCCCACGTTGCAGGCCTGGTCGCCGCAGGCGTCTACCCGAGCCCGCTGGAACACGCCCATGTGGTCACCTCGACCACCCACAAGACCCTGCGCGGCCCGCGTGGCGGCATCATCGTCGCCAAGGGCGCCGACGAAGACCTGGTCAAGAAGCTGCAGTCGATCGTGTTCCCGGGTATCCAGGGCGGTCCGCTGATGCACGTCATCGCCGGCAAGGCCGTGGCCTTCAAGGAAGCGCTGGAACCGGGCTTCAAGGCCTACCAGCAGCAGGTGGTGAAGAACGCCCAGGCGATGGCCAACACGCTCATCGCGCGCGGCTACAAGATCGTCTCCGGTGGCACCCAGAACCACCTGATGCTGGTCGACATGATCGGCAAGAACGTGTCCGGCAAGGATGCGGAAGCCGCGCTGGGCAAGGCCCACATCACTGTCAATAAGAACTCGGTGCCGAACGACCCGCGTTCGCCGTTCGTCACTTCGGGCCTGCGCCTGGGCACCCCGGCGGTGACCACCCGCGGCTACGTCGAGCAGGACTGCGTGGACCTGGCCAACTGGATCGCCGACGTGCTCGACGCGCCGAGCGATGACGCCGTCATCGCCCGCGTGCGCGACGCCGTCAGCGCGCAGTGCCGCAAGTATCCGGTCTACGGCTGATCGAAGCAGGGGTTAGAGCCCTTTCCTGACGGAAAGGGATCCGACCCCGAAACCCGGATCGAAGCCGGGGTCGGATCCCTTCCCGCAGGGAAGGGCTCTGACCCCTGCACTGGAGTAACCGCGCATGGATGAGCGCCACCTCAAGTACCTCTACACCGCGCTGGCGGTGCTGTTTGGCCTGCCCAGCCTGGCGATGGGCGGCGCGGCGGCGACGATGCTGCTGCTGATGGGGCTGGGCCAGTTCGGCCATGGCACGCTGGCCTCGGTGACGGTGATGCCGCTGTGGGGCCTGGCCGGCATTGCCGGCTGCCTGGCCTGGTTGTGGCTCAGCGCGGGTTTTCTGCTGCAGGGGCGTGCCGGGCTGCACGTGCACCGCCTCTGGTGGTGGATGCTGCTGGCGGGCGGTCTCGCCGCCTTGCCTCCGCTGGGGCTGGCGCTGTGGTGGGGCATCGCCGTGCACGGCGAAGGCATCGGCTTGTTGCTGTTGGGCCCGTCGATGCTGGTGCCGGCTGCAATGCTGGTGTGGATCAAACGCCGCGCATGACGCGGCCCAGGGAAGGAAATCGAACGCATGGATGAGCGTCTGCACAAACGCTGGATGGCGATCGCCGGCCTGCTGGTAGGCCTGCCCACCGTGGCGGCAGGCGGCACAGGTGCCGTGCTGGGGTTGATGGTCGTATGGGACGGCAAGTACCTGACGGGCGACGAGCACAGGCTGTTGCTGCTGTGGTCATTGGCCGGAATCCTGGGCGTGTTGTCCTGGTTGTGGCTGAGCGGTCTCTTCCTGTGGCGCGGGGTTACCGGCCTGCGTCACTCCCCGGTTGTCGCCTGGGTAGGGCTGGCGCTGGGGGCTCTGGCTGCATTGGGCGTGGTTGCCGCCACGCTGTACTTCACCTTCAAGCACGGGGAGATCTCGACCCTGGCCTTCCTTGGCTTTGGCCCACCGCTGCTGGTGATGGCGGGGCACCTGGTGTGGTTGCGCTGGGCTCGCGCCGCCTCGGTGCCGCCCGCACCCGGTTGAGTGGGTAGTCCAGACCTCGCTGGACGATTGGATTGGCTGAAATGCAGGTGCTTCCGCGCAGCCAGCATTTGCTGCTGCGGCCCTTCTCAGGTACCTTTGCGACGCTGCCATGACCGTGGCAATAGGTACTCCCTGAGCCAGGCGTTCAATGCACTGCCCCTTCTGCCAACATGCCGATACCCGGGTCATCGACTCGCGCGTCTCCGAAGACGGCGCGACGATCCGTCGTCGGCGTGAATGCGAAGCTTGCGGCGAGCGCTTCAGCACCATGGAAACGGTCGAACTGAAGCTGCCCGCCATCGTCAAGAGCGATGGCACCCGCGAGGCGTTCGACCAGCGCAAGGTGCGTGCAGGCTTCGACCGCGCGCTGCAGAAGCGTGCCGTGGCCGAAGACAAGATCGAAGCGGCGGTACGCGCCGTGGTCCATCAGCTGCGCATCAGCGGTGAGCGCGAAGTGCCCTCGATCAAGGTCGGCGAGTTCGTGATGAACGAACTGCGCAAGCTCGACCATGTCGGCTATGTGCGCTTCGCTTCGGTCTATCGCAGCTTCGAGGACGTGGCCGATTTCCGCGAGGAGATCGAGAAGCTTGAACGCGACCTGCCTTCCAGTACCGAACAGCTGCAGCTGCTGGGCGATGTGATTGCCCTGACCAAGAAGAAGAAGGGCTGACCGCCCCGGTAGATGCCAACCTTGGTTGGCGCCGTACGCTTCATCCACGCATGGCGTGGATCAACACCGGCGGCGTTACCATGGCCGCATGACCACCCTGTTCTCCGTCCTCGACCACCTGCACATGGCCAACGCACTGCGTCTGGCCGAGCGTGCCGCCTACACCACCCGCCCCAACCCGATGGTGGGCTGCGTCATTGCCCACGGCGAACGTGTGGTCGGGCAGGGCTGGCACCAGCGTGCTGGCGGCCCGCATGCCGAAGTGTTCGCATTGCGCGAAGCCGGCAGCGAAGCACGTGGAGCTACTGCCTACGTCACCCTGGAACCGTGCGCGCATTACGGCCGCACGCCGCCGTGCGCGTTGGCGCTGATCGAAGCTGGTGTGTCGCGCGTGGTCGCGGCGATGCGCGATCCATTCCCGAAGGTCGATGGCGGGGGCTTTGACCTGCTGCGCAACGCCGGCATCGACGTTGCCGAGGGCTTGATGGCGGCGCAGGCGCGCGAACTCAACAAGGGCTTCCTGTCCCGCGTGGAGCGCGGCCGTCCGTGGCTGCGGGTGAAACTGGCCGCCAGCCTCGATGGCCGTACCGCGATGGCCGACGGCAGCTCGAAGTGGATCACCGGCCCCGCCGCTCGCGAGGACGTGCAGCACTGGCGCGCGCGCGCGGGCGCGATCCTCACCGGCGCCGACACCGTGATCGCCGACGACCCGATGCTGACCGTGCGCCTGGCCGACACCGAAGTGTTGCCGCCACTGCGCGTGGTCCTCGATTCACGCCTGCGCTCGCTGGAATGCAGCCGTGTGCGCGAAGGTGGAGGTCCGACGCTGTACCTGCACGATGCGATGGTCAGCCCGCCTGACGCAGCCGACGCGGCCTTCGCCAGCGTAGCCATGCGCCACGGCCGACTTGATCTGGGCGCGGTGCTGGCTCTGCTGGCCGAACGCGGTATCAACGAGGTGCATACCGAAGCCGGTGCAACCCTGGCCGGCGCGCTGGTGCGTGGTGGCTGGGTGGACGAACTGCTGCTTTACCAAGCACCCACACTGCTGGGCGACAGCGGCCGCCCACTGCTGGCCGACCTCGGCATCGGCGCGATGGACCAGCAGCGCCGACTGCGCGTGATCGACCAGCGCCAGGTGGGCGACGACCTGCGCCTGCTGCTGCGGGCATGAAAAGGGGTTCAACGATCCTCGCCAGGCGGGTGCTCGTTCCACTCGAAGAACGGCAGGAACGCATCGGCCAGCCCGCCCATCAGCGGCGAGGGGTTCTGTACGCGCCAAGCGCCACCGTCATGATCGCGCTCGAAGGACACGGTGATGATCCTCTCCCGGTTCGGGGCCGTCGCGATCATCTGCGTATACGCCGTGACCAGTTCGCTCGACATCTGCGGTGGATGTGGTCCGTTGAATGGCACCGGATGCGCACGATAGACGGGCAGCAGGGCCGTCAGGTCCGGCAGGTGGCAACGGTAGTCAACATCGGCGACGTCTGCCTGCGGATGATGCACGCTGCCGACACTGCAACGCACCGATGTCTGGCGCCTGCGCAGGGCCGCGGCGGCCTGCGGCCAATCGGCCATTTCAGGCGCTTGCTCGAGATGGCTTACGCTCGCCAGCGCCGCCGCGATCGCCGGGCCCTTGGCTGTACCCAGATAGCGGCCCAGCTCGGCCTGGGCCGCGGTATCGCCGTGCACGATCACCTGTGCGTACAGCTCGAACACGTGTCCGGACGTCGGCACAGGCGGCGCCGCCTGTGCCGCAACCGGGGCCAGCAATGCAGCCAGCCCCAGTCGCTTCAGCGCAGCGAACTCACGCGCACGCATCGGTCCACATCATCTCGGCCATCGGACGCAGCGCCTTGCACTCCTGCGTCATCTCATCGGCCGACTTCACCTGCGCCTTGGCCTTCAGTTCCTCGGCCATCGCATCCACGCCGCTGATCTGGTCCGGCGCGATCTTCGCCACGCAGGCGCGGTGCTGCTGCAGCAACAGGTCGCAGCCAGGTACGCCGGTTACCTTCGGCGCGTTGGCCGCCTGCGCGTCCTGCATCCAGTCCTCGAACGGGGCCAGCGCACCGGCGACGGTGCCCACCAGGTCATCGAAGTTGCCGCTGTACCAGTAGCCGTTGTCCTTGGCCGGGTACAGGGTGAAGGTGCCGCTGACCGGCACGCGCGCGCCACTCTGCAGTGCCTGTGTGTAGGCGTCGGTGAACTGCTTGCGCGAGGCCGGGGTGGCATCGGCGGCCAGGCTGGCGGCGAACAGCGGGCGGACCTTGCCCAGGTCGGGCACCTGGCAGCTGAAGGTGATCCGCGCCAGCTTCTGGTCGTCCACGTATTCGTTGTCTTCGATCACGCTCTTGGTCGCGCGGCACTTCGAATCGCGCAGGGCCTTGGCATACAGCGCTTCGGTGGCGGCGGCGTCGGCCTTGGCGCCGGCGCTTGCGAGCACCGTCTGCCAGGGTTCGGCCAACGCCTTGGCCAGCGCACCCGGGGACGGTGTCACTGCATCCTGGCCCTCGAACGCCGGCTTCAGTGCGTCGTTGAGCGCACGCGTGGCGGCAGCGTCGTCCTCCAGCAGGGTGCGTGCATACAGGTCGAACGCCTGTTCGGGCGACAGCGTGGCCGGGGCGGCCGTGGCGACCAGCGGGGCGCACAGCAGCACGCTGGCCAGAAGGGTACGGGTGGGGGTCTTCATGACGGTGTTTTCCTGTTCCAGAGGCGCGCAAGACTAGCGCATCTGCCCACGCTTTCGATGGCGAGAAGCAGCCAGGTGACGGTGCGCAGCGGACAAAAAAACGGGCCCCTTGCGGGGCCCGTTCGATCGCACGACGAGGAGCGATCGTTGGATCAGAAGCTGGCGCGGACGCCGGCGGAGTACTGGGTAACGTCGCGGTAGCCGGAGATCTCACCCACCAGACCCCAGGTCTTGGTGAAGTTGATCTGGCCACCGAGAGTGCCGACCCAGGTGCCCTTGTAGTTGTTGCCGCCGTCCATGTAGCCGGCCTTGGCCCAGGCTTCGGTCATGCGCGACGGCTTGCCGCGGATGCCCATGGTGGCGCGGGCCAGGTTGGTGTGGTCCTTGTAGCGGTCGCTGTAGCCGTCGTAACGATCGGTCAGTTCAGCGTTCTGACGCACCCAGGCGATGTCGGCGGTGAAGTCGACGCGGTCGGTCCACGGCATGTGGTAGCCGATGCCCAGCTCCGGCTGATTCAGTTCAACCTTCAGCGAGCCATCGCTGTAGTGGTAGGTCTTGCTGGTGCGCGACCAGCCACCGAACACGTAGACCTGCTCGGCCACGGCGACCGAGCCACGCAGGTAGCCACCGTCGACCTTCGGGTCGTCCAGTGCGTTGTCGTCAACCTTGACCTGCGTCCAGCCGCCTTCGACGTAGGTGTAGCTCAGGGCGTCGGCGGAGGCCGAGAACGGAGCGGCGGCCAGCAGAGCGGCCACGATCAGGATCTTGCGCATGGGAATTCCTGTGAATTTCAGTCCATTGGCGGGTCTGCCCAGCGGGCGGCCCGTGGCGACCTCATGTCGTCCGGTGCGCATGTTAATGAAATTTTTACAGATTGCGAGCGACGGCCGTCACAGGCTGGGGCGGGCCGGGGTTGGGGGTCGGATCTGTTTCCCATCGGGAAACGGCTCTGACCCCAGTCCTGCTGCGCCACCGGTCCCTGGGCTCAGAGCCCTTTCCTGCGGAAAGGGATCCGACCCCGTCATCCACCCCGTTCAGCAGGGGCTGGTACACTACGCCGGCCGGTTCGCCGGTACACAAACGTCTTCAGGGCGGGGTGCAATTCCCCACCGGCGGTAGGTGCGCAAGCACGAGCCCGCGAGCGCCCCGGCCTTACCGTCGGGGGTCAGCAGATCCGGTCCAATGCCGGAGCCGACGGTATAGTCCGGATGAAAGAAGACGGTGCCACAGGGCCTTTGCGGCCCTGCGCCCGCCTGTTTGCCTTGCGGCGTTTTTCGCTCACTTTTCGCGGAGAACGTTACTTGTTTACTGGAATCATCGAAGGCGTCGGCCGTCTGGCCGCACGCGAATCCATCGGCGGCGATGTCCGCTTTACTTTCAATGTCGGGAATCTGCCGTTCGACAACGTGCAGATGGGCGAGAGCATCGCCATCAACGGCGTCTGCCTCACCGTCATCGCATTCGACGCCGGCAGCTTCCAGGCCGATGCGTCCACCGAGACCCTGGGCCTGACCACGCTGGGTCAACTGGCCGAAGGTGCGGTCATCAACCTCGAACGTGCCATGCGCCCGACCGACCGCCTCGGCGGCCATCTGGTCAGCGGCCACGTCGACGGCCTCGGCCAGGTCCTGTCCATCCATGAAGATGCGCGTGCCCAGCGCTGGCGTTTCGCCGCGCCGGCCGCCCTGCGCCGCTACATCGCCAAGAAGGGCTCGATCTGCGTGGACGGCGTCAGCCTCACCGTCAACGAAGTGGACGACGAGGGCTTTGAAGTGGCGCTGATCCCGCACACCGTGGCCAATACTGCGTTCTCCGCCACCGGCGTGGGCAGCGCGATCAACCTGGAAATCGATCTGGTCGCTCGTTATGTCGAGCGGTTGTTGGGTGAAGGAGCCCGCGCATGAACTTCGCCCCCATTCCCGACATCCTGGAAGACATCCGCCTCGGCCGCATGGTCGTCATCGTCGATGACGAAGACCGCGAGAACGAAGGCGACCTGATCATGGCTGCGGAGCTGGTCAAGCCGTCGGACATCAACTTCATGGTCACCCATGGCCGCGGCCTGGTGTGCCTGCCGCTTACCCGCACCCGCGCCGCCGACCTCGGCCTGGCGCCGATGGTGCAGGCCAATACCGCGCAGTTCCAGACCAACTTCACCGTCAGCATCGAAGCGGCCGAGGGCGTGACCACCGGCATCTCGGCACACGACCGCGCGCACACTATCCGCACCGCGGTGAAGCCCAATGCCAAGCCGTCGGACCTGCACCAGCCGGGCCACATCTTCCCGCTGATCGCCCAGCCCGGTGGCGTGCTGACCCGCGCCGGCCACACCGAAGCCGGCGTCGACCTGGCCATGCTGGCCGGACTGGAACCGGCCGGTGTGCTGGTGGAGATCCTCAACCCGGACGGCAGCATGGCGCGCCGCCCGGAGCTGGAAGTGTTCGCCCGCGAGCACGGCCTGAAGATGGGCTCCATCGCCGACCTGATCGCCTACCGCTTGGCCACCGAAAAGACCGTCGAGCGCGTGGACGAACGCGAGATCGAGACCGAGTTCGGCCCGTTCAAGCTGGTCACCTACCGCGACCGCATCGCCCACGACCTGCATTTCGCCCTGGTCCGCGGCACCCCGGATGCGGACACGCCCACCCTGGTGCGCGTGCAGGTGGAAAACCCGCTGGCCGACCTGCTGCACTGGCGCCGCGATGACTTCGGCGTGGCGGCCACCGATGCCCTGCGTGCCATCGATGCCGAAGGCAGTGGCGTGATGGTGGTGCTGTCGGCCCCGCGCGATGGCGAAGGCCTGCTGGCCCGCCTGCGCCAGCAGCCGGCGCCGGTCGTGCCGGGCAAGGACAAGGACGTGAGCCAGTGGCGCCGCAACGGTGCCGGCGCGCAGATCCTGTCCGACCTGGGCCTGGGCAAGCTGCGCGTGCTGGGCACCCCGCGCCGCCAGATCGGCCTGGCCGGCTACGGCCTGGAAGTGGTGGAGACGGTCACCCCGTAACCCGCTCGGTGTGCCGACCAACGGTCGGCACCCACAAAGGGGCGGCCCACTGCAGCTGGTGGGTGCCGACCGTTGGTCGGCACGCCCCCGGGCCCCCGCCAGCCACGGCCGGGGCCCATCCACGGTAGAATTACCCCTTAATCGAATCCCAAGCCGCATATGAGCCACTACGAAGGCGATCTTCGCACTCCCGAGTCGGCGCGCTTCGCCATCCTGGCCAGCCGCTGGAACGCCCGCATCACCGATGTGCTGGTTGCTGGCGCCCGCCAGAGCCTGGCCGGCAACGGCATTGCCGAAGCCAACATCGACGTGATCCGCGTGCCGGGTGCCTGGGAGCTGCCGCTGGTCGCCGCGCGCCTGGCCGCCGCCCATGAACACGCCGCCATCCTCACCCTGGGCTGCGTGATCCGTGGCGACACCCGCCACTACGAACACGTGGCCGACCGCTGTGCCGAAGGCCTGATGCGCGTGCAGCTGGACTTCGGCGTGCCGGTGCTGAACGGCGTGCTGGCCGTGGAACGCGTGGAAGATGCCGAGGCCCGCGCAGGCGGCAGCCACGGCAACAAGGGCGAGGAAGTCGCGCTCGCCGCATTGGAAATGGTCAACCTTCTGGAGCAGCTGCCATGAACAAGAACACCCAGGGCAAGCCCTCCGGTAAACCCGTCCGCCGCGATGGCATCGATCCGGTGCTGCGCTCGCGCGCGCGCCGTCGTGCCGTGCAGGCCATCTATGCCTGGCAGATCTCCGGCGGCAACGGCCAGTCGCTGATCGCCCAGTTCGCCCACGAACAGGCCCGCGAAATCGCCGACCTGGCGTACTTCGAAGCGCTGGTGCATGGCGTGCTCGACAACCGTCGCGACATCGACGAAGCCTTCGGCCCGTACCTGGACCGTGGCATCGACGAAGTGGACGCGATCGAACGCGCCGTGCTGCGCCTGGCCGGTTACGAACTGCGTTACCGCCTGGACGTGCCGTACCGCGTGGTGATCAACGAAGCCATCGAATCGGCCAAGCGCTTCGGTTCCGAACATGGCCACACCTACGTCAACGGCGTGCTGGATCGTGCCGCCGTGGAATGGCGCAAGGTCGAATCGGGTCACTGACCCACCTGTGGTAATGCCGGCCGCTGGCCGGCAACTGCAGGGATTCTGAGGTTGCCGGCCTGCGGCCGGCACTACCGCCCACCGCGCACGGCGCGGCACGTACAAACGCGGGAGCGCCCCATGTCCCTGGCCGAATTCGCCCTCATCGACCGCATCCGCGCCCGCACCGTCGAGCGCGACGATATCGTGCTCGGCATCGGCGATGACGCCGCGCTGCTGCAGCCGCGCCCGAACGAGCAACTGGTGGTCACCGCCGACACGCTCAACAGCGGCGTGCATTTCCCGGCCGAGACCCCGGCGTTCGACATCGGCTGGAAGACGCTGGCCGTCAACCTGTCCGACCTCGCCGCGATGGGCGCGCGCCCGGCCTGGTGCACGCTGGCGCTGTCGCTGCCCGAAGCCAGCGAAGACTGGATCGATGCCTTCGCCGATGGCTTCTTCGCCCTGGCCGACCAGCACGACATCGCCCTGATTGGCGGTGACACCACGCGTGGCCCGCTGTCGCTGTCGGTCACCGCGATGGGCCAGGTGTCACGCGGCCAGGCGCTGCGTCGTGATCGCGCACAGATTGGCGATGACATCTGGGTCAGCGGCACCCTCGGCGATGCTGCCGGTGCGCTGCGCCTGTGGCAGCAGGGCGCATTGAACGTCACCGCCGCCACCCTGCTGGCCGACTACGAAACCCTGCGCCTGCGCCTGCTGCGTCCCACCCCGCGCGTCACCCTGGGCCTGCGCCTGCGTGCATTCGCGCATGCCGCCGTCGACGTCTCCGACGGCCTGCTGGCCGACCTGGGCCACATCGCTGCACGCAGCGGTGTACGCGCCGAAGTCGATGCCGATGCATTGCCGATGTCGTCGGCACTGCGCGAACTGCTCGGCCGCGATGGCGCCCGTGACTGCGCGCTGCACGGCGGCGACGACTACGAACTGTGCTTCACCGCCGCCGCCGACCAGCGCGACGCGCTGCACTACGTCGCCGAATCGCTGGACGTGCCGATCACCCGCATCGGCCGCATCATGGAAGGGCAGGGTGTGCACACCGAAGGCCACGACGGCCCGAGCGGATACGAGCACTTCGCCTGACACATGAGAACGCCGGGCATGGCCCGGCGCTACGGTGTTGCTCTGGTAGGTGCCAACCTTGGTTGGCACGGATGTAACCGCTCTGCGCGCCGCCTCTTTGGCGTAACCCTTAAACGTGCGGAACGGGCGTGCCACTTCGTGGCCGAATCGCTGGGCGCGCCGATCACCCGCACCGGCCGCATCATGGAAGGGCAGGGCGTGCACGCCGAAGGCCACGGCCCGAGCGGAGACGAGCATTTCGCCTGAGTGCGGCAGGGATTCGTGTCCTGCCGGTACGCGGCAGCGGGCAAGGTGCCTTGATTGCCGGCCATGCTGGCAGCACGGGCGATGAGCATTTAGGAATCGTCCGAATTCGACGCTGCGCGCTTCGGCTTACAACTAATTTCATAGCGGGGCGTTTGACGCAACGACACACTCCACGCTCCTGAAAACGAGCGGTCCCATGTCACGTGTCGTCCATGTCCTGCTGCTGTGTGCGCTGGCGTTCCCCAGTCACGCCGGTGCACCGCAGATCAATGTCGGCGTCCTCTTCGACTACCTGCAGCCCGGCAGCAGCAACCTGCTCAAACGCATCCGCAATACCGGCGCTGGCACCGCCTACGTCCGGGTGGAAGTGGCAGAGATCTTTTTCGATGCCGATGACAACCCCGTCGAAGTTCCGGTGGATGCGCCGTCGCTGGTGCGCAACGCGCCTGGGGCGCGTGGGGTCATCGCCAGTCCCAGTCGCCTGATCATCGCAGGCAACGGCCAGCAGGCCACACGTCTGGTATATCGGGGCCTGCGCGACGAGGAACGCTACTACCGCCTGCGTTTCGTGCCGGTGGCGCCCAGTGCCGAGGAATTCTCGCTCAGCGAGGAACAGGCACAGCAGGCCGCAGAGCTTTCCTCGGCCATCCGCGTGTTCACCGGCTTCGGCACCGTGCTGTTCATCGCGCCACAACACCCGCGCTATGACACCCGCATCGAGTCCGGCCAGATCCACAACCACGGCAACGCCACCATTGTTCTGGAAAACCTGCGCCAGTGCGAGCGGGCCAAGGTCGACGCCTGTACGCCCGGAATCATCGTGCACGTACGCCCCGGCCGCTCTCACGTGCTGGCGTCTGACGATACGCATTTCATCCGTTACGACCTGAAGGAGGGCGAACGCCAGCGCAGCATCGACAGTCGCCGCTGACCGTCCGTCCCCCACCAACGCCATTGTCCCGCCCGGGCCCGCCAGGAGTCCGATGGGACTGCTTTGCCCTTGTCCTGGCTTTTGTACCCACTCACCCTGGAGTATCTGAATGTCCTTCTTGAAACACGCGATGGCGGCTGCGGCAGTCCTGCTCATCACCCCGGCCGTCAGCTTTGCGGCTACCGAAACCAAATCGATCACCGTCAATGTGTCGGCTGATGTTCCCAACGTTGCCGGCCTGCAGGTGTCCACGCCGGACGGCTGGGAAGGCCTGCCGCAGAATCTGCCGTGGGATACCGCACGCCAGGTGCTCGGCGAACTGACCGGTCGCGTGATCAACGTGAAGTCGCCGGCTGCCATCACCGCCTATCTGTCCGCCCCGGCGCAGATGGCATCGGCCGCGGACGTCGTGGATCTGGCGGTGAAACTGGACAACGTGGTCGTGCCGGCAACGGCCGCCGCCAAGATCACCGTTGCCAACGCAGCCCAGGCCGCATCCGGCAAGTCTCTGGCCTTCGCCATCGCGCCTACCGAACCGGGCGGCGGTTACAAGCAGGGTACTTACGGCGGTCAGTTCCACATGATCTTCGAAAGCGACATCTGACGCCTGCCGAGCTATGTGCCTTCCTGCCCCACCGCGCGTGCGGCAGGAGGGCCAATGTCATCTATGCGCCTTTCACACCTACCTCCGCGACCGGTTCCGCTGCGACTGGCTGTTGCCATTGCCGCCATGCTTGCTGCTGCCTCGGCGCAGGCGACCGCAGGCGTGCCAGACGCACAGGTCAGCCTGCTGGAGCAGCGCGACCGCATGCCTGCGGAGTTCCGCGAGCATCTGTTCGGCAATCCGCTGACCGTGCGCGTGGAACTGGAAGGGCAGTACCTGGGCGACGCCGAAGTACTGCTGCATGAAGACAACCGCGTACAGCTGATCGGCTTCGTCGAAAGCATCGACAGCCCATGGCCGCAGAGCGAGCGCACGCGCTGGGCCGAGCAGCTGGCCGAACCGCTGCCGCTTGGCATATGCGCGCCGCAGTGCCGTGGCCTGGCCGCGCTGCACTACAGTCTGGCCAATTCGCTGCTGAGCCTGTTGACGCCGGCAACTGCCAGTGCGGAACAACGCAACATTGCCCTGCCGGCGTCCGGCAGCCACGGCTTGATCGTACGTAACAGCCTGGCCGTGCATGGCGGCCAGGACCAGCCGGCCAGCGCACGCTACAGCGCTGAACTGAGTGGCAGCATCGGTCTGTGGAGCACGGTTGGCAGCTACCAGTACTACGCCCAACCCGGCAGCACGGAGCACTATCTCAGTGCGTTGTATGCACAACGCGAGCTCGGCGATCATTTCGTCCGCGCGGGCTATTTCCTGCCCACGTTCGAGGGCATCATCCGCCAGCCACGCGCGCCTGGTACGCAGAATGACACCGCACTGGGAGTGATGTTCGGTTCGTCGGATGTACTGCTGGCCGACACGCGCAGCGCCAGCGTCTATCCGGTCTATGTCACCGCCAACCGCGACGGTGTGGTGGAGATTCTGCGCGACGGCAACCTGCTGGCCACACAGGCCGTGAAGCCGGGCGTGCAGGAGATCGACACGCGTCGCCTGCCAGGCGGCATCTACGACGTGGTACTGCGGGTCATTGAAGACGGGCAGGAGGCCTCGCGCGAAACCGCCTCGATCCACAAACCCAGCCGTTGGCGCGATCCCACCCGGCGCTGGCGCTACAGCGCGTTCGCCGGCCAGCAGCGCAGCCTGCTCGACAGCGATCGTTCAATGCAGGAAGGCGAGATCGCCGCCGGTGCGGTGGTCAACTACCTGCTGCACCCGCGCGCAGTGGCCGGTGCCACCGTGCAGCAGATCGGCACGCGCCGCGCCACCGGCCTGTCGATGGACTGGCAGGCCAGTGATCGCTTCAGCGCCTACACCAATTTCTACACCTCCAGCGATGCAGGGCGCGGCGTGGATCTGCAGGGACTGTATCGCTACCGTGCCGGTTCGGTGGTCGCCAACCACGCGCGCAGCTGGGCAGAGCAGCGTCATCGGCTGCCCGCCAGCGAGGGTGCTCCGCCACGTTGGGAAACCCGGGGAGGCTGGCAGGACACCACGGCCGTATCGATCACCCATCGCTTCAGTCACCGCGACAATGCGAGCCTGCGCGTGGCCCGCAGTTCCGGCCTCACCCGTGGCACCGGCATCGACGTGTCCTACGGTCGCCGCGAAACCCTGTTCGGCAGGCATGACGTCAACTGGCGTGTCTCGGCCTACGACCGTCCGGGCAGCCGCTTCACCCACTATCGCCGCCAGCGCGGCATCGATCTGACCGTCAGCGTGTCTCTCGGCAGCGAGCGTCGCAGCTACAGCGGCAGCCTGGGCAGCCGGACCGGCGAAGCCGGCCAGCGCGACGGCTACGTCACCGCGGTCGCCACCCAGCGTGTGGATGGGAAGATCCTGCGCAGCGTCAATGGCATGGTCACAGCTGAACGCAGCGGCATTGGCGCGGGCGCCGGTGCCTATCTGCAGAGTCCACTGCTGGAAGGCGATGTGCAGCTGTATCGCGGTGCCAGTTCTGGCCACGTTGGCGGCAGCGCCAACCTGGACAGCACCGTGGTGATCGGGGGAGGACATGCTGCCGTGCTGGGCCAAGGACGCAGCGGCAGCGTGGACACCGGCATCATCGTCGACGTGCGCAGTGACTTCCGCGATATCACGTTGCGTGCCGACGACAGTCGTGGCGGTGGCGTGCAGCTGCGCCCGGGACGCAACTTCGTTCCGGTCACCGCCTATCGTGCGGGACAGGTGCAGTTCGACTTCCACGGCCGGCACGCACCTGCGGCGGCCCTGCAGCCGTCGACCATCAGCTACCACCTCAACAAGGGCGGCGTGGTGCATACCACGGTGGATGTACTGCGCACCTTCACCGTGATGGGGCAGGTACTGGATGCCGATGGCAACGGCATCCGCGGGGTGCAGGTGATCAACCACGTCGGCCGCAGCGTCAGCCAGGAAGAAGGCTTCTTCACCCTTGAACTCAGCGCACGCGCGCCGGTGGTCGAGTTGCGCTATCCGAACCGGATCAGCTGTGTGCTGACCATGGAGGAGGGCCGTCACCCGCGCGAAGGCGATGTACTGATGGTGGGCGGCATCGGTTGTCCGCCGTCGGTGGTCGCGCACTAGCCCATTGTTCCGACGAACCAGGCAGGTCTAAAGCATGACTATTGGCATCCGGCTGTTCCCGTTGCTGGCCGTAATGGCGGCGCTGCCTGCCACCGCACAGGTGGTGGACGTCAACGTCACCGGTGAATTCAGGCCCAACGCCCTGGATCCGGGCGATACCGCATTCCGCAACACGACACCCCGGGGCAGCTTCTGCAACTGGAGGCCGGCCGAATGCGATAGAAACGGGGCCTATATCTTCGATCTCGGCAACCGCGAGTACTGGCGCAAGGAAGGGCCGAGCGACGACACATCAAGGCGTGATACCACCTACATCCGCTTCCCGCCGCCGCGTACGATCACCCTGCAGGAGATGTCGAGCGGACGCACCTTCGAGGCGACCATCAGCTTTGCGGCGCTGTCCATGCGCATCAACTTCGGTGGTGGCGCCGATCCCTGGTACCACGGCGTCAGTGGAGGTTGCACGGCCATCCGCGGCGCCGGTGGGGTTGGATTTTCGCTGGGTGGTTGGGCGGGGCGGACGCCAGCCAGCCCCACCGAGTGCTACAGCACCAACACGCGGTATGCCCGCACCTACTCCTACAGGAACGTGGGGCTCGGCATCCACGTCAACCTGCCCAATGCAATGACGCTGCAGGACGGCCGCTACGTGGCCCAGGAAACCTGGACCACCGGCGGCGCCGGGGCCGACATCGATCTGGGCGACAACATCACCGGTGTCGAGGCCGTGCGCATGAACTTCGTGTTCGATGTGATCCACGATTTCCAGGTGCGCTTCGCCACCGAAGCGCCGCGCGTACAGTTGGCGCCCGAAGGGGGCTGGTCGCCCTGGATCGATCATGGCACTGCTCCGGCGAGGCTGCGCCAGGAGCTGCCGTTTCATCTGACCACGTCGATGGACTTCAGCATGAAGCTGCGCTGCCAGCACCACGTCGGCGACCAGTGCGGCATTCATGATCCGCAGGCGGACAAGCAGGTGCCGGTGGAGGTGGACGTCACCCTTCCGGGCATGAACAACCTGCGCGATGGTCGTCCGGCGCAGAACACCGTACTGCTGGCCGATGACGGTCAGGCACCGCGCTTCACGCCCGATGGCTACCTGATGCAGCGCCGTTCGACCCTGCGCTTCACCGCCGGGCGTGACGCGGTGCTGGAGATGGTGAAGACACCGGGCTCGCGCTGGGAAGGAGACATGACCGTGCTGTTCGACGCCAATCCCTGAGCCAGGGACAGGGATTGGCGTGGCCGAGGTGCCGCGGAAGCTGCATCACGCCACCCGCAACTGCACATCCACATACTCGGCCAGCCCACGGCAGGCCAGCAGCAGCCCTTCGCGCACGTCATCGCCCACCTGCTGGTCGGCATCGCCGTCCACGCGCACGCGCTCGATGGCGTGCAGCAGTTCCAGCAGCAAGGTCAGCCCGGCATTGGCGCGGTCGATGCGCGCCATCGCGAAGCCGAAGCACTTGCGACCTTTGTCCGGCCACGGTTGGCCGTCGGCGGCGTCCACGTGGCGGATGCGCTGCAGGCAGCCGAGCAGGGTGATGCCTTCGTCGGCATGGGCGCGCATCGTGCTGCCCAATGTGGTTTCCAGTGCTTTGGCCAGATCATCCGGCAGGCGTTCGACGGCGTCGCCCAGTGTGGCGAACAGATAGGGATAGAGCGAAGAAGTCATGGCGGCGTCCTTGAGTGTGAAGCAAGGGGCCGCCCTCGCGTTGGGCGAGGGCGGCGGACGGTGCGTGGTTGCAATACCGGTGGCAACTCTGCGAAACGCCGGCGGGCACGAGGCCCCCACGCACCGCCCGCCATAGGGCACGGACGGATTGCCTGCCGACGCCGCCCAACAAGGAAAGAGCGACGCCGACAGGCAAGCGTAAACAACAAAGTTGCCAAACGGGATTGCAAGCCCGTGCCACCCGTTGTCGGTGGCGCGCCATGACGTGCACGCAGGTGCTGCTATACCAATCAGAAAAGTTTCAATTTCGAAAACGTTGCAGACGCGTATCGCATGCGCTGGGCGAAGTCGAGCACGCCCGCGCGTGCCAGTTGCGACATTTGTTGTAGCGCCGAGCGCATGCTCGGCGCTACAGAAAGCAGAAAGCAGAACGGCGCCGGATCTCTCCGGCGCCGTTCGTGTTTACATCACCACGTGTAGGCAACGCTCAGGTTCGCCGTGGCTTCGCGGTAGCCACTGTCACCGCGCATCACGCCAAACCCGCCCCAGGCACTGAAGCCGGAACGGAATTCCACGCGCGCACCCGCGCTCAGTTCATAGCGGTTGCGCGGGATGCCGGCCTTCAGCACTTCGTCGTCGAAGGCGATGCCCTTGCCGGTGCCATCGCGGTACCAGTTGGCCGCCAGATACGGGCTGACCGAGGCACCCGCCGCCGAGTGGCCTTCACCCTGCAGGCGCAGGCCAGCACGACCGGACAGGCCGCTGTTGCCCGCTGCACGCACCACGGTGCCGTTGGCTTCGGTATGCACGTCGGTCTTTGCATCGGTGTACACCAGCTGCAGTTCCGGCTGCAGGCTCAATGCGGTGCTGCCGATCTGGCCGATATTGAAGCGATAACCCGCTTCCAGCGAGCTTTGCCAGATGTCCGAGTCGTAACGCTCCTCGGCCAGGCCTTCACCCTGCACGCGATTGCGGAACTGGCCGCGCTGCACGCTGGCATCCACGTACATGGCGTCGTTGGCCCAATTGCCATACACGCCCAGTGCGCCACCTTCCACCTTGCCCCGCGCGCTGAAACCAGTCACGTCCGAACGCGAGGTGGCGCTGCTGCGTGCAGCGGTACCCATTACGCCGATGCGGCCACGGCCGTTGTCGAACACGCCCACGTCCGCACCCAGTTGCAGGCGCGAGCGGTCCACGCGCAGGTCGAGCTGGTCATCCACCGCACCGAACTTGCTCTGCGTAGCGTCAACACGCGCCCAGCCGCGGATGCCATCCACCGCAGCGGCGCCGCCCTGGCGGTCGCGCCAAGTGTGGCGCAGCATCTGGTCCAGCGCGAACTGGTTGGCCAGGTACGCACCGGTTTCCGGGCGCAGGATCGGCAACGGCGGCTCGATCGGGTCCACCGGGTCCACCGGCGTGCACTCGGGCAGGGTCGGGTCGGCCAGGCACGGGTCCGGCGCGCCGCCCAGTTCCGAACGCAGGTACCAGTTGCCGTTGGCGTCCTTCACCAGGAAGTACTCATACTGCCCGCCCACGGCGCGGCCGACCAGATCGAACTGCGCATTGGATGCACCGTCGATGTCGATCAGCTCGATGCCGCGATCAGTCTTCGCACCGGCACCGCCGGCGTTGAGCACGCGCACATTGGCCTGGCCGTTGGCATCGCCGGCGATCACCAGCTTGTCGGTCAGCGAGCTGTCGTCACCCAGCTGGGTGTTGAACAGCAGGGTGCCTCCCGCGCCATCGAAGCTGTCGACGGCAAGGGTGTTGAACGTGCTGGCATTGCCCAGTGCCACGGTACCGGTGCTGCCCAGGGCGAGGTGGCCGACGTTGCTGTCACCGGTCATCAGCCAGATGCTGTCGCCATCAATATCGGCACTGGTGACGTTGATGAAGCGGCCGTCGATCTGGGCTTTGTTGCGCAGGGTGACGTCCAGCGTGGCAGTGGTTGCCGTGGTCGGATCGAGGTGCACATTGCCGGCCAGGCGCGAGTCGTCAACGGTGAACTGGACATCGGTGCGGCTGGAAATCGGTCCTGCGAGACTGGATACGAGCAACAGATTGCCGTCGCCGCCAAGCAGTGTGGAGTTGTTGGCCACAAGGATGTTGTAGTCACTGGCAGTCAGCGGCATGACATGGATGGCAGCGCCCTTGCCCGATTGGACGGTCGAATTGTCGATGCCCAGATCGACGCTGCCGCCGACCGGATCGTAGCCCCATAGAAGGACGCCTGCGTTCTCGCCGAAAATCCGCGAGCCGTTGACGAGGTCCATGCTGCCATACTGGACACGAACGCCATTGCCGGTGTTGTAGGCGGGAACGGTAGGATCATTCGATGCCTCGACATGCACCTGCATGGCATCCAGCAAAGCATATCCAGCGCGATCGCCAACACGCGCGACGATATCGACGCCTGCGGTTGGCGTGGGACCACCTGCAGTCCCAGCGGGCACCGTGATCTTTCCGCCGGTCAAATGGGCTTGGCTGTTGCCTCCATGCAGCGAGACGCTGCCGCCGTAGAAGTCAGTGCCATTGCTGATGAGGCGTGCACCACCCGATAACGAGACCGTGTTTGCCCCTGTGCCTGTGCTGCTAACACGACCGCCCTCCAGGGTCACCGTCGAGTCGCTGCCGGCGGTGATCTGGTTCATCTGTGCGTTCTGCCCGATCAGGTTCGACTCATTGACCAGTGTCCATGCTTCTGCCGGGTCACCGGCAACGACGGTGGCGTTCTGATTGTCCAGGTCGCCCGCCTCGACAGAACCTGCTGCGAATGCGGTGATGGCCAGCAGTACGGCCTGGGCGAGGGGAAGGCGCGGATTGTCGCGGGAGTTATTGGCGTAGCACATGCGGCTGTCCTGTCAGATGGAAAAGGCTGGTGCAACTGCGCGCTTCCGGGTCTGCTTCTCGACATCGACGTTGGGTATAGGTCGAGAGCATGTGAATGAAATATGAAATTGGTGGGAATTACGCTAGCAGATGTCTCTTATGGCTACATTTTCGTCATGCGCTTTGGCCAGTCCCATGCAACTTGTTGTAAAGCCACGGTCGGGGGTGATGCAGGTTCAGCCCCCGGACAGCAGCACGGCACGCGGCGGCATGAGGCGCCGTGCCGGTGCTGCTTGCGGTGAGGGGCGTCGGACCGAAGAGAAGCCGAGCATGGCGCGGTGCTACTGAAAGCAGATCACCACGTGTAAGCCACGCTCAGGTTCGCCGTCGCTTCGCGGTAGCCGTGGTCACCGCGCATCACGCCAAACCCGCCCCATGCGCTCAGCCCGGAACGGAAGTCCACGCGCGCGCCCGCGCTCAGTTCATAGCGGTTGCGCGGGATGCCGGCCTTCAGCACTTCGTCGTCGAAGGCGATGCCATTACCGGCACCATCGCGGTACCAGTTGGCCGCCAGATACGGTCTGACCGAGGCACCCACCGCCGAGCGCGATGCACCCTGCAGGCGCAGGCCGGCACGACCGGACAGGCCGCTGTTGCCCGCTGCACGCACCACGGTGCCGTTGGCTTCGGTATGCACGTCGGTCTTTGCATCGGTGTAGACCAGCTGCAGTTCCGGCTGCAGGCTCAGCGCCGTGCTGCCGATCTGGCCGATGTTGAAGCGATAACCCGCTTCCAGCGAGCTTTGCCAGATGTCCGAGTTGTAACGCTCCTCGGCCAGGCCTTCACCCTGCACGCGGTTGCGGAACTGACCACGCTGCACGCTGGCATCCACGTACATGGCGTCGTTGGCCCAGTTGCCGTACACGCCCAGTGCGCCGCCCTCCACCTTGCCGCGTGCGCTGTAGCCGGTCACGTCCGAGCGCGAGGTGGCGCTGCTGCGTGCAGCGGTACCCATCACACCGACGCGGCCACGGCCGTTGTCGAACACGCCGATGTCCGCACCCAGCTGCAGGCGCGAGCGGTCCACGCGCAGGTCGAGCTGGTCTTGCACCGCACCGAGCTTGCTCTGCGTGGCATCCACCTGGGCCCAGCCGCGCACGCCGTCGATGGCAGCGGTGCTGCCGCCCTGGCGGTCGCGCCAGCCGTGGCGCAGCAGCTGGTCCAGCGCGAACTGATTGGCCAGGTACGCGCCTGCTTCCGGGCGCAGTACCGGCGGCGGCGGATCCACCGGGTCAACCGGATCAACCGGATCAACCGGATCAATCGGCGTGCACTCGGGCAGGGTGGGATCGACCACGCACGGATCCGGACCGGCACCGGTTTGTGAGCGCAGGTACCAGTTGCCGTTGGCATCCTTCACCAGGAAGTACTCGTACTGCCCACCCACGGCGCGGCCGACCAGATCGAACTGCGCGTTGGACGCACCACCGATATCGATCAGCTCGATGCCGTGCTCGGTCTGGGCGCCAGCGCCGCCGGCATTGAGCACGCGCACGTTGGCTTGGCCGTTGGCATCGCCGGTGATCACCAGCTTGTCTGTTGCTGAGCTGTCATCGCCCAGCTGGGTGTTGAACAGCAGGGTGCCGCCCGCGCCGTCGAAGCTGTCGACGGCAAGGGTGTTGAACGTACTGGCATTGCCCAGTGCCACGGTACCGGTGCTGCCCAGGGCGAGGTGGCCGACGTTGCTGTCGCCGGTCATCAGCCAGGTGCTGTCGCTGTCTATGCTGGCACTGGTGACGTTGATGAAGCGGCCGTCGATCTGCGCCTTGTTACGCAGGGTGACGTCCAGGCTGCCATCGACCGTGGCGGCGTCGAAGCTGACATTGCCCGCAAGCCGCGCATCATCCACGTTGAACGTTACGTGGCTGGCACCGGGTGTGGCGCTGCCGCTGCGGGAATCGACCTGCAGCAGATTGCCGTTGCCGCCCAGCAGCTGGGCGCCATTGCTGACGTTGATGACGAAGTCCGCAGGCTGGTCGGCCGCCACACGGATGGCGGCGCCGCGGCCAGACGAGATCGTGGAGCCATCAACCACCAACTGCAGGGTGTCTGGCGTGCGGAACGTGCCCATCATTAGTACGCCCACGTTGTCCGCGTCGATGCGCGATCCGTTGACGATGCTTACCTTGCCATTCTGCATGCGCACGCCCAGCCCACTGGCAATGTCGCTGCCGGCGGCGGTGTCTTCCACGCGCATATAGGTGGAGTCGATGATGGCCGATGCACCGGGCAGCGGCGGGCCGGCCGGCGTGCCACCCATCGAGAGACCGATGCTGAGTGCTTCAGTGGGTGACAGACCATCTTCAGCGGTCACCAGCACACGATTTCCGATCATGTGCGCCATTGACGCTCCGCTGACGAGGACGCCACCGCCGCGGAGCGTGCTTCCCTCGGACTGGAACAAGGCCGTGCCGTAAAGTGCCACGGCGTGCTGATGTATGCCGCTGCGGCTGATCGTGGTGCGGAAGGCGTTGATTCGGGAGGTATCGGCGCTGATGGTCTGCGTCTCAGCGTCCTGCACGGCCAGAAATGCGTCGTTCTTCAACGTCCACTCCTCGACGGCATCGCCCGGATGCACGAAGGCGGCAGTTCCGTCCAGGTCACCTGCAAACGCCGCCGTAGAAGGAGCCAGAGCCAGTGCGGCCAACAAGCCATGGACCAGTGGCAGCAGCTTGGGTTGGGAAATGCTGTAGCGGTGACGCATGGGTAGGTCCTCATGGCAGAAGTGGATTGCAGGGCCCGATTGACGCGGGCATCGGCCGAGGCGGCGATTGAGTTCCGCATCGTGCGCAAGTGCGTCTGCGCCGAATTCGCCCATCCATTCGTTCACGTAAGCGCTTTTTTTGGGCGTTCATGTGAAGCGGTTGGGATGAGCTGAATTCGCCGGTTCATGTCTTGATCGGCACGAATTCTGGGCGGGACGCTGGCTTCAGCCCATGCAATTTGTTGTAAAGGCCGGATCAGGCTGCCGATCGGGTTGGCCACTGTTCATCGCAGGCGACGCGGGCCCGAGCAGCTGCGGTGCAACGGATTTGCAAGCTATTCGATGGGCGCAGTTGCGACGCGTTTCTAAGGTGGGGCCCTTCCATTGGAGCCACCTGCATGCGTCCCACGCTTCCCCGCCGCCACCTGCTTGCCATGGCGCTCTCCACCACGCTGGTTCCGTCTGTCGCTATGGCGCAGCAGGTAATCGCTGATGGTGACGAACAGGTTCCGGCGGCAGGCGACTACGCGACTACCGAACCGGTGGAGCCCGGCAATCCGGCGGGTTATGTGTTCCATTCGATCAATGGCGGCACGATTGTTCCCACCGGCGAGGTCAATCTGCGTACCGAAGGTCTGCGCGCTGCCGCTGCACGGGCCGAAGGCGTGGGCAGCAGCATCCAGCTCAACGGTGGGCAGGTTTCGACGACCGGCTATGGTGCAGCAGGTCTGTCAGCATCCGCTGGGGGGCATGTGCAGGCGATCGGCGCGCGCATCGAGACGGCGGGCAGTACCGCACACGGTGCCGAAGCGCTCGCTGGCCGCATCGAACTTGAGCGCGCGGAGATCGTGACCCGTGGCGGGCTGTCGCATGGCGTAGCCGTACGCGGCGGAGAAGCGCAGGTCCGCGACAGCACCATCGCCGTCCATGGCAGCGGATCCCACGGCGTGGAGATTGCTGGCGGGACCCTCCAGGCAGAGGGCGTCCACATCGAGGTAGGTGGTAGCGGGCACGGGCTCTGGGCCGAAGGCAGCAGCGACGTCAGGCTGAGCTCGGTGCGGATCGATGGCACTGGCGCGGGTGCATCGGGCGTGCTGGTGGGGCTGGGCAGCAACGTGGTGCTGGAGAACGTGGACATCCATCTCACCCACGAACGTTCGGGTGCGGGTCTTCTGGTGGTAGGAGAGCTTGAGATGCACGGTGGCAGCGTACATGCGCGCGGTGGCAATGCCAGTGCCGTCAGCTTCGCCACCGGTGGTGGCGGGGTGCTGCGGCTGGTGGGCGTGGAGCTGTCCGGTCACCACGGCATCCATATGACCGAAGGCGCTGACCTGACCCTGCAGGACAGTCACCTCGACAGCGTTTCGACCGGCATCAACATGAACCAGCGCGATGCCGTGGCGCGGGTGGTTGGTTCATCGGTCACCACCCGCAGCGGCGTGGGCATTCTGGTGCACGACGGTGATCTGACAGTCGAGGGTTCGACCATCACCTCTGACGGCACCTACTGGCAGGCGATTTCGGTGCTGGGCGGTACCGCCGAGGTTACCGCCAGCCGACTGCGAACCCTCGGCCAGAATGGTCACGGTCTGTATGCTGAAGGCGCCGCTGGGCCCGACCCGCTGGTTACGGCCAACAGCACCGATATTCTTACCGAAGGCCCCGGCGCCATCGGCGCCATCGCGCGCCTGGGTGGTACCGTGCACTTGGCCGACAGCGTGGTGCGCACCACCGGCGTCAACTCGCACGGCGTGTTGTCCGGTGGAGCCGGCGAGATGACGCTGACCAACACCCACGTTCGCACCGAAGGCGAAGGCGCGTGGGCCGCGGTGATCAATGACAACGGCCGCATGCGTATCGACGGCGGCTCGCTGGTCAGTGCACAGCATGGCGGTGTGTGGCTGCGCAGCAGCCGTGACGCGGGCCTGACCCTGTCCAACGGCACGCGGGTATCCGGTGGCAACGGCATCGGCCTGGCACTGGATGCGGCGGTGGCCGGGCGCTTCGACGTGGTGCTGGAAGGGCATTCGCAGATGGTGGGCGACATCGTCACCACGCCCGAGGACGAGGACGCCGGGCTGGTGCCGCAGTCGGACGTGCACGTGCGCCTGGCCGATGGTTCACTGTGGCAGGGTTCGTCCAATCTTGTGCAGACGATGGCGATCGAAAGCGGTAGCCAGTGGACGCTGGCCGGTGACGCCACGTTGGGTGAACTGCAGGTGCTCAACAGCGGGCTGGCGTTGTCCGACGGCAGCGGCCGCTTCAACACGCTCACCGTAGACGGCGACCTGCACAGCGAAGGTGCGTCCTTCCTGTTCCAGGGCGCACTGGCGGGCGATGACAGCGCGATCGATCGCCTGCATGTGCGGGGGGATACCTCGGGTGATGCAAGCATCGTGGTCAACAACATCGGCGGAGTGGGCGCACCTACGGTGGACGGCATCCAGCTGATCGAAGTGGACGGTGCATCACTGGCGCGCTACGCGCTGGCCGGACGCGCGGTGGGAGGTTCGTACGAGTACTTCCTGTTCCAGGGCGGTCTTGCCGATCCTTCCGATGGCAACTGGTACCTGCGTTCGCAGTGGTTCGATGTGTGCCAGGACGATCCGGCGGCGCCGGGCTGTGCGGTTGATCCGGGCCCGGGCCCGGACCCGGGTGAGGGCGGGGGCGGTGGCGAGGGCGTGGGGCCGGTGGACCCGATCCGGCCGCCGCCGGTGCTGCGCCCCGAGGCTGGCGCCTACCTGGCCAACCAGTCGGCGGCCATCAGCATGTTTGCCCACCGCATGCATGAGCGCACCGGCGCCATCGGCAGCGAGCGCACTGCGTGGGCGCGCGTAGGTCGCAGCAATGCAGATTTCACTGCGGTGGGTGGTCAGCTGTCGGCGGACGGCAATACGTCGGTACTGCAGATCGGCAGCGACCTGCTGCGTCGGGGCAGCGCCGCCTTCGGGGTGATGCTGGGTAGCGGCCGTGCCGACAACCGCGTCGTTTCGGATCTGACCGGCTACACCGCTACCGGCCGCGTGCGTGGCACTGCGCTGGGTGTTTATGGCACCTGGTTGCAGGACGCCGAGGGCACTCACGGCGCCTATGTGGATGCGAACGTGCAGTACGGCCGTTTCGACAACCGGGTGCGGGGCGTGGGCCTGGAGCCGGAGCAGTACGATTCGCGCACGACCAGCGCGTCGCTGGAGGCCGGCTACACCTTCAATGTGTGGCAGGGGGAATCGAGCCAGCTGTACCTGCAGCCGCAGCTGCAGTTGTCGTACGCGGAGTTCCGCGCCGACCGTCATGTGGAGCACAACGGCACGGTGATTGATCGTGCCGATGCCGGCGGACTGAACGGACGCGTGGGCGTGCGCGTGTTCGGTGGAGGCACTGCGGCGGGCAGTGTGGTGCAGCCGTACATTGGCGTGAACTGGCTGCGTGGCAGCGGCACCAGCGCGTCGCAGTTCAACGGTGAGACGCTGGGCGCGGAGGTACCGCGCAACCGCTATGAGGTACAGGCCGGCGCCGAGCTGAAGCTGGGCCAGCGCTGGGGCGCATGGGGCGGCATGACCGTGCAACGCGGCGATCACGGCTACCGCAACGTGGGCGGCCAGGTGGGCCTGCGCATGGCCTGGTAACCCACGACGCCGGAGTCAGAGCCCATTGCATGGCAATGGGCTCTGACCCCAGGCGATCTGGCTGCAGAACCGCCGAGCATGGCTCGGCTCTATCATCGTGCTGAGTTGGGATCGGACATGAACGATGTCCGCGTCTGTCGCGATTGTCCATTGAATGACTGCGCCAGCGCTGGTCATGCTGCCCGATCGCTCGCTGACGGTCGCCCGCATGCCTCACCCCGAACGCTCCCACAACGCTGCCATCGATGGCCTGCGTGCACTGGCCGTGCTGGCCGTCATCGTCTTCCATGCGAATGCGGCGTGGCTGCCCGGTGGTTTCACCGGCGTGGACCTGTTCTTCGTGGTCTCCGGCTTCGTGATCAGCCAGTCGCTGGCATCGCGTGCAGGCGCGCCACTGGGCGCGCTGCTGCTCGATTTCTACCGGCGCCGCGTGCTGCGCCTGTTGCCGGCGTTGCTGGTGATGCTGATGGCCACCTTCGTGCTGTCGGCGCTGTTCATTCCCCGCGCCTGGCGCAACGAGCAGTTCGACCAGACCGGTTGGGCGGCGCTGGTGGGTTTCAGCAACGTGGTACTGGCCGGCCAGCAGGATGACTACTTCTCGCCCGGCGCCGAACTCAATCCGTTCCTGCACACCTGGACACTGGGCGTGGAGGAGCAGTTCTACCTGGTGTTCCCGCTGCTGTTCTTCGTCTGGTTGCGCGGCCGCGACCGCTGGCCGTGGTCGCGTGTGCTGTTGCCGGCGCTCACGGTGTTGTCGCTGGCGTGGGCGGCCTGGCAGGCGCAGGCCGCCCCGGCGGCGGCGTTCTACCTGCTGCCGTCGCGGTTCTGGGAACTGGCGGCCGGTGCGCTGTTGTACCAGTGGATGAGCGCGCGCGGTCCCGGCAAGCGCGAGGATGCGCTCGCACTGCCCGGCCTGGCGCTGCTGCTGGCGGGCGTACTTGTCGCGCCGCAACTGGCGATGCCGGTGCCGGGTGTGCTGGCGACAGTGGTCGGTACTCTGCTGCTGTTGGCGGCGGTAGCGGGGCATGGCCAATCGCGGGTCGGCCGCGCCCTGGGCTGGGCACCGCTGTCGTACCTGGGGCGCCTGTCGTATTCGCTGTACCTGTGGCATTGGCCACTGCTGGTGCTGCTGCGCTGGACCTACGGGCTGCAGGGCGCTGCGCTGTGGCTGTACCCGGTGCTGCTGCTGGCCGTGTCGGCCGCTTCCTACCATTACGTCGAACGTCCGCTGCGCAGCGCCCTGCCGCTGTTGCGGCTGGCGCCGGCGAAGGTGCTGGCGATGGCGCTGCCGGTGGTGGCGCTGTGCGGCGCCGGTGCCTGGGCGACGGTGGAGTACCACGAGCAGATCTCGCTCAGCGTCACACGTGATGGCTACGCATGGCAGGCGCGTCGCTACCCGGCGTGGCGACCGCTGGAGCCGGTGGGCGCACCGGCGCTTGAAGGGCGACGCCTGTTTGTTGTGGGCGACTCGCATGCGGCGGCCTACCGCACGATGACCAGCATGGTCGCGCGGCAGACCGGAATGGAGATCCGCCAGGAGGATCGCGGCGGCTGCAGCTTCGTCAATCTGCTGCGGGCCAGCCCGGCCGACTGCCAGGACTTCATCGAGGACAGCCTGTCGGCCATCGAACGCGACGCGCGCCCTGGTGACATCGTGTTGCTGGCGGTGCTGCGCATGCCGGAGCTGCGAGGGTTCGATTGGCAGCACAAGGATGAGCAGGACGTCTACCGGCAATTGCTGGCCGAACGCACGCCCGCGCATGCGCAGGCGGCACGTGATGAAGCCGAGCGTGTGCTGGGCCGCCTGCAGCGGTTGGGCGTGCACATGGTCATTGATGCACCGCTGCCGCTGTTCAAGGCCGGGGCCTATCGCTGCTCGGACTGGTTCAACCGTAGCAATCCGGCGTGCGCCGGTGGCCTGAGCATGTCGCGCGCGGATCTGCAGATGCTGCGTGCACCGCAGATGGCACTGCTGGCCGAGCTGGCCGCGCGTTACCCGTCATTGACCGTGTGGGATCCGCTGCCGCTGCTGTGCGGGCCGGATACCTGCTCGGCCGTGCAGGACGGTGAACCGCTGTTCTTCGACAACGATCACCTGAGCGGCCATGGCAACCGCGTGCTGTTGCCCAGCTTCCGGCAGTTGCTGATTGATCTTGCCGGCGACGGCGCTACCGGCGCACTTCCACCGTCGTGATTCCCTCGTGATTCCCTATGCCGGCGGCAGCACCTTGCCCGGGTTGAGGATGCCATCCGGGTCCAGCGCGGCCTTGATCGCGCGCATCGCCGCCAGCGTTTCCGTGGTGAACGCCTTTGCCATGAAATCACGCTTGGCCAGGCCGATGCCGTGTTCGCCCGACAGCGTGCCACCCAGCGCCAGCGTCAGCTCGAAGATCTTCGGCAGCGCCGCATGCGCGCGTGCGTTCTCGTCGGCATCGTCCGGGTGGTAGAGGATGTTGACGTGCAGGTTGCCGTTGCCGGCATGGCCGAAGGTGACGATGGTCAGCGAATAGTCGTGGGCCAGTACCTGCACGCCAGCCACCAGATCGGGGATGCGCGATACCGGTACCACCACGTCCTCATTGATCTTGCCCGGCGCGACGGTCCGCAGTGCCGGGGACAACGCCTTGCGCGCGGCCCACAGCTGGTCGCGCGCGCGGCCTTCCATCGCCACATCCAGTTCGATCATGCCGTCGCCTTCGGCGGCGTTGGCCAGTGCCTGCAGCAGGTAGGGCAGGGTGTCGTGGTCACCATCGGCCTCGACCAACAGCATCGCGCCAGCGTCGGGTACGTCGGCACCGTTGAGGCGCAACAGCTCCAGGCTGCGTGCGTCCATGAATTCCAAGCGCGTGGGAACGACCGGCTGCGACATCAGCCGCGACACGGCAGCGGCGGCGGCATCGGCATCGCGGTACAGCACGCGCAGGCCAGCCTGGCTGACCGGCAACGGGGTCAGCTTCAGCGTGGCTTCCACGATCAGCGCCAGCGTGCCTTCACTGCCCACCAGCAGGTGGGTCAGGTCGTAACCGGTGGCGTCCTTGGTGTAGGCGCCACCGCAGCGGATTACCTCGCCGGTACCGGTCACCGCCACCAGGCCCAGCACGTTGTCGCGGCTGGTGCCGTACTTCACCGCGCGCGGGCCGCCGGCATTGCACGCCAGGTTGCCGCCGATGCTGCAGATCTCGGCGCTGGAAGGATCGGGTGCCCAGAACAGGCCGTGCGGTGCCAGTGCCTGCTGCAGCGTTCCGTTGAGCACGCCCGGCTGCACCGCCGCGCAGCGGTCACCGGCGCGGATCTCGAGGATGCGGTCCATGCGGGTGAACGACAGCACGATGCTGCCGGGCACTGGCACAGCGGCGCCGGTGGTGCCGGTACCCGCACCGCGCGCGACCAAGGCCACGCCATGCACGCGGCAGGCACGCACCAGCGCCTGCACCTGTTCGATATCCGCCGGCAGTGCCACCGCAGCCGGGCGCTGGTGGCGCCACGAGTTGTCCTGCGCATTCGCCTCCAGTGCGCCGTCATCCATGCGCCAGCCGTCGCTGCCCAGCAGGGCGGACAGTTCGGCAACCAATGCGGAGGGCAGGGCAGTACTCATGACAGATCTCGTGGGGCAGCGGGGGCGGGGTGAATCAGTTTCCAGGCGATGACAGCGCCGGCCAGCGGCAGCCACACCCAGCGCAGTTCGGAGAGCAGGGTGGCCAGGCCGCGCGCGCTGAAGAACTGCGGGGCAAACGGTGAAACGCGGATCGGCCGCCACGGTGCGAAGAAGCGGTGTTCGCTCCAGGGCCAGGCCAGCGCAACGCCAAGGCCGCCGGAGGTCAACGCATCCAGCAGCGGATGGCTGGCGGCGCACACGAAGACGAACACCGCCGCTTGCACGGTAGATGCCAACCTTGGTTGGCACGAAACCGCCGACCAAGGTCGGCGACTACCGGAGCTGCGGGGTGCCGACCAAGGTCGGCCTCTACCAAGGTTCAGCAATAACGCCGCCAATATGGCCAGCGCGCAGGCAAACAGCAACGAATGGCTGGCCCCGCGATGGCCGAACGCATCGGCATAGGGAATGTGCAGTGCAAAGGCCAGTACATCGGCATCGGGCAGCATTGCCGCGACCACACCGGCCGCCAGCAGTCGCGGCGGGATGCGGCCACGATCAGCGGCGCACCACAGCGCCAGCGGCACGGCTGCGTGGGTGATGATCGAAGGCATCAGTCACGCACCGTGGTAGTGCCGGCCAGGCTGCGCTCTGGTAGGTGCCAACCTTGGTTGGCACAGAAGCGCCGACCAAGGTCGGCCTCTACCAGAGCGGACGGTACCCATCAGCAGTCATCCAGCCGGAACGCATCACGCAGCCACCGCAGCTGCGGCGGCTCGCCCGTGGCTTCAACCACATCAAAACGGCAGGGCGCATTGGCCAGCGCCGGGTTGTCCTGCAGGTACAGCTGCGCGGCATGCGCCAGGCGCCGGCACTTGCGCGCATCCACCGAAGCGGCGCCGCCACCGAAATCCGATCGCGCGCGGTAGCGCACTTCCACGAAGACCACGGTGCCGGCGTCATCCATCACCAGATCCAGTTCACCGCCGCGATAACGCACGTTGCGCGCACGCGGCCGCAACCCAGCCTGCTGCAGATGCTGCTCGGCGGCGGCTTCCACCGCCGAGCCACGTTGGCTGCGCTCAGCGACCACCGACGATCGGCATCGGCCGGCCGCCATTGAAGGTGGACCACGCCGGTTGGCGCAGGATGTTGCCGTTGCTGTCCAGGAACAGGGTACCGGTGGCACCGTCCAGGCCGCCTTCGTTGGACAGCTTGTCCAGGTAGGCGGTGATCTTCCAGGCATCGGCACCGAAGGCGAACAGGCGGCCAGCCGCACCGCGCGCGCTCGGCAGGGTGCTGGCCACCTGGCTGGCCGAAGGCAGGCCGGACACGCTGCGTACGTTCCAGGCTTCGTTCGGGTAGACGATGCCGTCCAGCGCCACGTCTTCTTCCACCTTGCCGCTGCCGACCGTCAACTGCGAGGTGCCGACGCGGGTGGCGCCACCGGCACCGGCCAGCGCCAGCTGCGGCGCCAGCAGGCGGGCCTGCGGCGCGCGCACGGCAAGGAACACGGCGTCGACCTGGCCGGCATTGCGCACCTGCGCGCCGACATCACCGACGGCATCGCTGACGTTGAAGGTCGCCACGACCTGGCCGCCGCGCTGGGCAAAACGCTGTGCGAAGGCAGCGGCGGAACGGCGGCCGGTATCGTCATTGCTGCTGATCACCAGTGCGCGGTTGCGTTCGCGGCCACGCAGGTACTCGGCGGCGACGATGCCGTCGTCTTCCGGTGCCAGCGAGAAACCGGCGCTGCCGGCCGGCGGCGCATCCTTGCCACGGTTCAGTGCCAGCACCGGTACCTGCAGCTGCTGGCGGCCATACACCGCGTCCACCTCGTCGCGGCCCAGCGGACCGACCACGAAGTCGACACCGGAGGCGACGGCCTTGTCATACGCGGCCAGCGCACCGGCCGCGGTACCGGCGGTGTCGATGAAATTGATCTCCGGGCGACGGCGGGTCTCGCCGTAGTAAGCGGCCAGCAGGCCATCACGTACCGGCTGCGCGGCGGTGGCCAGGCGACCACTGAGCGGCAGCAGCACCGCCAGTTTGGCCGGCGGACGGTAGCCGTCGCTCATCGCCGGCGGGCGCTTGCTGGTATCGAACTGGGCGGCGCCATCGCGGTCGAACGGGCGCGGCAGCGGCAGGCCACGCGCGATCAGCGCGCGGCCGGCGAAGTTGTACAGCGGATCGTTGGCCGGCAGTGCGGCGGCACGGCTGCGCAGGGTGGCATCGTCGAGGGTGCCGAGCAGGCCGGAGATTGCAGCCTGGTTCTCGCTGCGCGCGCTGCCGGTCAGGCTGGCATGGGCGCGGGCCCGCTCGTTGGCGGCACCGAAGGCATCGCCGGTGCCCTGCAGGGCCTGGGCGCGGGCCAGCAGCCAGCGCGTGCGCAGGCCGACCGCAACGCTGTCGGCATGGTCCTTCAGCAGTGCCAGTGCCTGCGCCGGTTGCTTGTCGGCCAGCGCCAGCTCGGCGCCGGTCAGCTGGTAGCGCTGCAGGCTGGCGCCGGTCAGCTGGCGGGCGGTGAGCTGGCCCAGCAGGCTGCGCGCGCGGGCGCTGTCGCCGGCCAGGTTCCAGGCCCAGGCCGCGTCGGCCAGCGCGTTGCTGCGGGCACCGCCGCGCAGGGTTGCAGCCAGGGCTTCCAGCTGCAGTGCGGCGTCGCGCGGCTTGCCCTGTTCGATCAGCGCCAGCGCCTGGCTCTGGGCCGGCGATTCGGGTGCACTGGTCAGGCTGGTGGTGGCACAGCCGGCCAGCAGCATCAGCGACAACGACAGGGCGGAGATCCGTGCGGCGGGCTTGTTCATGATCGGGTCCATGCGATGAGGGCAGCGGCCTTGGCCGGGTACACGCTACGATTCTACCCTTGCCCCGTGAGTACCGCTGAAATGAGTGTCCCAACCCTGTACGTCGTCGCCACCCCGATCGGCAACCTGGCCGATCTGAGCCCGCGCGCGCAGGAGGTGTTGCGTTCGGTGGCGGCCATCTGTGCCGAAGACACCCGCCGCAGCGGCCAGCTGCTGTCCCATTTTGGCATCCAGCAGCCGTTGGTAGCCCTGCATGAACACAATGAGGAAGCCTTGGCCCAGCGCCTGGTCTCGCGCCTTCAGGCCGGCGAGTCGCTGGCGCTGGTCAGTGATGCGGGTACGCCGCTGGTCAGTGATCCGGGTTTCCGCCTGGTGCGTGCCGCGCGGGCGGCAGGCATCAAGGTCAGCCCGATTCCCGGTGCCTGCGCCGCCATCGCCGCGCTGAGCGTGGCCGGCCTGCCCAGCGACCGTTTCAGCTTCGAGGGCTTCCTGCCGGCCAAGGCCAGCGGACGCCGCGACCGCCTGCAGGCGCTGGCCGGTGAAGTGCGCACGATGGTGTTCTACGAATCCTCGCACCGCATCACCGAGTCGCTGGCCGACATGGCGGCGATCTTCGGTGGCGAGCGCCCGGCAGTACTGGCGCGCGAGCTGACCAAGCTGTTCGAGACCGTACTGGATGGCGATCTGGCCGGCCTGCTGGCCAGGGTGGAAGCCGACGAGAACCAGCGCAAGGGCGAGTTCGTGGTGATGGTGCAGGGCGCCGGCGACGATGAGGAAGCGCAGCTGGCGCATGGCCGTCGCGTGTACGCCAAGCTGAGCGAGCACCTGCCGCCGTCGACCGCGGCCAAGCTGGCGGCCGAATTGACCGGCGCACCGCGCAAGGCGTTGTACGGCAGCTGATGGATCGTGCGGACCAAGGCCCGCACCCACCAGAGCAGCGGAACCGGTAGATCTACGCCCCGCGTGGATGGATGAACCGCACGCCGCGATCAGCACGGCAGGAAGGGCGTGCGTAGGCTAGAATGTGCGCTGGCGGAGCCGGCCAGACAGTCGCGTCATCCCTTCGGGGGTGCCGAGGAAAGTCCGGGCTCCATAGGGCAAGGTGCCAGGTAACGCCTGGGCGGCGCAAGCCGACGGAAAGTGCAACAGAAAGATACCGCCTACGTCTTCTTCGGAAGGCCGGTAAGGGTGAAATGGTGCGGTAAGAGCGCACCGCGAGTCTGGCAACAGACCGGCACGGCAAACCCCACCTGGAGCAAGACCAAATAGGGATCCTTTGGCGCGGCCCGCGTTGGATCCGGGTAGGTTGCTTGAGCGTTGCGGTGACGTAACGCCTAGAGGAATGACTGTCCACGACAGAACCCGGCTTATCGGCCGGCTCCGCCTCCTTCTTCATCCACGCATGGCGTGGATCTACCGTGATTGCGGGGTCGGACCCCTTTCCGGAGGAAAGGGCTCTGACCCCACGGTGCTCAGCCCGGCGTACGGTACTGCCCGGCGGAAATGAACTGCGAGAAACGCTCGCACCACACCACCACCGTGGTGTAGTCGTCCACGTCCACGTTGTCGGGCACGTCCACCAGGAAACGGCTGAAGGTTTTCACCTCGCCGATGCGCTGGGCCTGTGCCTTGATCTTCAGGAAGTCGGCCTTGTTGTCGACGAAGTCGCGAACCAGGTAGACCTTGTAATCCGGGCCCGGTCCCATCTTGCCGTCGAAGGCGACCTGGCGCGGGCTGACGCTGACCTTGCCTTCGGCCCAATGCACTGCATCGCTGCCCTTGAGGTCGCGACGGAAGGTGGTGTGGTAGGTGGCGTCACCCATGACCGCCTGCACCTGCGCCGCCGGCGGGTCGTCAGGGGCGATCAGGATCGGCAGGAGGTAGATGCCCAGGCCAAAGCCCAGGCCGAGGGTGAGCAGGTGGGTGACGACAAGTACGAGAACACGGCGCATCAATGACTCCCTGTGGATCGGTGAGGCGCGCGGCAGGACCGCGCCAGATCATCGTGTGGCGTGCGTGCAGACATTTATAGACACAGAAAACAGGTACAGGGTCAGAAATCGACCTGGCTCTGGCCCAGGGCGACGCCCTGCGGGCCAAAGCGACGTTCGTGGATCTGCCCATGCCCGTTGGCGTCGATCAGCAGCACGGTGCTGGCGCGGGTGCCGTAGTCGTCGCCGCGGATGAAGGCCGGGCTCAGCCAGCGCTCGCGCTCCAGGCCGATGCCGGTGTCGGGAAGGTCGCTGTCGGCGGGGCGGTGCTCGTCAGCCAGGGCATCCCAGAGCGGGGTCAGATCCCTTTCCCCCTGGGAAAGGGATCTGACCCCGTCTTCCTGCAGCCATGCTTCAAGGGCGTCCATCAGCCGTCGGGTCTTCGGCCACGGCGCGTCCAGCGCGCCGTTGGACATGCCATGCACGCCCGGGCCCAGGCGCTGCCGTTCGGCGGGGTGGTTGCCCAGGTACTCCAGGCTGTCGCCATCGGCCAGCAGGAGGTTGAACGGGGCGTAGGCGCCGGCCACGGTCGCCAGCCGGTCGATATGCACGGCGGCGGCATCACGGCCACGCAGGAAGTCGGCCACCAGTGCGCCACGCGAGGGGCCGGTCTGTGCGGCCAGCGGATCGCGCACGTTGGTGACCACCGCCATCCGGCCCTTGGCGCCGACCCCGGCCCAGCCACCACCGGAGCGCAGGTCGCGTCCGCCGATGACGGAGGTCTCATCTTGCCAGGGGGCCAGCGCCGCCGTGGGACGGGCGTGGAACTCATCACGGTTGCCGGTCATCACCAGCCGCCAGCGCGGGTGGTGCATCCAGCCAAGAGCGAGCAGGCACATGGCCTCATTGTGCACGGTTTGCGCAGTCTGGCGCCGCTTCCGGCTCGTTTTGGATGAATGCGCGGCCAATGTTTCACGCGCTGTCTACAGCCCTGAACTTCCGTTCAATCTCAAAAATTGAGACGGATCAGCAACTTGTGGATAAGCCTTGAACAATTCTCTAAAGGTTGTTGCAAGCCATTGATGCGGCTGGCGATTTCCCCGCTGAAAAGTTGTTGACAACCTTCGGGCCGCTGCTAAGGTGGGCATCAGAGGGAAATCCGGGTGTTTTGTGGGTTTTCGTGGTTCAATGTTTCACCGGGCGAAGGATAGGTGCACGCGTCGTGTTCCAGGGCGAGACGGCCATCACAGTTGACGATAAAGGGCGCATGGCGGTTCCCACCGCTTACCGCGACCTCGTCGCGCGCGCCAGCAACAACCGTCTCGTGCTGACCTACAACCCGTTCGAAGCCGGCTGCCTGTGGCTGTACGCAGAGTCGGAATGGGAGCGGGTCCGCGACGATGTGATGTCCAAACCCAACACCCAGCGCGTCGTGCGCCTGTTGCAGCAGAAGCTGGTCGGCTCGGCCGCCCATCTCGAGCTGGACGGCAACGGTCGCATCAGCATCCCCGCCAGCCACCGCGGTGCGGTGGGCATTGAGAAGAAGGCGGTACTGCTCGGTATGGGCGACAAGTTCGAATTGTGGAGCGAGCAGGCGCATCGGGCCCTGATCCAGCAGACGTTGTCTGACGAGGATCTGGGTGATGGGTTGCTCGACCTGAAGTTGTGAGCCGGGGTGCCCGGATGCGCCCAGAAGCGCAGGCCGGTCACCTTCCGGTGTCGCAGTCGCCGGCGGTGCATCTGCCGGTCCTGTACACCCAGGTCCTTGAAGGCCTGAGGGTGATCGAAAACGGACGTTATCTGGATGGCACGTTCGGTCGTGGCGGTCATGCACGTGGCGTGCTCACCCAGCTCGGTCCCGAGGGGCGCCTGCTGGTCATGGACAAGGATCCGGAAGCCATCGCCGTTGCCGAGCGTGATTTCGCGCCGGACCCGCGCGTGTCCATCTTCCGTGGCAGCTTCGCCCAGCTGCTGCAGTGGGATGCGACGGCCGAAGGCCTGGACGGCGTGCTGTTCGACCTTGGCGTGTCGTCGCCGCAGCTGGACGTGGCCGAACGTGGTTTCAGCTTCGGCAAGGACGGCCCGCTGGACATGCGCATGGACCCGGACAGCGGTGAAAGCGCCGCGCAGTGGATCAACCGCGTCGAAGACCGTGAGATTGCCGACGTGCTGTGGACCTACGGCGAAGAGCGCCAGAGCCGCCGTATCGCCCGTGCCATCGTGGCGCGTCGCGAGAAGCAGCCGTTCACCCGTACCGCAGAACTGGCCGAGCTGATCGCCTCGGTGATGCCGCGTGGCAAGGACAAGATCCATCCGGCCACGCGCAGCTTCCAGGCCATCCGCATCCACATCAACCGCGAGCTGGCCGATCTGGAAGCCGGCCTCGATGCGGCGGTGGAGCGGCTCAAGCCCGGTGGTCGCCTGGCGGTGATCAGCTTCCACTCGCTGGAAGACCGCATCGTCAAGCAGTACATGAACCGCCTGGCCAAGGCACCGCCGGCCAACCGCCGCTTGCCCGAGGCGGAGGTGTTCGTACCGACCCTGGATCTGATCGGCGGTGCCATCAAGGCCACCGACGAAGAACTGGCGGCCAACCCGCGTGCCCGCAGCGCCGTGCTGCGCGTGGCCCAGAAGCGGGAGGCCGATGCATGAGCCGGCTGCTGCTGATCATCCTGTTGGCCTCGACCGTGGCCTCGGCGATCGGCGTCGTGTTCGTGCGTCACCGTCACCGGCAGACGTTCATCGAGCTGTCGCGCGCCGAGCGCAAGCGCGATGACATCAATCTGGAATTCGGCCGCCTGCAGCTGGAGCAGGCAACGCTGGCTGAAGCCAACCGTGTCGATCGCATCGCCCGCGAGAAGCTCGGCATGAAGTTCCCAGAGGCCGCCGACATCGTGGTGGTGCGCCCATGAGCAAGACCGGTCGCAACCGCCCGCGCAACGCCTTCAACCTGCGCCAGCGCCTGCGCTGGGTTGCCCTGGCGCTTGGCCTGTGCTCGGTGTCGCTGGTGGGCCGTGCGGCCTACGTGCAGATCATCAACAGCGATTTCTACCAGCGCCAGGGCGAGGCCCGCTACCTGCGCGAGCTGCCGATCAAGACCTCGCGCGGCATGATCACCGACCGCAACGGCGAGCCGTTGGCGGTGTCGACCCCGGTCGCCTCGATCTGGGTCAATCCGCAGGACCTGCTGCGTTCGCCCGAGCGCATTCCCGAGCTGGCGCAGGCAGTCGGCATGTCGGTGGATGAGCTGAGCAGTCGCCTGTCTCAGAAGTCGGACAAGGAATTCATGTACCTGCGTCGCCGGATCAATCCGGACGAGGCAGAGAAGGTGGTCGCGCTGAAGATTCCGGGCGTGGCCGCGCAGCGCGAGTTCCGTCGCTTCTACCCGCAGGGTGAGGCGATGGCACACGTGCTGGGCTTCACCAACATCGACGACCGCGGCCAGGAAGGCCTGGAACTTGCGTTCGACGAATGGCTGCGTGGAAAGGCCGGCGCCAAGCGGGTGATCCGCAACCGCAAGGGCGAGACCGTCGAAAGCGATCTGCTGCGCGCCGCCGAACCGGGCAAGGACCTGACCCTCAGCATCGACCGCCGCATCCAGTACCTGGCGTTCAAGGAACTGCGCAACGCACTGGTGGCCAACAAGGCGGCCGGCGGTTCGATGGTGATCATGGACGTGACCACCGGCGAGATCCTGGCGATGGTCAACCTACCGACCTACAACCCGAATTCGGTGGGCGGCGCGGCCCCGGATACCCGTCGCAACCGCGCGGTGACCGACCTGGTCGAGCCGGGTTCGACGATGAAGCCGCTGACCATCGCCACCGCGCTGCAGTCCGGCGCGGTGACCAAGGACACCATCATCGACACCAACCCGGGCTACATGACTCTGGGTCGCTTCACCATCCGCGACGTGCCGCGCAACAACGGCGTGCTGAACGTGACCGGCGTGATCACCCGCAGTTCGAACGTGGGCGCGGCCAAGGTGGCGGCGAAGATGCCGGACCAGGTGTTCTACGACGGCGTGCGCCGTTTCGGCTACGGCTCGGTGCCGCACAGCGGCTTCCCGGGTGAGTCCGGCGGCGTGGTGCTGCGCCCGGCGCGCTGGTCGGGCACCACCAAAACCACCATGTCCTACGGCTATGGCCTGAACGTGACGCCGCTGCAGATCGCCACTGCCTACTCTGCGCTGGCCAACGGCGGCAAGTTGATCGCGCCGACCTTCGTCAAGGGCCAGCGCAACGAAGGCCAGCAGATCATCGACGAGAACGTCGCCAAGCAGGTGGTGGCGATGATGGAAACCGTGGTCACCCAGGGCGGCGCCAAGCAGGCGGCGGTGCTGGGCTACCGCGTGGCCGGCAAGACCGGTACCGCGCGCAAGGCCGGCCCCGGCGGTTACGAGCGCGGCCACTACAACGCGCTGTTCGCCGGCGTGGTGCCGGCCACCAATCCGCGTTTTGCCACCGTCATCGTCATCAACGACCCGCAGGCCGGCAAGTTCTACGGTGGCCTGGTGTCGGCGCCGGTCTACCACAACGTGATGGAAGGCACCCTGCGCCTGATGGACGTGCCGCTGGACGACCTGCAGTCGTGGTTGGCCGCACAGCAGTCCGGCAAGGTCGGCCATTCGGCCTCGATCCTGCCGGCGCCACCGGCCGAGGCCGCGCTGCCGGTCGATGCCGCCGCTGAATTCGATGCTGCGCTGCCCAGCGCGCATGCCCAGACGCCGCCCGCTACGGGAGGCACGCAATGAGTCCTTCGATGTTGCTTTCGCAGTTGCTTCCGGACGTTGCTCTTGCAGGGCACGACCCCGTTCTGACCGGCCTGGTGCTGGACAGCCGCGCCGTGCGGCCCGGCAATGCCTTCGTCGCCATCGCCGGTTTCGGCGCGCATGGCCTGGGGTTTGTCGAGCAGGCCCGTGCGGCCGGCGCCGGCGCCATCCTGTTCGAGCCGCCGGCACCTGCCGAGCTGCCCGCACCGGCCGATGCGATCGCGGTGCCTGGCCTGCGCGCGCGCATGGGCGCGATGGCCGACCAGTTCCATGGCGCACCGTCGCGGGCGATGGCGATGGTGGGCGTGACCGGCACCAACGGCAAGACCTCCACCGTGCAGCTGCTGGCTCAGGCCTGGCACCTGCTCGGAACGCCCAGTGGCAGTATCGGCACGTTGGGCGCCGGACTTTATGGTGCGGTTGAACCGACCGGTTTCACCACGCCGCTGGTGCTGCAGATGCATGCGCTGCTGGCGCAGCTGCGCGACGCCGGCGCGCGCGCGGTGGCGATGGAAGTCAGCTCGCACGCGCTGGACCAGGGCCGCGTGGATGCGGTGCACTACGACGTGGCGGTGTTCACCAACCTCACCCGCGATCACCTGGACTACCACGGCGACATGGCCAGCTACGGTGCGGCCAAGGCGCGCCTGTTCCATCGTCCGGGCCTGAAGGCCGCGGTGATCAACCTGGACGATGCGTTCGGTCGCCAGCTGTTCGCCGGCCTGCCGGCGGGCGTGCAGCCGATCGGCCTGAGCTCGCGCGGTGCCACCGACGCCAGCGTGCGCGCCGAAGCGCTGCAGCTGGACGGCCGTGGCATCGCCTTCGAACTGGTCATCGACGGCCAGCGCGCGGCGGTGCAGTCGCCGCTGCTGGGCCGCTTCAACGTGGACAACCTGCTGGCCGTGGCCGGCACCCTGCATGCGCAGGGCCAGCCGCTTGCGCGCATTGCCGAGGTGCTGTCGGCGCTGCAGCCGATCCGCGGCCGCATGAACCGCCTCGGTGGCGAAGAGGGCCTGCCGACCGTGGTGGTGGATTACGCGCACACCCCGGACGCACTGGAACAGGCGCTGGACAGCCTGCACGGCCACCTGCAGGGCACGCTGTTCTGCGTGTTCGGCTGCGGTGGCGAGCGCGATACCGGCAAGCGTCCGCAGATGGCCGCGATTGCCGAGCGCCTGGCCAACCAGGTCATCGTCACCGACGACAACCCGCGTGGCGAAGATGGCGACGTGATCGTGGCCGACATCCTGGCCGGCTTCACCGATGCCTCCGCCGTGACCGTGCAGCGCAGCCGCGCGCGCGCGATCGGCCTGGCGGTGAAGCGCGCCAATGCAGGCGACATCATCCTGATCGCCGGCAAGGGCCACGAGCCGTACCAGGAAGTGAATGGCGTGCGCCATGACTTCGATGACACCGAAGTGGCTGCCGCTGCGTTGGCCGCCAAGGTCGGCGTGCTGAGATCGCAGGCCGGGGAGGGCATCGCATGAAGCGCACCCTGCTTTCGCTGATCGCACACTGGGCCGGCGGCGAGATCCACGGCGACGACGTGGCCATCGACGCGATCAGCAACGACACCCGCAGCCTCGGCCCGGGCAGCCTGTACGTGGCGCTGCGTGGCGAGCGTTTCGACGGCCATGACTTCGCCGCCGACGCACTGGCACGCGGTGCCAGCGCGCTGCTGGTCGAGCGCCTGCTGCCGATCGAACTGCCGCAGGTGCTGGTGGCCGACAGCGAGCTGGCGCTGGCGAAGATCGCCACCGGCATGCAGCGTGACCGTGATACCGAGGTGTTCGCGATCACCGGCAGCAACGGCAAGACCAGCGTGAAGAGCCTGCTGCTGGCAATTCTCCAGCAGGTGGCCCGCCACGCGCACAAGGTGGTCTACGCCAATCCGGGCAACCGCAACAACGAAATCGGCCTGCCGCTGGCAGTGATTGATGCACCGGAAGATGCTGACTACGCGGTCTACGAGATGGGTGCCGGCAAACCGGGTGACATCGCCTACCTGACCGACATCGCCCGTCCGCGCTATGCGCTGGTCAACAACATCGCCCCGGCGCACCTGGAGCGGATGGGCAGCCTGCTCGGCGTCGCCGTCACCAAGGGCGCGATCTACGCCGCGCTGCCGGCTGACGGCGTGGCCGTGATCAACGTCGACGATGCCTACGGTCGCTGGTTCGAACAGCACTTCGTCGGTACCCCGGCGCGCTGCAGTGTGCTGCGCTATGGGCTGGAACATACCGCCGATGTCACTGCGCGTGATATCCGCGCCGGTGCGCAGGGCAGCCAGTTCACCCTGGTGTCGCCGATGGGCGAAGCCCGCGTGGTGCTGGGTCTGCCGGGCCGCCACAACGTCAGCAACGCGCTGGCCGCGGCCAGCCTGGCACTGGCCGCCGGTATCGAGCTGGCGCTGGTTGCAGCTGGCCTGGCCGATGCGCAGCCGGTGCCGGGCCGCCAGATTGCCCATCAGCTGCGCAACGGTGCGGTGCTGGTGGACGACAGCTACAACGCCAACCCGGGTTCGCTGGCTGCGGCCATCGATGCCCTGGCTGCTGCTCCGGAAGAAGGCTGGCTGGTGCTTGGCGACATGCGCGAGCTGGGCCCGGATGCCGAAGCGCTGCATGCGCAGGCCGGCCTGCGCGCCCGCGCGGCTGGCCTGAAGCGCCTGTATGCGCTGGGTCCGCTCAGCGCCGCCGCCGCCACCGCCTTCGGCGAAGGCGGCCGTCATTTCGCCACCCATGACGCGCTGTCGCAGGCGCTGAAGGACGAGCTGCACGCTGGCGTGCGCTGCCTGGTCAAGGGTTCCCGTGGCAGCGCCATGGACACGATTGTCAAAGCGCTGCTGGCGCAAGGAGAGGAATCCCCGCATGTTGTATGAACTGGCTCGATGGTTGCAGCAGTTGGAGAGCCTGTTCGGGCTGTTCAACTACCAGACGTTCCGCGCCATCCTTGCCGCGTTGACGGCCCTGTTCCTGTCGCTGTGGCTCGGCCCGGCGATGATCCGCAAGCTTGCCCAGTTCAAGGGCGGCCAGCCGATCCGCAAGGACGGTCCGCAGACCCATTTCTCCAAGGCCGGTACGCCGACCATGGGAGGTTCGCTGATCCTGCTCACCATCACCCTGTCGGTGCTGATGTGGGCCGACCTGCGCAACCGTTACGTGTGGCTGGTGCTGGCGGTCATGCTCTGCTTCGGCGCCATCGGCTGGTACGACGACTGGATCAAGATCGTCCGCCGCGATCCGAACGGCCTGAAGTCGCGCTGGAAGTACCTGCTGCAGTCGATCTTCGGCCTGGCTGCGGGCCTGTTCCTGTTCTATACGGCCGATGTGCCGGCCGCACTGACCTTCTACATCCCGATGTTCAAGTCGGTGGCGCTGCCGCTGGCCGGCATCGGCTTCGTGACCATCGCCTACTTCTGGATCGTCGGCTTCTCCAATGCGGTGAACCTGACCGACGGCCTGGACGGCCTGGCGATCATGCCGACGGTGCTGGTGGCCTGCGCGCTGGGCGTGTTCGCCTATGCCTCGGGCAACGTGGTGTTCGCCAACTACCTGCAGATCCCGCAGATCCCGGGCGCCGGCGAGCTGGTCATCATCTGTGCGGCCATCGCCGGCGCAGGCCTGGGCTTCCTCTGGTTCAACACCTACCCGGCCATGGTCTTCATGGGCGACATCGGCGCGCTGGCGCTGGGCGCCGTGCTGGGCACGATCGCGGTGATCACCCGCCAGGAGCTGGTGCTGGTGATCATGGGCGGCGTGTTCGTCATCGAAACGCTGTCGGTGATGATCCAGGTCGCCTCGTTCAAGCTGACCGGCAAGCGCGTGTTCCGCATGGCGCCGATCCATCACCACTTCGAACTGAAGGGCTGGCCCGAGCCGCGCGTGATCGTGCGCTTCTGGATCATCTCCGTCGTGCTCGTGCTGATTGGCCTGGCCACGTTGAAGGTGCGCTGAGATGAACGACCTGTCCCGCCAGGCAACACGCCTTGAAGCCATCGAAGGCAGCTACGACAAGTGGCTGCTGGGCGCGATCATCGCGCTCACGGGCATCGGCGTGGTGATGGTGGCGTCCAGCTCGATCGCTTTGATGAGCAGCCCGTTCTACTACCTCAACCGCCACCTGATCTTCCTGGCGGTGGGCATCGTGCTGGCGGTCGTTGCCGCCCGCACCGAGCTGAAGTCCATCGAGCAGTACAACCAGATGCTGCTGCTGGGCTGCTTCGTGCTGCTGCTGGCGGTGTTCGCGCCGGGCCTGGGCAGCACCGTCAACGGTGCGCGCCGCTGGATCAACCTGGGCATCTCCAAGTTCCAGACGGTGGAAGCGGTGAAGGTGCTCTACATCGTCTGGCTGTCCAGCTACCTGGTGCGCTTCCGCGACGAGGTCAACGCGACCTGGCCGGCGATGCTCAAGCCGCTGGGCGTGGCCGGTGCGCTGGTGCTGTTGCTGCTGCTGCAGCCGGACTTCGGTTCGTCCACCCTGCTGCTGGCGATCACCGCCGGCATGCTGGTGCTGGGCGGGGTGAACATGCCGCGCATGTCGATGCCGGTGATCATCGGCCTGGTCGGCATGAGCGCGCTGGCGATCATCGAGCCTTACCGCATGCGCCGCATCACCTCCTTCCTGGACCCGTGGGCCGACCAGCAGGGCGACGGCTACCAGCTGTCCAACGCGCTGATGGCGGTGGGCCGCGGCGAGTGGACCGGCGTTGGCCTGGGCAACTCGGTGCAGAAGCTGTACTACCTGCCGGAAGCACATACCGACTTCATCTTCTCGGTCACCGCCGAGGAGTTCGGCTTCCTGGGCACCTGCGTGATCGTGGCCCTGTACGCGCTGCTGGTCGGCCGCACCTTCTGGCTGGGCATGCGCTGCGTGGAAATGAAGCGCCACTTCTCCGGCTACATCGCCTTCGGCATCGGCCTGTGGATCAGCATGCAGACCTTCGTCTCGATCGGCGTGAACCTGGGCATCCTGCCGACCAAGGGCCTGACCCTGCCGCTGATCTCCTCCGGTGGTTCGTCGGTGCTGATGACCTGCGTGGCGATGGGCCTGCTGCTGCGCGTGTCCTATGAACTCAAGCGTGCCGAGCGTCGCCAGGCCGTGCGTATCGGTGGTGGCGACGAGGCCGTGGCCGATGCACCCGTGGACGCGCCGGCCGCACCGGCTGCGGCCAGCGTGCCGATGAGCGCCGAACCGGTGGCCGCCGCTGCCGGGCCGGCCGCCGCACGTGGCACCAGCCGCCTGCAGTCGCGCATCGAACCGACCTTCGGGAGGCTGTCATGAGCGCAGCCACCAACACTGCACGGCCGGTGATGATCCTGGCCGGTGGCACCGGCGGTCACATCTTCCCCGGCCTGGCCGTGGCCCGCGTGCTGCGCGAGCGTGGCGTGCCCGTCACCTGGATGGGCGCCGATGGTGCGATGGAAACCCGTCTGGTGCCGCAGCACGACATTCCGATCGACACCCTGGCCATCACCGGCCTGCGCGGCAAGGGCAAACTGGCCCTGCTTGGTGCACCGTGGCGGTTGATGCGCGCGCTGCGCGCCGCCGGCATGATCATCCGCAAGCGCCAGCCTCGCGCGGTGGTCGCCTTCGGTGGCTTTGCCTCCGGGCCGGGCGGCATGGCCACGCGCCTGCATGGGCTGCCGTTGATCGTGCATGAGCAGAACCGTGCGCCGGGCCTGACCAACCGCATCCTGTCGCGTTATGCGCGCCGCCTGCTGACCGGTTTCCCGGGCACCTTCGCCAAGCGCGAGGAGTTCGTCGGCAACCCGGTGCGTGCCGAAATCGCCGCCATCGCACCGCCGGAACAGCGCTTCGCCGACCGTCATGGCCCGCTGCGCGTGCTGGTGGTCGGTGGCAGCCAGGGCGCGCGTGCACTCAACAACGGCGTGCCGCAGGCGATCGCCGCGCTGGGCGCCGGGGTGCCGCTGCAGGTGCGCCACCAGAGTGGCGAGAAGATGCATGCCGAAGCGGTCGAGGCGTATGCCAAGGCCGGCGTGCAGGCTGACATCACCCCGTTCATTGCCGACATGGCCGAGGCCTTTGCCTGGGCCGACCTGGTGGTGTGCCGCGCGGGCGCTTCGACGCTGGCCGAGCTGTGCGCGGTGGGTGTCGGTAGCGTGCTGGTGCCATTCCCCGCTGCCGTCGACGATCACCAGACCCGCAATGCGGAGTACCTGGTCGAGCGCGGCGCGGCGGTTTTGCTGAAGCAGGACGGAACGCTGGCTGACGGCATTGCCGCACTGCTGCGTGATCTGTCCGAAAATCCCGCCCGCCGCATGCAGATGGCGCAAGCCGCGCGTGCTCTGGCAAAGGTCGATGCCGCCGAGCGCATCGCCGATATCATTCTTGAGGAAGCTGTATGAAGAAGGCATGCCACCGCGCCTGCCCTGCGCGAGGCCGCGCATGATCCGTCGCCTGCACGACACCAACGATCTGGTGCGCGCGTTCCCGCGCGTGCATTTCGTCGGCATCGGCGGCACCGGCATGAGCGGTATCGCCGAAGTGATGCTGACGCTGGGCTATGAGGTGTCCGGCTCGGACAACGCCGACAACGTGGCGACCCGTCGCCTGGCCAGCCTGGGGGCGCGCATCATGCGCGGCCACTCCGCAGCCAACGTGCTGGGCACCGACTGCGTGGTGGTCTCCAGTGCCATCCGCGAAGACAACCCGGAACTGATGGAAGCGCGCAGCCAGCGTATTCCGATCATGCCGCGTGCGGCGATGCTGGCCGAGCTGATGCGCTTCCGCCGCGGCATCGCGGTGGCCGGTACCCACGGCAAGACCACCACCACCAGCCTCACCGCTGCGGTGCTGAGCGAAGGTGGCCTGGACCCGACGTTCGTGATCGGTGGCCAGCTGCTGGCTGCCGGTGCCAACGCCAAGCTGGGCGGTGGACAGTGGCTGGTGGCCGAGGCCGACGAAAGCGATGGCAGCTTCCTGCGCCTGAATCCGCTGATGTCGATCATCACCAACATTGATGCCGACCACCTGGAGAACTACGGCAACGACTTCGCGCGGGTGCAGGCGGCGTTCGCAGAGTTCCTGCAGCGCCTGCCGTTCTACGGCCTGGCGGTGCTGTGCATCGATGATCCCGAAGTGGCTGCGCTGGCCGCCAAGACCCCGCGCCACGTGATGAGCTACGGCATGAGCCCGCAGGCCGACGTACGTGCCGAGAACGTGGTGCAGGAAGGCTCGCGCATGCGCTTCACCCTGCGCCTGCCGCAGGGCACCAGCCAGGAAGTGGTGCTGGCGCTGCCCGGCAAGCACAACGTACTCAACGCGCTGGCCGCCGCTGCGGTGGGCTGGCAGCTGGGCGTTGCGCCGGACGCGATCGCGCGTGCGCTGGAAGGTTTCGCCGGTGTTGGCCGTCGCTTCAACGATCTGGGCGAAGTGACCACGGCCAGCGGCGCCAAGGTGCGCATCATCGACGACTACGGCCATCACCCGAGCGAGCTGGAGGCGGTGTTCGCCGCCGCCCGTGGTGGCTGGGCTGACAAGCGTCTGGTGGTGGCCTTCCAGCCGCACCGCTACAGCCGTACCCGCGACCAGTTCGACAAGTTCGCCGCGGTGCTGTCCAGCGTCGATGCACTGGTGCTGAGCGAGGTCTACCCGGCCGGCGAGGAACCCATTGCCGGTGCCGATTCGCATGCGCTGGCCCGCGCCATCCGTGCGCGTGGCCGCAGCGAGCCGGTGGTGGTGGGCAAGGCCGCCGAGCTGGCCAGCGTGCTGCCGGACGTGCTGCAGGACGGTGACCTGCTGCTGATGATGGGCGCCGGCGACATCGGTGCCGTGGCCACCCACATCGCGGTGGAAGGCTTCAAGGGGGAGGGCGAGGCGTGAGCGCGCTGACCTTCCCGCCGCTGCGCGTGACCGACCCGGCTGTGTTCGGCCGCGTCGCCGTGCTGCTCGGCGGCAGCTCCAGCGAACGCGAGGTGTCGCTGGACTCCGGCCGCAACGTGCTTGAAGCCCTGCAGTCGCGTGGCGTCGATGCGTTCGCGGTGGATGGCATTCCGGCACTGGCCAAGGCGCTCGCCGGCGGTGGCATCGATCGCGTGTTCAACATCCTGCATGGCCACAACGGTGGTGGTGAGGACGGCATCGTGCAGGGCCTGATGGACGCCTTCGGCGTGCCGTACACCGGCTCGAACGTGCTGGGCTCGGCGCTGAGCATGGACAAGATCCGCACCAAGCAGGTGTGGCTGTCGCTGGGCCTGCCGACCCCGCAGTACCGGAAGGTCACTGCCGAGGACGTGCACGCCAATGCCGCCGAACTTGGCCTGCCGGTGGTGGTCAAACCGGCCAACGAGGGCTCCAGCGTGGGCATCAGCCGGGTTACCGATGACGCCGGCCTGGACGAAGCGGTGGCCCTGGCCGCGCGCTACGACGGCCAGCTGCTGATGGAACAGATGGTGGTGGGCGACGAACTGACCGTGGCCATCCTCGGCGATGTCGCGCTGCCGTCGATCCGCATCGTGCCCAAGGGCCAGTGGTACGACTACAACGCCAAGTACATCGCTGAAGACACCCAGTACCTGTGCCCGGGCCTGGACGGTGATGCCGAAGATGAAATCCGCCGCATTGCGCTGGCTGCATTCCGTGCTGCCGGCTGCCGTGGCTGGGGCCGCGTGGACGTGATGCGCGACCGCGACAGCGGCCGCTTCTTCCTGCTGGAAGTGAACACCGCGCCGGGCATGACCAGCCATTCGCTGGTGCCCAAGGCCGCACGCCAGGCCGGCATCGGTTTCGAGGAACTGGTGTGGCGCGTGCTGGAACAGACTCTGGAGGCATCGCACGCATGAACGCGCTGCTGCGCATCTTCGTCTGGCTGTTGGCCCTGTCGGTGGTTGCACTGCCGGTGGTGGCCGTGGTCAATGGCTGGGTCGGCGCCGAGCGCTGGCCGCTGGCGAAGCTGCGCGTGCACGGTGAGTTCAAGCGGGTGCCGGCCGAGCAGTTGCAGCAGGTGCTGATGCCGTATGCGCGCTCCGGTTTCTTCGCAGTCAAGCTGCAGGACGCGCAGGACGCGCTGGAAAAGCTGCCGTGGGTGGAGAGCGCGCGGGTGCGCAAGCAGTGGCCGGACGTGCTGGAAGTGACCCTGGTCGAGCACAAGCCGTTCGCGCGCTGGGGCAACGACCGCCTGGTTTCCGAGCAGGGCAAGCTGTTCCCGACGCCGAAGAAGCTGGCCGACCTGGCGCTGCCCGAACTGGACGGCCCGGACAGCCAGACCGAAGAAGTGATGAAGCTGTACAGCGACTCGCGTGCATTGTTCGCACCGGCCGGCGTGGACGTGCGCCGGGTGACGATGGATGCGCGCGGCAGCTGGTCGCTGGTGCTCAGCAATGGCACCGAAGTGGTGGTCGGCCGCGATGACGCGCGCTCGCGCATGCAGCGCTTCGTCAAGGTGCTGCCGCAGCTCAACCGTCAGGACGCGCCGATCGAGCGCGCCGACCTCCGTTACACCAATGGTTTCACGCTGAGCTGGGGTACCCCGGCCACGTCGGCGAAAACGCCGGCGACCCCGGCCAGAAGCACGCAGGAAAGAACATGAATCGCAAGGGTGACAAATCGCTGATCGTTGGCCTGGACATCGGCACCTCCAAGGTGGTGGCGCTGGTGGGCGAGTACTCGCCGGGCAATCCGATCGAAGTGATCGGCATCGGCTCGCATGAATCGCGTGGGCTCAAGCGCGGCGTGGTGGTGGACATCGAATCGACCGTGCAGTCGATCCAGCGCGCGGTGGAAGAAGCCGAGCTGATGGCCGGCTGCGAGATCCGCTCGGTGTATGCCTCGATCTCCGGCAACCACGTGCAGTGCAAGAACTCGCCCGGCATCGTGCCGATCCGCGACGGCGAAGTGACCTGGGGCGACCTGGATCGCGTGCTCGATGCGGCCAAGGCGGTGGCGATCCCGGCCGACCAGAAGATCCTGCACGCGATTCCGCGCGAGTACGTGCTGGACGATTCGCAGGAAGGCATCCGCAACCCGGTCGGCATGACCGGTGTGCGCCTGGAAGTGCATGCACACCTGGTGGTGTGCGCGCAGTCGGCCGCGGCCAACATCAGCAAGTGCGTGCAGCGCTGCGGCCTGCAGGTGGACGACCTGGTGCTGTCCTCGCTGGCCTCCAGCGTGGCGGTGCTGACCGCCGACGAGCGCGAGCTGGGCGTGGTGCTGGTCGACATGGGCGCCGGCACCACCGACATCGCGGTGTTCGTGCAGGGTGCGATCTGCCACACCGCCTCGCTGCCGATCGCCGGCGACCACGTCACCAACGACATCGCGCACATGCTGCGCACGCCGACCCCGGAAGCCGAGCAGATCAAGGTGCGCTACGCCTGCGCCCTGGCCCAGCTGGCGACTGCCGAGGAGAGCATCCAGGTACCGTCGGTGGGCGATCGTCCGCCGCGTCGCATGCCGCGCCACTCGCTGGCGCAGGCGGTGCAGGGCCGCTACGAGGAAATCTTCGAGATGGTTCAGGCCGAACTGCGCCGCTCCGGCTTCGAGGAACTGGTGCGCGCCGGCATGGTGCTGACCGGTGGTGCTTCGAAGATGGAGGGCGTGGTGGAGCTGGCCGAGGAAATGCTGCAGATGCCGGTGCGCGTGGGCATCCCGCAGCACGTCACCGGCCTGGGTGAAGTGGTCGGCAACCCGGTACACGCCACCGGCGTGGGCCTGCTGCTGATGGGCAGCCAGATCGAGCACCCGCGCCGGCCGTCGCTGCCGACCGGGCGCGCGGGAAGCATGTTCAAGAAACTCAAGACGTGGTTCCGCGGCGAGTTCTGACGCGGAACCGGTAAACCCCGGCATCGCCCGGGCGCAACACCCGCAGTACCCGCAACACAACGCAGCACCGGCAACACACAACCCACACAGCCGCAACGCCGGCATGCAGCAGGAAGGCAGGACGCCCGAATGCCCATGCCAGCCGAAGCGGATACAACGAGGACACGGACATGGCGCATTTTGAACTGATCGAAAAGATGGCACCCAATGCGGTGATCAAGGTGGTTGGCGTGGGCGGCGGCGGCGGCAATGCCGTGGCGCACATGGTCAACTCGGCGGTGGATGGCGTGGAGTTCATCACCGCCAACACCGACTCGCAGGCCATCAAGAATTGTGGTGCCAAGCTGCAGCTGCAGCTGGGTACCAACGTGACCAAGGGCCTGGGCGCAGGCGCGAACCCGGAAGTCGGCCGCCAGGCTGCTCTGGAAGATCGTGAGCGCATCATGGACGCGCTGCAGGGCGCGGACATGGTGTTCATCACCGCCGGCATGGGCGGCGGCACCGGCACCGGCGCTGCGCCGGTGGTGGCACAGCTGGCCAAGGAAATGGGCATCCTGACCGTGGCCGTGGTCACCAAGCCGTTCCCGTTCGAAGGGCGTCGCCGCATGCAGGTCGCGCTGAAGGGCATCGAAGAACTGAGCCAGCACTGCGACTCGCTGATCACCATCCCGAACGAGAAGCTGATCACCGTGCTGGGTCGCAACGCGACCATGATCCAGGCCTTCCGTGCCGCCAACGACGTGCTGCAGGGCGCCGTGCAGGGCATCGCCGACCTGATCGTGCGTCCGGGCCTGATCAACGTCGACTTCGCCGACGTGCGCACCGTCATGTCCGAAATGGGCCTGGCAATGATGGGTACCGGCACCGCCCGCGGTGATGACCGCGCGCAGGCCGCTGCCGAATCGGCGATCCAGAACCCGCTGCTGGACGACGTGAACCTGGCCGGTGCCAACGGCATCCTGGTCAACATCACCGCCGGCGCCGACTTCACCATGGCCGAGTTCGACGAGATCGGCCGAACCATCGACGGCTTCGCTTCGGAAGATGCAACCGTGGTGGTGGGTACCGTGCTCGACCCGGACATGCAGGACGAAGTGCGCGTGACCGTGGTCGCCACCGGCCTGAACCGCGTCTCGGCCAGCAAGTCCCAGCGTCCGGGCGAGCGTGCGCCGATCAAGCTGGTCCGCAACGCCACCACCGGCCAGCCGGAGTTCGGCGAGTTCGACAATGGCGGCGACGCCGTGTCGAAGGCGGTGGGTGGCATGGGCCTGGGCCTGCGTCGTGCCAGCAGCGATACCGCGGCAGCCTCCGCTCCGTCGGCCCCGGCCGCTTCGGCCCCGGCGGCGGCGGAACTGCCGAACGATTACCTGGACATCCCGGCCTTCCTGCGCCGCCAGGCGGACTAAGCGGCCCGGCCCGGGGCTTGTCCTCCCCGGGTTGCGCCACCATGTCCTGAAAACGCGGGCGCCGGGCCAGGATGGGCCCGGCCGCCCTGCTTCACGCGCGTCCTACCGGCGCGCCGGTGTGTCCTGCCGGCGTTTCAGTCGGGGTAGGGGACCCTGCGTGTTAATCTAATGTGTCACTTCCGGTCCACCCCCATGATCCAGCAACGCACCCTCAAGAACACGATCCGCGCCACCGGCGTTGGCCTGCACAGCGGTGACAAGGTCTACATGACCCTGCGCCCGGCACCGGTCAACCATGGAATCGTGTTCCGCCGCGTGGACCTGGACCCGGTCGTGGAAGTGCCGGCCAAGGCTGAACTGGTCACCGAAGTGACCCTGTGCACCGGCCTGACCTGCAACGACGCCAAGATCCAGACCGTCGAGCACCTGATGTCGGCGCTGGCCGGCCTGGGTGTGGACAACATCATCGTCGAACTGTCCTCGGCCGAGCTGCCGATCATGGACGGTTCGGCCGGTCCCTTCGTGTTCCTGTTGCAGTCGGCAGGCATCGTGGAACAGGGTGCGCCCAAGCGCTTCATCCGCGTGCTGAAGACGGTGGAAGTGACCGAAGGCGACAAGGTGGCCCGCTTCACCCCGTACGAGGGCTACAAGCTGGGCTTCACCATCCAGTTCGACCACCCGATGATCCCGGCCAAGCAGTCGCGCCAGGAAATCGAGTTCTCGACGCTGGCCTACACCAAGGAAATCTCCCGCGCGCGCACCTTCGGCTTCATGCGCGACCTGGAGTACATGCGCGAACGCAACCTGGGCCTGGGCGGTTCGATGGACAACGCCATCGTGCTGGACGAGTTCCGCGTGCTCAACGAAGACGGCCTGCGCTACGCCGACGAATTCGTGCGCCACAAGATCCTCGACGCGATCGGCGACCTCTATCTGGCCGGTGGCCAGGTGCTGGGCGCCTACGAGGGCTTCAAGTCCGGCCACGCGCTCAACAACAAGCTGGTGCGGGCGCTGATGGCCGACGCCACCGCCTGGGAATGGGTCAGTTTCGACTCCCCGGCCACCCCGGACCCGGTCGAGTATGCGACGCCGGCTTACGCCTGATCAGCATAGGCTGTTGAATTCAAAGACAAAAACGCCGCCTTCGAGGGCGGCGTTGTCGTTTCAGGCGCCCGCCGCGCATTCAGCGCGCTTGAGGGGCGTCAAGGCCGGTTCGAGGTCACGGTTTTGTGAACCTGTTGGATCGGAAGCCTGAATTTAACGTAGTTTTAACAACAATCTAACGACAGGGCCCCGGATGGCAGCTAGGATGCGACCCGGCCCCCGAAATGTTTCACGCCGTGGTGACACGCGCGACGGGGAGCGGAGCCGGATGCTCCGTTGTCATCAGGACCGTTTCTTCGGCTTTGAAGGAACGTCCTGCAGGCAAGCCAAGGCGTCGCGTAGCCCTTTGTGCGTGGCGGCTGAAACTGCGTGGGGTCCATTCCGGTTGTCGAGCGCTGGGGAGCGCGTGGGAGTGGAGGACGCAGTCTTGATGGTCACCTTGGTGGCCTTCAGCCCGATGGAACGGGCCGCGTCGAGCAACTGGGCTTCGGCAAGCCGCAACTTGGCATGCCAGACCGGGGATTCGACGAGAAAAACGAGGTGTTCCCCGTCCACATTGGCCAGCCGGCAACGGCTGCGCAGAGGTGGCGGCAACTGGGGGCGCAACTGACGGTCCAGCGCGTCGAGCCACAAGGCACGCCGCAGCGGGTTCCCGCTTTTGTCAGCCATCACCGCATCCAGCGCCGGTTTGGGCTTGGAGGCGGGGCGAACGCTGGATTTCGGCTCAGACATGAAAACTCACTGATGGCATTCAAAAAGATCGTAATCAAAACGCGTGAAGGACAGGCCAAATCGTCGCCCATCGCGCGTTTGCGGTTCTATTTCGAGGACCGCCCCCGTGCCCTGCTGGGCAGCGTGCTCGGGGTAGGCTGCATTATCGGCCTTGCTGGCGGCATTGGCGCCAGCGCGCTGAATGATTCCCGGCTGCAGGCCAAGGTCGAGCGCCAGGACGCGGAGCTGGCCAAGGTCCGGCGCGACGCGCAGACCCAGGTCAACGCGCTGGCAGCCCGCCTTGGCGAGCTGCAGGCCCAGGCCACCCGCCTCAACGCCCTCGGCGAACGCCTGACCCAGATGGGCAAGCTGGAAGACGGCGAGTTCGACTTCAACGAGACCCCCGGCCTCGGTGACGGCGATGCTGGTGGCCCGACCACCGACATCCCGGTCAAGGACGTCAACGCCGACTTACAGGTGCTGGAGCAGCGCTTCGCTGCTTCAGGCCGCCAGCTGTCGGTGATGGAATCGCTGATGTTCGACCACCAGCTGCAGCAGAACGCCGTGCCGTCGCGCATGCCGATCCGCAACAGCTACGTGACCTCCGGCTTTGGCACCCGTGCCGACCCGTTCGGCCGCGGTGCGGCCACCCACAAGGGCATGGACTTCCACGCCAGGGTCGGTGACCCGGTGATGGCCGTGGCCGAAGGCGTGGTCAGCTTCTCCGGCGTGAAGGGCGGCTACGGCAACGTCGTCGACGTCGACCACGGCAATGGCTATGTCACCCGCTACGCGCACAATTCGCGCCTGGTGGTGAAGGTCGGCGACCTGGTCCGTGCCGGCCAGGAAGTGGCCAAGGCCGGTTCCACCGGCCGTTCGACCGGTGCCCACGTGCACTTCGAGGTGTGGGAGAACGGCAACGTGGTCAACCCGCGCAAGTTCCTCGGCGACGGCGGCAACACGCCGGTCGGCCGCATCAGCCGCGGCTGAACCCTGGTCTGGGGTCAGAGCCCATTCGCCATGGCGAATGGGATCCGACCCCGATCCCGCACGGGGTCGGATCCCTTCCGCAGCGCGGAATGGCTCTGACCCCATCGCCGAAGGGTTGAAACCTCAGCCGGCCGTCCCAAGCTACAATGGGTGTTGCCATCGACAGGGCGCCAGGCGCCCTGTTTCGTTTGCGACGGACGGATCCCAAGGGGGAGGCCGGGCGTCGTGTCCATCCAACCCGGTTCCTTCAATGATCAACAGCCTGCTTACCCGCGTATTTGGCAGTCGTAACGAACGACAGCTGCGCCAGCTCAACCGCATCGTCGCCAAGATCAATGCGCTGGAGCCGGAGATCGAGAAGCTTTCCGACGAGCAGCTTCAGGCCAAGACGCCGGAGTTCAAGCAGCGCATCGCTGGTGGTGAAGCCCTGGACAAGGTGCTGCCGGAAGCGTTCGCGGTCTGCCGTGAAGCCGGCCGCCGCGTGCTGGGCATGCGCCACTACGACGTGCAGCTGATCGGCGGCATGGTGCTTCACCTGGGCAAGATCGCAGAAATGCGCACCGGTGAAGGCAAGACCCTGGTGGCAACCCTGCCGGTGTACCTCAACGCGCTGGAAGGCAAGGGCGTGCACGTGGTCACCGTGAACGACTACCTGGCCCGCCGCGACGCCGCGCAGATGGGCAAGCTGTACAACTGGCTGGGCCTGAGCGTGGGCGTGGTGTACCCAGGCATGCCGCACAGCGACAAGCGCGAAGCCTACGCCTCGGACATCACCTACGGCACCAACAACGAATTCGGTTTCGACTACCTGCGCGACAACATGGCGCTGTCCAAGGCCGACCGCTACCAGCGCGGCCTGCACTACGCCATCGTCGACGAAGTCGACTCCATCCTGATCGACGAAGCGCGTACCCCGCTGATCATCTCCGGCCCGGCCGATGATTCCCCGGAGCTGTACATCCGCGTCAACCGCGTCGTGCCGAACCTGGTCAAGCAGGAAGTGGAAGACGGCGAAGGCGACTTCTGGGTCGACGAAAAGGGCAAGCAGGTGCACCTGTCCGAAGCGGGCATGGAGCACGCCGAGCAGCTGCTGGTCGAGGCCGGCATCCTCAATGCCGAGACCGAAGGCCTGTACGCGCCGCAGAACCTGACGGTGGTCCACCACCTCAACGCCGCGCTGCGCGCGCATGCGATCTACCAGCGTGACGTGGACTACATCGTGCGCGATGGCGAAGTGGTCATCGTCGATGAGTTCACCGGCCGCACCCTGTCCGGCCGTCGCTGGTCCGATGGCCTGCACCAGGCGGTGGAAGCGAAGGAAGGCGTGCCGGTCCAGCGCGAGAACCAGACGCTGGCCAGCATCACCTTCCAGAACCTGTTCCGCATGTACAAGAAGCTGTCCGGCATGACCGGTACGGCCGATACCGAAGCCTTCGAATTCCAGAGCATCTACGGCCTGGAAGTGGTGGTGATCCCGACCAACCGCCCGACCATCCGCAAGGACAGCCCGGACCAGGTGTTCCTCAACCGCAAGGGCAAGTTCAACGCGGTGCTGGCCGACATCGAAGAGTGCGCCAAGCGTGGCCAGCCGGTGCTGGTGGGTACCACCTCGATCGAAACCTCGGAAATGCTGTCCGAGCACCTGCGCAAGGCCGGCGTGAAGCACGAAGTGCTCAACGCCAAGCAGCATGACCGCGAAGCGACCATCGTCGCCAATGCCGGCCGCCCGGCCGCGGTCACCATCGCCACCAACATGGCCGGCCGTGGTACCGACATCGTGCTGGGTGGTTCCCTGGAAGCGGAGATCCATGAGCTGGGCGAGGACGCCACCGATGCGCAGAAGGCCGCGGTCAAGGCCGATTGGCAGCAGCGCCACGAAGCGGTGAAGGCTGCCGGCGGCCTGCACATCGTCGGCACCGAGCGCCACGAATCGCGCCGTATCGACAACCAGCTGCGTGGCCGTTCGGGCCGCCAGGGTGACCCGGGTTCGTCCCGCTTCTACCTGTCGCTGGAAGACAACCTGATGCGCATCTTCGCCTCCGACTGGGTGCAGAAGGCCATGCGCATGATGGGCATGAAGGAAGACGACGTCATCGAGGACCGCCTGGTCAGCCGCCAGATCGAGAAGGCGCAGCGCAAGGTCGAGGCCCACAACTTCGACATCCGCAAGAACCTGCTGGACTTCGACGACGTCAACAACGACCAGCGCAAGGTGATCTACGCCCAGCGCGACGAGCTGCTGGACGCCGAGTCGGTGAAGGACAACGTGGATGGCATCCGCGACGACGTGATCTTCGACATCGTCGCCCGCTTCGTGCCGCCGAACTCGATCGACGAGCAGTGGGACCTGCGTGGCCTGGAAGCGACCCTGGAGTCGGACTTCGGCCTGCAGATGTCGCTGACCGGTCTGGTCAAGGAACACGAGGAGCTGGACGCCGAGGCGATTGCCGCCAAGGTGCAGGAGCGCGTCAACCAGCACTTCGCCGAGAAGGAAGCCGGCGTGGGCGAAGAGACCATGCGCGCGCTGGAGAAGCACGTGATGCTGACCGTGCTGGACCAGAGCTGGAAGGAGCACCTGGCACGCATGGATTACCTGCGCCAGGGCATCTACCTGCGTGGTTATGCGCAGAAGCAGCCGAAGCAGGAGTACAAGAAGGAAGCCTTCGAGCTGTTCTCGGACATGCTGGAGAACGTCAAGCGCGAAGTGGTGACCCTGCTGTCGCGCGTGCGCATCCGCAGCGACGAGGAAGTGCAGGCACTGGAAGCGGCCGAGCGCCAGCAGGTCGAAGCCCGCCTGAGCCAGTCGCAGTTCCAGCACCAGGACGTTGGCAGCTACAGTGCCGACGAGGAAGCGGCGCAGGTGCAGGCCGCCCAGCAGGGCATCGCACAGGCGCAGCGTGACGAGCCGAAGATCGGCCGCAACGATCCATGCCCCTGCGGCAGTGGCAAGAAGTACAAGCACTGCCACGGCCAGCTGAGCTGACCCGAAGAGCCCCGCGAAAGCGGGGCTTTTCTTTCATGGCGGCTGTTTCGCGCGGCTGATCCGGCCAGATCCGAGATTGCGCGGCCCGCCCTGTTCTGGGCATGCTTCCCCCATGCCTTCCCCCACCCGATCGATCCACGTCGTGGCCGCCGTCATCACCGACGCCCGTGGCCGCGTGCTGCTCAACCGCCGTACCGAGAACCGCGACATGGCCGGCCTGTGGGAATTCCCCGGCGGCAAGCGCGAATCCGGCGAAACCTCCGAACAGGCGCTGGTGCGCGAGCTGCGTGAGGAACTGGGTATCGAGGCGGATGTCGGCGAGTGGCTGATGGACGTGCCACAGCGCTACCCGGACAAGCACCTGACCCTGGAAGTGCGCCATGTACGTAGCTGGAAGGGCACCCCGCGCGGGCGCGAGGGCCAGGCGATCACCTGGGTGGCGCCGGACAAGCTGGGCCGCTACTCGATGCCGCCGGCCGACCTGCCAGTGGTGGCCGCCCTGCGCCAGCCCGACAGCTACCTGATCACCCCGGCGCCGGCCGACGATGACAGTGGCATACAGCACTGGCATGAGCAGCTGCAGCGCGCGGTAGGCGCGGGCCAGCAGCGCATCCAGTTGCGCCTGCCTCCGACGCATCCACAGCGGCAGGCGATGCTGGAACAGGCCCTGCGCACGCATCGGCGCAGCGGCGTGCAGTGGCTGCTCAACCGCGATATCGAACTGGCGCGCGCACTGGGCGTGGGCGTGCACCTGGGCAGCGAACAGCTGCTGGAACTGGAGAAACGACCGCTGCCAGAGGGGCAGCTGGTTGCCGCGTCCTGCCATGACCTGCGGCAGCTGCAGGCTGCGCAGCGGCTGGGCTGTGACTTCGCCGTGCTGGGCCCGGTGCAGGCCACGGCCAGCCATCCCGCTGCCACACCGATGGGCTGGGATGCCTTCGCCGCATTGCGCGCGCAGGTATCGCTGCCGATCTATGCACTGGGTGGCATGGGCAGCGGCCACATCGCCGAGGCGCGCCGCCATGGCGGGCAGGGCATCGCTGCGATTCGCGGGCTGTGGCCAGCGTAACGCCGTGCACGCGGGGTCAGAGCCCTTTCCGCTGGAAAGGGATCCGACCCCCACCGGATGCAGTAGATCCACGCCATGCGTGGATGAACCCCTCCCGATTACAACGTGATCCAGAAACACCCGTATTGCCGTCGCAATCCCAGCACCGTCGAAGCGCGCGACGCGCTGCCGGGCAGCGTCTGCTCCAGGCGCAGACCGACCGGATGCCGCGCGGCACGAGGCTCAGGGTCGGATCCCTGCGCAGCAGGGCTCTGACCCTGCTCCTGCGAGGACGCCAGCGCCTGTGACGGATACACCGGCACCACGTCCACCAACGGCCGCCGCGCCAACGATTCCAACTGGCCGAGGATACGTTGTGCGCCTGCGTCGGAGACTGCGCTCCACAGGTACAGCGAGGACAGCCGGTTCACATCGTTGCTGACGATGCCGGTGCGCAGCGCTTCCACCAGCTCACTCAACCGTCGCGGACAGCGCGCGCCCAGGGTATCGCGCGGCATCGTGTTGCCGGCGGGCGCAGTCGGTGGCAACCGCGACCGCGCGCCCAGGCTGTCGCAGGGCCGGTCGGTGTAGACACTCTGGCCCTGCGCATCGGTGCAGCGGTTCAGGCGCATGGACTGCGCATGGGCAGCGCTCGTTGCCGACCACAGTGGCAACAGCATCAGCAGGAAGAAAAGCCGGTTCATCGACGCAGGGTAGCGCCGTTCAAGGCGATGTGGCGTGCTTTCAGCCTTGCAGCAGCTTCAGCACCGAGGTGGTCGGCTTGGCCAGATTCAGGGTGTAGAAGTGCAGGCCGGGAGCGCCGCCTTCGATCAGCCGTTGGCACAGCCGGGCCACCACTTCGGTGCCGAATGCACGCACCGATTCGGCGTCATCGCCATAGGCCTGCATCTTGCGGCTGATCCAGCGCGGAATCTCCGCACCGCACTGTTCGGAGAAGCGGCGCAGCTGGCTGAAGTTGGCGATCGGCATGATGCCGGGGGTGATCGGTACCTGCACACCGAGCCGGCGCACTTCATCGACGAAGTGGAAGTAGGCATCCGGGTTGAAGAAATACTGGGTGATCGCCGCATCGGCACCGGCATCGATCTTGGCCTTGAAGTGCTTCAGGTCGGCCAGTGCGTCGGAAGCCTGCGGGTGCGTTTCCGGATAGGCGCCCACTTCGATGTGGAACGCATCGCCGTGCTCGGCACGGATGAAGTCGATCAGTTCGGCGGCATAGCGCATGTCGCCGGGGAAACCCATGCCCGAGGGCAGGTCGCCGCGCAGCGCGACCAGACGCCGGCAACCGATCGCGCGGTACAGCTTGAGCAGCTCGCGGATTTCCTGACGGGTGCCGCCGACGCAGGACAGATGTGGTGCGGCATCGAAGCCATGGTGCTGGTTGAGGTGGCGCACGGTCTCCGAGGTATAGCTCAGGGTCGAGCCACCGGCACCGAAGGTGCACGACACGTACTCGGGGCCGTAGTCCTTCAGCTTGGCGGCGGCGCGGTCCAGCTGGCTGCGCTGTTCGTCGGTCTTGGGCGGATAGAACTCGAAGCTGATGGCGGTCATGGCACGGGCGGCAGCGGCGGGTGCGGACCAGTATATCTCTTCATCAAGATAGATGTTGTCAATTTTGTGCGGGTGTACACCGTCCGCCGCCTGCGACCGTTCGCCCCGGCACCCGGCCGTTGCTCCGGAATCGCAACCGGGGTGCCGCCGCTGCGGCCACGCTGACCCCAGACCCGGCAACACCCACCCGATGAAGGAGCAGACGATGAAGATCTTCCTGGCACTCTGGTACGCACTGAAGGCGCTGGCCCGGCTGGCCATGATCGGCATGGCGATGGCCGTGCTTGGCTCCGGTTCGGCCCATGCGGCCGCCGCCACCGGCACCGGCAAGGTGCAGGTCGAGGTGGTCGGCAAGGGCCGCCCGCTGCTGCTGATCCCCGGCCTCAACAGCAGCGCCGAGGTCTGGCGCAAGACCTGCCTGGCCTTGAAGGGTGTGCAGTGCCACCTGGTGCAGCTGCCCGGCTTTGCCGGCGCCGCACCGGCCGATCCGCGCCCGGCCGAATTCCTGCCGGCGATGCGTGGGCAGCTGCTTGCCTACCTGCATGACCAGCACCTGGGCCCGGTGGTGGTGATCGGCCACAGCCTCGGTGGCCTGCTGGGGCTGCAGATGGCGCAGGCCGAGCCGGCGGCGGTCAGCGCACTGGTGGTGGTCGATGCGTTGCCGTTCCTGCCGGCCGCGCGTGACCCGAACGCCACGGCTGACAGCGTGCGGCCGATGGCCGACCAGCTGCGCAAGGGCATGCTCGCCGCCGATGCCGCGCAATGGCAGGCGCAGTTGAAGGCAGGTCTGCCGGGCATGACCCGCGATCCGCAGCACCAGGCGGAGCTGGGCCGCTGGGGCGAGGGCAGCGACCGCCAGACCACGGCCGATGCCATGCATGCGGTGATGACCACCGACCTGCGCGGCAGCATCGCCTCGATCAGCGCACCAACCCTGGTGCTGGGCAGCTGGGCCGGCTACCAGCCGATGGGCGCAACCGAGGACAGCACCCGGGCGGTGTTCCAGGCCCAGTACGCGAAGCTGCACGGCGTGCAGATCGCGATGAGTGCGCGGGGCTTCCACTTCCTGATGTGGGATGATCCGCGCTGGTTGCAGGAGCAGGTGCAGCGTTTCCTCGCCGCACATCCCTGACCGTTGTCCGCCCTCCTGCCACCGCCGAGAGCCCGCATGGACGCCACCACGTCATCCCGTCGTTTCTGGACACTCAACGCGTTGGCGTGGGCCGGCTACGCGATGTACAGCCTGTGGGTCGGGACGCGGATCGGGGGCGGCGTACTGTTCAGCGGCGTGGCCTTGATCAGCGTCAGCATCGCGGTCACGCTCTGGCTGTGCAGCGGCGCATTGCGTTCGGTCGCGCTGCGCCAGCGCTGGTGGGACGGCGGGCTGGGCCTGCTGGTGTTGAAGCTGGCTGCCGGGGTGATGATCGGCGCCAGCGTTGCACAGGCGGTGACGGCTGCACTGCTGCTGCCGTCGCTGGCACTGGACTGGGTGCGGTTGCCCGGAGGGCACGCCGACTACCAGTGGTCCTCGTTGCTGGTGTACTGGATGAACACCGCGCTGTTCCTGCTGATGTGGACCGGCCTGTGGGCCGGCCTGCATGGACTGCGCCGCGCACGCCACAGTGAGCTGGCCCGCCTGCGTGCCGAAGCCGAGCGCAGCGCGCTGGAACGCGATGCACTGCGCGCACGGCTCAATCCGCACTTCATGTTCAACGCGTTGAACAACCTGCGTGCCTTGATCCTGGAAGATCCCGAGCGCGCACGCGACATGGTCACCCGCTTGTCGCGCACGCTGCGCCAGGCGCTGGCGCACAACCGCAGCGAGCAGGTGACACTGGCTGAGGAACTGGCAGTGGTCGACGACTATCTTGCCATCGAGGCGATCCACTTCGAACAGCGCCTGCAGGTGCAGCAGCACATCGATGCCGATGCCACGCAGGCGCAGTTGCCGGCGATGGCGTTGCAGCTGCTGGTGGAGAACGCGATCAAGCACGGCATCGCCAGTCGCCCGGGTGGTGGTGACGTGCAGATCCGTGCCACGCTGGACAATGATGTGCTGCGCCTGCAGGTGGACAACCCATTGGGCGGCGCCAGCGAGCCCACGCATGGCCACGGCGTCGGCCTGGCCTATCTGCGTGCCCAGCTCGGCACGCGTGGTCGTTTCATCCTGCAGCCGGTTGGCGACCGCATGCAGGCCCTGCTGGAGATTCCGCAATGAGTGGCGTGCTGCGCGTGTTGATCGTTGATGATGCACGGCTGGCGCGGCAGGAGCTGCGCACGCTGCTGTCGGCGCTGCCGTGGGTGCAGTGCGTAGGCGAAGCCGACGATGTGCCTGCCGCACGCGAGGCGATCGCCATGCTGGCACCAGACCTGGTGCTGCTGGACGTGCAGATGCCCTCCGGCAGCGGCTTCGATGTGCTGGATGGTTTGGAGACGGTGCCGGCCGTGGTGTTCGTCACCGCCTACGACACCTACGCAGTGCGCGCGTTCCAGGCCAATGCGCTGGACTACCTGGTGAAGCCGGTGGAAGCGCCGCGCTTGCTGGAGGCGCTGCAGCGGGCGCGTGAGCGAGAAGTCGTGGCGGCAGAAACGCCGGAATCGCGCGGCACGCTGGGCGCGCAGGACCAGGTGTTCGTGCGCGAGGGTGAGCGCTGCTGGTTCGTGGCGGTGTCCGAAATCCGCCGGCTGGTGGTGGATGGCAACTACACGCGGCTGTGGTTCCGCGACCAGAACGCCCTGCTGACCCGCAGCCTGAGTGCGCTGGAAGCACGTCTGCCGCCGGATCTGTTCTTCCGTGCCAACCGCAACACGCTGGTCAATCTGCGGCGCATCCGTGGTGTGACGCCCAGCATCGGCGACGGCTACGACCTGGCATTGGATGACGGCAGCGAGGTGGAGGTGTCGCGGCGGCAGGCGCGTGAACTGCGCGAGCGGATGGGGTTGTAGTTGCCGCTACAGCTCGGCACTGACGGGGCTGGTGATGAAGCCCCACAGCAGGCGCGCCATCACCGCCGGTGAACGTGCCTGCGCACGAGCGTAGGCGAGCAGTGCATCCAGCCGCGGGCGGTCGTAGAGGTGCCCGGCCAGAAGCACCGCGTGCACACGACGGGTGTTGGCGGTGTCCTGCAGCGGATTGCCATCGAGCAATACCAGGTCGGCGGCTTTGCCAACTTCGACATTGCCATGCAATGCCTGCAGGTCAAGATGGCGCGCCGCGTGCAACGTTGCCGCGCGCAGCACCTCGGCCTGGCTCAGGCCTGCCTGCCGCAGCCACTGCAGTTCATCGTGATAGCGTAAGCCGCCCAGCCCGGTATCGGTGCCGACCAGCACGCTGACGCCGGCACGGTGCGCGGCACCGGTCAGGACCAGTCCATGCGCGAAGTACGCCTTCAACGCGTCTTCGCCGCGCAGGCCAGGATAGCGTTCGGTGGTGGCCGTCAGATCATCGCGCCATGCCCAGCGCGAAAGTGGATCGAGATAGGCCAGGCGTGGATCGTTGATGAAGGCGGGGTCGCGCGCACGCGCATCCTCTTCGCGGGTGACATGGGTGGGTACGAACGCGGCGCCGCTGGCCTGCATCAAGCCGAATGCCTCATTGCACACGGAAGGCTGATAGCCGCCGACCATGCGTTCGGCCAGTGCGGTCGGGTCTTCGCCATCCAGCGTACCGCCGCGCCACGCGGCGGCGTTGTCGAAGCAATGACGCACGAACAGATGGGCGTGTTCGAAGCTGCGCTGGCCTGCCTGCACCGCGTCTTCCAGAGGCACGGCCCTGGGCAGGTGGCCGACCAGCGGACGGCGCAGCTGCTGCGCCTCGGTGGCCAGCCGCTGGTAGGTATCCGCACGCAGCCGGTTGTAGACCTTCAACGCGTCGACGCCGCGCGCGCTGTACGTGCGTGCACGCCCGGCGGCGGCCTCCGGCGCAAGTGACGGATCTTCGAAGTAGAAACTGGCGATCTGCACGAAGCGCGGTGCCGCCTGCTGCCCGGCAATGGCCTGTGCGGTCCAGCGGCGCTTGTCGGCCACGCAGGCGATCAGCGGATCGGCAGCCTGCGGGCAGTCCATCATGTCGCGGGTGCCGGTGATGCCGTTGGCCAGCATCAGCGGGAACTGCAGCTGCGGCGACAGCTGCAGGGCGTGGGTGTGCATGTCCCAGAAGCCGGGCAGCAGCCAGCGGCCACCGGCGTCGAAGACCGGCAACGCTGTATCGGCAACGCCTTCGCCGACGGCGGTGATCGTGCCGTTGCGCACCGTCACCGTGGTGGGTTCACTGACCTGGCCGCGCGCGACGTCCACCACCCGCGCGTTGACGATCACGCGGCTGTTGCCCGGCTCGGGCAACGGCGGTGCCGACAGCGGCCAGAGCAGGGCGGCGGTGAACAGCACTGCCGGTGCCGACACGAGGGCAGCCAGTACTTTCAGTAGGCGCTTCATGGGCCGCACTGCTGGCCGCGAAGCTGCGCATGAACACCACCGTCATTGGCCTGTATCTCCAGATGCAGGCCGTGGTGGTCGCAAAGCCGGCGCATGATCTCCAGTCCCAATCCGCTGCCGCTGCTGTCTGCGCGCTTCTGGAAGGGGCGGGGCGTGGGCCAGCTGCCCAGCGATGGTGCGGAAGCGGTATTGTGGACCTGCAGAACGCCGGCTTCGAACGTGATCAGCACCGTGCCCTGCGGGGTGTGCGCGAAGGCGTTGCCGATCAGGTTGGCCAGCACCACCTGCAGCGCAGCCTCTGGCGCGTGCAGTACTGCGTGGTGAGGCACCGAGAGCTGCACGTCCACCGGCCGCGAGGCCAGCAGCGGCGACTGTTCGACGATCATCCGCTCAAGCAGCGGAACCAGCCTGACCGGCCCGCAACGCGTGCCTGCAGGTTCTTCGCGAGCCAGCGCCAGCAATGCAGTCATGGCTTGCTGTAGCTGCAGCGCCGACAGGCGGATGTGCTGCAGATGCTGTTGCCCGCGTGCGGACAGCCCAGCCTCGCCGAGCAACTGGCTGGCCGCGCTGGAGATGACACTCAACGGAGTCCGCAGCTCGTGGCTGGCATCACGGGTGAAGGCATGCTCGCGTTCGATGAACGCGGCGACCCGTTCCGACAAGCCATCCAGCGCGCGCGCAAGTACTCCGATTTCGTCATTGCCGAAATGAGCGGCCAGGTGTGTGCGCTGTCCAGACGGTGGTTGCAGTGCTTCAACCTCATGGACCAGCGCATACAGGGGGCGTGTGGCGCGGCGCGCCAGCCACAGGCCGAGCAGGATCGCGACCAGGATCATGGCCAGCGCCGTACCGCCCAGCAGCAGCACCACCCTATCGCGGACCGGACGAACCACCAGCTGTTCGCTGACTTCGTACACCAGCCATGCGGGAGGCGCGGACGCGGAGGCCTGCAGGCGCTTGACGTGGTAATGACGGCCCTGCTGGCCGCCGAACTCCGAGCGCCAGGGCTCCTGCGCGAACTCTGCCCGCAGATCGGAGGGGAATGTGGCCGGTGAGCCATGCAGCTGGACCGCTGCATCGGCGGGCAGGCGCCAGTGCCCCGTGCGGGCATGGTAGGCACGCTGCGCCTCCGCTTCGCGGTCCAGCTGGGCGTTGAAGATGCTGTCCTCCACCGCATACATGAAGACCAGCGAATACATTCCGAAGACCGAGGCAATCAGCAGTGCGAAGACGGTGAACGCCACCACCAGGCGCCGGCGCAGACGATGGACCGGGCGTGGCCTCATGGCGATGCTTCCAGACGGAAGCCGACACCATGTACGGTGCGCAGCATCTCGCTGTCGAAGGGCCTGTCCAGTACCTGCCGCAGCAGGTACAGATGCGAACGTAGCGGGTCCGACGGTGGCGCTTCATCACCCCACAAACGCTGCACCAGTTCACTGCGGGTCACCGTGCACGGCCACGCTTCGGCCAGTTCGAGCAGGATGCGCTGGGCCAGTTGTGGCATCTCCAGCGCAACGCCATCACGCCACGCCTGGCCCGTGCGGCGATCGATGCACAGTGGGCCGATCTGCAACCGATGGGGCTGGTTGAGACGATGGCGGCGCGCCAGCGCCAGACAACGCGCCAGCAGTTCGGCATCGTCGAACGGCTTGACCAGGTAATCATCGGCGCCTGCGGAAAAGCCCTGCAGTTTGTCGACCAGTGCGTCGCGTGCAGTCAGCATCAACACAGGCACATGGCGATCGCAGCCATCGCGCAGGCGACGGCACACCGTGGTCCCGTCGATTCCCGGAAGGCCCAGGTCGAGCAGCACGACGTCCGGCGGATTGGCCAGGACCATCCGCAGGCCGAGCTCGCCGTCGGCGGCGAAATCCACCTGGTGGCCCTGTGCCTGCAGCATGTCGACGATGGCCGAGGCCAAGGGCAGGTTGTCTTCGATCAACAGCAGGCGCAGGCGTTCGGCGTCCATGGTCAAGGCTGCATGCGGGCCAGAAGTGCCTTAGCTTCTTCCAGTGCAGGCTGCTTTTCCAGCACGGCCTGCAGTTGCGTGCGGGCGCGCGTGGCGTCGCCCAGGCGCCAGTGCGCTTCGGCCATCGCCACGTCCAGGCGCGGTTCGTCCATGTGTGGACGGGCCAGCTGCATGATTGCCAGCGCATCGGCGATCGCTGCGGGCGTCTGCGCAGCCTGCAGCTGGTAGAAGCCAAGGATGCCGATCAGTTCGACGTGGTAATCCGCAGGGCGCCGCGCCAGCTGCTGGACGGCCTGCGTGTCGCGCTGGTGCAGGTGCCGCTCCACCAGCGCCATGCTGCGCTCGTCGCGCCAGGGTTCGCGGTCCACCGGTACCTGCCCGCTGGCACGCACGAAGGCCTCGGCCAGCGCAGGGGTTGAGTACGGGTTCTGCCCGGTGACGAGGCGCCCATCCACCACCACCTTGGGCATCATCAGGGGCGCTTCCTGCCAGCGAGCCCCGAGTTCACGCATGCGCGGCTCCAGCTGGAAGGCAAATTCCTTCGCCCAGCGCTTGCCGAACAGCAGCTCTTCCTCCTCGCTGAAGCCGGTCATGGAGCGGCCTTCCACCAGCGCGCGGCCATTGCCAAGGCGGACGCCTGCCAGCGCCGCCGGTCCATGGCAGACCGCTGCGACGATGCCGCCTTGTTCCCATATGGCGGCAATCGTGCGTTGCAGCGCGCTGTCGGCCGGCAGATCGAACATGGCGCCCTTGCCGCCGATCACCAGCACGCCGCGGTAGTCGCCTGCCCGCAGTTGCGCCGTTGGCAGGGTACCGGCCAGTGCGCGGACGGCCAGGGGATCAGCCAGGGCCGCAGCGTTGAAGGATTCCGTGGCGTTGTATTTGTCGGCCTCCACGGCACCGCCGCGTGGGCTGGCCACATCGATCTCGAAACCGTTGCGCCGAAGGATCAGCCAGGCCTGGGTGAACTCGTCCATCTCGAAGCCCGGCCGGGTGCGGCCCTGGTCGCGGCCTTCGCTGCTGACCACCAGCAGCACGCGCGGTGGCTGTGTGGGATCGGCGGTCGAGGCGACCACGGGGTCGTGGAAGATGGCCATTGCGCAGGCCAGCAGCAGGGAAGGGAGGCGGATCATGCTCGGGTTTCCTGGGAATGTTCAGGCACTGTGCCGTGCAGATGTGAAGCAGACTTCAAGCCGCTTGGCCGGTACCCTGAGCACCTGTTCCTGCACTGTGCCGCCATGTCCATCGTCCTCACCGATTTCGCCCGTCCTCGCCTGTTTCCGCGCGTGCCGCGTGGCAACACCATCCAGGACTGCACTGCAGAGCAGTTCCAGGCGCACCTCAATGCGCATGCACCGCTGAAGGTGCTCGACGGCTACGCGCCGTTCTGCAAGCTGTTCGTCTATGAGAACTGGACCAGCACGCGCTGCCTGACGGTGCCTGTCACCGAGGCCAACCGCCACCAGCTGCGTAGTGGCTACGAGGCGCGCAACCGCGAGGAACTGCCGGTGCTGGTGCGCTGGTTCGAGGGTGTGGAGTCGCCGCGTGCGAGCTACCTGGTGGTGATCCTGTACAGCGCCGAGCAGCTGGCGAAGGAAGGTTCACCGATCGAGGCCGACTGGGGCATCGTCGGCTGCATCTACACCGCCGAGCCCGAGGAAGTGCCGATGGCGCCGATCACGATGATGCGCAATGCGCTGGGCGTGGAAGAGGGCGGCTCGGGCGTGCCGCTGGATCGCGAGGCTTACCGGCGTTCCGTCCAGTTCTGGGAGAACAACGCCAACTGGCGTCCCTGATTCGGATCCCCGTATCGCGGGGCGCTGACCCGACATTCGACCCCATGCGCCCGCGCCATGCCCGGCTGATCTATGATCGGGCCAGACCAACGCACGGAGGGCGGAGCATGGGTACCTGCGCAAGGATGATCCTGATGGTGCTGGCTGGCCTGCTGCCGGCCACCACAGCACTGGCGGCGGCGCCGGTTGCAGAGACGGCCTGTGCGCCCTTGGCGGCGGTTCCGGGTCTGCGCGACAGGGGCGTGACCGCGTTGTCGATGCGGCCCGAGGGCGGTCGTTGCGTGGTCGAGGTGACCGCTGCCGACGGCAAGGCGCTGCTTCGGCAGCAGCAGATCCTGAATGTACTGGCGCAGCACGCTTGTGCAGCGCCTGCGGAGGTGACTGTGGACGGCGCGCAGATGTCCCTGACGTTGCGCCTGCCGAAGCATTGCGCGGCGCGCGGCGGCCGGGACCTGTTCGCGGGCGAGGGCATCCCGTGGATGCAGCCACGCGGCGTGTCGCCACGCTACCCACCAGAGGCCATGCAGCAGGGACTTTCCGGACGCAGCCAGCTGAAGGCGCTGATCGATGCGCAAGGAACCGTTGCCGCGGTGATCGTGGAGACCTCCAGCGGCTACGCGCTGCTGGATGAAGCGGCGGTGGAAGAACTGCGCGGCTGGCGTTTCGTCCGCGCCGACGCGAAGAGCACGGTGCCGGAGTTGACCATCGTGCGCGTGCCGATGCGGTACGAATTGGTGGAGTGATAGCGATCCACGCACGGCCCGGAGCTGCGCGCTGCCGCAGTAGCGCCACGCCATGCGTGGCTGCATCCCGTCAGGCGGCCATCCACTCCCACCAAGGGTAGTGGTACTCGCGGTCGATGGCCTGCCAGTGCCGGGCGCACTGTGTGCAGGCAACCGCGTGGCACTCGCCCCAGCCACCTTCGGCTTCGCCCACCGAAAGCAGCCGCATCTGCCCCTGTTCAAGCAGACGACGGGGATCGAAGAACGGGTAGCCGGGATTGAGCGCACACAGGCAACCCTCGCGCGCACGCCAGTAGCGCAACCGTTTCAGCGCGGCTTTCAGGTGCGCCTGATTGCTGATCAGCATGCCACCGAGCGCGATGCCCTGGCAGCGCTGCTCGATCAGGTCCGCGTGCGTGGCCAGTGCTTCCAGCGAGGACGCGCTGAACAGCCGTGCGACCGTGCGTGCGGCGTTGGTGATGCGCGCGCCGTCGCGCGACAACAGGTCCTGCAGCAATACATCGGCCTGTGCGTCCTCAAGGCGGGGCGGTAGTGCGGCGGACCACGGCCAGCGCATCAGCGCGCCTTGCCGATGGCAGCGAAGTGGCCGACGGTCAGGTGCAGCAGGTCGGCCGGTGTCAGCTCCACTTCCAGGCCACGGCGGCCGGCGCTGACATGCAGCGTGGGCAGCACCTGCGCGCTGGTATCGAGGAAGGTGCGCAGGCGCTTCTTCTGCCCGAGCGGACTGATGCCGCCGACCAGGTAGCCGGTCGCACGCTGCGCGGCATCGGCCGCAGCCATTTCGCACTTCTTGCACCCGGCGGCTTCGGCCAGCGCCTTCAGGTCGAGCTGGCCGGCCACCGGCACGATCGCCACCAGCAGTTCGTGTGTCTCGGTGCTGGCCAGCAGGGTCTTGAACACCTGGGCCGGGTCGAGGCCGAGCTTGTCGACGGCTTCTCCGCCATACGATTCGGCGTGGGCGTCGTGCACGTAGCTGCGCACGGTGTGGGCGATCTTCTCGCGCTTGAGCAGGTTGATGGCCGGAGTCATGGGCACATCGTAGCGTGGCGTGGAGGCGTTGCCTTGACCGAGGCTCGCCCCTCGGTCCGGTGGACGCGTGGTGCATGGCTCCACGCAAACGCAGAACGGGCGCCCGAAGGCGCCCGTTCTTCCTGCTTCCGTTGCTGGGGTCAGAGCCCTTTCCTGCGGAAAGGGATCCGACCCCGGCACGATCAGTAGCGGTAGTGGTCCGGCTTGAACGGGCCTTCCACCGGCACGCCGATGTAGTCGGCCTGTTCCTGGCTCAGGGTGGTCAGCTTCACGCCGATCTTTTCCAGGTGCAGACGCGCCACTTCCTCGTCCAGCTTCTTCGGCAGCAGGTACACCTTGTTCTCGTAGCTGTCCTTGTTGGCCCACAGGTCGATCTGGGCCAGGGTCTGGTTGGCGAACGAGTTGGACATCACGAAGCTCGGGTGGCCGGTGGCGCAGCCCAGGTTGACCAGGCGGCCTTCGGCCAGCAGGAAGATCGCATTGCCGTTCGGGAAGATGTACTTGTCCACCTGCGGCTTGATGTTGACGTGCTGCACGCCCTTGAAGCCCACCAGCGCATCGACCTGGATCTCGTTGTCGAAGTGGCCGATGTTGCAGACGATGGCCTGGTCCTTCATCGCGCTCAGGTGCTCGATGCGGATGATGTCCTTGTTGCCGGTGGTGGTGACGTACAGGTCGGCACGGCCCAGGGTCGATTCGATGGTGTTGACTTCATAGCCTTCCATCGCCGCCTGCAGGGCGCAGATCGGGTCGATCTCGGTGACGATCACGCGCGCGCCGTAGGCACGCAGCGACGCGGCGCAGCCCTTGCCGACGTCACCGTAGCCGCAGACCACGGCGACCTTGCCGGCCAGCATCACGTCCATCGCGCGCTTCAGGCCATCGGCCAGCGACTCGCGGCAGCCGTACAGGTTGTCGAACTTGCTCTTGGTGACCGAGTCGTTGACGTTGATCGCCGGGATCAGCAGGGTGCCGGCCTGCGCCAGCTGGTACAGGCGGTGCACGCCGGTGGTGGTTTCTTCCGAAACGCCCTTCCAGTCCTTGACCACGCGGCCCCAGTAACCCGGGCGCTCCTTGGCAACGCGCTTGAGCAGGTTCTTGATGACCTGCTCTTCGTGCGATGCAGCCGGCTCGTCGACCCAGGTGCTGCCGTTTTCCAGTTCGTAGCCCTTGTGGATCAGCAGGGTGACGTCACCGCCGTCGTCGACCACCAGCTCCGGACCGGTCAGGGTCCCGTCGGCCAGGGTGAAGGTCAGCGCGTCCAGGGTGCAGTCCCAGTACTCTTCCAGCGACTCGCCCTTCCAGGCGAACACCGGGGTGCCGGTAGCAGCGATGGCGGCAGCAGCGTGGTCCTGGGTGGAGAAGATGTTGCACGAGGCCCAGCGCACGTCGGCGCCGATGTCCTTCAGGGTCTCGATCAGCACCGCGGTCTGGATGGTCATGTGCAGCGAACCAGTCACGCGCACGCCCTTCAGCGGCAGGCTGGCGGCGTGCTTGCGGCGGATCGACATCAGGCCCGGCATCTCGTGCTCGGCGATGTCCAGTTCCTTGCGGCCCCAGTCGGCCAGGGTGATGTCGCGGATCTTGTAATCGCCTTCGGTGGAGAAGGTCTTGGCAACAGCATTCATGCAATAGCTCCGGTTGTGGACGAGCGGATGCTCGCTTCTGGCCGGGCGCCGTTGTTGCAGTACCACCTGGCCGAGCCTGGCCGGCCTCAAGGGATCCGGTCGCAGCGCCCCTCGGCAGGGGAGGACGGCCATTATATCGCGCCTCCGGTGTGACACGCCGATGACCCAACCATCGGCAGGTGGGCCGGCGGGCATGGCCTGTTAAGGTCGTTGTTTTCACGCATCACACAGGTGGAACGATGAGCATGCACCCGCGCCGCAACCGGCGCTTGACCGGCCTGGTCCTGTCGATGGCCCTGCTGGCGGTGGCTCCGCTGGCGCTGGCCGCTGCGCCAAAGGCCGCTCAGGGCCAGACGCAGGCGCAGGGCGCCACCGGCTACGAGCTGCCCTCGGCGGCGCTGCAGGCGGTGGTCGACGCGCCACGCGCACCCTCGCTGTACCTGTCGCCGCGCCGCGACGTGGCCGCGATGATGCAGATGCCGTCGCTGCCGTCGATCCAGGTGGTGGCGCAGCCGGAACTGAAGCTGGCCGGCCTGCGCATCAACCCGCGCACGTTCTCCGACAGCCGCTTCAGCTTCGGCGAGAAGCTGTGGCTGATGAACGTGGCCGACGGCAAGGAACGGCAGATCAGCGGCCTGCCGGCCAAGCTGTCGATCGCCAGCGTGATGTGGTCGCCGGACCAGAAGTGGCTGGCGTTCAACCAGGTCGATGCCGCCAGCGGCGCCAATGAACTGTGGCTGGTGGATGTGGCCGGTGGCAGCGCCCGTCGTCTGGTCGCCGGCCTGAACACGGTGATCGGCAGTGGCTACCAGTGGCTGCCGGACAGCCGCGGGTTGGTGGTGTTCACGCGCCCGGCCAACCTCGGTGCGGCTCCGGCCGCCGATGGCATCCCGACCGGTCCGGCCGTGCAGCAGACCAGCCAGGGTGGCGGCGTGGTGTCGATCCGCACCTACCAGGATCTGCTGAAGAACGAGGCCGACGCGCGCCAGTTCGATTACTACGCGACCACCCAGCCGATGGAAGTCAGCCTGGATGGCAGTACCCGCGCGATCGGCGCGGCCGGCATCTTCATGGGCTTCGCTGTGTCGCCGGATGGCCGCTTCGTGCTGCGCCAGCCGGTGCAGCGCCCGTACTCGTACGTGGTGCCGGTAAGCAGCTTCCCGCGCCGCATTGAAGTGATCGACCGTGCCAGCGGCAAGCTGGTGCACACCGTGGCCGTGCGTCCGCTGGTGGAAGGCCTGCCGACCGGCAACGATGCCGAAGTGACCGGCGTACGCGATATCAGCTGGCGCGGTGATGCCGATGCCACCCTGGTCTGGGCCGAAGCGCAGGATGGTGGCGACCCGAACAAGGACGCCAAGGTGCGCGATGCGGTGCTGATGCAGGCCGCGCCGTTCGACACGCCGCCGGTGACGCTGGCCCAGCTTGGCAGCCGCCTGGCCGGCATCAGCTGGGGCCGCGGTGACCTGGCGCTGCTGACCGAATCGTGGTGGAAGACGCGCAAGACCAAGACCTGGCTGATCGCCCCGGACAATGCCAGCGCCGAGCCGCGCCTGCTGTGGGATCGTGACGCGCAGGACCGTTATTCCGATCCGGGCCGGCCGCTGTTGTCCAGCGACGACCGCGGCCGCTCGCTGCTGCAGACCAGCACCGATGGCAGCAGCCTGTATCTGGCCGGTGCCGGTGCATCGCCGGAAGGCGATCGTCCGTTCGTGGACCGCTTCGATGTCGCCACGGGCAAGGCCTCCCGCCTGTTCCACTCGCAGGCGCCGAGCTACGCGCTGCCGGTGGCGCTGCTGGACAACCAGGCCAGCTCGCTGCTGCTGAGCCGCGAGAGCCCGGACGAGCCGGCCAACTTCTACGTGCAGTCGCTGGCCGACGCTGGTGCTGCGCCGCGTGCGTTGACCCACTTCGCGCATCCGCTGCCGCAGCTGAAGGGCGTGCAGAAGGAACAGATCCGCTACAAGCGCAAGGACGGAGTAGATCTGACCGCGACCCTGCTGCTGCCGCCGGGCTACGACCCGAAGCGCGACGGTCCGCGCCCGCTGCTGATGTGGGCCTACCCGGGTGAGTTCAAGAGTGCGGCCGCGGCCAGCCAGGTCACCGATTCGCCGTACCGCTTCAATGCGGTCAGCTACTGGGGCCCGCAGGCGTTCCTGGCCAAGGGCTATGTGGTGCTGGCCAGCCCGTCGATGCCGATCATCGGCGAGGGCGACAAGGAGCCGAACGACACCTATATCGAACAGCTGGTGGCCAACGCGCAGGCGGCGGTGGATGAAGTGGTGCGTCGTGGCGTGACCGATCGCGATCACATCGCCATTGGCGGTCATTCCTATGGTGCGTTCATGACTGCCAACCTGCTCGCGCACACGCGCTTGTTCAAGGCCGGCATCGCCCGCAGTGGTGCCTACAACCGCACGCTGACGCCGTTCGGTTTCCAGGCCGAGGAGCGCAACTACTGGCAGGCGCAGGATGTCTACCAGAAGATGGCGCCGTTCAATTACGCCGACAAGATCAAGGATCCGATCCTCTTCATCCACGGCGTGGACGATAACAACTCCGGTACGTTCCCGATCCAGAGCGAGCGCATGTTCGCTGCGGTGAAGGGCCTGGGCGGCACCGCGCGCCTGGTGATGCTGCCGAACGAATCGCATGCCTACCGCGCGCGCGAATCGATCATGACGATGCTGGCCGAGAGCGAGCGTTGGCTGGAGCAGACCATCGGCCCGGCCGATCAGGACAAGGCCAAGAAGAAGCGCTGACCGGACCCGGTAGTGCCGGCCAGCGGCCGGCACTACCAGATGAAACCATTTTTGCATCGCAGCACGACGCCCGTTCTGGTTTAGGCTTGGGGTCTGGATCCGTTGACCGAGGCCTGTGCGTCGCCGATGAACGAGTACCGCAGCAGTATCGAGTTTGTTTCCCCCGATCTTCCCCTGCGTGACGACGTACGCCGTCTGGGTGCACTGGTCGGCGACCTGCTGTTCGAGCAGGTGTCGGCCGCCTTCCTCGATGACGTCGAGGACGTGCGTACGCGTGCCATCGCCCGCCGCGAGAACCAGGCACCGCTGTCCGAACTGGCCGAAGGCCTGGCCGGGCGTGCGCCACAGCAGGCCGAGACCATGGTGCGTGCGTTCAGCACCTACTTCCAGGTGGTCAACATCGCCGAGCGCGTGCATCGCATCCGCCGCCGCCGCGACTACCAGCGCGCCGTCGCAGCCGCACCGCAGCCCGATGGCCTGCAGGATGCCCTGCAGCACCTGAAGGCACAGGGGGTGGGCCTGGACGAGCTGGCGCAGTGGCTGCCGCGCATCGACATCGAACCGGTGTTCACCGCACACCCGACCGAAGCGGTACGCCGCGCGCTGCTGGAAAAAGAGCAGTTGATGGTGGCCAGCCTGGTCGACAACCTCGACGGCCAGCGCACGCCGGGTGAAGCGGCTGCCGATGCCGCTCGCTTCCGCATGGCGCTGACTGCGTCATGGCAGACCACCGATTCCTCACCGGTGCGGCCCACCGTCGATGACGAACGCGAGCACGTCGGCTTCTACCTGGTGCAGGTGCTGTACCGGGTGATTCCGGTGCTGTACGAATCGCTGCAGCAGGCGTTGCGCGATACCTATGGCGAAGAACTGCCGCTGCCGCGACTGCTGCGCTTCGGTACGTGGGTGGGCGGCGACATGGACGGCAATCCCAATGTGGATGCGCACACCATCCGCAATACGCTGGATGCACAGCGCGTTGCCGTGCTGGGCCGTTACCAGAAAGAACTGCTGCAGCTGGCCAGCCTGCTCAGCCAATCCACCGAACGGGTGGGGGTGAGCGATGCACTGCAGGCGCGTGTCGCGCATTACCAGCAGTTGCTGCCGCAGGTGCAATCGCGGCCACGCCATGCCGACATGCCGTACCGGTTGCTCAACGACCGCATGCGCGCACGCCTGCAGGCCACGCTGGATGATGCCGACGGCGCCTATGCCGGCCCGGACGAGCTGATCGATGACCTGCAGCTGATCCTCGACAGCCTGCGCGCGAACCGGGGCGAACATGCCGGCGGCTTCGCTGTGCAACGCCTGCTGTGGCGGGTGAAGACCTTCGGTTTCCATCTGGCGCGGCTGGATGTGCGCCAGGAATCGAGCGTGCATGCGCGCGCGCTGGCGGCAGTGCTGGGTGGCGACGATGCGTGGGAGGGCCTGGATGTACTGGGTCGTGCGCGCCTGCTGGCGCCGCATGCCGGTGGCGAGGTGCCTTTGCCGAAGGGCGAGGACGAAGGCAATCAGCGTTTGGATGCAGTGTTCGCCGCATTGGCGGATGCGCGTGCACGCCATGGTGGCGATGCACTGGGCAGCTACATCATCTCGATGGCACACGACCGCAGTGATGTGCTGGCGGTGCTGGCGCTGGCACGCCGTGGTGGTCTGGTCGATGACGCCGGTCACGTGCCGCTGGATATCGCGCCGCTGTTCGAAACCGTGGACGATCTCAAGCGCGGCACCGCGACGCTGCGCGACCTGCTGGCCGACCCGGTGTACCGTGCGCATCTGCGTGCACGCGATGACGTGCAGATGGTCATGCTGGGCTATTCGGACAGCAGCAAGGACGGCGGCATCGCCGCCTCGCGCTGGGGCCTGCAGCGTGCGCAGGTGGAACTGCTTGAGGTGGCGGCCGAGGCCGGCATCCGCCTGACCTTCTTTCATGGCCGCGGCGGCTCGATCAGCCGCGGTGGCGGCAAGACCACGCATGCGGTCGATGCCTCGCCGCGCGGCAGCATCGATGGCCGCCTGCGCGTGACCGAGCAGGGCGAGGTGATCCACCGCAAGTACGGCATCCGTGCATTGGCCCTGCGCTCGCTGGAACAGGCCACGGGTGCCGTGCTGCGGGCCAGCCTGCGCCCGCGTGCAGCGGAGCCGCGCGAGGATGACTGGCGGCCGGTGATGGATGTGGTCGCTGGCTCCAGCAGCGAGGTGTATCGCGCCTTCGTCGGCCAGGCCGGCTTCATGGACTACTTCCGCACGGCGACACCGATCGATGTGATCGAGCGGATGACGCTGGGTTCGCGGCCGTCGCGCCGGCTCGGCCAGGACGCGGCGTTGGGCAATCTGCGCGCGATTCCGTGGGTGTTCGCCTGGAGCCAGGCGCGTGCAGTCATTCCCGGGTGGTATGGCGTGGGCAGCGGCCTGCAGGCGGCAGTCGATGCTGGCCACGAGCAGACGCTGCGCGAGATGGCGCGTGACTGGCCGTTCTTCCGCACCTTCCTCGACGACATCGCGATGGTGCTGTCCAAGGGCGATATCACCATTGCCGAGCAGTTCTCGCGTTTGTCGGGTGAGCTGCACGACGCGTTCTTCCCGCAGGTCGAACGCGAGCTTGAACTGACCCGGCACTGGCTGCTGGCGTTGATGGAGCAGCAGACCCTGTTGGACCACGACGCGCGGCTGGCACTGTCGATCCGCCTGCGCAATCCCTACGTGGACCCGATCAGCGTGCTGCAGGTGGACCTGCTGCAGCGCTGGCGCGAAAGCGGACGCGAGGATGATGACCTGCTGCGTGCGCTGGTGGCCTGCGTGAATGGTGTCTCGCAGGGCGTGCAGAACACGGGTTGATCCGCGCCGGGCATGACCCGGCGCTACCTGCCTCGGTGGGTGCGGGGCTTGCCCCGCACGCCCTCAATCCTCCGGCGACGGCGGATTGGACGCCAGCAGTTCCAGATGGCGCTGCTCCATTTCCTGCCGCAGCTGGCGGCGGATCAGCGCTGCGGCCTGCCGGCGCTTTTCGTCCGAACTGGCCGGCTGCAGCGATGGAACCGGCGTCGGCCGGCCGTCCTCGTCCACCGCCACCATGGTGAAGAAGCAGCTGTTGGCGTGGCGCACGCTGCGCTTGAGGATGTCCTCGGCCACCACCTTGACGCCGATTTCCATCGACGAGGTGCCGGTGTAGTTCACCGAGGCCAGGAAAGTGACCAGTTCACCGACCGCGATCGGCTGGCGGAACACCACCTGGTCCACCGACAGGGTGACCACGTAGCGGCCGGCATAGCGGCTGGCGCAGGCATAGGCCACCTGGTCGAGCAGGCGCAGGATGGCGCCGCCGTGGACCTTGCCGGAGAAATTGGCCATCTCCGGCGACATCAGCACGGTCATGGACAGCTGGTGGGTTTTCAGTTCGGTCGACATGGCCAGATTGTATCGGCAACCGGGCAGTGCCGGCCGCTGGCCGGCAACCACGCGATTGTTTCCGCAGGCCATGAAAAAGCCGGCCAGCGGCCGGCTCTACCAGAAGCAGAAGGGCCGCTTGCGCGGCCCTTCGTGCTTCTTACTTCAGCTTCGCATCGGCGCGCAGGGCGGCGGCGCGGTCGGTCTTCTCCCAGGAGAAGGCCGTGGCGTTGACGGTCTCGCCTTCGCCGTTGAGGTAGCTGAACTCCTTCGGCTTGCGGCCGAAGTGGCCGTAGGCCGCGGTCTGCTGGTACATCGGGTGCACCAGGTCCAGCATCTTGATGATGCCGTACGGGCGCAGGTCGAAGTGCTTGCGGATCAGCTTCTCGATCTTGTCGTCGCTGATCTTGCCGGTGCCGAAGGTGGTGACCGAGATCGAGGTCGGCTCAGCCACGCCGATGGCGTAGGAGACCTGCACTTCGCAACGGTCGGCCAGGCCGGCGGCAACCACGTTCTTGGCGACGTAGCGGGCCGCGTAGGCAGCCGAACGGTCGACCTTGGACGGGTCCTTGCCGGAGAACGCGCCACCACCGTGACGGGCCCAGCCGCCGTAGGTGTCGACGATGATCTTGCGGCCGGTCAGGCCGCAGTCGCCCACCGGGCCGCCGATCTCGAACTTGCCGGTCGGGTTGATGTGGAACTTGGTGCCCTTGTGCAGCCACTTGGCCGGCAGCACCGGCTTGATGATCTCTTCGCGGACGGCCTCGATGAGGTCCTTCTGCTTGATGCCCGGGGCGTGCTGGGTCGACAGGACCACGGCGTCGATGGCCGAGACCACGCCGTTTTCATAGCGCAGGGTGACCTGGCTCTTGGCGTCCGGACGCAGCCACGACAGCGGCGAGTTCTTCTTCTTGCGGATCTTGGCCTGCTGCTCGACCAGGCGGTGCGACAGGTGGATCGCGGCCGGCATGTAGCTGTCGGTCTCGTTGGTGGCGTAGCCGAACATCAGGCCCTGGTCGCCAGCGCCCATTTCTTCGGGCTTCTTGCGGTCCACGCCCTGGGCGATGTGCGGCGACTGCTTGCCGATCAGGTTCAGCACGCCGCAGGTGGCGCCGTCGAAGCCGACGTCGGAGCTGTCATAGCCGATGTCCACGATGACCTTGCGGGTCAGCGCTTCCAGGTCGATCCAGGCGCTGGTGGTGATTTCACCGGCCACGATGGCAACGCCGGTCTTGACCATGGTCTCGCAGGCCACGCGGGCGCGCTGGTCCTGGGTCAGGATCGCGTCCAGCACCGCATCGGAGATCTGGTCGGCAACCTTGTCCGGATGGCCTTCAGAGACCGACTCGGAGGTGAAGAGGTAGCTGGACATCAGGCTTAATATCCTTTGATTCGGATGGAAAGATGGGCGCGAATGATACACGGGGTGCGCCGCCTGTGCATTGTGAACCTGTACCGGTTGCCGGTGGTTAAGCCCATGTAGGCCTGCAGGGCCCGCTGCAGGGGGATTGAGGCCCAGCCTCGACGCCCAGTGTTCCACCAGCGTGACAACGGCGCGGGTCCTGCCTGGCCCCGGCCGCGCAGTCTGCGACCCCGCTCCGGGGCACCCGGCCGTCATCGTTCTGCCCCGAAACCGCCATCTGGCTGCCGCCTGCCGGGCGCAGGCTGTCGGCCAATCCGGCCGCCGGGCACGAGCGAACACGCCATGCAGGAACTCGAACAGCGTCTCCAGCAACGCTTTCCCGATTGGTTCCATGGTCGTCGTGGCCAACTGGCCCGGCCCTTGCTGCGCAGCGTCGGACGCTGGTCGCGCCTGGACCAGATCGAAGCGTTCCTGCAGCGCAGTGCAGGATTGCGCGGATTCGGGTTCGTCGCCGCCGGCCTGGAATTCATCGATGGCCAGTACCAGGTGGATCCAGCCGCGCTGGCGAAGATTCCCGCCACCGGCCGCCTGCTGATCGTCGCCAACCATCCGTCCGGGGCGCTGGACGCGCTGGCCCTGCTGGACGCGGTCGGCCGCATCCGCCGCGACGTACGGATCGTGGCCAACGACCTTTTAGGTGCGATCGCGCCATTGCAGGACCTGCTGCTGCCGGTGCGCATCCTCGGTGGCAAGGCCCAACGTGGCAGCCTGCATGCGGTCGAAGAAGCGCTGGCCGCCGAGCAGTGCGTGATCGTGTTCCCGGCCGGTGAGGTCTCGCGGTTGTCGCTGCGCGGCATCCGCGATGGCCGCTGGCAGCGCGGTTTTGTCCGCTTCGCCCGCGCTGCCGGTGCGCCGGTGTTGCCGGTGCGGGTGGAAGCGCGCAACTCGGCGCTGTTCTACGGCGCCTCGACCCTGTTCAAGCCGGCCGGTACCGCGCTGCTGGCGCGCGAGATGTTCACCCGTCGTGGGCGCCCGCTGCGGCTGTGCATCGGTGAGCCGATGCAGCTGGGCAAGGGCGGTGACCCGGGCGCGCAGCTGCTCGCGGTGCGTCGCGCGCTTTACGCGCTGGGTCGCAATGGCGCGGCCGCAGATGCCGCTGTCTGCGCAGGTCCCGAGCCGCTGGCCGCGCCGGTGCCGCCCTCGCAGGTCGCCGCGGGTATCGCGGCCGCTACCCAGCTGGGCCAGACCGCCGACGGCAAGCAGATCCTGCTGGCCACCTGCGCGGCCGATTCGCCGCTGCTGCTGGAACTGGGCCGCCTGCGCGAGCTGACCTTCCGCCAGGTCGGCGAGGGCACCGGCCGCAGCCGTGACCTGGACGCCTTCGATCCGCAGTACGAGCACATCGTGATATGGGACGCGGCCGCGCAGCGCATCGCCGGCGCCTACCGCATCATGCGCGGTGCCCATGCGCTGGCCCGGCATGGTCTTTCCGGGCTCTACAGCGCGTCGTTGTTCCGTTATTCCGACGACGCCATCACTCACATCGCCGAGGGCCTGGAACTGGGGCGCAGCTTCGTGGTGCCCGATTACTGGGGCAGCCGCAGCCTGGACTACCTGTGGCAGGGCATCGGTGCCTACCTGCAGTGCCGGCCGGGCATCCGCTACCTGTTCGGCGCAGTGTCGATCAGCGCGGCACTGCCGCGTGATGCGCGCGAGCAGCTGGTGGCGTACTACCAGCGCTATTACAGCGGTAGCGCCGGCCTGGTTGAATCGAACCGGCCGTTCCAGTACTTCGCGGCACCACCGAGCTTCGGCGAGCTGGATGCCGGCGCCGCATTCGATGTGCTGAAGGCCAACCTGGCCGCACTCGGCACCGGCGTACCGACGCTGTACCGCCAGTACACCGACCTGTGCGAACCCGGCGGCGCCCGCTTCCTTGCCTTCGGTGTCGATCCGGATTTCAGCGATTCGATCGATGGCCTGATCGAAGTGGACCTGTGTGCGATACGGCCCAACAAGCGCAAACGCTACCTGCGCGATGCGGGGATGCCGGCATGAGCACGCTGGCGAACCTGTCGCCACACCGGCGCGCAGTGTTCGTCTCCGACGTGCACCTGGGCTCGCGCCACTGCCACGCCGCCGAGCTGGCCCGGTTCCTCTCGCAGTTGCGCTGCGAGCGGCTGTACCTGGTCGGTGACATCATCGACCTGTGGTGGATGGCCCACCGCCGCGCCAACTGGCGGCAGTCGCACAGTGAAGTCATCCAGGCCCTGCATGCGCTGCGCCGTGCTGGCACCGAGATCATCTACATTCCCGGCAACCACGACGCCTCGCTGCGCCAGGTGTGCGGGCTGATGCTGCCGGCGATGCAGGTGCGTCGCCGTGCGATCCATACCACTGCTGACGGCCGCCGGCTGCTGGTCGTGCATGGCGACGACTACGATGGCGTGACCCACTTCGGGGGGCTGCAGGAGAAGTTCGGCGACTGGCTGTACTACCGGATCCTCACCGGCAACCAGGCATTGAACGCGGTGCGGCGCGTGCTGGGCATGCGCTACTGGTCGCTGTCTGAATTCCTGAAAAAGCGTAGTGGTGCAGCCGAGCGCTACATCGAGCGCTTCGTGCAGGCCGGGCTGGACGACGTGCGCCGGCGCGGCCTGGATGGCATCGTCTGTGGCCACATCCACCGCGCCGCGCTGATCGAGCGCGATGGCCTGGTCTACGCCAACGATGGCGACTGGGTGGAGAGCCTGACCGCGCTGGTCGAAGACCACGATGGCGCGCTGCGCCTGCTCGACCACAACGGGCAGACCCTGGTGGAACTGCCGGGCGCGCGGCTGTCGCAGGCGGCGTAACGCGCGTCTGTTCTCCTGTAGAGCCGAGCCCATGCTCTGCGGACGTGGCGCGACGGGGGGCGAACCGAAAAACAGTCGAGCATGGCTCGACTCCACAAGGGCACGAGCGGGGCGGATGCTTCCCCGCGCATTGCGATGCGCCCTACGGACTGGCGCCCTTGATCAATGGTGGCGCGGCTCGGCTCTACATACACCGCGCGCAAGCCGCTAGCATCGGCCCATGGATTCCCTGACCCAGATCGTGCTCGGTGGCGCCGTCGCCGCTGTCATCGCTCCGCCCGGCCATCGCCGCGCGGCCCTGCTGGCCGGTGCCGCACTTGGCACCCTGCCGGACCTCGATGCTCTGTGGTTGGGCTTCACTGCCGCAGACCCGGTGGCGAACATGGTGGAGCACCGCAGCTTCAGCCATTCGTTGCTGGTGCTGCCGTGGGTGGCCGCGCTGATCTGGTGGTTGTTCAAGCGCTTCGGCAATGGCCGCGTCGCGCAGTCACCGGTGCGCTGGTTCTGGGCGATCCAGCTGGCGCTGGTCACCCATCCCGTGCTGGATGCGTTCACCGTCTACGGCACCCAACTGTGGTGGCCGTTGCGGCCACACCCGACCATGGGTTCCAGCGTCTTCATCATCGATCCTGGCTACACGGTGTGGCTGCTGCTGGGCTGCGTGCTGGCCTGGTTTGGCCGCGCCCGTCCCTGGACTGGCAAGGTGCTGGGTGTGGCGCTGCTGATCAGTAGTGGCTACCTGGGTTGGGGCCTGATCGCCAAGGCGCAGGTCGACCGTGCCGCGCAGCAGAGCCTGGCGGCGATGGGGCTGGGCGATGCGCCGCGCTTCTCGGTGCCGATGCCGTTCAACACGCTGCTGTGGCGGGTGGTGGCGATGACGCCGAACGGCTACGTGGTGGGCGACCGCTCGCTGGTGGCCGACCATGGGCCGATGCAGTTCGAAAGGTATGCGTCCAACGTGCAGGCATTGCGCGAAGCGGAGGGCATTCCTGCGGTGCAGCAGCTGCAGTGGTTCAACCGCGGCTTCATGCGTGCGCGGGTGGTTGACGGCCGGCTGGTGCTGAGTGATCTACGCATGGGCCTGGAACCGGACTACACCTTCAACTTCGCGGTGGCCGAACAGGTTGATGGCCAGTGGCGGGCGATCACGCCCGAACAGCTCCGGGTGGACTACAGCAGCCCGGCCGCGCGTGCCGATGCCGGGCGCCGGCTGGCAGCGATGTGGCAGCGGATCTGGCAGGAGCCGGCAGTGCAGCCCCGGGGGGATGACACTGCTGTGCATTGATCGCGCGGTGATTGGCGGTTGCGGCAGATGCTCAGCGTTCGGTGGGCGGAGCCAGCATTACCTTCGCTGGGACTTCCACCAGATCTGCCTGCAACAGGCGAGGGATATCGCTGCTTGGGTTCACGCTGACATGATGATAGCGGTTGAAGATGAAGTTGAAATCTCGTTCCGGCATCGTCGGGAAGTACCTTCGGAAGTAACCCATCTGCGGCAGATACAACACGTGGTTTACTGCCGGAATGCCAGCGCCGGGAAGTAGACCACCCAAGCTGCCCGTCGCGACCAGCGCGCCATCCGCATTGATGCGCGCGCCGCGCGCCTGCTGTGCCTGCAGCACCGCCTGGCGATCAATCGAAAAGATGGGCCCCGCCGGCTGCACCGGATTGAACAGGCCGTTGCCCAGCAGATTGGTCAATGCGGCGGCGGCCAGTACCAGCGTGGGTGCATTCTTCGACCACTGAGGGCGGCTGGCAGCAACTGCGAGAGCGGCAAGGCAGAGATAAGGAACTATGTCGTAGGCGCTATACAAATGGTGGAAACCATCGTTACCGAGCGGGTACTTGGCCAGGCTGCCGATGGCCAGCAGACCTGCTAGCAGCAGTAGGCGCCCGCGTTGAAGAAGCGCGCCGCACTGGATGAGGATAATGGCGCAGGCGATGTTGAGCAGCAGGCCAAAGGCAAGCAGGGCACGGATAGGTGGTACCAGCGACAGGCCGGTGAGCTTGCCGATCAGTGCCGGAACCGGCAGAAACATCCAGCACGCCACCAAAAGCAGGCCTGCGACCAGGATCGACAGCGCGCGGCGGTTGTTGCGCACCCAGCAACGGAACCGGCTCCCGTCGATCAGCACCAGCGTGAATAGCGGCAACAGGCTGCCCAGTACTGCGATCTCGCATTCGTTGGATGTCGTGAAGGACGGCAACGGCACGAACTTGTAAGTCATCAGGTTGGGAAATACATGCGCCAGCAGGGACACCGGGCTTACCCCACCTCCTGCACTCACACGCTGCCCAGGGTAGACCGTGTCGCGGGCGATCTGGATGATCTCGTGGAAGTAGCCGAAGAACACCGCCAACGAAAGCAGGCCGGCGGCAACTGCATCGAGCAACCGGGGAAGCGACAACGTCTCACGGCGAAATGCCAGAACCAGTAAACCCATCGTCAGCAGCGAGCCGATGGTGAACGGGGGATAGGTTGCTGCCACCAGCCAGGCAGACAGTGCATATGCGCTGGCCAGTATGCGCAGCCAGCGGTTGCCGATGCCGAGCCAGGCGACTGCGCACCAGGGTGCAAGGGCGAACGCACCAGCGTTGCTGGACCACCAGACCTGCACGAACGGCGAGAAGAACAGGATGCTGGCGATCAGCAGTGCGGGAAGCGGAGGTAATCGAAGTTGACGCAGGAACGTTGTCCAGCCGGACAGGAATGCCACGGCCATGAAAACGAAGAAGAACGAATAGGCGTTTGCCGGAGGCAGAATGAAGAACGCCCAGTGGTAAGGCTTGAACAATAGACCCCAGTCAAGCAGCGGAAGCGCCTGAAAGGTGCGCAGCGACTCACGATAGGGTGAGTGCGCATTCATCTGGCCGAAATCGTTAGCGACGGCGATCTGTACGTAGGGCGTGTAAACCATCCACTCATCCGAGCGGATAGACCGGGCAGAGCCGAGCAACGGCTGCAAAGGTTCCAGGCCCATACGCTCGAATGCCAGCGCGTAGGACGAAGGAGTCAACGCAAAAGCAACATACAGGATGCAGAACGCGGCCAGCAGGCCCAGCAAGAGCCTTGCCTGATTTGTACTCCATCCACCTGGCAGGCCCGCATCGTGCGCAGGCGTTGGCGGTCGTCCGCTGTCGGTCATCTTTCGCTCACAGATCAGGTGCCGCCGGTGTGGCGCGCATGCCGTCCGGAATCCGGCTGGCAGCATGGGACGCGGCATGCACCTTGTGCAGCCATGTTGGCGAAATTCTAGCGGGTTGCCCTCGCCGCGGCGAGGTTGCGTTCAATACACCGTCGCGCGGCCCTGCACGAACGAGTAGAAGAACACCGCGTTCGGGTCGTTCTGCACCAGCCGGAACTCGCGGCGCATGCCTTCCACGGTTTCCTCGTCCACCGAGCCGGCCTGCAGCAGCTGGTCGGCCGCCGACAGCAGCAGCTGTTCCCAGAACGCGATCATCGTCTTGCGACGGGCCGGTTCGCGGTTGTCCAGGTGGATGGTCTTGATCTCGGTCTGCACATCGCGGAAGCCGCCGGCCAGCAGCAGGTTGCCCAGCTTGGCGCCGACGAACGGGTCGCCGCCGTGGTCGTACTGGAAGTCGTTGAAGGCCATCCAGTAGCGCCAGATGTGCGGTGAGTACGGGTCGAGCAGGAACGAGGCGTTCATCACCTCGGTGATGTACACCGGCGAGCCCGGGGCCAGCACCCGGCGCACTTCGCTCAACACGCGCGCCGGTGACGGCACGTGCTCCAGCACCCAGCACAGGAACGCCGAATCAAAGCTGCGGGCCTCGAACGGCAGTTCGCCGGCATCGGCCTGCTGCAGGGTGTAACGGTCGCTGCACCACGGCGTGCGCGCCAGGTTCTCGCGTGCGGTGGCCAGCTGCGTTTCGCTCAGGTCCACACCGGTCACGTGCAGCTCCGGGAAGCGGCGCAGCAGGATCTCGGTCTGTGCGCCGACGCCGCTGCCGACTTCCAGCAGGCGCCGCGCGCCGCTGTAGTCGATCTGGCCGAAGATGCTCGATTCCAGCAGGCGGGCCTGGGTCATCAGGCGCTGCTGCTCGGTGCCGGAGAATCCGTGCAGGTAGGTCGGGGAGGAGATCGGCGGAGTCATGACGGCGGGCTCTTGTAGCGTCGAGCTGGCTCGACTGTTCGGAAACGCGGGGCGGGCGGCTCAGGCCGCCGAAGACAGCGCCGGTTCCCCAGCGATCAGGCGGTCGAAGTAGTCGGTGGTCAGTGCGATCTGGCTGGCCGGATCCTCGGCACGGTTGACCACCGCACGGAACGCCGCGTTTTCCGGCCGGTCCTTGGCGTACCAGCCCAGGTGCTTGCGTGCGATGCGCACGCCCTGTGGCTCGCCGTAGAACGCGTGCAGTGCGTGCAGATGGCCGAGCAGGATGTCGCGTACTTCGGCCAGCGACGGCGGCGGCAGTTCCTCGCCGGTGGCCAGGTAATGCGCCACCTCGCGGAAGATCCACGGCCGTCCCTGCGCCGAGCGACCGATCATCACTGCATCCACGCCGGTCTGCTTCAACACAAAGGCGGCCTTCTGCGGCGAATCGATATCGCCATTGGCGATGACCGGTATGCGCAGCGCGGCCTTGATCTCGCCGATGGTGGCGTACTCGGCCTGGCCGGTGTAGTGCTGGTCGCGGGTGCGGCCGTGCACGGCCAGCGCAGCAATGCCGCTGTCCTCGGCAATGCGCGCGATCAGCGGGCCGTTGCGATGGTCGCAGTCCCAGCCGGTGCGGATCTTCAGGGTGACCGGCACGTCCACCGCGTTGACCACGGCTTCGAGGATGCGCGCCACCAGCTGCTCGTCGCGCATCAGTGCCGAACCGGCCCAGGCGTTGCACACCTTCTTGGCCGGGCAGCCCATGTTGATGTCGATGATCTGCGCGCCGTGGTCGACGTTGTAGCGCGCGGCCTCGGCCAGCTGCTGCGGCTCGGTGCCTGCGATCTGCACGCTGATCGGTGCCGGTTCGCCGTCGTGGTCCATGCGGTGGATCGACTTGCGCGTGTTCCAGAAGCGCGGGTCGCTGATGGTCATTTCCGAGGCAGCCAGTCCCGCGCCCAGCCGTTTGCACAGCAGGCGGAAGGGCTTGTCGGTGACGCCGGCCATGGGCGCCAGCACGACGTTGGGAGCAATGGAGTACGGGCCGATCTGCATGCACCCATTGTAGGGCGCGGGCGCCCACGCGAACGTGTCCGGCACGGCCGGGTTCAGGCCGATCCGGACCGTTCTCATGCCGCACGGGTATCAGCAGATGCTTGACGGTTGCTTCCGCCGCCCCCATGGGCAGGCGATGGTAGGCGGCTGGGTGAGGGCCTAGCCCAACGCCTGCCAGGCCTGCCAGGCCTGGCGGGTGCCCAGGGCGAAGGCCAGGCCCAGCCCCAGGCAGGCCAATGAGCTGGTCACCCAGAAGCGTGAGCCGTTGTACCCCGGCCGGAACAACGCCAGGCCGAAGCCCATCGCTGCACGCAGCAGCAACAATGCAGCGATGCAGGGCAGAACCAGACGGCTGGCCGGCAGCGGCGAATGCCAGCCGGCGGCTGCCAGCGCATACAGCGTCCAGGCCACCAGCACGGCGGTGATGGCGGCGGTCATCAGTGGTGGCCACCAGTGGCCGGCCCGGGCCAGCCGCACCATGCGCGAGCCAGCGCCGAAACGCTGGTACCACGGCGCGCCGAAGGCGATGCAGCCGATGTGCAGCAGTGCTGCGATGGCACTGCCAGCGGCTGCGACCAGCAGCCAGGGGAATCCGTCCATGTCCTGCCCGTGCAAGGAAGCTGCGCGGATGGTGGGCGAGGGCCGCAGTGCGGGCAATGCGACGGGTGGTCGCAGCCGGAATCAGTGCGGAGGGTCGATCCGCAATCCGGTGCCGAGATGGTCCAATGCCACATCCACACGCGGCAGCCGTTGCCGGCCCTGCGGCCACAACAGCCGCAACGGCAGGCCACGGCAGTCCAGCGCCGGCAGGATCGAGACCAGGCTGCCACGTGCCAGCGCGTCATCGACCAGCCAGCTGGCCAGCTGGGCGATGCCGAAGCCCGCCTCGACGGCCGCCACCTGTGCTTCGGCACTGCCGACCACCAGCCGTGCGCGGGCCTGCAGCGGTGCGCTGCGCTGCCCGCCATCGGCCACCTGCCACGGGCCGATACTGCCGTCGGCACGGCCGAACAGCACGCCATCGTGGTCGGCCAGCTCCGCCCCGGAGGTCGGCAGGCCGTGCTGCTGCAGGTAGGCCGGTGAGGCGCAGAAGCGCAGGCATTCGTAACCGAGCAGGCGGCTGCCGAGGGTGGCCGGCAACGGTTCCGGGCCGCCGATGCGCACGGCCAGATCGATACCGTCCTCGGCCAGGTCGATGAAGCGGTCGCTGAAGGTCACTTGTGGCCGCAGCCGGGGAAACTCGGCGGCCAGCTGCAGCAGCAGCGGCCAGACTTTCAATCGCCCGAAGGTGGCCGGTGCGTCCACCCGCAGGCGGCCCACCGCGGCATCGGCATGCGCGGCCAGCACCGATTCGGCATCGGCCAGTTCGCCAAGCACGCGCACGCACGTGCGGTAAAAGCCCTCACCGGCCTCGGTCAGGCGCAGGCGGCGGGTGCTGCGTTCGAACAACCGCGCGCCCAGGCGCGCTTCCAGCCGGGCAACGGTCTTGCCGACCGCCGAACTGGTCAGATGCAGCCGCTCCGCGGCGGCGGTGAAGCTGCCAGCGTCGGCGGTGGCGACGAAGGCCTCGATGCCGCGCAGCCGTTCGTTGGGAAGCATGGGTGAATATCTGTCCGGAATGGATGGAAAACATAGCAGTAATCGGAATTAGGGGAGGAAATAGGCTGGGCGGCCCTTGTCCCTGGCGGTCCTGCATGTCTTCCCTCGATTGTTCCGTTGCCACCGGTCACCGTGCTGCCCGTGCCCGCCTGTCCGTTGCACTGTTGGCGGTCTCCGCGTTCGTCATCGTCACCACCGAATTCCTGATCGTCGGCTTGCTGCCGGCGCTGGCGCGCGATCTCGGCCTGGGCATCGCACGCGCCGGGCAGCTGGTCACCTTGTTCGCGTTCACCGTGATGCTGGCCGGACCACCACTGACCGCACTGTTGGCGCATCTCGACCGGCGTCGCCTGTTCGTGGCCATCCTGCTGCTGTTTGCGGCCTCCAACGCGCTCGCGGCGGTGGCCACGCTGCCGTGGTTGCTGGCCCTGGCGCGGGTGCTGCCTGCGTTGGCGCTGCCGGTGTTCTGGGGCACGGCCAGCGAGACTGCCGCGCAGCTGGCGCCGGCGGGGCAGGGGGGGCGTGCGGTGGCACGGGTCTATCTGGGCATCACCGCCGCGATGCTGTTCGGCATCCCGCTGGGTACGCTGGCCGCCGAGGCCATCGGTTGGCGCGGCAGCTTCTGGCTGCTGTCGGCGCTGTCGCTGCTGATGGCGGGCGCACTCGCACTGTGGATGCCGGGCACCGCAGTAGAGTCACGGCGCGCGCTGGGCGAACAGGCGCGCGTGCTGCGGCAGCCGTGGTTGCTGGGCAACGTGCTGCTGTCGGTGCTGGTGTTCACCGCCATGTTCACCGCCTACACCTATCTGGCCGACGTGCTCGAGCGCCTGTTGCAGGTTCCCGCCGCGCAGGTGGGTTGGTGGCTGATGGGCTTCGGTGCGGTCGGGTTGCTTGGCAATGCACTGGGCGGGCGTTGGGTGGATCGTGCACCGCTGGCCGCGACGCTGGCGTTCTGCACGGTGCTGGCGCTGGGCGTGCTGGCCAGCGTCTGGCTGGCCGGGCAGGGAGGGGGGGCGGTCATCGCACTGGCGTTGTGGGGTGTTGCGCATACCGCGCTGTTCCCGCTGTGCCAGGTGCGGGTGATGCGCGCGGCGCCGCAGGCACAGGCGCTGGCCGGCACCTTGAATGTGTCGGCCGCCAATGCCGGTATCGGCCTGGGCGCGTTGCTCGGTGGCGGGGCCATCGAACGCTGGGGCCTGGGCTCGCTGGGCATGGCGGCCGCCGCGGTGGCGCTGCTGGCGATTGCAGCGGGGCAGCTGTTGCGACATGCGGAAGAACCATAAAAAAAGCCCGGGCATCTGCATGCCCGGGCTCGTTCATCCACGCGTGAGGTGGATCTACTTTGCTTCAGAATCAGCCGGGGTGAAGCGTGGCATCGCCGCAGCGGCGCCTTCCTTCTCGGTCGAACGGCCGGCGAACTGGTTGGCGAAGCGCACGTGGCGGGCGAACGGGGCGTCGGCCACCTGCGCCAGCGACGCGGCCAGCGCACCGTTGAAGGCGTCACCGGCACCGGTGGTGTCGATTGCCTGCACTTGTTCGGCACCCACGCGATAGTACGGCTGGGTATCGCCGCGCAGGTTCTCGTCGGCATGCGACACGAACACACCCACCGAACCCAGGGTCACCACCACCGTACCGTTGCCGACCAGCTTGCGGCACAGCGCATGCAGGCTGGCGCCATCCAGCGCAGCGACGTCGTTGGCATCCACGCGCTCGCCGACATGACGGCCAAGCAGGGCGGCGAACTCGGTCTCGTTCGGGGTGATCACATCGGCCAGCTTGAGCAGGCCGATGGTGGAGGGGGCATCGGCCGGCGCGGTGTTGAGCACGGTGGTGACACCGGCCTCGCGGGCGCTGGCCAACGCTGCTTCGATGGTCGGCACCGGCGATTCCAGCTGCACCAGCACCACCTTGGCGCCGGTCAGCAGCGCCTGCTGCTGTTGCAGGAAGTCGGTGCTCAGTGCGGCGTTGGCACCCGGGCCGATCACGATGGTGTTGCGGCCGCGGGCATCCACGTAGATACCAGCAGTGCCGGTCGGTTCGCTGCTGGCTTCGGCGATCAGCCCGAAGCCATCCTGTGCGGCCAGCTCGCGGGCGGTGGCGCCACCGGCGTCATCGCCCAACGCGCACACGAAGTGGGTGTCGGCACCGGCGCGGCAGGCCGCCACGGCCTGGTTGAAGCCCTTGCCACCGGGGCCGGTGCTGTAGCGGCCGGCAATGGTCGCACCCGGTGCCGGCAGCGACTCGCACCGCCACACGTGATCGACATTGAAGGAACCGACGACAACGACACTGCTGCTCATAGGGAATCTTTTCTCAACCAAGGGTTCAACTGAAGTGCGTCAGCACGCCGGCGATGGTCGCCGTCATGAAGGTGGCAATGGTACCGCCCAGCACCGCGCGCAGGCCGAACTTGGCCAGATCGTGGCGACGTTCCGGGGCCAGGCCGCCGATGCCGCCGATCTGGATCGCGATCGAGCTGAAGTTGGCAAAGCCGCACAGCGCGTAGGTGGCGATCAGGCGACCTTCGTCAGACAGGCTCACGCCCGCCACCTGGCCGTTCACGATCTGCGACAGCTCGGTATAGGCGACGAATTCGTTGATCACGACCTTCTGGCCGATCAGCGAACCGACGGTGGTGGCATCGGCCCACGGCGTGCCGATCACCCAGGCGATCGGTGCCAGCACGTAGCCGAAGATGGTCGACAGGTTGGTCGGCTTGCCGATCTGCGCGGCCAGCCCGGTCACTTCACCGATCCAGGTCAGCGGGGCGTTCAGCAGCGCGATCAGTGCGATGAAGGCCAGCAGCATCGCGCCGATGTTCAGCGCCAGCTTCAGGCCGTCACCGGCGCCAGCGGCCGCGGCATCGATGATGTTGCTGGAGGTCTTCTCCACTTCCATCTTCACCGTGCCGCGGGTGAGCGGGGTACCGGTTTCCGGAATCAGCAGCTTGGCCACGACCAGCGTGGCCGGCGCGGCCATGATGCTCGCCGCCAGCAGGTGCTTGGCGTAGAAGGCCTGCTGTACCGGGTCGCCGCCGCCGAGCATGCCCACGTAGGCCGCCAGCACGCCGCCGGCGATGTGGGCCATGCCGCCGATCATCATGGTCAGCAGCTCGGACTGGGTCATCTTGGCGATGTACGGGCGCACCGTCAGCGGCGCCTCGGTCTGGCCGATGAAGACGCTGGCGCAGACGCTGGTGGTTTCCGCACCGGACACGCGCATCACCTTGGTGATCGACCAGGCCATCACGCGCACGATGCCCTGCATGACGTTGAGGTGGTACATCACCCCCATCAGCGCCGAGAAGAAGATGATGGTCGGCAGCACCTGGAAGGCGAAGATGAAGCCGTAGTTCTTGACGTCCATCAACGAGCCGAAGATGAACTTCGAACCTTCGTTGACGAAGCTCAGCACCTTCACGAAGCCGTGGCCCAGCGCATCGAACACGTCGCGGCCGCCCGGCACCAGGATCACCAGCGCCGCGAATGCGATCTGCAGGGTGATACCGGTGGCAACCAGCTTCCAGTCAACCGCACGCTTGTTATTGGAAAACAACCAGGTGATGCCGATCAGCACCGCCAACCCGAACAGGCCGAAGCCGATCCTGCCCAAACCTTCGACCATGTGAGTGACTCCCCTGGGGCGTCGCGAAAAACGGGAAGCCTAGTGCAGGGCAGGGGCCGGGGCAAGGAAAAGCAGCGTGCGCGCGGCCATCGGTACCGATCAGGCCAGCAACGGCAAGGGGTTGCGGCCGGCAGGGGCAGGTAGAATGGCGGTTCGATCCCGGCCCGGATGCGGGCCCGCAGCAGGAGATTCGCATGCAATACCGTCGCCTGGGCTCCACCGGCCTGCCGATTTCCGCCCTGTCCTTCGGCGCCTGGGTGACCTTCGGCGACCAGATCCCGCGCGACGAGGCCCGCAATCTGGTGGCCGCGGCCTGGGATCATGGCGTCAACTTCTTCGACAATGCCGAGGGCTACGCCAACGGTCGCGCCGAACAGGTGATGGGCGATGTGATCACCGACCTGCGCCTGCCGCGCGATGGCTTCTGTGTCTCCAGCAAGGTGTTCTTCGGCAGCGCCAAAGACCCGCGACCAACCCAGCGCGGGCTGTCGCGCAAGCACGTGACCGACGCCTGCCACGCCGCGCTCAAGCGCCTGCGGGTGGATTACCTCGACCTCTATTACTGCCACCGCCCGGATCCAGACGCACCGATCGCCGAGACCGTGCACGCCATGGACACCCTGGTGCGGCAAGGCAAGATCCTTTACTGGGGTACCTCGGAGTGGTCGGCGGCGCAGATCCAGCAGGCGCTGGACATCGCCGAGGCGCACAACCTGCAGGGCCCGTCGATGGAGCAGCCGCAGTACAACCTGCTGCACCGCGAGCGTGTCGAGGTCGAGTACGCGCCGCTGTATGCCGGCGCCGGCCTGGGCACCACGATCTTCTCGCCGTTGGCGTCAGGCCTGTTGAGCGGCAAGTACGACCAGGGCATCCCGGCCGATGCACGGCTGGGCCGCGAGGGCATGGAATGGCTGCAGGACCTGGTGCTGGGTGCTGACGCCGAGGCTCGCCTGGCACAGGTGCGCCGTTTCAGCGAGGTCGCACGCGCGCTTGGCCATGCCCCGGCGACGCTGGCGATTGCCTGGTGCCTGCGCAACCCGAACGTCTCCAGCGTGATCCTGGGCGCCAGCCGGGTCAGCCAGCTGCTGCAGAACCTGCAGGCGCTGGACGTACTGGAGCAGGTCGATGCCGCCGGCTGGGCCCAGCTCGAAGCTGTCTTCGGCTGACCGGCAGCAGCGCCATGTAGAGTCGAGCCGTGCTCGACTCTGCGCGCAGCGCGGGTTTCACCTGGCAGGACTCGAAGAGCAGTCGAGCACGGCTCGACTCTACAAAAGCCGCCCGCCCTATCTTTCAATTGATGATTTCTATCGAATTTCCGGATTCGATCATTAATCTCATCAATGAAATTGAGAATGGTTGTTGATTGTCAACTGAGAATCATTATCATTTAACTCGTCCCTCGCACGAGTCCAGATGCTCATGAATGCTCAACCTGTACTGCTGCGCCCCGAAACGCTGACCCTCCGCGATCGTCCGGTCCGCGTCGTTCCGCCGGAAGAGGTCATCGACAGCGAAGCCCTGCTCAAGGGCCGTCGTGAAATCCTGATCCAGCACGGCGACCGCTTCTATCGCCTGCGCCACACCAGCAACGACAAGCTGATCCTGACCAAGTAATCGCGGCCTGGTCGCCCGCCTCCCTCCCTCCTGCCGGCAGCGCCGACAGGGTGGGCGACCCGTCCGCTCCCGCTCTCTCCCCCTCGGTCTACCGCGTGCACCTTCCGGGTGTGCCGGTAACCGGGGGTTCCCTTGCCTGACCGAATGAACCCGATGACCCGCCATACCGCCCTGAGTCTCGCCCTCTGGATGGCCTTGCCGCTGTCCGCCCACGCTGCTGCTGCCGCCGCGCCCGATGCGCGCGAATTTGACCGGGTGCAGGTCACCGCTACCCGCACCGAACGGGCCGTGAGCGACGTTGCGGCCACCGTCGACGTCATCGACCGCGAGCAGATGGACCGGCACCTGGTACAGGACATCAAGGATCTGGTGCGCTACGAGCCGGGCCTGTCGGTCACCCGCAGCGCCACCCGCTTCGGCCTGGATGGTTTCCGCATCCGTGGCCTGGATGGCAACCGCGTGCGCATCCAGACCGACGGCATCGTCATGCCGACCCGGTTCGACATCGGTTCGTTCGCCAGTTCCAACCGCAACTACACCGACCTGGACACGCTCAAGCGCGTGGAGATCGTGCGTGGCCCGGCCAGTTCGCTGTACGGCTCCGATGCACTGGGCGGCGTGGTCGCGTTCGTCACCAAGGACCCGGCCGACTACCTCAAGGACGGCAAGGACAGCTACTTTGGACTGAAGTTCGGCTACGACGGCGAGTGGAAGGGCCTGCTTGGCGGTGCCACCGCTGCCTTCGGTGGCGAGCACTGGAGCGGCCTGGTCAACGTGAACCATCACCAGGGCCAGGAGACGGACAACAAGGGTACGGTGCGCAGCGACGATCGCACGCGCACTGCGGCCAACCCGCAGGACCGCGACGGCCGCAGCCTGCTCAGCAAGCTGGTCTATGCGCCCAGCGAGGACCAGCGCTTCCGCCTGACGGTGGAAGGCAACGAAGACACCACCGACACCAACGTGCTGTCGTCGGTGGGTGTCAGTTCGGCCACCGGCATGAAGGGGCATGACACGCAGAAGCGCACCCGCGTCTCCTTCGCCCACGAGATGGATGCTCTGGACCAGCCGTTCGCCGACAGCCTGCATTGGCAGGTGTATGCGCAGAACAGCGAAACCCGGCAGCAGACCGACGAGACACGCACCGACGGCAGCCGCCGCCACCGCGTGTTCTCCTTCGACCAGCATGCCTATGGCCTGCAGGCGCAGTTCAACAAGGCGTTCAGCACCGGCACGATCGAACATGCGTTGACCTACGGCTTCGAGGGCACGCGTACCGAGATCCGCCAGAAGCGCGACGGCTACCAGGTCAACCGCGCTGGTGTGGTCAGCAATGCCATCGTCCCCGATGTGTTCCCGGTGCGGGACTTCCCGATCAGCAAGACCACCGAGCTGGGCCTGTATGCACAGGACGAAATGCGCCTGGCCGACGGCAGGCTGTCGCTGGTGCCGGGCGTGCGCGTTGACCGTTACGAGCTGAAGCCGGAGGTGGACGGCATCTTTGCCGAAGACAATCCGACCACGGCGGTTGCGCAGCTGAAGAAGACCAGCGTGTCGCCGAAGCTGGGCATGGTCTGGCGCTTCACTGACCAGTGGTCGCTGTTCGCCGGCTATGCACGCGGCTTCCGGTCGCCGCCGTACAACGACGTCAACATCGGCCTGACCAACGTCGCCTTCGGATACACCGCCATCGCCAACCCGGACCTGAAGCCGGAAACCAGCGACGGCTACGAGCTGGGCCTGCGCTTCATCGCACCGGCCGCGTACGTCAGCGTCAGTGGCTACTACAACGACTACAAGGACTTCATCGAGTCCAACGTCAACACCGGCCGCAACGCACAGGGCCTGATGGTGTTCCAGTCGCAGAACATCGCCGACGCGCGCATCTACGGTGCGGAAATGAAGGCCGGCATCGAATTCGGTGAACTCAGCCCGGCGCTGAAGGGTTGGGCGCTGCGCAGCGCACTGGCGTGGTCGCGTGGCGACAACAAGACCGACGACGAACCGCTGGCCTCGGTCGATCCGCTGCGTGGCACGCTGGGCCTGATGTACGACACCGACACCTGGGGTGTCGAGCTGGCCGGCACCTTCGTGCAGCGCAAGAAGCATCTGCCGCCGCCGGCCGCGCAGACCAACCCGAATGCACCGGCGCCGTTCGTCTACCAGCCGGCTGGCTACGGCGTACTGGACCTGATGGCGCACTGGAACTTCGCACCGGGTGCCACCTTCAATGTCGGCGTGTTCAACCTGGCCGACAAGCGCTACATCGAATGGTCGTCGATCACCCCGAGCCTGATCACCGATCGCACGCTGAGCGATCGCTTCAGCAGCCCGGGCCGTACCTTCTCCGCCAGCCTTGCCGTTTCCTGGTGACCTCATGAGCCGAGCACTGTCCGCCCGCAGGAATGACTCCATCGCCGTGCCGAACAGCGCGGCCTGGCCGACCCCGGCACAGCTGGCCACGCTCGGCACCGTGTTGTGCCTGTACCACGCCGACGGCAATGAGCTGGGTGGCTGGCGCCAGGCGGTGCGTGTACATGCCTGCCAGGGCGTGGACAGCGAGGGCCTGCGCGAAAGCCTGTGCTTCCTCGATGGCCGCGGCCGCTGCGTGTGGCGCCTGTACCTGCTGCCAGACAGCGACTTCCTGGCCTGGGACCGGCTGGTGGCCGCGCTGCCGCCGGGCCCGGAACACGACAGCGATGCCAGCGTCGGCGAACGCCTGTGGCGGCGCCTGGCCGGCCATCTGGGTGGCCAGCGCTGGCGCCTGTGCGCGCTGCGCCTGCATGCCGCCGACGATGGCCGCACCTTGGCCGCCAGCCTGTCGACCCTGTCTTCGCTGGGCGCTGCCACCGCGCGTCGCATTGCGCGCCTGGAGAGCGCCGAGGGTGAGTTGGCGATCGACGACTGCTGCTGTGCCGATGCCGCACGGCGACCGACCCCGCGGGTTCCCGGCGATCTGCCGCTGATCCGCCTGTGACCCATTGCTGATGGAACGCCTGTCGGCCACGGGCGGCCTCTCAACGAATCTGCAACCCCGAAGGAAGACCCGATGAAACTCCAGACAGCCAGCGTCATGCTGCTGCTCGCCGCCAGCGGCGTGGCCAGCGCGCAGCCCTCCGACATCGCCCGCGACCACGACAGCATCCTTGCCATGCAGGGTGAGTACACCGTGGACTTCGCCTTTGACGAGACCGTGCTGCTGAAGCCGGGCTACGAGCGCGCACCGGCGATGCGCAGTGGCGGCAACGAAGTGGTCATCGTGGTCGAAGACACTCCGAAGCGAATCGTGCTGCAGCATTTGCTGCTGGACGAGAAGAGCGGCCACATCACCAAGCACTGGCGCCAGGACTGGGTCTACGAAGCGCCGAACCGCTTCGAATTCAGTGCCGACCAGACCTGGCAGGTGCGCAGCATTCCGGCGGCGGTGAACCAGGGGGCCTGGACCCAGTGCGTCTACGAAGTGAGTGACGCGCCGCGCTACTGCGGCACCGGCAAGTGGACCTACACCAACAACGTGCCGAGCTGGAGCAGCGACCTGAGCTGGCGTCCGCTGCCGCGCCGTGAGTACACCAAGCGCAGCGATTACAACGCGCTGGCCGTGATCAACCGCCACACGCTGACCCCGAACGGCTGGACCCACGAGCAGTTCAACACCAAGGTGCAGCGCAACGCCGACGGCAGCCAGGTGGAGATCGCACGCGAGTTTGGCTTCAACGACTACGTGAAGACCACCGAGGTCGATTTCACCCCGGCGCGCAACTATTGGAAGGCAACTGCCGGTTACTGGGCCAAGGTGCGCCAGCGCTGGGACGGCTTCCTCGGCCAGGCGCCGGGCGTGCACCTGAAGACCAAGATCGACGGCATGGCGATGATCATCCCGATGTTCACCCAGGCCGAAGAGATCCAGGCCGGCAAGAAGGTGAAGGACAAGCAGATCGACGAAGTGTTCGCCAAGTACGTGGAAAAGGCGCCGAAGGAAGGTTGATTGCTGTCTCGCTGGTGGGTGCCGGGCGTGCCTGGCACCGCATCCACCCACGGCGTGGATCTACTGAGCGTACCTTCGCTTTGGTATAGGTACCGAGCTTGCTCGGCACGCTCTCGGCGATGATCGCAAGCGCGGGGTGCGATGCACTCAGGACGCCGGCCCACCCAGCGTGGTCAGGTCCAGTCCCGCGTTCTGGAAGGCACGCAGGGTGGCCTGCAGGCTCGCCTCGTCATCGCGGGTGCGGACACCCATGACAGCTTCGTGGCAACGTACTCGATCCGTGCTGCAGGCGCTCCGGTCCGGCAGCAGCAGCGCGGTCTGTGCGACGAGGATCGCCATGTGCGCCACTTCCTTTCTCGGCTTCGGTTGGCCCCGGTAGAACCGGTCGAACTCAGCACGCAGGTCGGCCACCACGTCGGCATCGCTGCGCGTGCGTGACACGCTGGCCGGAACCAGATAGGTCGGATGGCCCTCGTGGAAGGCTTGCGCCTCGTCGGCCAGCACCGTTTCCAGCACGAAGGCCTGCACCGCGTCCGGGGCATAGCCTTCCGCCGCGCGGGCGTCTGCAGGCAGCATCGCGCCGAGCAGCGGGGAACTGGCCAGAAGGATGCGCAGACAGAGGCCGTATTTCATCTTCATTCCTTGAACCTCGGGAGCGGGGGAGCAACGTTCAGCGCTTCCGGACGATCTGATCGAGTGGGGCGCGCAGCATACCGCCCGCCCCACCCGTGTGTGTCGCAACCGCATCACGCCTCGCGCAATGCCAATGCCGGTGGCGTGTGCAGGATCCGCCGGGTGCCCAGCCAGCCGGCCAGCAGGCTCAGCGCGATGCCGAGCAGGCCACCCAGCAGCAGGCCCGGCCACGGCGGCAGCAGTGGCAGCTCGAACACCTTCTGCGAGACCGCCACGCCGATGGCAGCAGCTGCGCCCACCGCCAGCAACGCCGCCAGCGTGCCCAGCGCACCGAACTCCACCAGCACCGCGCCGCGCAACTGGTGCCGGGTCGCGCCCAGCGTGCGCAGCACCGCGCTGTCGTAGCGACGCTCGCCGGCCGTGGCCTGTAGTGCGGCCAGCAGCACCAGCACGCCCGCCAGCAGGCTGAACACCATCACCAGCTGCACCGCCTGTGCCACCCGCTCCATCACATCGCGCACCTGCGAGATCACCGCATCCACGTCCAGCAGGGACAGGTTCGGCTGCGCGCGGACCAGCTCGCCCAGTCCGGCTGCCTCGCCGGCCGGCAGATGGAACGCCGACAGCAGGTTGTGCGGCGTATCGCCCACCGCGTTCGGGTTCAGCAGCACGAAGAAGTTCGGCCGGAAGGTGTTCCAGTCCGCCTTTCGCACGCTGGTGACAGTGAACTCGCGTTCCTGCTCGCCCACCGCAATGGTGATGCGGTCACCGGGGTACACGCCGTAGCGCTTGGCCCAGCCGATCTCCACGGATGCCTCGGCAGCGGTGCTGTCCGGCTTCCAGAACGTGCCGTTGACCAGCGTATTTGCCGGCGGGAACGTGCTGCGCCAGCTGAAGTTCAACGGCCGGTTTTCATCGTCGTCGTCGCGCTGGCCTTCGGCCTGTGCCGGTTGCCCCTCCTGCGCGGGCGAGCGGTCCACGCGCAGCGGCGGTTTGCCGTTGATTGCAATCAGGCGGCCGGTGGCCATCGGTTCGATGCTGGCGTCGTGGGCGCCCAGTCCACGCAGCGCGGCCAACACACTGTCGCGCTGCTCGGGCTGGATGTTGATCAGGAAGTAGTTCGGCGTATCCGCCGGTAGCCGCTCGCGCCACTGCTGCAGCAGACCGGGGCCGGTCACCGCCAGCAGCAACAGCGCGCACAGCGACAGCGACAGCCCCACCAGCTGCATCACCGCCAGCATCCGGCGCCGGGTCAGGGCGGCCAGGCCCAGTCGCCAGTTGCCATGCAGGCGGTGCTGCAGGCCGCGCAGCAGCTGCAGCAGCACGAAGCCGAGCACGCCGGCCGCCACCGCCAGCGCGGCCAACCCGCCCAGCACCCACAGCGCCAGCTTGAGATCACCGGTGACCTGCACCGCCAGCAGCAGACTGGCGGCCAAGGCAGCCACGTAGGCCAGCAGCGAGGCCGGTGGCAGGGCGGCGAAGGAACGGTTGAGCACGCGCATCGGCGGCACCCCACGCAGGCGCAGAAGCGGCGGCAGGCCGAAGCCGAACAGCAGCAACAGGCCGATGCCGGCGCCGGTCAGGGCAGGCATCGCTTCCGGCAGCGGCAGGCGTTGTGGCACCAGGCTGCCCAGCACCTGCACAAGGCCTTCCTGCGCAGCCATGCCGAGAGCGATGCCGAGTGCGCAGGCCGGAACCGCCAGCATCAGCAGCTGCAGTGCCAGGCCGAACAGGATGTCGCGCTGGCGGGCACCCAGGCAGCGCAGGATCGCCACCTGGTCGATGCGGCGCAGGGCGAAGCGGTTGGCGGCCAGTGCCGTGGCCACGCCGGCCAGCAGCACCGCCAGCAGTGCGCTCAGGCCGAGGAAGCGCCCGGCCAGGTCGAAGGCCTGGCGCACACCACGCTGGGTGTCGTCCACGCTCAGCAGGCGCAGGCCCTTGACCTGCGGCAGCAACCACTGGCGCAGCGCGGCAATCTGGTCGGCCTGCCCGGCGAACATCAGCCGGTAGTTGATGCGGCTGCCCGGACCGAGCAGGCCGGTGCCTTCCACATCGGCGCGGTTGACCAGCAGGGTGGGGGAAAGCGTAAGCAGGTCGCCGCCGGTATCCGGTTCGGCCTCGATGATGCCGGCGATGCGCAGCGTGCCAGCGCCGAATTCAAGGTCGTCACCGGCTTTCAGTCCCAGGCCCTGCAGCAGGCGCGGGTCGGCATAGGCCTGGCCTTTGGCCGGCATGCCGGCGTTGTCGATCAGGGCGCCCCCGGGCGAGGCCCGCACCCGCAGCGTGCCGCGCAGCGGATAGCCGGCTTCCACGGCCTTGATGCTGGCCATCTGGCTGGCCTCGCCATGGAACAGCACGCTGCCGAAGCTGGCGATGCGGGTATGCGCCAGACTGCGTCGCTGCGCTTCTTCGGCGAAGGCTGCCGGTGGGTCGTCGCGCCCGGCGATGCCGAGGTCACCGCCGAGCATCTCGGCTGCGCTGCCGGTCAGCGCCAGGTTGACCCGGTTCACCAGCGTGCCCACCGCCGTCATCACCGCCACGCCCAGCACCAACGCGGCGAATACGGTCAGCAGATCGCCGGCCAGCGCCTCGCGACGCAGCGCGCGCCATGCATGGCGCAGCAGGTTCATGCGTCGGCCCCGTGCTCGACCGGCAGCAGGCGGCCGTTGTCGATGCGCTGGATGTACTGGCAGCGCTGCGCCAGGCGCAGGTCGTGGGTGACCAGCACAAGCGTCGTGCCGCTGCCGGCGTTGAGTTCGAACAGCAGGTCGCTGATGTGCTGGCCGGTAGCCTGGTCCAGCGAACCGGTGGGTTCATCGGCGAACAGGATGCGCGGGCGGGTGACGAAAGCCCGGGCCAGCGCCACGCGTTGCTGCTCGCCACCGGACAACTGGCGCGGGTAGTGGCGTGCGCGATGGCCCAGGCCGACCTGCGCCAGTACCTCCTCGACGCGTGCGCGGTCCTCGCGCCCGGCCAGCTCCAGCGGCAGCGCGACGTTCTCGGCGGCGGTCAGCGCCGGCAGCAGGTGGAAGCTCTGGAACACGAAGCCGATCTCGCGTGCGCGCAGCTGGGCGCGGGCTTCCTCGTCCAGCGCCGCCAGATCCTGGCCGGCCAGCGCGATGCTGCCGCGGCTGGGCAGGTCAAGGCCGGCCAGCAGGCCGAGCAGGGTGGTCTTGCCGGAACCGGACGCGCCGACGATGGCCACGCTGGTGCCTTCATGGACGGTCAGGGTGATGTTGTCCAGTATGTGGACTTCACCCTCCGGGCCCTGCACGGATTTGCCGACCTGGTCGACGGCGATGGCGACGGGCGCGCTGCGGGAGGACAGGCTGTCGATGAGGAGACTCCAATGTGCAAGACGGGATGGAGCCGGCGAGCCGGCGCGATGATGGTGCTGTTGCTGGGGTTCCTGCTGCTGCCTGGGCTGGCCTCTGCCAAAGGTCCGGCCGGCACGGTGCTGGTGCTCGGCGACAGCCTCAGTGCTGCCCACAATATCCCCGCCGACGCCGGCTGGGTCAGCCTGCTGCAGCAGCGGGTCAGGCAGCAGTCGAAAACACCGGCGCGCATCGTCAATGCCAGCATGAGCGGTGAGACCACCGCCGGCGCGCTGACCCGCCTGCCGGGCCTGCTGGCCAAGGAAAAACCCACCGTAGTGGTGATTGCCCTAGGCGGCAATGACGCACTGCGCGGGCTGACCCCGGCGCAGGTGCAGGGCAACCTGGAAAAGATGGTGCAGGCCAGCCAGAAGGCCGGTGCCAAGGTGTTGCTGCTCGGCATCGATGTGCCGCCCAACTATGGGGCGGGTTATCGCCAGCGGCTGGCGGCGGCCTACAAGGCACTGGCCACGCAGTACAAGGTACCGCTGCTGCCGTTCCTGCTGGAGGGCGTGGCACTGCAGCCGGGGCTGATGCAGGCTGATGGCCTGCACCCGACCGCGCAGGCGCAGCCGAAGGTGCTGGACAACGTCTGGCCATTGCTGCGGCCCCTGCTCTGAACGATTTACATCCCTCTTGACGGAACTTCACATCGCGTCCACCGTCGATCCGGCATGTTTCACAAAGCTGAAGTTAGAGGGAATCACATGCGTCAGACGAAGGAGACCTCCGGCTTGGTGCTGGTGGTCGAAGACAACCGCAACATCTCCGAGATGATCGGGGAATACCTGGAAGGTCGCGGCTTCGAAGTCGACTATGCACAGGACGGCCTGGATGGCTACCGCCTTGCGGCGGAGAACAGCTATGACGTCGTGGTGCTCGACTTGATGTTGCCGCGCCTGGATGGCATCGAAGTGTGCCGTCGCCTGCGCAACGATGCGCGCAAGTCCACCCCGGTGCTGATGCTCACGGCACGCGACACGCTGGATGACAAGCTCACCGGCCTCGGTTTCGGCGCCGATGACTATCTGACCAAGCCGTTCGCGATCCAGGAGCTGGAAGCACGCCTGCGCGCGCTGATCCGTCGCGAACGCCGCCAGGTCGGTTCGGAAGTGCTCAAGGTCGCCGACCTGGTGCTCGATCCGGTCAGCATGCGCGCCACCCGTGCCGGCACCGAGCTGCAGCTGTCGCCGATCGGCCTGCGCCTGCTGACCATCCTGATGCGCGAATCGCCGCGCGTGGTCACCCGCCAGGAGATCGAACGCGAGATCTGGGGCAACGGGCTGCCGGATTCGGACACCCTGCGCAGCCATCTGTACAACCTGCGCAAGATCATCGACAAGCCGTTCGACCGCCCGCTGCTGCACACCGTACAGAGCGCCGGTTACCGCATTGCCGATATCGCCCAGCCGATGGCCTGAGCAGGGCCATCGCCGGTGCAGCAGCAAGCCCGGCCGGGCAACGGCCACGCACCAGGGCAGGGCATGACCGGCAGGCAGTACCGCCGGTCAGCGCCCATGCACGACTACGGCGCGGTGCGCTGCCTATAATCGCAGCGCTCCGACCGGGACCCCGCAATGCCGCACGGCCTGCCGCGCAAGATCCGTATCGCTTTCATCCTGCAGGCAGTGCTGGCCAGCCTGGGCATCCTGCTCGGTGCCTGGCTGGTATCGCTGGTGATCAAGCACAGCCTGGTCGGCGCGGCCCTGCGCGAGGAAGCGGCGTACTTCTGGACGCTGCACGAGGCCTCGCCGGTGCAGCCGCCGCCCAACACCCAGAACATCCGCGGCTACCTGCTGGAAAGCGGGCAGTCGGCGTTGTCGTTGCCGGCCAACCTGCGCAATCTGGAGCCGGGCTTCCACGAACTGCGCAAGGATGACCAGCTGGTACTGGTCGATGTACGCCCGGCCGGTCGCCTGTACCTGGTGTTCCTGCGTTCGCGCGCGGAGATGCTGGCGTTCTGGTTCGGCATCGTGCCGGTGCTGCTGACCCTGCTGGCGGTTTATGGCGCCAGCTGGGTGACCTATCGCGCCTCCAAGCGGCTGGTGTCGCCGGTGAACTGGCTGGCGCGCCGCGTCTCGCGCTGGGACCCGGGCCATCCCGAGGCGGCCGACCTCGAGCCGAACAAGCTGCCGGCGGACATGCAGGGCGAGACCCGGCAGCTGGCTGCCGCACTGCATTCACTGGCCAACCGGGTCAGCGCGCACGTGGCCCGTGAGCGCAACTTCACCCGCGATGCCAGCCATGAGCTGCGCACACCGCTGACCGTGATCCGGGTGGCCAGCGACATGGCGCTGGGCGATGACAGCCTGGAGCCGCGCCTGCGCCGCAGCCTGCAGCGTATCCAGCGCGCCGGGCGTGACATGGAGGCGGTGATCGATGCGTTCCTGATCCTGGCCCGCGAGGCCGATGTCGAGCCGCAGATCGAGCTGTTCGACGTCAACGACATCGTCCGCTACGAGGTGGACAACGCCAACGAGCTGCTGGGTACGCGCTCGGTATCGGTGCACCTGCACAGCGATGGCCCGGTGCAGCTGCATGCGCCGCCGCGGGTGCTGCAGGTGGTGGTCAGCAACCTGGTGCGCAACGCCTGCAGCTACACCGATGAGGGGCGCATCGACGTGCATGTGCACAACGACCGCGTGGTGGTGCGCGATACCGGCATCGGCATGTCCGCCGAGGCGCTGTCGCGCGCGTTCGAGCCGTTCTACCGCGCCGAGCCGAGCCGTCCGCAGGGCACCGGCCTGGGCCTGTCGATCGTGCGCCGGCTGTGCGACCGCTTCGGCTGGAAGGTCAGCTTGGCCAGTGAGCCTGGCAAGGGCACCGAAGCCACGGTGATTTTCCGCTGAGGCGGCACCAGCTGCCTCGGTAGATGCCGACCTTGGTCGGCGAACGCACGCCTCAGTCGCACTTCACCTTCGGCGCCAGCGCCTTGGTCCAGATCGCATAGCCGGCTGGGGTCATATGCAGCATGTCCTCGCGGAACAGCGCCGCGTCCGGCTGTCCATCGGCGCCGAGCATCGGCGTGTAGACGTCGGTGAAGCCGGTATTGGGCAGCCTGGCCAGGGCGACCTTGATCAGCGTGTTGGCTTCGTTGATCGCCGGCAGCAGGTGCGCACGCGACGGGCTCGGTTTGATCGACAGGTACTCCACCTTCGTCTTCGGCAGGTCGCGGTGCACGCGCTGCACGAAGGCGACCACATCGTCGCGCACCTGCACCGCGCTGCGGCCGCTGTTGAGGTCGTTGTCGCCGGCGTAGAAGAACACCTTGCATGGCGCATACGGCACTACGATCTGGCCGGCATACCAGGTGCTGTCGCGCACTTCCGAACCGCCGAAGCCACGGTTGAACACCGGCTGGCCGGGGAAGTCGGTGGCCAGGCTGTCCCACATGCGGATGGAGGAGCTGCCGATGAACTCGATGCCGCCGCGCGGCGGCGGGCTGGTCTGGTCGGCGCTGGCGAAGTGGGCCATGTCGCCGGCCCAGGCCACGTTGGAGACCTGCTCGGGCACGCGCGGCGGCTTGGTCGGGCTCAGCGCCTGGGCCAGGGGGGCGGCGGTCAGCAGGCCCAGCATCAGCAGGCAGGTACGGCGACGGGACATCAGGCGCTCCAGCAGGGAAGGGGACATCCATCATAGGAGCTGGGGCGGGCCCGGGCTTGCCCTTGGCAGGCCATTGGCCAAGCGCTGCCCGGGATGCGGCCGGCGGCCTTGTGGCAAAATGGCGGCCATCTGCCTATCCCTGTGCACCCATGATTCCCTGCCGTGCGTCTGAGCGGTCGCTGCGCCGCGCCCCTGTTGCTGGATGTCTCACCCGTGGCTGATCAGTTCGGCCACATGCCCCGCGGCCCGCGCCGCATCTTCCAGGCCGCCCGCTGGTCCTGGCAGGGCCTGCGCGCTGCCTGGCTGCACGAGTCCTCGTTCCGGCTGGAGGTCTACCTGCTGGTGCTGCTGACCCCGCTCGCGGTCTGGCTGGGCCAGACGCCGGTCGAACGCGCGCTGCTGATCGGCTCGATGCTGCTGGTGCTGGCGATGGAGCTGGCCAATTCGGCCATCGAGGCGGTGATCGAGCGCTACGGCAGCGAGATCCATGAGCTGGCCGGCCGGGCCAAGGACATGGGCTCGGCGGCGGTGTTCATGCTGATGATGAACGTGCTGCTGTGCTGGGGCCTGGTACTGGTGCCGCGCCTGTTCCCGGCCAGCGCCGGCTGATCCTTCTTCCTCCCCCTTGTTGAAGACTTCCCATGTCCCTTGAGTTTCTCGCCGATCCGAACGTCTGGTTGACCTTGTTCACGCTGAGCGCGCTGGAAATCGTGCTCGGTATCGACAACCTGGTATTCATTTCCATCGCGGTCAGCAAGCTGCCCGAGCACCGCCGCCCGTTCGCGCGCCGGCTCGGCATCGCCGTGGCCTGCATCACACGTATCGGCCTGCTGGTGTCGCTGGCGTACCTGGCGCACATGCAGGCGAACCTGTTCACCGTGGCCGGCATGGGCATTTCCATCCGCGACCTGGTGCTGATCGTCGGTGGCCTGTTCCTGATCATCAAGGGCTGGATGGAGATCAAGGAAATGATCACCGGTGGCGAGGATGAGGACCCGAGCACGACCAAGACCTCGGCCGTATTCGGCTACGTGATCGCGCAGATCGCGATCATCGACATCGTGTTCTCGCTGGACTCGGTGATCACTGCCGTCGGCATCGCCGACCACGTGCCGGTGATGGTCGCCGCGATCCTGCTGTCGGTGGCGGTGATGTTGCTGGCGGCCAACCCGCTGGGCCGCTTCATCGATGCCAATCCGACCGTGAAGATGCTGGCCCTGGCCTTCATCCTGCTGATCGGTGCGGTGCTGATCCTGGATGGCCTGGACGTGCACGTGCCCAAGCCCTACATCTACGCCGCGATGGGCTTCTCGGTGCTGGTGGAGTGGCTGAACCTGCTGATGCGCCGCCGCGCGCGCGAACACCACGTGCCGGGTGCCGGCGACTGGTAAGCAGATCACAGGCAAGCGTGTCACCCAGAACCCCCGGCCAGCGCCGGGGGGCTGCGTTGCGAGGCCCACCGCGCTCGCCGGGCATGGCCCGGCGGGGAGGTTCCCGCCAGCTGTGAATTGAGATCAACAGTGTTTTCCCGGGGCGAGGCTTAATCCGGGCCGACAAAGCGCGCAGGCTACGCGCTCTTTTCCAGGACCTGCCCCACGCAGGATGACCTCATGAACTCCAGAGCCGCTCTGCTGGCCCTCGCCGTCGGCGCCTTCGCCATCGGCACCACTGAATTCGCGCCGATGGGCCTGCTGCCTGTCATTGCCGACGGCGTAGGCGTGAACATTCCCACCGCCGGCATGCTGATCACGGCCTATGCCGTGGGCGTCATGCTGGGCGCGCCGGTGATGACCCTGCTGATGGGACGCTTCGGCAAGCGCACTGCGCTGATGCTGCTGATGTCGATCTTCGTGGTCGGCAACCTGCTGTCGGCACTGGCCCCGAACTACGGCCTGCTGTTGTTGTCGCGCCTGGTCACCAGCCTCAATCACGGTGCCTTCTTCGGCATCGGTGCGGTGGTCGCCGCGAGCCTGGTACCGAAGGAAAAGCAGGCGGCCGCCGTGGCGACCATGTTCATGGGCCTGACCATCGCCAACATCGGTGGCGTGCCGCTGGCAACCTGGGTGGGCCAGCAGTTGGGCTGGCGCCTGTCCTTCGCCGGTACTGCGGTGCTGGGCCTGGTGGCGATCACCGCGCTGGGCCTGGCCCTGCCGGCATCCGCGCCTGATGCGCGTCCGGACGTGCGCCGCGAGATGAAGGCGATCCTGCAGCCGCAGGTGCTGCTGGCCATGGCCACCACAGTGCTAGGCGCCGGCGCGATGTTCACCCTCTACACCTACGTGGCGCCGGTGCTGACCGAGCTGACCGGTGCCTCCAACGCCTTCATCGCGATGTCGCTGGCCCTGATCGGCATTGGATTCACTTTCGGCAACGGCATCGGCGGGCGCATGGCCGACTGGTCGCTGGATGGCGCCACCCGCATCCTGCTCGCGGTACTGGCCGTGTTGATGTTCGTGCTGCCGCTGGCCTTCATGAATCACGCCACGGCGGCGCTGGGCGTGCTGCTGTTCGGTGCCGCGACCTTCGCGATCGTGCCGCCGCTGCAGATCCGGGTGATGCAGGCCGCCAGCGAGGCGCCGGGCCTGGCGTCGTCGATCAACGTCGGTGCGTTCAACCTCGGCAATGCACTGGGCGCGGCGCTGGGTGGTGCGGTGATCAGCCTGGGGCTGGGGTACGCGGCGATTCCGGTGGCCGGTGGCCTGCTGGCAGCGTCGGCGCTGCTGCTGGCGTGGCTGGGGCGTGCGCGCGCCCCGGTGGCTGAGGCCTGTTGAACGGTGTGGGGTTCCGGCAGGGCTTGCAGCCCTGCACCCGCAGAATCCAGAGCAACAGCAACAGCCCGCATTCCGTGGGTTGGCGGGGTGGGTCAGCTTGCGGGGGACGCTGCAAGTACGTCCCTGTAAGCTCGGTCGCGCCATCCATGGCGCTCACGCCCCCGCAAGCTGACCCACCCCGCCTTCGACAGGTTCCTGCGATCTGTTGGAACCTGCTGCTGATGGTGGGTGCCGACCGTTGGTCGGCACGAATGCCTGGAGCATGGGCTTTCGCTTTTGCTCTTTTTTGATCTTCCCGCAGTGCGCAGGAAACCGTCCGTGGCCGGGAGGGTGAGTGGGCTGGGGGCGTAAGCGCCATGGATGGCGCGCCCGAGCCTACAAGGACGTATTCACGGCGTCCCCCAGCCCACTCACCCTCCCGGCCCACCCCGATATCCAGCAGACATGACCACCGCGGAGGGGGCGGCGCCCGATGGCCGATCTTTCACCCCATCCGTGGCATGCTCGGCGCTCAGTCCACCCGGAACCTCCGCCATGCGCCTGTTCACCCGCGTCCTGCCCTTGATGCTGCTGGCCTCCCTGCTCTCCGGCTGCGGCTACAACGCCATCCAGCAGAAGGATGAAGCGGTCAAGGCCAGCTGGTCCGAAGTGCTCAACCAGTACAAGCGCCGCGCCGACCTGGTACCCAACCTGGTGCAGACCGTGAAAGGCTTTGCCAGCCAGGAAGAGCGCGTGCTGACCGAAGTCACCAACGCCCGCTCGCGGGTCGGCCAGATCAACGTCAACGCCGACGACGAAGCCTCGCTCAAGCAGTTCCAGCAGGCCCAGGGCGAACTCGGCAGTGCGTTGTCGCGGCTGCTGGTGGTCACCGAGAACTACCCGGTGCTCAAGTCCGACCAGAACTTCCGCGATCTGCAGGCGCAGCTGGAAGGTACCGAGAACCGTATCACCGTTGCCCGCGGTCGCTACATCCAGCAGGTGCAGGACTACAACACCTACATCCGCTCGTTCCCGCAGGTGATCACCGCCAAGATCTTCGGCTACAAGACCAAGCCGAACTTCACCGTGGACAACGAAGCGCAGATCTCCAACGCGCCGGCGGTGGATTTCGGCAGCGCGCCGCAGCAGCAGCCGGCTCCGCAGCCGGGCCACTGACCCATGCGCCTGGCCACTGCGCTGCTGGCCCTGCTGCTGTGGCTGCCGTTGGCGTCGCAGGCCCAGCAGCTGGCACCGATTCCGGCGCTGGACTCGCCGGTGGTCGATACCACCGGAACGCTGGATGCCGCGCAGAAGCAGGCGCTGGTGCAGCAGGCGCTGGACCTGCAGCAGCGCAAGGGCAGCCAGCTGCAGGTGCTGGTGGTGCCTACCACCCAGCCGGAGGACATCGCGCAGTACACCACGCGGGTCTTCGACCAGTGGCAGATCGGCCGCAAGGGCGTGGATGACGGCGTGCTGCTGGTGGTGGCCAAGGACGACCGGCGCGTACGCATCGAACCGGGCTACGGCCTGGAGGGTGCCATTCCCGATGCCATCGCCAACCGGGTCATCCAGGAATACCTGGTGCCGCGCTTCCGAGCGGGCGACTACGCCGGTGGCATCACCGATGCCACCGCGGTACTGGTGAAGATCGTCGATGGCGAGGCACTGCCCACGCCGGTCAGCGGCCAGCGGGCCCGCGAGCCCGACGGTGGCGGCGATACCTGGTTCCTGGCCCTGTTCATCGGTGTATTCGCTGGCAGCATCCTGCGCGGCGTGTTCTCGCGCGTGCCGCGCCCGCTGCGTGGCCTGCTGGGCGGTGCTGGTGCCGCACTGGCGGCGTTCCTGTTCACCTCCACCCTGCTGGCCAGTGGCCTGGCGGGCATCGTCGGCCTGATCGTCGCCATGCTGTCCGGCCATCCCGGGCGCTTTGCCGGTGGTGGAGGATGGGGTGGTGGCAGCTGGGGCGGCGGAGGCGGATTCGGCGGGGGCGGTGGATTCGGTGGTGGCGGCTGGGGCGGTGGTGGTGGCCGTTCCGGCGGCGGCGGTGCTTCGGGAGGCTGGTGATGATCCAACGTCTGTGTCGCCACGTGTTTTCGCCGTCGGTGCGGCGTGCGTTCCCGCCGGCCACGCTGCAGGCGATCACCGAGGCCATCGCCGCCGGTGAGCAGCGCCATGGTGGCCAGGTGATGTTCGCGGTCGAAGCCGACCTGCCGTGGGCCGCGTTGTGGCACAAAGTGACCCCGCGCCAGGCCGCCGAACACGCCTTCGCCCGCCTGCGTACCTGGGACACAGCCTACAACAACGGCGTGCTGATCTACCTGCTGCTGGCCGATCACGCGATCGAGATCGTCGCCGACCGCGGCCTGCACGGCCGGGTCAGCCCGGCGCAGTGGCAGCGGGTCTGCACCCATCTGCGCGAGGGCCTGCGCGGGTCCAATCCCGTGGAAGCGCTGCAGGATGCGATCGACGAGGTCTCCAGCCTGCTGGAAGGGCACTTTCCGGCCTCGGCGCGGTCCGATCAGGACGGCCTGCCGGACACGCCGCAGATCCTGGGCTGAAGCCCGGCAATCGGGCGACGGCGGCCACCACGAGGCCGCTCCCGGGCGGCGCTAGAATATCGGCATCCCTGCAAGGCGCCCTTCATGATCTATTTCCACGACATCGACCCCATCGCCCTCTCGTTGGGACCGATCAAGGTGCACTGGTACGGCATCATGTACCTGCTCGGCTTCACCGCCGCCTGGCTGCTGGGGCGCAAGCGGATCGCCGACGGGCGCCTGCCGGGCGTCGACGCCAACGGCTTCTCCGACCTGCTGTTCTACGCCATGCTCGGCGTAGTGCTGGGCGGGCGCATCGGCTACATGCTGTTCTACGCGCTGGGCGATTTCCTGCACAACCCGCTGCTGCTGTTCAAGGTGTGGGATGGCGGCATGAGCTTCCACGGTGGCCTGCTCGGCGTGATCGCGGCCTGCTGGTGGTGGTCGCGCAAGCATGCGCTGCACTTCTTCGACACCATGGATTTCATGGCGCCGCTGGTGCCGCTGGGCCTGGGCTTTGGCCGCATCGGCAACTTCATCGGCGCCGAGCTGTGGGGCAAGTACACCGACGGCAGCTGGGGCGTGGTGTTCCCGTCCGGCCTGCCGGCACCGTTGAACCAGCTCGACCACGCCACCCTGCAGGCGCAGTTCGCCAGCGGTGCGCTGAACCAGTTCGCGCGCCATCCCTCGCAGCTGTATGAAGCGTTGCTGGAAGGCCTGGTGATGTTCGTTGTGCTGTGGGCGGTGTCGGCCAAGCCGCGCCATCGTTACCTGGTGGGTGGCCTGTTCGCACTGCTGTACGGCGTCTTCCGCTTCGCGGTGGAATTCGTGCGCATGCCGGACAACGGCGTCTACGTGGCCTTCGGCTGGCTGACCAAGGGCCAGATCCTGTGCGTGCCGCTGATCGTCTTCGGCCTGGGGTTGCTGGCGATGTCGCGCCGCGCGCCGGTGCTGCAGCCGCAGCTGCCGGTGACTGCCGAGGGCAAGGCATGAAGGCTTACCTGGACCTGCTCTCGCACGTGCTTGAGCACGGCGCCGAGAAGAGCGACCGCACCGGTACCGGCACCCGCAGCGTGTTCGGCTGGCAGATGCGCTTCAACCTGGCAGACGGTTTCCCGCTGGTCACCACCAAGAAGCTGCACCTGCGCTCGATCATCCACGAGCTGCTGTGGTTCCTGAAGGGCGACACCAACATCGGCTATCTGAAGGACAACCAGGTACGGATCTGGGACGAGTGGGCCGACGAGAACGGCGACCTCGGCCCGGTCTACGGCAAGCAGTGGCGCAGCTGGGCCACTGCCGATGGCGGTGAGATCGACCAGATGCAGTGGCTGGTGGATGAGATCAAGCGCAACCCGGATTCGCGTCGGCTGGTGGTCAGCGCCTGGAACGTGGGCGAGCTCTCGCAGATGGCGCTGATGCCGTGCCACAACCTGTTCCAGTTCTACGTGGTGGACGGCAAGCTCAGCTGCCAGCTGTACCAGCGCAGCGGCGACATCTTCCTCGGTGTGCCGTTCAACATCGCCAGCTACGCGCTGCTGACCCACATGGTGGCGCAGGCCACCGGCCTGGGCGTGGGCGACTTTGTGCACACGCTGGGCGATGCGCACCTGTATTCGAACCACTTCGAGCAGGCCCGCGAGCAGCTGTCGCGTGAACCGCGCGCGCTGCCGACGCTGTGGTTGAACCCGGAGGTGACCGATCTGTTCGGCTTCCAGTTCGACGACATCCGCATCGACGGCTACGATCCGCATCCGGCGATCAAGGCGCCGGTGGCGGTATGAGCGCGCGCATGCTTTCCCGCTGCCTGTTGGCGCTGTGCGTTGCGCTCCCTCTGGGCATGGCCCAGGCCGCAGCGGCGGATACACTGTCGCTGGCCAGGCAGGTCAATGAGCAGATCGTGCACAAGCACATGCGCGAGGAAGTGCAGGCGTTCGCCGGAGCATTCAACGGCAGCACGATGCTGCCTCAGGATGTGCCGGCAGGGTGCCGGGCGCAGATGCGTGAGGCGGTAACCGGCATGTACGCGGCGATGACCGAGCACCTGAAGGCGGGTGTCGAGGATCCGGCCTATCAGCGTGAGCTTGAACAGCGCCTGGCCACCGTCTACTCCAGCGACCAGCTGAAGGCGTTCCTCGCGCGTGGTGCCGGCACCGACAATGCGGCGTTGTCGGCGGAGATCCTGTCGGGGCCGGGCCTGAAGGAGATCGAGGAAGCGCAGAAGCAGAAGATCATCAGCGGCCTGGATGAGCAGTCCACGTCGAGTCCGGCGCTGGCTGCAGCATTGCGGGCCGCCAGTGCCGCGAACGCTGCCTGCGAACGCCTGCAGATCGACGCCAGCTGAGGAGAGCGCACTGATGAAGCTGTCGATGATCGTGGCGCTGGACCGCAACCGTGGCATCGGCCAGGGCAATGCCATGCCCTGGCATCTGCCGGATGATTTCAAGCACTTCAAGGCGCTCACCCTGGGCAAGCCGATCCTGATGGGGCGCAAGACCGCCGAATCGATCGGCCGTGTGCTGCCGGGGCGGACCAACCTGGTGCTGACCCGCAGCAGCCAGGTGCCGTTCGAGGGCATGCGCGCGGTGGCGTCGCTGGACGAGGCGAAGGCGATTGCCGAAGGCGAGGGCGCCAGCGAACTGTGCATCATCGGTGGCGGCGAGATCTTCCGTCAGCTGCTGGGCCAGGCCAGCGACCTGTACCTGACCTGGGTCGATGCCGAAGTGCCTGCCGATACCCACTTCCCCGAGGTGGACGCGCGTGACTGGCGGGAAGTGAGCAGCGAGCCGCACGCGGCCGACGAACGCCACGCCTACGCGTTCCGCTTCGTGCACTACGTGCGCCGTTGACCGCCGCGCATCTGTAGAGCCGAGCCATGCTCGGCTGCTGTTGCCAGACACATCCCGTAGCCGAGCATGGCTCGGCTCTACACGATTGCCTACGGCATCCGGTAATGCCCGATGATCGTGTGTTGGAACAGCAGGTTCTCTTCCCGCGTGCCGCGCGCGATGTTGTGCAGCACCAGCGGCGTGCCATCGGCCAAGCGCCGGTCGGAGACGATGCCCACATGCAGCAGGCCGTTGCCGTTGAGCTTCCAGGCGACGATGTCGCCGGCTGCGTAGTCGGCGGCGGCGGTGCTGATCGGCTGCTGCCAGCGCTGCCGCTCGAACCAGCGCATCAGGTTCGGTACGCGACGATGATCGATGTTGCGGTCCGGCCGTGACAGGCCCCAGATCGATGGGTAGGCGCTGAAGTTGCCGCGCATGTCTTCGTGCACGCGGGCCTGGAGGTCCAGGCCCTGGCTGCGCAGAGCGCGCACCACCACGTCGGTGCAGACGCCGCGATCCAGCGGGACGTCGCCGCCGGGATAGGCCAGCACCTGGTAAGCAGGGTCGTAGCGGGTGGTGACGCCGACCTGCGCGCGTGCCGCATCCACCAGTGGCGGTGAAGCGGCCTGCGGTTGCGTCGGTGCGCGTTCAGCGCTGCCCGCAGCGGTGGAAGCAGGCGGCGAGCCGGGCTGGCAGCCGCTGGCCAGAGCCAGCGTCAGCAGCAGCACCATCCATGGTGCGCAGCCAGGTCGTGTCATGCCTGCGATGGTGCGCCGTTGTTGTTGCCACCACCGCCGTTGCCGCTACCGCCAGCGCCGCCACGACGGCGACGTCGACGCGGACCACGGTTGCCCGGGTTGGCAGCGGGCGTGTTGCCGCCGCCCTGTTCCTTGCCCTGCGCCGCAGCGGCGGGCCGCTCGTGCGCCGGTCGCGCCGGCGGACGTGCATGCGGCACCGGTGCCGGCACATCGCGGCCCGGTACCTGCACCACGCGCAGTTCTTCGGTGTCGAGCTGGATCGCGGTGAGCTTGCCGCCCCACACCGCACCGGTATCGATGGCGTGCACGCCCTGGGTGATGGTCAGGCCGAGCGCCGACCAGTGGCCACAGACAATCTTGAGGTCGCGCTCGACCCGGCCCGGCACTTCGAACCAGGGGTACAGCCCCTGTTCCTGCGTGCCCGGCGTGCCCTTGTCCTCGATGCCGATGCGCCCACGCGGGGTGCAGTAGCGCATGCGGGTGAGCACGTTGATGATCGCGCGCGAGCGGTCGTAGCCGGACAGGTTCGGTGCCCAGCTCGGCTTGTCGCCATACATGTTGCGGAACAGCTTGCGGTAGCCGGCGCCGTGCAGCTGCACTTCGACTTCAGCGGCATGCCGCTCGGCCATCTGCGTGGTCCACTTCGGCGCCAGGCCGGCATGCACCATCATCCAGCCCAGCTCGCGGTCCACGTGCACCAGCTTCTGCAGGCGCAGCCAGTCCAGCAGTTCGTCGCGGTCCTCGGCCTGCACGATGCGCAGCAGGTCCGGATTGACCTTGCGCTGTTCCTCTTCGGTGCGCGCACCGACGGCCAGCAGCGATAGATCATGGTTGCCCAGCACCACCACGCTGTGCTCGCGCAGCGAGTGCACCAGCCGCAGCGTTTCCAGCGACTGGCCGCCGCGGTTGACCAGGTCGCCACAGAACCACAGGGTGTCCTGCGCGGGGTCGAAGCGGATCTTCTCCAGCAATCGCTGGGTGACGTCATAGCAGCCCTGCAGGTCGCCGATCGCCCACACACTCATCGTTCGGCCTCCGTGTCAGTGCAGGGTGCGCGGGATGGCCAGCACGAAAGGTGCGACCGCCGCAGCGAATTCGGTGCCATCGTCGGCAACCATGTCGTAGTGCCCCTGCATGGTCCCGTGATCGGTCCCCAGCATGACACCGGAGGTGTAACGGAAGTCTTCACCGGGGCGGAGGCGTGGCTGCTCGCCGATCACGCCATCGCCATCGACGTGCTCGACGCGGCCGTTGGCATCGGTGATGCGCCAATGGCGTGCGATCAGGCGCGCGGCGACCTGCCCCTGGTTGTGGATGCGGATCGTATAGGCGAACGCATAGCGGCCGTCTTCCGGCGCGGATTGATCGTCGAGGAAGCGCGGTGCGACTTCGACGGAGATGGCGTAAACGTCAGCGTCTTCCATACCGGCAGTGTAATCAGGAGGCATTGGCCAAAGCGATGAATTCGGCCACGTCCAGCTGTTCGGCACGGGCATCGGGACGCACGCCGGCGGCAATGAACTGCTCGGCGGACACCACGTTGTTCAGGGCATTGCGCAGGGTCTTGCGGCGCTGCCCGAAGGCGGCCTTGACCACTTCGGCGAAACGCTTGTGATCGCGGATGTTGATCGTGGCCGGGTCACGAGGCACCAGCCGCACCACGGCCGAATCGACCTTCGGCGGCGGCCGGAACGCGCCCGGCGGCACCACGAACAGCGAGGTCACCTCGCAGTACGCCTGCAGCATCACGCTGAGACGGCCGAACACCTTGCTGCCGGGGCCGGCGGCCATGCGGTCGACCACTTCCTTCTGCAGCATGAAGTGCATGTCGCGGATCATTGCGGCATGTTCCAGCGCATGGAACAGGATCGGCGAGGAGATGTTGTAGGGCAGGTTGCCGACCAGGCGGATCGGCTGGCCGTCGGCCAGTTCGGTGAAGTCCACACGCAGCACATCGCGGTGGACGATGGTCAGCTCGCCCAGCGGCTCGGCGGCCGCGGTCAGCGGCGCGATCAGGTCGCGGTCGAACTCGATCACCGTCAGCTTCGGGTGCACGCGCAGCAGCGGCAGGGTGATCGCACCCTGACCCGGGCCGATCTCGACCAGGCGGTCACCGTCTTTCGGGTTGACTGCCATCACGATCTTGTCGATGTAGTGGCGGTCGGCCAGGAAATGCTGGCCAAGCTGCTTCTTGGCCGGTGCGGTGAACACCGGGCCGGAGGGGGAATGCGGGAAATTCATGCGCTCAGTGTACGTTGCCGCGCAAGCTGCGCACACAGCGTCGTTGCCGCCTGCAGGCTGGAGGGATCGGCGATGCCGCGGCCGGCAAGATCCAGCGCGGTGCCATGGTCCACGGCCACGCGCGGGTAGGGCAGGCCCAGGGTCAGGTTCACCGCCTGCTCGAAGCCGGAGTACTTCAGCACCGGCAGGCCCTGGTCGTGGTACATCGCCAGCACGGTGTCGAAGCCGGCCAGCTTGGCGGGCAGGAAGGCGGTGTCGGCCGGCAGTGGCCCGACCAGGTCCATGCCCTCGGCGCGCAGGCGCTGCAGCAGGGGGATGACCAGGTCCAGCTCCTCGCGGCCCAGATGGCCGTCTTCGCCGGCGTGCGGGTTCAGGCCGAGTACGGCGATGCGTGGCGCGGCCAGGCCGAACTCGCGGCGCAGCGCGGCATGCACGGTGCGCAGGGTGCGTTCCAGGCCGGGCGCGGTGATCGCATCGGCCACGTCGCGCAGCGGCAGGTGGGTGGTGACCAGCGCCACGCGGACGATGTGGTTGGCCAGCATCATCACCACCTTTACCCCGGCCTGGTCGGCCAGCAGTTCGGTAGTGCCGCTGTAGGCGATGCCGCCCTCGTTGATGACCGCCTTGTGCACCGGGCCGGTGACCACGCCATGCAGCTCGCCGGACAGGCAGGCCTGGCCGGCACCGAGCAGGGCGCTGATGACCGCGCCGGCATTGGCCGGATCGGCCTGGCCGAAATGGCTGGTTACGGCATTGGGGACGGTGCGCAGGCGCAGATCGCCGGGGACGCGTGCTTCGGCGTCTTCGGGCAGCAGCTGCAGCGGCAGATTCAGCGCGGCAGCGGCCGCGCGCAGGGTGTCCGGGTCGGCGAAGGCCAGCAGCCGACAATCTTCACGCGGCTGCTGGACAAGGCGGACGCACAGCTCCGGGCCGATCCCGGCGGGCTCGCCCGGTACCAGAGCGAGCTCGGGGCGCATCGGTCAGGACTGCGGCGGGGTCGCGGTATTTTCCGCGCGGTCGCCGCTGCGGAAGCTGACGTAGGCTTCGCCACGCAGTTCCTGCAGGAAGCGGTTGTACTCGTCTTCCAGCTTGCGGCGGCCGATGGTCTCGCGGACCTGGGCACGCTGGTTGTCGGTGGTCACGTCGGTCTGGCGGGTGGCCACGCGCTGCACGATGTGCCAGCCCGCATCGGTGCGGAACGGCTGGCTGATGCCGCCATCCTGCACGCCTTCCACCTGCTGGCCGAAAGCCGGGCCGAACGCATCGGCCGGGAACCAGCCCAGATCACCGCCCTGGCCCTTGGTGTTGTTGTCCTCGGAGGACTCCCTGGCCACGGCCTCGAACTCGGCGCCACCGGCAATGCGGGCGCGCAGGGTATCGATCTTGGCCTTGGCAGCGGCGTCGGTCTGGTGATCGTCCACGCGCACCAGGATGTGGCGGCCGTGGTATTCGGTGACCGTGTGTTCACCCGCACCGGCGGCGCTGGCATCGCGCACTTCCACCAGCTTCAGCAGCTGGAAGCCGCTGGGACCACGGATCGGGCCGACCACTTCACCGGCCTTCATCTTTGACATCGTCTGTGCGAATGCGGCCGGGATTTCATCCAGGCTGCGCCAGCCCAGGTCGCCGCCTTCCAGCGCGTTGGGGCTGTCCGAATAGCGCACCGCAGCCGCATTGAAGTCCAGCTCGCCCTTGTCCAGCAGCGCCTTCACGCCGTCGGCCTTCTTCTGGCCGGTGGCGATCTGGTCGGCGTTGGCACCGTCGGGCACCGCGATCAGGATGTGCGCCAAGTGGTACTGGTTGCCGACCGTGGCCTGCTGCTTCAGCGCGGCATCGACTTCACCCTCGCTGACGCTGATGCGGCTCTGTGCGAAGCTCTGGCGCAGGCGCTGCACGGTGATCTCATCACGCACCGAGGCGCGGAAATCGGCGAAATCAATGCCGTCCTGGGCCAGGCGCTGGCGCAGCGCGTCCAGGTTCGAGCCGTTCTGCTGGGCGATGGCATTCATCGCCTGGTTCAGCTCCTGGTCGCTGACCCGGATGCCGCTGCCCTGGGCGCGGGCCACCTGCAGCTTGACCAGCACCAGGCGCTCAAGCACCTGGCGGCTGAGCACGTCTTCCGGCGGCAGCTGGGCCTCACGGCCGACGTACTGCGCCTTGATGTTGGCGATCGCACGCTGGAGTTCGCTCTGCAGGATCACGTCTTCATCGACGACGGCGGCGATGCGGTCAAGCGGCTGCGCCTCCTGGGCAAGCACCTGCAGGGGGGCGGACACGCTGGACACCGCCAGCAGCGAGGCGAGAAGAACGGGGAAGCGCTTGGTCATGGGATCAGATTCGGATCGTAGTCATCGCGGGTCACTCCGGTGTTGCTGGGCGGCACGAGATAGAGGTCGTCGCGGTTATAGCCGAGGATAGCACGGCGCAGAGTGCGGTCCGTGTCCTGGCCGATGGAGCTCAAGCCCTTGAGCACGAACTCGAGCTGGATGGAGTTGTTCATGTCGCCTTCGCGGTTGCGCACGTAGCGACGGGCCACCGCGCGCACGGCCAGGCAGCAGCTGTCCCACTGCACGCCGGCGATGATTTCCAGCGGTTCCTTGTCCTGCAGCGAGTAGTAATAGCGGCCGACCAGGCTCCACCGCGCATTCAGCGGGTACAGGAACGACAGGTCGGCCTGCTCCAGCAGGGTCCGGTCATGCTTGTTGGCGGTCGCCGGGGCGCCCGCATTGATGCGATAGCGGTAGCTCAGGTTGACCACGCCGTCGTTGGGCATCAGGTAGCGGGCGCGGACGCTGGCCAGGTCCTCGCGCTTGTACTTCGGGTCCCACTGGTAGGTGGCACCCAGCGTCCAGCGGTCGTTGATCATGTAGTTGCCGTCGGCGATCCAGGCCGACTTGCCCTTCTCCACCGGCGCCCCGCCCGGCGTGGTGCTGACCCGCGATTCATCGAAGTACTGGATCTGGCCGATCGCGGCCGAGAAGCGTTCCTTGCCGGTGGTCTGGTCGATGAAGCGGGTGCCCAGCGCCAGGGTCAGCTGGTTGGCATCGTTCTGGCGGTCAGCGCCGGTATAGCGCGAGTCGCGGAACAGCTGGCCCCAGCTGAAGGTGAAGTCGCGGGTATCGAAGATCGGCAGCTCGTCCTGGTTGCGGTAGGGCGTGCGCAGGTAGAACAGGCGCGGCTCCAGGGTCTGCAGGAAAGACTTGCCACCGATCGACGTCTCGCGATCGAAGAACAGGCCGGCATCGAGGCTGCCGATCGGCAGGCTGCGGCTGGGCGAGGTATTGCCGCGCAGCTGTTCCGGGGTTGCCGTGGCCGGGTCGATGCCCTGCGAGCGCAGGATCTGGGCCTGGATGCCCCTCACCCCATCCACTAGACCACGGTCCAGTTGATAGGCGGTGTAGCGGTAGGCCAGGGTCGGGGTCACATACCAGGCTGCGCCGCTGATCGGGAACGACACATACGGCTTCACGTCCAGTCGCGAACCGCCGCTGACACCGACGCCGTCGGTCCACTGCACTCCATTGCGGGTGTACTGCAGATCCTCGCCGGCGCCGACGGCGTTCTTGAAGTTGATGTCGTCGTGGGTGAAGCGCACCGCTTCGGTGTAGATGCCGGTCTCCAGCCATGGCAGCACCGGCTTGTTCCAGTTGAAGAACAGGCGCGGTTGGCGGTTGTACGGCAGCGCGCGCTCGTCGAGGGTGTAGTCGGTCAGCTGCCAGCGGTCGGCCATGATGCCGGCCGTCCAGTTCTGGCCGGTGCCGTACAGGCCGATGGTGCTCTGCAGGTTGGAGGCGGTCACGCCCACCAGGCGATTGGCGAAGTCCTCGACATAGCGCTCGTCGCTGACCCAGGCCAGGTTGGCGCGGGCCTGCCAGTGGCTGTTCACGTTGTGGTAGCCGTCGAACATCACCCGGCCGCGGTCGCGGTCGCGGAGCTTGTCGTTGGGCATGTAGCTGGTCAGCACCTCGCCACGGCCGCCGTTGTAGAGGTAGCGGAACTCGTTGTCGAGCAGCAGGCCGCGCCGGCTCATGTAGCGCGGGGTCAGGGTGTCGTCGTAGTTCGGCGCCAGATTGAAGTAGATCGGCTGCGCGTAGTCGACACCGTTGCGGCCGGACATGCCCAGCTGCGGGAACAGCAGGCCGGTCTTGCGGCGGTCATCGATCGGGAACTTGAAGTAGGGCGCCCACAGCACCGGCACCTTGCCGATGCGCAGTACGGCGTTGCGGGCCGTGCCGAAGCCTTCGTCGTTGTCCACCTCGATCTGCGGCGCCGACAGCTTCCACACCGGCTGCGACGGGTCGCAGGTGGTGTAGGTCGAGCGGTGCATCTGGCCGACCGCGCCCTGCAGGTCGACCGATTCGGCATCGCCGTTGCCCCGGCGCGACACCAGCTGGTACTTGATGTCGGAGATCTTGTGGGTGTCGCTTTCCTGGTTGCCTTCGGCGCGCTTGGCGACCATCCGGATCGACCCGTCCTGGTAGCGGACATTGCCGTCGGCGATGTAGTTGCCGGTCTCGGTGTCGAAGCTGAGCTTGTCGGTACCGACGAACTGGTCACCCCGGCGCAGCGCCACGTTGCCCTCGTACTGCGGCACGGTGGTGGTGCCCAGCAGCTGGTCGCCTTCGATGTCGGTCGGCTGGTTCTCGCGGGCGGCCGCGGCGGCAGCCTTATCCTGGGCGGGGACTGGGGTGGGGGCGTCGGTGAACGCGGGAATGACGTCGGTGGCCGGGCACAGGCCCCAGTTGAGCGGCTTATCATCGGCCATCGCCGGCAGGCTGATGGCGATGCTCAGAGGCAGGGGAAGCAGGCGGAGGGCTCGGCGCACGCGGTTCGGATTCGGGCGAAAACGGACGGTAGCTTGCCCCATCCCTTGCATAGGGGCAATGAAGGGCGCGGGAGGCTGCCGGTTCGGGTTCATCCGGCGGAGGCACCCGCAGAGGGGGTGATCATGGCCTGGACATGGGCCACGCTGCACTCCGCCAGGGCCTGCAGGTCGTAGCCTCCCTCCAGCATCGAGACCACCCGGCCGGCGGCGTGACGGCGTGCCAGCGCATGCAGTTCACGGGTGATCCAGGCGAAATCGTCGGTCTCCAGCATCAGGTCCGCCTGCGGATCACGCAGGTGGGCATCGAAGCCCGCCGAGATCAGCAGCAGCTGCGGGCGGAAGTCGTCGATGGCTGGCAGCATCTCGTCGGCCCAGACGTTGCGGAAGCGGAAGCCGCCACTGCCCGGCGGCAGCAGGATGTTCATCAGGTTGCCCGCGCCGCGGTCGCGGCGCAGGCCCGAGTTGGGGAACAGCCCGGCCTGGTGGGTACTGTAGTAAGAGACGCGGGCGTCGTGCTGGAAGATGTCCTGGGTGCCGTTGCCGTGGTGCACGTCGAAATCGACCACCGCGATCCGCTCCAGGCCATGGCGGTCGCGGGCATAGGCGGCGGCGATGGCGATGTTGTTCAGCAGGCAGAAGCCCATCGCCGTGCTGCTGGTGGCGTGGTGGCCCGGCGGGCGTACCGCGCAGAAGGCCAGCGGGTCCTCGCCCAGCATCACCGCATCGACCGCGGCCACGCCGGCACCGGCGGCGTGCACGGCGGCGCTGGCCGAACCCGGCGAGGTCCAGGTGTCCATATCCAGCTGGCGCAGCGGCGCGGTCTGCGGCTGCAGCACGAAGTCGAGCAGGGCGCTGTCGTGGACCCGGGTCAGTTCACCGAACTTGGCTGGCGGCGCCTCGCGCCAGTCCAGCTGGCCGGGGAAGGCAGCGTGGAGTGCGTCCAGTACATGCTGCAGGCGTTGCGGGCACTCGGGATGGCCGGGGCCGGGGTCATGCAGCAGGCAGGACGGATGGGTATAGACCAGCATCGTGCCGACTCAGCGCTGGCGCTGCTGTGGTTGCCACAGCGCTTCGCCGTGGCCATCGGCACGGGCCAGCACCCGGGCCAGCACGAACAGCAGGTCCGACAACCGGTTGAGGTACTGCAGCGCCTCGCTGCGCACAGCCTCGTGGCGGGCCAGGGTGACCGTCTCGCGCTCGGCGCGGCGGACGATGGTGCGCGCCAGGTGGCAGCGTGCAGCGGCCTCGCCGCCGGCCGGCAGGATGAACTCCTTCAGCATTGGCAGGCCGGCGTTGTAGTGGTCCAGCTGCTGCTCCAGCGCGGAGACATCGGCGGCGTGGATCGCAGCATGGCCGGGGATGCACAGCTCGGCGCCGAGGTCGAAAAGCTGGTGTTGCAGATGCACGACCAGCGCGCGCACGTCCTCGGGCAACGGGGCGGCCAGCAGCAGGCCGAGCGCGGCATTGGCCTCGTCGACGGTGCCGTAGGAGGCAACGCGGGCGTCATCCTTGGCCACACGCTGGCCGTCACCGAGGCCGGTGCTGCCGTCGTCGCCGGTGCGGGTGTAGATGCGCGAGAGGCGATGACCCATGGTGCGGCTCAGTGGCGGATGTCGCGGCGGGCCTGCTGGAGCTTCAACATCTGCTCCACGGCCAGCTGCAGGGCGGCGGCCAGCGCCACATAGATCGCCGTGGTGCGCAGGTAGGGCCCGAACCACTGCGCGTAGTTCTGTGCCCAGCCGGCCAGGGTCGGCTCGGCCACGTTGCGGCTGCTCCAGTAGAAGCCGCCCTGTGCCAGCAGGTGGCAGACCGCCACCGAAGCGACCAGCAGCAGCGCCCCCTTGGCCAGCACCGACCAGCGCGCGCTCTGGTAGTTGCGGCCCAGCAGCATGCCGCCAGCCCACAGCGAGAAGTACGCGGGCAGCAGCAGCCAGTAGCCCGGCGACACGCAGTAGTGCTGCCAGAAGTCCAGGCCGCTGCTGCGGATCACGATCCAGTCGACCAGCACCGCGAACAGCATCAGCAGCGGGAACGCCCAGCGCGTCCAGCGCGCCAGATAGAAGCCACCGATGAAGAACACGGCCCAGGAGGCATCGGGAATCGCCGCGAAGTGGTTGACGCGGGTCGCCGCCAGCAGCAGTACGAGTACTGACAGGACGAAGGCGCGGTTGGCGGTGTCGGACATGGCAGCGGGCCCGGAGCGGATTCAGGTTTCATTCTAGCCCGCCGCGCGGGTTGGCGCAGGCGGGATGCATTGGGCTTGCAGTGGGGGTGAGCGCGTATCATGAGCCCATGAGTGAACGACATGACGTGCTGATCGTCGGTGGCGGGCTGGTCGGCGCCAGCCTGGCCATTGCCCTGGACCGCCTGGGCCGCGACGTGGGCCTGCTCGAGGCCAGCCCGGCAGGTGAGCTGCCGGCGGTGTTCGACCAGCGCAACCTCAGTTTCGCCGCCGCCACCGTCAATGCGCTGACCGCGCTGGGGGTGATGCAGAAGCTGTCGATGGCCCCCGGCCCGATCCGCCGCATCCATGTCAGCCGTGCCGGCGACTTCGGACGGGTACAGCTCGAAGCGGCCGATTACGACAGGCCGTGGTTTGGCCAGGTAGTGGTCGCGCGGGATTTCGGCCAGGCGCTGGAAGCACGGCTTCTGGAACTTCCGCGCCTGCGCCGTTACCGGCCGATGCGGTTCCTGGGGCTGGGCGACGTGGTCGACGGCTACCGCCAGGTGCGGGTGGCTGACGAGGCCGGCGAGCGCGTGCTGCTGGCACGTCTGGTGGTGGGGGCCGATGGCACCACCAGCGGCGTGCGTGGCGCGCTGGGCATCGAGGTCGACCGCCATGATTTCCAGCAGACTCTATTCGTGGCCCGCGTGCGCAGCCAGCGCGCGCCGGACGGCACCGCCTGGGAGCGGTTCACCGATACCGGCCCGACTGCCCTGCTGCCGCGTGGCGATCGTCACTTCGGCACCGTGCACGGCGTAGCGCGCGATCAGGCCGATGCAGTAATGGCGCTGGACGATGCCGCCTGGCTGCAACGCCTGCAGAGCGCGATCGGCTGGCGTGCCGGCCGCCTGCTCGAGTCCGGCCCGCGCAGCGCCTATCCGCTCATCCAAGTGCTGGCGCGCGTGCTGGCCGGTGAGCGCACGGTGTTGCTCGGCAATGCCGCGCAGACCATCCATCCGTTGGGTGCACAGGGCTTCAATCTGGGCCTGCGCGATGCGCTGACCCTGGCCGAACTGCTGGAGGATGCGCATGAGGATGCCGGCAGTGATGCATTGCTGCAGGCCTATGTCGCGCGCCGCGAGGAAGACCGCCGGCAGACGGTGGCGTTCTCCGGTGGCCTGGCGCGCCTGACCAGCAACCCGGCACCGCTGATGCGGCCGCTGCGCAGCCTCGGCTTGGTGGCCGCACAACGCGCGTCGGTGCAGTCGATGCTGGTCGGTGGCGCGATGGGCTTCCGTGGCGACGTGCCGCGCCTATGCCGCGGAGAAGCTGCATGAGCCGGCGCATGCGTCTTGATGTGGCCATCGTTGGTGGTGGCGTGGTCGGTGCCGCGTGTGCGTTGGCGCTGGCCGATGCCGGCCTGTCGGTTGCGCTGGTGGAAGGCCGTGAACCGGCACCGTGGCAGGCCGCTCAGCCGGACCTGCGCGTGTTCGCCTTCGCCGCTGACAACGTACAACTGTTGAACCGCCTGGGCGTGTGGCCGGTGATCGCGCAGGCCCGCGCCTGGCCTTACCGGCGCATGCAGGTGTGGGACGCCGCCGGCGGTGAGGATCTGTTGTTCGATGCCGACCGCTTCGGTCGTCGCGAGCTGGGCTACATCGTCGAGAACGGCTTGTTGCAGGACCGCCTGTGGGCGGCACTGCCAGCGGCGGGCGTGCAGCTGCATTGCCCGGCACGGGTGGAAGCGCTGGAACAGGATGATGACGGTGTTCGCCTGCGCCTGGACGACGGTCGCCGCCTGGAAGCAGCGCTGGCAGTGGCGGCCGATGGCGCCGAGTCGACCCTGCGCCAGCTGGCCGGGATCGAGGTGGAGCGGCATGACTACCACCAGCGTGGCGTGGTGGCCTATGTGGACAGCGAACTGCCGAACCAGGCCACCGCATGGCAGCGCTTCCTGCCGACCGGGCCGCTGGCGCTGCTGCCGGTGGCCGAGCGTCGCAGTTCGATTGTCTGGACTCTGCCCGAGGATGAAGCAGCGCGCGTGCTGGCGCTGGACGAGGACGCCTTCAACCGCGAACTGACGCGTGCGTTCGCCGCGCGCCTGGGCGAACTGCGGCTGGCATCAGCGCGTGCGGCGTTCCCGCTGCGTCGGCAGCTGGCCTGTCACTACGTGGCCGGCCGCGTGCTGGCATTGGGTGATGCCGCGCACGTGGTGCATCCGCTGGCCGGGCAGGGCGTGAACCTGGGCCTGCGCGATGTTGCCGCTCTGCAGCAGTGGCTGGCGCCGTCGGCCGAACGTCGCGGACAGCCGCGGCTGTCGCCGCAGCGCCTGCAGCGCTGGGCACGGGAACGGCGCAGTGACAACCAGATCGCCGCCTACAGTTTCGATGCGATCAATCGGCTGTTCTCCAACGACGAGATGCACCTGACCCTGGCCCGCGGCCGCGCGCTGGGCTGCGTCGGCAAGTGGCCGCCGCTGGTGCAGGCGTTCTGGAAGCGCGCCGCCGGGGTCTGACCGGAATACAGGCCGCTCTGGCAGGTGCCAAGGCCGCTCTGGTAGGTGCCAGCCTTGGTTGGCACAAGGCTGGAAACAGCCTCGCCTCATCTGGGTCCAGGATGCCTGATGGATGTGCCAACCAAGGTTGGCACCTACCAGAAGCGGGCTCCGCTACCGCCGTTGATCCAGTAGCTCCACGCCATGCGTGGATGAAGATCGCGCCGGTGAATCAATCAACCAGCCAACCGGCCAGATCGGCACGGTCCAGCTTGCCGCGACGCTTCACGTCCAACGCATTGAACTCATCGGCCAGCGCCGGATTCGCCTGCGCTTCTTCGCGGCTGATGAAACCATCGCTGTTCACATCCAGCGCAGCGAAGTGGATGCGGTACTGGCCGACCACGCTGCTGGGTTCCAGCGAGCGCACGGTCACCTGTGCCTCGCCGGCCGGCCGTGCAATCTCGACGCTGCCGCTGACCCGGCCGGCATCCAGCGGTTGCTGGCGGATCGCTCCGCCGGTCCGACCCAGCGGCTGGCTCTGCGCCGGCATGGGCGGCAACTGCTGTGCAATGGCCGGCGCCGTTGCAAGCAGCGCGATCAGTATCGGAATCGAGCGGTATCGCATGATTGCCATTCCTCGGTAGCGCCGGGCCACGCCCGGCGGGCGCGATGGCCTCACCGCAGCGGCGAGGCCAACACCGTGATCTCCTCACGGTCGTGATACAGCTGCTTGGCACGCACCACCAATGGCTTGCCGGCCTGCTCCTGGAACAGATCCAAACACAAGCGGGTTTCGTCCCAGCGCTTCTTCATCGGCAGCTTCAGATTGAAGATCGCGTGCCTGCACCATCCTTCGCGGAACCAGGTAGCCATGCGTTCGGCCACGCGGCGCGGCTGCTCGACCATGTCGCAGACCATCCAGTCCAGCGGCTGTTCCGGGTGCCAGTGGAAGCCGTCGGCGCGCAGGTGCTCGACCAGGCCGGTGTCCAGCACGTGCTGGCGCAGCGGGCCGTTGTCGATGCTCAGCACGTGCATGTGCTGGCGGGTCAGCACCCAGGTCCAGCCGCCCGGCGCGGCGCCCAGGTCAGCCGCGCGCATGCCGGGCTTGGCCAGTGCCTCGCGTTCTTCCGGGGTCAGCAGGGTCAGCAGCGCTTCGTCCAGCTTCAACGCCGAACGCGACGGCGCTTCGGGCAGCAGCTTCAGGCGCGGGATGCCCAATGCCCACGGTGCGCTGTCGGCCGGGTCGGCCACGCAGACGAAGGCATGGGTGCCGTCGACAAATACCACATGCAGGCGCGGCAGGCGATTGTTTGGCTTGTCAGTGAGCTTGCCGGCCTTGCGCAGCGCCGGGCGCAACGCATTGCCGAAGGCGCGGGCCAGCCCGGACAGCGGCTTGCCGGCGTCCGAATCGGGGTGCTCCACCCACAGGTCGCCGAAGCGCGGCGCATCGGCCAGCACCTCCAGCATCGGGGTGATGCGATCAGCCGGGTCCAGCTGCGGCAGTTCGGCCAGCACCACCAGCTTCTGCCGCGCGAAGATCAGTTCGCGCCAGCGCAGCCGTGGTGCCAGCGCGGCAGCTTCGTCGCACATGAACAACACGTAGCCGTCATTGCGCTGGGTGCGCGCATAACCGGCGAAACCGGCTTCACCGGCGCGGAACTGCAGCTCGCCGGCCAGCTCGGGCTCGAAGCCCTGCCGGCACAGGCACAGCAGGCCGATGCCGGTTTCAGTAACGGGCGCCATCGCTTTCCCCATAGGCACGCAGCACACTGCGTGCGGCGTCGCGGTTCAGGCCCTGCACCACTTCGATGCCGCGCTTGTTGAGTTCGCCGACCCAGTCGGCCGGCAGCGGGCCTTCATCGAATGGGGTCAGTTCTTCGACGTCGGCCGAGTTGGCACCGATCAGCAGGCGGTCGATGCCGGCCCACACGGTGGCGCCGTAGCACTGGCAGCACGGTTGCGAACTGGTGGCCAGGGTGACCGGCGACAGCACCGCGTTCAGGCGCGGGGTCTGCAGGCGCTGCTGGGCCAGCATGTAGGCCATGTTCTCGGCATGCGCCAGCGAGGTCGAGTGCGGCATGACCCGGTTCACGCCGGCGGCGATGACCTTGTCTTCAGGGCCGAACACCACGGCGCCGAACGGGCCGCCACTGGCGTGCTCGACGTTCAACCGCGACAGCTCGATCGCCAGCGCGACCTTGGCCTCATCGCCCGGATATCGACGATCCAGGTCGATCTGGTCGTGGATCCAGGCGGGAAGGGTCAGGTGGACTTGCGCGTACAGCATCGCGGGGGTGCCTCGTAATGGGATGGAAGAAGGTGCGGTTGCTTGGGAAACCGGCGCGCAGTGTAGCTGCACCGGCCTGTATCGGGTGTGGCGGTGGGTCAGCCCGGCGAGCCGGTGCGGATCACCACGTACTGCTTGCGGAACTCCAGTCCGGCCTGCGGCCAGCTGGCGGCGTAGGTGCGCAGCAGGGGCAGAGCGGCGCCGAAGTCGTGGCCGTTGACCCGGCAATCGGCCTCGCACAGGCCGTCGGCATCGCGTGAGGCGAACAGGCGGATGGCGAGGAACTGGCGCGCCTTCAGCAGCGCGTCGAAGGCGTCCATGCTGCGGGTGAACAGGCAGCAGGGGCAGGAGCCGTGGTCGTCCTCGCTGCAGGTGGATGCATCCACCTCCTGCGCGCGGTAGTGCGCCAGCGGCCCCAGTACGACAGTGCGTTGGTGCTCTTCGCCGTCGTCGCTGGCCGGATAGGTCAGGCCCATCATCGGCAGGCCCTGCGCGTCTTCGGCGCCGATCGCGGTCTGCAGCGTCGCCAGGTCCACCCGCACCCAGGTCTGGAAGCCGGACAGCAGCGATGCCTGCTCATCGGCACCGTTGGCGTGCTGGTACTCGAACAGGCCGTCGGCGAACAGCACCGGATGCTGGCTCTCGATGACGGTGGAGGTCTGCCAGCCGCCGTTGTCGCGCTCCTGCGCGGCCATCGCATGCGGGGTCAGGCGCAGGCCGCTGTCCAGCAGCAGCGCGCCACCGTCGGCGCGGCTGGCGATGCCGGCGCCCTGCAGCACCTGCTGCAGCAGCGGGAGGAGATCAGTGGAGGTCGTGGTCATGTCAGGCCTGTGGATGGATGGGGCGGAACATCCAGGCAGGGCCTGGAACTAGCGCTCGAGCGCGTCGAGTTCGGCGCGATATCGCTGCGCATCGGGCTGCTGCTGCGGGTCGTTGCCGTGGTCGCGCAGCCAGGCTTCCAGTTCGCGGCGATAGTCCGCGCGGAAATCGGCGTTGCCCGGGCTGAAATGCAGCTTGCGTGCCGCCACTTCCACCCGCTCGCGCGCGCTGGCCCGGGCCTGGGCGATGCCGTGCGGTGATTCGTTGGTGAGGATGACGAAGTTGCGCGGGAAGCCCGCCGTGTACTTCACCACGAATGGCTGGTCGGGTGCCGGGATGCGGATCGCGTTCTCCAGCGGCCACAGCGAGGCGGTGTTGGTGTGGAACACCACTTCCACATCGCGGCCCTCGGCCGTGCGCAGCACCGCTTCGTAACGCCAGATGTACTGCTCGTTGAGCGTAGAGCTGGTTTCCTCGGCCTTGACGATCACCGCTTCACCGCGCTCGCCCACCACGTTGAGGAAGGCGGCGTTGAGGAAGTGGCCGAGGAAGATGTTGAGCATCGCCAGCGGGAACACCACGATGGCGTAGCCCGGAAAGCGCCGCCACCACGAGACCAGCCCGGCCAGCACCATCGCTGCAAAGAACGTCAGCAGCGGATGCTGCGAAATGAACCAGAGCAGGGCGGACAGGGCGGTGATCATCGTCAGGGTCGTGCGGGCGCCGTGCTGGCGCCCGCTCGGGTCCTCAGGCCGACCAGGTGTCGCGCAGGGTCACGCTGCGGTTGAACACCGGCTTGGCTTCGGTGTGGTCGCGGCGGTCGGCGACGAAGTAGCCGGTGCGTTCGAACTGGAACGACTGCTCCGGCGCGGCGCTGGCTGCGGCCGGCTCGACATAGCCGGTGACAGTGCGGCGCGATTCCGGATTGAGGTAGTCGCGATAGGTCTTGCCTTCCGATTCGTCGTCCGGGTTCGGCACCGAGAACAGGCGGTCGTACAGGCGGATCTCGGCCGGCACGCCATGCACGGCGCTGACCCAATGGATGGTTCCCTTGACCTTGCGGTTGGCGCCTTCCATGCCCGGACGCGATTCCGGATCCAGCCAGCCGCGCAGCTCGGTGATGGTGCCGTCGGTATCCTTGATCACTTCGTCGCAGCGGATGATGCCGGCGCCGCGCAGGCGCACTTCGCCACCCGGCACCAGGCGCTTCCAGCCCTTCGGCGGCACTTCGGCGAAGTCCTCACGGTCGATCCACACCTCGCGTGCGAACGGCACTTCGCGGCTGCCGAAGCTCTCGTCCTTCGGGTGGTTGCTGAAGGTCAGCTGCTCTTCATGGCCTTCCGGCAGGTTGGTCAGTACCAGCTTGACCGGATCGACCACCGCCATGCGACGCGGTGCGGCGCTGTCCAGGTCTTCGCGCAGCGCGCCTTCCAGCACGCTGAAGTCGATCAGCGAATTCTGCTTGCTGATGCCCACGCGCTCGGCGAACAGGCGCATCGCGGCCGGGGTATAGCCACGGCGACGCAGGCCCTGCAGGGTCGGCATGCGCGGGTCTTCCCAGCCGTCCACCAGCTGTTCGGTGACCAGCGCCATCAGCTTGCGCTTGCTCATCACCGTGTAGTTGATGTTCAGGCGCGAGAACTCGATCTGGCGCGGCTTGGCCGCTTCGCGCGGCAGGCCGGCGTCGACCAGTGGCTGGGTCAGCGCGTCGTCATGGGCGAAATCGACGTTGTCCACGCACCAGTCGTACAGCGGGCGGTGGTCTTCGAATTCCAGCGTGCACAGCGAGTGGGTGATGCCCTCGATCGAATCGCCCAGCGCGTGCGCGAAGTCGTACATCGGGTAGATCGGCCACACGTTGCCGGTGTTCTGGTGCTCGACGTGCTTGATGCGGTAGAGGGCCGGATCGCGCAGGTTGATGTTCCCGCTGGCCATGTCGATCTTCGCGCGCACGGTGCGCGCGCCATCGGGGAACTCGCCGGCACGCATGCGACGGAACAGATCGAGGTTTTCCTCGACGCTGCGGTCGCGCCACGGCGACGGGCGGCCCGGCTCGGTCAGGGTGCCGCGGTAGGCGCGCACTTCCTCGGCCGACAGGTCGCAGACATAGGCCTTGCCGTCGGCGATCAGCTTCTCGGCGGCCAGGTAATAGGTCTGGAAGTAGTCCGAGGCGTGGCGCAGCTCGTTCCACTCGAAGCCCAGCCAGCGCACGTCGTCCTGGATCGCGGCCACGTATTCCGGATCTTCCTTGGCCGGGTTGGTGTCGTCGAAGCGCAGGTTGCAGACGCCGCTGAACTCGCCGGCGATGCCGAAGTTCAGGCAGATCGACTTGGCATGGCCGATGTGCAGGTAGCCGTTGGGCTCTGGCGGGAAGCGGGTCTTGATCGCCTGGTGCTTTCCGCTGGCCAGGTCCTCGCGCACGATCTGGCGGATGAAATCGCGCTTTTCGTGGCTGTCGGCGGGGGTCTCGGGGCTGGCGGGGGTGTGCTCGGACATGAGTCGGCGAAGAGAAAGGCAGAAAGACCAACAGTTTAGCGCGTAAGGGGCGGGGCTGCCCGGTGGCGATCGGGGTTGCCGGCCAGCGGCCGGCGAAATGTGGATCGACGTACAGATGGGTAGTGCCGGCCGCTGGCCGGCAGAACGGTCATGCGCCGTCACCACCACCATTCAGCCCCCGGGCGTATGCTGGAATCCTGTCCCACGGAGCCGCCGCATGCACATCGTGTACAAGGCCGACAACCTGTTCGACGCCCACCTGGTCAAGCACGCGCTGGAGGATGCCGGCATCCCGGCCTTTGTGTTCGGCGAGTCGTTGCTGGGCGGCATGGGCGAGCTGCCGCTGTTCGGCGTGCTGCGGGTGGGCATCCCTGATGCGGCACGGCCGCAGGCCGAGGACATCGTGGCCGCGCTGGACTTGGGCCACGCCCCGGACGACCCCATTTCAGATGCAGACGACATTGCCGGGCTTCCGGCGTAGGAGCGCATCATGTTGGGAATCGGACAGGGCATCCTTGGCATCGGCGCCTTCAAGCAGCGCCTGCCGCGCGCGGAAGAGGCGCTGCCGGGCCGAGAGCAGCCGTTGCCGCTGCACAGCAACCAGCACTTCGTGAACAGCCATCCGCTGAAGGACCGTTTTGCCGGCCTGCAGCAGATCCGTTTCGCGCTGGGCTGCTTCTGGGGCGCCGAGCGCAAGTTCTGGACCGAACCGGGCGTGTACAGCACCTCGGTGGGCTATGCCGGTGGCATCACCCCGAACCCGACCTACGAAGAGGTCTGCTCGGGCCTGACCGGGCATACCGAAGTGGTGCAGGTGGTGTTCGACCCGGCGGTGGTGAGCCTGGAACGGTTGCTGCAGCTGTTCTGGGAAAGCCACGACCCGACCCAAGGCATGCGCCAGGGCAACGACACCGGTACCCAGTACCGCTCGGCGATCCACGCCACCGACGAGGCCCAGTACGCCGCCGCGCTGGCCAGCCGCGAGGCTTACCAGGCCCAGCTGGATGCGGCCGGCTACGGCCCGATCACCACCGAGATCGTGTACCCGGCGCCGGAGTACTACTACGCCGAGGACTATCACCAGCAGTACCTGGCCAAGAACCCGAACGGCTACTGCGGCATCGGCGGCACCGGCGTGAGCTGCCCGATCGGGTTGGATGTGGAGGCGCCGCGCTGACGCGCGGTGGTCCGCCTGCGGCGGGCAGAAGCCAAAGCCAAAGCGGCTCTGGGTTTCTGTGGGTTGGGCGGGGCGGTGTGGGTTGGCAGGACACGCCGTGAACCCCCTCCGGGGTCCGGCCCAGCCGCTGGCGGCTGTGCGTTCGGGCGCTTGCGAAGCAGTGCTTCGCAAGCAAAGCGCCCTCACCCCTGGGGGCTCGATGGCGCCTTGCTCGTGTGCGCTGTCCTGCGCACACGGCAAGACCGGGGTTGGGCGTCCTGCCCAACCCGCTCGAGGCATGCCTCGGGCCCATGGCGCCAACGGTCCTGCCAACCCACACCGCGCCACCTCTGACAATTTCCCGCGCGGCCTGTTGTGGAGCCAAGCCGATGCTCGGCTGCTTTTCGTTCCAGTTTCGAAACAGTCGATTCCGATGGAGATTCATCCACGCATGGCGTGGATGTCGGACACATCGCGGGAAATTGTCGAAGGCGGGGTGGGTCCGGTTGCGGGGGCGTGAGCCGCATGGATGCGGCGACCGAGCTTACATGGACGTACTTGCAGCGACCCCCGCAACCGGACCCACCCCGCCATCCCGCAGGAAACCAGCTTGTGCTGTTGCTTCGGCTGTTGTTGTTGCTTCGGCGGGTGCAGGGCGCAGCCCTGCCAAGAGCTCCCCATTCAGGCAGGTAAGTGCAGGTCACAGGATAAGCAGACGCCTTGTTGTGCCCGTCCATCGGGTCCACATTCCTGTGCAGGAGACGGGCTGTCGCCCGTTGTCGAGACACCAGGAGACCTGCATGTCCGCTGCCCCCACCACTGCCATTTCCCGCGATCCGGCCACCGGCCAGCAGATCGCCAGCCATCCCTTCGCCACCGACGCCGAACTGGAGACCATCCTCGATCGCGGTCAGACCGGCTTCGCGGCCTGGAGCGCCAGGAGCCTCGAACAGCGGGCCGAGGTGCTGCGCGCGATGGCTGCCGTACTGCGTCGTGACCGCGAGAAGCTGGCTGCACTGGCCACCGCCGAAATGGGCAAGGTCCAGGCCGAGTCGCTGGCCGAGATCGAGAAGTGCGCCGTGCTGTGCGACTGGTACGCCGACAACGGTGCGCAGTTCCTGCGCGACGAACCGACCCAGGTGCCCGACGACAAGGCTTACGTGTCCTACCTGCCGCTGGGCGTGGTGCTGGGCATCATGCCGTGGAACTTCCCGTACTGGCAGGTGATGCGTGCGGCGGTGCCGATCCTGATGGGCGGCAACGGCTTCCTGCTGAAGCCGGCCGAGAACATCGTCGGTACCGCGCAGCTGCTCGACGCGGCGTGGCGTGATGCCGGGCTGCCGGAAGGCACCTTCATCGCCGCCAACATCAGCCGCGACGGCACCAGCCGTGCGATTGCCGATGACCGCATCGCGGCGGTGACCCTGACTGGCAGTGTGGCCGCTGGCCGCAGCATCGCCGCCCAGGCCGGGCAGGCGCTGAAGAAGGTGGTGCTGGAACTGGGTGGATCGGACCCGTTCATCGTGCTGGCCGACGCCGATCTGGACGCTGCCGTCGAAGCGGCGGTGGCTTCACGCTTCCAGAACACCGGGCAGGTCTGCATCGCCGGCAAGCGCATCATCGTTGAAGACGCGGTCTACGACCGTTTCGTGGCGCAATTCTGCCAGAAGGTGCAGGCGCTGACCGTCGGCGATGGCCGCGAGGCCGGCAATCGCATCGGCCCGATGGCCCGGCAGGACCTGCTGGAACAGCTCGACGCGCAAGTCCGTGCCTCGGTGGACGCGGGCGCGAAGCTGCTGGTCGGCGGCCATCAGCTGGATCGCCCGGGCGCGTTCTACGCCCCCACCGTGCTGGCCGACGTGGAGCCGGGCATGCAGGCCTTCGATACCGAGACCTTCGGTCCGGTGGCCTCCATCAGCCGCGCCCGTGATGCCGACCATGCAGTGGAGCTGGCCAACCAGAGCCAGTTCGGCCTCAGCGGCAACCTGTGGAGCGGCGACCGCGCCCGTGCGATGCAGCTGGCGCGCCGGCTTCAGACCGGCGGTGTGTTCGTCAACGGCTTCTCCGCTTCGGACCCGCGCGTGCCGATCGGCGGCGTGAAGAAGAGCGGCTTCGGCCGTGAGCTCTCGCACTTCGGCATCCGCGAATTCGTCAACGCGCAAACGGTGTGGTTCGACAAGCGTTGACGCGCAGCTTCCATCCTTCCTGCAACGATCCATCATCAGTCCAGCGAAAAGGACGGCATTCCAATGTCCAAGGGTTCAGATCTGCTTGTCGCCGCGCTTGAGAACGAAGGCGTCGAGCGTATTTTCGGCATCCCCGGCGAGGAGAACCTCGACGTGGTCGAATCACTCCGCCATTCCAGCATCGAGCTGGTCATCACCCGCCACGAACAGGCAGCCGTGTTCATGGCAGCCACCTATGGCCGCCTGACCGGCAAGCCGGGTGTGTGCCTGGCCACGCTCGGCCCGGGCGCGCTCAACTTCACCACCGGCGCCGCCTACGCGCTGCTGGGTGCGTGGCCGGTGATCATGATTACCGGCCAGAAGGGCATCGTCGCCAGCAAGCAGGCTCGTTTTCAGATCGTCGACATCGTCAGCACCATGAAGCCGCTGACCAAGCAGGCGCGGCAGATCGTCTCCGCGCGCACCATCCCGACGATCGTCCGCGAGGCATTCCGTACCGCGCTGGAAGAGCGCCCGGGCCCGGTGCTGCTGGAGCTGCCCGAAGACATCGCGGCCGATGAGGTCGGGGACGTAGCGCTGATTCCGCCGCACGCGGTGGATCGTCCGATTGCCAGTCCGGAAGCACTGGACCGCGCGGCGGACATCATCCGCAACGCCAGGCGCCCGCTGCTGATGATAGCCTCGGCGGCGTCGCGGCCGCAGTCCAGCGAAGCGTTGTCGGCCTTCGTGCTGCGCGCTGGTATTCCGTTCTTCACCACGCAGATGGGTAAAGGGGCGGTGGCCGGTGGTTCGGGGCTGTACATGGGCACCGCCGCGCTGACCGAGCGCGACTACGTGCACATGGCGATCGACCAGGCTGACGTGATCGTAACCATCGGTCATGAGGTCACCGAGAAGCCGCCGTTCGTGATGCGCCCGGGCGGACCGACTGTGATCCATATCGGCTACTCGCAGGCGGCGGTGGAGCAGGTGTACTTCCCGCAGGTGGAAGTGATCGGCGATATCGGTCGCTCGCTGACCCAGCTGGCCGACCGCATCGAAGGCGCGGTGCCGAACGCCGACGCGCTGCTGCCACTGCGCGCAACCATCCTCGAACATCTGGCCGACCGTGCCGAAGAAGCCGGGTTCACCCCGCAGCGACTGGTGCACGACGTGCGCCAGGTGATGCCGCCGGACGGCATCGTGGCGCTGGACAACGGCATGTACAAGATCTGGTTTGCGCGCAACTACCGCACCCAGGTGGCCAATACGCTGCTGCTGGACAACGCGCTGGCGACGATGGGCGCGGGCCTGCCGTCGGCGATCATGGCCTCGATCCTGTACCCGCAGCGGCGGGTGCTGGCGGTGTGTGGCGATGGCGGTTTCATGATGAACAGCCAGGAGCTGGAGACCGCGCGACGGCTGGGCCTGAACCTGGTGGTGCTGATCCTCAACGATGGCGCCTACGGGATGATCCGCTGGAAGCAGGCGGTGGATGGCTTCACCGACTACGGCATGACCTTCAGTAACCCGGATTTCGTGAAGTATGCGGAAGCCTATGGCTGCAAGGGCCATGAAGTGACGGCCATCGAGCAGTTCATCCCGACGCTGGAAGCGGCGTTCAATGAGGGTGGGGTGCACCTGGTGTCGGTGCCGATCGATTACTCGGAGAACCAGCGGGTGCTGGTGGACGAGCTGCGGCAGGCATTCCCCGGGAACGGGTGAATCCGGGGCATGGCCCGGTAGGTGTCGACCTTGGTCGACACGGTGGGCGCCAACCAAGGTTGGCGGCTACCGGAGCAGGGGCGGCCCGAGGCCGGGCCTGGGTGCGTGCGGAGGCCGGGGCTGGGCGGTTTTGGTATGCTGGGCAACCGGCTGTGCCGGGCGCAACATCCCCCCTCACTACACGATTCCCGCAGATCCATGAGCGAAGCTACCGATACCCCCCCCGTTGACGAAAACAAGTTGATCGCCGAGCGCCGCGAGAAACTCAAAACGCTGCGTGGGCAGGGCATCGCGTACCCGAACGACTTCCGTCGCGAGGACTTCGCCGGCCGCCTGCAGGAAGAATTCGCCGACGCCGAACAGTGGACCGCCGAGGCCCTGGAAGGCAACGGCCGCCAGGTGAAGATGGCCGGCCGCCTGATGGCCAAGCGCATCATGGGCAAGGCCAGTTTCGCGCAGATCCAGGACGAGTCCGGCCGCATCCAGCTTTTCCTGCAGGGCACGGTGCTGGGCGATGCCTATACCGCCTTCAAGGGCTGGGACGTGGGCGACATCATCGCTGTCGAAGGCGGCCTGACCCGTACCAAGACCGGCGAGCTGTCGGTCAAGGCCGAATCGATCCGCCTGCTGACCAAGTCGCTGCGCCCGCTTCCGGACAAGTGGCATGGCCTGGCCGACGTCGAGCAGCGCTACCGCCAGCGCTATGTCGACCTGATCGTGACCCCGGAGTCGCGCGCGGTGTTCATCAAGCGCTCGAAGATCATCCGCGCCATGCGCGCGTGGCTGGACAACCGCGACTTCCTGGAAGTCGAGACGCCGATGATGCATTACATCCCCGGCGGCGCGGCGGCCAAGCCGTTCACCACCCACCACAACGCGCTGGACCTGGACCTTTACCTGCGCGTGGCGCCGGAGCTGTACCTCAAGCGCCTGACCGTGGGCGGCCTGGAGCGCGTCTACGAGATCAATCGCAACTTCCGCAACGAAGGCGTCAGCACCCGCCACAACCCGGAATTCACCATGATGGAGCTGTACGAGGCCTATGCCACGTACAACGAGATCATGGACCTGACCGAAGGCGTGATCCGTGACGTGGCTACGACCGTCAACGGTGGCACCGAGGTCGAGTGGGACGGCGCGAAGATCGACCTGGGCCCGGCGTTCCGCCGTTGGCGCATGGACGAGGCGGTGCGCCACCACAATCCGGAAATCTCGGCCGCCGATTGCACCGACCGCGATGCCCTGCTGCGCCATTGCGAGCGTTTGAAGATCCGCGTCAAGCCGTCCTACGGCTGGGGCAAGCTGCTGCTGGAGATCTTCGAAGCCACTGTCGAGCACACCCTGATCCAGCCGACCTTCATCACCGACCACCCGGTGGAGGTCTCGCCACTGGCCCGTGCCAACGACAACGATCCGGGCTACACCGACCGCTTCGAGCTGTTCGTCAACGGCAAGGAGCTGGCCAACGGCTTCTCCGAGCTGAACGACCCGGAAGACCAGGCCCAGCGCTTCCAGGCCCAGGTGGCGGCGAAGGAAGGTGGCGATGACGAGGCCATGCACTACGACGCCGACTACATCCGTGCGTTGGAGTACGGCATGGCCCCGACCGGCGGCCTCGGCATCGGTGTCGATCGCCTGGTGATGCTGCTGACCGGCAGCAGCTCGATCCGTGACGTGCTGCTGTTCCCGTACATGCGTCCGGAGCAGTAAGTCGTCTTTTTGACTCCTGTTTGTGCGCGCCGTCGCGAAATGAGACGGCGCGATTGACGCCTCCCGCACTCGGCGTATCGTTAATGCACTACCTTGACGTCTGTTGTGGCTTGATCGGCGCCAGGGGGAGTGCGCACTGTGGAGAGTCCGCTTCACAATGTGATGACGATCATGAACCGGGACGCATGACACGGGAGTCAGGCCGATGCAGGGTGCGAGCGTTCGCAGCGGCAGGGTATCCTCGCCTGCTGATGATCCAGCATGGTCGAGAAACCAGGCAGAGTACGCGTTGAACATCGTCATTGTTGACGACCAGACGTCCGCGCGGACGATGCTGCGTCACGTCATCGAAGATATCGCGCCGGAACTGAGCGTGTATGACTTCGGTGATCCGTTGACCGCATTGGCCTGGTGCGAGGCGCATCCGGTCGACCTGCTGCTGCTCGATTACCGCATGCCGGAGATGGACGGGCTGGAATTCGCCCGTCGTTTCCGCCGCCTGCCCAAGCACCGCGACATTCCGGTGATCCTGATTACCGTGGTCGGCGACGAGCCGATCCGGCAGGCCGCGCTGGAAGCGGGCGTCATCGACTTCCTGGTCAAGCCGATCCGCCCGCGCGAACTGCGTGCGCGCTGCTACAACCTGCTGCAGCTGCGCCAGCAGACCGAGAACGTGAAGCAACGCGCCTTGTCGCTGGAGCAGCGGTTGCTGGCCAGCATGCACGAGGTCGAAGAGCGTGAGCGCGAGACCCTGTCGCGATTGGCTCGCGCGATCGAGTTCCGTGATGCCGGCACCAGTGCCTACCTGGAGCGCATGGCGCGTGTGGCCGGGCTGATTGCCGAGCAGCTGGGCCTGCCCGAAGACGACGTGCGCCTGATCGAGATGGCCGCGCCCCTGCATGACATGGGCAAGATCGCTATTCCCGATGCGGTGCTGCTCAAGCAGGGCAAGCTCAACGACGAAGAACTGGCGATCATGCGGCGGCACCCGCGCATCGGCCATGAGCTGCTCAGCGGCAGCCAGAACCGCTTCATCCAGGTTGGTGCGCTGATCGCGCTGCGTCACCACGAGCGGTATGACGGCAGCGGCTATCCTGATGGCCTGGTCGGCGAGGCGATTCCGCTGGAAGCGCGCATCGTCGCAGTTGCCGACGTTTTTGATGCCCTGATTTCGCCCCGTCCGTACAAGGAAGCATGGACCATGGAAGCCACACTGGCCTATCTGTACGCCCAGCGTGGCCGACTGTTCGACCCGCGCTGCGTGGATGCGCTGATGCGCGGTCACCAGCAGTTGATGGATATCTGCGCCCAGCACTCGACGGCATCGACGCGACCGGGTGGGTGACATGCAGGACCTGTTCGCACGCGTGAAGCGCCGGTTGGCGCAGCGTCCGGATTCGGAGCATGGCCAGGCGATCGTGCGGGTGGCGCTGATCTCGCTGATCCTGGTCTATGTGCTGCTGTCCGGTGCGCGCCTGCACCGTCTGGAGCAGTACCAGGGCGTGCTGGCGACGGTACTGACCGGGTTGGGGCTTTCGCTGCTGCTGTTCGGTTGGCTGCTGTGGAAGCCTGAGCGCTCCGATCCGCGCCGGGTTGCCGGGATGCTGGCCGATTACGGCTTGATCGCCATCGGCATGATCCAGATGGGCGAACCGCTGGCCTGGGTGTACGCGGTGGTGATGTGGGTCACGGTGGGCAACGGCCTGCGCTTCGGGCCGCGTTACCTGGCCGCTGCCATCGTGCTGGCGATGGTCAGTTTCGGCACCACCGTGCTGTTGACCCCTTACTGGCAGGCCAACCTGGGCCTGGCCATTTCCCTGTGGTTGGGGTTGCTGGCAGTACCGTTGTGCTGCTCCTCCCTGCTGCGCAGAAGGATGCGACATCCGACCATGGATACGACCCCCGCCCCTGCCTCTCCCAACCGTTCGTTGCTGGCCCGCTTCAAGCAGCGCCTGTCCGGGCGCGAGGACAGCGAGCACGCGCAGAACCTGATCCGCATCATCATCACGGCGCTGTTCATCAGCTACCTCGGCTGGCGCTCGCTGAGCGGCGGCGGTGAGGCGTTGACCGCGACCTGGTTGATCCTCGCCTTCGAGCTGACCATCTCCGCCGGCCTGCTGACCGCGATCCTGGTCAATCCGGGTGTGTCGCATGTGCGCCGGGTGATCGGCATGCTGACCGACTACACCTGCATGGCCTGGATCATGACCATCCAGGGCGAGCCGGCCGCGCCGCTGTATGCGGTGATGCTGTGGGTGACCATCGGCAACGGCATGCGCTACGGCAGCACCTATCTGCGCGTGGCCACCGCCATGGGCTGCCTGGCGTTCCTGTGTACGGTGATGCTGTCGCCCTACTGGCGTGGGCACGACTATCTGGGCTGGGGCCTGCTGCTGGGCCTGGGCGCGATCCCGCTGTACTTCGATTCGCTGCTGCATGCGCTCACCCGTGCAGTGGCCGAGGCGCGCCAGGCCAACGAAGCCAAGAGCCGCTTCCTGGCCAACATGAGCCATGAGTTCCGCACGCCGTTGAACGGGCTGGCCGGCATGACCGAAGTGCTGGCCACCACCCGCCTGGACGATGAGCAGCGCGAGTGCCTGAACACCATCCAGGCCTCCACCCGCAGCCTGCTGGCGCTGGTGGAGGAGGTGCTGGACATCTCCGCGATCGAGGCGGGCAAGGTGCGGGTGGAGTGGCACGAGTTCGCGCTGGCCGATGTGCTGCAGGCGATCAACCTGATCCTGACCCCGCAGACCCGCTCCAAGTCGCTGGACTACCGCGTGCATGTGGACGACAACGTGCCGCCGCGCCTGCTTGGCGATGCCGGTCATCTGCAGCAGATCCTGCTCAATCTGATGGGCAATGCGGTCAAGTTCACCGACAGCGGCTACGTGCATCTGCGTGTTTCCAGCCTGGACGCAGCGGGCAGCGAGCGGGCGCGCCTGCGTTTCGAGATTGTCGACAGCGGCATCGGCGTGCCGGTGGCGCTGCGCGGCCGGCTGTTCAATGCCTTCGAGCAGGGCGATGTCGGCCTGGCCCGTCGCCATGAGGGAACCGGACTGGGCACCGCCATTGCCAAGGGCCTGGTCGAATCGATGGGCGGGCAGGTCGGTTATGCGCCGAACAGCCCGCGTGGCAGCGTGTTCTGGGTGGAGATCACGCTGGACGTGGCAGAGACCTCATCAGCCCCGGCGGTTCCGTCCGAGGTGGCTGAAGCCGGCAATGTCATCGCATTTTCCAATCCCTTCCTGCGTCATCGTGCACGGGTGCGCAGCCTGCGGGTGCTGGTGGCCGACGACCATGAAGCCAACCGCATGGTGCTGCAGCGGTTGCTGGAGAAGGCCGGCCACAAGGTCACCTGCGTCAATGGCGGCGCCGAAGTACTCGATGCACTGGAGCAGGCCAGTTACGACGCAGCAATCGTCGATCTGCACATGCCCGGCATGAGTGGACTGGACCTGCTCAAGCAGCTGCGGGTGATGCAGGCCAGCGGCATGCCCTATGTGCCGGTGATGGTCCTCAGTGCCGATGTCACCCCCGATTCGATCCTGCGCTGTGAACAGGCCGGCGCACGCGCCTTCCTGGCCAAGCCGGTAGTGGCAACCCGGTTGCTGGAAGTATTGGCCGATGTTGCTGCCAACACCCGCCCGGAATCCGGCATCCAGTCGGTTCCCGCGCTGCCGGTGGGCGATGGCGTACTTGATACGGCAGTGCTGGATGAACTGGCGTCGCTGGGCATGGGCGACGGCTTCGAGCGCAAATTCATCGACCAGTGCCTGGTGGATGTCGATGCGAGCATGGGCCAGCTGCAGGCCTGCGGTGAAGGCCAGGCCTGGGAGGACTTCCGCGAGCACGCCCACGCCCTGCGCGGGGTGGCGAGCAACCTGGGGCTGGTCCAGGTTGCCGCCTCCAGTGGCGAGATCATGCGCATGGCGGACTGGCAGTTGAAGGGCGAGTGGGTGACCCGCCTCGGTAGTCTTGCCACCGCCCTACGCCTCGGCAGGAATGCACTGGCCGCCCGCAGCGCGGACATCGCGCGCCGTGACGACAGCGAGCGCAGCCCGTCCTGAACCGCCGCGCTGTCAGGCCGGGTCGCCATTGCGCCGGGCCTGTGCCCGCACCAGCCGGTCCATGGTACGCAGGGACTTCTCGCCGAGCTGCATGGCGGTATCCACCCAGATCTCGGTGATCCGCATCATTTCGTGCAGTGGCACCATGCTGGCGATTTCGTTCACCTCGCGCATCGCGGCCCAGGCATGTGGAATCCGCTTGCTGTCCTTGATCACCTGTTCAACGGCGGCAACGCCTTCGCCGACCGGCACCACGATGTCGACCAGCCCCATTTCCTTGAGCTGGCTGGCGGTGTAGAGGTTGCCCTCCAGCATGATCTTCTCGGCCAGGCGCGGGCTGATGCGCTGGCACAGGAAGGAGTAGGCGCCCATGCCGGGGAACAGGTCGAACAGCACCTCCGGCAGGCCCATCAGCACGCCTTCCTCGGCGACGATGGTGTGGCAGCTCAGCGCGGCTTCGAAGCCGCCGCCCAGTGCATTGCCCTGGACCAGGGCGATGCTGTGCGCACGTGCACCGAGCCCGGCATGGAAGGCGTGCACGCCGCGTACGCAGCGCTGGGCATAGTCGAGCAAGCGGGCGCGGTCGCCTTCGCGGATCAGCCGGCAGAACAGCTCGAGGTCGCCACCCAGGTTGAACACGTCACTGTCTGAGGCCAGAACGACATGGGGTGACAGGACGTGCGAGGCGCTGAGGCGGTCGCCCAGTTCGCGCTGGTAGTCGACGATGTCATCGACCAGGCGCGAGGCGAAGCAGGGCCGGCCCGGCTGGTTGACCAGGTTGGCATGCATGTGGATCCAGTAGACATCCCGCTCGGGCTCTTCGGTAATGCGCAGGGTAGGGTGCAGCGAGGGGCGGGTGATGATGGGGCGTACTGCGGACATGGGAGTTCTCCGTGTGACCGTCCGGCCAACCGCAGAGCGGACGGAGAGGAGTGAGGGGAGGCGAGCTGAACGTGCGGCGGCGACTGATTCTATGCACCCGTCGTGAACCGCCCGCAAGCGCTGTGCCGGCCATGTTCCGGTAATAAAAAGACCCCGCCGTTGCCGGCGGGGTCCCTGTTCTGCTCGCTTGCCCGGAAACCCTTACGGGGCGGGCGTATCACGCAGCTCGCGACGGAGAATCTTGCCGACGTTGGTCTTCGGCAGCTCTTTTCGGAATTCTACGATTCTGGGGTGCTTGTAACCGGTCAGGTTTGCCCGCGCATGTTCCTTGACCATTTCCGCAGTCAGGTTCGGGTCCTTCTTCACGATCACCACCTTCACCACCTCGCCGGATTTTTCATCCGGGACACCGACTGCGGCCACTTCCAGCACGCCCGGCATCATTGCGATGACGTCCTCGACCTCGTTCGGGTACACGTTGAAGCCGGACACCAGGATCATGTCCTTCTTGCGGTCGACGATGTAGAAGAAGCCCTGTTCGTCCATCCTGGCCATGTCGCCGGTGTGCAGCCAGCCGTCGGCATCGATGGCGGTGGCGGTTTCTTCCGGGCGCTGCCAGTAACCCTTCATCACCTGCGGGCCCTTGATGCACAGTTCGCCCACTTCACCCAGCGGCAGGATGTTGCCGTTGTCGTCCTTGATGCAGGCATCGGTGGACGGGATCGGCAGGCCGATAGAGCCATTGTATTCGGGCAGGGTGAGCGGGTTGATGCAGGCCGCCGGCGAGGTTTCGGTCAGGCCATAGGCCTCGACCAGGGTCACCCCGGTGGTCTTCTTCCAGCGTTCGGCCACGGCGCGCTGCACCGCCATGCCGCCACCCAGCGTGAACTTGACCGAGGAGAAGTCGATCTCGTCGAAGCCCGGGGTGTTGAGCAGGCCGTTGAACAGCGTGTTGACGCCGGTGATGGCGGTGAAGCGGGTGCCCTTGAGCTCCTTGACGAAGCCCTTCATGTCGCGCGGGTTGGTGATCAGGTGGTTGCAGCCACCGAACTTCATGAAGACCAGGCCGTTCGCGGTCAACGCAAAGATGTGGTACAGCGGCAGGGCGGTGATGATCACTTCCTTGCCCGGCTCGATGCCCGAGGTGGACAGCCACGCCGATGCCTGCTGCATGTTGGCGATCAGGTTGCGGTTGGTCAGCATCGCGCCCTTGGCAACGCCGGTGGTGCCGCCGGTGTACTGCAGGAAGGCGATGTCGTCGTGGTCGATCTCGACCGCCGGAAGCGTGTGCCGGCTGCCCAGCTTGAGCGCCTGCCTGAAGCGGATCGCGCCCTTGATGTGGTAGTTGGGCACCATCTTCTTGACGTACTTCAGCACGAAGTTGACGATCGCGCCCTTGGCGCCGAGCAGGTCGCCAAGGCCGGTGGTGATCACGTGCTTGACCGGTGTGTCGGCGATGACCTGCTCGACGGTGTCGCCGAAGTTGTCGACCACCACCAGCGCGCTGACGCCGGCGTCCACCAGCTGGTGCCTGAGTTCACGCGCGGTGTACAGCGGATTGACGTTGACCACGGTCAGGCCGGCGCGCAGCACGCCGAAGGTGGCCACCGGGTACTGCAGGCAGTTGGGCATCATCAGGGCGACGCGGTCACCCTTCTTGAGCTTGAGCTCACCCAGCAGGTAGGCCGCGAACTGGTTGACCAGCGTATCGGTCTCGCCGTAGGTAATGACCTTGCCGAAGCTGGAGTAGGCGGGGCGGTCGCGGAATTTCGCGACGGAGGCGTCGAAGACCGAGGCTACCGAATGGAATTCGTTGACGTCGATTTCGGCGGGAACGCCTTTCGGATAGCTCTGCAGCCAGGGACGATCCAGACTCATATTCCCCCTCCAGGAATCGTGATGATGGGTGCGGCGCGGACAGTATCCGCCAGAACCGCTCACCGCAGCATACCGTTCCGTAGGGAAAACGCGAAGGGGGCGCGAAGAACGCGCCCCCGGGGCTGCATGAGCGCCCACCAGGGTGGGCATCTACCGGAGATCGGTGTCCGCCGTTTGCGGGCGATTCGCGTCAGCCCTTGCTGCGCACCGGCGCGCCGTTGGCCTTGTAGTACGCAGCCGTGCTGCGCGGCAGCGGGGCGCGGCCACGGATCACATCGGCCAGCTTCTCGGCGATCATGATGGTCGGTGCGTTGAGGTTGCCGGTGACCACCTGCGGCATGATCGAGGCATCGACGATGCGCAGGGCTTCCAGGCCGTGCACGCGGCCCTGCCCGTCAACCACCGCCATCGGATCATCGGCGTGGCCCATCTTGTTCGAGCACGACGGGTGGTAGGCGGTCTCGGCATGCTCGCGCACGAACGCATCGATCTGCGCGTCGGTCTGCAGCGCGCTGCCCGGCGAAATCTCGCGGCCGCTGTACGGTGCCAGCGCCGGCTGCGCGAATATCTCGCGGGTGATCCGGATCGCCGAGCGGAACTCGCGCCAGTCCTGATCGTGCGACATGTAGTTGAACAGGATGCTGGGATCTTCGCGCGGGTCCTTCGAGCGCACGTGGATGCGGCCACGGCTGGGCGAGCGCATCGAGCCGACATGCATCTGGAAGCTGTGCGCCTTGATCGGGTTGGAGCCGTTGTAGTTGATCGCCACCGGCAGGAAGTGATACTGCAGGTTGGGCCAGTCGAACTCGGCATCGCTGCGGATGAAGCCGCCAGCTTCGAACTGGTTGCTGGCGCCGATGCCGGTGCCCAGGAACAGCCATTCGGCGCCGATCGCCGGCTGGTTGTACAGCTTCAGTGCCGGGGCCAGCGAGACCGGCTTCTTGCACTCGTACTGCAGGTACATCTCAAGATGGTCCTGCAGGTTGGCGCCGACGCCGGGCAGGTGGTGCACCAGGTCGATGTCCAGGCCGCGCAGCAGGTCGGCCGGGCCGACGCCGGAGCGCTGCAGGATCTGCGGCGAGGCGATGGCACCGCCGCAGAGCAGCACTTCGCGGCGCGCGGTGGCGCGCTGCGGCTGGTCGTTGTGCAGCCACTGCACGCCCACTGCGCGCTTGCCCGAGAACAGGATGCGGTCGGTCAGCGCGTGGGTGACGATGGTCAGGTTCGGGCGCGGCTTGGCCAGATCCAGGTAGCCACGGGCGGTGCTGGAGCGGCGTCCCTTCGGCGTGACGGTGCGGTCCATCGGGCCGAAGCCTTCCTGCTGGTAGCCGTTGAGGTCGTCGGTGCGCGGGTAACCGGCCTGCACGCCGGCCTCGACCATCGCCGCGAACAGTTCGTTGTTGCCGGCCTTGGGCGTGGTGACGCGCAGCGGGCCGTCGCCGCCGTGGTAGTCGTTCGGGCCGATATCACGGGTTTCGGCCTTGCGGAAGTACGGCAGGCAGTCCAGGTAGGTCCAGTCTTCCAGGCCCGGCATGCCGGCCCAGTTGTCGTAGTCCATCGCGTTGCCGCGGATGTAGCACATGCCGTTGATCAGCGACGAACCGCCCAGGCCCTTGCCACGCCCGCAATCCATCCGGCGGTTGTTCATGAAGGGCTCGGGATCGGTCTTGTACGCCCAGTTGTAGCGCTTGCCCTGCAGCGGGAAGGCCAGTGCGGCGGGCATCTGGGTGCGGAAATCGAGCCGGTAGTCCGGGCCACCGGCTTCCAGCAGAAGCACGCTGACATCGGCATCTTCGGTGAGGCGGGTGGCCAGCACGTTGCCGGCCGAACCGGCGCCGATGATGATGTAGTCGTACTCGTTATGGGTGCTCATGGTTGCTCTCCTGCAGGCCGGGCGCGCTGCATGCAGGCGTCCCGGCGGAATGTCGGATCGGCGCGGTGGCCGGACGATGGGCGGTGCTCAGGGCGCGCCGGTCAGAACACGCTGGCGTAGTCACCCAGCTCGACCTGCACCGACTTGATGCGGGTGTAGTGGCCGAGGGTGGAGATACCGTTCTCGCGGCCAACGCCGGACTGCTTGTAGCCGCCGACCGGCATTTCCGCCGGCGACTCGCCCCAGGTGTTGATCCAGCAGATGCCGGCTTCCAGGCGATGGATGATGCGATGTGCGCGGCTGATGTCCTTGCTGACCACACCTGCGGCCAGGCCGAAGGTGGTGTCGTTGGCGCGACGGATCACTTCGTCCTCATCGTCGTAGGCGAGGATGCTCATCACCGGCCCGAAGATCTCTTCGCGGACAATCGTCATGTCGTCGCGGCAGTCGGAGAACACGGTCGGCAGCACATAGGCGCCCTCGGCCAGGGCACCGTCTGTGGCACGACCGCCGCCGGTCAGCAGGCGCGCGCCTTCGCTCTTGCCGCTTTCGATGAAGCGCAGCACGTTTTCCATGTGCGGGAAGCTGGTCAGCGGGCCGAAGTTGGTCTCGGCGGCCATCGGGTCGCCGATGCGGATGCGCTTGACGCGCTCGACCACCGCGGCTTCGAACGCGGCCAGCATGCTGCGCGGCACGAACACGCGGGTGCCGTTGGTGCAGACCTGGCCGGAGCTGAAGAAGTTGGCCATCACCGCGATGTCGGCGGCCCGGTCCAGATCGGCGTCGTCACAGATCACCAGCGGCGACTTGCCGCCCAGTTCCATCGTCACTTCCTTCAGCGACGAGGACGCGGCGCTGGCCATGACCTTCTTGCCGGTGGCCACGCCGCCGGTGAAGGAGATCTTCTCGATCACCGGGTGCTCGGTCAGCCAGTTGCCGATCTCGCGCCCCGGGCCCTGCACGACGTTGAACACGCCGTCCGGCACGCCGGCTTCGGAGTAGATCTCGGCCAGCTTGATCGCGGTCAGCGGGGTCACTTCGGACGGCTTGAACACCATTGCATTGCCGGCGGCCAGGGCCGGGGCCGACTTCCACATGGCGATCTGGATCGGGTAGTTCCAGGCGCCGATGCCGGCGACCACGCCCAGAGGCTCGCGGCGGGTATAGAAGAAGCTCGATTCGCGCAGCGGCAGCTGGATGCCTTCGATGGCGGTGGCCAGGCCGGCGTAGTACTCCAGCACGTCGGCACCGGTGACGATGTCCACGGTGGTGGTTTCGGCCAGCGCCTTGCCGGTGTCAAGGGTTTCCAGATGGGCCAGCTCGTCGTTGCGCTCGCGCAGGATCTCGACGGCGCGGCGCAGGATGCGCGAACGCTCCATGGCGGTCATCGCCGCCCACACCTTCTGGCCTTCGGCCGCGCTCTGCACGGCGCGCTCGACGTCAGCCTGGCTGGCGACCTGCACTTCAGCGATCGCTTCACCGGTGGCCGGGTTGACGGTCCTGAAGGTCTTGCCGCTGGTGGCATCGACGCGCTGGCCGTGGATGTAGAGCTGTTGGACGGGCAGGGTGGTCATGGGGCGTACTCCTTGGAAGGGGGCGGGTGCTGCAACGCTTATAGCGCGGCAGCCTGCAACTGGAAGTCGATGTAGCCGTAAGCGATGCGCCGGGACTTCTCGGCATTGAACTGGCCGCCGACCAGGCTGCCGCGCAGCCACAGACCGTCGATCATCGCGGCCAGGCCACGGGCGGCCAGGCGGGCCTGCGGGTGGGGCAGCAGGCGGTTGAACTGGTGGCACAGGTTGGAGAACAGGCGCTGGTCGTTGGCGCGCTGCAGCCGGGCCAGTTCCGGCTGGTGCATGCTGGCGGCCCAGAAGGTCAGCCAGACGCGCATCGCGGTGCCGTTGATCTGGCTGTCGTCGAAGTTGCCGTCGACGATGGCGCGCAGCTGGTCGCGCGGGTCGTCGCCGACGTCGGCGCGGTAGCGGGCGACCGCCTCCTTCAGTTCGCGCAGGATCTGCCGCATTGCAGCATTGAGCAGGCCGTCCTTGTCGCCGAAGTAGTGGGCGACGATGCCGCTGGACAGCCCGGCCTTCTTCGCGATGGTGGCGACGGTCGCATCGGCCATGCCGATCTCGTCGATGGTCTGGAAAGTGGCCCGGATCAGCTGCTCGCGCCGAACCGGTTCCACGCCTTTCTTCGGCATTGTCTCTCCACGGATTGCGACCCGAAGGATCGGGCTGCCGACCATTATGCTTTTTATTGATTGAACGTTCAATCAATAAACCCTAGGATGCGCTCGCGCCCCACGCCATGGGCCCGGTTTACCGGTCCGGCCCCGCCCATGTGCTCCCTCGGACTTGATGAGACGACCCCATGTCTTCCCTGGCTCATCCCAAGCGTTCGCCCCTGCGCTTGAACCGTTTTGTCTTCTTCAGTTCCTCGGTGTCGATCGGCATCCTCGGGCTGCTCACCGTTCTCTATCCCGAAGGCAGCGAGCACTGGCTGCAATGGGCGCAGGCCGAGGTCTCGGCGGCGTTCGGCTGGTGGTACATGCTGCTGATCGTGCTGTGCCTGGGCTTCGTGCTGTGGCTGGCGTTCTCGCCGTATGGCCGCATCCGCCTCGGCCACAACGAGGAATCGCCGGCCTTCGGCTACGTGGCCTGGGTGTCGATGTTGTTCTCGGCCGGCATCGGCATCGCGCTGCTGTACTACGGCGCCTACGAGCCGCTGGACCATTTCCTCAATCCGCCCGGGCAGCCCGGCGGAACGGTGGCAGCGGGCCGCGAGGCGATGGTGCTGACCTTCCTGCACTGGGGCCTGCACGGCTGGGCGCTGTACGCGCTGGTCGGCGTGGCACTGGGCTATTTCGCCTACCGCCGCGACCTGCCACTGGCGCTGCGCTCGGCGCTGTACCCGATCTTCGGCGAGCGCATCCATGGCCGCATCGGCGACATGGTCGATGGCTTCGGCATCCTTGCCACGCTGATCTCGATGGTGACCAATCTTGGCATCGGCGCGCTGGTGGTGCAGTCCGGCCTGGTCTACCTGTTCCACATTCCGGATACGCCGCAGGTGCTGGTGGCGATTGTGCTGGTGATGATGGCCGTTGCCACCATCGGCGTGGTAGCGGGCGTGGAGAAGGGCATTGCCTGGCTCTCCAACCTCAACGTGCGCCTGCTGTGCGGCCTGCTGCTGTTCGTGCTGGTCACCGGCCCGACCCTGCACCTGTTCGACGGCCTGATCCAGAACACCGGCGATTACCTCGGCGCGTTCGTGCGCAAGAGCTTCGACATGTACCTCAACGACCCCAAGGGCCGTGAGTGGATGGGCTCGTGGACGCTGTTCTACTGGGCCTGGTGGATCGCCTGGGCGCCGTTCGTGGGCCTTTTCGTGGCGCGCATCTCGCGTGGCCGCACCATCCGTGAAGTGATCATGGGCGTACTGTTGATCCCGCTCGGTTTCACCCTGGCCTGGCTGTCGATCTTCGGCAACACGGCTATCGATCTGGTGCTCAATCACGGCCAGGCGGTTATTGGCGAGGTAGCCCAGCACGATGCGGCGATGACGCTGTTCAAGCTGCTTGAGTACCTGCCTGGCGCACCGTACGTGGCCGGTGCCGCGGTGGTGATCGGCTTCGTGCTGTTCCTGACCCCGGTCGATTCGGGCACGCTGATGATCGCCAACCTGTGCACCCGCCGTGTCGATGACGGCGTGGAGGACGGCCACGACGCGCCGATCTGGCTGCGCGTGTTCTGGGCGGTGGGCATCACCGTGGCCAGTGTCGGCCTGCTGCTGGCCGGCAACTTCAGCGCGATGCAGACGGCGGTGGTGCTGTGTGGCCTGCCGTTCTCGTTCATCCTGGCGTTCTACATGTGGGGCCTGCTGAAGGCGCTGCGTACCGACCCGGACGCGCCGCGCCGGTAGGTAGCGCCGGGCCATGCCCGGCGAACGCCAAAGCAAAGGGCCGGATCTGTGAGGATCCGGCCCTTTTGTCTTGTCGCAGCCAGGCATGGCCTGGCTCTACCTACGCAGTACGCTCGATCAACGTGCAGCCAGCTGGCGCAGCACGTATTGCAGCAGGCCACCGTGGCGGAAGTACTCCACTTCCTTCGGGGTCAGCAGCATCACCGAGACTTCGAAGGTCTTCTTGGTGCCGTCGGCCTTGGTCGCGGTGACCGTGGCACGCTTGCTGGCACCGTCCTGCAGGCCGGTGATGTCGATCACTTCCGAACCGTCCAGGCCCAGGCTCTGTGCGTTTTCACCGTTGCGGAACTGCAGCGGCAGCACGCCCATGCCGACCAGGTTGGAGCGGTGGATGCGCTCGAAGCTCTCGGCGATGACCGCCTTCACTCCCAGCAGCAGGGTGCCCTTGGCCGCCCAGTCACGCGACGAGCCGGTGCCGTATTCCTTGCCGGCCAGCACCACCAGCGGCACCTTGTCGGCCTTGTACTTCATGGCCGCATCGTAGATCGCCAGCTTCTCCGGCTGGCCACCGCCGGCGGGGTAGTACAGGGTGTTGCCGCCTTCTTCGCCGCCGAACATCAGGTTCTTGATCCGGATGTTGGCGAAGGTGCCGCGCACCATCACATCATCGTTGCCGCGGCGGCTGCCGTAGCTGTTGAAGTCGGCCGGCTGCACGCCACGCTCCTGCAGGAAGCGTCCGGCGGGGGAATCCTTCTTGATGTTGCCGGCCGGGGAGATGTGGTCGGTGGTGATCGAATCGCCGAACAGGCCCATCACCCGTGCGCCGTGCACATCATCGATGCTGCCGACCTGCATGGTCATGCCGTCGAAGTAGGGCGGATTCTTGATGTAGGTAGATGCATCGCTCCATTCGTACAGGTCACCGTCCGGCGAGGCGATGGTGTTCCAGCGGGTATCGCCCTTGAACACGTCGGCGTAGTTCTGCTTGAACATCTCCGGGCCGACGGTGGCGGCGATGACGTCGCCGATCTCCTTGTTGCTCGGCCAGATGTCGCGCAGGTACACCGGCTGACCATCGCTGCCCGTGCCCAGCGGCTCGGTGGTCAGGTCGATGTCGGTGGTGCCGGCGATGGCGTAGGCCACCACCAGCGGCGGGCTGGCCAGGTAGTTCATCTTCACTTCGGGGTGCACGCGGCCCTCGAAGTTGCGGTTGCCCGACAGCACCGAGGTCACCACCAGGTCGCCACTGGCGATGCCGGCACTGACTTCGGTCGGCAGCGGGCCGGAATTGCCGATGCAGGTGGTGCAGCCATAGCCCACCACGTAGAAGCCGATCTTCTCCAGCTCGGTGAGAACGCCGGCCTTTTCAAGATAGTCGGTGACCACACGCGAGCCTGGGCCGAGCGAGGTCTTGACCCACGGCTTGCGGTCCAGCCCCTTGGCGGCCGCGTTGCGGGCCAGCAGGCCGGCACCGATCATCACCGCCGGGTTGGAGGTGTTGGTGCACGAGGTGATGGCGGCGATGACCACCGCGCCATCCTTCAGCCGCACTTTCCTGCCATCCATCTCGATGTCGGCGTAGCCCTTGGCCAGCTGCTCGTTGCCCACTGCCGCGCCGCCGCCTTCATTGACGAAGGTGGAGACATCCTCGCTGCGCTTGTCGCGGTTGGCGGTCATGCCGACCAGCGCGTCGCGGTAGTTCTTCTGCACGTCTTCCAGCAGCACGCGGTCCTGCGGACGCTTGGGACCGGCCAGCGAGGGCTTCACCGTGCCCATGTCCAGTTCCAGCGTGGTGCTGTACTGCGCATGCGGGCTGTTGGCGTCGTGCCACAGGCCCTGCGCCTTGGCATAGGCTTCGACCAGGGCGATCTGCTCTTCACCGCGGCCGGACAGGCGCAGGTAGGTCAGCGATTCGTTGTCGATCGGGAAGATGCCGCAGGTGGCGCCGTATTCGGGGGCCATGTTGCCGATGGTCGCGCGGTCGGCCAGTGGCAGATGCTGCAGGCCATCACCGTAGAACTCGACGAACTTGCCGACCACGCCGAGCTTGCGCAGCATCTGGGTGACGGTCAGCACCAGGTCGGTGGCGGTGGCGCCCTCGGGCAGCTTGCCGGTCAGCTTGAAGCCGACCACCTGCGGGATCAGCATCGACGAAGGCTGGCCGAGCATTGCGGCCTCGGCTTCGATGCCGCCCACACCCCAGCCGAGCACGCCGATGCCATTGATCATGGTGGTGTGGCTGTCGGTGCCGAACACGGTATCGGGGTAGGCGACCGCCGTGCCGTCCTTGTCCGCGGTCATCACCACGCGGGCCAGGTTCTCCAGGTTCACCTGGTGGACGATGCCAGTGTTGGGCGGCACCACCTTGAAGTTGTCGAAGGCCTTCTGTCCCCAGCGCAGGAAGCCGTAGCGTTCCTGGTTGCGCTGGAATTCGATCTTGCCGTTGAGGTCCAGCGCGTCCGGCTTGCCGAACACATCGACCTGCACCGAGTGGTCGATGACCAGTTCGGAGGGAATCAGCGGATTGATCTGCTCAGGCGAGCCGCCGAGCTTGACCACCGCATCGCGCATCGCGGCCAGGTCGACCACGCAGGGCACGCCGGTGAAGTCCTGCAGGACCACGCGCGCCGGCATGAAGGCGATCTCGGTGTCTGGCTCGGCCGCCGGGTTCCAGCGGGCCACGGCTTCGATGTGGTCCTTGCCGACGGTGATGCCGCCGTCCTCGTGCCGGAGCAGGTTCTCCAGCAGGATCTTCATCGAGTAGGGCAGGTGGGAGATATCGAAGCGCTGGCCCAGCGTGGGCAGGCTGAAGTAGTCGTAGGTCTTGCCGCCGACGTTCAGCTGGCTGCGGGTGGAGAACGAATCGCTCATGCGGGGTAACTCCTTCTTGCGGATGGCTTGCAGTGGCCCGCGCATGGGCGGACCTGCTTGCGGTCGCCGTGGGCCTGACGGCCCCGGTGGTCCCAGTATGAACCCCAGACTGAATGGATTCATCCGGGCCGGGTTCCGGCCTGCGGCATCGGTTCCAGACTACAGGGGAAGGTGTATGGCGTATGTCACGTTTGTGGCCGATCCTTTGCGAGGCAAGGGCTGGCGGGGTGCCGGTCCTGTTCAGGGTGGAAGTATGCCCGGGGAAGTATGTATAATTTGTGCATACTCTGGAGGGCCTACCGATGGAAGCCACTGTTGCAGAACGCGGACAGATCACCCTTCCCAAGGCGGTGCGTGATGCCCTCGGCCTGACCAAGGGCACGCTGCTGAAGGTCGAACTGGACGGCAGCCGCATCATCCTGCGCAAGAGTGTTGACGATGCCATTTCACGGGCGCGCGGCAAGTTCGCGCTGGACGGCTTCGAATCGTCCGACGCGGCCGTACGCGCGGTGCGTGACGAGGAATAAGTCGTGATGATCGCCGTCGATTCACCGGTGCTGGTCGAGCTGCTCAGCAATGGTCCGCAGGCCGATGCCGTGGAAGCCATCCTCAGGCAGAGCCTGGTCGGCGGCCGTGTGGTGGTCTGCGGCGCGACCCTGGCCGAGGTCTGCGCATCGCTGCGTGGCGGCGCCGAGGTGCTCGAAGCGCTGGAAGAAATGGGCGTGCACTTCAACCCGATGGAAGCCAAGTCGGCGCTGCGCGCCGGCGAGATGCACCGTCGCCACCGCCAGCGCAGCGGCAGCCGCCGCAGCCTGGATGAATTCATGGTCGGCGCCCACGCACTGTTGCAGTGCGACGGCCTGATCACCTGGAACGATACGTTTTACCGCGACTACTTCAAGGGCCTGAAGCTGATCGTGCCGCAAGCCTGAGCCCACTTTTTTTCAACCTACGCATTACCCGGGAGTTGTCATGTTGGAAGCCTACCGCCACCACGTCGCCGAGCGCGCTGCGCTTGGCATCCCGCCGCTGCCGCTGAGCGCGCAGCAGACGGCCGATGTCATCGAACTGCTGAAGAACCCGCCGCAGGGCGAGGCCGAGTTCCTGCTCGACCTGCTGACCCACCGCGTGCCGGCCGGCGTCGATGACGCGGCCAAGGTCAAGGCCTCGTACCTGGCGGCGATCGCACTGGGCAGCGAGCAGAACCCGCTGATCAGCCGTGAGCGCGCCACCGAACTGCTGGGCACCATGCTCGGCGGCTACAACGTTGCGCCGCTGGTGCAGCTGTTGGACGACGCCAGCGTCGGCACCATCGCCGCCAACGGCCTGAAGAAGACCCTGCTGGTGTTCGATGCGTTCCATGACGTGCAGGAAAAGGCCAAGGCCGGCAATGCCAACGCCCAGTCCGTGCTGCAGAGCTGGGCCGATGCCGAGTGGTTCACCAGCAACCCGGAAGTGCCGCAGAGCCTGACCGTCACCGTGTTCAAGGTGCCAGGCGAGACCAACACCGACGACCTGTCGCCGGCACCGGACGCGACCACCCGCCCGGACATTCCGATGCACGCCCTGGCGATGCTGAAGAACAAGCGCGACGATGCGCCGTTCACCCCGGAAGAAGACGGCAAGCGCGGCCCGATCCAGCAGATCCTGTCGCTGAAGGACAAGGGCCACCTGGTTGCCTACGTCGGCGACGTGGTCGGCACCGGTTCCTCGCGCAAGTCGGCTACCAACAGCGTGCTGTGGTGGACCGGCGATGACATTCCGTTCATCCCGAACAAGCGCGCCGGTGGCGTCTGCCTGGGTTCGAAGATCGCTCCGATCTTCTACAACACCATGGAAGATGCCGGCGCACTGCCGATCGAGCTGGACGTGTCGAAGATGGAGCACGGCGATGTGGTCGAGCTGCGTCCGTACGAAGGCAAGGCGCTGAAGAACGGTGAAGTGATCGCCGAGTTCCAGGTCAAGTCCGAAGTGCTGTTCGACGAAGTGCGTGCCGGTGGCCGCATTCCGCTGATCATCGGTCGCGGCCTGACCGGTAAGGCGCGCGAGGCGCTGGGCCTGGCCCCGACCGACCTGTTCCGCCTGCCGGTGCAGCCGGTCGACACCGGCAAGGGCTTCTCGCTGGCGCAGAAGATGGTCGGCCGCGCCTGTGGCCTGCCGGAAGGCCAGGGCATGCGCCCGGGCACCTACTGCGAACCGAAGATGACCTCGGTCGGTTCGCAGGACACCACCGGCCCGATGACCCGCGACGAGCTGAAGGACCTGGCCTGCCTGGGCTTCTCGGCCGACCTGGTGATGCAGTCGTTCTGCCACACCGCTGCGTACCCGAAGCCGGTGGACGTGAAGACCCACCACACCCTGCCGGAGTTCATCTCCACCCGTGGCGGCGTCTCGCTGCGTCCGGGCGACGGCGTGATCCACAGCTGGCTCAACCGCATGCTGCTGCCGGATACCGTCGGTACCGGTGGTGACTCGCACACCCGTTTCCCGGTGGGCATTTCGTTCCCGGCCGGTTCGGGCCTGGTGGCCTTCGCCGCTGCCACCGGCGTGATGCCGCTGGACATGCCGGAATCGGTGCTGGTGCGCTTCAAGGGCAAGATGCAGCCGGGCGTGACCCTGCGTGATTTGGTCAACGCGATCCCGCTGTACGCAATCAAGTCGGGCCTGCTGACTGTGGCCAAGGCTGGCAAGAAGAACATCTTCTCCGGCCGCATCCTGGAAATCGAAGGCCTGCCGGAACTGAAGGTCGAGCAGGCGTTCGAGCTGTCCGACGCTTCGGCCGAGCGTTCGGCTGCCGGTTGCTCGGTGCGCCTGAACAAGGAACCGATCATCGAGTACCTGACCAGCAACATCACCCTGCTGAAGTGGATGATTGCCGAGGGTTACCAGGATCCGCGCTCGCTGCAGCGCCGTATCGAGAAGATGGAAGCGTGGCTGGCCAACCCGGAGCTGCTGGAGCCGGATGCGGACGCCGAATACGCCGCCGTCATCGAGATCGACCTGGCCGATATCCACGAGCCGATCGTGGCCTGCCCGAACGACCCGGACGACGTGAAGACCCTGTCCGAAGTCGCTGGCGCCAAGATCGACGAAGTGTTCATCGGTTCGTGCATGACCAACATCGGTCACTTCCGTGCGGCTGCGAAGCTGCTGGAAGGCAAGCGTGACCTGCCGACCCGCCTGTGGGTGGCCCCGCCGACCAAGATGGATGCGTCCGAGCTGACCAAGGAAGGCGTGTACGGCACCTTCGGCGCGACCGGCGCACGCATGGAAATGCCGGGCTGCTCGCTGTGCATGGGCAACCAGGCGCAGATCCGCGAAGGCTCCACCGCGATGTCGACCTCGACCCGCAACTTCCCGAACCGCCTGGGCCGCAACACCAACGTGTACCTGGGTTCGGCCGAACTGGCCGCGATCTGCTCGCGTCTGGGCCGCATCCCGACCAAGGAAGAGTACATGGCCGATGTGGGCGTGATCGCCGCCAGCGGCGCGGAGATCTACCGCTACATGAACTTCGACCAGATCGAGGAATACCAGGACGTGGCCAACACGGTCGCTGCCTGAGGGTAGTGCCGGCCGCTGGCCGGCATCCCGTTGAAACGAAGAACCCCCGGTGAGAGCCGGGGGTTTTTGTCTGCTGCTTCCGCTATTGCACGGTCCAGTCTGCGTTGCCCTGCAACCGACGGCCGCCGATCAGCACGTTGCCGCGCTTACCGGAGACATCCATCTCGAACCAGGGCAGTCCATCACGGTCAAGTGGACGCACGTAGGCCTGGCGCTTTGCACGGTTGAATTCGATGTAGTAGCGGCGATGCACGTTGGGGTACGGCGGGATCGACGCGCCTTTCCAGCTGACGCTTACCGCGCCGGGGTCTTCGCGACCCACCAGCATCAGCATGAAGAACACATCACCCTGCTTGGCCTCGAAGTAGAACAGATCGCCACTGGCGCTGGCGGGTGCCAGTGGCAATGAAAGCAGTACGGCCGCCAGGGCGGCCTTCCATATGCCTTTGATCATGTGCAGCATTCCTTGTGCAATACCGCTATCAAAGCACACATGTGGGTAGCGCGTTGAAACGAAGAACCCCGGTGAAAGCCGGCGCTTTTTTTGTTGCCTGATGGCCTGTAGCGCCGAGTCCATGCTTGGCTGCTGTTCGTGCGATGCGCGATGAGTCGAGCGCGGCTCGACTCTACAAAGGCATCCACGCATGGCGTGGATCTACTGCGCGCGCGAGCCCTTGAGCCGGGGCGCGCAATCAGCCGCGGGCGAGGGCGAGAAGCCGCTCGGCAATCCGTTCCAGCGGCACCTGTTCCTCGGCGGCGCCCAGCTTGAACGCTGCACCGGGCATGCCCCAGACCACACTGGTGGCCTCGTCCTGCACCAGCGTCGGTGCGCCGGCCTGGCGCATTTCCAGCAGGCCGCGTGCACCGTCATCGCCCATGCCGGTGAGAATGGCACCGATGGCGTTGCCGCCGGCGTTCTGCGCGACCGAGCGGAACAGCACGTCCACCGCTGGCTTGTGCCGGTTCACCGCAGGGCCGTCGTCGACGCGGCAGCGCCAGCGCGCACCGTCGCGGATGATCCGCAGGTGCTTGCCGCCGGGTGGAAGGTAGGCGTGGCCGGGCAGCACCGCTTCGCCGTCGCTGGCCTCGCGCACGGCCATTGCCGAGTGGCGGTCCAGGCGTTCGGCGAAGGCGCTGCTGAAGCTGGCCGGCAGGTGCTGGGTCATCACCACGGCCGGGCCATCGGCGGGCATTCCTTCCAACACCACGCGCAGGGCTTCGGTGCCACCGGCTGACGAGCCGATCGCGATCAGGCGGTCGGTGGTACGGAACTGCGGTGAGGCAGGGCGCATGGCGGGGGCTGCGTCCAGCGTGAGTTTCGGTGCGGCCACGCGTACCAGCGGTCGAACGCGCGAGCGCGCCGCCATCTTCACCTTGGCGATGATTTCGTCGGCGTAGGCCTGCAGGCCGCGCGCCACGTCCAGCTTCGGCTTGGAGACGAAATCCACCGCACCCAAGGCCAGTGCCTGCAGCGTGGTGTCGGCGCCACGTTCGGTCAGCGAGGAGATCATCACCACCGGCAGCGGGTGCAGGCGCATCAGGTTCTCCAGGAACGCCAGGCCGTCCATGCGCGGCATTTCCACGTCCAGGGTGATCACGTCCGGGGCCAGGCGCTTGATCTTCTCGCGCGCCAGCAGCGGGTCGGCGGCGGTGCCGACCACGTCGATGGATGGATCGCTGGACAGTATCTCGGTGAGCATCTGGCGCACCACGGCGGAGTCGTCGACGATCAGGACCCGGCAGGGGGCGTTGCCGGTGAGCGTCATTCGAACAGCTCCACGCCACCGGTGACCGGGGTCTTGGACAGGCGTGCACGCACGGCCGATTCGGTCGCGGCTACTTCGGCTTCGTGTGCGTGTGGCAGGCGCTGCACCACCACGCGGCCGGTATCGGCGAAGAACCAGATCTTGCGCGGATGGATGCCGCACAGGTCCTCGGCGATGATCGGAATGTGCTCGGCCTGCAGGTACTGGCGCACGAACTCGGCGTTGCGGGTGCCGACCGGATTGCTGGTGAAACCCTTGAGCACGTTGGCGCCGCCGAACACCTTGGCCTCGATGCGCTTGCGGTGCGCGCCGCGCTTGAGCATGTCGTTGATCAGCAGTTCCATCGCGTAACTGCCGTAGCGCGCGGGCGCGCCGTCGCCGGCATTGCCCTCGGGCAGCAGGAAATGGTTCATGCCGCCGATCTTCAGCACCGGGTCGCGCAGGCAGGCGGCCACGCAGGAGCCGAGCGTAGTGGTCAGCGCGGTGGTGTCGTCGACCACCAGATACTGGGTCGGCAGCAGCTTGGCTGCAATGGTCTTGAAGCGCGCGTCCTGATAACGCATCACATCGTCGGTACGCAGCGATGCGTTCATGCGCCTGCCTTTGCCGCACGGCGGTACAGGGTGCGTCCGCAGGGCTGGATCAGGTCGGCGGCGTGCAGGTAGTTCTCCGAGTGCCCGGTGTAGAGCAGGCCATCGTCGGACAGGTGCTGCACCAGCCGGCCCAGGATCGCGCGCTGGGTCGGCTTGTCGAAGTAGATCATCACGTTGCGGCAGAACAGCGCATCGAACGGGCCACCGACGTCGTAGCGCGGCGCGAGCAGGTTCAGCGGACGGAACTCGATCAGATCGCGCAGCGCCGGCAGCACCCGGCATTGGCCCTCGTTGGGGCCGCTGCCGCGCTGGAAGTAGCGGCGGCGCAGGTCCGGATCGAGGCTGCTGACGCGATCGATGTTGTAGACGCCACGGCCGGCGGTGGCCAGTACCTGGGTATCGACATCGGTGGCGACGATGCGCACCGGCGGCTTCAGCGTACCGAAGGCCTCGCAGGCGGTAATCGCCATCGAGTAGGGTTCTTCGCCGGTGGAGGCGGCGCAGGACCACAGCAGCAGCGGCGCACGGCTGGCGCGCTGCTGCAGTTCTTCGCGCAGCTTGTCGAAGTGGTGCGGCTCACGGAAGAATGAAGTCAGGTTGGTGGTCAGGGCGTTGGTGAACGCTTGCCACTCATCGCCGTCCTCCTGTTCCAGGTGGTCCAGGTACTGCTGGAAGCTGCGCATGCCCAGCGTGCGCAGGCGGCGCGACAGACGGCCATAGACCATGTCGCGCTTGGCCGGGGCGAGGGCGATGCCCACGCGCTGGTAGATCAGGTCGCAGACGCGGCGGAAATCACGGTCGGCGAACTCGAATTCGCGCGGGCCGGTGACGATGGGAGTAGGACTTTGCACGGGGGACGTGTCCATCGGCAGAGGCGGCGGCCGAAGCCGCCGCGGGTGGGTCTCAGAATTCCTGCCAGTCGCTGTCGCTGGCGACGAAGGTGCTGGCGTTGCTGCTGCGACGCAGTGGTGCCGGTGCGGGCTGCGGACGCGGCGCGATCGCTGCAGTGGTGGCTGGCTCGATGCGGGCGGCCACGGCCTTCACTGCGGCCGAGACCTGGTTGTCGAGGCGGAAGATCGCAACTGCATCGGCCAGCTGCGCGGCCTGGTCTTCCATCGCGCGCGCGGCAGCGGTGGCTTCTTCCACCAGCGCAGCGTTCTGCTGGGTGGTTTCGTCCATCTGCACCACGGTCTGGTTGACCTGCTCGATGCCGGCCGACTGCTCCTGCGACGCTGCGGAGATCTCGGCCATGATGTCGGTCACGCGCTGCACCGAAGCGACGATCTCGCCCATGGTGCTGCCGGCCTGGTGCACCAGGCTGGAGCCTTCGGCGACCTTGCCGACAGAATCATCGATCAGGCCCTTGATCTCCTTGGCGGCAGCGGCCGAGCGCTGGGCGAGGGTGCGCACTTCGCTGGCGACCACGGCGAAGCCGCGGCCCTGTTCACCGGCACGCGCAGCCTCCACCGCGGCGTTCAAGGCCAGGATGTTGGTCTGGAAGGCGATGCCGTCGATGACGCTGATGATCTCGGCGATCTTCTTCGAGGAGGCTTCAATGGCCGACATGGTGTTGACCACCTGGCCGACCACGCTGCCACCCTGCGAGGCCACACCCTGCGCGCCGATGGCGAGCTGGTTGGCCTGGCGGGCATGCTCGGCGTTCTGGCGCACGGTGGAGGTCAGCTCTTCCATCGAGGCCGCGGTTTCTTCCAGGTTGGCGGCCTGCTGCTCGGTACGGCGCGACAGGTCGCTGTTGCCCGACGCGATCTCACCAGCGGCGAGGGTGATGCTGGACGTGCTGGCCTGGATCTGGCCGACGATCTGGGTCAGCTGGGTGACGGTGGTGTTGGCGTCGTCACGCATGCGCGCGAACACGCCCTGGTAATCACCATGCATACGCGCGGTCAGGTCGCCTTCGGCGATGGCCGACAGCAGCTGCGAGAGCTTGCCGAGGTTGTCATCGCTGACCGCCATCATCGCGTTGAGGTTTTCCAGCATCAGGCGGAAATCGTGATCGAAGCGCTGCGCGTCGCCACGACGGCTGAAGTCGCCTGCGGCGGCGGCACTGGCCAGTTGCTTGATCTCGGCGTTGATGCGGCCGAGGTTGGCCTTGACCGTGTCGACGGTGGTGGTCATCGCGGCCTTCTCGCCGGGGTAGCGCGCGATGTCGCGGCTCAGATCGCCCACAGCGTACTGCTGCACCACCTCCAGTACATCGTGCAGGGTCTGCACATGGCCGCCGACCAGGGCGTTGGTTTCCTGCACCATCAGCCCGTATTCGCCGGGGAAGGCGCTGGCATCGATGCGGTAGCTCAGCTCGCCACCATCGTGGCGCCGGGCCATTTCGCGCTGGCCGCCGATCACCGCGTGCAGCTGCTGCTGCATGCCGGCCATCGCTTCCAGCAGGCGGCCGGTTTCATCATGCGGCTGCGGGCCGATATGGCTGTCGAGCTTGCCGGCGGCGATGCCTTCGGCGACGGCGGTGGCCTGCTTCAACGGCACGGCGATGCGGTTGCCGATGACCCAGCTCAGGGCCAGTACGATCAGCACCAGCACGCCGCCGGAGAGCGCCATGATGGCGGTGAACACCAGCGCCTGCTTCTGAACGTCATCCATGTAGACGCCGCTGCTGATCACCCAGTTCCAGGGTGCGAACAGGCTGGCGTAGGCCACCTTCTCGACGTCACCCTTGTTGCCCGGCTTGGCCCAGCGGTAGTTGACGAAGCCGCCGCCGGCCTTGGCCGCCTCGACCTGGTCGTAGTAGATGCGCACGCCGTCGTCGGTGCGGAAGTCCTTCATTTCCTTGCCGACCAGGTCCTTGCGGAACGGGTGCATCAGCAGGCGATAGCCGGTGTCGTAGACGTTGTAGTAATAGGTGTCGTTCTCGGCGCGCATCACTTCCAGCGCCTGCAGGGCGGCGGCCTTGGCAGCTTCCTCGCTGAGCTCGCCGGTACCGGCCAGGCGATGGTAGTGCTGGAGGATGCCGTCGCTCAGTTCGACCTGGGTCTTCAGCGCAGTCTTGCGGGTCTCGGTCAGGTCCAGGTACTGCATGCGGGCGGCGATCACCGACAGCGCGATCACGCCGAGCGCGATGAGCAGCGTCAGCAGGTTGAGCTTGCGCCGGACGGAGAGGTTGCTGAAGTAGTGTTGCCAGCGATGCAGGAGATTCATCGAGCAGGACCAGGTTGAAGCAGGCGGGCGGCGCCGAGCCGGTCGCGACGTGATACGCCGTGACAACCCCGTTATCGGCCGCGGGGGCGGGGGATTGAGGTGCAGTGTCCGAACGTATTCAGGTTTCCTTGCAGCGGCGGCTGCGGCGCTGCCTGCGGCAGGCTGGTTTTGAAGCAACAGCAACAGCAACAGCAACGGCAACGGCAGGTCATGGCGAGGGGGTGCTACGGGTTGGCCGGGTCGGGGTGGGCAGGCAGGACATGCCGTGAACCCATCCATGGGGGCTCGATGGCGCCATCCATGGCGCCAACGGTCCTGCCTGCCCACCCCGACCCGGCCCGCCAGGGCTTCACTTCGGCGGACGGCAAGAGCGTTGGGTTTCCAAGTGGAAAGAGGGGGCAGATCCGTTTTCCGCAGGAAAACGGATCTGGCCCCGGACGCGACCTGGCTTTTGCTTTTTGCTCTTTTCTTTTCAATCCGGGGTGGACGCGCACGGAAAGTGTCCCTGGCCGGGAGGGTGGGTTGCGCAGGGGCGTGAGCCGCATGGATACGGCGACCGAGCTTACATGGACGTACTTGCAGCGTCCCCTGCGCAACCCATCCTCCCGGCCCAAACGAAGGAAATCCGCCGCTCTCCGCGACCACCCCGAGGGGCTCCGCCGTTGGCTGATATCCAGATACCCCGTAAACGAAAACGCCCCAGCGCAGGGCCAGGGCGTTCTCGTGCGTCAGGTCAGGCGGGCATCAGAATTCCTGCCAGTCCCCGTCAGCCAGTTCGGTGGCCATCGGGCGGCCGCCTGCAGTGCGTCGGGCCGGTGGGGCGACCGCAGCCGGTGCGACCGGTGCGGCGGCACGTGGTGCCGGCGCTGCAACTGCCTTGCGCGGAGCGGCCACGACCTCGGCTTCGTCGACCACGAAGATCGACACGGCCTCGCTGAGGTGCCCGGCCTGTTCTTCCATCGCACGTGCGGCGGCGGTGGCTTCTTCCACCAGCGCGGCGTTCTGCTGGGTGGTCTCGTCCATCTGCACCACGGTCTGGTTGACCTGCTCGATGCCGGCCGACTGCTCCTGCGACGCTGCGGAGATCTCGGCCATGATGTCGGTCACGCGCTGCACCGAAGCGACGATCTCGCCCATGGTCGCGCCGGCCTTGTGCACCAGCGCCGAGCCGTCGTTGACCTTGCCGACAGAGTCGTCGATCAGGCCCTTGATCTCCTTTGCGGCAGCGGCCGAGCGCTGGGCGAGGGTGCGCACTTCGCTGGCGACCACGGCGAAACCGCGCCCCTGTTCGCCGGCACGTGCGGCCTCCACGGCAGCGTTCAGCGCCAGGATGTTGGTCTGGAAGGCGATGCCGTCGATGACCGAGATGATCTCGGCGATCTTCTTCGACGAGGCCTGGATGGCCGACATCGTGGTGACCACCTGGCCGACCACGTCGCCGCCCTGCGAGGCCACGCCATGTGCGCCGATGGCCAGCTGGTTGGCCTGGCGTGCATGCTCGGCGTTCTGGCGAACGGTCGAGGTCAGCTCCTCCATCGAGGCAGCGGTTTCTTCCAGGTTGGCGGCCTGCTGCTCGGTGCGGCGCGACAGATCGCTGTTGCCCGAGGCGATTTCGCCGGCGGCCGAGCTGATCGCACGGCTGGACTGCTTGATGCGGGTGACGATCTCGCTCAGCTGCGCAGCGGTGGCGTTGGCATCATCGCGCATGCGGGCGAACACGCCCTGGTAATCGCCGTGCATGCGCACGGTCAGATCACCCTGCGACAGCGCGGCGAGCAGGCCGGAGATCTGTTCGATGCTGCCGGCATTGGCGTCGAGCAGGCCGTTGATCTGCTGGGCCAGCTGCAGGAAGAAGCCTTCCTTGTCGTTGGCGTCGATGCGGCCGGACAGGTCGCCGGCCGCAGCCTGGGCAATCACCCGCGCCACTTCGGCTTCGACCTGCGCTTCCTGGGTGCGGTCCCGCCACTCCACTACGTAGCCAACGGTATCGCCGCCTTCGTTGCGGATGGTCGACACCACCTGCGCGAACTGGGCGTCGCCGTACTGCATCGGACGACGGGCAACGCCGTGCGCCTTCAGGTTGCCCAACAGAGTCTGATCCATCTCGCCACGGTGCTCGAGCACGGTGACCGGTTTGCCGACCAGCGAGGCCTGCGCATCGAAGTCCGGCAGGTCGCGGCGGACCTCGTCCTGGTACTGGGTCAGGGTCTGCTGCAGGGCGCGATTGCTGTAGACGATGGTGTTGCTGGTGTCGGTCAGGTACACGCCGGTCGAGCTGTAGTCCAGCGCGGTGCGGATGCGCAGGTTCTCGCGGGCGATGGCCTGGTCGGTTTCGGTGCGCTCGCGCAGGTCGCGCTGCATGCGCTGCATGGCCTGCATCAGCTCGCCGACTTCGTCCTTGCGGCTGACATCGATATGGCCATCAAGCTTGCCACCGGCCACATCGTTGGCAACCGAGACGGCGCCACGCACGCTGCCGACCAGGGCGCGGGCGAACAGCCAGACCAGCACCAGGCCAAGCGCAGCACCGCCCAGCAGGGCGATCACGGTCAGCACGGCCGAGGCGGCGTAGGTTGATTCGGCCTCATCGCGCGATGCGCGGGCGAGGCGGTTGTCTTCGGCAATCAATGCTTCCAGTGCAGCGCCGGCCTTGCGGTGCTTGGCGCGGGTCTCGCCGACGAAGGTATCGATCGCATCGTCGGGCAGGTCCAGCTCCAGCATCTCGGTGACGCTGTCATAGGAGGTCAGTGCCTCCTTCCATTCCTTGGCGAAGGTATCGAACAGTTTCTTCTGCTGCGGGTTGTCGACCAGCGCCGGATAGCCCTTGATCGACTTGTCCATGCTTTCGCGCAGTTCAGTGGACTGCTTGCGGGCATCTGCCTTGACGTCGTCGCTTGCGCGGATCAGCTGCTGGTAGGCGGCGTTGCGGTACTCGCCGAGCATGCCTCGCATCTCGCCGGCCATGCGGATGCTCTCCATGCGCGAACCGGCCAGCTCGGTGGTGACGTTGTTCAGCGAGTGCAGGCCACGGTAGGCGACGATGCCCTGCAGCAGCATCACCAGCAGGAGAACGCCGAAGGTCAGCATCAGCTTCGGCATCAGTTTCAGGTTGTTGATCCACGGCATGGGCGTTGCGATCTCCTAAGGCAGACGCGTCCGGGCATCGGGCCCGGTTGCAGCAGAAACCACGCCGGCACCAGGTCCGGCGTGGTTCGACGAACGGCGGATTACTTGATGTTGGCCAGCTTCAGGCTTGCCGGCGAGCTGACTTCGATTTCAGCACGCGAGGCATCGCGCTGGATCTTGCCGATCACGCACACGGTCTTGCCTTCCAGGGTTTCCAGCGGGAAGGAGAACTTGCCGCGGTTCTCGCCGGCGATGCGCGCCGAGAAGGTGTGGCGCGGGAATGCGCCGCCCATGTACAGGAAGGTCGGCTGGCCTTCGGAACCTTCTGCGTAGCGGGCCTTTTCGACCTTGCCACAGACCATGCCGTCCTTGCCGACCGAACGCGGTGCCATTTCCGGCGGGATCATGTCGGCCGACTGGGCGAAAGCGGAGGTGGCAGTGGTGGCCAGGACAGCGGCCGAAACGAACGCAAGCAGGGACTTCATCGAGGTGTATCTCCGGGGATGGTGATGGTCGTTCCGGTCCTGCGCGCTCCTGCGCGGCCGGCTTCTGTCCCCCTATCGGCACTGCCGCGGGGAACTGAAGGGTTTTGTGACCAGAACGTGAAGCAGGTCCGCTGGTTCAGGCGGCGGCGTCTTCGACCAGGCTGGCCTGGCCCATGTCGGCACTGTCGAGAAGGGTCTCGATGTCCAGCAGGATCAACATGCGGTCATCCTGGGTGCCGATGCCGGAAATGAAGCGGGTATCGACGGCAGCGCCGAATTCCGGGGTCGGGCGGATCTGCTCGGCAGACAGCGGGATCACGTCGGAGACGCTGTCCACGACGATGCCGACCACACGGTCTTCGACGTTCAGCACGATCATCACGGTGAAGGCGTCGTAGCGGGCATTGTCCAGGCGCAGCTTCAGGCGCAGGTCGATGACCGGCACGATGGTGCCGCGCAGGTTGATCACACCCTTGATGTAGTCCGGTGCATCCGGTACGCGGGTGACCGCGTCGTAGCCGCGGATTTCCTGCACCTTGAGGATGTCCACGCCGTAGTGCTCGGCACCGAGGGTGAAGCTGAGGAATTCGCCACCGGCGCTGGCGGTGGTGCTGGTCTTGTCGTTCATCGAGGGGTCCTGGTTCTGCCGGAAGTCCCGGTGTCAGGCTCGATATCGGCCCCTTGGTGGGGGACTTTAGGTATCCGGCACTCCCGGGGAAGGAGACAGATCCCTTTTCAGGGAAAAGGGATCTGACCCCGGCATGCGCGCCGGTGTTGCCCTACAGTTCGCCGTTGCGGCGCGCCTTGCGCTGGCGGTCAATGCGGAAGATGTAGCGCTGGATGGCGCTGTCGCCGCCACGCGGCAGGCCGTCGAAACGCATGCCCACGCGCTTGACCTCGATGCCGTTGGGCTGGCGCTGTGGCAGCAGGTTGCAGACCACCAGTTCGATCTCCAGGTCCGGGCCGTCCGGCAGTGAGAGTAGGGCCGGGTAGCGCTTCTGCAGGCTGAACACCGCGCAGTCGGTGGGCACGACCACGGCCAGGCCGCCGCCACTGATATCAACCACCCGCATTGACAGCGTACCGCTGCGGTCTTCTCCGCAGGGCAGCTGCAGCTGCGGCGAGTCGGTGACCGGGGTTTCCAGCCGGTACAGTTCGCGCCGTTGCAGGTGTACCAGCTCGTCCGGCAGCGGGGCGCGGAATGCCACGTGGCCGTCATTGTCCACGCGCTGCAGTGCCTGCAGCCGGAAGCGCACCAGCACGCGTTCAAGCTGGGCGAAGCACAGAAGGTGGTCGGCCTGCTCGGCGGCGCGGTTGGACGCTTCCTGCGGACTGCCATCGAGCAGCAGGGTGTCCTCGTCTTCATCGAGCTCAAGCAGCGCAGTCGGGAACGATCGGTCGCGGCCGTCGATATGCGCATTGATCAGTGATCGCTGGTCGATCAGCGATCGCAGCAACTGCCGCAGCTGGCGCGGGTTGCGGACCAGGAAACGTTCGTCAGCGGCGTCGGCCGCGTGGACATCGTGCACTGCAGTGTCGTTGCCGTCGGACATGGAATCTACGGTCAAGGGCGGGCGCCAGCACGCGTTGGCGCGTGGCTCGATGGGGATATCGGCCACTGTGCAGGATTATGAAGTGAGAGTTGCATCACTTTCCACGTGCGAGGGGTCGGATCCCTTTCCCTCGGGAAAGGGATCCGACCCCGTTACCTCAGAACTCCTGCCAGTCGCCCTCGGCGGCCAGTACCGGCTGTGCCGCCGACGCACGCAGTGCGCGCTTGGCAGCCGGCGCAGCGGTCGCCACCTGGCGCGGAACCGGTGCCGTGGCCAGGCGCACCGTCGAAGCCGTCGAACCTTGCGAGGCCAAGCGGAAGCGGGCAACCGCTTCGCCCAGCTGCACGGCCTGGTCTTCCATCGCGCGTGCTGCGGCGGTGGCTTCCTCTACCAGTGCGGCGTTCTGCTGGGTGGTTTCGTCCATCTGCACCACGGTCTGGTTGACCTGCTCGATGCCGGCCGACTGCTCCTGCGACGCTGCGGAGATCTCGGCCATGATGTCGGTCACGCGCTGCACCGAAGCGACGATCTCGCCCATGGTGCTGCCGGCCTGGTGGACCAGACTGGAGCCTTCGGCGACCTTGCCGACCGAGTCATCGATCAGGCCCTTGATCTCCTTCGCGGCGGCGGCGGAGCGCTGGGCGAGGGTGCGCACCTCGCTGGCGACCACGGCGAAGCCACGGCCCTGTTCACCAGCGCGTGCGGCTTCCACCGCGGCGTTCAGCGCCAGGATGTTGGTCTGGAACGAAATGCCGTCGATGACCGAGATGATCTCGGCGATCTTCTTCGAGGAGGCTTCAATGGCCGACATGGTGGTCACCACCTGGCCGACCACGTCGCCGCCCTGCGAGGCCACGCCGTGCGCGCCGATCGCCAGCTGGTTGGCCTGGCGGGCATGCTCGGCGTTCTGGCGAACGGTCGAGGTCAGCTCCTCCATCGAGGCGGCGGTTTCTTCCAGATTGGCTGCCTGCTGTTCGGTGCGGCGCGACAGGTCGCTGTTGCCCGAGGCGATCTCGCCGGCGGCGAGGGTGATGCTGGAGGCGCTGGCCTGGATCTGGCCGACGATCTGGGTCAGCTGCGCGACGGTGGTGTTGGCGTCGTCACGCATGCGTGCGAACACACCATTGAACTGCCCATCCATGCGTGCGGTCAGGTCGCCGGCAGCGATCGATTGCAGCAGCTGCGACAACTGGCCCAGATTGCCGTCGGCCACCTGCATCATGGTGTTCAGCTGCTCGATCATGACCTTGAAGTCATGCTGGAAGCGCTGGGCATCGCCGCGCTGGCTGAAATCGCCGGCTGCTGCAGCGGCGGCCAGCTGCTGGATCTGGGTGTTGATCGCGAGCAGGCTGGCCTTGGCGGCATCCATCGACTCGTGCAGGATCGCGCGGCTGCCCGGCAGGCGGCGTGCGTCCGGTGCAAGATTGCCGATCGCGTACTGGTTGAGCACGTCGATGGCATCGCGGATCGCATCCAGGTGTTCGAAGATCACCGTGTTGATGCCGCCGGCCAGCTGGCCATACACGCCCGGGAAGTCCTCCGGGATGCGGTGGCTGATATCCGGACCGGCATGCATCTGCGCCATCAACTGGGTCTGCTCGGAGAAGCGGCGCAGCATCGAGGTCATCTCGGCCGTGGCGGCCAGCATCTTGCCGGCTTCGTCCTTGCTGGTGGCCTGCGTGCTGACACTGAGATCACCACGGGCGACGGCCTGGATCGCGTGCACGGCCTTGCCCAGCGGACCTGTGACAGCGCGCGAGATGACCATGGCCAGCGCGGCGGCCACCAGCGACAGCAGCACGATGCAGCCGATGATGGCGATCATGCTGGTGCGGTGGGTGGCATTGGCATCGGCGATCTTGGCATCCATCAGGCCGGCGATGTGGGTGCCGAGGGTCTTCATCGCAGCGAACAGGTCACGGCGTGCCGGCCGCGACTGTTCGTCGGAGATCTGCCGCGCCAAAGCGCCATCGCCAGCGGCGACCGCTTCGCGCATGGCCTTGTTGGCGGCGAAGTAGCGGTCCAGCTGCACGTTGGCTGCGCCATACAGTTCGCGCTCCTTGGCCAGTGCGGGCAGTGCCGAGTAGGCGGCCAGTTCGTCGTGCACGGCCTTGGCGGTGTCGTCCATGCGCTTGTAGTAGTCGGCCACCTTGTCCGGCTGGTCGAGCATGCTGAGCAGCGCCAGCTCGTAGGTGCGGAATTCGCCCAGTTGCGAGCGTGCCTCGCCGAGGTGCTGCACCGAGGGAATATCGTTGCTGGCCATCTCGCCCAGTTGCTTGTTGGCCTCGTTGAGCCGCAGCAGCGCGAATGCACCGAGGACGAGGGTCATCAAGGTGGTGAGGGTGAACCCCACCGCCAGCTTGCGGGCGATGGGCAGATCTTGGAACCACTTCATGCAGGGTGCTCCAGGTGGGCAGGATGCCGGCGTCGTTGCGTCGGCTGGGGGTGGTTGCAGAGCGAACGGTGGTGCCCGGTGGGGGTTCGGTGACGGCCGTCAAAGCGAGATAGCGGCGTGCTGCGGGCGGACTTTATGGACGCAGATCACATTCGGTTGCGTAGGGATGACGGCGCGAAAGTGCTGCGGCGGCGCGGCTTGCGCTTCGGTGGCGTGGTTGCGAACGAAACCAGTGCGGCGACGAAGTTCACGGAATGGGTTCGGGGGCGGATTGGGGTCAGATCCCTTTTCAAAGAAGAGGGATCTGACCCCAGCCACACATGGCCGGCGCACGCGCAAAGAAAAACCGCCGCCCCGAAGGGCGGCGGTTCAGTGCACGCATGCGGTGGGGATCAGGCGGCCTGCGGCATCCGCAGCGAGCGCACGAGGCCACCGATGTCGACGATCAGGGCCACGCGGCCATCGCCGAGGATGGTTGCACCGGACACCCCGCCGATGCGGCGATAGTTGTTCTCGATGTTCTTCACCACCACCTGCTGCTGGCCGACCAGCTCGTCGACTTCCAGTGCGATCTTCTGGCCATCGCCTTCGACCACCACCACCAACGATTCGCTGCCGGGAGCGCGGTTGCCGTAGCCGTAGTACTCGCTCAGCGACAGGATCGGCAGGTATTCGCCACGCACGCGCAGCACACGGCCTTCGCCGGCCATGCTGCGGATGTCCTCGGGCTGCGGCTGCAGTGCCTCCAGCACGTACGCCAGCGGCAGGATCAGGGTTTCGCCGGCCACCGCCACGGTCATGCCATCAAGGATGGCCAGTGTCAGCGGCAGGCGGATCAGTGTGCGAGTACCGGTACCGAGGCCGCTTTCGATCTGCACTTCGCCACCCAGCGCCTGGATGTTGCGACGGACCACATCCATGCCGACGCCGCGGCCGGACAGGTCGGTGACCGCGTCTGCAGTTGAGAAGCCGGGCTGGAAGATCAGGTCCCAGACCTGCGAATCGGTCGGGTTGTCCGGTACGGCCAGGCCGCGCTCGCTGGCCTTGGCGAGGATCTTGGCACGGTCCAGGCCGCGGCCGTCGTCGCTGACTTCGATGACGATGTGGCCGCCCTGGTGCGATGCCGCCAGGGTGATCGTGCCGGTCTCGTCCTTGCCCGCATCACGTCGCACGTCCGGCATTTCCAGGCCGTGGTCGATCGAGTTGCGCACCAGGTGGACCAGCGGATCGGCGATCTTCTCGATCAGGCCCTTGTCCAGCTCGGTGCCTTCGCCGACGGTGCGCAGGCGGACCTGCTTGCCGAGGCGGCCGGAGAGGTCGCGGACCAGGCGCGGGAAGCGGCGGAACACTGCATCGACCGGCAGCATGCGCACGCCGATCACCGCTTCCTGCAGGTCGCGGGTGTTGCGTTCAAGCTGGTCCAGGCCGGCGAACAGGCTCTCGGCGTGGACCGGGTCCAGTGCGTGCGAGACCTGCTTGAGCATGGCCTGGGTGATGACCAGTTCGCCGACCAGGTTGATCAGCGCATCGACCTTGTCGACGCTGACGCGGATCGAGGTTTCCGCTTCCTGGCCGCCACCACCGCTGGCGGCAGGAGTGGTGGCCACGGCCGGTGCAGCAACAGCTGTGGAAGGGGTAGCAGCGGATGCGGTCGGGGCCTGCGTGGCCAGGCTCGGCGGTGCGGCCGGACGGATGTCCAGCTCGCAGTCGTCCAGTACCCAGGCGAAGGTGTCTTCAATCTTGCTGCGCGGCACTTTGCCGACCAGTCCGAGATCCCACGCCAGATGAGCCTCGAGCGGGTCGAGCTGGGCGAAGCCGGGCAGGCGTTCCATGCGCGCAGCCACCTGCAGCGAACCGAGGTGTTCCAGTTCGCGGATGATGCGCAGTGGATCGTTGCCGCTCATGAACAGCGACGGTGCCGGGGTGAAGCCGATCTGCCAGGCTTCCGGCGTGTCGTCCACCTTGGCAGCCGGGGCGGCCGGGGCGGCAGCTGCGGCTTGTCCGGAAAGAACTGCTTCCAGGCGCGCCTTCACCGCGGCGACAGCGGCGGGATCGGCGGCCTGGCCGTGTTCGGCTTCGCGCAGCAGGGCGCGCAGCACGTCCACCGAAGACAGCATGGCGTCGACAGCGTGGCCTTCCAGCGCCCGCTTGCCTGCACGCAGCTCATCGAGCAGCGTTTCCAGCACGTGGGTCAGGCCGGCAATCGCATCGAAGCCGAAGGTGCCGGCGCCGCCCTTGATCGAGTGGGCAGCGCGGAACACCGAATTGATGATCTCCGCGTCCTGTTGCCCCGATTCCAGGGCCAGCAGGCCAGCCTCCATCGCGTCGAGGCCTTCGCGGCTCTCCTCGAAGAAGGTGGCGTGGAAGCGTTGCAGGTCCATGCTCATGGCAGTGGCGATCCGGAAGCGAAGAGGGGGAGCAGTGCGGGGCGATCAGCCCAGCACTTTCTGCACGGTGGCGACGAGCTGCTCGGGATTGAACGGCTTGACCAGCCAGCCGGTGGCACCGGCGGCCTTGCCTTCGGACTTCTTGTCCGCGGCCGATTCGGTGGTGAGCATCAGCAGCGGGGTGAACTTGTAGTCCGGCAGCTGGCGCAGTTCGCGGATCAGCGCGATGCCGTCCATGTTCGGCATGTTGACGTCGGTGACCACCGCATTGAAGCGCTGGCCCTTTGCGCGACCGAGCGCGACCGCGCCGTCTTCGGCTTCTTCGACGGCAAAACCGGCCGAGGTGAGGGCGAAGGAAACCATCTGGCGCATCGACGCCGAATCGTCCACCACCAAGATACGTGCGCTCATGCAGCGTTCTCCACAGATTTCAGGTTGTCATGGGTTGCGTCCAGGCCCAGGGCCTGGGTGACGCCAAGCAGGCGTGCGGCGTCACGGAAGGTTGCGGTGCAGCCGTGGAAGCCGGTGCCGAGGCCTGCCTCGCGGCGCGCCTGCACGAACGCACACAGCACCTGCACGGCGGCCGTGTGGATGCGGGTGACCTGGCTCGCATCCAGGGTCAGCTCGCCTGCCTCTGCCACCAACGGCGAAAGGCGGTTCTTGAGCTCGGTGCTGCTCTCGATGCCGAGATCCTCACCCAGTTCGACAATGCTCATGGTTGCTCCGGACAAACGGTTCCGTGATCCATAACGGCACCCCGGCGGGGTTCTTTAGAGGAATCGACGCGGTGCGTCGATGCGGTGCTGTTCGGGGGCGGGAGATGCCAATGCTGCGCATCGGCACCTGCCGTCCCCGACAGGCAACGCGGCGGCGCGGAACGCCGACTCAGCTCAACAGCTGCGTGGCATCGAGCAGGATCATCGGCCGCTGGCTGACCCGGGCAACGCCACGGAACAGATCATTGGAAATCTGGCAGATGCGCGCCGTATCAGGCGGCTCGATCTGCGAATCGGTGAGGTTGGCGACGTCTTCCACGGCCGACACGCGCAGGCCGATGGTCTCGCCGTTTTCCTCCAGCACCACGATGCGGGTCTGTGCGTCGTCCTCGGCAGCGGTTGCACCCAGGTGCAGGCCCAGGTCCATTACCGGCACCACCTGGCCGCGCAGGTTCATTATCCCCAGCATGGCCGGGGCGGTACCGCGCAAAGGCAGCAACGGTACCGGCAGGACCACTTCCTGCACCTTCAGCAGTTCCAGTGCATAGGCCTGGGCACCACAACGCAGGCGCAGCCAGCGCGAGGTGCGCTCGCCGGCGCGGCGGTTCTGCGGATGCGGGCTGCTGGCCGGGCGGTGTGCCTGCGCCTGCAGTTCCTGCCAGGTGCCAGGTCGATTGCCAGCGGGAGCGTCTACCGCCACGCGCGGTGGCGGTGCTGCTGCAGCCGGTGCAGGGGTGGGGCGTGGTGCAGGCGCCAGTGCTGCAACCGTGGCGGGTGGTGGCGTGGCCACGTCCTCGCCACCGGAGGCCGCCTCGAATGCGGCCTGCAGGCCGGGGCTGTCGGTGTGGGCGAGGCGATGGCTGTCGGCAGGATCGGTCTCGTAGATCACTTCATCGGGCAGATCGTCCCAGGTCGGCTCCGGGCCGGCCTTTGCGGTGGCCGCAGCCGGCGCAGGAGCGGTCTCGTGAATCACTTCGTCCGGCAGGTCATCCCATGTCGGCTCGCGTTGCGTGGCGGAGGCCGGTGTAGCGGCAGCCTCGAAAGCGGCTTGCAGTGCGGCGTCGTCCATTGCAGGGGTAGCGGCGACGGCTTCGGTCTCGTAGATCACTTCGGCCGGCAGGTCGTCCCAGGTGGGCTCGCGCTCCGGTTCCGCTGCGCTCGCAGGGCGTGGCCCGGCGCTACCCGGTGCAGAGGCGGCCTCGAAGGCGGCTTCCAGCGCGGCGTCGTCCACGGCAGGGGCAGCGGTGACGGCTTCAGTTTCGTAGATCACTTCGGCTGGCAGGTCATCCCAGGTCGGTTCGCGTTCCGGTGCCGCTGTGCTCGCTGGGCGTGCCCCGGCATTACCCGGCGGCGCGACGGGTGGCGCCACAGCGATCGCCTCGCCCAACAGCTCGTCCAGATAGTCGTCCAGTACGCCGGTGCTGTTCATGCGGCCTGCTCCAGGGCGCGGGCATCCTCGCCGAGGATCCAGTTGAGGGCGCGACGGTACGCAGCCAGGCCGCGGCCCGGGTAGTCCTCGCCGACGCTCGGCAGGGTCAGGCCGGCGGCATTGCTGATGCGAGTGTCGATCGGAATCGCGTCTTCCCATACGCGTGTGCCATGACGATCCTGCATGGTGCGCAGCGACTCGTTGCCAGCGCGGGTGCGGCGATCGAACAGGGTCGGCAGGATCGAGATCGGCAGCGGGCGGCGCCGCGAGCGCTCGACCATCTCGCCGGTGCGGACCATGCCGTCCAGTCCATGCAGCGCCAGCGGTTCGGCCTGGGTCGGGATGATCAGGCGGTCGGCCGCAGCCAGTGCATTGATCATCAGCAGGCCGAGGGTCGGCGCGCAGTCCAGCAGGATGTAGTCGTGCTGTCCCTGATGGCGGGCAAGCGCGTTCTGCAGAGCCAGGCCGAGGCCGGGCTGGTTGGCGCTGCGCCGCTCCAGCGTGGCCAGCGCCGACTGCGCACAGACGTAGTCCAGGCCGTGGATGCTGCTGGCGTGGCACAGGCTGGACAGATCGACCGGCGGCGCACCGAACAGTTCCAGCACGCCGGCCGGCGGTGGATCCACCGGTACGCCGAAGGCACGGCTGAGCGAGGCATGCGGATCGAGGTCGATCAGCAGCACGCGGTGGCCCATTGCAGCCAGGCCACGGCCGAGGGCGAGGGTGGTAGTGGTCTTGCCGACTCCGCCCTTCTGGTTGGCGACTGCCCAGATGCGCATCGGTTTACTCCTTCATTGCCGGGGGAACGGCGGCGCCGACACGGCTGCCAGCCGGCACCGGCGGCAACTTCACCGGTGCGATGGGGGAGGTGGGGGCGGTAGCCGGAGTTGCGGCGGCTTGTTCGGTGTCGGTGCTGTTGGCACCGCCGGTTGCGGCGTTCAGGCGCTGGCCCAGCGGATCGATTGCGTGGGTGGTATCGGCCAGGATGATGACCATCACCCGGCGGTTGCGGTTGCGACCCTGCGCGCTGTCGTTTTCTTCGCGCGGGCGGAACTGGCCGTAGCCGACCATCGCCAGTCGCGAGGGCTGCACGCCCTGGTCGGCGAACAGGTGCACCACGCTGGCAGCGCGACCGGCGGACAGTTCCCAGTTGGACGGGAAGGTGGCGGTGGCGATCGGCACGTTGTCGGTATGGCCTTCCACGCGCACGCTGTTGGGTACATCGCGCAGTACGTCGGCCAGGCTGGCCAGGGTCTGCCGCGCGTGCACGTCCAGCGCGGCCGAGCCGGTCGGGAACAGGATGTCGCTGTTGATCTCGACTTCGATCCACAGCTCGGTGCGACGCACGCTGATCATGCCGCGGTCGATCAGCGGTGCCAGCGCGGCGGTCAGACGGTCGGCGATGCTGCTGAGCTGGCGCTCGGCGCGCGCGATCTGTTCCTGGTTGTGCACCGACACGGGCATGCGCATCTGCGAGGCCATCGATGGCAGCAGCGTCGGGTCGTGCGACGGCGCAGGCGCCGAGGGCCCGATCTTGGTGCCGGACTTGATCACTGAGGGACTGTCCCAGCCGCCGCCCTGCACCTGCTTGTTGCCGACCTGCACCGGATTGATGGTGCGCGGCGCGCCACCGAAGGCATCGGTGAGCGCGTCGGCCATGATCCGGTACTTGCCCTCGTTGACCGAGGAGATCGCGTACATGACCACGAAGAAGGCGAGCAGCAGCGTCATCAGGTCGGCATAGGGGATTGCCCATGCTTCATGGTTGGCGTGCTCTTCGTGGTGCTTGCGGCGGGCCATGTCAGTGCAGGAAGCCGGAGAGGTTGGTTTCGATGTTGCGCGGGTTCTCGCCCTGGGCGATCGAAATCAGGCCTTCGATGACCATTTCGCGATCACGGGTGTTGTGCGAGATCACACTCTTGAGCTTGGCGGCGATCGGCAGGAACAGCAGGTTGGCCGAGGCGATGCCGTAGATGGTGGCGGTGAACGCGGCGGCGATGCCATGGCCGAGCTTGCTCGGGTCGGCGAGATTCTTCATCACCGCGATCAGGCCGAGCACGGCGCCGATGATGCCCAGCGTGGGCGCATAGATGCCCATCGCCTCGAAGACCTTGGCGCCGGCCTGGTCCTGGTGCTCCTGGCTTCCCAGTTCGATTTCCAGCATGTGCCGGATTGATTCGGGCTCGACGCCGTCCACCAGCAGCTGCAGTCCCTTGCGCAGGAACGGGTCCTGCTGTGCTTCCACCTGTGCTTCCAGGCCAAGCAGGCCCTGGCGGCGTGCGATGTTGCTCCATTCGACAATCTGCTGGATCAGTTCGCGGCGGTCGCTGTGCGGCGGTCGCACGACCCAGCGCACGATCTTGAAGGCGTGCTTGAACACGGCCGGCGAGGTGTGCAGCAGGATCGCGGCGACGGTACCGACGATGACGATCACGAACGCGGCAGGCGACCACAGCGACGCCAGGCCGGCGCCCTTGAGGATGCTGCCGCCGACCAGCGAGGCCAGGGCGAGAAAGAGTCCAATGAGGCTGAGTCTATCCATGGGTCCGGTATCGGCTTGTGTGAATGGGACTTGAGACACCGGGAGGTCGTGTACAGACGGTAGTCACAGTTTTCGGGTCGCCGGGCATGGCCCGGCGGGCTTCAGCGCAGTCCGTCCACGTCCAGGATCAGGGCCATGCGACCATCGCCGATCAAGGTTGCACCCGCATAACCAGCCAGGCCACGCAGCGCCTTGGGCAAGGGTTTGATGACCACTTCCTCGCGCCCTCGCACCTGGTCCACGACCAGGCCGAACCGGGCTTCACCGGCCTGCAGCACGACGATGGTCAGCAGCGGCGAGGCGGCCGGCGTCACATCCAGCCACTGGCGAAGATCGACCAGCGCCAGGGTATGCGAGCGGCGGTCGAGCACGGCACGTCCATCGAACCAGCCCAGCGAGGTGCGCGGGGCGTGCAGCACTTCCATCACGCGTGCCAGCGGCAAGGCGTATACGTCCTCGCCGGCCTGCACCAGCAGGGTCGGCAGGATCGCCAGGGTCAGCGGCACGCGGATCAGGAAGCGACTGCCGCGGCCCAGTTCCGACTGGATCTGGATCTGGCCGCTCAGTTCGCGGATGCGCGACTGCACCACGTCCATGCCGACACCACGGCCGGAGATATCCGTGACCTGCTGCTTGGTCGAGAAGCCGGGCAGGAACACCAGGTGCAGGCATTCCTCGCTGCTCAGGCGGGCAGCGGCTTCCGGATCGATCAGGCCCTTCTCGCGTGCCTTCGCGCGCAGCTTTTCCGGATCGATGCCGGCGCCATCGTCCTGTACCTCGATGCTGACGTAGTCGCCTTCCTGCTGCGCCGACAGGCGCACGTGGCCCATCCGAGGCTTGCCCTGGGCTTCACGCAGCTCGGGCGTTTCCACGCCATGGTCGATGGCGTTGCGGACCAGATGCACCAGCGGGTCGGCCAGGGCTTCGACCAGGTTGCGGTCGAGCTCGGTTTCGGCGCCGATCAGCTCAAGGTCCACTTCCTTCTTCAGCGAGCGGGCAACGTCGCGGGCGACCTTGGGGAAGCGCGAGAACACCTTGCCCACCGGCTGCATGCGGGTACGCATCACCGCCGACTGCAGGCGTGCGGTGGCGATGTCCAGCGTGGATACCGCACGGTCCAGCTCCTCGTCGCGCAGGCGCGCACGCAGGGTCTTCAAGCGATTGCGTGACAGCACCAGTTCGCCGATCAGGTTGACGATCGCATCCAGGCGCTTGGTATCCACGCGCACGGTGTGCTCGGCTTCGGCCAGTGGCTTGGCGGGCGGCTTGGCCGCCGGTGCGGGTGCGGCTGGGCGTGGCGCGGGCGGTGCCGCCGGCACTGCGGCGACCGGTTTGGTGCCGGGTGCGGCGCCACCGTGCAGCTGGTCGAGCAGGGCTTCGAACTCGTCTTCGCTGATCAGGCCGTCGTCGGCCTTCTTCGCCGGTGCGACCGCGGTCGGGGCTTTGCCGCCGTGCAGCTGGTCGAGCAGGGCCTCGAACTCATCGTCGGTGATCAGGTCACTGCCACCGGCGGCGGGCGCAGCGGCGGCCGCCGGGGCGGTGGCGCCACCGTGTACATCGAACTGCGCGATCAGCTCGGGGGGCGCGTAGCCCGGTTCGGTACCCGAGGACACCGCATCCAGCATCGACTGCAGGTAATCCAGCGATTGCTGGGCGGCATCGAAATGGTGGGCCTGCAGCACCGCCTGGCCGGCGCGCGCGGCGCCGAGGGCTTCTTCGGCGGCGTGGCACAGTTCAACCATGGCCGTCACGCCAAGGAAGCCGGCGCCACCCTTCAGCGTGTGGTAGCCGCGGAACACCGCATTGAGCTGGTCGCCGTCCTGGGGTGCCTGCTCCAGCGACACCAGCTGTTCGCCCAGGCGATCCAGGATTTCCTGCGCCTCGATGATGAAATCGGCAGTGATGTCGTCGGATACCGCGCTCATGCTTACAGCCCCAGATCCGACAACAGGTCGTCGGCGTCGTTCTGCGAGACCGCGTGGCGGTCCAGTCCCTTCAGTGCCGGTCCGGCCAGTTCCGGGTCGGAGCGATGCTGTTCCGGCGGCAGGCCGAGTGCGCCGAAGCCTTCGTGCACGCGGCGCACGATGCCGACCACGCGACGGATGATCTGCCCGGTCAGGTCCTGGTAGCTCTGGGTCAGAGCGATCTCGGTCAGGTTGTGGCGGATGCGCTCGAGCTGCGCGTCCTGGCCAGGCTGCAGGCCTTCGGCGCGCAGCTGTTCGGTCAGGCTGCGGCATTCCTCGGCCAGGTCCAGGGTGCGGTGGGTGGCCTGTTCGGTCATCGCCACCACGTGGTCCAGACGCGCGCAGGCGTCGTCCAGTTCGCCGGCTTCGTCAGGCACGGTCGGCAGCTCACCCAGCGCCTGTCCCAGCTCGCGGGCCAGCCGCGAAAGGCCGCTCATCATCGGCTGCGTGCGCAGTGCGACCAGCCCGTCGATGCGCTGCCGCCACGCGGCTTCGTCACCGGACTCGAGTGCGTCCAGGGCTTCCTGAAGGCGCAGGGCGAGGGCGTTCCTGTCGACCGTGGTATCCATCAGGCGCTGGCCGCCAGGCGTTCGAAGATCTTGCCGAGCTTCTCTTCCAGGGTCTGCGCGGTGAACGGCTTGATGATGTAGCCGTTCACGCCGCTCTGGGCGGCTTCGATGATCTGCTCGCGCTTGGCTTCGGCCGTCACCATAAGCACCGGCAGTGTCTTCAGCTTGGCATCGGCGCGGATCGCCTTGAGCAGTTCGATGCCGGTCATCACCGGCATGTTCCAGTCGGTGACCACGAAATCGAACGGCTGGCTCTGCAGCAGCGACAGCGCGGCATGCCCGTCCTCGGCTTCGGCGGTATTGGTGAAGCCCAGATCGCCCAGCAGGTTCTTGACGATCCGACGCATGGTCGAGAAGTCGTCGACGATCAGGATGCGCATGTTCTTGTTCAAAGCAGAGTTCCTTTGTTGTTCAGTCCGGGCGGCCGGGGGCAGCCGCCTCGGGCATGTTCATTCTTCGAGGCCGGCGTCCGCCGCCTCGAAAATCTTCAGTCGACCACGCAGGCGCAGCACTGCCTGGCCGTGGATCTGGCAGACCCGCGATTCACTTACGCCAAGCACCGCGCCGATCTCCTTCAGGTTCAGCTCCTGCTCGTAGTAGAGCGACAGCACCAGCTGCTCGCGCTCGGGCAGGTGGCCGATCGCCTTGCCCAGCTCGCGGCCGAACTCGCCGCGTTCCAGTACCTGCTGCGGGGTCGGGCCGCCCTGGGTGACGGTGTCCAGCTCGCCCTGGTCTTCGATGCGCGACTCCAGGCTCAGCACCTGGCCACGTGCGGCGTCTTCCATCAACCGCAGGTATTCGGGCAGCGGCATTTCCATCGCCGCGGCCACTTCGGTGGCGCTGGCGGCGCGGCCGCTGCTCTGCTCCAGGCGGCGGATGGTGGCGGCGGCATCACGAGCGCGGCGGTGCACTGAGCGGGGCACCCAGTCGCCACGGCGGATCTCGTCGATCATCGAGCCGCGGATGCGGATCGACGCATAGGTCTCGAACGAGGCGCCCTGGTCGGCGTCGTAGCTGCGCGAGGCTTCGATCAGGCCCATCATGCCGGCCTGGATCAGGTCATCGACCTCGACGCTGGCGGGTAGGCGCGCAGCCAGATGGTGGGCGATGCGCCGCACCAGGTCCGAATGCTGGGCGATGACTTCGTTCGCCGCCGAGCGCTGCACTTCCCTGTACTGGGCTGCGCCTTTCATGCCGTCACCCCACGCTGCTTGAGGATGCGTTCGAGGAAGAATTCGACGCCGCCACGCGGTTCGGTCGGCGCCTGCCAGCGCGCGGTACGGCGCGCGATCTCGGTGATCGCCAGCGCGGCCGGGCTGGACGGATAGGCCTTCACCACCGGCTGCTGGCGCTGCACCGACAGGCGCAGCCAATCGTCCTGCGGAACGCAGCCGAGGTAGTTCAGCGAGACATCGGCGAGGAACTTCTCGCAGACACGGGTCAGCTTTTCGTACAGCACGCGGCCCTCGTTGGGGTCGCGCACCATGTTGGCCACCACCTGGATGCGGTCCACGCCACGCTCGCGCGACAGCACCTTGATCAGTGCGTAGGCGTCGGTGATCGAGGCCGGCTCGTCACAGACCACCACCACGGTGTCCTGTGCGGCCTGGCAGAAGGTCAGTACGCCATCGTTGATGCCGGCGGCGGTGTCCACCACCATGATGTCCAGCTCGCGTTCCAGCTCGGAGAACACGTTGACCAGGCCGACGTGCTCGGCCGGGGCCAGCTCGGCCATGTGGCGGCGGCCGGACGCGGCAGGGACCACCAGCACGCCGTTCGGGCCTTCGACGATGACGTCATCCAGCGAGCAGCGGCCGGCGACCAGATCGGCCAGGGTAAAGGTGGGGTTCAGTCCCAGGATCACGTCGATGTTGGCCAGGCCGAGGTCGGCGTCCAGCAGCAGCGTGCGCTTGCCCATGCCGGCCAGCGCCACGGCCAGGTTGGCGGACACATTCGTCTTGCCCACGCCGCCCTTGCCGCCAGTGACCGCAATGGTGCGCACAGGGCCGAGCGGCTCGCTGCGGGTGGCCGACAGCGGGAAGGTCTTGGTCAGCTTGGCGTACTCACGCGACGGCATGGTTCAACTCCGGGTTGCAGGGCATATCGGCCGCGCGGCGCAAATCTTCAAGGCGAAGTACGAGATTGGCTGCACTGGCCCGGTGCAGGTCCTCCGGAACGTCCTGGCCGTCGGTCACCCAGGTGATCGGCAGGGCGTGGTCCACGGCCACCGACAGGGCGTTGCCGAAGCGGCCGGTTTCGTCCAGCTTGCTCAGCACCAGGCCCTGCAGGTTGGCCGCGCCGAAGCGGCGGACCACCTCGTCCATGTCGCCGAAGCTGGTGTTGGCTGGAAGCACCAGCAGGGTGCGGACCTGGCGGGCGGCACGCAGCCACTGCAGCTGGGCGGCCAGGGCACGGTCGCGCGGGCCCAGGCCGGCGGTGTCGATCAGCACCAGCTTGTAGTCCTTCAGGCGTTCCAGCAGCTGGTCCAGGTCGGTGCCGCTGTTGGCCTCATGCACCGCGATGCCGAGCTGGCGGCCGTAACCGTACAGCTGCTCGCGGGCACCGATGCGGGTGGTGTCGGTGGTGACCAGGGCGACATCGCGCGGGGCGTGCTTCTCGGCGAAGCGCGAGGCCAGCTTGGCGATGGTGGTGGTCTTGCCGGCGCCGGTCGGGCCGACGAGAGCGATCACGCCGCCTTCCTCCAGCGGGTCGACCGGAGCGATCGGCAGCTTGCGCGAGATCAGCCCGAGCATCAGGCCGCGGCCGCGGTGCGCATCGGTCTCCAGCGGGATCTGCATGGCCACGTCGCGGGTCAGGCCGGCGTCGAAGCCGTACTCGTCCATCAGGTCCAGTGCAGTGGCGCGCACCGGGCAGCCACGCAGGCGCTCGTCGGTGAAGCGGTTCATCTCGCGCTCGATCACCTGGCGCATGCCGGCCACTTCCTGGCGCAGCTGTCGGATCTCGGCATCGTCCTGGGCGACCACGGTCAGCACCGGGGCTGGTGCAAGGGTCGGTTCCGGGGCGGTGTCGATGGTTGCGTCCGCCATCGACGGTTCGTCGGCGAAGGTCTGCGACTGCGCGTCGGCCACAACGCTGGCCGGCAGCGGCAGCGGCGGCGGCTGCACCGCCACGGCCGGGGCCGGGCTTTGCTGATGCTCGGCATGCGGCGGATCGATCTGGAAGCGCGCACGGTTGGCCGGGATGATCACGGCGGGTGCAGCGACAGCGTCGGCGACGGCGTCTGCGAACGGGCCGAAGGCCTGTTCCGCACGCGCCGGTTCGTTGACGGCAGCACGCGCCAGGGTTGCGGCGAAGCCGGTGCTGCCGCGGGTCGGCACGATCTCGTCGGCGCTGTCCAGGGTGCGGCCGGTGGCACCGACGGCGGCGCGGGCCAGCGCGGCAACGGCCGAGGTGGTCGCAGCCACCGGTTCCGGTGCCGGGGTGGCACTGCGGCGACGGGTCACTGCAGCGATCACCGCGTCGGCGGCATTGCGCGGCTTTGGTACCGGCGGCGGGGCGATGTCACGACGCGAGGCTTCCAGTGCACGCTGCACGGCGCTCTCGTCGTAGTTGGCGGCGGCAACGATCTCGATGCCTTCCTCGATCCGGCGGTTGGACAGGATCACGGCGTCAGGACCATGTTCCTTGCGCACCAGGTTCATGGCCGAGCGCATGTCGGCGGCAACGAATCGTTTGATTTTCATGCTGTGGTCACGGGACGAAGACGGCGGGGTGGCGGTCGGAGAACTCGGGTGGTCGGTGGTCTGCACGGTGCGGGTTCCCCTTGGTATCTGTCTGTTGCGTTGGTTCGAAAGTGGTGTCTGTTTTCTGGCGCATCGGAGGGCGGCGTCAGCTGATCGTTCCGACCAGCTTCAGGCGCTTGTCCTCCGGCACCTCGCTGTAGGCCAGGACCGACAGCGACGGAACGCTGTGGCGGACCAGGCGGGCCAGCGCGGCGCGCACCGGGCCGGGTACCAGCACGACCGCGGGCTCGTTGCGGGCTTCCTGCTTGCTGACACATTCGGCCAGGCTCTGGTGCAGTCGCTCAGCGAGTCCGGGTTCCAGCGCGGCGCCGTTGCCCTGCGTGGACTCCTGCAAGACACGTTCCAATTGTGGGTTGAGCGTGAACACCGGCAGCTCGGCCGACATTCCGGCGATCTCCTGCACGATGAAGCGGCCCAGTGCGGTGCGCACGGCGGCAGTCAGCACGGCCGGGTCCTGGCTGCTGGGCGCGTGTTCGACCAGCGCTTCGGCGATCTTGCGCAGCTGGCGGATCGGAATGCGCTCGACCAGCAGGTTCTGCAGCACCCGTACCACCGCCGACAGCGGCAGTGCCTTCGGCGTCAGATCTTCGACGAGCTTGGGCGCACTCTTGGCCAGGTTGGCCAGCAGGTGCTGCACTTCTTCGTGGCCGAGCAGTTCCGGCGCGTGTTCGCGGATCAGGTGCGAGAGGTGGGTAGCGACCACGGTGGCCGGATCGACCACGGTGTAGCCGAGCGTCTCGGCCTGGGCGCGCTGGTGCGGCTGGATCCAGGTCGCGTCCAGGCCGAAGGCGGGGTCCTTGCCGGCGATACCTTCCAGCGCACCGAGCGCGCTGCCCGGGTCCAGTGCCAGCTCGCGGTCCGGATGGATCTCGGCGGTGGCCACCGGCACGCCGTGCACCAGCACGCGGTAGCCATTGGCCGGCAGTTCCAGGTTGTCGCGGATGTGCACCGACGGAATCAGGAAGCCGACATCCTGGGTCAGCTTGCGGCGCACGCCCTTGATCCGCGCCATCAGTTCGCCGCCCTGGTTGCTGTCCACCAGCGGGATCAGGCGGTAGCCGACCTCCAGGCCCAGCGGATCGACCGGGCGCAGCTCGTCCCAGCTCAGTTCGGCGGTGGGCGCGGGTGCGGCCGGACGGCCCAGCGCAGTGAGTGCGGCGGCGTCACTGTTGCCGGCAGAGGCATCGGCAGCCGGTAGCTTGCTCTTGCGGTACAGCTTCCAGGCGATGAAACCCAGGATCGCGGCCAGCGTCAGGAAAGCGACGTTGGGCATGCCCGGCACCAGGCCGACCACACCGAGGATGCCGGCGGTGATCGCAAGCGCGCGGTACTGGCCGAACACCTGGCCGCTCATCGCCTGGGCCATGTCCTGCGAGCGCGAGGCACGGGTGACCAGCATCGCCACCGCACTGGAGACCAGCAGGGCCGGCAGCTGCGCCACCAGGCCGTCGCCGATGGACAGCAGGGTATAGGTGGCAGCGGCATCGCCGAAAGGCATGCCATGCTGCAGCACGCCCACGGCCAGGCCGCCCAGCATGTTGATGAACAGGATCAGGATGCCGGCGATGGCATCACCACGGATGAACTTGCTGGCACCGTCCATCGCACCGTAGAAGTCGGCTTCCTCGCGCACTTCCTCGCGGCGCAGCTTGGCTTCTTCACGCGTCAGCAAACCGGCGTTGAGGTCGGCGTCGATCGCCATCTGCTTGCCGGGCATGGCGTCGAGGATGAAGCGCGCGGTCACTTCCGAGACGCGGCCGGCACCCTTGGTGATGACCACGAAGTTGATGATGGTCAGGATCGCGAACACCACGATGCCGACTGCGTAGTTGCCACCGATCACGAACTCGCCGAAGGCGGCAATGACCTTGCCGGCCGCGTCGTGGCCGTTCTGGCCGTTGAGCAGGATCACGCGGGTGGAGGCCACGTTCAGGGCCAGCCGCAGCATGGTGGTGACCAGCAGCACGATCGGGAAGATGGTGAAGTCCAGCGGGCGCTTCACATAGACCACCGCCAGCAGCACCATCAGCGAGATGGCGATGTTGAAGGTGAACAGCGCATCGAGCACCGGTGCGGCCAGCGGCACCACGACCATGGCCAGCAGTGCCAGCACGATCAGTGGCGCGCCAAGGCCCTGGCGGATCATCTCCAGGGCGCGGCGGGTGTTGAAGCCGGGGGAGGGCTGGGCGCTCACGGGCGGCCTCCCTTGCCGAATTCATCCACCTGGATGTGCGGGCTGTCCGGCATCGGGCCAGTGCGCCAGGCGCGCAGCTGGTAGACGTAGGACAGGACCTGGGCCACGGCCGAATACAGTCTCACGGGGATTTCCTTTCCGAGTTGGCCTTCCCGATACAAGGCGCGTGCCAAAGGCGGCGCCGAGACGATGGCGACCTTGTTGCCATCGGCCACTTCACGGATGCGCAGGGCGGTCTCGTCCACGCCCAGGGCGACCACTTTGGGGGCGTTCATGGCGCCGCCCTCGTACTTCAGGGCCACCGCATAGTGGGTCGGATTGACCACCACCACGTCGGCAGTGGGTACCGCCTCCATCATCCGGCGGTTGGCCATCTGCTGCTGCAGCTGGCGGATGCGGCCCTTCACCTCCGGGCTGCCCTCGCTTTCCTTCATTTCGCGGCGCAGCTCTTCGCGGGTCATCTTCAGCTTGCGCATCCAGTTCCAGCGCTGGTACGGGGCGTCGATGGCCGCCAGCACCAGCATCGCGCCGGCGGTTGCCAGCAGCAGGCGCAGGGTGAAGCCAAGGCCGTCGGTGATGGCGGTCTCCAGCGGGTGGTGGATCAGACCGCGCAGGGTGTCGAAGCCGGTCCATACCACCAGCCCGGCGGCAACGCCGACAAAGGCCACGCGCAACAGCGACTTGGTGAACTCGGCGATGGCCTCCGGGCCGTACAGGCGCTTGAGCCCGCTGATCGGGTTCATGCGGTTGATGTCCGGCAGCATCGCCTTCTGCGACCAGCGCAGGCCACCCATCACCAGTGGCGCGACGAAGCTGGCCAGCAGGCAGACCAGCACCAGCGGCGCGATCACCAGCATGAACTGCAGCAGCAGGTCGCCGAAGTGGCCGAACAGTTCCTTCGGGTTCTGCCGCAGGCTCTGTTCGGGGCTGAGCGCATGCTTCATCCAGGCGCTGGCGCCGCGGCCGATCGAGCCGCTCATGGCCATCACCGCCAGTACGCCGGCGCCGAACACGGCGGCGGTGCCGAGTTCGCGCGAGCGCGGCAGGTTGCCCTGTTCACGGGCATCGCGCAGGCGTTTTTCGGTGGGTTGTTCGGTCTTTTCGCCGGCGGATTCGTCTTCGGACATCACGGGCACTGCGGCAGGAGATGCCGGGGTGCGAGCAAGAACCGTGCCGTGACGGGTTCATGTGCCAACCAAGGTTGGCACCTACCAGAGCAGGCACCGGCAGCGCCGGGTCATGCCCGGGGGGGAGCCGGGTGCGGGCTCGGCTACAGGGGCGCGTTGCCGCTGGGCGGCGGGCTCTGTGCCAGTTCCACACGAGGCCGGGGCAGGTCGTGCAGTTGCATGAAGCGGGCGGCATCGACCGGGCGACCGAGCAGGTAGCCCTGCAGGTAATCGCAGCCCAGCCGTTCCAGGTAGGCGCGCTGGGCGGCGGTTTCCACGCCTTCGGCCACGATGTCCATGTCCAGCGCATGGCCCAGCGCCACGATCGCCGAGACGATCACCACATCCTCGGCGCTGTGCTCCAGATCGCGCACGAAGGCGTGGTCGATCTTGATCTCGGTGGCTGGCAGCCGCTTCAGGTACAGCAGGCTGGAATAGCCGGTGCCGAAGTCATCGATGGAGATGCCCACGCCCAGTGCCGACAGCGCCTGAAGCAGGCGCAGGCTGGTATCGGTATCGCGCATCACGGTGCTCTCGGTGATCTCCAGCACCAGGTAGCGTGGGGTGATGCTGTAGCGCTCAAGGACGTCGCGCACGTCATGCAGCAGGTGCGGTGAGCTGAACTGCACCGGCGACAGGTTCACCGACATCGACCAGCCTTCATGGCCGGCGTCGTGCCAGCGGCGCAACTGCTGGCAGGCCTGGTCCAGCGCCCAGCGGCCGATTTCATTGATCGCGCCGCTGCGCTCGGCCAGGCGGATGAACCGATCCGGCGGGATCAGGCCATGTTCCGAGTGCCGCCAACGGATCAGTGCCTCGGCGCCGGCCACTTTCTGTGTGGCCACGCGGATCTTGGGTTGGTAATTGAGGAACAGCTGTTCGCTGCCGATTGCCCGGCGCAGGTCGGCAAGCAATCTGAACTGTTGCTCGGCGCTGTCGTTCATCCAGTCGGCGAACAGCACGAAGGCGTTGCGCCCCGATTCCTTGGCCTGGTACATCGCGGCATCGGCGAAGGCCATCAGTTGCCGCTCGCTGGCGGCGTGGTCCGGGCAGATCGCCACGCCGATGCTGGCGGTCACCTGCAGTTCGTTGTCCGGCAGCAGGGGCCCGCTGCCGACCGCCTGCAGGATGCGCCGGGCCAGGGTCGGAAGATCCTCGTCGTGCTCGATGCGCACCACCAATACGAACTCGTCGCCGCCCAGACGGGCCAGCATGTCGTTGGGCCGAAGCAGTTGGCGCGTGCGTTCGGCCACCGCCACCAGCAGTGCATCACCGGCCTGGTGGCCATAGGCATCGTTGACCTGCTTGAAGCCATCCAGGTCCATGAACATCACAGCGAAACGGCTGCCGCCCTGTTCGGCCTCGGCCAGTGCCTGGACGATGCGACGCTGCAGCAGCAGGCGGTTGGGCAGGCGGGTGAGTGGGTCGTGCAGTGCGGCCTGGGTCAGTTCCTGCTGCGCGTCGGTCAGCGAGGTGCTCAACAGGGAATTGCGCAGGCGCAGCAGCTGCGCCTCCACCCGCTGGTCCAGCCAGGACACCACCAGCACCACGGCCAGGATCGCCACGGTGAGCATCACCACCAGCATGGCCAGCCATTCGCTCTGTAGTCCATCGCCGACGGCTGCGCCGCAGATGCTGCCTTCCGGAAAGCGTGCGGCGGCCATGCCGGTGTAGTGCATGCCGACGATGGCCAGCCCGAGCAGGCCCGCCGCTGCCAGCCGGTCGCCGACACGGGTGCGCTGCGCACGCAGGCGGAACGCCACATACAGGGCCGTCCACGAAGCAGCGACTGCCACCATCAGCGAAAACAGCAGCCAGCCCGGGTCGTAGTCGATGCCCGGCTGCATGCGCATTGCGGCCATGCCAACGTAATGCATGCCGGCGATACCGGTGCCCATCAGCAGGGCGCCACCGGCCAGCCGCGGGTGCGGCAGCGTGCGCAACGAGACCAGCCACAGCGCGAACACCGACGAAGCGATGGCCAGTGCAAGGGAAAGCAGGGTGATCGGCAGGTCGTAGCCGAGCGGAATGGGCAGGTCGAAGGCAAGCATGCCGATGAAGTGCATCGACCAGATGCCCAGGCCCATGGCGAAGCCGCCACCGATGCGCCACCACCAGGCCGCGCCCTTGCCGGGTGCGGTAACCGTGCGCCCGGCCATCGCCAGCGCGGTGTATGAGGCCATCACGGCGACCAGCAGCGAGATCACTACCAGCCACGGGTTGTACGTGCCTACCAGCATTCGTCAGTCTCCCGGACCTGCCTGTCGACGGAAACTACGGTGGGGCATGCATGAGGCCGGCCGACGCAGGGCGCCGGCCACGTGCGGCATCCCCCCGGTTGCCGCGTATTCACTCTAACGCGCAGACCCGGGGGAAGGGCAAGCAGTAAAACGTGATGATCGGGTCAGTGTGTGACCGCGTCCGCAGCCTGGAAGGCGGCGTCGAACAGGCGCTGTACCGGCGGGCCCATTTCGCCTGCCAGCAGGGCCAGCAGGAACAGGCCCAGCAGCAGTGAGACCGGCAGGCCGAGCTGGATCGGGTTCAGCGCCGGCGCGGCGCGCGCCAGCACGCCGAACGCCAGGTTCACCGCCAGCATTGCCACGGTCAGCGGGATCGCCAAAGTCAGCGCACCGCGCAGCACGGTCAGCAGGAAGGTCGGCGCGATGCTGAAGAAGGCATGCGGATCGGGCAGTGGCGCACCGATCGGCAGTGCCCGGTAGCTGTCCACCACCAGCGAGATCAGCGCCAGATGGCCATTGGCGGTGAAGAACAGCAGGCCGAACAGCAGATAGAACCACTGCCCGATCACGCCTGAGGTGCCGCCACGCAGCGGATCACTCATCTGTGCGAAGGCCAGGCCGGTGCCCTGGGCAATCAGTTCGCCGGCCATCGCGCCGGCCTCGAACACCAGCCGCAGCAGGAAGCCGATGGATACGCCGATGGCCAGCTCGCGGGCGATGGTCAGTACCGTGGCGGCATCGAAACCGGTCCAGTCCGGTACCGGCGGCAGCAACGGTGCCAATGCGATGGCCAGGGTGCCGGCCAGCACCACGCGCACCCGGGCCGGGACGGCGCGGGTGCCGACCATCGGCATGGCCATGGCGACCGCGCCGATGCGCAGCATGGTCCACAGCACGGTGCCGATCATGCCGAAGGCGTTCAGCCCATCGGCGGCCATCTGGGTGGCGGCGTCCATCGAAGCGCGTGTCCTAGCCGATCAGGTGCGGGATGCGCTGGAACAGCAGCGTGGTGAATTCGACCAGGTGGCCGATCAGCAGGCTGCCCAGTGCGAACAGCACTGCGGTCAGCGCGGCTGCCTTGGCGACGAAGGCGATGGTCGGTTCATTGAGCTGGGTCGCAGCCTGCACCACGCCCACCACCACGCCCACCACCAGCACGGTGAGCAGCAGCGGGCCGGCCACCCACAACACGGTGATCAGGCCGCCACGCAGTTCGGTCAAGGCAAGTTCGGGAGACATCGTATTTCCATCGGTAGCGCCGGGCCATGCCCGGCAACGCTTATGTAGAGTCGAGCCATGCTCGACTGCCTCTCGGTCAGGCCGGATTGAAGCTCGCCGCCAGCGTACCCACGGTCAGCACCCAGCCATCCACCAGCACGAACAACAGGATCTTGAACGGTGCCGACACCAGCATCGGCGACAGCATCATCATGCCCATCGACATCAGCACGCTGGCCACGACCAGATCGATGATCACGAACGGGATGAAGATCAGGAAGCCGATCTCGAAGGCGGTCTTCAGTTCACTGGTAACGAACGATGCGACCAGCACCGGGAACGGGATCGCATCGGGGCTGGCGTAGGTGCCATGCCCGGCGATGCCGGCGAAGGTCATCAGGTCGGTCTCGCGGATCTGCGCCAGCATGAAGGCGCGCAGCGGCGAGGTGGTCAGCGTCCAGGCGGTCTGGAAGTCGATCTCGCCATTGAGGTAGGGGGCCATGCCGGTGCTCCAGGCCTTGTCCCAGGTTGGCAGCATGATCATCGCGGTGAGGAACAGGGCCAGGCCCAGCAGCACCTGGTTGGACGGCGTCTGTCCGGTGCCCAGTGCCTGGCGCAGCAGGCCCAGCACGATGATGATGCGGGTGAACGAGGTCAGTACCAGCAGCATCGACGGGATCAGGGTGATCGCGGTCATCAACAGCAGGGTCTGCAGCGGCAGGCTGACCGGTGCACCGCCGATCTTGCCGACATTGATATCGGGCAGCGGCGTGGTCGGCGCGCCGGGCGCGGCGAAGGCCAGCGCCGGCAACAGGCACAGGGCGAGCAACAGCAGCCACGGCATCAGGGTGGCAAGACGGGTACGGGTGACACGCATGTCAGGGATCCTTGCGCAGCCGCTGCTGCAGCAGCTGGGCGAAATTCGGCAGGTTCTTGAAGTCCGGCACGCGCACCGGTGCCGGCGGTGGCAGCGGTTCGGGCAGGGTGTGCAGGGTGTTGATGCCGCCCGCGGTAACGCCCAGCAGCAGCTGCTGGCCATTGACCTCCACCACCACCACGCGCTCCTTGGCGCCGACACTGAGGCTGGCCACCAGCTTCATGCCTTCGGCCGGGCGGAAGCCGCTGCCGGGCAGGCGCTTGAGCAGCCAGCCCAGGCCGATGACCAGGGCCAGTACCGCCAGCAGCGCCAGCACCGCACCGAACAGGCTCGGTGCGGCGGCCGCGTGCTGGCCGACCTGCGGGCCGATCGGTGCGGCGGTCTTGCCGACCGCCAACAGGGTGGAGGCCAGCAGGCTCAACGCAGTCTCCGGATCCGCTCGCTCGGGCTGACCACGTCGGTCAGGCGCACGCCGAAGCGGTCGTTGATCACCACCACCTCGCCGTGGGCGATCAGGGTGCCGTTGACGAACACGTCCAGTGACTCGCCGGCACCGCGTTCAAGTTCCACCACCGAGCCCTGGTTGAGCTGCAGCAGATTGCGGATCGGCAGGCGGGCACGACCGACTTCCAGCGACAGGGTCACCGGCACGTCGAGGATCACGTCCAGGTTCAGGTCCGGACCGTTCGCTTCATCGGCCTGCAGGCTGCTGAACTGGGCCGGGGTCGGTTCGAGGGCGTCGATATCGTTCATTGCGGGTCTTCCTGGATGACGGGTACGCGCGGACGGGTGCCGGGCGGATGGGTAGCGGTGATCTTCACGGCGTTCATGCCGTTGGCGACGCCGAACTCGCCGGTGAACACGGGGATGTTCTCCACGCACAACGGCACCTGCGGGCTCAGCTCGATCGGCAGGATGTCGCCGACCTTCAGGCGGGTCAGGTCGCGCAGGGTCATGCGCTTGCTGGCCAGTACGCTGGACAGGGTCACCTCGGCGATGTTGAGCTGCTCGCGCAGGGTCTGGCCCCAGCTCTCGTCGCGGTCGTTGCGGTCACTCTGGATGCCGGCGTCGAGGAGCTCGCGGATCGGCTCCAGCATCGAATACGGCAGGGTCACGTGGATGTCGCCGCCACCGCCGTCGAGCTCGACATGCAGGCGGCACACCACCACGTACTCTCGCGGCGTCACGATGTTGGCGAAGTGCGGGTTGATCTCCGAGTTGATGTATTCGAACTCGACATCCATCACCGGTGCCCAGGCCTCGCGCAGGTCGGCGAAGGTCTGCTTCAGCAGCAGGTGGATCACCCGCATTTCGGTGGCGGTGAACTCGCGGCCTTCGATACGGGTCGGGTAGCGCCCGTCGCCGCCGAAGAAGTTGTCGACGATGGCGAACACCAGGGTTGGCTCGAACACGATCAGGCCGGTGCCACGCAGCGGCTTGAAGCGGATCAGGTTCAGGTTGGTCGGCACATACAGCGAGTGCATGTAGTCGTTGAACTTGATCAGTTCGATGCCGCGCACCGACAGTTCGGCCGAGCGGCGGATCAGGTTGAACAGGCCGATCCGCCACAGGCGCGCGAAGCGCTCGTGGACCATTTCCAGGGTCGGCATGCGACCGCGGATGATCCGGTCCTGGCTTGCGAAGTCGTAGGAACGTGCTTCGCCCGAAGGCGGTTCCGCATCGGTCTCGACCGCGCCACTGTCCACGCCGTGGAGCAGGGCATCGATCTCGTCCTGGGACAGCAGATCATTCATCGGGGGGCCCTTACTGGGTCACGAAGCTGGTGAACAGCAGATCGTCGGCACCGTTGCTGCCGGTCTCGGCCTTGAGCACTTTCTGCACTTCGGCCAGCGAGGCGGCCTGCAGCTTCTGCTTGCCGGCGATATCGGCGATCTGGTCCGGGCTGACCTGCGAGAACAGCATCAGCAGGCGCGCGCGGATGGCAGGGGCGTGGGTCTTGATCGCTTCCAGCGCGGCCGGGTCGCGGGTCATCAGCTGCACTTCCAGCTGCAGGTAGCGCGGGCCGTCGACCGGGCCGTTGAGATTGACCACGAAGGCCGGATCCAATGCGAAGTACTGCGCCGGTGCCGGAGCAGCGGCTTTCTTCGGCGCCGGTGCGGCCTTGTCTTCGTGCTTGGACTGGGTGAAGAACCACACGCCGCCACCGGCGGCAGCGGCGGCCAGTACGGCCACCAGTGCGGTGATCAGGATCGGACTACGCGGCTTGGCGGCCTTGTCCTTCTCGGCGGTCTTCTTGGTTTTGTCAGCGGCTGCGGCCACGGGGTGAAGCTCCTGAGGGTTGCTTCACCGGGATATGCAAGGGGCGTGCCGTAGCTCGAGGGGAGGCGTGCGACGGAATTCCGTCGGGGTGCCGGTGGGGCCGTGCGGAGCAAGCTCCGCACCCACCAACGCGATACTGGCAGGTGCGGCTCTATTGCCTCGGTGTTCTGGTGGGTGCCGACCGCCCCGCTCTGGTGGGTGCAAACCTTGGTTGGCACGCCTGTCAGGCGTACGCGTCCAGCAGCCCGCGCTGGCGGATCAACTGCGCGGACGACACGCTGGCGTCGCCCGGCGACGGTTCTCCGTCACCCGCCATGCCACCGCTTCCGGCCTGGCCCGACGCATTGCCGTCACCGCCGGGGGCCTGATGACCAACATCGGCGTGGGCCAGCTGGAAACCCTGCTCGCCCAGCAGTTCACGCAGGCGCGGCAGGCTGCTTTCCAGCGCCTGGCGCACATCCACGTGCGGGCTGCTGAAGCTGGCGTGCACCTTGTCGCCGTTCAACTGCAGGCGCACGTCGACCGGGCCCATGTCATCCGGGCTCAGGCGGATGTGGGCGTGGCCGATCTTCTGGTCGGCCAACCAGCCCAGGCGGGCGCCGATGGCCTGGTCGAAGCCATCGTCACCGAGCACCGGCTTCGGCGTCGGTTCGCCGTTGAAGATGGCGTTGCCGGTGGCCAGCGCGGCCTTCAGATCCTGCACGGCTGCAGTTGCCGGTGCATGCAGCAGGGGGGCAGGGGTACGGTCACCGATGGCGGCCACGTCGCTACCTTCGCCTCGGTCGCCGCGCTTGCCCGCCGGCAGGATCATCTCCGGCAACGGCAGAGTGGTGGCGTCGTCGGCGCTGGCCGCCAGAGGCTGGCCGTCGGGCGATCCAGTGGCGATGGCCGTGGGTGCCGTTGCCGCAGCCGCCGGCAACGCTGCGCCGGCAGCGGCGGGCAGGGCACCAGCATCGTCGGCGAGCACAGGCGTGGCCGTTGTTGGCTGCACTGCAGCGGGATCGGCCAGCGTCGGCACCGCCAGCACCAGTCCGGCCAGGCCAAGTGGTGGCCACGGCGCATCCTCGGTCGCGGCTGCTTTGCCCTTTTCGGCGCCTGCAGTGGTTGTCCCTGCGGGTGCCGATGCCGTGGCGTCTTCGGTTGCAGCGTCGCTGCCCGGCTTGTGTTCGGCGGGTGTCCGCCCGTTGCCATCAGAGGTCGCAGACGGCATGGGCGTGGTCGACGATGGCGATGAGGTACGGGCGGCCGTGGACGTGTCCGGGCCCGACGTCCCATCCTGCAACAGCTGGCCGAAGCCCTTGCCGCTGTCATTGCGCGGCGCGCGCGTGCTGCCATTGCCGGTGTTCTGTGCCTGCGCGTTGGCGCTGCTGGCGAGCGGTGCGGGCATCACGTGCGACCTCCCTGCTCACCGTCTTCCTGGTCCTCGGCCTGCACCAGGCGTGCACGGCGTGCGCCGATGTCGTCCATCTCGCGCTGGTCGCGGCGGTCGGTCACCACCTTCTCCTGCGCGCGGTAGCTGGCCGCCAGCTGTTCCAGCACGGCCTTGTCCCGGCTGGCCAGGATCAACCGGGCGCGCTCGGCTTCCACCTTCTCGCGGTTGCCATTGACCGTTGCCTGCTGCTGTTCGACCGCGCTGTCCAGGCGATCGAGGAAGGCGCGACGATTCAGCAGCTGTGCCGGGCTGGTCGCCGCCATCTGCGCGTTCGCATACTCTTCGGCATAGCGGCGCAGTTCATCCAGTCGCGACAGATGCGTGTCGAGCACGGTCTGGCGTTCGGCCAGATCGCGAGCAACGGCATCCTCGTGTTCCTGGGCCCGCTTGAGCAGGGGGTCGATGCGCTTGGACTGGTTCATGGCTTAACTCTCTTGTTCCACCAGGCGCTGCAGCGCCGCCTGGCTGTGCGGGAGATCTGCGGCCTTGGCAACGTCCTGGCCGAGGAATTCCATGATTTCCGGCCAGCGTTCCAGGGCTTCGTCGGTGGCCGCGTCGTTGCCGCGCTGGTAGGCACCGATGGCGATCAGGTCACGATTGGCCGAATAGGCCGAGACCAGTCGCTTCAACTTCCGGATGCGCAGGCGCCACGGCTCGTCGGCGATTTCCGTGACCACGCGGCTGACCGACGATTCGACGTCAATGGCCGGGTACAGGCCACTGTCTGCCACGCGACGGGACAGCAGGATGTGGCCGTCAAGAATGGCGCGCGCCGCATCGGCGATTGGATCCTGCGGATCATCGCCTTCGGTCAGCACGGTGTAGAACGCGGTGATCGAGCCACGGCCCTTGGCACCGTTGCCGGCGCGCTCGACCAGCGCCGGCAGCTTGGCGAACACCGACGGCGGATAGCCGCGGGTGGTCGGCGGTTCACCGACCGACAGGCCGATCTCGCGCTGCGCCTGCGCGAAGCGGGTCAGCGAATCCATCAGCAGCAGTACATTCAGGCCCTGGTCGCGGAACCACTCGGCGATGGCGGTGGCGCGGTAGGCACCATGCAGGCGCGCCAACGGCGGCCGGTCAGCCGGGCTGGCGACCACCACGGCGCGGCGCAGGCCTTCTTCGCCCAGGGTGGTTTCGACGAAATCGCGTACTTCGCGGCCACGTTCACCGATCAGGCCGACCACGATCACGTCGGCGGCGGTGTATCGGGTCATCATGCCCAGCAGGGTCGACTTGCCGACGCCGGAGCCGGCGAACAGGCCGACACGCTGGCCTCGGCCGATTGGCAACAGCGCGTTGATCGCGCGCACGCCCACGTCCAGCGGTTGGGTGATCGGTTCGCGCGCCAGCGGATTGATCGACACGCCGGCCATGCCGACATGGCCTTCGGCGCGGATCGGGCCCTTGCCGTCCAGCGGCACGCCATCGCTGTCGATGACGCGGCCGAGCAGGCCTTCGCCCACTTCCACGCCGCCACGCCGAGCCGACGGCACCACCCGTGCGTTGGGCAGCAGGCCATGCAGTTCGGCGCTGGGCATCAGGTAGGTGCGCTCGCCGGCGAAGCCGACCACTTCGGCATCGACCCAGCCACCGTCGACCACTTCCACCTTGCAGCTGGCGCCGAGCGGGGCCTCGCAGCCGACCGCTTCCAGGGTCAGGCCGACTGCGCGGCGCAGCACGCCCTCGCGGATCAGGCCACGCCCGTGCCCGGTGTCCACGCGCAGGCCGTCCAGGCGACGGGCCAGGCGCAGGTTGCGGGCCACGGCCCAATCGGCCGGCGGCGGGTTCGGTTGCGTTTCGGGCGTCATGCACCTGCTCCAGTCTGGCGGATCACAGCGTCCAGCGCACCGCGCAGGCGGGCTTCGAGGGTGCCGTCGATGCGCACCGCTTCGGCATGCACGCGCAGGTCGCCACGGCTGAGGCTGGTATCGGGTACCAGGCGCTGCTGCGACGACAGGTTCAGGAGGGGAGCGAGCGCGGCGATGTCGTCCGGGTGCAGGCGCACTTCCACTTCGCGGGTGCTGCCACCGACCGCGTCGATGGCCTCACCAACCAGTTGCGCCAACAGTGCCGGATCGGTCTCGTAGGCACGGCCGACCAGCGCGCCGGCGATGCGTACCGCCAGTTCGCCCAGCGCACCGACCACTTCGTTTTCCAGTCGCACCAACGGGCGGCTGAAGTTGTCGAGGATGCCCTCGATCTGCGCGGCGAGGCGACGCACCTCGGCTTGGCCCTGGCCGTAGCCATCGGCATGGCCGTGCTGGAAGCCTTCCTTCTCGGCACTGTCCTGGATCGCCTGGATTTCTTCCAGGGTGGGCAGGTGCAGCGGCGGTTCCGGCTCGTGCTCCGGATCCGGCTCGGTGAGTTCGAACGCGTCCTCCTGGTCCAGCGCCGGTTCGGGCGGGGCCAGCAGGTCCGGGGCAAGCCAGCGCACGACGTTGCTCACAGCATGGCCTCCGCACTGCCGCCGATGGTGACCGTGCCTTCATCGGCCATGCGCTTGACGATGGCCAGGATCTCGCGCTGCGCGCCTTCCACGTCGGACAGGCGCACCGGACCGCGTGCTTCCATGTCTTCCAGCAGGATCTCGGCCGCACGCTGCGACATGTTGCGGGTGATCTTGTCGCGCACCTTGATATCGGCGCCACGCAGGGCCAGGCCCAGGCGCTCGCCGCTCACTTCGCGCAGCACCAGCTGCATTTCGCGGTCGTCCAGGTCGACCAGGTCGTCGAACACGAACATCAGGTCCTGGATGCGGTTGCTCAGCGGCGCGTCGATGCGGGCGATCTCGCCCAGGATGGCCTGGTCCTGGCCGCTGTCCATGAAGTTGAGGATGTTGGCCGCGCACTGCACGCCGCCGATGTTGGACGACTTCAGGTTCTGGTTGCCGGCGAACTGGCGCTCCATGATCTCGTTGAGCTCATTGAGTGCGTTCGGCGGGATGCCGTCGAGCGTGGCGATGCGCAGCAGCACGTCCACGCGGGTGCGGTCGGGCAGCAGCTTCAGCGCGTCAGCAGCCTGGTCGGTTTCCAGATGGGCCATGACGATGGCGATGATCTGCGGGTGCTCGTTGCGCACCAGATCGGCCACCGCGCGCGGGTCCATCCACTTCAGCGCGTCCAGGCCGGTGGTGTTGCGGCCGAGCAGGATGCGATCGATCAGGTTGCCGGCCTTTTCGCTGCCCAGCGCCTGCACCAGCATGTTGCGGATGTAGTCGTCCGAGCCCACGCCCAGCGAGGTCTTCGAGCCCAGCTCCTGGCCGAACTGGTCCATCACCCGTTCCACCTGCTCGCGGGTGATGTCGGTCATGGTGGCCATGGCGATGCCGATCTTCTGCACTTCCTTGGGTTCCATGTGGCGCAGCACTTCGGCTGCATCCAGCTCACCCAGGGACAGCAGCAGCACGGCCGCGCGCTGTACGCCGGTCAATTGTGCCTCAGTCATTGGCCACCCAGCCCTTGACCACCTGGGCCACGCGCTTGGAGTCGGTCTTCACGGCTTCACGCGCCATCCGCAGTCGTTCCTCATATGAATCCACCGGCAGGGCCAGCGCATCCGGCCCGCCCAGGCTCGCGCGGTCGGCGCCCAGCGCCGGCAGCGGCATGCCATCGTCATCCACCAGCTGCACGTCCGCGGTATGCGGCTCCAGTGCCTGCTCGTCGTTCTTCTTTTGGCCGGTGATCGCGCGCAGCGCCGGGCGCAGCACGCCGAACAGCAGCGCCAGCACCACGACGGCACCCAGCAGCATGCGGCCGGCATCGTGCACCCACGGCAGCTCCCACCAGGCGGGACCTTCCACCGGCGTGGTATCCCGCACGAACGGGGCGTTCATCACCGACACGGTGTCGCCGCGCTCGGCATTGAAGCCGACCGCCTGCTTGACCAGGGCTTCGACGCGGGTCAGCTCGGCCGCCGACAGCGGCTGCGGTGCGACCTTGCCGTTGGCACCGGCGCGCGGCACGTTGTCCACCAGCACCGCCACCGACACGCGCTTGATGCGGCCGGCCGGCTGGCGGGTGTGCTGCAGGGTGCGGTCCAGCTCGTAGTTGCGGGTCGCGTTCTTGCTGCTTTCGGTCGGGGTCTGTGCGGTTGCCGGCGCAGCGGCCTGGCCCGGGGGGCTGTTGCTGGTGGCGCCCGGCACGCCCTGCGGACCCGGCGTGGTGGTGCTGTTCTCGCTCATCTGCTCGCTGCGCAGCTTCTGCGGCTCGCCGTTGTACAGTTCGCGCGCCTCCTCGGTCACCGAGAAGTCCATGTCCACGCTGACTTCCGGGTTGACCCGGCCAGGGCCGGTCATCGGCTCCAGCAGTTCGCGGATGCGCTGGTTGAACGAGGTTTCCTGGCGGCGCACCTGCTCGAACTGGGCGGCGTTGACTGCGGCCTCGCTGTTCGGGTCGCTGACGCTGAGCATGCGGCCGCTCTGGTCGACCACGGTCACGCGTTCCGGTGCCAGGTCCGGGATGCTGGCTGCGACCATGTGCACGATGGCGTCGACCTGGCTGCGCTCCAGCTGCTGGCCGCCACGCAGTTCCAGCGTCACCGAGGCGCTGGCGACGTCGCGCTGGCGGGTGAAGGCGCTGGGCTTGGGAATGGCCAGGTGCACGCGCGAATCGCGCACTGGGCGCAGCGTGTTGATGGTGCGCGACAGCTCGGTCTCCAGCGCATGCTGGTAGCGCGCGCTTTCCACGAACTGGCTGACGCCGAAGCCCGGGTCGCGTTCCATCAGCTCGAAACCGAGTTTGCCGCTGTCGGTCAGGCCGGAGCCGGCCAGCTTCAGGCGGGCGTCGTGCAGGTTCTTTTCCGGCACGGTGATGCCACCGGTGGCCGGGTCCAGCTGGAACGGAATCTGGGCGGCACGCAGCAGGTCGGTCGCTTCAGCGGTGGCCTTCTGGTCCAGGCCGGTATACAGCGGGACCATGCCGGGCTTCTGCGACCAGAAGAACACGAACAGCCCGGCGGCTACGGCCACGGCGATCATCGCCATCAGTCCGAGCCGACGGGTGATCTGCAGGCTTTGCAGCCGATCGAACCACTGGCCCGCCTTTTCGGCGTTCAGGGATTCCTTGGAGAGCGACAGGGCCATGCGGTTCTATCCTTACAGCGGCATGTTCATCACGTCCTGGTAGGCCTGGACGAGACGGTTGCGGACTTCCACGGTGGCGCGGAAGGCGATCTGGGACTGCTGCGAGGCGACCATGACCTTGGCGAGGTCGGCGCTGGGGTCGCCCATTTCGAAGGCTTTGGCCAGGGCGCCGGATTTCTGTTGCGCGTCGTTGACGCCGGCAATCGCACCACGCAGGGTTTCGGTGAAGCTGGCCGGCTGGGCCTGCGGTGCATCCAGCACCGTGCCCGGCAGGGCGTTGCTGCGCGGCGTTTCGCCCAGCGGGTTGAGCGCCGGCTGTCCCATCTGGGTCTGATAGGAGCGGATCTGCGAAAGGATCGACGTGACGGAGTGGGACATCTGCAACGGTTCCAGAAACAGGGGATGGGGTTGTCTGCTGGAGCAGGTGCAAGTGCCGTGCCGAAACCGGTTTTCGATTCAGTGAAGTGAGGGTGTGGGTGTTCTGGCAGGGCTGCGCCCTGCACCCGCCGAATCAACGTCAACGTCAACGTGAACGGCAACGTCAACGGCGGGCTATCCGTGGGGTGGCGGGGTGGGTCCGGTTGCGGGGGACGCCGTAAACCCGTCCCTGGGGGCTTGGCCGCGGCATCCATGCCGCGGACACCCCCGCAACCGGACCCACCCCGCCTTCGACAGTTTCCCGCGATCTGTCGGACGGGCATGGATGCCCTTGGTGGGTGTCGACCTTGGTCGACACGTTCGGCACGGAGTCGGATCCCGTTGCGACGCAACGGGCTCTGACCCCAATGGCGGCGCCATTTAACCGGCGTCGGTTTTCTGGCCTAGGGCTGCAGGGTCCAACGGCCGGAATTCTGACGCTGGCGCGGTGCGATAGGGCCGTCGTGCTGGGTGTAGATGAAACGGCCCTGGTGGTCGCTCAGGCAGGTCAGCAGCAGGGTGTAGTGGGTGGGGCCGGCCGGGTGGGCTTCGGTCATCTGTATTTCCGCGGTGTGCAGGGCCAGGCGCTGGTAGTGGTAGCTGCCGCCGATGCGGAGGTCGGTGCCGAGGATGTCCAGCACGTACTGGCTGCCGGCAAAGCTGACCTGCACCATGCGTCCGGCATTGGGGTTGTCCGGTGCGTAAAGCGCGTCGCTGAGGTTGGTGAACTGGCGCTGGTCCAGCGTGGTGGGCAGGGTGCAGTTGGCGGCGGTAGCCAAGGCCGGGCAGAGCAGGGCGGCGAGCAGGGTGAGGCGATGCATGGTGGGACCTCCTTGGGATGTCCTTGCAATGCACCGCACTGCGGCCCTGCTGTCTTTAGGAAAACGTGCAAATGCAGTGGGGTGGGGAACCATTTCGGTGGGAATGGGTGGCCCCCCCCGATGATGACACACGGAGCCCCCGGGCAGGCCCCGGCGTAGGG
>NZ_JBBCBL010000003.1:0-241832 GCF_037203745.1 Stenotrophomonas sp. CCNWLW162 | reverse complement strand
CCTCCTTGGTCTGACCTTCCAAGGCACCGCACGGCGCCCCTGCTTTTTTTAGGAAACCGTGAACTTGCTGGGGGGCGGGACCCTTTTCCTGTGCATTGGTATCCGACCCCGAGTACTGGAAACACGAACGCCCGGGCAAGCCCAGGCATTCGTGCCCCCTTCATGCTGGTGACGCGCTTCAGCTGGCCAGTTCGGCCTGTTCACGCTCGATGCCGTACTTGCGCAGCTTTTCCACCAGGGTGGTGCGGCGCAGGCCGAGCAGCTGGGCGGCGTGGGCGACCACGCCCTGGGTGCGTTCCAGTGCTTCGTTGATCAGGCCCAGTTCGATGTTGGCCATGTGGTTGCGCAGGTCCATGCCCTCGTCGGGCAGTGCGACCGGTGCAGCCGGGCGATTGACGGCGATGCCGTGCTCCAGCGCCGGTTGGTTGCCACTGCCCGGGGTGTGGAACGAGAAGCTGCGCAGGTCCAGGCGTTCTTCGCTGGCGATGGGCTGCGCCGGTGTCGGTGCGGCCGCTGCTGCCAGGACGGCATCGCCACGGTAGCGCGCCGGCAGATCCTGCACGCGTACCGAGCCACCCGGATGCAGCACGGCGAGGCGCTCGACCAGATTGGTCAGCTCACGCACGTTGCCCGGCCACTCGTAGCCTGCCAGTGCCTGCAGCGCTTCGGCGGTAAAGCGCACTTCGCCGCGACCGGTGCGGGCCAGCTGCGTGGCGATGGTCTCCACCAGCGCCGGCAGGTCTTCGCGGCGTTCGCGCAGGGCTGGCACATCGATCGGGAACACGTTGAGGCGGTAGAACAGATCCTCGCGGAACTTGCCTTCGGCGATACGGGTTTCCAGGTCGCGGTGGGTCGCAGCGATCACCCGCACATTGCAGCGGATGGTCTGATTGCCACCCACGCGCTCGAAGCTGCGCTCCTGCAGCACGCGCAGCAGCTTGACCTGCATCGGCAGGCTCATGTCGCCGATTTCGTCGAGCAGCAGAGTGCCGCCCTCGGCCATTTCAAAACGGCCCTTGCGTGCGGTCAGTGCACCGGTGAAGGCGCCCTTTTCGTGACCGAACAGCTCGCTTTCCAGCAGGTCCGGTGGAATGGCACCGCAGTTGATCGCCACGAACGGGCCATCGCGGCGCGGCGAGCGCTGGTGGATCGAGCGCGATACAACTTCCTTGCCGGTACCCGACTCGCCCAGCACCAGCACGGTGGTGTCGAAGGCGGCTACCTGTTCGATCATGGTGCGCAGTTCGGTAACCGCCGGGCCATGGCCGGTCGGGCCCTGTTCCTGCACGGCACCGGCCTGGTGCTCGGCATCCAGGCGCTTGAGGCTGGCGCGACGCAGCAGGGCTTCCATCTGCGTATGCCGCAGCGGGGTTTCCAGCGGCCAGATGTTGGCTTCATGCAAGCCGTGCCGCTGCGCGAACGCGGTGGCTTCGCCATCGGCCAGCAGCACCGGCGGTGGCAGGCTGCTGCCGCCGAGCCAGTTGTACAGCGCGGTGCTGGCGGCGCTGTCGTCCAGGCTGCCGACGATCACTGCCATCCAGTCGTTCTGGCGCTGGCGGCCCAGGTCGAAGTCGGCCGCGTCGGAGACCCAGCGCGGGTTGAAGTCCATGAATTCGAGCAGGGCAACGGTGCGCTCTGCGCGCACGGCGTCGTTGTCCAGCACCAGGATGCGCGATTCGCTCACGACTGATCCTCCCTGAGGCCTTCCAGGATCGGCATGACTTCCTGGATGTAGGACAGCTTGCTGACGAAGTTGTCGGCGCCGGCGCGCAGCGCGTGTTCGCGGTGCTCGACGTCGTCGAAGTGGCTGGCGATCACGATGTACGGGGCATCGTCCTGCGACTTGATCAGGCGGGTGGCCTGCAGGCCGCCCATCTCCGGCATTGCTAGATCCATCAACACCACCTGCGGGCGCAGTGTTTCCGAACGCTCGATCGCTTCCAGGCCGTTGCCGGCACTGCCGACGATCTGCAGCCAGTCGATCTTGCGGAAATGGCGCATCGCCGCGTTGATGAAGCCCTCGTGGTCATCGACCAGCAGGACCGTGAGCTTGTTCATGTCCAACATCCTTTTCAGCCCACCCGGGCCAGCTGCGGTTGCCTGGCGCTGAGCCGGCGCCGTTCACGGGCCGGGGCGATATCCAGTTGTTCTCGGTATTTTGCGACGGTTCGGCGGGCAATGTTGACCCCCTGGCGTGACAGCAGGCCGGCGATGGCCTCGTCGGCCAGCGGCCGGCCGGCCGGTTCGGCGTCGATCAGACGGCGGACCATGGCCTTCACGGCCTGGCCGGAGACGCTGGCGCCCTCAAGGCGCACGGCGAAGAAGTGCTTCAGTTCGAAGGTACCGCGCGGGGTCTGCAGGAACTTGCCGGTGGTGATGCGCGAGACCGTGGACTCGTGCATGCCGATCTCTTCGGCCACTTCCTTCAGGGTCAGCGGTGCCATGGCTTCCTCGCCACGCACTAGGAATGCGGCCTGGCGTTCGACGATCACCCGTGCGGTGCGCAGCAGGGTGTCATAGCGCATCGACAGGCCGCGGCTGAACCAGCGCGCCTCCTGCAGCATTTCGCGCAGCGCCGGGGCGGCATCGCTGGTCTCGGCCAGGGCCTGCTCGTACTGGCTGTTGATCGAGACGCGGCGGCTGGTGGCCGGGTTCAGCGCGACTTTCCACTGGCCATCGGCGTGCCAGGCGACGACGTCCGGCACCACCACGGCGTTGCGCTCCGGCAGCAGGCTGTCGCCTGGGCGCGGCTGCAGCGACAGGATCAGGCGCACCGCTTCGCGCACGTCTTCGATTTCTGCGTCGTGCTGGCGGGCGAGGGCGGGGTAGTCGTGCGCAGCCAGTGCATCAAGCGCGCCCTCGAGAATGCGTGCTGCCAGGTGGCGTGCAGGTACCACGCCGTGCAGGCTGCGCAGCTGTGCCTGCAGGCCTTCGCGCAGGTCCTGTGCGGCCATGCCGGCGGGCTCGCCGTGCAGCAGCTGCTGGCGAATGGTTTCCACGCCGTTGGCGGCGATGTCGAACTGGGCGCTGGCCAGCAGCTGCAGCTGGGCCAGCGGCGCCTGCAGGTAGCCGGCCTCGTCGCAATGGTCCAACCAGAACGCAGCTACCGCGAGCTCACGGTCGTCCATGTCCAGCGACAGCCTCTGCAGCACCCGCAGCTGCGGGTCGCTGGATTCGCCTGCCGCGATGCGTGCCATGCGGTCATCGTCGCCATCCTGCCAGCTGCTGCCGGCCACATCCCACATCGAGGATTCGGGCAGCTCGTCGAAGGCAGCCGTTTCCAGGGTGGTGGCGCCGGCATCGGTGGATTCGGCAGTGGGGGCTTCAGCTTCTTCGATTTCCAGCAGCGGGTTGGAATCCAGAAGCCGCTGGATTTCCTGCTCCAGGTGCAGGCCGTCGAGCTGCAGCAGCCGGATCGACTGCAGCAACTGCGGGGTGAGGTGAAGTTGTTGGCCCAGCTGGGTCGAGAGTGCAGCCTTCATCGTGGTTCCCCGGCACCGCTCCCCGGCGCCTTGTGGAACGCATCTTGCTTTTGATCCGGCGGGGGCGGAATCAGGGGGTTCCTGAGGGCCTTCGTGAATGTCCTGACAGGATGTAGGGGTATTCCCTACATTGGCGCGGAATGTTGACGATGAATGCCGCCAAGTTGTTGATTCGCCGTGGGTGACGAAGAGTGGCAGCTGACCTGCGTGTACGAAATCCTGTCAGGGCGTGTCGGGGTGACGGGAATTCGTCGTTGGTGCGGGGTCCGGCGGGAGTCAAATCCCTTTCCCGCGGAAAGGAATCTGACCCCATTCGCGGGCGATCATTCCAGCTCGTGCTGATGGCGCGCGGCGAGCAGCAGCAGGTCGTTGGCGCGGCGGCAACCCAGCGACTCCATCATGCGTGCGCGGTGGGTTTCCACCGTTTTGACGCTGATGCCGAGGTCAGCGGCGATTTCCTTGTTGCTCTCGCCCTTGCCGATGCGGCGCAGGATCTCGCGTTGGCGCGGTGACAATGCGGCAATGCCGGTGGGCTTCTCGCGGCCGAGCATCGGCGCCAGCATCTTGGCCGAGATCTGCGGGCTCAGGAATACCTGGCCGGCGTGCGCGGCACGCAGCGCCAACTCGAGCTCCTGTGGCGCCGCATCCTTGACCACGAAACCGACCGCGCCGCGATCGAGCGCATCGCGTACGTGCGCCGCATCGTCGTGCATGGTCATCATCACCACCCGGGTGCCGGGGGCGCGCAGGCGGATGTCACTGAGGGCTTCCAGGCCGGTGCGGCCAGGTAGCGAAAGGTCCATCAGGACCACGTCAGGGGAGTGCTGCAGGGCCAGCTGCAACGCCTGCTCGGCATTGCTGGCCTCAGCAACCAGCTGCACGTCGGCAAACCCCTGCAACAGCCGCGCCAGGCCGGCGCGGACAAGGGTGTGATCGTCGACGATGAGAACTCGCACAGGCACGTTGGAGGTCCGTGAGGGGAGTCCACCTTAACTTAGCTGAACGGGCACGCCAAGGGCCGCCCGTACTGCTTCATGGTGACAGCTTTCAGCGTGCGCGACGCGCTTCGGCCACCTGGCGACGATGCAGGCGGAACAGATGCCGTTCCATCGCCATTTCCAGGCCGTCACCGAGGCGCTGGAAGCGCAGCCAGAGGTAGTGACCACCGCCACCATCGGCGGCTTCGGCAATCACTTCCACCGGCAGATCGATGTGGTCGGGCAGCCAGTCGCTGGGCTGCAGGCGTACCACCCCGGCCTGGCCGGGACTGGCGCCGCTGCGCGGACCCAGTTGCAGTCGGATGCCGCGGCGTGACCAACGCACCGGACGCAGGGTCAATTCCTGCCCCTGCTGGCGTACCAGGCGGCCAAGCAGCACCATCGCCAGGTCCAGCTTGGCCTCCAGCCGCTGCAGCTGCAGGCTGGCTTCACTGCGTTCTTCGTGTTCGTCGACCCGGCTGTCCTCAACCAGCGCCAGGCTGCGCAGCAGTCCTTCGGCACTGCTGGTACGGCCGGCGGCGCTGCCGGCCTGGAACTCGGCTGGCAAGGCCAGCTCGCAGCTGAGCGTTTCGTCGAACAGCTCGATTTCGGCGGGGTGGTGCAGCGACGTGGTCGGCAGTTGGGTCATGCCAGCGATTCTGCCTGCAGGTAGGCATGCGCGGCGCGAAGGGAGCGCTGGCCGTCGTTCATCAGTGCGGCTACTGCGTCGCGGCGTTGGCGCAGCAGGCCGAGCAGGCTCTGCTGGCGTTCGAACAATGCGGTCAGCGGTGCGTGGTCGGCGGCGGTCAGCGGCTGGCTGAGCAGCGCATGCAACGTGCTGTCGTGACCGTCGAGCAGGCTGTCGGCCTGGTCGAGAGACTCTTCACCCAGGGCCTTCTCGAAGGCGTCCAGCTGGGCGTGCAGTTCGTGCAGGCTCATGGTGCCACCGCCGCGGAGCGGCGCTGTTCCTGCGGGATCGCATTCCAGGCGCTGTCGATCTCGCCCAGCAGCTGCAGGGATTCGTCCAGTGCGGCACGGTCGTTGTGCAGGTTGGCCTCGGTCAGGCGCTGCAGCACGTAGTCGTAGAGTGCCGACAGATTGCCGGCGATCTCGCCGCCGGCCTCGTGGTCCAGCGAGCCGTTGAGGTGGCCGACGATCGCGCAGACCTCGCCGATCGCCTTGCCCTTGCCGGCCTGGTCGCCACGCTCGAGACTGGCGATGGCACGTCGCACGCGCTCCAGTGCACCTGCCAGCAGCATCGCCACGAGTTTGTGCGGATCGGCGTCGGCAACCGCACTGGTCACTCCCACCTGGCGGTACTGTTCGGCATATTGACGGCTGGAACCGTACATTCGTGATTCTCCTTGCGCGGGGTGCCGCCGGCAGGTCGTGGGGACCGTTGCCGGCGGTGCGGCGTTGATTGCTGTTGCGTCCGTTATCGGTGCGTTACACGCCAAACTTGAGCGTCGAACGCATTCCTTTAGCGGTTCAGCTGTGCCAGCTGTTGCTGCAATGCGGTGTTGCTCTGCTGCAGTTTGCCCATCAGGCTGTCGAGCGCCAGGAACTGCTTCTTGTAGCGTTCCTCGACGCCCTTCATGCGGACGTCCAGGTCCTTGCGTCGCTTGTCGATGTTGTCCAGCGTGGTGTTCAGGCCCTTGGTACGGGCGACGAAGGCGCCTTCCTTGCCCGTGGTCGTACTGACGTAACCGTCGACCATCGTGTAGAGCTTGCCGGCGCCGCCGGTATCACCGGTGATCGCCGAGCGGATCTTCTCCGGCTGGCTGGCAAGCGCTGCTGCGAACTTGGTCGCATCCAGCACCAGGCTGCCGTCGGCATTGGGATAGCCACGGGTCTGCAGGCCGAGCTTCTTCGGATCCAATCCATCTGCGGACAGGTCCTTCAGCACAGCGCCCATCAGCGAGCGCAGCTGACTGGATGCGCCGCGCATCTGCGCATCGCCCGTCAGCGTCGCCGCCTCCTTGGTCTTGGCGTCGTACTTGGTCTCGGTATTGATGGCGGCGATCGCATCGTTGTAGGCCTTGACGAAGTCCTGCATCACCTTGGTGGCTGCAGTGGTGTCGGTACTGATCACGACCGTGCTCTTGCCCCTGACCTTGAGGTTCAGGGTCAGGCCCGGTACGGCGTCGGTCACGGTGTTGCTGTCGCTGATCACCGTAACGCCATCGATGGTCAGCTCGGCATCCGCCGCGGCTGTGTTCTCACGGAGGCTGCCGACAAGCTCGCTCAGTTTTGGATCGCTGCCACCGTATTCAAGCTTGATCGCATTGGCGGCGCCGGTCTTCTCCTGAGCGATCGACAGGTACTGGTTGTCGCCCGAAGCGATCAGGGTCGCCTGCACGCCTTCCTTGCGGCCGGCGGCATCGATCTTATTGCGCACGGTGGTCAGCGTGTCGCCGGCCTCCACCTCGACCTTCATCGTCTTTGCCTTGTCGCCCACGCCAACGGTCAGCGTCAAGGTTCCGGCGCCGAAGGTGTCGGTCTTGGGCACCGAGGCGTTGGCAATCAGCTTGTGTGCCGTTGCGAGGGATTTCACCTCCACCTGGTGCGTGCCGTTGGCCGCTGCCGCCTTGGTCAAACCCTGGTCGTACAGTGCCACCGACGCCGACAGCACGTCGTCGGCATTGTTGGGGCCGGCCTTGCCGGTGGCGGTTACTGTGCGGGTGTCGAAGGCTGTTGTGGCCTTCAGTGCGGTCAATGCAGTCTTCAGCTTGTCAAAGGCCGAGGTGACGGTGCCGATCGACGACAGCTGCATCTTGGCCTTGGACTGCTGCAGGTTCAGCGCGTTGTCGGCGGGCTTGCGGTCGGCCGCCACCAGCTGGCTGACGATGTCCGAAATATTCAGGCCCGAGCCGATGCCGCCGTATCCAAAGCTTGCCATGTGATTCTCCTGGTATCGGGCCTGGCCGCTAGGCGCTGGCCCGTCGTCAACGAAAATAGCGGCCTGCGCCGCTGGGTCTTGAGGACTTCGTTGATGCATGCGCCGTGCCAATGCTCTGGCGCAGGTTCTGGCACGCAGGTTGCAGGAGGGTTGGGGCAGGGTGCGGGGAGATTCACCGCGGGCTGCCGGGAGTCTGCAAAAAACCCTCCCCCAATGCAGGGGAGGGCACAGGCTACTGACAATCGGGGGGAGACGAAGCCGCCCGGTACGTACAGTCAAAGGTACAGCGCTGAAAGAGAGGTCCGCAGGAGCGGGCGATGCCAAGCCGGTTCGGGAGTAATCCCGGGCCGGGCATGGCCCGCGCCTTCGTGCATCGTGGCTTCCCGGTTGCCGCTACCGTCGGGACTAACCGACGGTAGCGGCGCCTTCTTGCCGTGGATCAGCGCAGCAGGCTGAGCACGCCCTGCGGTACCTGGTTGGCCTGGGCCAGCATGGCCGTACCGGCCTGCTGCAGGATCTGGGTGCGGGTCAGCTCGGCGGTTTCCTTGGCGAAATCGGTATCCTTGATGCGGCTACGCGAGGCGGACATGTTCTCCGAGGAGGTCTGCAGATTAGCCACCACCGAGGTGAAGCGGTTCTGGATCGCACCGAGGTCGGCCCGGGTGCTGTTGATCGAGCCCAGTGCGTTGTCGACGACCTGGAGGGCCTGCTGGGCTCCAGCGAAGGTGCTGATGTCCAGGTCACCCACGCGCTTCGGCGAGGATGCCGGAGTGCTGGCAGCATAGGTTGCGCCGGTTGCCATGTTTGCCGTGATTGCTGTGGTGCCTTCCTTCCAGGCGTCCAATACCACGTCACCTGCGCTATCGACGGTTGCAGTTACACCATGATCGCCAGTCTTGGCGTTGATCGATGCTGCCAGCGCATTGCCAACTGCCAGCTTGCCAGCGGCGGCAGCGGCGCCGGTGTCTGCATAGGCATCGGTGGAGCTTGCGGCAACGGTAACGTCGGCAATATCAGTGCCATTGATCTTCAGGCCGGCCATGCTGACCGCGTTGTAGCCGAAGGTCGTGGCAGGCGCGCCGGCACCAGTCGTGGCAACGGCTGCGACCGTGATCTTGCCCGAAGCAAAGTCGGTCGCACCCAGCGCGGTAGAGCGCGCGTCGACAATCTTGTCGATCGCAATGCCCTGGCCGGCGTTGGCACCGACCTGGAACAGCTGGCTGGTGAACGAGCCATCCAGCAGCTTGGTGCCGTTGAACTCGGATTGTTTGGCAACGCGATCGATTTCTGCCTTCAGCTGGGTGACTTCCGACTGCAGTGCCTTGCGATCGCTGGCAGAGTTGGTGGCGTTTGACGACTGCACGGCCAGTTCACGGATACGCTGCAGGTTGTTACCGATCTCGGTCAGTGAGCCTTCGGCGACCTGGGCCAGCGAGATGCCGTCGTTGGCATTGCGGATGGCGACGTCGGTACCGCGGATCTGGGTGCCGAAGCGCTCGGAGATTGCCAAGCCGGCGGCATCGTCCTTGGCGCTGTTGATGCGCGAACCGGAGGACAGGCGCTGGATGGTGGTGGCAAGCGAGCTGCCGCTGGTGCTCAGGTTGCGCTGAGCGTTCAACGACATCGTATTGGTATTGATGACTTGTGCCATGATCATTTTTCCTTTGGCTAAGTACTCAGGTGCAAGGATTGGAGGCCGGTGTTGCCACGCGGCCTCATATCATCGGTTTGGGATCAGCGCAGGAGGCTGAGCACGCCCTGCGGCACCTGATTGGCCTGGGCCAGCATGGCCGTACCGGCCTGCTGCAGGATCTGGGTGCGGGTCAGCTCAGCGGTTTCCTTGGCGAAGTCCGTGTCCTTGATGCGGCTGCGTGAAGCCGACATGTTCTCCGAGGAAGTCTGCAGGTTCGCGACCACCGAGGTGAAGCGGTTCTGGATCGCACCGAGGTCAGCGCGAGTGCTGTTGATCGAACCCAGAGCATTATCGATGGTCGACAGCGCCTTCTGGGCACCGGCGAGAGTCGAAACGTCGACTTCCGAGATGTGTTCGGTCGATGCCGTTCCGGCGGCGAATGCCACTGCGGTCGCACCGATCTTGACATCAATGTCGGCGGCCGCCATCGCGACGCCATCCTTGACCTGAGTCAGATTGATCTTGCCGGCAGCCTTGTCCATGACTGCCAGAACACCGGTTTCACCGATCTTGGCATTGATTGCGGTAATGACGGCCTGATTCTGCTCGTCTGCGGTCGCATCCTTCTTCAGTGCGACGGCATCAAGCTTGATGTCTTTCCCGCCCACCTTGATTGTGCCCGTGAGGTCGCCATCAGCAGCCAGCGGAGCAGCAACGGCGGTAAGTGCTCCACCAGCGTAGCTGGAGGTACCAAGCTTCGAGACAGTCGCGTCGATCACCTTGTCGATGGCGATGGACTGACCAGCGTTGGCGCCAACCTGGAACAGCTGACTGGTGAACGAGCCGTCCAGCAGCTTGGTGCCGTTGAACTCGGACTGTTTGGCGACGCGGTCGATTTCCGACTTCAGCTGGGTCACTTCAGCCTGCAGGGCCTTGCGGTCGCTGGCAGAGTTGGTAGCGTTCGACGACTGCACAGCCAGCTCGCGGATACGCTGCAGATTGTTGCCGATCTCGGTCAGCGAGCCTTCGGCGACCTGGGCCAGCGAAATGCCATCGTTGGCATTGCGGATGGCGACGTCGGTACCGCGGATCTGGGTGCCGAAGCGTTCGGAGATCGCCAGGCCAGCGGCGTCGTCCTTGGCGCTGTTGATGCGCGAACCGGAGGACAGGCGCTGGATGGTGGTGGCCAGCGAGCTGCCGCTGGTGCTCAGGTTACGCTGAGCATTCAACGACATCGTGTTGGTGTTGATGACTTGTGCCATGAGGAGAGGTCCTTGAGCGGTTGCACGTGAGTTGGGTTAGACGCCCCCGACGTGCCCCGGGGGCGGCTCATGTCAGCGCTGCAACAGGCTGAGCACGTTCTGCGGTACCTGGTTTGCCTGGGCCAGCATGGCCGTACCGGCCTGCTGCAGGATCTGGGTGCGGGTCAGTTCGGCGGTTTCCTTGGCGAAGTCGGTATCGCGGATGCGGCTGCGCGAGGCCGACAGGTTCTCCGAGGAGGTCTGCAGGTTGGCCACCACCGAAGTGAAGCGGTTCTGGATCGCGCCGAGGTCGGCGCGGACGCTGTTGACCGATTCCAGAGCCTTGTCTACGATTGACAGCGCTTGCTGGGCACCCTCAACGGTGCTCACATTGAGGTCCTCGACGTGGCGTGCGGTTGCGCCGGTCAGCGTGCCACCGGTGCCGGCCGCAACCTGCTGCAGGCCGATGTTGGCAAAGTTTGCGTCCACTGCTGTAGCGCCGGTGGTCGGGGTGGCGCTGACAGACAGCGCGAATGTTTGGCCTGCCGTGGCTGAGTGCAGGGAGAGCTTACCGGCGTCCACCTTCGCCATGACGCCGGTCGCACCGAGGCGACTATTAACTGCTGCGGCTGTGGCGGCGGTGATCGATTCGCCGGCCTTCACAGTGAAGTCGGGAATCTTGATGGTGGTTGGGGCGGCCGCGCCCTGCGGGGTGATGCCGATCTGCAGGCCGGAGAAGGTCGTATCGGCCGCGGCCTTGTCGGCCGCGATGGCCTGGGTGTCGTAGACGTTGGCGAAGGTCGCTGCGCCCAGCGTATCTGCCTTGGCATCGACGACACTGTTGATCGCGATTGCCTGGCCGGCGTTGGCACCCACCTGGAACAGCTGGCTGGTGAACGAGCCGTCCAGCAGCTTGGTACCGTTGAAGTCGCTCTGCTTGGCGACGCGGTCCACTTCCGAGATCAGCTGGGTCACTTCGGCCTGCAGGGCCTTGCGGTCGCTGCTGGAATTGGTGGCATTGGAGGCCTGCACGGCCAGTTCGCGGATGCGCTGCAGGTTGTTGCCGACTTCGCTCAGCGAGCCTTCGGCGACCTGGGCCAGCGAGATGCCGTCGTTGGCGTTGCGGATGGCCACGTCCAGGCCGCGGATCTGGGTGCTGAAGCGCTCGCTGATGGCCAGGCCGGCGGCGTCGTCCTTCGCGCTGTTGATGCGCAGACCGGACGAGAGGCGCTGGATGGTGGTGGCCAGCGAGTTGCCGCTGGTGCTCAGGTTGCGCTGAGCGTTGAGCGACATCGTATTGGTGTTGATTACCTGTGCCATGGGGTCGTCTCCTCTTATATGGAACCCGTTGGTGAATGAAACGAAGCGCCGCCTGTTTTTTTGTGTGGCTGTGTGCTTCGCTGTTGCCAAATGAATAACGGCGCTTTGTCAACAACCTTTAGCCGTGAATTCCGTTGAGGCCGGATTTCGTTGCCGGAGGCCGTTTTTCCGGGCTTTTCGAGCCCTGGAGGAGGCGGTTGGGCATGCCCAGCCAGCGCTGATGAAGGTATCGGCGGGGCAGCGGCGGGCTTGATAGGTAATCACGGAAAATCCGCCTGGCATGGCCCGGCGCGACCAGAGCCAGCCATTCGGTAGCGCCGGGCCATGCCCGATGAGCGCAGCGGGCCATGGCCGCAGAAACGAAAAAGGCCGCGATGCAGGGCATCGCGGCCTTTCAGGGGTGACGCAGGAGATGCGTCAGCGGATCTTGTTGAACAACGACATCGACTGCATCTGCGAGAAGATCGTCTGCGCAGCCTGCAGTGCCGTGCTCTGCAACTGGTACTGGCCCAGCGCATCGGCATAATCCAGGTCGCGCATCTGCGACAGCGTGGTCTTCAGGGTCACGCCGTTGGCTTCACGCATGTCGGCGGCATTGTCCAGCGCCTTCAGCTGCGCGCCGCCGGCTGCACGTGAGTCGATCATCCGTTCCGACGCGCGTGCCACGTCGCGCAGCGCATTCTGCAGCTCGTTCTGCTGTGCGCTCATCTTCGCCGTGGTACCGGTATCGGCATCCAGCGCGGCGATCAGTTTGTCCATGGTGTCAAAGATGTCGCGGCTGGTCGCAGGCTTCACATTGAAGCTGTCGCCCGCAGCGGGGGCACCGGTGATCTGCAGGCGCACCCCGTTTACTTCGAGATTGTCACCGGCCTTGTAGGTGCCGGTACCGGTCACGTTGCCGGCGCCATCCAGCACTTCGTACTGGTTGGCAGCGGTGAAGCGGACGCTGAAACTCTGGCCGTTCCAGCTGTCGCTGCCGTCGCGGGTGATGTTGGTCAGCACGCCATTGCCGGTATTGCCCGCCGCGGCACCGCCGTCGACGAAGCCATCACCGGTTGGGATGCGCATGAAGATCTCGCTGCCGGGCAGGGAATCACGCACATAGGTATCCGGGCCGACTTCGACCTGGCGCTGGGTCTGGTCACCACGGTAAACCACCTTGCCATTGATCTTGGCGAATGGCGGGTCGCCGTCATTGGTGCCGCCGAACACGTAGCGACCGGTACCGTCGTCGGCGTTGGCCAGCGACAGCAGGCCGTCGCGGATCTGGTTCAGTTCGGTGATCAGCGTCTTTTTGTCGGCCGCGCTCAAGGCGGGGTTGCTGGCCTGGATGGTCAGGTCGTTGACCCGGCCCATCAGATCGTTGACCTGCGCCAGGGTGTTTTCCTGCACGCCCAGGCGGTTCTGCACGTTGCCGGCATTGAGCTTCATCCTGTCCAGTGCGGCCAGGCTGCGGTCCAGGCCAACGGCAGCACCGGCGCCGACCGGATCGTCCTTGGCGCTGACGATCTTGCTGCCGGTGGCGATCTGCTGCTCCAGGTGGCTGAGCTTGGCCTGCTTGGCCATCATCAGCGACACAGACTGGTTGAACATCATGCTGGTGGAGATGCGGCTGCTCATCGGCGGACGGCTCCCAGGATGGTCTGGAACATGCTGTCGGCGGTGGAGATCAGCTGCGAGGCGGCCTGGTAGGCCTGCTGCAGGCGCAACATGTCGGCCGCTTCTTCATCCAGATTGACGCCGGATACCTCGTCGCGGGCCTCCTGCGCCTTGTCATTGATCACCAGCTGGGCATCCAGCGAGTACTCGGCCGAACGGGCCGCGGCACCGACCTGGGTGGTCAGGCCACCCAGCGCGCCGTTCAGCGTCACCGTGCCGGCGTTGAACGCCTTGGCGCTCTCCACCTTGGCCAGCTTGGAGGCGTTGCTGTTGTCCGACGATCCGGCCGGGGTCGGGGTGATGTTGAAGGTGTCGCCGACCTTGGGTGCGCCGTCCAGTACGAAGCTCCAGCCGTTGGCACTGATGGTCTGGCCTGGGGTGTAGGTCTGTGGCGGGCCGCCATCGATGGTGTAGGTGGTGGCCGAGGTGAACACGATCGCCGCCGGATTGCGCAGGTTGGCGTTGTTCGAATCGGTGACGGTGACGCCGCTCAGCTTGCCTGTGCCGTTGTTGGCGGTGGCTGCTGCGCCCTTGACTGCCGCAGCGGCAGCGATGCGCGAAGGATCGGTGATCGCGATTTCCATGCTGCCGGCCACGCCGGCGGTCGGCTGCAGCAGGAAGCGGTCATTGGCAGCCGGAGTGCCGCCGACAACCATTTTGACGCCGTTGATCACCAGCGGATCGGCGGCGGTGCCGGTGCCGGTCAGCGGAACATTGGCGCCGGTGTCGGCACGGCTGGCCTTCCAGTTGCTGCCATCGAACTGCAGCACCACGTTCTGTGCGTCCAGCTTGCCCAGGTCGCCATAGGTGGCGGTGAGGCTGCCGGTGCCGGTATTGCCGTTGTTGGCGGTGACGCGCGGGTTGCCGATGTTGAAGAAATCACCGCCGAGCTTGCCGTACAGGTCCACGCCCTGGTGGTGGGCCTGGTTGAAGCTCTCGGCCAGGCCCACGGCCAGCTTGCCCAGTTCAGCCTGGGCCGGGGTCAGCACGGTGTCGCGGAACTCCAGCAGGCCGCCGATCTGGCCACCGACCGCCTTCGGGTCGAGCCGGATCGTATTGCCCTGGGTTTCCAGCGCCAGCTGCAGCCGCTCCGGCTGGTACGGGTCGGCCACGGTAGTGACCTTGGTCGCCGTGGTGCCCACCACCAGCGCGTTGCCGCCGGCGGTGTAGACATTCATGATGCCGCCGTCCTGGATCACCGCCGTGCCGCCGGTGTAACCAATCAGCTGGGTGATCAGCTGGTCGCGGCGGTCGAGCAGGTCGGGGGCGGCGTTGGCGATGTTGGTGCCGATGGCACCATTGATCTGTGCGATCTCCTGCGCCAGGCGATTGACCTCGGTGGCACCGGCCAGCAGGCCGTTGTTGACCTCGCCGTTGAGGTTGTTGAGGTGCGTGTTGAGCTGCACGAAACGGTTCGCCAGGGCCTTGCCGCCATCAAGCATGTTCTGGCGGTCTGCGGTACCGGCGGCATTGGAGGACAGGCCGCTGACCGAGTCGAAGAAGTTCGACCACACACCGGAGACGTTGGTGGCCGGATCGGAGAACAGCGCATTGACCCGGTCGGCCATGCCCGAGAGCTGCTTCAGGCGCGCCAGTTCGCCACTGCTGTCGAGCAGGCGCGATATCGCCAGCTGGTCGGCCGTGCGGCGGATGTCGGTGATGCGGGTGCCGTTGCCGACCGTGCCGTAACCGTAGTTCTGCGGATCGGCGGTGGCGAAGTTGACCTTCTGCCGGCTGTAGCCGGGCGTGTTGAGGTTGGCCACGTTGTGGCTGGTGGTCGCCAACGCACGCTGGAAGGCGAGCAGGGCACCGGTACCGGTGGAAAGTACGCTGGACATGGGGTTCCTCAACGACGAGTGATACCCAGCGCCGCGGTTGCGGTGCTGGCGAAGGTCTGGCCAAGGCGCGTGCCGGCATCAGCCACGGCGCTTACCGCGCGCTCGATGGTCGGGCCGCCGGCGATCGCGGCGATCTTGGCCGCGTAACGCGGATCGGTGGCATAGCCGGCGCGCTGCAGCCCGCGGGCGAAGCCCTGCACATCGGTGCCGGCCTGCAGGGCCTGCTGGTAGCGCGGGCTGGTTTTCAGGAGGCGCACATAGTCGGCGAAGCTCTCGGCCGGCGAGCTGTAGGCACGGAAGCTGGCGGTCTCGTTGCGGCGCACGCCATCGACATATTCGTGGGTGCCGGCCACGGCGCGCTGGCCGTTCCAGCCGTTGGCCTTGATGCCGAACAGATTGTGCGAGGTGCTGCCGTCGGCATGCTTGATGTGGCGCTTGCCCCAGCCGGTTTCCAGTGCGGCCTGGGCCACCAGGGCGCGGGCATCCACGCCCAGTTCCTTGGCCGCGCTCTGCGCGTGCTGCCAGATGCTGGCGACGAAGCCCTCCGGCGTGTGCTCGCCGAGCTGGGCCACGGCGGTACGTGTGGCCATCGCATCGGCTGGGCTGATCGCGGTGCCGCGGTTGCTGGCGGTGGCCGCCCACTGGTCGTTGCTGGCCGCCCAGTCATCGCCCTGCAGGCTGCCGATATACGGATCATCGGTGCCCAACGAGCGGTGCATGCTGCTGCTTTCACGGCCAGCGATCAGGTCCAGCGCCTGTTCCATCGGCGCAACCGCGGCCTGGGCGCCGTGCTGGGCACCGGCAGCCATCTGCTGCAGCAGGCGTACGGCCTGCCCGCCGTCTTCCAGCGGCAGCGACGGTGCTGGCTTGGCCGGTGCATTGAGCTGGTAGGCACGACTGGCCTTGGCCGCATCCACGCGAGTATCCAGTGCCGGGCCGTCGGCGGCCTGCCCGGACAGCTGCCGGCTGATCATGCCCGACAGGCCCAGGCCCTTGCCGCGGGTCATCGCCTCGGCGATCTTCTGGTCATACATGTCGCGGAACATCTTGTTTTCGCCGGGGAACAGCGAATCGCCAAAGCTGGCGTCACGCATGCTCTTGACCAGCATCTGCGCGAACTGGCCTTCCAGCTGGCGCGCGACCTTGTCGATCTTGGCCGGATCGTTGTGTTGCGCCGGGTGCAGATCGAATGCGGGAGTGATGCGCATATCAGATCACCTCGAGCTCGGCACTCAATGCGCCGGCCTGCTTCAGGGCTTCCAGGATCGCGATGAGATCGCCCGGTGCCGCACCGACCGCGTTCACCGCATGCACGATCTCGTCCAGGGTGGTGCCGCCGCTGAACTTGAACATGCGGCTGCCGTCGTTGGTGGCGGTGATGGTCGACTGCGGGGTGGCCACGGTGCGGCCGCCGGACAACGCATTGGGCTGGCTGACGTTGGTGTTCTCCTGGATCGTCACCGTCAGCGAACCGTGCGAGATCGCTGCCGGGCCGACCTTCACCTGCTGGCCGATGACCACGGTGCCGGTACGCGAATTGACCACCACCTTGGCGGGGGCGCTGCCCGGCGTCAGTTCCAGGTTCTCGATGCGGGCCAGCAGGCCGATGCGCGCGCCCGGGTCAGTCGGTGCGGTGACCGCGACGGTCACGCCATCGACTGCGCGTGCCGCGCCTTCGCCGAACGCGTTGTTGAGCGCGGCGACCATGCGCGAGACCGTAGTGAAATCGTTGTTGTGCAGGTTCAGGGTGATGTCGCCGCCATTGGCCAGCGGATCGGGCAGGGCGCGTTCAACGGTGGCGCCATTGGGAATGCGGCCGACGCTCGGCACGTTCACCGAGACGCGGGAGCCGTCCTTGCCCTGTGCGCCGAAGCCGCCGACGATCAGGTTGCCCTGGGCGATGGCGTAGATCTGGCCATCGGCGCCGCGCAACGGCGCCATCAGCAGCGAGCCGCCGCGCAGCGACACCGCGTTGCCGATCGAGGACACGGTGATGTCGATCGGCTGGCCCGGCTTGGCGAACGGCGGCAGTTCGGCATGGATCGCCACGGCGGCCACGTTCTTCAGCTGCGGGTTGACGTTGGCCGGCACGTTGACACCCAGCTCGCCGAGCAGGTTCTTCAGGCTCTGCACGGTGAAGGGCGCCTGGCTGGTGCGGTCGCCGCTGCCATCCAGGCCGACCACAAGGCCGTAGCCGACCAGCGCATTGCCGCGCACGCCGCCGACCTGGGCCAGGTCCTTGATGCGCTCGGCACTGGCGGGGGCTGCCACGATCAGCAGCATCAGCGCGACGATAGACGCCGCGCGGCGCTGCCAGGAAGAAGAGAAGAAGGAATTCATGGCCATACTCAGAACGGCGTCAGGCCGGAGTTGAAGAAGCGGCTCAGCCAGCCCATCGCGTTGGACTGCGCAACCGGGCCGCGACCGCCGTAGACGATGCGGGCTTCGGCCACGCGGCTGGAAGGAATGGTGTTGTCCTGGCTGATGTCGCCGGGACGGACGATGCCCTGCACCTGCACCAGTTCATCGCCCTGGTTCAGGCGCAGGTTCTTCTGTCCCTGCACCACCAGGTTGCCGTTGGGCAGGCGCTGGATCACGGTGACCGTGACGTTGCCCTGCAGGCGGTTGCTCTGCGCGCTGTTGCCCTTGCCGGTGAAGTCACGTGCACCCTTGGCCGAGGCGCTCAGAATGTCCTTGCCGCCCAGGGTGACCGGTGCGCCGAAGATGGACGGTGTGCCCAGGCTCAGGTTCGATTCCTTGTTGGTGGCGGTGTTGGCACTGGTCTGCGCGGTGGTGTTTTCCAGCAGGCTGATCGTCAGCAGGTCACCTACGTCGCGTGCGCGACGGTCCGAGTACAGCTGCAGGGTCGGGCCAGCGGCGTAGATCGCGCCAGCAGTCGGCTGGGCCTGCGGCGGCATGATCGGCTGGATCGGCGCCATCGTCGGGTAGGGGCGCACGTCACCCGCGATCACGCAGCCACCGAGCAGGGCGGCCACGGCGCAGGCGAGGGCGGTACGGGCGAAGTTGGAAAGAGGCGACATGGCGGTTTCCCGGTTGGGCCGGTCAGAGCTTGTTGTTGAGGTAGCCGAGCATCGAATCGGTGGTGGAGATCGCCTTGGCGTTCATTTCGTAGGCGCGCTGGGTTTCGATCATCGACACCAGCTCTTCCACCACATTGACGTTGCTGCCTTCCAGCGCACCCTGCACCACGGTGCCCAGGCCATTGAGGCCGGGATTGCCGTTCTGTGCCGGACCAGAAGCGGTGGTCTCCAGGAACAGGTTCTCGCCGCGGGCCTGCAGGCCAGCCGGATTGACGAAGTCGGTCAGGGTCAGCGCGCCCACTTCCACCGAAGCGGCACCGTCGGCCATCTTCACGCTGATGGTGCCGTCGGTACCGATGGTGACCGACTGCGCGCCTTCGGGAATCTGGATGCCCGGCTGCACCGGATAGCCGCTGTTGGTCACCAGCTCGCTGTCCTGGTTGATCTTGAACGAGCCATCACGGGTGTAGGCCGAGCTGCCATCGGGCATCTGTACTTCGAAGAATCCGCGGCCGTTGACCATCACGTCCAGGGCGCGGCCGGTCTGCTGTTGGCCACCCTGTTCGAAGTTCTTGGCGGTGGCGACCACGCGCACGCCGGTGCCGAGCTGCAGGCCGGTCGGCAGCTGGGTCTGCGCCGAGGAGGAACCGCCGGGCTGGCGCACCTGCTGGTACAGCAGATCTTCGAAGCTGGCACGGTCCTGCTTGAAGCCGGTGGTGTTGGTGTTGGCGAGGTTGTTGGAAACCACCGACATGCGCATCTGCTGCGCATCCAGTCCGGTTTTTGCGATCCACAATGCCTGGTTCATCTTCGCTGTCCTGTCTGGTGAAGCCGGCCGCGTGGTGCGGCCCTTGGTATCGGGTGTGCAAGCGGTGTGCCAGCGCCGGCATCAACCGGCGCCGGAATCCCGTCAGCTGCCCAGGCGCAGCAGGCTGTTGGCGCTGCGTGCGTTTTCGTCGCCGTGCTTGATCACCTGCACCTGCATTTCGTACTGGCGCTGCAGCTGGATCATCTGCACCAGTGCACCGGCAGCATCGACGTTGCTGCCTTCCAGCTGGCCGCTGTGCACCGCCGTGCCCTGTGCCGGGGCGAACGGCTGCAGCGGGTCGGTGTTGCGGAACAGGCCATCCAGGCCGCGCTCGAGGCGCTCATCCGGTGCCTGCACCACTTTGATGCGACCGATCTGCGCCATGGTCTGCGGGCCTTCGCCCTGCGGAATGATCGAGATCGTGCCGTCGGCACCGATCTCCATCGCCTGGTAGGGCGGTATGGCGATCGGATTGTTGTTGTCGTCCAGCACCGGGCGGCCGCTGGAGGTCACCAGCTGCCCGTTGGGTGTCACCGACAGCGCCGCGCCGCGCGTGTACGCTTCGCTGCCATCGCTGGACTGCACGGCCAGCCAGGTTCCGGTCTGCAGGGACAGATCCAGCGGCTTGCCGGTGATGTGCTGCGAGCCGGGCGTACGGTTGAACCCGGCGTCGACATGCAGCGCATCCACCCGCGAGGCAAAGCCCGGGCCACGGATCGGGAAGGCTTCGGTATTGGCCAGCGCTTCCTTGAAGCCAGGGGTATCCGAGTTGGCGAGATTGTGGCTGAGCGTACCCTGCGCCTGCAGGGAGGCGCGGGCACCGGTCATCGCCACGTAAAGGGCTTTATCCATGCGGGGAGTTCCGTGGCAGGGTCAGCGCGTCATCAACGGATGTTGATGACGGTCTGGGTGATCTGGTCCTGGGTGGTGATCATCTGCGCGTTGGCCTGGAAGTTGCGCTGCGCGGTGATCATGTTGACCAGCTGCTCGGTGAGGTCGACGGTGGACGCTTCCAGCGAGCCGGCCTGGATCTTGCCGAGGTTGGAGGTGTCCGGCATGCCGGTGCGCGGCGTGCCCGAGCTGAAGGTATCCACCCACAGGTTGTTGCCCTTCGATTCCAGTCCCTGCGGATTGTTGAAGGTGGTCAGCGCGACCTGGCCCAGCGGCTTGTCGGCACCGTTGGAGTAACGGGCGTAGACCACGCCGGTTTCCGACACGGTGATTTCGTTGAGCTTGCCGGCGGCGTAGCCGTCCTGCTGGGTGTTGCGCAGCGCGAACTTCTCGCCGTACTGGGTCGAGCCGCTCACATCCAGCGTCATGTTCAGCACGCCTGCACCGGTGGTCGGGGTGAAGGTGCCCAGGCTGACCTTGCCGTTGGCCGGTGCGGTCAGCTTGCCGCTGTTGTCGAAGGTGACCGGGGTCGGCGCGCCAGCCGGCTGGCCATCGACGTAGTTGCGCACCGTCCATTCGTTCGGGTTGGCGCCCTTCACGAAGTAGGACACCTGGATGTGGCTCACGCCCAGCGAGTCGTACACGGTGATGCCACCGCTGGAGTGGTTGTAGCTGTTGGAATCGGTCGGGTCGAAGGTGGTGACCGTCGGCTGCTTGGCGTTGGCCGGCAGGGTGAAGCCGACTTTGACTTCGCTGGTCTGCTTCGGTGCGCTGTCGGTGGTCAGCAGCTGCAGATCGACCATGCGGCCGGCGTCGAAGTTGGTGCCATCGGCGTTCGGCGCAAACACCTGCAGGCGTGCGCCCTGCGGGTTGATCACATAGCCGGACGGATCGGTCTGGAAGTTGCCGGCGCGCGAGTACACGCGGGTGCCGTTCATGTTCATGGTGAAGAAGCCCTCACCGGAAATGGCCATGTCCAGGCTGCGCCCGGTCTGTTCGTTGTGGCCCTGCTTGAACTGCTGGGCGACGTTGGAGACGCGCACACCGGAGCCGACCGCGTTCTTCGACAGGCCGTAGCCGGTGGCCGAGAACAGGTCGGCGAATTCCGCGCGCGATTCCTTGAAGCCGGTGGTGTTGACGTTGGCGACGTTGTTGGCGGTGACGCTCAGGTCGGAATTGGCGGCATTGATGCCGGACAGCGAGACATTGAAGCCCATGGGATGCTCCTGGTAAGTGCGGGGTGTGTGGCTCAGCTGACGCGGAGCACGTAGTCGATCGGGGCCGTGCCCAGGCCCTTGAGGTTCAGGTACAGGCCGTCGGACCCGACGGTCACGCTCTCCACCGGTGCCTGCACGAAGGTGGACAGCTTGGTGCTCTTGCCGGCGGTGTCGACGTGGTTGGCGACGATGGAATATTTGCCCGGCTCCATGCGCTTGCCGTTGGCATCCTTGCCATCCCACTTGAAGGCGGTTTCGCCGGCGGCCTTGGCTTCCACGCTCAGCGAAGTGACCTTGGCGCCATTGGCGTCGGTGATGTCCACGGTGACGATGCCGGCCGCCGGTGCTGCAACGGTGCCTTCCACCGTGCCTTCCTTTTCCAGCACCAGTTTTTCCGAAGGCACCAGCACCTGGTGGCCGACCAACGCGGCGCCACGCAGCACCTGGTCGCTGGCCATCGATTCCTGGAAGCCCTTGACCGTCTTGTTCAGATCGGTGATGCCCTGTACGGTCGACATCTGCGCCATCTGCGCGACCATCTGCGTGTTGTCCATCGGCTTCAGCGGATCCTGGTGCTGCAGCTGCTCGGTCATCAGGCGCAGGAAATCGGCCTGGTCCAGCGTGTTCTTCTTTTTCGTGGCGTTGCTGTTGGGGGCATTCAGGCCGAGCGCGGAGTAGACGTCCTGGTTGGTCTGGTTGTTGACGGCGGTGGTCATGGCGGTATCCGGTGCTGCGGGCCTCAGCGGCCCATGGTCAGGGTGGCCAGGGCCAGTTCCTTGGCGGTGGTCAACATCTCCACGCCGGCCTGGTAATTGCGCGAGGTCGAGATCAGGTTGACCATCTGTGCCACCGGATCGACGTCGGGCTGGTAGATGTAGCCATCGCCGTCGGCCAGCGGATGGCCCGGCTCATAGCGCTTGATCGGCGCCGCCTCGCTCTGGGTGATTTCCTTGACCTTCACCGACGTGATGTTCGGATCGTTCTTGCTGGTCACGGCCTGGAAGATCGGCTCCAGCGGCTTGTACACGGCGTCGGCGGAACCGGCCACGGTGTCGGCGTTGGAGAGGTTGGAGGCGATGGTGCTCATGCGCACCGACTGCGCCTGCAGCGCGGAGCCGGCGATGTCGAAGATCGGCAGGTTGCTCATCGCTTATTGCCCCGTGATCGCGGTCAGCATGGAACGCACCTTGCTCTCGACGAAGCTGAGCGAAGCGCGGTATTCGAGTGCGGCACGGCCATAGGCGGCACGCTCGGCATCGGGATCGACGGTGTTGCCGTCCAGGCTGGGCTGCACGCCTTCGCGCGCGATCTGGAACGGGTTCAGGCCACTACTGATCTCGTAGTGCTGCTCGTTGGTGGTGGTCATCAGGCCGTTGGCATCCTGCCCCTGGGCATGGCGCAGGGCGGCATCGAAGTCCAGGTCCTGGGCCTTGTAGCCGGGAGTGTCGGCATTGCCGAGGTTGCTGGCGATCAGCTTCATCCGCTGTTCGCGCAACGGCATGGCCTGGGCGTGGACGCCCAGGTAGTCGGTAATCAGGTTGCGCACGGTGCACTCCCACGGGAACGTTGCCCGGGAAGCTGCAAGCGGTGTGCCAAAACCTGAGGGGTAGTGCCGGCCGCTGGCCGGCAACCTCAGACACAACGGGTTGCCGGCCAGCGGCCGGCACTACCGTATCGAGGCGGTCCTACGCCGCCAGCGCCACCTTGCGCAGGCGATCCAGCACGAAGTCGGCGAGCTCGTGCGGCGAGTACTTGGCGACGAAGGCATTGGCGCCGACGCGCTCGACCATCGCATTGTTGAATACGCCCGACAGCGAGGTGTGCAGCAGCACGTACAGGCCGGCCAGGCCCGGGTGGCGCCGGATTTCCGTCGTGAGCGTGTAGCCGTCCATGGCCGGCATCTCGATGTCCGAGATGACCATGGCGTAGCGCTCGGCAGGGTTCTCGCCCGAGGCGTGGATCTGCAGCAGGTGGTCGAGCGCCTGCTTGCCATCGGAGAGCAGGGTGGCGCCCACCCCCAGCTGGTCCAGTACGCTGCGGATCTGCTGGCGGGCCACGCGCGAGTCGTCCACCACCAGTACCTGCAACTGTGGGCCATCGGACGGCATCGCCATCGCCGGGTCGAGCACGGCTTCGCCACGCACCTGGGCGATGTCGGCCAGCACGCTTTCGACGTCGATCACCTGGATCAGCTCGCCCTGGAAGCGGGTCACTGCGGTCAGGTAGCTGGATTCGGCGCCCAGTTCCGGCGGCGGGTGGATGTCTTCCACCGCGATGTTGACGATGCGCTCCACGCCGCTGACCAGAAAGCCCTGGATCGAGCGGTTGAATTCGGTGACGACCAGGTAGCCGGGCGCGGTATCGGCATCCGGCTCGCGCTCGGGGTGGCCGATCGCCAGGCCCAGGTCCAGCACCGGCACCGAGCGGCCGCGCACGTCGGCCACGCCAGCGAACTGGCCGGGCAGGCCGGGCACCTGGAACAATTCCGGACGGCGCAGGACTTCCTGCACCTTGAAGACATTGACGCCAAAAAGCTGACGTCCGCCGAGGCGGAACAGCAGCAGCGCCAGGCGATTGTGGCCGGCCAGTCGGGTCCGCTGGTCGATCCGGTTGAGCAGGTCATGGGACATGGCTGCTGTATCGGCGTGGTGGCTGCAGAACTTGAGGGCGCTCTGCCGACCGCGCGCTCCGCACCGTTTTTGTAGAGTCGACTGTTGGTCGACTGCTCTTTGATCCGATCGCGGGGAACCCCGCGCTTCGCGCGAAAGTCGACCAACAGTCGACTCTACCCATCCGGCCCCATTCCCATCCCGGTCCCGATCAATACGCCCCGCCGCTCTGGCACACCCCTTGCACGCGCCTGGGCCAGGTCTTACCGATAAGGAGGCGCCATGCGCCGGCTCACATCTCTATTGGCCATCGCGCTGGCGCTGGCCCCGCCGTTGGCGGCCGCTGCCGACTGGCAGCCGGTGGCCAGCATCCGCGCGGCAGCGTTGTCGACGCTGGCGGCCGGCAGCGAGGGTGAGGCCCAGGTGGCCGATGCATTGCGCCTGCCCAAATGCGGTAGTGCGCTGCAGGTGCAGCCGACCGCCAACACCACGGTCGAGGTCAGCTGCCCCGATGCCGGTGGCTGGCGCCTGTTCGTGCCAGTAAAGGTGCGGCGCAACCAGACCGTGCTGGTGCTCAACCGTGGAATCGGCACTGGAGAAACCCTCACTGCCGCCGATATCACCACTGCCCAGCGTGATGCCGCCCGGATTGCCGGTGCGGTGCTGGCCGATCCCAATGCGGCGATCGGCCGCATTGCCCGTCGTCCGTTGCAGGCCGGGGCCTTGCTGTCGAACAACGATCTGGTGGTGCAGCGTCTCATCAAGCGTGGAGACAATGTGGCCCTGGTTTCGCGTCGTGGCTCGGTCGAGGTCCGCATTGCCGGCCGCGCGATGGGTGATGCCGGTGAGAACGAACGGGTTTCGGTAGAGAACCTGTCCTCGCGGCGGATCGTGCAGGGCACGGTCGATGCCGCAGGTGACGTAATCGTGGCGCGTTGAATTACTGCAGAATATCCCTAAAGATCACGGCCCTGCGGCCGTTATCCCTTGTGTACGGCAACTCCAGGACACCCCATGAGCCAGAAAATCGACGGCAACCTGCAGGTCCCCCAGGCACTGCGCAGCGTGACGACCCCGGCCAACAAGCCCGGCGTCAGCAGCGATGCGCCGACCCGTCCGGTCGAGGCGGCCGATAGCCTGCGCCTGACCGGCGAGGCCACCAATCTGCAGGCCATCGAGCGTGAGCTGACCACCGCACCGGCGATCGACGCCCAGCGCGTGGCGGCCGTGCGCGAATCGCTGCAGAACGGCACCTACAAGATCAATCCGGACGCGATTGCTTCGCGCATGCTCGAGCTGGACCAGCAGCTGCACGGATGACCGCGGCGATGAGCGAGCCGCTGCAGCGCCTGGCCCAGGCCCTGGACGTTGAACGCCAGGCCCTGGTCGAGCACGACGTGCACGCCCTGATCCGGGCTACCGGTGCCAAGCTGGAAGCGCTGCGTGCGCTGGAAGGCGCGCCGCCGGTCGGCGAGGGTGAACAGCTGCAGGAACTGGCCGAGCGCAACCGCGCCAACGGCGTACTACTGTCGCGGCGACGCCGCGAGGTCAACTGGGCACTGCGCCAGCTGGGCCGCACCGAGGACGCCTCGGCCTACGATGCCAAGGGCCAGTCGCATACGGTCACTGCGCGCCGCCCACTCGCCGTCGCCTGACGCGACGGCGGTCGCACAACCCATTCCGGCGGGCTGAAGCCCGCTGCATGACCGCGTATATTGGGCGCCTGTTCGAACGTGCAGAGTCGCCGTGTCCGCTGCCAACGCCCTGGTTACCGCCCCCCTTCCGCCGCAGCCGGTGCTGCAGGCATTGCTTGAGCGCCTGCGCGAAGGCCTGTTGCTGTTCACCGAAGACGGGCAGGTGGCCCTGGCCAACCCGGCCGCCCAGAACCTGCTCGCCAGTGGTGAGGATGGCGCCTTGCCGCCGCCGCAGCGCCTGCGCGAACTGCTGCCGCCCGATGCGCTGGAGCAGGCGCGCCAGCACGGCCATTGGAATGGCAGCCTGCCGCTGGGCGAGGGCGTGGTCATTGCCCACCTCTACTATCACGGCCCGGTCGGCCAGGGGCATTTCCTGGCCCTGTTCCGCCACATTGAAGGGCAGGAAGACTACGAGCGCGAGCTGCAGCAGCGGCATGCCGAGCTGCGCCAGGCCTATCTGCGCCTGAACGGCACCCAGGAAAAACTGCTTCAGTCGGAGAAGATGGCCTCGATCGGCCAGCTCGCCGCTGGCGTTGCACACGAGATCAACAACCCGATCGGTTACGTGCACTCCAACCTGGGCAGCCTGCAGGAGTACCTGCGCAGCCTGTTCACCGTCATCGAGGCCTATGAGCGCGCATTGCGTGCGCCGGACCCGAAGGCGCTGATCCCCGAAATCGACGATATCCGTGACCGCCTGGACATCGATTTCATCAGCCGCGACCTGCCGCAGCTGATGGCCGAATCACGCGAGGGCATCGAGCGGGTTACCCGCATCGTGCGCGACCTGAAGGACTTCTCGTACTCCGGCCGCGATGAATCGTGGAAGCTGGTCGACCTGCATTCCGGCCTGGAATCGACCATCAACATCATCTGGAACGAACTCAAGTACAAGGTGCACCTGGTGCGCGAGTTCGGCCAGCTGCCGCTGGTGGAATGCCTGCCTTCGGAGTTGAACCAGGTCTACATGAACCTGCTGCTCAACGCAGGCCATGCCATTGCCGAGCGCGGCACCATCACCGTGCGCACCGGCGTCGATGGCGATCACGTGTGGGTCGAGTTCGAGGACACTGGTGGCGGCATCTCGCCGGAACTGCGCCAGCGCATCTTCGATCCGTTCTTCACCACCAAACCCGTGGGCAGCGGTACCGGACTGGGCCTGTCGATTTCCTACAGCATCATCAACAAGCACCACGGACGCATCGACCTGGACAGTACCCCGGGCGTGGGTTCGCGTTTCCGCGTGGTGCTGCCGATCAAGCAGCCGCGCTGACCGCTTATGGTAGTGCCGGCCGCTGGCCGGCAACCTCATTGAACCCGACATCCAGAGCAGCCGGCCAGCGGCCGGCTCTACCAGAGGGGATCGTTACCGCAACGGGCGGTCCTCGCCACCATCGGCCGGTTCGGCCGGCACCGGCCCGGCATTGCTGCGGCGCTGCTCCTCGTAGGTGCGGAACGCCTGGTGGATGTGCTTGCGCAGCTCGTCGTCGTTCCACGGCTTGGTCAGGAACCGGTAGATCGCGCCGCGGTTGATCGCATCGGTCACGGTGTTCAGATCGGTGTAGCCGGACAGCACCAGGCGGATCGTGTCCGGGTACAGCATCTTCACCCGGCCGAGGAACTCGGTTCCACTCATGTCGCTCATGCGCTGGTCGGACAGGATCACCTGCACGTCGTTGATCGCCAGCAGGTCGAAGGCATCGCGCACGTTGCCGGCCGCCAGAATGCGGTAGCCATCGCGGCGGAACAGGCGCACCAGCGAGCGCAGCACGTTTTCTTCGTCGTCCAGCAGCAACAGCGTGCGGTCCGGCCGCGTTTCAGCGAACGCTTCCGGGCGCAGGTAGCGACGGCGCAGGGTCATCCCGGCGGCATCGGCCGACATCGGCTCGCCGAACAGATAGCCCTGGAACACATCGCAATCGTTGCGCCGCAGGAAGCCCAGCTGCGCCTGCGACTCCACGCCGTTGGCAATCACCGTCATGCCCAGCTGGTGACCCATCGCGATGATCGCGCGGGCGATGGCAGCCTCGCGGTTGCCGGCCGGCGCGCTCTTGATGAAGCTGCGATCGATCTTCAGCTTGTCCACCGGGTAGCGCACCAGCGCGCTCAGGCTGGAGTCGCCGGTGCCGAAGTTGTCCAGGCTCAGGCTGATGCCTTCGTTGCGCAGGTTGGCCAGCGTCTCGTGGACGAAGTTGACGTTGTTGGTCAGTGCGCTCTCGTTGATTTCCAGCGTCAGCATCTGCGCCGGCACGCCCGAGGCCTGGATCACCCCCATCACTTCGGCAAAGAAGTTGGGCCGCAGCAGCTGCAGGGTCGATACGTTCACCGCGATGGTGAAGTCGTCGAAGCCCTGGTCGCGCCACAGACGCGCCTGCTTCAGCGCACCCTCCAGTACCCAGGTGCCGATCTGCACGATGATGCCCAGCCGCTCAGCGGTGCGCATGAAGCGTTCCGGCACCAGCATGCCCAGCGTCGGCGACTGCCAGCGCAGCAGCGCTTCCATGCCCACCACGTGGCCGTCGCGGGCACTGACCAGTGGCTGGTAGCGCAGCTTCAGCTCGCCGTTGGGAATGGCATCGACGATCTGCCGCGCGATGATGCTTTCACTGTGCGCGCTCGGCGGCGTGTCCACGGCGTGGATGCGCACGGCGTTGCCCCCTTCGCGGGCAGCCTGGTACAGGGCGTCCTCGGCGTGGTCGAGCAGGCGCGAGGTGCTGCTGGCATGTTCCGGGCACAGGCTCACCCCCAGCTTGCCGGTCATGAACAGCGTGTACGGCAGTACCGACAGCGGAAGCTCCATCTGTTGGCGGATTTCCTCGGCGAAGTCCTCTGGCAGCGGCACCTCGGCGGTGCGCGGAACGGCGATCAGGAACTCGTCGCTGCCGTGGCGCCACAGCTTGCCGCGACCGCGCAGGTAGGACTGCAGCCGTTGTGCCACCAGCACCAGCGCCTGGTCACCCACCTCGGCGCTCATGTTCTCGTTGACCGATGCGAAGTGGTCGATGTCCACGTGCATCAACATCAGCGGGGTACCGCCGGAGGCCGCTTCGGCGACCATCACCTGCAGTTCGGGGTTGCCGGCGCCGAGGCGGTCGGGGGCATCATCGATGCTGACCGGCGGCTGGTTGGGATTCCACATAGGCTCAGTATTCCGGTGACTCGATGGCGGCCGTGCTGGCCGCCTGGTAGGGGAGGTGGACGTCGATCAGGGTGCCTTCACCGTGCGCGGACTCGATCCGCACATGCCCGCCGACGCTCTGTGCGCGTTCGCGCATCACGATCAGGCCGAGCCCGCGCGGACCGTCCGGGTCGAAACCCTCGCCATCATCGCGGATCTGCAGGTGCAGGCTACGCTGGCCGACGTCGCGTAATTGCAGCAGCACCTGGCTGGCGCGGGCATGGCGCAGGGCATTGGTCAGGCTTTCCTGGGCGATGCGGAAGCAGGCCTGCTCGATGCTGTTGTCGGGACGCTGTGGCAGGGGCTCGATCTCGGCCAGCAATTCCACTGGCGAGGAGCGGAACAGCACCCGTGCCTGCCAGCTCAGCGCGGCCTCCAGGCCCAGTGCGTCCAGCTGTGGCGGCCGCAGCAGGGTGGAAATGTCGCGCAGCTTGGACACGGTGGTGTCGGCGAGGCTGACGATCTGCGCCAGGTCCTCGGCGCGGCGCTGCGGATCATGCTCGTCCTGCGCAGCATGGGCGGACAGCTTGATCGCGGTGATGGCCTGGCCGATGTCATCGTGCAGGTCGCGCGAGATCGCACGGCGCTCATCCTCCTGCAGGGAGAACAGGCGCCCGGCCATCGCCTGCAGCTCGCGGTTGCTGGTTTCCAGCGCGGCGCGGGTGCGCTCCGAATCGCTCAGGTCGCGCACGATCAGCAGCTTGCAGTCGCGGCCGCCATAGCGCACTTCGCCCACCGCCAATCCGGCATGGAAGCGGCGGCCGTCCGCGCGCTGCATTGCCACCACGCTGCTGTGGCCAGGGCCCAGGTGAGGCTGGCCGGCACGCAGCTGGGCGCGCACGCGCACCAGATCGGTGGCGGCAACCAGCGCCGACAGCGGCTCGCCGAGCAGGGTGTGGCTGCCATAACCGAACAGGCCTGCTGCCCAGGCATTGGCATACAGCACATGCTCGTCGGAAAGGATCACCACGCCATCGGGCAGTACCCGCACCAGCTCGCGGAACTGCTCTTCGCGCTCACGCAGCAGGCGGCGTGACTGTTCGCGCTCGGTTACGTCCTGCAGGGTGCCGAGCACACGGTTGCGGCCGGCTTCATCGGTGCCACTGGCGGCGCGCAGGTGCACCATCAGTGCATGACCGTCCATCGCCAGCAGTGGCAGCAGCACGTCCACCTGTACCGGCTCGCCTGAGCACAGCTCGGCCAGCAGCTGCTCGGTCTGTGACGCGGTGGCCGGGTCGGCCGGCACCAGCAGTTCATCGAAACGGTGCCAGCGACGGGCTTCGGGCGGGCGTCGGCCGAGCAGGCGATAGACCTGGTTGGAATAGCGGCCCTGTCCGCTGGACGGGTCCAGCTCCCAGGCACCGATGCGGGCCAGCTCATGCGCTTCCTCGACCCGTGCCAGCGCCTGGTCGCGGCGCAGCTGCGCCAGGTCCTCGGCGGTGCGATCGATGGCGATCAACAGGCGGGCATTGTGTCCGTCGTAGCTGATCGCGTTCGAGCGCAGTTCCATCTGCCGCAGGCTGCCGTCGCGCAGCTGCAGCTGCGTACGCAGGATGCACAGCTCCTCGGGCGCCTCGCGGATCGCCTCCAGCTTGGTCTGCAGCGCCTGGTCCTGGCCCGGTGGCCACAGCGCATCGATGGTCTGCTCCAGCAGTTCATCACGTTCCCAGCCGAAGGCGCTGCTGGCGGCCGGGTTGGCATCGAGGATCGCCAGCGTATCCAGGTCGTAGACCAGGATCGGGCCGGGGTTGCCTTCGAACATCTGCCGCAGGCGCAGTTCGGAAGCCTGCTGGCGGGCGTGGGTATGCAGCACGTGCTCGGCCAGCGGGCGCAGCAGCAGGTACAGCAGGCCAGCGCTGGCCAGGGCGAAGAACGAACCCTTCAGCCCTTGCCACAATGCTGCCTGGTGCGGGTCGGGCACCAGTGCCTGTACCGCGCTGTCGGTGGCGATCATCCATGCCAGCGCCATCGCCAGGTAGCTCAGAACCACCCGCCGGCGGTCACGGCTCAACGCCTGCGCCATCCTCGGGTCGGGAACAGGGGCGTTGCCGGTCGGTTCTGCGGGCATGGACGGGGTGGGTGAAAAGGGGCGCCGGTCATCTTACCGCGCAGGTGTGCCCTGGCCACTCAATTATCCGGCGCAGGCGCCGTTAACCACTGCGTGCCCCGCTGACGGGCGTGTCATCCGGAGCAAGATCGCGTGGACCAAGGGATCATCGCCAGCCTGCTGCAGCACCCGCTTGCGTCGGCGCTGGTCATTGTCGACCGCACGGGCCGCCCGCTGGCGGCCAATCCGGCTGCGCGCGAGCATGGCCTGCCGGCGACCGTGGCTGCGTACGCACCGATGCTGGAAGATCTGCGCCTGTTGGCGGCCGATGGCGGCATCGTGGCCTGCACGCTGCCTGGCGGCCCGCGTGGTCACTACGATGGCCACCTGCGCGCCGTGCACGATGGCGCAGGCAACCTGCTGGCCTTCACGCTGAGCATTCCGGAGCCGGTGCCGGTCGATGGTGGCGGGCGCTGGGAACTGGCCTTGGACAGTGCCGGCCACAGCTTGTGGGACTGGGACATTCCCAGCGACCGCGTAGTCCGCACGCCGGCGCTGAGTGATGAAACCGCCACTGAAATACTGACCCGCGTACACAGCGAAGACATCGGCCAGGTACGTGTCGCGCTGGACCAGCACCTGCGCGGCCTGAGCGAGCAGTACAGCGCCCAGTTCCGGTTCCGCCAGGCCGATGGCCAATGGCGCTGGGTACTTGATCGCGGTCGTGTGGTCGCGCGCACCGCCGACGGCCAGCCACTGCGGATGGTCGGCACCCATACCGATATCGAGCAGCAGAAGCAGCTGGAAGGCCTGCTGCAGGAGCAGCAGCTGCACCTGAGCGAGGCCCAGCGCATCGCCAGCATGGGCAGCTGGTCGTTCGACCCCAGCAGCGGCGCGTTCTGGTGGTCGCCGGAGCTGCGTTCACTGCTGGCACTGGAGCAGGGCAGCGTGCCCGGCCAGCGGCGCTGGTTGAAACAGCTGCATCCACGCTCGCGCGGTGCGCTGCGTGCTGCCTGGCGGCGTGTATGGCGCGATGGCCGCGCAGCCAACATCGAGCTGGAACTGACCCGGGGCAACGAGCCCTCGCAGCACCTGCGGCTGTGGATGCAGCCGCTGCTGGACACCGATGGCCAGCCCAAGCGCCTGCTGGGCCAGGTGCAGAACATCACCGAGCAGCACCAGACCGACGCGCTGATCCGCTGGCGTACCGAACTGCTCAACCGTGTCTCCGCACTGGGCCGCATCGGTGGTTGCGAGATCGAGGTGCAGACCCGGCACATGCAGTGGACCGAGGAGTGCTACCGCATCCACGGACTGCGCAAGGAACCGATCACGCTGGACCAGGCACTGGCGCTGTACACCGAAGATTCGCGCAGCGCCTTCGAGACTGCACTGGTCCGGATTGCCGGCGGCGGTCTCCCCGAACAGCTGGATCTGTGCTTCTACCGCCAGTCCGGTTTGCGCGTGTGGGTGCAGGTGCTGATCGAGCTGGATCGCCGCGATGGCCTGCCGCCGCGCTTCGTGGTCCTGTTCCGTGACATCACCCGCGAGCGCGAAGCCAACGAGCGCATCGAGCTGCTGGCCCACTACGATCTGCTGACCGGCCTGCCCAATCGCGTGCTGCTGGGCGAGCAGACCGCTGAAGCCATCGAGGAAGCGCGCGACCGCGGCACCTCGCTGGCTATGCTGTTCATCGATCTGGACGGCTTCAAGACCATCAACGACAGCTTTGGCCACGCTACCGGCGATGCACTGCTGAAGGCGGCGGCCACGCGGCTTCACCAGAATCTGCGCAACAACGATCTGTTCGGCCGCTTCAGTGGCGACGAGTTCATCGTGGTGCTGCGCGACCTGGCCGAGCCGGAAGACGCCGGACACGTGGCACGCAAGTTGATCGCTTCGCTGGCCGAGCCGCTTCGCCGTGGCGAGACCACGCTGAAAGTGGGTGCCAGCGTCGGTATCGCCATGCTCGGTGAGGCACAGACCGATTTCGATTCGCTGCTGCGCGCGGCTGATGCTGCGATGTATGCGGCCAAGGAAGCAGGGCGGAATACCTACCAGTACTACAGCCAGGACGCGCTGGCGCGTATCCAGCGTCGGCTCGAGCTTGAGCACGCGTTGCATGGCGCGATCGAACGCGAAGAGTTCAGCCTGGCCTACCAGCCGCTGCTGCATGCCCATCATGGCGAACCGCCGGCGATCGAGGCACTGTTGCGCTGGCATAGGCCCGGCATCGGCTACTGCAGCCCGGCCGAATTCATTCCGATTGCAGAGAAGTGCGGCGAGATCGTGCGCATCGGCGACTGGGTGCTGAACGAAGCCTGCCGGCAGGCAATCGCCTGGGACCGGGCTGGCCTGTGTTTTGACCGCATCGCAGTCAATGTGTCGGCAGTGCAGCTGCGTGATCGCGGTTTTGCTGAGCGGGTGATCGAGATCTGCCACGCCCACGGCTGGCCGCCGCAGCGGCTGGAGCTCGAGCTGACCGAGTCGGCGTTGATCCGTGACACCGACATTCTGCGCCACTGCTTCGACGTGCTGGAACGGCACGGCGTGCCACTGGCAGTGGATGACTTTGGTACCGGCTTCTCCAATCTGAACTACCTCAACCGTTTCCCGGTGGGGCGCCTGAAGATCGACCGCAGTTTCGTGCAGGGCATGCTGCATGATTCGGGTACGGCCGAAGTGACCCAGGCCATCGTGCACCTGGGCCACGCGTTGGGCATGAAGGTAGTGGCCGAAGGCGTGGAAACACACCAGGAAGAAGACATGCTGCGCCGCCAGGGCTGCGACGAGATCCAAGGCTACCTGTACTCGCGCCCGCTCAGCCCGCGCGATCTGGCGCAGTGGTTGCGCCAGCAGCACCTCGCGCCAGGCCGCACCGATGCCGCCAGCGAGGTCGTGCTGGCACGCTGAGGGTAGCGCCGGGCCATGCCCGGCGGGATCGCCGCACGCCGACGCACCGCTCTGGTAGGTGTCGACCTTGGTCGACACGACTGTCGGTGCTCGCGCTCATCCACGCACAGCGTGGACCTACTGACGGCGCCGGCTCTGGTGGGTGCCGACCGTTGGTCGGCACTGATGCCTGCGCTCGCGCTCATCCACGCATGGCGTGGAGCTACCGGTTGTCGCCATCCGGTTGGGTCGGCGGCTTTCTGGGTGTTATCCCGGCAAGAGCTTCCAGCTCGGCGAGACGATCCGCCTTCACCAGGTGCGCAGCGTTCCAACCTCCTTCGGAAACCGCAGGCGAAAAGCTGTAGATCTCATGCGGAGCCAATGGCCCCAGACGTTCACGTGCATGTTCATACAGGGGCTGCTCATCTTCGTCGGTGACATCAAGATAGGGGCCATCCAGAAACGTCAGCAGGTACTCCAGATCCCAGTCGCGTTCAGCTGCGTCGCTGGGGCCTGGTGCATCCGAGACTGCTGAAACGTCTCCGCTGTGCGCATCGACGCTGACCTGTATCGCGGTAGTCTCCCCGCAGATCAAGATCTGGCCGAAGGCTGTCACGGCGTAAGCGTGAAAGGTATCTACTGCCTCCAGAGGATTTCCACGCAGGTGCGCTGCGACAAGCCCTGCGTACCGCCCGGGATCGACCATTGCCAGCTTGTCGTTGCGATAGCGTGCGAGGCCATCGCGTCGCCACAGTGCCAGCAGCAGGTTGGGTAGCACGCCTTCCCATGCCGCCAGGGTGGCTTCGGGAACTGCTTCAACCTTGGAGCTCGGAATGAAGCCCTGAAGGAACTCGTCAGAGTTCAACTCCGTCACAGGCAACGCGGTGTTTGGTACGGCCAGCGCATTCCAATCCGTGCTGATTGGCAGGTAGTCCAGGAAGGCGAGTAGTGTCTCCGCCCGTGCAAGTTCCGGGCTGCCCTCGTGGGTTGGAATGATGGTCACCGAGCCTCCGGAGACAAGCAGCAACGTGCCCGCAGGAAGGTCATGCCAAGCCTTGTCCAGCACCAGATACCGCTCCGGCGCCTCGTCGATATCAGCGTCCAGGATGATGACCTGTGGGCCACCCTGCAGGCAGCCGGCGGAGACCTCGACGGTTGCGTCGGTCGCACCTGCATCAGGATCGTTCACGTCCATAGGCGCGGAGTACGGCTGCTGAAAATCGCCGAATGACTGGAGAGCTTGATGAAGCGCAAGCAGGGAATCGGGATCCAGGGCAAGCGGGTCTGCGGCAACCGGGAGTTGCAGGGCAAGTGAAAGGCAGAGGGCGGTGCTGGTCATCGGGATACAGTCTGATCCAAATGGAAATCGCACCTGCACGATGAAGAGCGGTTCGGCCCAGGTCCATGCAATGAATCCGAAACTGCGCGGCTCTCCCAGCGACATCCACGCGCAGCGTGGACCTACTGCAGTTTTGTAACCATTCGCTGCGGAAATTCGGAACGAATTCGTGCGCGTACTGCTTCGACGACGTGTGCATAGCGTCGGCGCTGGATGAAATAGCCGATGTAGAACAGCAGCAGGGCCACCAGCATCGGCGACGCAGCCGGGCGGACGAGGATGATCGGCACCAGCATCACTGTCAGGCCCAGCGCGAACCAGCTGCACCGCCCGACCACCCGCACTTCCCTGCGTCGTGCGTCGATCATCACCCGCCCGCGCATCAGCGGAAAGTAGCGGCCGCCAAAGCTCGGCGCGAAGCTCTCTCGAAAGGCGATACTGCCGTCCGGCAGCGCGCGGAACACCAGGCGAAGCCAGGTATCGGCCGGCAGATCATGCTCTAACCCGGCCAGCGAAAGCTGCGCCAGCTCTGCCGGCGTAGCGGCGATGCGCTGATTGAACAGTACGATGCCGGTGCGGAAGAAGAACGGCGCCCACAGCACAAGCAGCAGGACTTCGATCAGCAGCAATGCGATCAGGGCGATGGCCATCGGTCTTCCATGAACGGGACCGGCGCATCATGCCATGGGGATGGCCGGCGCTAGCACTGCGGGTTCGAGTACGAGCCACAGGTCACATGCCCTGCCGGATCGACTTGGCTCAATCCTCTTCCGCCAGATCGCTTAGGTCCAGGATCTGCGGGTTGACGCTGCTGGCTACGATGCTTCTGATCAGCCCCGGGCGGCGGCGAAGCGAGTAGGCGCGTATTGCATGGATGGGGCTGAATTCACACAGAGGGTGGCGCGAGTGCCCCATGATGACGGGCCTGTTGAAGTTGATGTCCTTTGGGTCATCAAGTGGCAGGGTCCACTTCCCACCGTGTACCAGTCTGACGGTCTCCCCTAGATATCGGGCGAACACGACCCTCAGAGAGTCCCGCTCATCCTCAGACAGCGTGGCTGCCATCAAGTCATGGAGGCGTTCCAGCCTATCGAGACTTTCGGGGCTGCTATCCAGTTCAATGCCTTGCATTTGAGCCTGCGCGACCAGCCATTGTATTTGGCCGTCCATCAACATCAGGAATTGCTCAAAAGCCTCGCGGGCTTCTTCCAGATTGAACGCCATGTGGATGCCGGAGAAACAGGGGGAGTGGGCAGTGTGTCCTGCTCCCTCTTCCCAGGCCATGCAACAAATCCTAAAAGGCGGTAGGTAAGCTCGGGGATTCAGATATGGCGGCGCCCATCCACGCATGGCGTGGATCTACCTCAAGGCTTCCCCATCCAACCCCAGGTCCCACGCCAGTCCCAGCAGCTCCTCATCCGCCCGTGACGGGCCCGGCCGCGCATCCGCCAGCTGCTGCAGTTCGCGGATCTCCTCGCGGGCCACCTCTTCCAGCTGTTGCAGCTGCTCACGCACGCTCGCGTTGCGCGGGCGGTCGTTGTTGGCAAGGGAGGGCAGGGCGCGGATAGCGGTCATGGTGCGCGTACAGGATGCATCCAACGGCGGATTACAGGCAAAGGCCCCGGAGGAACCGGGGCCTTGCGGGCTGCCGGCAGCGGCAGCGGACATCAGGATCAGAACAGCTCGACGGTGCCAGCGCCCATGCTCTGCTGGGCGACCGGCTTGTGCGGCGGGCGTTCCCATTCGCTGCGCAGTTCACGCAGGCGGCTGCCGGTGCGCTGCAGGGCGGTGGCGATCTCTTCGTCGAACACGCCGCCATTGCGGTGCAGCAGTTCCTGCAGGGCCACCGCTTCGCGGTTGATCGCGGTCAGGCGGTCCAGGTGGGTGTGCACGCCGCCCAGCGCCTGGGTAGCGATGTCTTCGAACTGCAGGGCGCGCACGGCTTCAGCCACACTGCCATCGATCGAACGGGCGCAATCGGACACTTCGCGCATGCCATCGCCCAGCGACGCATTGATCTGCGCAACGTTATCGAGCATCGCCGCCGCCTCCTGGCGGGCTTCACGGGAACGGTCCATGTCACGCGAGGCCATGTGCGAGACCGTCTCGCGCACCTTGGCGATGGCGTCCTTGGAGCTGTGCGCCAGCTTGCGGATCTGCTCGTTGAAGGTGGTCGAGCGCTCGGACAGGTTGCGTACTTCGTCGGCCACCACGGCGAAACCACGACCGGCTTCACCGGCACGCGCGGCTTCGATGGCGGCGTTGAGCGCAAGGAGGTTGGTCTGGTCGGCAATCGACTTGACGTCTTCCAGCAGCGCGAAGATGCCATCCAGGTGCTGCGCCATCTGATCGATGTGCTGCACGGTGGTACTGCTCTGGCCGCTTACCTGTTCCAGCGCTTCCACCAGCTGTTCCATGCGGTTGCTGGCGTGCTGGGCAAAACGGGCAACGTCCAGACCGGCATTGCCTTCGTCACCGGCGCGGTCGACGATGCGCGACAGGGCCTGGCTCTGCTGGCGCGACTTGCGGTTCATCGCATCGAAGCTGCCGCCGAGGCTGGAGACGGCCTGGCGGATCAGGTCACGGGCGCGCTCCACTTCGCCACGCGAACCGTCGATCTCGTTGCCGACGAAGTTGCGCAGCTCGGTCAGCAGCTGGTCCTGCTCACGCAGGACACGGGCGTGTTCCGGGGAACGGTGCGCCTGGGCGCGGGTGGTCCACCACGCAAAGCCGAGCCAGCTCAGCGTCATCGTGGTCAGGATCGCCCAGCGCAGGGCGGCCGGCCATTCGAAACCGATGGCGAAGGGGAGCAGCAGGGTCAGAGCCAGGGGGGCGGCCAGACGGATGAAAATGCGTGAGTACATGGACGTTCTCGGGAGGTGCACGGAGGATGTATCGGCCGTACCCCCTTTCTCTTTAACGTCGATATGCCTCGAAGTGCATTCTGAATGCGCCGGTTTTCCGGCGCTGCCGGGGTGTTCGGGGTCAGGGCCCTTGCCGAGCCGGAAAGGGATCCGACCCCACACCCTCACGCCAGCTGTCGGTCCACAGCCTCGATCATCGCCTTGCGGCTGAACAGGAAGTCCCAGTAGCTGCCGCCCAGCTGGCGCCAGAGCACCGCAGAGCGCACGGCGGCCAGCAGCAGGGCGCGGATCTCGGCGACCACGCCGGCCTGGCCCAGGTAGTGCGGATTGCCCTGGACCATCACCCGCGGCTTGAGGTGGCTGATGGTGTCGGCGTACAGGCCGCCCAGGTTGGCCAGCACGTCCGGATGCGCGCTGTCGCCCAGTTCGGCGGCCTGGCGCTGGGCGCGCTCGATCCCCGAAGCGACCTTGTTCACGGTCTCGCCTTCCTGCACGAAGCGGCGCTCCAGCTGCAGCACCGACAAGGCCAGCTTGGGCAGGATCGGGTCCTGGCCCTGGCTGCGGAAGTAGTTGTGCAGCAGGCGCAGGCCGGCCTTCAGCGCATGACGGTCACCGAACACCTCCTGCGGCGAGGACGCATCGACGCGGAACACGCTCTCCACGGCGGTGCGAACAGCGGCGGCGTCGGAATGGCCGGTATCGGCGATACGGCGTACCTGCTGCAGGGCCTGGGCAATGCCGGCCAAAGCCAGAACGCGGTCGTCGACAGTGAAACTCATGCAGCGATTACCTCAAAAGGAGAAGGGGTGGTGCGCAGGCGCTGCTCAAGCGGCGCATCGGTGGCGGCGATCACTGCGCCACCCAGGCACACGTCGCCGTCATACAGCACCAGCGACTGGCCAGGGGTGACGGCGCGCTGCGGGCGGGCGAAGGTGACCAGCACGCTGCCATCGTCCAGCACCTCGACCGTACACGGCTCGTCGGGCTGGCGGTAGCGGGTCTGCGCGGTGCACTCGAAGCGCCGTGCCGGCGGTGCGCCGGCAATCCAGTGCGCGGCCTCCGAGCGCAGGCGGTTGGACAGCATCCACTTGCTGTCGCGGTCCTGGTCGACGTACAGCACGTTGCTGGCAACATCCTTGCCAACCACGTACCACGGCGCCGCAGGGCGGCCACGCACGCCGCCGATGTTCAGGCCCTCGCGCTGGCCCAGGGTGAAATAGAAGACGCCTGGGTGCTCGGCGATCACACTGCCGTCGGCCGGGTCCAGGATCTGCCCGGGCTTGGCCGGCAGGTAGCGCCCGAGGAACTCGCGGAAGTCGCGCTCGCCGATGAAGCAGATGCCGGTGGAGTCCTTCTTGGCGTGGGTCGGCAGGCTGACGTCACGTGCGATCCGGCGCAGGTCGGTCTTTTCCAGGTCGCCAATCGGGAACAGGGTGGCCGCCAGCTGTTCCTGGCCCAGCTGGTGCAGGAAGTAGCTCTGGTCCTTGGAGCGGTCGGCGCCACGCAGCAGCAGCCACTGGTGGCCGCGCTGGGTCACCCGCGCGTAGTGGCCAGTGGCGATGCGCTCGGCGCCCAGCTCGCGGGCGGCATCCAGGAAGTGCTTGAATTTCACCTCGCGGTTGCACAGCACGTCCGGGTTCGGGGTGCGACCGGCGGCATACTCGGCCAGGAAGTGCTCGAACACGCCCTGCCAGTACTCGTTGGAGAAATCGCGGAAGTGAAATGGGATGCCGAGCAGGCCGCAGACGGCCACCGCATCACGGCGGTCGTCCTCGGCGCGGCAATCGCCGCTGCCGTCGTCGGCCCAGTTCTGCATGAACAGGCCGGCCACCGCCTCACCCTGCTGCACCAGCCGCCAGGCAGCCACCGAGGAATCGACGCCACCGGAGACGCCGACCATTACGCGCGGAGTGCTCATGCGACCTCCCTGACCAACGAAAGCGGATGGCGCTGGCCGCCCAGGTAGTCGGCCACCACCTGCCAGACCAGCGGGCTGCGCAGGCGCTCGCCGGCGGCCTGCAGCTCGCCCGGGCTCAGCCACAGCGCGCGGTCGATGCCGGTGTCCAGTGGCTGCGCCGGGTCGTGCGAGACCGGGCGCGCCGCATAGCAGAAGCGCAGGAAGGTGGTGCCGTCGCCTGCGGTCCACTGGTAGCAGCCGATGAAGTGGGTCAGCTGTACGGTCCAGCCGGTTTCCTCGCGGGTCTCGCGCAGTGCCGCCTCGGCCAGGCTTTCGCCCGGCTCGAGGTGGCCGGCCGGCTGGTTCAGCACCGCGCGGCCGTCGATGGTTTCTTCAACCAGCAGCACGCGGCCGCCGTCGACCACCACGGTGGCGACGGTGGCGTGCGGTGCCCAGCGCGGGTCCGGCGTAGCGTTCAACTCAGAACTCGTCCTTCTTGGTCAGTTCCAGCTCCATCGCATCGGCGGTGCGGATGGCCGCATCGATGGCGTCGCTGAGCTGGTCGGCAGTGGCATCGGCGTCGATCTTGACCACGAACATGGCGGTGGTGTCCTGCTTCACCCAGCCACCCATCTTGGCGTCCTGCGAGTCTTCCAGCAGACGGTTGGCCACGGCCACCGGGAACTGCTTGGTCTTGGCGCTGTAGGCCGGCGACCAGATCTCGCGGATGTTGTGGGTGCCGAAGTCCTCCACCGACGAACGCACGTAGACCATCTGGGTACGATCGCCTTCGACGTCGAACACCATGCGGTAGTCGCCGTCTTCGTCGACCTCATAGGTGTAACCCAGCTTGTCCAGGTTGCGGGCCACGGCCTTGTCGCCCTCCGGCGCGGCGGCGGCAGAGCCGGCGGCAGCCAGGGCGATCAGCAGGGCGGGGAGAAGGGTCCTTTTCATGAAGATCCTGTGAAGCAGTATTGAGAGAGGATGCAATTGTGACGGCGGCCGTGCGTGCCGTCCAATCTGCGGCGGGCCGACGCAGGCCCGCTCGAGCCTCTATAATGAGCAGATGCCCCGCGAGTCTTCCCCCGATTCCCATCACGAGCACGGCGTTGCCGTGGAACCCGCGCGCCCGGAAGTGGCGCCGCCGCCGTTCTACCAGGTGATGCTGCTCAATGACGACTACACCCCGATGGATTTCGTGGTGGACGTGCTGCAGCAGTTCTTCACCATGGACCTGGACAAGGCCACGCAGGTGATGCTGCACGTCCATACCCGCGGCCGCGGCGTGTGCGGGGTGTTCACCCGCGAAGTGGCCGAGACCAAGGTCGCCCAGGTCAACGAGTACTCGCGCATGAACCAGCACCCGCTGCTGTGCACGATGGAAAAGGCCTGACCGGCTGCCGATTTTCGTCCGGGCACATCGATTCCGGACCCGGTGTGCCCACCAAGGTGGGTACCTGCCAAAGCAGAAACCTGTAGAGCCGGGCCCATGCTCGGCTGCTGTTCGTCCCGGCGCAATGATCCCGGATGGAGTGTGCCCACCAAGGTGGGCACCTACCAGGCGCGGAGGTCACCCCTCCGCCAGCGCCTGCAACGCCATCTGCGCCACCGCTTCGTCGATATCGGCGGGATCGCCGTCATCGCGGAACCACACCGCTGACAGCCCTGCGCTGGATGCGATCCAGCGCAGCAGCCTGCGCCGCTCGATCCCTGTCAGCGCGGTGACCTGTTCCAGCCGCGCCGCAAACCGCTCTGGCTGTGTCGCAACGTGGATGCCCGGCCCGCACAGGTCCGGATTGCTGAACAACGTCGTGTAATCGAACGCACGGTCGCCGATCAATCGCTTCGGATCGATCGCCAACCAACCGCGCGCACCGAAATCGAGCACGTTGTCGTGGTGCAGGTCGCCGTGCAGTGGCCGGATCTCCTGCTCCTCCTGCAACAATGCCGCCGCCAGTGATCTGCACTGTTCCAGCAGTGGTGGCAGCATCGCCCTTGGCTGCAACAGGTCCGCGAACCATGTACGCAGGCAGACCAGTTCCGCTGGCGGTGCGCTCCGTGGCCGGTGCAGCCGTTGCAGGACCTGGCACAGGATGGTGGTGCAGGCGTCATCGTCGCCGTCGATCGAGCGTTGCCGCAGCGAGTTGCCGCGGGCGCGCTCGATCAGGATTGCCGGGCCCTCGTGGGCCAGCAGCCGGGCGGCGCCGTCGCCGTTCCACCAGCGCAGCAGGCGATGGCTGTTCTGCTCCTCGGCTTCGCTGCTGACCTTGAGCATCGCTGGCTCGCCGGCGGTGGTCAGTACCGGCCAGAGCTGGGCATGGGGCGTCTGGATGGCCGCGCCATCACGCCGCAATCGCCAGCGGCTCAGGTAGGGTTCGCTCATGCTGGGTGGGCTGTCCTGGAGTGAATGAAGATCAAGCGATCCGTACTGCTAACGCCATCTGAACGCAGCAATCCGCTAGGGTGATGGAAATCGCGTAGTCAGGCCGCATATTGTCCCTATCTGCCGCCGGAGTAATCCATGTTCAGCAAAGACCTCGAACACACCATCGGCCAGTGCTACAAGCGCGCCCGTGAGGCCCGGCATGAGTTCATGACGGTCGAACACCTGCTGTTGGCACTGCTCGACAACCCGTCCGCCCAGGCCGTGCTGAAGGCCTGTGGTGCCGACGCCGAACGCCTGCGCCAGGAGCTGGAGCAGGCCATCGAGGCCTCCGTGTCCCGCCTGGCCGAAGATGACGGCCGCGATACCCAGCCGACCCTGGGCTTCCAGCGCGTGCTGCAGCGGGCCGTGTACCACGTGCAGTCTTCGGGCAAGAAGGAGGTCACCGGCGCGAACGTGCTGGTCGCCATCTTCGGCGAAAAGGACTCCCACGCCGTCTATTACCTCAACCAGCAGGACGTTACCCGGCTGGATGTGGTCAATTATTTGTCCCACGGCATCGCCAAGCTGGGCGAGGAGGGCGAGCAGCCGTCCTCTTCCTCGGAGGGCGAAAGCCGCATCGAAGGCGGGGAGGGCGAGCCGAAGGGCGATGCCCTGACCGAGTTCGCCAGCAACCTCAACGAACAGGCCCGCGCCGGTCGCATCGACCCGCTGGTCGGTCGTGCCGATGAGATCGAACGCACCATCCAGGTGCTGTGCCGCCGTCGCAAGAACAACCCGCTGTACGTGGGTGAGGCCGGCGTGGGCAAGACCGCCATCGCCGAGGGGCTGGCACGCCGCATCATCGAAGGTTCGGTGCCGGAGGTACTGTCGGACGCGGTGATCTACTCGCTCGACCTCGGTGCGCTGGTGGCCGGGACCAAGTACCGCGGTGATTTCGAGAAGCGCCTGAAGAGCGTGCTGACCGCGCTGAAGAAGGTGCCCAACGCGGTGCTGTTCATCGACGAGATCCACACCATCATCGGTGCCGGCTCGGCCTCGGGCGGCACCATGGATGCCTCCAACCTGATCAAGCCGGCACTGGCTTCAGGTGAGCTGCGCTGCATCGGCTCGACCACCTTCCAGGAGTACCGCGGCATCTTCGAGAAGGACCGGGCGCTGGCGCGCCGCTTCCAGAAGATCGACATCGTCGAGCCGACCGTCGGCGAGACCTACGAGATCCTGCAGGGCCTCAAGTCCAAGTACGAACTGCACCACGGCGTGACCTATTCCGACGAGGCGCTGCAGGCGGCGGTGGACCTGTCGGTCAAGCACATCGGCGACCGCCTGCTGCCGGACAAGGCCATCGACGTGATCGACGAGGCCGGTGCCCGCCAGCGCCTGCTGCCGGAAGGCCAGCGCAAGGAGCTGATCGACGTCGAGGAAGTGGAGGCCATCGTCGCCAAGATGGCGCGTATCCCGGCCAAGCAGGTCAGCGCCACCGACAAGGATGTGCTGCAGCACCTGGAGCGCAACCTGAAGATGGTGATCTTCGGGCAGGATCCGGCCATCGATACGCTGGCTTCGGCGATCAAACTGGCCCGTTCCGGGCTGGGCAATCCGGAAAAGCCGATCGGCAACTTCCTGTTCGCCGGCCCCACCGGCGTGGGCAAGACCGAGGTGACCAAGCAGCTGGCGCTGCAGCTGGGCATCGAGCTGGTCCGTTTCGACATGTCCGAGTACATGGAGCCGCACTCGATCAGCCGCCTGATCGGCGCGCCTCCGGGCTACGTCGGCTTCGACCAGGGCGGCCTGCTGACCGAGAAGATCGTCAAGACCCCGCACTGCGTGCTGTTGCTGGACGAGATCGAGAAGGCGCATCCGGACATCTTCAACATCCTGTTGCAGGTGATGGACCGCGGCGTGCTGACCGATACCAACGGTCGCGAGGCCAACTTCAAGAACGTGGTGCTGGTGATGACCACCAATGCCGGTGCGGCGCAGGCCTCGCGGCGCTCGATCGGCTTCACCAAGCAGGACCATGCCACCGACGCGATGGAAACCATCCGCCGCAGCTTCACCCCGGAATTCCGCAACCGCCTCGATGCGGTAGTGCAGTTCCAGGCGCTGGGCTTCGAGCACATCCTGAGAGTGGTCGACAAGTTCCTGATCGAGCTGGAGATGCTGTTGCAGGACAAGCACGTCAGCCTGTCAGCCACCCCGACCGCGCGCGACTGGCTGGCCCACCACGGTTTCGACCCGCTGATGGGTGCTCGCCCGATGGCCCGCGTGATCCAGGACAAGATCAAGCGTCCGCTGGCCGACGAGCTGTTGTTCGGCAAGCTGGTCAATGGCGGCAGGGTCAGCATCGACGTCCGCGACGACGAGTTGGTGGTCGAGACGCAGGCCGAGCCGGAGCGGTTGTTGCCGGTGACGGTGGAGTGAGCTGACGCCAGGCTTGGCGCGATAGACCTGAAACAACAAGGGCGGCTTCGGCCGCCCTTGTTGTTTTCGGCGGGCTTGTCGCCTGCGGCCTTGCAGGTGGGAATGGAAGTGCCAATGCTGTTTCGTGATCGCGATGGAGTGCCGCCCCTCTTGTATCGCGAAACGATACAGGATACGGTAATGATCATCGATTTCCGCCACAAGGGCCTCGAGCGGCTCTACCGCTCAGGTAGCAGCAGTGGAATCCGGCACAGCCACAGCAGCAAGGTGCTGATGATCCTGTCGATCCTGGATGTGGCATCGGGCCCTGGGGATCTCGCCATGCCTGGTTTGCGCCTGCATAAGCTGCGAGGCAGCCTGAAAGGGCATTGGTCCGTTTGGGTCAATGGAAACTGGCGAATTACCTTCCGTTTCACCGGTGGCGACGTGGAGTTGCTGGATTACCTGGGCTATCACTGAGGCCGCGCATGATTCATCACCATCCACATCCAGGGCAGACGATCAAGGCAATGGTCTTTGATCCGATGGATCTCTCCGTGACCGAGGCGGCCGAACGATTGGCAATGTCGCGCGTAGCGCTTTCGAGGGTACTTAATGGCAAAGCAGGCATCAGTCCTGACCTGGCCATCCGCCTGGAGATGGCAGGGGTGAGTACCGCGGCTTTCTGGATGGGGCTGCAATCCAACTACGATCTCTGGCTGGCGCGGCAGCGCGAGCAGCCGACGGTGTTGCCGCTGGTTGCCGCAGCGCGTTGACATGCATCGCGACAAGGGCGGCTTCGACCGCCCTTGTCATGTCCGGCGTCAGCGGCTGCGGTGGCGTGCTTCGCGCTTGAACCGCTCGGCGTCGATCGGCTCGATGCGCGACACTTCGCAGCTGCCGCGGCCGGTATCCAGTTCGCTGCGTCCATCGCTGCACAATTCCCCAGCCTCCTTGCCGTCGGTCTTGAAGCTCAGGCGGCGGGCCAGCACGGCCGAGGTGCAGCTGTTGCGGAAATGCACGACATAGTGGTCTGCGCCGGAGCGGAACAGGATGTTCTTGTCTGCGCCGGCACGAACGATCTGCTGCTCGCCAGACAGTGGTGTGCATTGGGCTGGCGGGGTGTCGGCTGCATGTGCAGGCGACGCCAGCAGGGTGGCGGCGGACAGGGTCAGGGGGATGAGCAGCGAGCGAATGTTCATGGGGGAGCATGGGGTGGCGATCCGGACTGGATCGGATCCCACGATGCCGCCGCCGGCACCTTTGCGAATCTGCCGCAAGCAGGGCTGACCTACGCCACGGTGTGGTCGGTCACGATGACCTTTGGCGACTCAGGCGGCGATCGAGCGGAACCCCTGCTGGCGACCCTGGTCGCCGCCGTCCTCGATGACGAAGGCGACTGCCTCGTGCGGGATGTGCATGCACTGCTTCAGGGTGCTGCCCATGTGCGGGATCTCGCGCTGTACGGCCAGGTACAGCGGATGCGTGGCATCCATGCTGGTGCAGAACAGGCAAGGCTGGCCGAACCAAGTGCCGTCCGGGCCCTTGCTGGCATAGCAGCGGCTGGTGACGGACTGTGGATCCAGGGCGATCAGGCAGGTCATGCACGCAACGCCATCTGTGAAGAACGCATTGAGCCTGGATCGCCTGTGCAGCGCTGGATCTCAGACAAGGCCGAAAAGTGAGTGATCTCGAGAATCGCCACTTTGTTACGCGCACGACAAAGGGCCAGCAGCAAGGCCGGCCCTGTCGGAGTGGCGCCAAGCGCCGACCGCTTACTTCATGCGGTAGGTGATACGACCCTTGGTCAGGTCATACGGGGTCATTTCAACCTTGACCCGGTCACCGGTGAGGATGCGGATGTAGTTCTTGCGCATGCGGCCGGAGATGTGGGCGATGATTTCGTGCCCATTTTCCAGACGAACGCGGAAAGTGGTGTTCGGCAGCGTCTCGCTGACGGTGCCCTCGAACTCGATGGAATCGTCTTTCGACATGTAGTCCTGTGCGGTTCAGAAAACGGCCACGCTGGGCCTAAGGCGCGGTATTTTACGCGTGATGGGCCCAGCTTGCAAAGTTTGTGTTAACCCCCGGCCAAACGCCGTGCCGGCAAACGTCTCACCGCCTGGGTCCAGGGGCCTTCACGGCCATCCAGATGGACGGCCTGGCGCACGTGATCGAGGAATTCTGCGCGCGGCAGGTGTTCGGCACCCATCCGCAGCAGGTGCGGATTTTCCACCTGGGCATCAATCAGTTGCCAGCCCCAGCCGCGCAGGGTGGTCGCCAATGCGGCCAGGGCGATCTTGGAGCCGCCACTGGCGCCACTGAACATGCTCTCGCCAAAAAACATGGCGCCGATCGCGACGCCGTAGATGCCGCCGACCAGCGTCTGCCGGTCCCAGACCTCGAAGGAATGGGCGAAGCCGAGGTCGTGCAGTTGGCTGTAAGCCTCGACCATCGCCGGACTGATCCAGGTGCCGTCCTGGCCGGGGCGTGGCGCTGCGGCGCAGGCGTGCATCACCCGGCTGAAGGCGGTGTCGGCGGTGATCTCCCACGTGCTGCTGCGCAACTGGCGGCGGAAGCGGCTGGACAGATGCACGCCATCGGTACGGAATACCATGCGCGGGTCCGGTGACCACCACAGGATCGGCTCGCCCTCGCTGAACCACGGGAAGATGCCGCCGGCATAGGCATTGAGCAGGCGCATCGGGTGCAGGTCGCCGCCCACCGCCAGCAGGCCGTCGGGCTGGCGCAGTGCGGTCTCGGCCGGAGGGAAGGGGGCGTCCGGCGCATCGGCCAGGCGCCAGGGTAGCTGGCGGGTCATGCCGCCATTGTATTCGTCGTGGTGATCGCTGATGTCTGGCACCATCAGCGTCCAACGGCAAGGAGCCCACGCATGAGCGACGCGATCACCGCCATCCTCGATGTGCACGACACCCCGCGCACGCGCAACGACAGCCAGGGCATGCTGCTGATGCTGGCCACTGAGCAGCCGCGCCAGCTCGGTGCGTTGATGCTGCAGGCACTGGCGCGACGCTCGCCGAGCTCAGCCTTCCTCGACATGGCGCTGGACCTGCTACCGGATGATGCGGTGCCCGCAGTCGTGGCCGAAGCATGGCGTCGCTATCGTGATGGCGAGCGCGGCGAGCTGCTGGCCAGCGTTATGGAGTTCGCCAGCTATCAGGCGCCGCAGCTGCTGCAGGACGACTGGGAGGCATTGCTGGCGATCGTTAGTGAGGATGAGCTGCAGCTGGCTTCGCAGGTATGGCGGGGCCTGCCCTCTGCCACTGCCGCGCAGTGGGCGCAGATCCTGGCTGAAGCCGATGACGATCGCGAAATGGCGCGGGCCCGGGCGCTGCTGCTCGCCGCCCAGCCTGAGACCTACGCCATTGCTCGCGGCTACGTGGTCGACTGGGGGCGGTTGGATGCCGAGGTCTGGGCGCACTGGGCCGGCATCGCCGACGGACCGCAGCCGCGGCGCCTGCATGGGGAGCGGCCGCTGCACATCCGCTTCGGCCGCGAGCAGCATCGCGCGCAGCAGGCGGACGAGCCGAGCTGGCGCAAGCGCATCTGGCGCCTGCATCCAACCTGGAATGGTGGCCAGGTGCATCACGCCGGGCACATGGGAGGACCGCTGGAAGCGCTGTGCGGTGGTTGTCACGCGCCGCTGCAGCGGCTGCTGCAGACCGATGCTGCTGCGCTGCAGCCAGGCGCGTCCGGTGAGGTCACGCTAGGCTTGTGCCTGGATTGTTGTGGATGGGAGGAGCCGCCCGTGCGCTTCTATCGCCACGATGCCGCAGGCCAGCCCGGCTGCCACCCCAGCCAGTACCGCGAGGTGCCGAACACCCCCACCGACAGCGGCGACCTGATGCAGGCGGAGGTGGGCCTTGCGGCCCTGGGCAGCGAGCGTTGGCGGCAGCAGGACTGGGGCCAGTCCAACCATCGGCAGAACCTGTCGCGCGTGGGCGGCGCGCCAAGCTGGGTGCAGAGTGCGTGGTACCCGGCGTGCATCGATTGCGGCGAAGAGATGCCGTTCGTCATGCAGCTGGATTCAACGCTGCCAACCACGGGTGAGGGCGCGCTGCTGTGGGGCAGCGGCGGCATGCTCTATACGTTCTGGTGTGCGAAGTGCCGGGTGAGTGGGCACTTCTGGCAGTGCACCTGAGTACAGCGCCCTCGCCACCGCTCTGGCAGGTGCCAGATGGATGCGCGCAGCTCTCGCTATTGCCCTGGTAGGTGCCCACCTTGGTTGGCACGCTTTTTGGCGGAGCCCAGGTCGAGCAAGCGCGACTCTACGTTCCTGCGCGGAACGGCCCGTGCCCCTGCAGCTCCTGCTGGTAGCGCCGCACATCCCGCCGCTCCTGCCGGCACCAGTCCTGCAGTGCTTCTGCGAAATCCGCATCGGCCATCCAGTGCCGGCTGCGCACCAGCGTCGGCAGGAAGCCCCGCGCCAGCTTGTGCTCGCCCTGTGCGCCCGGCTCGAAACGGCTCAGCCCTTCGCGCAGGCAGTATTCGATGCCCTGGTAGTAGCAGGCTTCGAAGTGCAGGCCGGGCAGGGTGGCGCCACCCCAGTAACGGCCATACAGCGTGTCTCCACCCCGCAGGCATAGCGCACCGGCAATCGGCTCGCCGTCCTGTTCTGCCAGGAACAGCACCAGCCCCTGACCCAAAGAAATGGCCAGGTGGCGCAGGAAGGCCTCGGTCAGCGCGGGGGCATTGCCGTACTCGAGGAAGGTCTGCAGATAGAAGCGGTACATCGCCTGCAGATCGGCGCGACTCGCTTCATCGCCGTGCACCACGCGGAAGGTGATGCCCTGGCGCGTGACCTTGGCCCGTTCCTGACGGATGTTCTTGCGGTGCTTGTGGTCCATCGCACCGAGGAACTGCTCGAACGTCGCCCAGTCACCCGGGTTCTGCCATTGGAACTGCACGTCCTCGCGCAGCAGCCAGTCATCGCCGAACAGCGCCTCGTCCACTGCGGTGTGGAAGTTGATGTGGGCCGAGGACACGCCCAGCGTCGGCAGTGCCTCGCGCAATGCCGACAGCAACGTGGCGCGCTCCGGATCGTGACGGGCCAGCAGCCGCGGGCCGGTGACCGGCGAGTAAGGCACCGCCCCCAGCCACTTGGGGTAGTAGTCGCGGCCGTGGCGGGCATAGGCGTTGGCCCAGGCGTGGTCGAACACGAACTCGCCGTGGGAGTTGGTCTTCAGGTAGCCCGGAATGGCGCCGACCAGAGTGTCGCCCTCCCACAGCGTGAAATGCCGGGGCTGCCAGCCCCAGTCCTCGCGCAGGCAGCCGTGCTGTTCCAGGCCTGACAGGAAGGCGTGGCTGACGAAGGGGTTGCGGCCGTCGTGCAGGGCATCCCAGTCGGTGGTGGCAATGGACTGCAGGGAGTCGAGGAAGCGGGGGGAGGGCATGGGGGAAGGATAGGGCAGGTGGAGTGCGAAAAGTGTTGCCGCTCTCGACTTGAGGATTATCCGAATTGGTCGAAATCGCGAGTCGGTTCAACGATGTAGCTGGGAGTTGGATGGGACATTCCATCTTCGCGCCCATCTGGCGCATACCCACATCGAAGGATTCGACACATGGAATGCATGCATGCTCTCCGTTGTTCTGCATTTGCGCTGATCATTGCTGGCCTGGGCGCTGGGCCGGCAGCGATTGCCCGGCCAGCACAGGCGATGATCGAGAGTGATCCGGCGCTGGATCTGCTGCTGACTCGAGAGGCGCAGCGGATACTTGACGCACACCAGGTCCGAACGTCGCGGTCACCTCATGTGGTCGTAAATGCTTCCGTAGATCTGGAGCGCCAGCGCCTGATCATTCGCTTCGGCCCCGGCATGTTGCCTGCTGAGGATGATCACTCGCTTGAGGAAATCGAGCAGTACATCCGGAGCTCGCTTGAGACTTATGCAATGAAGTCCGGTGTGGGCGAGGTCCAGTCGGAGGTCCTGTACGAAGGAAAGCCCTACTGGGAGCACTTTCCAATCATGACTTCGGCACGATCTCAGTCATCGGATGCTTCGATGGTGAACTCGGTACTGGTCTCTGCAAGTCACGGTCTGGTTCGTGTACATCCTGGGTTGGAGTGGGAGTTCCAGCGCCCCGCCATGAATGGCGTCCAGGAGGATCTGATCACCCCTGGTTATGCCGAAGAGCTGCAGCAGTTGATGGAAGAGCGCGGAGGACAGTTGGTCCACCGGGCGCGTCGCAATCAGGGCGACCTGCATCCAGAGTCCGGGAGGGCCTGGAGCGAAATGTCATCCAGGTACCATCTCCGCGATCTGCTGCCGGATCGGCCGGATATCTGGAATCACTTTGCCAACAGCACGGCGACAGACAGGGAGGTTTCCGATGATATTCGTGCCCGGCCCTACTATGCGAATCATCTTGGTGCAGCGGGGTTGCTCAGCATTCACACGAAAGCGGATGCCTCGGGTGCGGCTCGGGGAGCGCGCGTCACGCAAGCCGGGTGATCAAAGGCTTGCCGACATGGTGCTCTGCTGCATGCGCGAACTCATTACGGCACGGGAGGAGTATGCAGACTTTCCTGTGGCTGCGGCTGGTGCAGGTGCCGGCCACGGTGAGAACGGTTTCGCGCAGATGCCATCCGTGGTTGTCGAAGTTGCCTTCCACACAAACCCAACCGATGCCGCAGCCTTGCTGGACCCGGCATTTCGCACCGCCTCAATAAGGGTGTCGAGAAGGGCTATCGGCTGTTCCGTGAAGGCGAGGGTTGCGTGCCGTTGAAGGTGGAGCCCATCCAGTCCATCGAGCTGTCCGCGGGCAGTTCGCGGCGCGTCGATGTGGTGTTTGAGGGCCACCCCCGATATCCGATTGATCTGGTCACCACCAATGTGGGCTGTCCGCCCGGATGGACCTGTACCGACGGCAAGGTCCACATCGCTGCACCGGACGAGAAGCCCAGTCAGATCATCATGAAGTGCGAGAACGCTGGCAGCGCCCCCTTGTTCTGGAACACACAGGTGGTCGATGCCGATGGGGTGAAATCGCCGCCGGTCAGGCACAGGGTGCAGTGCATACGGCGACCGGGTGGGTTGAGCGTTACGGCGGCAGGGTTGGTTGGTCACTGAAAGCGAAAAGGCCGGCGCTTTCGCGTCGGCCTTTTGTTTGAGTCGAGCATGGCTCGACGCTACAGAGCGTGGTCAGCGTTTCAGCTGGCCTTGCCCTCGGCATCCAGGAAGCGCTCGGCGTCCAGTGCAGCCATGCAGCCGAAGCCGGCCGAGGTGATCGCCTGGCGGTAGTGCTGGTCGGCCACGTCACCGGCGGCAAACACGCCCTCCACCGAGGTCTGGGTAGCGTTGCCGCCCAGGCCCGAACGGATTTCCAGATAGCCGTTGTTCATCGCCAGCTGGCCGTCGAACAGCTGGGTGTTCGGGTGGTGGCCGATGGCCACGAAGAAGCCGTGGGCGTCGATGTCGCGGGTGGTGCCGTCCAGAGTGGACTTCACGCGCACGCCGGTCACGCCGGCCTCGTTGCCCAGCACCTCCTCTACCTGGTGGTGCCAGACGGTCTCGATCTTGCCGGCGGCCACCTTGGCGAACAGCTTGTCCTGCATGATCTTCTCCGCCTTCAGGGTGTCGCGGCGGTGGACCAGGTACACCTTGCGGGCGATGTTGGACAGGTACAGCGCCTCTTCCACGGCGGTGTTGCCGCCGCCGACCACGACCACGTCCTGGTCGCGGTAGAAGAAGCCGTCGCAGGTGGCACAGGCGGAGACGCCGCGTCCCTTGAACTCGTCTTCTGTCGGGATGCCCAGGTACTTGGCGGTGGCGCCGGTAGCGATGATCAGGGCGTCGCAGGTGTACTCGTGGCTGTCGCCGATCAGCTTGAACGGGCGCTGCGACACATCGGCGGTGTGGATGTGGTCGAAGATGACCTCGGTCTCGAAGCGCTCGGCATGGGCCTGCATGCGCGCCATCAGGTCCGGGCCCATAAGGCCGTGGGCGTCACCCGGCCAGTTGTCCACCTCGGTGGTGGTCATCAGCTGGCCGCCCTGCTGCAGGCCGGTGATGACGACCGGCTTCAGGTTGGCGCGGGCGGCGTAGACGGCGGCGGTCCAGCCGGCCGGGCCGGAACCGAGGATGACGAGGCGCTGGTGACGGGAGGGCAGGCTGGTGCTCATGTAAACTCGCGAAAAGGTAGATGGGACAAGGCGCTGGCGATATTTGCGCAGCATCCGTGGCTGGTCATAGAGTGGCGGCTGGGGCAGGGCGATTCAAGCCGATGAACAGAACGCCGTCATCCAGCGGTGGTTCTGGCGGTCAAATGCCCTGTCCGATGTCGCATAACTGAAAACTGACGCCGTCTCATTTATTATCAATCACTAACAGCGCATTCCAAAGGTATGGTCTAAGGTGGCGAAGCAGGTCCCCGAACGCTCCAAGTCCGACGACAGCAAGGCGTCACGTCGCACGGCCGCGGCGGCGACGACCGACAATCCACGCCGCCAGCGTCTCTGGCGCGACCTTGGCCTGATCGCCATCGCGCCGGCGCTGCTGTACCTGGCGGCCAGTCTTTTCACGTATTCAGCCACTGATCCGGGCTGGTCGCATACCGGCAGCGTGGTCGCGCCGGTACACAACCTCGGCGGCCGCGCCGGTGCATGGATCGCCGACGTGCTGCTGCAGCTGTTCGGCTACATCGCGTTCCTGCTGCCGGTGGTGCTGGGCGCGCTGGCGTGGATCGCCATGTTTGGGCTCAAGCGCGAGAGCAAGGGCGAGAACGACCTGGATCCGGCACTGCGCCTGGTCGGGCTGGTCGGCTTCCTGATTGCCGGCACCGGCTTCCTGCACGTGCGCCTGTTCAGTGGCGACGTGGCCCATGCTGGCGGCATCCTCGGCAAACTGGTCGGCAACTCGCTCACGGTGGGCTTCGGCGCACTGGGTGCGAACCTGTTCGTGCTGGTGCTGCTGCTGGCCTCGATCACCCTGGCCACCGGGCTGTCCTGGTTCGTGGTGATGGAGAAGATCGGCCGCGGCGTGATGTCGCTGGCGCCATTGCTGGAGCGCAAGAAGGAAGAAGTCACCGAATGGCAGCAGACCCGGGTGATGCGCGAGGAGCGCCAGGAAGTGCGCAAGGCTGACGCTGAAGTGCGTGCCAAACGCGAGCCGGTGAAGATCGAGCCACGCCCGGAACCAGTGATCGAGAAGAGTGACCGGGCCAAGCGCGACACGCAGATCCCGATGTTCCGTGGCGTCAACGGCGACGGCTCGGACCTGCCGCCGCTCGCCCTGCTGGACGACCCCAAACCGCAGCCGGTGGGCTACGACAAGGAAACCCTGGACGCGCTGTCGCGGCAGATCGAGTTCAAGCTGAAGGATTTCCGCATCGACGCCCAGGTGGTTGGCGCCAACCCCGGCCCGGTCATCACCCGCTTCGAGATCGAGCCCGCGCCGGGCATCAAGGTCAGCCAGATCAGTTCGCTGGACAAGGACATCGCGCGCGGCCTGTCGGTGAAGTCGGTGCGCGTAGTCGACGTGATTCCGGGCAAGTCGGTGATCGGCCTGGAAATTCCCAACGTCACCCGCGAGATGATCTACCTGTCCGAGCTGCTGCGCTCGAAGGAATACGACAAGTCGGCCAGCGTGCTGACCCTGGCGCTCGGCAAGGACATCGCCGGCCGCTCGACCGTGGCCGATCTGGCGCGCATGCCGCACCTGCTGGTGGCCGGTACCACCGGTTCGGGCAAGTCGGTGGCGGTCAACGCGATGGTGCTGAGCCTGCTGTTCAAGGCCTCGCCGAAAGACCTGCGGATGCTGATGATCGACCCGAAGATGCTCGAACTGAGCGTCTACCAGGGCATCCCGCACCTGCTGGCGCCGGTGGTCACCGACATGAAGGAGGCCGCCAACGGCCTGCGCTGGTGCGTGGCCGAGATGGAGCGCCGCTACAAGCTGATGAGCGCGGTGGGCGTGCGCAATCTAGCCGGCTTCAACAAGAAGGTGAAGGAAGCCCAGGACGCCGGCCAGCCGCTGATGGACCCGCTGTTCAAGCCGAACCCGGAGCTGGGCGAGGCGCCGCGACCGTTGGAGACGCTGCCGTTCGTCGTCATCTTCATCGACGAATTCGCCGACATGATGATGATCGTCGGCAAGAAGGTGGAAGAGCTGATCGCGCGCTTGGCACAGAAGGCGCGTGCGGCCGGCATCCACCTGATCCTGGCCACGCAGCGCCCGTCGGTGGACGTGATCACCGGCCTGATCAAGGCCAACATCCCGACCCGTATCGCGTTCCAGGTCAGTTCCAAGATCGACTCGCGCACCATCCTCGACCAGTCCGGCGCGGAAACCCTGCTGGGCCACGGCGACATGCTGTACCTGCCGCCGGGTACCGCCATGCCCGAGCGCGTGCATGGCGCCTTCGTCTCCGACGAGGAAGTACATCGCGTGGTCGAACACCTCAAGGCGATGGGCCCGGCCGACTATGTCGACGGCGTGCTGGACGAAGTGCAGACGATGGGTGACGGCGTGGTCGTCGGCGCTACCGGCCTGCCCGAGAACAGTTCTTCCGGCGACGAGTCCGACCCGTTGTATGACGAGGCGCTGCGCGTGGTCACCGAGACCCGTCGAGCATCGATTTCCGGTGTGCAGCGCCGGTTGAAGATCGGCTACAACCGTGCAGCGAGGCTGATCGAGGCCATGGAAGCGGCCGGCGTGGTCAGTTCGCCCGAGCACAATGGCGACCGCACGGTGCTGGCACCGCCGCCGCCGAAGTAAGACCCGACGTATCCCCACGACGTCCAAGGAACCGACGCATGCTTCAACCCGTACCAAGCGCGCTGGCACTGGCGCTGGCAGCCCTGATGGCTGCCGGCCCGGCACTGGCAGACACCGCCACCTCCGCGCCCGCCACGGCGCCGCCTTCCACCAGCGGCGATACCGAAGCCAGCAATAATTTCAGCATTGTCCGTTACCGCGCCGACTACCAGGTGCGGCCGGATGCGGGCAATGTGCAGACCGAAACCTACGAGGTCCTGCTCAAGACCAAGGCCTCCGTCGAGCAGTTCAGCCAGGTGCGGCTGAGCTACAGCGAGAAGATGGAGACGCTGGACGTGCTCGGCGCCTACACCATCACCGCAGACGGCCAGCGCCGCGACGTGCCCGCCGACCGCATCTATACCCAGGAAAGCTATTCCAGTGCCTCGGCGGCGATGTACGCCGACCGCAAGGTGCGGGTGATCGTGTTCCCGAACCTGGCCCCCGGTACGCGGTTGTACTACCAGGTGCGCCGTACCCAGGCCACGCCATACTTCCCGGGCTACTTCGGCCTGTGGGAGACCTTCAATGTCTTCACCGAGTACGAGGACGCCGAGGTCGCCCTCAGTGCGCCGGCCAACCTGCCGATGTTCGTCGACAGCCGCGGCGTGCAGGGCAGCGATCGCCCGACGGTGAAGAACGGCCAGGCACAGTGGCGCTGGCGCTACCAGCGCCGCCAAGCCATGCCGGCACAGAACTGGTCGGCGGCGGGCTGGGAGTTCGGCCCGAACATCATGGCCAGCACCTATCGTGACTGGTCGCAGATGGGCCGTGCCTACCAGCTCAAGGCTGGTCCGGCGGCGCAGGTCACGCCGGAGCTGCAGGCGCTGGCCGACCAGATCACCACCGGCATCAGCGATCGCCGCGAGCAGGCCGACGCGCTGTACCGCTGGGTCGCGCAGAACATCCGCTATGTGGCGGTGTATCTGGGCAACGGCGGCCTGGAGCCGAACAGCGCGCAGAGCATCCTGGACAATCACTACGGTGACTGCAAGGACCATGTGACGATCCTGGAGGCACTGCTGGCCGCCAAGGGAATCGCCAGTTCGCCGGTGCTGATCGGTGCCGGTGGTGGGCCGACGCTGCCGAAGATCCCGGTACTGGGCCGCTTCAACCACGCCATCACCTACATCCCCGAGTTCGATCTGTACCTGGACTCGACCACCGCCTGGGCGCGCTTCGGTCAATTGCCGGAAGGCGACCTGGGGGCGCCGGTGATGCGTACCCGCGATGCGAGCCTGGCGCGTACCCCGGCCAATACGCCGCAGCGTAATGCCACTTCGATGGAAGTGCGTTTCACCTTCGACGCCAACGGCAACCTGCGCGGCGAGACGATTCCCAAGCTCGGCGAGAACGCCGAGATCGGAATGCGCGCCCAGTTCTCCCAGCTCAACGCGCAGAACCGTGCACGCGCTGAAGAGCAGATCATGGCCGCGTCCGGTTTCGACGGGCGAGGGCAGCTACAGATCCAGGGTGTGCCGGTCGACCTGACCCGGCCGTTCGGCTACCGCATGGCATTCCAGGCAGAGGACTACGCCGACTTCAGCGTGGCCGGCGGCATGGCTGTGCCGGATCCGCCGGGTGGTGAGTCGGTGCGCGGGCTGTACGCCACCGCCTCGGCGCCGGCCAACGAGACGCCGTTCTACTGCAACGCCAGCCTGCGCGAGGAAACCTATCGCCTGCAGTTCCCGGCCACGGCACCGATCATCGCCATCCCGGCCAGCCAGCGTTTTGCCAACGCTGCCGGCGAGTACCGGGTGGACTGGAGCCGCGAGGGCCAGGACGTGATCGTGCACCACCGCCTGCAGCAGAACGCGGTGCGTGGCCCGGAGGCGTTGTGCCAGCCGCAGGACTATCCGGCGTTCCGCGCGCTGTATCGCGAAGTGCGGCGCGGCTTCCGGGGCCAGGTGCTGTACGGCAAGCTGCCGACGACTGGCGGCTGAATCGCCGAGGGATGTTCAGGGCGGCATAATGTCGCCCTGATCGCCCATTCATCTTTGCCCGGGCACACTGGCAACCACCTTTCCTGGCGCCCGCGCCCACAGGATTCCCGCATGAACTTCCGCTTCCGCCGTTTCCTTGCCACCACCACCCTGACCGTGGCCTGCGCCGCCGCCGGCAGCGCCTGGGCTGGTGCCCGCGATGACCTGAAGACCTTCACCAGCGGCCTGAAGGGCCTGGATGGCCAGTTCAGCCAGCAGGTGTTCGACAGCCGCGGCAAGGTCAAGGAATCGACCAGCGGCCGCGTGGCGCTGTCGGCGCCGCGCCTGTTCCGCTGGGAATACGTGCGCCCGCTCGAACAGCTGATCGTGGCCGACGGCAGGAAGGTCTGGATGTACGAGCCTGACCTGGAGCAGGCCACCGTGCGCGAGCAGGGCAAGGAAGAACAGAACAGCCCGCTGACCGCGCTGATCAACCCGGCGCTGCTGGAGCAGCAGTACGACCTCAGCGAGGAAGCCGCGCAGCGTGACGGCCTGCAGTGGTTGTCGCTGTCGCCGAAGCGCGATACCGAAGCCAGCTTCCAGTACGCCGCGCTGGGCTTCAACGCCCAGGGTCTGGCCAGGATGGAAATCACCGACGCCGTCGGCCAGCGCACCGTGATCACCTTCAGTGGCTGGAAGCGCAACCCGGGCTTCGCTGCCGGCACCTTCAGCTTCACCCCGCCGAAGGGCACCGACGTCATCGGTAACTGATCGGGGACGCCGGGCATGGCCCGGCGCTACCGGGGTGCCAACCGGCACCGCCTTGAAGTGTCAACCGGCACCGCCCTGGTGGGTGTCAACCGGCACCGCCTTGGTGGGTGTCAACCTTGGTTGACACGTTTTTGATCTGCCGGCCAGCGGCCGGCACTACCGATTCCTGTGGCCTGGCGCTGCTGGGTGCCAACCTTGGTTGGCAAGCTCTCGCGGTACAATGACCGCGTGGCAAGACATCGTTCAACCTCCTTCCCCGGCCCCGATCTGCTGAGTGTCGATCGGGAACACATGCGCCCGCTGGCCGAGCGCATGCGCCCGCGCACCCTCGACGAGATGGTCGGGCAGAAGCGCCTGCTGGCGCCGGACAGCGCGCTGCGCCGCGCGGTCGAATCCGGTCGCGTGCATTCGATGATCCTGTGGGGGCCGCCGGGCTGCGGCAAGACCACGCTGGCACTGCTGCTGGCCGAATATTCTGACGCCGAATTCCGCGCCATCTCCGCCGTGCTGTCCGGCCTGCCGGAAGTGCGCCAGGTGCTGGCCGAGGCCGCGCAGCGTTTCGCTGAAGGTCGCCGCACGGTGCTGTTCGTGGACGAGGTGCATCGCTTCAACAAGGCGCAGCAGGATGCGTTCCTGCCGCACATCGAGCGCGGCACGATCCTGTTCGTCGGTGCCACCACCGAAAATCCGTCGTTCGAGCTGAACTCGGCGCTGCTGTCGCGCTGCCGCGTGCATGTGCTGGAGGGGGTTTCGCCCACCGACATTGTCGAGGCGCTGGAACGTGCGCTGGGTGATCGCGAACGCGGCCTGGGCGAGGAGGGCATCGAAGTCGCCCCCGAGCTTCTGCTGGAAATCGCGACCGCCGCCGATGGTGATGTGCGTCGTGCGCTGACCCTGCTGGAGATCGCCGCCGAACTGGCGGGTGGGGAGGGTGGCCGCATTACCCCGCAGACGCTGACCCAGGTGCTGGCCGATCGCACCCGCCGCTTCGACAAGGGTGGCGAGCAGTTCTACGACCAGATATCGGCGCTGCACAAGTCCGTGCGCAGCTCCAACCCTGATGCCGCGTTGTACTGGCTGACCCGCATGCTTGATGGCGGCTGCGATCCGTCTTACCTGGCGCGCCGGCTGACCCGCATGGCGATCGAGGATATCGGTCTGGCTGATCCGCGCGCGCAGAGCATGGCGCTGGAAGCCTGGGACATCTACGAGCGCCTGGGCAGCCCGGAAGGCGAGCTGGCGTTTGCCCAGCTGGTGCTCTATCTGGCCAGCACCGCCAAGTCGAATGCTGGCTATGCCGCCTTCAACCAGGCCAAGGCCGATGTGCGCGAGAGCGGCACCGAAGAAGTGCCGCTGCACCTGCGCAACGCGCCGACCAAGCTGATGAAGGAGCTGGGCTATGGCGCCGAGTACCAGTATGACCACGATGCCGAAGGCGGCATCGCACTGGACCAGACCGGCTTCCCGGATGCGATGGGCGAGCGGGTGTACTACAACCCGGTTCCGCGTGGCCTGGAAATCAAGCTGAAGGAAAAGCTGGACCGGCTGCGTGCCGAGCGCGAAGCGGCGCGGGCCGCGAAGGGCCGCTGAGCCGGCTCGACGCCACATTGTTCTGCGCGCCTGCATTTGGCACACTGCGCGGCCACTTTTTCAAGGATTGATGCCGTGCAGGAAATGATTCTGCCGTTGAAGCGTTACGCCCAGTTCGATGGTCGGGCCAACCGTCGCGAGTACTGGATGTTCCAGCTGTTCCTGTTGATCGTCTCAGCCGTGCTGATGGTGCCGCTCATCGCCGGATTGGTGATGCAGTCGGATGGCCTGGGTATCGCGTCGATCATCCTGTTTGTCGTGTTCTGGTTGGCTACCCTGCTGCCGGTCATCGCGGTCACCGTGCGCCGCCTGCATGACTGCAACCAGTCGGGCTGGATGTACCTGCTGGCCTTCATTCCGTTCGGCGGCCTGGTGATCTTCGTGTTCGCGCTGCTGCCGGGTACGCCGCAGGAGAATGCATATGGTCCGGTACCTGCGGGCCCCTGACATGGCATGAGTCGAGCACGGCTCGACTCTACAGAGACAAAGAGAAGAAGCCGGCGTTCGCCGGCTTCGTCCTTACTTGACGGCGCAGTCGCCGAACGACAGATAGTCCGAGCCGGAGCTGAACTGCAGCGTGCAGCTGGCGGTGAAGGTGGCGCCTTCTTCCAGTGCGCTGAGCTTGGCGGCCTGCTGCGCATCGTCGGTGGTCAGCCGGGCCAGGACATTACCCTGGTCATCGCCGGCCTCGATCAGCGGCTCGCCCTGCAGGTTGCTGGAAACGCCCAGCGCGACGGCGGTGAAGGTCACCGTCTGGTTGAGTTCTTCCATGCTCAGCGTCGAATAGCCGGCCTCTTCATAGGCCTGGTAGAGCGTCGGCAGATCCTGCGCGGCATGGGCGGCCAGCGGTGCGAGCAGGCCGAGGGAGAGTGCGATCAGGGTGGTGTGCTTCAAGAGAGTCTCACGATCATGGGATCCAATCCCATGGCGGTCATGGCGCGGATGAGCGCGACCGGATCGACGGCAGACTGGCCGCCCTCCGTGGCCGCGCTGTAAGCGGGGCGATCCAATGCCCCGGTGACCAGCAAAATAGGGGAAATGCCGTGCCCAGCGCAACCGGGTCATCGCGCGCGTGATACACAGCGTGACGTTCGATCGATGTGATAATCATTCGCGTTTAAGGTAGACTGCGGTCCCTTGTGAACCGGCGGCCCTGGGCCGCTTCTGCCGCCGCTGATGAAGCATTTCGTCCTGCCTTCGCGCCGTGGTCCGCTGGCCCGCGGACTGGCCGCCTTGATGATGGGTCTGCTCCTGGCCACCCCGTACGCCCACGCCCAGCAGCGCAATCCGCTGCAGAAGATCGGCCACACCGTGCTCGACGAGCCGGCGGCCAGCTATCGCTTCGAACATTTCGTGGTGGACAGCCCCGACCAGCAGCGCCGTTGGCGGGTGAATCTGGCGATTCCGGCCAAGGCCGGCAGGACGCCGTTGCCGGTGCTGTACGCGCTGGACGGCAATGCGGTGGCGATGGTGCTGGACCAGCCGCTGCTGGCCGAGCTGGCCGCGCGCAAGACGCCACCGGTACTGGTACTGATCGGCTACGACAACGACCTACGCATCGATTCCAAGGCGCGCACCCGCGACTACACCGCATGGATCGACCGTGCAGACGATGAGAGCGGCACAACCCAGGCGGTCGGCGGTGGCGCTGCGGCGTTCCTCGATGTGATCGAGCGCCGCATCAAGCCCGAAGTCGAGCGTCGCGCACGCATCGACGCGCAGCAGCAAGCGCTGTGGGGCCACTCACTTGGCGGGTTGTTCGTGCTCAATGCGCTGTACACCCGTCCCGCCTCCTTCCAGTCCTACCTGGCGGCCAGTCCGTCGCTATGGTGGAGCCAGGGTGCGGCACTGGGTGATCCGGAACAGCAGTTCGTGCAGAACGCGCATGGCCAGCCGGCGAAGCTCTGGCTGATGCTGGGCGGTGCCGAGCGCGTCGGCGATCGCGGCAAGCGCGACATGAACAATCCGCGCGTGGTCGCGCACCTGCGCCGTATCGGCGGGGCCACCCCGGATGCTGCCATGCAGCTGTCCGAGCGCTTGGGCAAGGTGCCGGGCATGCGCGTGCAGTACCGCGAGTTCCCCGGCCTCGGCCATGGTCCGATGCTGCCCGCGTCGTTCCACGCTGCGCTGCACGAGCTGTATGGCGTGACCGACCGCAGCGCCGATGACGGCGCGCCCAACGGTGGTGACAACGCCGCCGAATGAATCCCTTCGCATGCCAAGGCATGCGACCCCACTACCCAGGCGAGGCTGCCGATGTGCAGCGGCCCAGGCAACCGATGAATCCCGCGTCACGTGGCGCGGCCTACGTGTGCAAGGAGCCTTCCATGTCGTTCCGTCCGTCTTTCCGTCTTACCTCTCTCGCCGCTGGCCTGTTGCTGGCCGTGACCGCCACCGCACAGCCGGTGTTCGATCAGCCGGCCAACGCCACCTTCAAGGGCGAGGTTGTCTCGCGCGGTGAGAACGTGGTTCCCGGCAGCACTGCCGACGTGGTGGGTCGCGGTTTCGTGCCGGGCCAGAAAGTCAGCCTGCTGCGTGGCGACAGCGTGCTGAACACGCAGCCGCTGGTGGTCGATGCTGATGGCAACTTCAAGACCCAGCTGAGCATTCCGGCCGATGCGGTGCCGGGCACCCATCCTGTGGTGGTGCGCGCCAGCCAGCCGGCTGCAGCCACCGTGCTGAAGCTGCGCGTCTCGCCGCAGTTGCCGCTGTCCGGCCAGGCGCAGTTCGCCACCCAGTCCAACAAGCTGGTGCCGGGCCTGTACCAGTCCGCCTACAGCGCCGCCAGCAACGCGGTGTTTGTGACCTCGGCCGTGGGCCGCCCGCCGGTGACCCAGTCGCAGCTGCTGAAGCTGGACCCGAAGTCGCTGAAGGTGACCAAGGCGATCACCCCGGCGCAGGTGCCGGGCAGCACCAATGGCGCGGTCTACGCGGTCTACGGTGTCGGCGTGGATGACACCAACGGCAATGTCTGGGTCACCAACACCCGCCAGAACTCCATCGCGGTCTACCGCCAGAAGGACCTGTCGCTGGTCCACCAGTTCCCGGTCGATGCCGTGCCGCATGCGCGCGACGTGGTGGTTGATGGCACCCACGGCAAGGTGTTTGCCTCGGCCACGGGTGAGGACCACCTGTCGGTGTTCGACGCCAAGACCCTCAAGGAGCTGCCGGCGGTGACGCTGGAGTCCGGCGTGGACGAAGGCAAGTTCACCCCGATGAGCCTGGTGCTGGACGAGAAGGGCGGCAAGCTGTTCACCGTCAGCATCGGCACCCCGGAAGCGGCAGTGATCGACGTGGCCAGCGGCAAGGTCGAGAAGGTCATCGACCTGGGCAATTCGATCAGCGCCTCGGGCGTGGCCTTCGACGCAGCGCGCAACCGCCTGTACGTGGCCTCGCAGGGCACTGACAACCTGCTGATCGTCGATGTGGCCGCCGGCAAGGTGCTGCATGACGTGCCGGTGGGCGCCGGTGCGCTGAACGTCGCCTTCGATGATGCCTCCGGCCTGGCCTACGTCAGCAACCGTGGCGCTGGCACGGTCACCGTGGTGAACGGTGACGGCAAGGTGGTCGCCAACCTCGACGGCGGTACGCTGCCGAACCACGTCCGTGCCGATGGAAAGGGCAACGTGTTCGCGGTGAACAAGTCGCGCGGCGCCGAAGACCCGAAGGGTGACCGCATCACCCGCATCACCCCGAAGCAGTAAGTCACACGGCAGGGCGGCGTGCGCGTCGCCCTGCCAGCAAGGAGAACGAGCATGAACATCGCGTCCCGTCTGCGCCTCTGTGCGCTTCCGTTGGCTGTCTCGCTGGCACTGGCTGCCTGTGGCGGTTCATCTACGCCCTCGGACAGCGGCAAGCCGGTTGAGCCCGCCGCCGCAACCGCGCCTGGCGAAGTTGCGTTGCCGGCTGGCTGGCAGCGCGTGGCCGGCACCGATATGCCGGTCGTGCGCGACCAGAAGGCTGTGCTGCCGGCCAAGGTGCATTCCGATGACGGCGCCGACGTCGAGGTGGCCGATACCAGCCGCATCATCGCCGGTGGTGACGACGTGATCGCGGTGATCGAGGCGCTGGGACTGGACAAGCAGGTGTTCGCCGCGCCGACCAATACCACCACCCAGGCTGGCCTGACTGCCCCGCACCAGTTCCTGTTCAACCGCACCACTGGCGTGGAGGGCGTGCTGAGCCTGCAGGGCTCGCTGTTCCTCGGCAACAGCCTGCGCCGGCACACCGAGCTGGCGAAGAAGCTGCGTGAGGTGGGCGAACCGGCGGTGGTCATCGACGATCTGCAGCCGGCGCCGGACAAGGTGCGCAAGGTCGCCGCCGCACTAGGGCTGGCCGAAGCAGGGCAGGCACTTGCCACGCAGGTGCAGCGCCAGCTCGATGAGGCTGCAGCGATTGGCAAGGGCCTGGGCCATGCGCCACGACTGATCCATGTATCGGCCACCGGCGCCGGAGGCTCGCCGACTGTTGCGGGTGCCGACAGCGCATCGGCGCAGCTGATCGCACTGGCTGGCGGCATCAACATCGGCACCGAGGCAGGGGTGAAGAACTACTCGCAGCTGAGCAATGAAGGCGTGGTCGCGGCGGCACCGGAGGTGATCCTGGTGACCGAGCATGACCTGCAGCTGTTCGGTGGTGCCGAGGGCCTGTGGAAGGCGTACCCGACGCTGAAGCAGACCCCGGCCGGGCAGGCCAATCGGGTCTGGGTGATGCCGGATGTGCAGCTGAAGTACACCAGTGTCGGTTCCGGTGCTGGCGCGCTGGCGCTGGCCAAGGCGCTGGCGGCGTTGCCGAAGGCATGAGTCCGGCGGATCGGCGCCGCCGTCGCGGGCGGACGATGTTGCTGGTGGCGTTGCTGGCACTGCTGGGAGCGGTGCTGGCCTCGTTCGCCGTGGGCCCGCTGCGGTTGCCGCCGCTGGAAGTGATGCAGGCGCTGGCGGTGAAGCTGGGCCTGCTCGATCCGCAGGCGGTCAGCAGCCGCGACCTCGCCGTGGTCTGGCAGTTGCGTATTCCGCGTGCCCTGTTGGGCGCAATGGTCGGCGCGTCGCTGGCGATGGCCGGTGCCAGCCTGCAGGGCCTGTTCGGCAACCCGCTGGCCGACCCTGGCATTGTCGGTGTCAGCCAGGGCGCTGCGCTGGGTGCGGTGGCCGCCATCGTACTCGGCGCTGCCGGTGCGGCCGGCTGGCTGGTGCCGGTGGCCGCGTTCGCTGGCGGCGCACTGGCAATCGGCCTGACCTACGCATTGGCCCGGCCCGGCAAGGGCACGGGCAACGCCACGCTGCTGCTGGTCGGTATCGCGATGGCCGCGTTCTGCTCGGCACTGATCGGTTTCCTCACGTACATCGCCAGCGAAAGCGAGCTGCAGTCGCTGGTGTTCTGGCAGATGGGCTCGCTGGCGCGCGCCAACTGGGCCGATGTGGCGGCCGTGGTGCCGTTGTTCGCCATCGGTGTGTTCGCGCTGCAGCGATTGGCCACGCCGCTGGACATGCTGGCGCTGGGTGAGCGCCAGGCGCAGCACCTCGGGCTGGATGTCACCCGCACGCGGCGTCGCCTGGTGGCGTTCAGTGCGCTGCTGGTGGGGGCTGCGGTGGCGTTTGCCGGTTCGATCAGTTTCGTTGGCCTGGTGGTGCCGCACGTGGCGCGCCTGCTGGTCGGCCCTGGTCATCGCTGGTTGCTGCCGTTGTCCGGCCTGCTCGGTGCGCTGCTGATCGTGGTGGCCGACACCGCGGCTCGCACGCTGGATCCGCCGGCGGAGATTCCTCTGGGCCTGTTCTCGGCTGCACTGGGTGCACCGTTCTTCCTCTGGCTGGTGCTGCAGCAGCGCCGCAAGGCCGCGCCATGAGCGTGTTGTTGAAACTGCACGAGGTGGTGGTGCGTCGCCAGCAGCGCGAGATCCTGCACGGCATCTCGCTGGCGTTCGAACCGGGTACGGTGACCGCGCTGGTCGGCCCGAATGGCGCGGGCAAGTCCACATTGCTGGCTGTGGCGGCCGGTGACCTGCGTGCCGACGCTGGCGAAGTAAGCCTGCTCGGCAAGCCGTTGGCCGGTTACAAGGCCGGGCCACTGGCGCGCGAGCGTGCGGTGATGCCGCAGGAGCATGGCGTGCGCTTTGCCTTCAGCGTGGAGGAGGTGGTAGCGATGGGGCGCTTGCCGCACCCGCCCGACTCTGTAGTGGATGATGCGCAGGTGGAAGCCGCGATCGATGCCGCGGAACTGCAGGCGCTGCGCCTGCGTGAGGTGCAGCAGCTGTCGGGCGGTGAATCGGCACGGACCACGTTCGCGCGCGTGCTGGCACAGGACACGCCGTTGCTGCTGCTCGATGAGCCGACTGCAGCGCTGGACCTGCGCCACCAGGAGCGCACCCTGCGCAGCGTGCGCGCCTGCGCCGAGGGCGGAGCGTGCGTAATCGTGGTGCTGCACGATCTGAATCTTGCCGCCGGCTATGCTGACCGCATCGTGCTGCTGGAGCAGGGCAGGGTAGCGGCCGATGGCACGCCGTTGCAGGTGCTCACCGAAGACAACCTGCAGCGGGTTTATCAGCAGGATGTGGTGGTGCTGGAGCATCCGCGGCGCGGAGTGCCGTTGGTCGTGGTGACCTGAGCATCAAACTGCTTTGCCAGGCGACGTATCATGTGCGGTTCGTTCTCTTCAAAGGACTGATGCAATGATCCGTACTGTTTCACATGGCGTGCTGCTCTCGGCAATGGTCGCCTCCGTATGCGCCGTCAGCACCGCGTCCGCATCCTCGGTCTCCCTGATGAAGGCCGCCGAGCAGGCCTCGCGGATCGAGAGCCGGTATTCCACCGGCGGGAGCGCTCCGGTGGTTCCGGTGACGACCCGCTATTTCGCCAATGATGAAGTGCTCATCAGCTGGGATGACCAGCAGGTGCTGATGCTGTGCAGGGAGGCGGTGTACCTGCAGATTCCTGCCGGCAAGGCAGGTGACGTTGCGCTGGCCACCGAACAGCGGCAGATGATTGCCTATCAGGCAATGATGTCCGGCCTGGGTTCGCTTGCGACCGTGGCCGAAGCGGCAGGTGATTCCGTAGTGGTGGCAGACGACGGTAGCGAGACCCGTCGCGCAGGTGAGAGCAGCTGGGCCTATGGGGTGGAACGCCATGACGTCACTACCCAGCGCATGGCCGATGGCGCGCTGCGGATCCGGGCGCGCAAGACCGAGACCGTGAACAAGGCCAAGCCTGCGGAGCCAGGCGATATGTTCAGCACCGAAGACGACCAAGCTGCAAGATTGTCGGAGCTGGCGCCGGTCGGCAGCTGGACCGAGGTGGTGGTCCATGGCGGCCCGCGCCAGGCGCAGGTGGATCCGGCGATGTCGTTGAAGGGATGGATCTCGATGGGGGACGACCAGGCTGCGACCGTGGCTGAGGCCCGCAAGGTGCATGAGTGCAAGTAAGGCAGGGTAGGGGTCAGAGCCCTTTGCCGTGGCAAAGGGATCTGCCCCCTTTCATTGTCGGTCTCATCGTTCCATTTATGTGCTCAATATTCACTTGCGCGCCAGATTGGCAGGTCTAGAATGCGCCCCATGAACCGGATGCCGCTCCTGAAGTTTTTCACCCTGACCCGCGCAAGCGCGGAACGGGCGTGTCTGCCTGGAGCCCCACGAGGCCGTTGAGACGGCCATCGCTGGACCTTCGACAGAGCGCCCTCCGGGGCGCTCTTTTCGTTTCACCCATCACCCGCTGTACCGCAAGGAGAACGTGCCATGCACCAGATCGCCGAGACCGAACGCTAGCCGCGCGCCCTGTCGCCAACCGGGGTGCGCGGCCCTCGAAGTTGGCTTTGCAGGAACCTTTCTCATGAACACCCAAGTCCTTTCCCGCCGTCGCAACCTTGGCATCATTGCCCACATCGACGCCGGCAAGACCACGCTGACCGAACGCCTGCTGTGGAAAAGCGGCGAAATCCATCGCGTCGGCGAAGTGCACGACGGCAATGCGACCACCGATTTCTCGGCGATCGAGCGCGAGCGTGGCATCACCATCGGCGCGGCCGCCGTGCAGGCGCAGTGGGCGCCGCGCGACCTGCCGCCGCATCGGCTGACCCTGATCGACACTCCCGGCCACATCGACTTCGCCATTGAAGTCGAGCGTTCGCTGCGCGTGCTCGACGGTGCCGTGGCCGTGTTCTCGGCCGTGGACGGCGTGCAGCCGCAGTCAGAGACGGTGTGGCGCCAGGCGCGTCGCCATCGTGTGCCGCTGATCGCATTCGTCAACAAGATGGACCGCGTAGGCGCTTCGTTCGAGCGTGTGCTGGAGCAGCTGCAGGACAAGCTGCAGGCGCGGCCGTGGGCGCTCGGTATGCCACTGGGCAGCGAAAGCGATTTCAACGGCTGGGTCGACCTGGTCGATGAGCGTGTGCTGCACTGGCAGGATGGTGCCGTAACCACGGTGACCCCGTGGGACGACGCGGCGCGCACCCTGTGGCAGCCGCAGCGCGACGCGCTGGTTGAGGCCGTGGCCGACCACGACGAACTGCTGGCTGATGCCTGGCTGGAAGGTCGCGCGATCGATGCGGAACTGCTGCGTGCGGCGATCCGACGGGCGACGCTGGCCGGTGCAGGCGTGCCGGTGCTGGCGGGTGCCGCGTTCAAGGACAAGGGCATCGAAACCCTGCTGGATGCGGTGGTCGATTACCTGCCGTCGCCGCTGGATCGTCCTGCCGTGACCGCCGAGAGCGAAGACGGCGACGTGGTGCTGCCGCCGGATCCGGACGGTCCACTGGCCGGCCTGCTGTTCAAGATCACCCACCAGCAGCACGGCGCGCTGAGCTTCGTGCGGCTGTACTCGGGCACCTTGAAGGTCGGCGATGCGGTGGCCAGTTCGCAGCATCCGCAGGGGCGGCGTGTCAGCCGCCTGGTGCGGGTGCAGGCCGACCAGACCCACGACATTGAACAGGCCGTGGCCGGTGACATCGTCGCGGTGCTGGGCTGGAAGGATGCGGTCAGCGGCGAAACGCTGAGCGACCGCGCGCAGCCGCTGCGCCTGGAAAGCATCCAGGCACAGGCACCGGTGCTGGCCTGGCGGCTGGAACCGGCACGCGCGGCCGACCTGATCCGGATGGCGCAGGGCCTGGCCAGCCTGGCCCAGGAAGATCCGTCGTTCCGTGTCGAAACCGATCGCGACACGGCGGAGACCCTGGTCTGGGGCATGGGCGAGCTGCACCTGGAGGTGATGGTCGAGCGCCTGCGCAGCGAATGGAAGGTAGACGTAGGCGTAGGTGCGCCGCGTGTGGCCTACCAGGAGACGCCGATGCGTGCGATGGCCGGGGTTGTGGGCCGGCTGGTCAAGCAGACCGGCGGCCAGGGCCAGTTCGCGCACGTGGTGCTGGATGTGTCGCCGCGCGAAGACGGCCAGGTGGTGTTCAACGATCGCATCGTTGGTGGCGTGGTGCCCCGCAGCTTCATCAGTGCCGTGGAGAAGGGCGTGCGTGCTGCGCTGTCGGAAGGCCCTCAGGGTCATCCGGTGGTCGGTATCGAGGTCAGTCTTGTCGATGGCCAGACCCACGCCAAGGACTCTTCGGAAATGGCGTTCCATCGCGCCGGTGCCGAGGCGATCAAGGCGGCGCTGGCCGAAGGTGGCACGCAACTGCTGGAGCCGGTGATGGCAGTGACAGTGCATTCGCCGTCGGCGTCGGTGGGAGATGTGGTGGGCGACCTCAACCGTCGCCATGGCCGTATTGCCCGCATCGAAGACCAGGAGGGTCGCGCCGAAGTCAGCGGCTTTGCGCCGCTGGCGCAGCTGGTGGGCTACACCACTTCGCTGCGTTCGCTCAGCCAGGGTCGGGCGAGCAGCGAGGCGCACCTGCACGGCTACGAGCCGGTACGCGCTGCGTGAGGAAAGGTGAGGGGAGCCCGTAAGCGGGCTCCCTTTTTTTGTGGGGGTTGATGGCGTTCCGTATCCACGCTGGCGTGGATGAATCCGCATCAGCACGCGAGTATTTGCACTGCATTGCAACAAAACTGCAGAAAAAGCTGGATTAAAGTGATGCCTCACGATAAATTGCGCACCCCCCGTTGCTCGCCGCCGCCCGCACCCCTCTCATGCGTGATGACAAAGACCCCGGAACCCTGGAGCTGACCCTGCCGCGCAAACGCGGCCGTCCGCCCAAGTTCGGGTACGCAATGAGCGACGCACAGCGGGCCGCGCGCTACCGGGCGCGCCGGGCAGGGCAGGCCAACCACGCCGATGTGCGCGCCTGCAGCGACATGGTGTTGCTGGACAAGATCCGCGCTGCGGTCAGCGCCCGCGACACCGAGCTGGCCGGCTTTCTGGTCCACGTTCTCTGGCAACGCTACCCGCTGCAGTTGAAATAGGCCGCCGGTGGGGTGGCCGTTGTCATCGAGCTTGTTGATAATGCGGGATTCAGGTTGTTCCCGCTGGCGCGCCCGGGATGGCAGGCGCGCATGATCGAACGGTTCCCAAGATGACCACCACCAGCGACACCACCACCGAAGCGGCGCCCGCCGGTACCCCCCTGTTCTACACCCGTCCGGTGCCGCTGCAGGCCGATGTGCACGCCGACCTGCGCATCCTGCCGGGCAGGCTCGAGTTTGCCGCTGGCAACAACGCCATTCCGCTGGTGCTTGGCGAGTTCTCGCTGGCCCTGCATCACTTCCCGATCCTGTTCGCCGGCCCGACCGCGGTGCCGATGGCGGCCGTCGGCGTGTCGGAAGAGAACCTGTTCATCAAGGACGGCCTGTGGGAAGACGAGGCCTACATCCCGGCTTACCTGCGTCGCCACCCTTTCATCTTCATCGACACCGGCGCGGACAACGATTTCCTGCTGGGCATCGATGAAGAGAACCCCCGCGTGGTCAAGGGTGGTGACGAAGGCCAGCCGCTGTTCGTCGATGGCAAGGCCACCGAGATGGTGCAGCAGGCGCTGGAGTTCTGCGGCCAGTTCACCCGCGAGCACGAACAGACCCAGGCCTTCTCCAAGGCGCTGATCGAGAACGGCCTGCTGGTCGAACGCAACGCCACCGTGCGTACTCCGGACGGTCGCGAGTTCAACCTCAACGGCTTCCAGGTGGTCGATGTCGAGAAATTCGTCGCACTGCCGGAAGCCACTGTGGTCGAATGGCACCGCAGCGGCTGGCTGGCGTTGATCCACCAGCATCTGATGTCGCTGGGTCGCTTCAACGACCTGACCCGTCGCCAGGTCGAGCGCCTGGCGGCCTGATCAGGCCGATGGTGCGGCTTCCGCCCTGCGGGAGCCGTGCCACTGCTGCAATCCCTGCAGCAGTCGCCGCGCCTTGACCCAGTCAGGCGCGGCCTTACGCCCCAGCTCCCACAGGTCGGCCGCGATGCCGGCTTGCGTGGTTGCGCCGCAGATCTGCAGCGTACCCTGCAGGCGATGCGCGTGATGGCGCAGCGCATCCGGAGCGGCGCCGGTAACGGCGCGCTCGATGGCAGTCAGTTCCATGCTGATGTCGGCCACATAGACGGAGTCGATGTGAGCCGTGCTGGCAGGTGCAACGTGGCTCCCCAGCGCTGGCAACGCCAGTACCTGCAGCAGCTTGGCGATCTGCAGCGGCTTGGTCAGCACCGCGTCGAATCCTGCTGAGCGACAACGCGCTGCATGGCGATGGCCCGTGCGTGCCGACAGCGCGATCAGCAGCAAGGGCGTGTGCGCCTGCGCACGCAGCCGGCGCGCGAGCGCATAGCCATCCATGTCGTGGAGCTCGATGTCGAGCAGCACCGTGCCGCGCGGCCGTCGCGCCTGTTCTTCCATCGCACCGCTGGCATCGGCAAGCGCATGCACATCCGCGCCCAGGCGCCGCAGCTGGGCGGCCATGAGGCGGCGGTTGAGGCCATGGTCTTCGACCAGCAGCAGATCCAGGCCGGCGAGCGGCTGCTCACTAGCGGCCACGCTTGTAGTCGGCGGGCGGTCCCTGGCGATCCGCACCGGCAGGCGCAGGGTGAAGCGGCTGCCGCGTCCGTGGACGCTGTGGACAGTCAGATCGCCGCCCATCGAGCGGGCCAGTTCACGTGCGATCACCAACCCCAGCCCGCTGCCGCCGCGCTGCAGCCCGTCCTCGCCCTGCTGGAATGGGTGGAACAGGGATGTTGCCTGCGCAGCAGAGATACCAATGCCGCTGTCGATTACATCCAGCAGCAGCTCATGCGGTCGCGTTGGTGGTCGCAGCTGCACGCGCAGGTCGATGCCGCCGACATCGGTGAACTTCAGTGCATTGCAGAGCAGGTTGTCGACAATCTGGCGCAGTGCATCGGGATCCAGCAGGATCAGCGGCGCCGGCGCTGCATCGCAGTCCAGCCTGAGCTCCAGGCCTTTCCTGCGTGCGGGCGGGCGGATCGCATCCAGCGACTGGTTGCACAGCAGTGCGACGTCGCAGGCTTTTGGCTGCGGCGCGAAGCCACCACTGGCGAGGCGCGAAAAATCCAGCGAGCGATCCAGTAGCCCGCGCAGTGAGCGTCCTGCGGCAGCCATCGCCGCGAGTAGTTCGCGGCGGCCCTCCGCAGAATGCGCCTGGTGCAGCGGGGTGATCGAGCTCAACAGCGTCTGCGCGGCATTGCGTACCTCATGGCTGATCATGCCGAACGCGCGTGCACGGTCGCGTTCGCTGCGGCGGAAGCGGTGCCGTAGCGGATTCCAGAGAAGCGGGAGACCGGCCAGCGCGGCGATCAATGCCAACAGCCAGGCCGGCGGCGGCGACCGCACCCGGTCCAGCGCTTGCTCCACCGATGCTGGCAGCGTCTGCTGCGCCCAGAGATGCAGCAGGCCAGCGTGTTCTTCCAGCGTGATGTCGCGCAGGCCCCGGTCGATGCGCTCAAGCAGGTGCCTGTCCTCCCGACGAGCGAGCAGGTGCAGGTCGGTGGAGAAATCGCTGCTGATCGGCTGCAGCAGCAGATCGCCGCTGAAGTAGCGGCGGATCATTGGCCGCAGCGTCGTATCCATGCCGATCGCCGCATCCGCTGTGCCGGCAATGACCGCTTCAAGTGTCGCGTGCCGATTGGAAAGGGAATGCAGGCGAATCTGTGGATGATGCGCGCCCAGCCAGCCGGCGTAGGGGCCGCCCTCAACCACGGCCAGGGTCCGTCCATCCAGCTCCGCCAGGCTGCGTGGCAGCCATTGGCCGGAACGCCCGGCAAGCACCGTCCTGCCGCCACGAAAGGGGGCGGAGGCAATCAGATCCGGGCAGGGCAGCTGCAGATGTGCGGCGCCACCCACCACCAGCACCAGATCGGCATCGCGGCGACACACGGCAGCCACAGATTCTGTAGTGGTGGGGTGGGGCAGGTCGCGGAAACGCAGTTGGGCATGCCGCGCCACCAGGGCTGCATAGCCGTGGGCGAGCGTGGGCAAGGGCGTTGTTTCTGCAAGTGGGGCGGGTACCGGGCGAAGGGAAGGGGCCGTTGCAACCCGTACCTCGCTGCCCGGCCCCCAGCGTTGTGATCGGACATCTTCCGCAGATGCCGCCGGCAGCAGCAGAAGAACCAGCAGCAGGGCCAAGGAGGTGCGCAGGTGCGAGCGGTCCGGCCTGCTCATGGCGGACTCGCGTGTGGGCGCATGGCGTAGATCTCGGCGTCGTTGCGCAGGCCAAGCTTGCGCAGCGCGGCAACCTTCTGGGTGCTGACGGTCTTGACGCTCCGGTGCCGGCGCAGCGCGATCTCGGACACGGTGAGCCCGGTGAGCAGCAGTTCCAGTACCTCGCGTTCATTGCGGCTGAGTTCGCTGCAGTCGGCAGGCAGGATGAAGTCAGGTGGCAGGCGGCCGAGCCCCTGATGCACGCGCACAATTGCCTCTGACAGCATCGGCAGTGGTTCGGCCTTGCCGACGATGCCGCTGACGCCGGCCTTGATCAGGTGGCTGAGGTTGGTCGCGGGTGAGAGCGTGGCGAAAACGAGCAGCGGAATGCTGGGGAAGGTATCGCGCAGCAGGGGGATCAGCTCGGCGCTAGCGCGGTCGCCGGGGGCCAGGCTCAGGTCGATGATCGCCACATCGACGTGCAGCATATGCAGGGTGGTGATGAGGTCTTCGCTGAGGGAGTGGCTGGCGACGATGCTGAAGCGGCGGTCGCGGTTGAGGTGCAGGGCGATGCCGCGACGGACGACCTCATGGTCGTCCAGAAGCGCCAAGCGCAGCCGGCGCGGTGCAGGATGTCCATTCATGCGCAGGGAGGTGATCAGCGCCCCATGGGCGTGGTCATCATTTTGGCGTCACTGTCACGCCGGGCATCGGATTTCCGGGATTTTTGCGATTATTCCTAAGAATCGATGTGCTGCGCGCATCGGTTCCGCGAACGTCATTGATGTAGTGGATGGAACTCATCGACACCGGATCAGCGGACCGACTGCGGCACCCGCCTCAACCTGGCAGTGTCGTAACCCATCGCTGCAATGCGCTGCACCGCCTGCCGGTAGTCGCTTTCCGAGACCTGTGGCGTACGCGCCATGTACCAGACGTAGTCGCGCTTGCTGCGGGCCACAATGGTCTGGCGGTAGCCATCATCGAGCCAGGCGATGATGTATTCGGCCTGGATCGGCCAGATGAACTGCATGCCCCAGATCGCACCGTTTCCTTCTTTCTCCACCCGGCCGATCGGATGCATCGACTTCTGTGGGGCATCGAAGCTGCCCTTGCGATAGGTGAAGGTAGTCTGGATGCGTCCATCCGGCCGTAGCGCGTAACTTTCCACCGCATCGAAGGCCTCGCGTTCCGGGCGCGATGGAATGTGTGCGATCACATACCAGTCGCCCATGAATCGCGGCACATCCACCGATGGTGGCCGCGGCAGGGGCCGGGTGTCGCTGGAGCTGCAGCCTGCACTGAACAGGCCGGCTGCGAGCAGAGGAAGCAGCGGGAAAATGCGCATGTCACACCTCAGCGTGGGCGGAACAGGTAATGGGCCACCAGCCACTGCTGGCCGTTGTCGTAGCCGAACAGCTCGGCACAGGCCATCCAGAACATCCGCCAGCGCTGCCACCAGATCTTTGCTGCGGCCTGGCCGTAAGTGGCGACCAGTACAGGCATGACCTCTTCGCGGGCGGCGTCCTGGTTGGCCAGCCAATGATCAGCGGTGCGCTGGTAGTGGCTGCCATCCAGCAGCCAGCGCTGTTCCAGCTGCAGGTCGCGCTGGAAATGCAGCAGGGTGTCGGCGGCGGGCATCAGCCCACCCGTGAAGAAGTGGCGGCCCATCCAGTTATCGCCGCCGCTGGTCTCGAACGGATACATCAGCGTGCGGTGGGCGAAAATGTGCACGAACAGCGCGCCCTCCGGTTTCAGCCACCGTGCGATGCCTGCCAGCAACCGCTCATAGTTGCGTACGTGTTCGAACATCTCCACCGACACGCAGCGGTCGAACTGTGCCGTTGGCAGTTCAAGCTCGTTGACGTCGCAGGTCAGCACCTCGACGTTGCCCAGGCCGCGTGCCTGGCACTGCGCCATGATGTGCCTGCGCTGGCTGTGCGAGTTGGAGACGGCGGTGATATGCGCCTGCGGAAAGCGTTCGGCCATCCACAGCGTCAGTGAGCCCCAGCCGCAGCCGAGTTCAAGGATCTGCTGGCCGTTGGCCAGGCCGGCGCGTTGGCCGTACAGCGCCAGCATGGCGTCTTCGGCCTGGTCCAGCGTTTCGCGGCCAGTGGGGTAGTAGCAGCTGCTGTACTTCAGGCGCTTGCCCAGGCAGGCCTGGAAGAAGGCCGCGGGAACTTCGTAGTGCTGACGGTTGGCCACTTCGGTATGCAGCGCGAGTGGGCTGTCGGCCAGCTCGGCGATGCGCCGGCTGAAGCGTGCCGATTGGCCTTCGATGCCGCCCTCGCTTTCCTCATGCAGGCGTTGCGCGCACAAGCGGCGGATGCCCGCACGCAGCGCCGCATCGGGCACCAGTCCGCGTTCGGCCCAGGCGATCAGCCCGGTTTCCGCATCTTCGGCCGGATTCAGTGACGGGATTGCGCTCATGCGGAATGCTCCTTGGAAGAACGGGGGAACCAGGGAAAGAACATCGACGTGCTGCGCTGGTACTCGCGGTAGTCTTCGCCGCGGCTACGCAGAGCCTGCTTCTCGGTGAACGGAATGCCGCTCAGATAGCGCAGGAATACATACATCAGCAGCGGGCCGGACCACGCCAGCCACCACAGTGGTGAGCCCGCCGCCAGCAGCACGTAGCTGAACCAGTGCAGCCATTCGAAGAAGTAGTTGGGGTGGCGCGAGTAACGCCAGAGTCCTTGGCGGCAGGTCAAGCCCTTGTTCGCCGGGTCGGCCCGGAACCGGGCCAGCTGCCGGTCGGCCAGCGCCTCGCCGCCGACGCTGATCAGCCAGACGCCCGCGGCGGCAACCACCCACAGCGACAGCCCCGGCCGCGGATTGGCCGCCACCGCGACGAAGGGCAGGGCAAACAGAACGATCAGCAGCGCCTGCGCCATGAAGAAGCCGAAGATCTTTCCCTGGTGGCCGTGCCAGTGTTCCCGTAGATAACGGTAGCGGCCGTCCTCTTGTTCGTGACGGACCCGGTGCCAGAGATGCAAGGCCAGGCGGCTGCCCCACAGCCCACCCAGCAGCCCCAGCGCGAGCCGGGGCATCAACGCGCCATCGCCCAGCAGTGCCAGCAGCAGCGCCGATGTACCCACGCCTTTGGCCCAGAGCACATCAACCACGCCGATGTTGGTGTGGCGACGCTGCCAGGCCCAGCCCCAGCTCATCACCACTACTGCGTACAGCAGCACCCACCCTGGATTGATCATGACGATGCTCCGGCAATTGGTGGATGATCTGAAGGCCGGGACCAGCGCCGGGCCGCGGCACACAGGAGCGACAGAGTAATGCTCCAGCCCATGCCGAGCACCAGCAGCCCCTGCCAGGCGGGCGCCCGGAACTGCACCGCCTCGAAACCCCGGGAGGCCGAGAGATAGGCCAGTGGCGCGAGCAGCAGGCCGAACAGGATCGGCAGTGCGGGGTGCCGCAGCAGGAAGCGCATCGAGGTGGTCAGCGTCATCGCGAACGCGGCCCACAGCGCCATGATCCACGGCGGCGGTGCGCAGCCGTGCGATGCCGCCGCATAGCGCACCATGCCGCTGGCCGCTGCGCTGGCATCCACCAGCCAGGCGCAGGCCAGCGCAACCAGCAACAGGCGAAGGTCCACGATCGGCCTGGGGGATGTCAGCAACTGGCAGGCCACGTAGAGGCTGGCCGCCAACAGCGCTGGCCACTGCCAGCCGCGCCCGGCACCGGTCACCGCGCACAGCCAGACCAGCTGGTTGCCGATGAGGTTGGCCCAGAATCGGCGCATTTCAGTGGCCATCGCTCGCCGCCGCCATAGGCCGATGGCCCGGACGCGCCAGCAACAGATGCGACACGCCGATCGAACGCTCCAGGAAGCCCCCCTCGCAGTACGCCAGATAGAACTCCCACAGACGGCAGAAGCGCGCGTCGAAGCCCTGCGCATGCACCGCAGGCAGCTGGGCGAGGAAGCGATGACGCCATGCACGCAGGGTCAGCGCGTAGGAATGGCCGAAATCCTGCTGTGCGATCAGCTGCAGGTCGCTTACCCGGGTCTTGGCCGCGATGATCGCGTTGATCGAGGGAATGAAGCTGCCCGGGAATACGTAGCGCTTGATGTAATCAACACTGCGCCGCGCCTGTTCGTAGCGCTGGTCCTCGATGGTGATGGCCTGCAGCAGTGCCACGCCGTCCGGCTTCAGCAGGCGCTGCAGCGTGACCATGTAGGTATCCAGGTACTCGGCACCAATGGCTTCGATCATCTCGATCGACACCAGCTTGTCGTAGCGGCCCTGCAGGTCCCGATAGTCCTGCATCAACAGGGTGACGCGCCCCTGCAGGCCGGCAGCCTTTACACGTTCCGTGGCCAGTGCGTGCTGCTCGGCGGAAATGGTGGTGGTGGTGACGTGACAGCCATAGTGCTGGGCCGCATGCACGGCGAAACCGCCCCAGCCGGTGCCGATCTCGACTACGTGGTCGCCGGGCTTGAGTTGCAGATGCTGGCAGATGCGGTCCAGTTTGCGTCGCGACGCCGTCTCCAGCGATTCACTGTCATCTGCGAACAGGGCAGAGGAATACATCATGTCCCGCGACAGGAACAGCGCGAAGAAGTCGTTGCCGAGGTCGTAGTGCGCCGCGATGTTGCGGCGACTGCCTTCACGGCTGTTGCGGCGCAGGCGGTTCCAGCCGCGCAGCAGCCAGCCGCCCACGCGGGCCGGGCCGTGCTCCATGCTGTCGAGCAGATCGCGGTTGCGTACCAGCAGCCGCACCAGTGCCACCAGATCATCGCAGTGCCAGTCGCCGTGGATGTAGCTCTCGCCAGCGCCGACGCTGCCCTGTGCAGCCACTTTTCGATAGAACGCCGGATCGTCGATGGTGACCGTGACCTGCAGGTCGCCGCGGGCTTCACCCAGCCAGACCTCACCCAGCGCATCGCGCACGCACAGACGGCCGTCGCGCAGGGGCGCCAGCTGCGCCAGCAGGCGCCTGCGCAGGAAAACGTCGAGCGTGCCCGGCTGTGGCAGGGCTACCGAGGGATTCATCTCGTTCATCGTGGTTTCTCGGCAAGGGAGGGGTGGTCGTGGACCGGGTTACGCTTCAGCCACAGGCGCAGCGCATGCCAATGGATGGCGGCCACCACCTGGGTGGTCATCAGCGGATAACAGGCGAGGACGCGCGCAAGGCCGCGTCCGTCCAGCGGGCGCCGCTGCATGGACTGAGTGGCATCGAACTGTCGCACGCCGTCACGCCACACCTGCATGTGCACGCGCAGGTCCTCGCCGGGCGCGTTGAACCGCCAGTCATAGCGGCAATCCATCGCCATGAATGGCGAGACGTGGAAGCATTTGTCGAACTGCCAGCGTAGTGACGCGCCCTCATGGAGCGCGGTCGATGCCGGCAGCACGTATGCGTGGCGTTCCTTCCACGGGGTATTGGTGATGTCGGCGACAATGCAGTCCAGCGTGCTGCCGTCAGCCTGGTAGCAGTAGTAGAAGCTGACCGGGTTGAAAACGTGGCCGGCAAAGCGCAGATGGGTCAGCAGGCGCACGGGCCCGCAGGGGCGGTGGCCGAGGGTGTTGGCGGCGTGGTCGCGCACGGCATCGGCGAGTGGTTGCGCGGGATCACCGAAGTAGTCGCTGCGGCGGAACTCGGCCAGGTTGCGCCGGTTGACCGACCACAGCCAGCGTCGTGCGAACACGGTCTCCAGCTCATCAAGATCCAGCAGCAGCTGTGCGACCGGATAGCGGAAGGCATGCGGATGCGGGTGGTGGCGCCGATGCACCACCTGCCCGAAATAGAGTGCGCTGGCGCTCACGCGGCGACCTCGCCGAACGCCGGTGCCAATCGATGCGGCTCGCAGGCACGCAGTGCGTCGACCACGCGGTGGGCACTGCGGATGCCGTCCTCATGGAAGCCCCAGCCCCAATAGGCGCCGGCGAACCATGTATGGCGCCGGCCCTGTAGTTCGCCCCAGCGCTGCTGCGCGCGTACTGCGGCATGGTCATGCACCGGGTGCGCGTAACGCAGCGTACGCAGCACCTTGGCCGGTTCGATCGCCTCGCTGCGGTTGAGGGTCACTACCAGCGGAGTGTCACCGGGCAGGCCCTGCAGCAGGTTCATGCAGTAACTGACCGTGCACGGCGCCGCGGGGTCGCGCGGCACGTGCGCGTTCCAGGCGGCCCAGGCCTTGCGATCGCGTGGCAGCAGCGATGCATCGGTGTGCAGCACGGCTTCGTTGGGTTGGTAGCGGATGGCACCAAGCACCTCGCGCTCGATGGCATCGGCGTCACCCAGCAGCGCCAGTGCCTGGTCGCTATGGCAGGCCAGGATCACCTCGTCGAAGCCTTCCACGCCGGCCGCACTGTGCACCCGCGCGCCCCAGGGCGTGCGCTCGACCGAATGCACCGGGCACTCCAGTCGTTCGCGCACCTGCCAACGGGCGCGCAAGGCTTCGACATAGCGCGCCGAGCCGCCTTTGACCACCCGCCATGGCGAACGCCCGGTCATCTGCAGCATCTGGTGATTGGCCATGAACTGGGCCAGATAGCGGGCCGGGAAGTCCATCACGGTAGCGGTTGGCGAAGACCACAGTGCCGAGGCCATCGGCAGCAGGTGTTCTTCGATGAAGGCCTCCCCATAGCACTGGCTGCGCAGGTACTGGCCGAGCGTGGGACCCTGGTCTTCCGCCAACAGTAGCGGCGCGTCGCGGTAGAAGCGGCGCAGGTCGGCCAGCATGCCCCAGAAGCGTGGCGACAGCAGGTTGCGGCGCTGGCAGAACAGGCCGTCCAGCGAGGTGGCGTTGTATTCCACGCCGCTGCGCTCGCTGTGCATTGAAAAACTCATCGTGGTTGGTTGCGAGGCCACGCCCACCTCATCGAACAAGGCGGTCAGCAGCGGATAGTGCAGCGGGTTGAACACGATGAAGCCGGTATCCACGGCCATGCGCCGGCCGCCCACCTGCACGTCATGGGTGTGGGTATGGCCGCCCAGGTAGTCATTGGCTTCAAACAGCGTGACTTCATGTTCGCCGTGCAGCCACCAGGCACTGGCCAGGCCTGCAATGCCGGAGCCGATGATCGCGATGCGCATGTCAGTACCTCGCCTTGGCCAGTACCCATTCGGGAATCGGCTTGAGTCCTTTGACCAGGCCGACCGCGGACATCGCACGCAGCCCGTACCAGGTCAGGTCGATCTCCCACCAGCGGAAGCCCTGGCGGACCGTGCCTGGGAAGAAGTGGTGATTGTTGTGCCAGCCTTCGCCGAAGGTGAGCAGTGCCAGCCAGAGATTGTTGCGGCTGTCGTCGCGGGTTTCGAAGCGGCGGCGCCCGAACCGGTGCGCCAGTGAATTGATGGTGACCGTGGCATGGAACAGCACCACGGTGGAGATGAAGAAGCCCCATACCAGCAGCTGCGGTCCGGAGGTGTGCAGTGCGGGTACCCAGCGTTCAAGCGCGGCACCCAGTGCATAGAGGCCGGCGGCCAGCAGCACCGGCACCGCGGTATCGAAACGGTCCAGCCAGCGAAGTTCCGGGAAGCGGGCGAGATCGGGCACCCGCGAAAGATCGGTGGCGAAGGCTTCACGGGTCAGGAACCAGCCCATGTGGCTGCGCCAGAAACCCCCTTCGCGGGGTGAGTGCGGGTCCAGGGGTTGGTCGGCATGGCGATGGTGGTGGCGGTGATGGGCGGCCCACCACAGCGGCCCGCGCTGCACGCTGGCGGCACCGATCACCGCAAACGCGAACTGCACTGGTCGCGACGCCTGGAAGGTGCGGTGCGAGAAGTAGCGGTGGTAGAACGCGGTGATCGCGAACATCCGCACTGCGTAGAGTGCAACGGCCACGATCACCGCGATCCACGAGATGCCGACCCAGATCACCGCCAGGCAGGCTGCGTGCATCAATGCGAATGGCACAGCGCGCAACCAATCAATGCGGCCCGGCTGGCCCGCGCCGGCATCTGCACCGCTGCTGGTGTCGATCCAGCGCTTCAATGTACGCAGGAGACGGTGGCGTCGGCGGGGAAGGGGCGCTACAGAAGCCATGACGGATCTCGGCTGGAGTCGTGTCTTCCTCTACGCACCAGAACACAGAATGGATGCACTGCCGTGCAGATCGTTGCCGATTCACCTGGGCGTCACGGCGCAGTCGGCAACGAGCGGTTGCGTCCAGGCCCGTTGCCACTCAGCCGCAGCGCTTTCACGCGGCGCTGATGCAAACCGCACCACCACCTGTGGGTAGCCGCCCCGCGCATCGCGAAGATTGCTGGTACCACGAAATTCCAGCAGCCGCCGGTCTGCGCTCGCATAGACAAGCGACAGGCGGGGTGCGATGCCGCCATACCAGGTGTCCAGGCTGACCTCGATGGACTGGGCATCGATACCTTGCCAGCGTAGCGATCCGCTGCGCACCACCTGTACCGGGTAGAAGCGTTGCCGCGCCGGCACCAGAAAAGGCAGCGAGACGCGTTCACCACGCATCAAGGCAGGCCAATGCAGGCGCACTGCCGCATCGAATCCGGCGTCGATCACAGCATCTGCCGGCAGGCTGAGGCGACGCTGGCGCCGAGCGGAGGCGGCCGCTTCCTTCCAGCCGACCACGACTGTTCCGCCGTCGGCCACTACCTCCGCCGCCTGGCCGCTGCGCCTGTCCTCCAGGGTGTAGCCGCGCGCCTGTGCCTGCAAGGTGGCGGGCAGGTGCTTGCGTGCGAAGGGGCGTCCATCCGGACATTGGTACAGCACCCAGCGCTCGGAGCCGTCCTGGGCGGAGCGCTGCCAGTGCAGCTCCCGATAGGCGGCAGCCCCTTGCGGCGTGGTGGCAACACCTTCGATGCGCAGCCAAGGGCTGGCCAGTGCGGTGCAGGGCAGGCAGAGCAACAGCCAGATGGTGCGCATGAGGGACAACCGGAAGGGGGGCTCAAGGCTTACGGTGCAGAGGCGCGGCTGGATGCGCAGCGCTGGCTGCATCCAAACGCTGCCCCCAGCCGTAGAGACAACAGACCTTCACCTGCCCGCCGCGAACGCAGATGTACCCTGACGCCGCCAGCCCTGCCTTCAACTTCGATAACGTACGCATTGTGTCCAGTTCCCAGCAGCCGAGCAGCGAGCCGACGAACTGGGCCGGTGACATGGACGGTGTGGCGCGGCTGCGCGACCGCGATTGCTTCATGCGCATCTACGATCATTTCATGCCGCGCCTGTGTGTCTATCTGCGAGGTCTGGGTGCGCCCGGGGCAGTGGCCGAGGAGCTCGCGCAGGAGTGTCTGCTAAGGCTGTGGTTGCGCGCAGCCGACTACGACCCTGCGCAGGCAGCGTTGAGTACCTGGCTGTACCGTATCGCGCGAAACCTGCACATCGACCGGGTACGGCATGAGCGCAGCTGGATGCAGGTGCAGGCTGCGGTGGAGTACGCAGCGACGGCAGACGTGGTCGAGCGCAGCAGCGCCGAGCAGTTCGCCGACCAGGCCCGGCTGCGCCAGCGCATCAACGAGCTGCCTGCGGTGCAGGCGCGACTGGTCCGCATGTCCTATTTCGAGGCCAAGAGCCACGGCGAGATCGCAGAAGCGCTGGGTATGCCGCTGGGCACGGTCAAATCGCATCTGCGGCGCGCGTTCCTGCAACTGCAATCCAAGGTGGGAGGCGCGCTGTGAATCCGCACCACCACCTTCACGAATCCACCCTGATGAGCTATGCCGCGGGCGCGTTGCCGGCGCCGCTGAGCATTGTTGCCGGCACGCACCTGGAGCAGTGCCCGCAGTGCCGCCAGCGGCTGCGCGATGCCGAGGCGATCGGTTCGGCGCTGCTGGAGCAGACACAGCCGCCGCAAGGCGACGGTGATGCGCGTCGGGATGTAATGCGCGAGGCGATGTTGCGGCGCCTGACTACGGAGTCGCCGATCAGTGTTGCAGCGCCGGCGCGTCCAGTACCGCCAGAGCGGCCGGAAGCGGATCCCGATCATCTGCCGGCATCGCTGCATCCTTACTTCGGCACCTCGCTCAGTGGCCTGCGCTGGCGCTGGATGGCGCCGGGGGTGCATTGCATCCGCGCCGAACAGATGCCTTCACTGATCATGCTGAAGATCGCGCCCGGCAAATGCCTTCCCATGCACAGCCATGGCCGCAGTGAGCTGACCCAGATCCTGCGTGGCTCCTACAACGATGCCCTGGGCTTGTTTGCGCCGGGCGACGTGGCGGATCTGGATGAGGACGTGGAGCACCAGCCGGTGACCGCGCCGGGCGTGCCCTGCATCTGCGTATCTGCACTGGACGCACCGCTGGTGTTCAGCGGCTGGCTGGCGCGGAAGATCCAGCGTTTCGTGAAGCTCTAACGGGGTGCTGTGATGAGCGCGATGAAGGGAATGCGCGTGTTGCTGACCGGTGTCGCCGGGCTGGTGGGGCAGGGCGTGGCCAAGGCCTGCCAGACTTCGCCAAGGGTTGCCAGCCTGACCGCTCTGGTACGGCATCAAGGCAGCCTTGCCGTCGCCGGTGACGAGCTGGTGGTGCCGGACTTCCTGCGCATCAATGAGCAGCGCGATGATCTGGTTGGCTACGACGCCTGCCTGTACTGCGCAGGCGCGCCACCTGTGGGCACTGCCGAGGCTGAGTACCGGCGGGTGACCCTGGATACCACGCTCGCCGTCGCGCGCGCCTGGGCCGCTGCGAACCCCCGCGGTTGCTTCCTGTATGTATCTGGCGCAGGCGCGGACCCGCAAAGCCGGATCATGCCGCTGCGGATCAAGGGCGAAACCGAGCAGGCATTGCGTGCGTTACCGCTCCGGACAGTCATGCTGCGCCCTGGTGGCGTCCGCCCGGTGGCGGGCACCGGTACCCGGCATGCCCTGCTGAAACCGTTGTACTGGGGTGGTGCACCGCTGATGAAACTGGCCGGGGTGATTACCCCTGGGCTGGTGACCAGCAATCTTGCACTGGGCCAGGCGATGATCGCGCTGGCCGGCATGGGCAACCCGCCCGCGACGGTGGAGTGCGCTCAGATCAACCGGATCGCTGCTGGCGAAGGCGACCCGATGGCCTGATTTCCGCAGGCCTGCGGAAATCAGAACACTCACAGTGCCACCGGATTAGCCTGCCAGACCGAAAAGTTCAGCGCAGCGGCGAACGATATCCAAGCCAGGTAAGGCAGCAGCATCACCGCGGCACCGCGATGGATGCGCGCGAATGCAAAGATGGTGGCGCAAACAAGTACCAGCAGTACAAGAATATCGATGAAAGCGAGGGCGCCCAGCTTCCAGCCGAAGAACAGCCAGCTCCACAGTGCATTGATGGCCAGCTGCAACAGATAGAGCGACAGTGCTGGCCAGGCCCCGCGCCAGCCGCGTTCACGCCAGACCAGCCACGCTGCAGTCGCCATCATTGCGTAGAGCAGGGTCCATACCGGACCGAACACACGGGCCGGCGGCGCCCAGGAGGGAAGTACGAGGCTGGCATAGAAGCTGGCGGCTGACGTCGAGGCCCAAGCGCCCAGCGCAGCGGCGGCAAGCGTGATCGCGATCCAACCCAGCAGGCCAGCACCTTGCGTGCTCCTCTTCATTGCATGCATCTCCTGAATAGGTATGCCGACGCATACGCACAAGCGCGGCAGATGGATGCGGTACGGGCACCTTCAGTCCGAAGAACTGGCGGCGCCTGTTCCCTGGCTCGTCGGCAACAGTGAAGGCCGCTGATCGAACCACTCGCGTGCCTTGGCCAGATGCCACTGGCGATGGTCGCCATCCAGCTCGATGCCGGCACCGAGCAGTCCCCAGCGCAGGTAGAGATCGCCACGCTTGCGCTGTTCCAGCAGATCCAGCCGCGCGCGCACCGAAAGACGATCGTTCTCGGCCTGCAGGCCGTCGATCACCAGATGACCCGGGCGCCAGCGCAGCGTGGCCCGCGCATCGACCTGCCCGGAATCCAGCAGGGACAGGGTCCAGCGCGGGTAGTCGGTGCGTTCGGCAAACAGTGCCAGCAGTGGCCGTGCGTCACTCAAGGTCAGGTCGGTGGTGGCATCCACCTGGAACGGCGATTGAGCATCGATGCGCCCGCGTTTGAAGGCGGCGCGTCCTTTCCACGCCGTAGTGCGCTCGCTGCCCGCCACCTGCACATTGCGCAGTTCCACCGTGGTTCCGGACAGATCGAAGTGGCGCTGGTTGAAGTCGCCGCGTCGAAGCGTGGCATTTACGTCGAGGTCGCCGCCCATGTCCAGGCCCGCAACCTTCGCGCTGGCATTGCGGCCCTGCAGGCGCGCGGTGCCGTGGCCAACGCGGCCGTCGGTGTCGAGCGTGGCGTCACCGCTGAGGCTGCCGGTGCCGCGCAGCAGCCGCACCTGTTGAGAGCCAAGGTAACGGTTGTAGGCGGCCAGGTCCGGGATGGTCGCTTCGCTGAAGCGCAGCCGCGCGCGAACGCCCTTGCGCAGTTCCTGCAGGCGGCCGTCGCCGGTAAGGTCCACGGCCAGGTCGCGCCCATCGAACAGCCGCACGTTCCTGGCATCGCTGGGGCGCGCGGTGAAGCGCGGCAGCCGGATCGCCAGCTGTGCCTGAGTGGGTGTCCCGGCCTTCAGCTCGCCATGCGCGCTGGCCGTGCCGGCCAGACGCACGCCGGCCACTTCGGCCACGGCTGCGGCCGAGGGAATATCCACGGTGCTGCCTTCGATCAGTTCACCATTGCGCAGGCGTAGATCCGCCTTCAGCGTGCCGCCGCCATCCAGCTGCAGCCACGGTTTGCGTACGAACAGGGCAGGGATCCAGTTGAGCGAGGTGAAGGTCCATTCGCCGCGCACAGTGCCGGAGCTGCGTTCCAGCAGCTGGGCAGGGTGCTGGAATGGAATCTCGCGCCCGGTGATGTGCAGGTCGGCATCGATGCCAGCGGCCGAATCCGGGCGTGGCGGCAGGCGTGCCTGCAGGCGCATGTCATTGGTCACATTGAGCTGCAGGGCCAGCACGCCACGATCCGGCGCGCCGTCGCCGAGGTAGAGCGGAACCTGCCAGAGCGCGTGGTCACCAGGTTGCAGCTGGCCGTCCAACAGGTGGACCGCCAGTTGCAGGCGACCGGGAACCGGCGAGCTGGAGATGCGGGGCGTCTGCGCGTCCGTATCCATGCGCAGGCCCTGGCTGCGCGCGTCCACATCAAGTTGTGCATGCAGCAACTTCAACTTTGCAAGGCCGGGCGCCTGGTCGCGATAGTGGCGCGGATAGCTGAAGCGCGCGCTCAGATCCATGTTGCCCAACAGCTGCACGCCGTCATAGCTGGTGTCTGCTTTGCTGAACGAGACCTCGGAATCGAACAGTTCGGACGGGCCGCCGCGCAGCTGCTTGAGGAAGCCAACCGTGCCCTGGCCCTTGCCGATGATCAGCAGCTTGCCGAGACGGGCACTGCGGATGCTGTCGCTGTGGATGGCGTCGAAGCGCAGGGTCCAGCCCTGGTCGCTGCGTGGGGGCGACGGAATGGCGTCCTCGACGCGACTGATCTCGGCAGACACGCCTGTGGCCTGCAATCGGGGAACCCTCACTTCGCGGCGGAACAGGGGCAGCACGGCCAAGCGGGCGCTGGCGCGCTCGGCGTGCAGCACGTAGACGGTGTGATTCACGTGACCGCGCATGTGCACGTTCCAGGCAATGACGTGGCCGGGCAGCAGCGTGATGGCCGGGCCGGTGGTCATCACGAACTTATGCGGCTTGCGGTTGGTGACCTGGTCGAACAGCGGGCTGTTGAGGAAGATGTTGCCGGCCAGCAGGTAGAGTACGTACACGCCCAGCAGGCTGTAGCCAGCGACGCGCCATCGGCGGAACCGGTGTGGAGTGCGTGCGGGAGTAGGGGGCATGTACTGCTCTAGAGGCCGGAATTTGCTCAACTATTGCGGAACTGATGGCGGTGGCGCGTGAAGCAGGCACGACCGCAGCGCGGTTCTGCTGGTGTCCTCCTTGATTCTCACGCCAGATCTGCAGGAGTCGCATGGAGATCCGAGCCGCCATCGCGGATGACTTCGGTGCCATGTGGGCGATCTTCAAGACCGCCATTTGCCGGCCGCTTCCAGGCCGGGATCTTATGCTGCCGGCGGCGTTCCGACATCGGTAGCTGGGCCTGGTCGATGTATATGTGATGCACAGGTGTCTGTAGGACGACGTGGAGCAGGGGGCTCACAGTGAGCGGCCGCCACTGGTTCCGTGCACGAAGGCGGCGGCCAGCCGCAGCGCATCGTCGCTACCGCGATCGCCCCGCAGCGCGTGGACCAGGCGGGCGGGCGTGACACCCGTCCAGCGCACCAGATCATGCGTGGCATGGGCCTGATCGCTGTAACCGTGGCGCGCAGCGGCGGAAGCGATGGTCATGGTTTCTCCATCCAATGTGCGCAGCAACGCCTGCAGGCGGCGCACACGGGCGTATTCCTTTGGTGTCATGCCCACGGCGACCAGGAAACGGGATTGCAGGCCGCGCAGGGACATACCAAGCTGCCGTGCCAACTCGGCGATGCGCAGATCGCCCTCCGTCGCATCCAGCTCCGCAACCGCTTGTTCGACGCGCTCGTCCAGGGGGAAGCTGGCACACCGATCCCGCAGGAGCTGCCAGAGAGGCGCGGGTGTATTGGTCGCCGCGCTGGCGCGTGCGGCGGCACTGAAGATCTCGGCGAGGGAGGCATCAAGTGTGTACAGATCTGGCGCCTGGTCGCGAAGTCCAGGCAAGCAGGTGCCGGCAACCAGGGCGCTCGCGGCCGGCTGCAGCCGCACACCAACACAGAACACCGCACCAGCGGCCTGCAAACGGATAGGCCCTGACTGCTGTGCCGCGAAACAGAACGGCAGATCGGAACGGATCCGGCCATCTGCGCCATGCAGCTGCAGCGGCACGCCAAGTTCGGCCAGCAACTCGCACCGGCCATCGGGATAGATGACCTGCACGTCATTTCCGGGAGCGTCGTCCTGCAGCCACCAGATGCACTGGACGTGACGGCGGAGGTCGTCGGGGGCCGGGTGTTCGCAGTAGTCCATGCGGCATCGGACGCCATCCTGCGCGTTTTTACAAGCGCCCCAGGTGCCACGCCGCTAAGCTGCGGCCAACACATCCAGGAGGCCAGGGCATGTTGAAGTCGAAGATGGTGGTGCTGGGCGCAGGATTGGCGTTGGGAAGTGGCGCGGTCGTGGCGGCGCCGGCCGAGTTCGACTGGCTGGCCGGGCATTGGTGTGGCGGCTCCGAGGAGCGCAGGCTTGATGAGGTCTGGCTGCCCGAGGCCGGTGGCGCCTTGCTTGGCATGTCGCGCACGCTGAACCACGGCGACATGGAATCATTCGAGTACATGCGTCTGGTGTCTGCAGGCAAAGCGGCTGGCCTGCACGTGCAACCCAATGGCGTGGCGCCGACGACATTCGTTATTGCCGGGCATGGTGAGGACTGGGTGGTCTTTGAGAATCCGCAGCATGACTTCCCAAATCGCATCGAGTACCGGCGGGATGGCGAGTCATTGCAGGCGAGCATCTCTGGACCGGGCGAGGATGGGAAGCTGCTGCGGATTCCGTTTGACTATCGGCGCTGCGGAGAGTGAGTGGGAAGGCTGTCCAGGGCTGAGGTCCGGGATCTCAGGGCCGGGGAGGCTCCCGCCTGCTGGGCGGCAGTTCTGCTTTGAACATAATATACATTATGCGAAATGCTGTATCGGGCGTGATCCGGTTCGTGGGCTCCGCTTGGCAATGGCTCCGACTCTGGCTTGGCTCTTGCCTCCCTGTTGGCTCTCCCGACAAGGATGAGATTGCGGCATGAGCAAGATCGATCCCCATGATCGCATCGAACTGACCGGCCCTTGGGCCGGTTTTGGATTCCAAGCTGGGCACATGTTCACCCCTGAGGGTCACCAGTTGGAGCCTTGCGACATGACCTGGTGGTCCCTGACCTGCAACATCGCACGGAAATGGCGGCTGATGATGGCTGAGGCGGCTCCCCGGACCTCAGCTTCGCGGAAAGCTTCGACCACGGCGAAATCCAGCGTCATCTACCTAGCCGAAGCTCTCAGAATTCGCCGAGAGCGACGGTGCGGCGTACGTGATCCCGGCCCCGACGCCGAGGCATCCAATGTGGTCTACATGAGTCGTGGGCCGAGACCGCGCCAGCGCGTGTAAGGCGCTTCCGTAGGGGCGCTGCCCCTGCAGTCTGGACGTGATTGGGGGGCGTATGGAGCGCGAACGGCCTGAGTACCTTCCGCCGATTGAGCGAAGGCGCTGGAATTTCCCGTGGCTGATCACCGGATTTTTGACTCTGGTGAGCCTTACAACCATCGGCGTGCTTACGCTTGGCCGGACTAATAGTGCCTGGAGTGAGCGTTTTGAAGGTGTGCGGCGATCTATCGAGGCCACTGAGCAGTCTTCGACGGCGAGGCCTGAGCGGTCGACAGCTGTCAGTTCGATGCCATCGACGCCTCCCGAACGCCTGCAGGCACAGCCACCCCAGAAAGCGCAGGGTCTGCGCTGTATCAATGGGATGTTCTTCCGTCGAATTGAAGGTGGGTGGGAGAACCTTCCCGGCTCTCGGTGTGGCGACCTCCCGGCCAGTGCTGTGCAGTGCTTTGCTGGAAAGCCATACAGACAGATGGATGCTGATGGGGGCTGGGTCCTTTCGCCGCGAGATCGTTGCCCGTGACGCGTCACGTTAATCAGAAGCTCGCCGGGTTACGCAGACGGTGTGGATGGGCGTGCTCGAGAGCTCGATCTCATTGCCTACAGGACTGTTACAAATAAAGACTTGGAGGTGGTCTCGGCCGTGCTCGCAAGCTGCAAGAAGGATATGGAGTCTTTGCCGAACAGGGCAAAGAACAAGAAGCGGCTGTATCACTTCACCTTGCTGTCCATCGTGGATGCTCCCTTGGTTGATGTCTTCTACAAGGGGAATTCGCCGACTGTGACCGAAATAGACGGGATCACGCATCTTTCCCGCTATATGGTCAATCGAAGAGAGCTGTCCGCCTTGGTGCACTTTGTTCGGGCGAGCGCCCTGCCCCAGTACTTGAAGTGTCTTACTGAGTCGGCAGCTCCCTCTGTTGAATCAGGATTCCGAGCTATCTGAATCGGTGACTGCGCTCCTAAAGAAACAGGCTAGGTATCAAGATAAGCTCCGGTTTGCGCTTGATGTGCCCTTTTAGGTTGCTGATTCACTGCTCCCGGCAGTGGAGCCATTCACCGGGTTCTACCCCGATAAATCTTCCTTGCCTCCTGCCCCGCTGATGTCCGCTTCTGGCCAATAGCGGACACGACGAACGGATCGGCCTCAAGTCGTGCCCTCAGAGCTACTAGTGTGCCCGCCCACCTTTGGCCGTTAGACAGGTAGTCGCTGCAACCCCTACTCACATGGGATAGATCAGGCACGTACCTCTCCTTGCTGCAGCCAGTCCTTGCTGAGCAATGAGATCTCGGCCTGGCAGAAGTCCAAATAGGTTCTGATGATTGACGAAGGATGCCGATGCGAGGGATACAGCAGGTGAATCTGCTGCTGGGGCAATGGACACTGAGGCAACAGTTCCACGAGGTCACCCGTGCGAATTGCATCTGCCGCCAGGAAGGGGGGCAGCTCGGTCACGACGTCTCCGGCCAGAGCGCGGCTGCGCAGATGTGCATAGTCGTTCGTGGCGAGGACACTGCGAGGCTCAACGTCGTGCCCCCCGATTAGCCAACGACCCCGTGCATTTGCACCCAAGACCCAAGTGGCGCACGGGAATTGATGAAGATCGTCGATCGATCCCGGAACCCCAAGACGCTCTATCAGTGCTGGAGACGCAACCAGCAAATGGCGATATTCCAGAACCCGTCTCGCCACCATGGCTTCATGGGTAATGGTGCCGACACGGAGCGCAACATCGATTCCGTCTTCAATCAGATCGATGCGCCTTTCGGTGGTGTGCACCTGCAATTGAATGTCCGGGTATTGCAGCTGGAACCGCGACAGCAGCTCCCACCAAGGCTCGAACGCAGGTGGAAGTGACAACCTCAGGCGTCCCTTCAGGCGCGCCTGGTCACTGACCACGGATTGCTGTGCCTCGGCGAGCAGTTCAATCCCGCGCACCGCGTGCTCGTACAAGCGTGCGCCGGCGTCGGTCAGGCGGGTGCCTCGAGCCGACCGCTCCAACAGCTGAACGTTCAACTCGCGCTCAAGCTCCCGAACCCGCCTACTCACGGTAGGCAGAGGCAGCTGGAGTCGCTCGGCTGCAGCCGAAATGCTTCCGGCCTGCACCACTGCGACAAACATCTGCACGGCGTTCAAGTCCACGATCTAGCCTCTCATTTATGGCAGGAGCGATCTCAAATATGAGGATTCTATCTCATTTTTGAAACCCGCAAAGTTGCTCCACGCCACCGATCCCCGGTGAGCCAACTGGAACATCCCATGTCTATTGCAGCAGTTCTCAAGTCCTACGAAACCGCCCTGAATGGCAGAGACACCGACACCATTCTGAGTCTCTATAGCGCCGAACCGGTCTTCATGCCGCAGAACGCGCCTGCCCTAGAGGGGCGTGAGGCCGTACGTGCGGGCTATGAGCAGGTATTCGCCACCATCAAGCTCAATGTGACCTTCGACATCCACGAAGTCGTTCAGGTTGGCGAGTGGGCGTGGGTGCGCACGAGCTCGGCCGGCCGCACCCGAATCCTGGCCGCCGGCGTCGAGGTGACTGAGGGCAACAACGAGTTGTTCGTGTTCCGCCTGGAGGCCGGCGAGTGGAAGATCCATCGCTACCTGTTCGCCACCAATCAGCCGCGCTCCTGAGGAATCCGTCATGAAGGCATATGTGATTGAACAGGCCGGCGGCCCAGAGGTTCTGCAGCTGCGCGACATTGGCGCACCCGAGAGCAACAACGATGAGGTGCTCGTCAGGGTCCGCGCATTCGGGTTGAATCGTGCCGAGGTCTATCGACGCCAAGGCAAGATGGGCCCGATCGATAGCCCCGTTGTACCCGGTATCGAGGCCGTGGGTGAAGTCATCCGGGATCCGAGCGGCACCTTCCGCACGGGACAGCGGGTCGCAACGGCCATGGGCGGACTGCAGTTCAGCCGCCCAGGCAGCTATGCCGAACAGGTGAGCGTGCTTGCGCAGAATCTCATCTCACTTGACGGTATCGACCTTGCCTGGGACGAGCTGGCGGCACTGCCCGAGTCCTATCTGACAGCCTGGGGTGCGCTGGATCGCAGCCTCCGGATCCAGAGCGGGCAGACCTTGCTGGTGCGAGGTGCCACGTCGGCAGTCGGCATGGCCAGCGTTGCTTACGCCAAGGCACGTGGACTGAATGTCATTGCCACCACGCGCACGGTGAGCAACGAAGCGCGGCTGAAGGACGCGGGTGCTGACGAGGTCATCGTCGATACCGGAGAGATCGCGGCCCTGGTTCGACGGTCGATCCCGGTCGGCGTGGACGCCGTGCTGGAGGTTGTCGGCGCAGCGACGCTGCGAGACTCGGTCAAAGCGCTTCGCCCCTTTGGCGGAGCATCGGTCATCGGCCTTCTGGGTGGTGCACCGGTACTCGAGTCGTTCCACCTGATGCAGGACCTTCCTGGCGCGGTCCATCTGAACTTCTTCCCGAGTGGACTGCTTGGAACCGCAGCATTGCCGCTGAGCGAATCCCCGCTTCGCTGGATTGCGCAGGAGATCGCCGCCGGCCGGATCCCATCGTCGCGTACCAGGACCTTTGATTTCGACGACGTCCGGCAGGCCCATCGACTGATGGAAAGCAATGCGGCCGTCGGCAAGTTCGTCGTACAGCTTTGACCTCTCACAGATAATCGAGAAATCCCATGCGTACCTATTTCGCCTCACTCGCCGTTCTACTGGCTCTGTCTCCTTTCGCAGCTCTGGCCTCTGGCAAAACTGCCATGCCAAGCCCGGACACCACGGCAATCACCCGCCAGCTTGAGCGCTATGAGCAGGCGCTCAACAGCTCTGACGTCGACGCGGTAATGCGTCTCTACTCGGACAATGCGGTCTTCATGCCGCAGCACAGTCTGCCGGTCGCGGGAGCCGAAGCAATTCGATCTGCCTATCAGCAGATCTTCAAGACCATCCGGTTGAGCATCGACTTCACCATTGATGAAATCCAGCCGCTATCGCGCGACTGGGCATTCGCCCGCACGCGTTCCAACGGAACGGTAAAGGTACTGGCCAAGGATGGACCGGCGGGGGCGGAAGCCAATCAGGAAATCTTCCTGCTGCACCGTGGCAAGGATGGGCAATGGAAATTCGCCCGTTACATCTTCTCCACCACAAATCCTCCGCGTCAGCCGTGAGCCATGAGCATGAACACTTCTCTTCAATCCCTTACCCCGTGGTGACATGCAGCGCTCTGCCCCGCAGAGCCCGCCCCATTATCGTGACGCGTCACGCCCGATCAGCACCGCCCCATTTGGCGCCCCACCCCTCCCCCACTATAGTGCCAACCCCCACAAGGACGAGGCGGCACACATGCCCTATATCGGAATCGGACTCCACGTACTGGCGGCCATCTACTTCGCGGTGCACGCCATTCGCTCGGGCCAGAGCCTCTACTGGCTGATCCTGCTGTTCTCGTTCCCGCTACTCGGCAGCGTCGTCTACTTCCTTGCGATCTACTTCCCGGAAGCCCGCAACTCGCGCGGCGCACGGCAGGCAATCCGCTCCGCCAAGCAGCTCATGGACCCGGGCCAGGACCTGCGTAACGCACGCGCTGAGCTGTCGCGAACGCCCACCGTGCAGAACCGGGTTCGCCTCGGCATGACGCTGCTGGATGCAGGCCAAGCGGAGGAAGCCAGGACCCTGCTTGAGCAGGCGGCCAGCTCGCCACTGGGTGACGACCCCTACATCCTTACCGGTCTGGCGCGCGCCCGCCTCGAGTCCGGGCACGCCGCGCTTGCAGTTGAGACGCTGGACGGCCTGTTCGCCCGTCATCCAGATGTGCGCCGCAAGCCGGAACAGACCCTGCTCTATGCACAGACACTGGCCGCCGCCCAAGCAACTGGCACCCGCGCCGCGTTCGAGCGCGCCGTCGAATGCGGAAACGATGCGGCCGCCCGCTGCCTGTATGCCGAATGGCTGATGACACAACCGCAGCCCGCCGACCGCGAGCAGGCCCGCAGCCTGTTCGCCAGCATCATCGACGATGCCCAACACTGGTCACGCCACGCGCGCAGCCACAATGCCGCTTGGCTGGAGCGAACCAAAGCCGCGATGAAGAGCTACTGACGTCTGGCAGCCTTTCAATCCTGTCGCATCCGCCTCGCTCATGACCTCGCCGGGCGGATGCCGACAGTCCGCAGGCCTGCGCCACCGATAGCGCCGAAAGCATTGCAGCGCAAGGCGGCTGCCCCCTCGTGCCGCATGCAACGATTCTGAAAATGTTGAAAGTAGTGACGGCATCGGCCTTACTGCATTGGCATCGCGCATAGCCAGGCGTATTCCTGTTCATGCCACCGAAAACGGGTGGCCGAGGCCTCGAAATCCTCGGTTGTGCAAGAGAAGTATGCGCTTGTCAGCCGGCACCACGCCCTGTGGTGCCGGCTGGCAATCCGTCGGCCGGCTATGGCGGGCGGTGCGTGGGGGCCTTGTGCCCGCCGGGAAGATTGCACACCGGATTTCGAGCCCCGCACCGTCCGCCACCTTTATCGGTGGCGGCTTCTGCATGCACGCAAGGAGCCCAGCCATGACCCAGCCCTACTCCCCTGCCCCACACCCGATCCAAGACGTGCCCGCCAACGGCCCTGTGCTTGATCCCAATACGCTCATCGCCCTGCTGCACAGCATCGGCTCCGGCGCTGCCTCCGATGGCCAGCCCTGGCCGGAGCGCCATCAGATGCCCGGGCGGCGCATTGCCCTGGCGGACACCGATTGCTCCTTGGCCGGCCTTCGGGTGGTGCTGGAAATCCTGCTGGCCGCACAGCGTGCCCGCGAGAACGGCGAGTTGGAGCAATACGTTGGCCCGCGCGTCATGGAGGGGCTGATCATGGCTGGGCTGGGACTTACGGCGCACGCCAGCACACGAGTACGGCCGGACGACTGAGTGGCGCGGTACTGCTGGGCGGCCACTGCGCTGTGCCTCGTGGCGGTGGTTGCGGCACAGACGCGGTGGCTGGTGCCCCCACTGCCATCTCCCATCGGATTCCAAAGCATCAACGAAGATCGATTCTCACAACTGCGCCGCCAGGCGATGCAGTTCGTGGAGTCTCGGCCACCACAGGGATTCCAGTTCGTGGAACGGCATCGAGATGCCGAGTTCCAGGTTCATTGCCGAGGCATACCAGTGCTGTGGCTGGAGAGGCGCTCGCCGCATGTGCTGTTGCAGGCATCACTGGATGCGAAGCAGCGGGCGCCCGCAGTTCTGCAGATGCGGGCAATCCTCCAATGGCAGTTGGAGCCATTGGATTATCTGGAACAGGTGCTGGCTGGTGTGCCGGAGCCTGTTCTGATGGATCGGGTGCTGCAGATGCTCGCTGGCGAGGTGCCTGATGGGGTGCGATGTGGCATGCCGTAGTCGAGCACGGCTTGACTCTACAGGGGCGCTGGCCTCATCGAAGCCGAGGCGCACTTTTGACAGCGCCGCTGCGGCCGCTCACATGCCCAGATCGGAAAGCCCTGGGTGATCATCCGGGCGACGCCCGAGCGGCCAATGGAACTTGCGCTCGCCTTCTTTGATCGGCATGTCGTTGATGCTCGAGAACCGATGCTCCATCAGGCCATCCGCTCCGAATTCCCAGTTCTCGTTTCCATAGGAGCGGAACCAGTTGCCGGAGTCGTCGCGCCACTCATAAGCGTAGCGCACGGCAATACGGTTGCCGCTGAAGGCCCAGAGTTCCTTGATCAAACGGTAGTCGAGTTCCTTCTTCCATTTGCGGGCCAGGAACTGCCGCGCTTCCTCGCGGCCGTGGGTGAACTCGGCACGGTTGCGCCAGCGGGTATCGAGCGAATAGGCCAGCGCGACCTTGTCGGCATCTCGGGAGTTCCAGCCATCCTCGGCAAGGCGAACTTTCTCGATGGCCGATTCACGGGTGAACGGCGGCAACGGCGGACGGGGTGCTTCAGTGGACACGGCGGGGCCTCCAATCAAGTGGATGAACGGGGTGCTTCGACGGATTTTGATCACTCAGGCGTCAGCGCCTGGCCTGCTCCAACAACACCTTTGCAACATCCCTGGCAGTGTCTGCGGCGTTGTAGTCGCCCATCACGCGCGAGACGGTGATGGCACCTTCCATGAGAACCAGCAGCTGCCGCGCCAGTGCGTCCGGCTGCTCGATATCCAGCTGCGTGGTGAGTTCCAGTGTGTAATCCAGCAGCTTCTGCTTGTGATGCTTTGCGATGTGGCGAATCGGATCGTCGGGGTCGCCCACCTCGCCCGCGGTATTGATGAAGGCGCAGCCGCGATAGCCCTCGGACTCGAACCAGCCCTTGAGCACGGTGAACATGCCGAGGATGCGCGCTTCCGGGCTGTCGGCCTTGTCGCACTCCTGCTGGAACCACTGAAGCCAACGAACATCGCGCGCGTTCAGTGCAGCTGCGGCTACCTGGCCCTTGTTTTCGAAGTGGCGGTAGATGCTTTTGCGTGCCACACCCGAGGTCTTCACCAGCAGGTCCATGCCGGTGGCGTGGATCCCGTTCTGGTAGATCAGCGCCTCGGCCGTGGCCAGGATCTTCTGTTGGGTATCGGTGGTGATTGTGTTCACGATGCCAAGGTAGAACGATCGTTCTACCTTGTCAACAGGCAATGGGCGGCGTTTCGCGTGCACACATCCATGCAGGACGATCTATCAAGAAATGCGTACATTTCATCATCCAGACGCCCGATTTAGGTCGCAAAGTACGTCTCACCACCCAACCATGAGACGCCCTGCATGAACACTTTCGCCCGCACCCTGGCCATTGCCGCCCTCGCCCTCCCGGTCCAGGCCGGCCTGTCCGCCCAAGCCGCCGAACCGGCCAAGCCGGCAGCAGTCACCAGCATCGCGCGCACCGCCAGCTACATCACCACCGCCGATGGCGTGCAGCTCTACTACAAGGACTGGGGCCCGAAGGACGGCCCGGTCGTCACCTTCAGCCACGGCTGGCCGCTGAACTCGGACAGCTGGGAATCGCAGATGATCTTCCTGGCCAACCACGGCTACCGCGTCATTGCCCATGACCGTCGTGGCCACGGCCGTTCCAGCCAGCCGTGGGAAGGCAACGACATGGATCACTACGCAGATGACCTGGCCACGGTGATCAACACGCTGGACCTGCACGATGTCACTCTGGTGGGCTTCTCCACTGGCGGCGGCGAAGTGGCGCGCTACATCGGCCGCCATGGCTCCGGCCGGGTGAAGAAGGCGGTGCTGATCAGCTCGGTGCCGCCGCTCATGCTGAAGACCGCCGACAACCCGAACGGCCTGCCGATCGAAGTGTTCGATGGCATCCGCAAGGCGCAGATGGACAACCGCGCACAGCTGTACAAGGACATCCCGTCCGGCCCGTTCTACGGCTTCAACCGCCCAGGCGCGAAGGTATCGCAGGGTCTGATCGATGCATGGTGGGCGCAGGGCATGCAGGGTGGCCACAAGAACACCTACGACTCCATCGCCGCGTTCTCGGCCACCGATTTCCGCGCCGACCTGAAGAAGTTCGATGTGCCCACCCTGGTCATCCACGGTGATGACGACCAGATCGTGCCGATCGACATCTCCGGCCGCCAGTCGGCGAAGCTGATCAAGGGCGCCAGGCTGATCGTGTACCCGGGTGCGCCGCATGGCCTGACCGACACCCACAAGGATCGAGTCAACCAGGACCTGCTGACGTTCCTGCAGGAAAAGTGAGTCCCCTGGGGCTCCGGCATCTCGCCGGAGCCCTTTCCATCACCTCACGCTTTCGCAGCCGCACGCCACGCGGGCCACGCTTCGTTGATGACGCCAATCGCGGACTTCAGGAACAGCAGCGCGATGACCACGCCCGCCGCGATATCCGGCCAGCCGCGTCCGGTCAGCGCAACGCCACCGGCAGCCACCAGTACACCGAGGTTGGCGGCGACATCATTGCGGGAGCACTCGAAGGTGCTTTTCATGTTGATGTTGAGCGTGCGGAACCGCCACAGCAGTGCCAGGCACACCAGATTGGCCAACAGCGCGATGGCTCCGAACCCCAGCATCAAGCCACTGGAAGGCGGAACGCCGTGGGCCAGCTTGCCGACCACCTCCACCACGATGAACACGAAGAAGCCCAGGATCAGCAGCCCCTTGGCGAGTGCTGCGCCGGCCTCCCAGCGCGCTCCCCGCTTCACTGCCCACAGGCTCAGGCCGTATACGATCGCATCGCCCAGCATGTCCACTGCATCGGCCTGCAGGGCGCTGGAGCGCGCCACGATGCCCGCGCCGAACTCGATGAAGAACATCGCCAGGCTGATGATGAGTACCGCCACCAGTACGCGCCGCTGCGCACTGTGGAGGGCCAACGCTTCCAGTTCCCGGCGCTTGTGGCCGCAGCAGTGGTCCATGGATGACTCCCGCCAGGCTGTGGCCGGGCTTGAAAAAGGTTGGGATAGTCGTTATCAACCCTGTAGCCACTACAAGGTCAAGCCCGTGTCCGCCCACCTCACCATCGGCCAACTGGCCCGCCAGACCGGCACCAAGGCCGAAACCATCCGCTATTACGAAAAGATCGGCCTGCTTCAACCACCGCTGCGGTCGGACGGCAACTACCGCTATTACAGCGCCCAGGACCAGCGGCGTCTGTCATTCGTGCGCCGCGCCCGCGAGCTTGGCTTCTCCATCGAGCAGATCCGCGAGCTGATCGCCTTTGGTGAGCAGCGCGAACACGAATGCAGTTCGGTGGACGACGTGGTGAAAGCGCACATCGCGGATATCACGCGCCGGATCCATGACCTGCAGGCGCTGCAGGGCGAACTGAAGCGAATGATCGGCAATTGCCCGGGCGGCCGCGTGGCCGATTGCAGGGTGCTGGAAGCCCTTCAGCCGCAGCCTGGCCCTTGACCTTGTAGCTGGATCAAGGTTTACAACGCCGGGCTACTTCGCCACCGCGTGGCCCCGCCGCCCTGACGACCCATGACCCTGTTTCCCCATCCGCTTGCCCTGGCGTTGAGCGCCGCTCTGCTGTCCGCCGCTGCCTCGGCCAGTGCGCATGAACCACCCGCCGCGCACGACGACCACCACGATGAGGCTGTGGAGCTGGATGCGGTGGTGGTGCAATCAACCCGGTCAGGGCGTCGCGTTTCCGACGAACCGATCCGGGTAGACGTCGTATCGCAGGAGGAGATCGAGGAGAAGCTGCTGATGTCGCCGGGCAACGTCTCCATGCTTGTGGCCGAGACGGCGGGCGTGCGGGTGCAGAACACCTCGCCGGGCATGGGCGCATCGAACATCCGCATCCAGGGCCTGCGCGGTCGATATACCCAGCTGCTGGCCGATGGTCTGCCGCTGTACGGCGGTCAGTCATCGTCCATCGGCCTGCTGCAGATACCCCCGACCGACCTTGGTAGTGTCGAGATCATCAAGGGCAGCGCGTCGGCGTTGTACGGCCCGGCTGCGTTGGGTGGCGTGGTGAACCTGATATCGCGCCGGCCCAAGGAGACTGCCGAGGCCGAGATGCTGCTCAATGCCACCAGCCGCGGCGGCCAGGACGTGACCGGCTACGCAGCCGGGCCGCTGGCCGCGCACTGGGGCCTGTCGGTGGTGGGTGGCTACCATCGCCAAGACCGCCACGACCTGGACGGAGACGGCTGGGCTGACATCCCCGGCTACGAGCGTGCCACGGTCAGGCCACGGCTGTTCTGGGAATCGGAAAATGGTGCGCGTGCGCTGCTGACGGCAGGCGCAATGCGCGAGAGTCGGCTGGGCGGGACCCTGCCCGGTCAACGGGCGCCCGACGGGCAGCCCTTCGCTCTCACGCAGCGCACGGAGCGCATTGATGCCGGCGCGGTGGTCGATGTTCCGGTGCGCGAGAGCGACCGCCTGCAGGTGCGCGCATCGGCCATGTCCACCGATCACGACCACGGGTATGGCCCTGAGCAGGACAACGACACCCATCAGACCGGCTTTGCGGAAGTCAGCTATGCGTCCGGCGTAGGCGCCACCAGCTGGCTGGCGGGCATTGCCGCGCAGCAGGACCGGTTCCGTTCCGCCCGATACGCGCAGTTTGATTACCGCTACACCGTGCCCGCCCTGTTCGTGCAGGCCGAGCAGGCGCTGCGCGATGACCTTACGCTTTCCGGCAGTGCGCGCTGGGATGACCACAGCACCTATGGGGGGCATTTCAGCCCCCGCGTGTCACTATTGTTCCGCCCTGACGACTGGACCCTGCGCGCGTCGATCGGCAGAGGCTTCTATGCTCCTACGCCCTTCGTCGAACAGATCGAGGCCGCTGGCCTGTCACGCCTGGAGCCGCTGAGTGGCCTTCGTGCGGAGATCGCTACCACGGGGTCCATCGATGCAGGCTACGTGCATGGCCCCTGGGAGCTGAACCTCAGCGTGTTCGCATCCGACATCGACCATGCGGTGCGCCTGGTGGAGTCTGTAACCGCCCCGGGTGAACGTGTGCAGCTGATCAATGTGGCGGGTGTCACCCGCACCCGTGGCAGTGAACTGCTGTTGCGCTACCGCTGGCAGGACATCACGGTGACCGGCAGCTATGTCTACACCGACGCGCGAGAGCCCGGCGCGGAGGGCGCTGGCCGCCGCCCGGTCTCCCTCACGCCCCGGCACAGCGCAGGACTGGTTGCCATGTGGGAGCAGCATGACCGTGGTCGCGTGGGCCTGGAAGCCTACTACACCGGCATCCAGGCGCTTGACGAAAATCCCTGGCGTCGACGCAGCCGGCCGTATCTGGAAGTGGGTGCACTGGGGGAGATTGTGCTGGGAAGAGTCAGCCTGTTCCTCAACCTGGAAAACATCCTCAACGTCCGCCAGAGCGGCTACAACCCGATGTTGCGGCCTCGCCGCGCCGACGATGGCCAGTGGACCGTGGATGCATGGGCGCCGCTGGAAGGGTTTGTGGTGAATGGTGGCGTGAGGATGAAGTTCTAGGCGGAGGTCGTCTGCTTGGCCACACCATCCGTCGCCTTCTGTCCCTTTGGACGCACGCAAATGACTGTCCTTCCATCCCGCGATCGAGCCGCATCATCGAAAAATCGGTACCGATATTTGCAGATCGTCAGCCAGATCAGAACGAAACCTGCGCTCGCACGCCGACGGTGTTGCCGGAATCCGGCCGCTGCGCGTTGCCGACCTTGTTGTCGGTCTTCCAGTGAACATAGTTCAGCATCAGGCGTGACCAGTTGTTGAGGTACCAGTTCACCCCTAGCGTCCATGCCGTGCCCTCGCCGCCCCGGGCCGCATCCAGAAAGTCGTAGCGGTCGTAACGCGCCGCCAGCTCGAAAGCGCCGGCGCCCCCCTCCTGCACCGGGCGCAATACCCGCGTGGTGCCCCATACCCCGGAGCGGCTGCTGAATCCGGGGCGCTCGCCGGTGATCAGCCAGCCGGCGTAGACCGATGTCGCCTGCTGGTCGACCGAGTCGACCGTGCGTGACTCGATGGTGCGGGTGGTGTGTTCGGCGAAGGCCCACACCGAGCCGTACACTCCACCCATCTCAAGCCCCCAGGCGTGGTTGACGGTGACATTGGCGATGGAGCTGGCCGACACGCGCACATTGCCGTTCCAGCCCAGCGCGATCGGGGAGGTCTTGTTGATGCTGCCCACGTCCTGGGCGAGATCCTCGTACCAGTACCAGCCTCCCAGATGCACGAAGCCTGCCTGGCCACGCAGTGGGTTCCAGTGTGCGCGCAGCAGATACGCAAGGGTGTCGCTGGCCGTGCTGTCATTGCCGATATCGTCGCCGGTCACCGCCACACTGGCGTGCCAGCCATCACCGATCACCTTGGTGGTGACGCCCAGCCCGTAATACCCGCTCTGCTGGGCACCCACAGACGCCACCGCATTGCGCTGCATGAAAGGCGTATTGACGCCGCTGGTGCCACCATCGATCCCACGGTCCTTGAGCTTGTTGCCCACGTAGATTTCCGTTGGCAGGCCACCCAGCCGCGTGTCCCAGGACAGATAGGTGTCCTTCAGCGAGACATCGTTGCCCGCAAAGTCCGCATCGATCTTGTAACCCAGCGGTCCCATCCGGCCTTCGGCGCCGAGACGGCCGCTGGCCAGATCAGTGCCGTTGATATTGCGTGCGTCAAATCCGGAACCGTGGGTACTGCTGAAGTCGACCATCACCCGCCCACGGGGGTGGAAGGTGAACTGGCCATCGCTGCTGCGGAACTCAGGGCCTCCCTTGCGCCAACGCACATTGCCATCGCCCCCGCCACCGGTTGCGGCGAGCTGTGCCACCTGCGCCTGCAGAATGGCCATGTCGTCCTGCCGGGTGTCAGCGATTGCCGCAGCCACCTGCACATCGACGCCCGTACCTCTGCCAGGTGCCGCGCCCGTACTGTGCGATCCACGTTCCAGTGCAGCCAGGCGTGCACTCAATTGCTCCAGCAGGGTTGCCTGTTCACGCAACTGCTTGGCCTGCTGCTGCACCTGTGCACGCAATCCGGCTTCGGTATCGCCGGCCGCAGCCAGCACAGAGGGTGAAGCCAGCAACAGGCAGCCGCCGGCAGCCGCGCCAAGCGCGGCATGCTTCAGTGAATTCATGCAGTTCTCCCGAATGAAATACAGTGCGCGGCTCAGTCGCCCGCGCCGCCATCGTCCAGCGAGCGCGGTGGCTGAGCTGCAGCCGTGGGTATCGCGTTGGCATCGTGCGGCGGCAGCCGCGCAGGCGGCGGCCCGAGGTAGCCGTGGCTGCGTGCCCAGTTGGCGAAAAGGCGCGGCCACTGCGCGACCAATGTCCCGGGCTTGCCCAACCCCCAGCTGTGACCACCGGCTTCGAACAGGTGCAGCTCCACCGGAATACCTGCCGCATGCGTGGCCTGGTACATGGCCACGCTGTGGCCGACATCCACGGTGCGATCATCCACGGCCTGGGCCAGGAACACCGGCGGCATGTCCTTGCGGACGTGCTGTTCGACCGAATAGGCCTGCTGTGCGTCGTCCTGGCTCGCCAGTTCCCGCTTGGACCGGGTGTGGTCCAGCGGCGCGCGCATTGAAACGACCGGATAGATCATGGCAAGGAAGTCCGGGCGCGCTGACAGCTGGTCGGCTGCATCCACCGGCGGATACAACGGGGCATCGAAGCGCGTGGCAACAATTCCGGCAAGATTGCCGCCGGCGGAAAAGCCCAATGCGCCGATGCGCTCCGGATCGACCCCCAGGCTTGCCGCCTGCGCGCGCAGCAATCGCATGGCGCGCTGGCCATCCTGGAAGGGCGAGACCGGTGCCCACCCATCGGCAGGCAGACGGTAGTAGACCACGGCGGCAGTGACACCCAGCGATTGCAGCCACTGCGCCGTCGGCTTGGCAGCGCTGCCGATCTGGATGCGGAAGTAACCACCACCTCCGAAGATCACCACGGCTGTCCCGTTCGGTTTCAGCGGTCGGTAGATCTCCATGCGCGCGTTACTGATGCCCGAGACCGCGCCCTTTGCGCTGCCCTCGATACCGATCCGTTCTGGGCCACGTGCGCGTTGCTGCCAGTGGCCCTGCGGCCACAGCGGAACCACCTCGGGTGCCGGTGCGGGCGGCGCTGCCGGCAGCGCGCCCGCGAGCAAGGGATTCAGCAGGAACAGAAGCACTGCCAGCCCGCGCAGTTTCCCCACATGCAGACTCATATCACGCCCTCCCGTCGGCCTTTACGTGGCGAAGTGTGCGTCGAGTTGCGTTGGCGACCTATAGCCGGATGGGACTAGCTGGACCGTGTTTTTCTGTGTGCACTGCAGCATCAAAGTGGACACCTTTGGCTGGAGAGTCACCAGAGAATTCGCCATTGCACGGTTTCGTGGTGCCCCGCACCGCCTGCGCCAGGCCCGACGTCAATCACCCAGAAAGTTCCGTGGCCGGCTGGCCCAGCATCGGGTAGCCCAGGCTGATCTGCTGCAGCAAGTGCAGCGGGCGGGCAATGGCGTCTTCTTCCATGAAGAACGCATCCGCCTGGTCGACCGTCATCTGCAGGACTTCGGCGATGCTACGGCCATTTATGCTGCCAACTCTGTTCACCGCTGCCCTTTCAATGTGGCCGGCCATCGGCGGGCAACACGGATCTACTTCCCGGCCGCTTGGATGCGCCCTGCCCTTGTGGTCGCATTTCCATCGATGGCCCAAACGCTGTCCCTGTGGCCCACCTTCGCGCGCTTCCTGGAACGCCTCGCCAGCTGCCAGAGAATGAGGGCAGCAACGATTGCGGTCGCATCCACGGCCCCCCCAGCACTTGAATGGTTCCAGGTGCCGGGCACGCCGGCCAATGCTGCAAGACTGCCGAGCGGGATCAGTGCCGTCACCATGGCGCCAACGTACAGCAACTCATATGCCGAGCGCGCAGCCCCTCGCAGGAACGCCCAACCGACTGCCATCAGGAAGACCGCATAGTAGATGCCTTCGTGCCATGCCGGCACATTGGCAACCAGGTCAGGAAGCCACTTGGTAGCTGCCAGTGTTGCCGAGATGCCGATGACACAGCCCAGGGACACACCGATGGTCAGCGATCCCAGCACCCGGGTGGATCGCTTCTGTTCGGGAAGGCTGGCATCGCGCTGCTTCTTGCGTCGTGACTCGATCCACAGCAGGTTGCCGGTGTAGAACACGATCGCACCGCCAAGCCCAAGCAACAGGTACATCCAGCGCACCGGGTTCCCGCCAAAGCTGCCGAAGTGAAGCATGAAGAAGGCATTGACGGCGGTATCCCAGCCACCCATGTGTCCTGGCAGGTCATGGGTGTCCACCACGCCAGTGTAGGGATCGAGATGGGTGCTCATGTAGGTGCGGGCACGGGTCCCGTAACGGATATCCAGACCGCTGACACGCCCCTCGACCTCACTACCCTTCTGCTGGAAGCCCAGGCTGTAGACCTCAAAGCCCGGCAGCTGTGCCTTTACCTTTTCCAGTAGTGCCGGAGCGGACAACGGCTGAGCACCCGGGGCAGGCCCGGCATCGTGCTCTTCGCCCCATTGGATGCCGTTGGGATAAACCACCTTGTCCTGGATGTCGTAGATCTGATCGTGGAAAGCGAATACCACGCAGGTCACGGCCATGATCAGGTGGAACGGCAGGCTGACGATGCCCAGCGCATTGTGCACATCCAGCCACATACGCTTGATGTTCTTACCTACCCTCACGGCGAAGAAGTCTTTCACCAGCGTCGGCAACAGCACGATGACGCCGGAGATCAGGGCCACGGTATACATCAGCGCAATGGTGCCCATGATGGGGCGCGAAATCGCATCGGGGAACGGCAGACCGACGAACTGATGCAAGGTATCAACAAGCTGCGCCACCGGTGCCTTGCGCAACTGCTCCACCTGGAGGTGGCCCTTCTCGTCAAAGCTTGCGCCAAACTCAGTGAACTGCCGTGGCTTGTCGCCACGTACTCGCCAGATCAGGCGTGCAGGCGCTTCAGGCGACGTCTGCACCATCACGCTGTAGTTCTTTGCCGCCTCGGGATGCGCTTTGAGTACTGCGGCCAGCAGGTCAGGTGCACGTTCCATCGGGACCGGCGCAGACAGCGCAGACGGCGGTGTCGCCCATCGCTCCAGCGGCTTCTCGAACATGGTGATCGAGCCCGCATAGAAGGCGATGAACAGCATCAGGCCAGCAAAGATGCCAACCCAGATGTGCACGTCCTTGTAGACCTTGATGATGTCGTTGCGGATCTTCATGTGAGGTCCAGTCAGCCTAGGTGGCTGCGCGCCAACCAGAGCCCGCCAAAGGCGACTGCGTTGGCAGCACCCAGCCACAGCCAGGCGCTTGCGCTGCTACGAAAAAGGAAAACAAATGACAGGATCGGGGCCCACAGCAGCACGACCAGCCACATGTTGAACTGGGCCTTGCCACCCCCGCCATCAATGCCGCCGGGCCCAAACCACGCGAACAGGCCGGACAAGGCCAGGGAGAGCCCGAAGCCCAGGAATACACCGGCACACGTCTTTCCGAACCAGTGTCGGCTCTGCAGCTTGTCAGGGCTGGCCATGGCCACCTCCACGCTGTCGAGCGCGCCAGACGCCCAGGAAGGGCGCCGCCGACCAGACCAGCATCAGAATCGTCAACCAGGTGAAGAAGGCCGCAGCGCTTCCCATCAAAGACAGGAACAAGGCCAGCGAGACCAGCGACAAGGTGCTGCCGGGAATCCATTTCCCACGCGCAGGCCAGGGCCCGGCGTGCCGCCACTGCTGTTTCGGCGACGCCAGATAGAACAGCCATGCCCCAACCAAACCCGCGGCTGAAGCCAGCACCGCCATCACTACCGACATTTTCTGGAACTCTCATTTGGAAGCCCCGTGACCTGGCTGGCCGGTCACGGGGTGGAAGGGTTACCAGGTGAACCGAGCAGTAGCCGTGACGGTGCGTCCCGTGCCGAAGAAGCACGAGGAGACACCGCTGCACGTGGTCACGAATCGCTTGTCGGTCAGGTTGCTGACGTTGAGTGCGAACTGCGTGCCCACGCTCCCGATCGCACCGACGTCATAACGGATGGCTGCATCCCACATCGTGTAGGACGGAATCAGGTAGACGTTGGCGCTGTCACCGTAGCTTTCGCCGTTGTAGCGGACGCCTGCGGCAAGGCTGAGGCCTGCGAGTGCCCCGCCCTGGAAGGTGTAGTCACCCCACAGCGCAGCGGTCCAGTCCGGAACCATCGCCAACTGCTTGCCCTGATAGCCGTTGTTGCTCTTGGTGACTTCCGAGTCCATCCACGATGCGGCACCGATCACGCTGAAGCCATCGAGGGGGGTGATGCGGCCTTCCAGCTCGACGCCACGTACGCGGCCTTCGCCATCCTGGACCTGGCACTGGCTGGACCCAGTCGTGCCACAGGTGTTGTGGCTGGGATCAGGGTCGTTGGTGAGGATGTTCTGCTGGCGCAGATCGTAGGCTGAAAGCGTGATCAGGCCATCGAATCCAGACGGCTGATACTTCACGCCCACTTCCCATTGCTTGCCAGTGATTGGGTCGAACGGGGTCCGGTCGAAGGACTGTGTAGCTGTGCTGCCTGCCGGCTGGAACGACTCGGCATAGCTCAGATACGGCGTCAGGCCGTTGTCAGCCACGAACAGGATGCCAGCGTTGCCGCTGAAGGACTCGTTCTTGATGCGGCTCGGCGCGCGTGCGCCATAGCGATCCGTGGCCACGGTGTACGACTGCGTCCAGGTGTCGTCCTTGGTCCAGTCGTAACGGCCACCCACGGTGAAGCGCCACTTGTCCAGCGCGATCTGATCCTGCAGGTAGGCACCCGTCTGGCGGTTGACGCCTCCCGAGTAACTGATGCTGTTGGTCACCGGAACATAGCCGGTGTAGACCGGATTGAAAATGTCGATCGGCGCCGGATCACGCATCGCCCCGCGTGCCGCATCCCAATCGGCCTTCTGCCAGTCCACGCCCACCAGCAGCGTGTGTTCAGCCGAGCCGGTCTGGAACTTGCCGGTAACGCGGGTGTCGATGGTGTCGCCCTGAGAGTCTCCCTCGCCCCAGGTGGCACGGCGCTTCTGCGTGCGGCCATCCGGGTTCAGGCCACCATTGGTCACCACGGTGCGGAAGGTCGACTCCACGTTGGTGCGGCGGGCACCCTGGCTCAGGGTCCAGTTCTCATTGAAGGCATGTTCGAACAGCCAGCCGGCCGTCCAGATGGTTCGGTCGTAGGTGTTCCAGTTCGGCTCGCCAATGAAGGTCGTGTTCTTCATGCGCCCATAGGGGGTGGCCTTGAGCGTGCCGTCCATCGGCAGGAACTGGTAGGTCGAGCCGCCGTCATCACGCTGGTAGAGACCCAGTACCGTCAGTCGCGTGCGCTCGGCCATCTGGAAGGTGTAGCTGGGGGCCAGGAACCAGTGCTGCTGCTGGGTGTGCTTGATCTGCGTGTCACCGTCGCGATACAAGCCCACCAGGCGCCCGAGGTGGCGCTTGTCGTCCGATGCCATGCCCAGGTCGAACGCGCTGCTGTACTGGCCGTTTCCATCCAGACCCAACTGCAACACCTGCTGCTGGTCAGGTGTCGGGGTCTTGCTGACCTGGTTGACCATGCCGCCCGGAGCCACCTGGCCATACATGACGGCCGACGGCCCCTTCAGCACCTCGACACGGTCCAGGTTCCAGCTGTCCACCATGGTCCGGTTCCACTGACCGCCCTGTGGCGCACGCATGCCATCGATGGTGACGTTGTTGCTCCAGCTGCCGGCATCGAAACCACGGATGCGGAAGTCGTCGACACGGTTGTCGATGCCGCCGCTCTCCAGGACAACACCGGCCACGTAGCGCATCGCCTCGTTGAGGTTCTGCACACCACGGGCATCGAGCTCTTCGCGGGCAATGACCGAGACCGACTTGGCCATTTCCGCAACTGGCGTGTCGGTCTTGGTGGCGCCGGAGGTGTGGGTGGTGGTGCGATAGGCGTTGACGCGCACCGCATCCAGTGTGGTGGCGCTGCCATCGGGTGTCTGTGGTGATGAATCTTCAGCGCGCCCAACCAGCGGCAATGCCAGCATCAGGGCAACGGAAGTGGACAACAGGGTGCGCATGGGCACTCGGGAGGTAAGTGTGATCTTGGACATTGAAGGGCCTACGGTAGGAAGTGCGCCCTAGGCGGCAGCTGCGGCGGCGTTAATTTCGCGTTAAATAATACCAAATGCAAATCGTTCGCACTAGCATCCGCAGGCGCCTGCCCTTTTGGGGTCGCCCTCACCCCGTTCGCAGCACAGCCACCAACAACCCCATCAGGGCGCTCCCCGCCACCAGACTCAGCCACACCCTCCCAACCCTGCGGGTACTGAAGACGCCCACAGCAACGGCAATCAACAGCACGAACCCCATCAGTGAACTGGCCAGGACCGAAACGGACGTCCTTACCCCCACCAGGGCGGGCAACAACAACGTCAGTGCCATGGCGGTAACGGCGGTGAACACGTAGCCGCCCAGCGAGGCGGCCAGCACACGGCTCGCCACCTGCCAGCGATAGGCCGCTTCCCGCCCGGCCGGAGGCTTGGCCGTACGCGCCGCCTCCGGCGCCCGGGGCCAGCGGCGCTGCAGCATCAGGGCCATTCTTCCCAGCATCAACCCGAATGCCAGTGCGACCAGCTCCACGCCGGCCTGCTGCCATGCGCCGCGCTGCAGATACATCAGCAGCCCCTGCCCGGTGGTTGCCAGATTCACCAGCGGCAGAGCGAGGCACAGTGCTGCAGCCAGCCACAACTGCTCAATCCAGGCCAGGCGCGGTAGGCGCCAAAGCGCATGCACCACCGAGGCAGCGCAGGTCAAAAGGAAAATGCGTATTTCCCACGCACTGCGACCGCTCATTTCCAGCGGCAGCAACCGATTGCCGTACAGGTAGACGATGCTTGCCAGTGCCACCCCAGCCAGCGATGCCACGTTGAAGGCTTCCGCGCAGCGGTAGATGCCCGCCGTGGCCGCGCCGAACTCATGCTCGCTGCGCTTGCGCCGCTTGATCGAGAACAGCAGCGTGCCGATGGCGATCATCGCCGTGCCCAGCAGGCCGCTGATGAAGTACAGCCACTTCATCGGCCAGCCGCCGAAATCGGCCTTGTGCAGTGCTTCGATCGTCTCATGCACCTGCACCGCGCCAATCGCATGCGGGCGTGCCCCATGCTGTTGCAGCAGCGTGCCGCTGGCAGCATCGAACGCCGCCCGGCTGGCCTCGGTCAGCAGATGCCTGTCCGCACCCCCCACGGGCTTGCGACCGATCACCTCCACAACGCTGTGCACGGTGCCGGGCGCCTGGATCACGATCAATGCCGGCGGCTGCCCGCTGATGGCCTGCGCGCGTGCCAGGAGGTGCTGCAGGTCTGGCAGTTGCGCGGTGGATACCAGGATGCCTGGCGGAGCCGGCTGCGCAGGCGACAGCTCGGCTTCGTAGCGCGCATAGGCGTCATCGGCATCGCCATAGGCCGCATGCACCGGCCACGGAAGATAGCTGCTGTAGAAGAAGGTCAGCCCGGTGTAGCCGATCATGAGCAGGAACGGCAGGGTCAGCACGGCGCTCAGGTTGTGCGCATCCAGCCAGCTGCGTTGTCCCTTGCCCGGGCGAAAGGTGAAGAAATCCTTGAAGATGCGTTTATGCACCACCACGCCGGACACCAGCGCCAGCAGCATGCAGGCCGTGATCCAGCCCACCAGCCAGTAGCCGGCCATGCCGCCGTGCAGGGTGTAGTGGAAGGACATGAAGTGGCGCCCGCCTTCGGTTTCCCGAAGACGAGGTGCAGGTCGCGGCATGCCGGCGCCGGCATCCAGCCAGCGCTCGTGCCCGGTCCCGTCGCCATCCTCCCATGACAGCTCCAGCGGCCAGCCGTGCTGCGCAGGCCAACGGATCTGCCATGCCCGGGCATCGGCGGCGTTGGCGGCCAGCCAGTGCTGCGCACGTACCGCCTGCATTCCCGTGTCCACCGCCGGCGAGGAGACCGGCACGGGGCCGGCCTCCATCCATCGCGTGATCGGCTCACGGAACACGCTGAGCGTGCCGGTCAGGAAGATCGCGCACAGCAGCCAGCCACAGGTTAGGCCGCACCAGGTGTGCAGCCACGACATGCTCTGCCGGAAGCCCGCTTTCATGCCTGCCCCGTGGCGGGCAGGCCGTTGCCCCGCCGGCTGCGGAAGATCACAGCGAGCCGCGCAGCGTCAGCATCACATTGCGAGGTTCGCCAAAGAAGTTGCCGCGGCGGATCTGGCTGATCATCGCGTAGTAGCGGGTGTCGAACAGGTTGGCCACGTTGACGCCCACGCTCCAGCGCGGATTGATCCGATAGCCGGCCCGCAGGTCCCACACGGCACGTCCCGCTGCGCCCATGCGCCAGTCCGGGTCGTCGTAGGCCGGATAGGAATAGCTGCTCTGTGCCGATACACCACCGCCTACGGAGAACGCGTTCCATTTGCCCGGCAGCTGATAGGACGTTGACAGGCGCAACAGGTGGCGGGGCGTCTCGGCGCTGATGGTCGCGCCCTCATCGTCGCGGCTGGTGACGTGGGTATAGCCCGCCATCATCTGCCAGCCCGGCGCCAGTTCGCCGCTGGCTTCCAATTCAAAGCCCTTGCTGCGCAGCTTGCCGCCATTGCGGTAGCAATCGGACGACGCCAGCGAGCCACGGCAGCTGCCCGGGTCGGATTCGTCCACCACGGCGTTGCCGGTCTTGCGGATGGAGAACACCGCGGCGGAGACATTCAGGCGGCCATCGTTCAATTCACCCTTCACGCCCAGCTCGTAGTTGGCGCCGATGGCCGGATCCAGCACCGAGCCGGACGCGGTGACGTACGAGCTCTGCGGCTGGAAGGTGTCGGCGTAGCTGGCATAGACCGACCATTGCGGGCCCAGGTCGTAGACGAGGCCGGCGTACGGGGTGAATTCGTGCTTCTGTTCGTAGTCGCGGCTCTTGGCGCCGGTGAAGCCATCGCTGGACTGGTACTTCACCCAGCTCAGCCGGCCACCCAGCGTGAGGTGCAGCGGTTCTGCCAGCTGCAGGCGCAGGTTGCTGTACACGCCGCTCTGCTGGGCGCGGGCGTTTTCTGACCAGTCCCACGCGGGCTGCAGCGGCTGCGCAATGGCGCTGTGGTCGGGTGCGTAGACATCAATCGGCACGTCGATGGCCAGGTCCGCCGAGCTCTGGCGGGTACGCTGGCGCGACCACATCGCGCCCAGCAGCACCTGATGGCTGCGGCCGAAGGCGTCGAAACTGCCGGTGGTGTGCAGGTCGATGCCATCACTGCGCACGCGCGAGCGGTTGAAATAGATGTCATAGAAGCGTGAACCGATGCCGGTGGCGCGATCCACCCCGCCCAGCGGAACCGCGACACGCTGGTCCAGATCCGACTCGGTACGGTTCACCGACAGGCGTGCCTTCCAGCGTTCGTTGAAGCGGTGCTCCGCCTCTGCAAAGGCTTCGTCGACGGAGCCCTCCTGCCGGTTCCAGTCCTGGATGAGCGAGGTGGAACGCTTGATGTCCAGCGCACCGCCATCGGTGTAGCGCGGCAGGCCGAACAGCCAGTAGCCGTCGGTGTCACTGGCCTGATGGCGCAGGCCGAAAGTCAGCGTGGTATCCGTGCCCAGATCGGCATCGATCACCCCATAGGCCACCGGCGTTTTCGATGAGGTGCCCCGCTGGAAGTAGTCGCGGTCCTGATAGGCGGCGACCAGTCGGCCGCGCACGCTGCCGGTAGCATTGAGCGGGCCACCGCCATCAACCTCGACACGGTAGTTGTCCCACGAGCCCACGGTTGCCGCCAGATCCAGATGGGCCTGGTCACGCGGGCGCTTGCGCACCATGTTGATCGCCCCGCTGGGATCGGCCGCACCCAGCATCATGCCACCGGCACCGCGCAGGACTTCAACGCGCTCGAGCACCGCGGTGTCGATCGGCAGCCAGCCCACGGGGGCATAGACGATGCCGGCCACGCCATCGACCAGATAGTTGCTGTCGTCTACGGTGAAGCTGCGGATCGAGAACTTGTGGTTGCCGAAGTTGCGGGCGGTCTTGGTCACACCCGTGGTCTGGGCCAGCGCCTCGTCCAGCGTGGTGAGGTTGCGGTCGTCCAGCTGCTGGCGTGTGATCACGCTGACCGACTGCGGGGTCTGGCGGATGCTCTGCCCCAGCTTGCCCAGGCTCAGCTCACGTGCCGTGTAAGCGCCATCACTTGGTGCATTGGCGGTCACGTTCACCGTCTGCAGGGTGGTCTGGGCCTCCTTGCTGCGCGCAGGCGATACCGCTTCCTGCGCCAGCGTGAACACGCCCGGACGCGTGGCATTGACACGCACCCCGCTCCCCTCCAGCAAGCGCGCCAGTGCTTCCTGCGGCGTGTAGCTGCCGGTCAAGGCCGGAGCGCGACGGCCCGCCACCGCCGATTCGCTGAACAGCACCTGCTGCCGGGACTGCTCGGAAAAGCGGCGCAGTGCGGCATCCAGCGGTTGCGCCGGGATATTGAACTGCATGCGCGCAGCCGGCTGCGCCTGTGCGATGGCCGGCGCCGCCAGCGCGCTGGAAATGCACAGTGCCAGCAAAGGCAGCCGCTTGGCGTGCACCCCCGTGGAGAACGCGCCAGCAACAAGTGCGCGCTTGATCTTCATGTACCCCATTACCGCTCCATCATGCTTGGCCGCTACTGGCCTCACTGGGGGTAAACGGAAAATGGCGGTGGGGTGGGAACCCGCGCCGGAAGAAATTTTCGTTCCGGCGTCAGCGGGTAACAGGCCGTTCGTCGATGCGATAGCCGCCTTGGGCATTGCGGGTTACCTGCACGGGCAACAGATCCGGCAGTGCTTCCAGGAAGGTGGCCGGGGCATCGGTGGCTGCGTAGCCGGAGACCGGCAGGAACTTCAGCCCTGGCTGGCCCAGCGTGACAGGATGGCCCAGATACTGCCCGACCTCCTGCGCCACTTCGTCCAGCGGGGTGCGCCGGAACACCAGGCGCCCGTTGCGCCAACCGCCAATGCTATCTGCACTTGCGGCGATGGGGCGATAAGCAGCGGTGAGCGTGGTAACGGCCAGGCCCTGTTCGGCGTGCAGGCTGACCGGCGAGGCGCCTTCGGCGCGATCCGGCTGTACCCGCACGTGCCCATGCAGCACCTTGACCACGACTTCGCCCGGCCCATTGCGCACATTGAAGGCCGTGCCGACCACCGTCACCCGGCTGCGCTGGGCATCCACAGTGAAGGGACGGTCGGCCGCCGGGGCGACCTCGAAGAACGCCTCGCCCTGGCTGAGCACCACTTCACGACGGGATCGATAGAAATGCACGGCCAGCGTGCTGCGTGCATTGAGCGAAATCCGTGAGCCGTCCGGCAATTGCAGATCACGTATCTCGCCCGCACTGGTGGCCACGTCCTGTACGTAGCTGGGCGCGGTATACCAGGCGTAGCCGACGTATCCCAAGGCCAGCATTGCCACGGCTGCAGCCGCCGCAACGCGTGGCAGGCGCCATGACCGTACGCGCCGCACCACCCTGCCCCGCCGTTGAATGGCAGGTACTGCTGGGGCGATCACCGCATGCGCGTCCGAGGCCAGCACGGGGCGCGGCAGCTGGCCGAGGTCGTGCCAGGTTCTGGCCACGTCGGCAAATGCCTGTCGGTGCGCTTCGCTCTCGGCCAGCCAGTGCTGCAGGGCCGCCTCATCCTTCGGTTGCCAGTCCGCATCCTGCCGCCGCACCAGCCACGCGGCGGCCGCCTCATGCAGGGCAAACGGGTCGGAACCTGCGGCAGAAGGGAGATCGGTCATCGGCAGGGAAAGTCAGCATCGATGGCAGGCGCCAACGCCTCGCCTGTCCCGCTGGCTTGATGCAGTTCCTGCATCTGTGCCAGAGACGCATAGCGTACCCGCACTTCGCAGTAGGCAACCGCTCGCGACAGGTGCTTGACCACCATGCGGCGGGAGATCTGCATGCGAGCGGCAACGTCCTCTTGGGTCAGTCCATCGAAGCGGCAGAGCACGAAGGCCTCGCGTTGACGCTCTGGCAGCTCGGCCAGCGCTTCTCGCAGGCGCTCCAGGCGCTGCCGCTGGGCGCTGAGCTGCAATGGGCACTGTGATTCATCGCTGGCGATGGCCTGGACCGCATTCTCGGCATCTGCCAGCGGCAGGGTCTGGAGACGGCGGCCCGCGGTGTGCTCACGATATTCATCGGCCACGGTGTTCATCACCGTCCGCCGGAAATAGGCACCTTGCTGGTCGCACGACGCCAGTGCAGGGTTTGCCGCCAGCCATTTGACTGCACCGTCGTGCAGGGCGTCCTCACGGTCCCCACCCCTGACACGCGCAAGGCTGCGCAGAATCGGCCCGCGCCAACGGGCATAGGCTTTCGCAAGGAGATTACCGCCCGTTGGCGAGGCGTCTTCCGGAATGCCCGCCTCCGTGGAGGGGGCCCGTTCCACATTGCTGCCCGTGCCCCGGCCTAGCGTGGACACATCACCCTCAGGGCGAATGCCTGCGGTCTGCACAGGTAGGGCGGGGAATTCACGTTGGGAGCCGGAGTTCTGGCCGCCATTGGCGGCGGAGGAGATGGGATACCACAAGTGTAGTGAGAGTCATTTGCAATTGAAACTCCCCCTAACCCGCCCTTGCCGCGCGCGATTGCGGCAATGCCCGCCGCCAGGCGTCATTCCGCTCAGAGTCCTGCACCCTGAAGGAGCTGGGTCTGCTTAGTATCCGCTCTTAGCCAGAAGCGAACATTCGCCGAGCCCGCCAACCGGGCAGCCATTGCTCACTTGCCGGTCATCTTCAACGCTGCTTCCGGCAAGCGCGCGCCGCTGATGCTGATCTTGGCCATTTGCACATCGATATGCGCCAGATCCGCATGATCCAGCACCAGATCCACTGCACCCAGATTTTCATCCAACCGATGAAGCTTGGTCGTACCCGGGATCGGCGAGATCCACGGGTGCTGGGCAAGCAGCCAGGCCAGGGCGACCTGCGCCGGCGTCACCCCCTTCCCTGCAGCCATCGCCTTCACCACCTCCACCAACGCCATGTTGGCCCGGCGTGATTCGGCGGAGAAGCGCGGCACCGCATTGCGGAAATCCGTTGCATCGAACTGCGTGTGCTCGTCGATCTTTCCAGTCAGGAAGCCAGCACCCAGCGGGCTGAAGGGTACGAAGCCAATGCCCAGCTCCTCAAGCAGGGGAAGCAGCTCTGCTTCGGGCTCGCGCCAGAACAGTGAGTACTCGCTCTGCACAGCCGTCAGCGGCTGCACTGCATGCGCCCTGCGGATTGTCTGCGCACCCGCTTCGGACAGGCCGAAATGCGCGACCTTGCCCTCTGCAATGAGCGCCTTCACGGTATCGGCAACCTCTTCGATGGGTACCGCCGGGTCAACACGGTGCTGGTACAGCAGGTCGATGCGCTCGGTGCGCAGCCGCTTCAGGCTGGCTTCGACAGCTGCCCGGATGTGTGCAGGCTGGCTGTTGGTGCCTGCCCCGCGGGCACCGGTGACCGGGTCGATGTCGAAACCGAACTTGGTGGCGATCACCACCTGGTCTCGAACGGGCGCCAGTGCCGCGCCCACCAGTTCTTCGTTGGCAAAGGGGCCGTAGGCTTCGGCGGTGTCGAAGTGGGTGATGCCGCGCTCCACCGCTGTGCGGATCAGCGCGATCATTTCCTGCTTGTCGGCGGCCGGGCCATATGCCGAACTCATGCCCATGCAGCCCAGGCCGAGGGCGGAAACTTCAAGGCCTTGTCCAAGGGTACGGAACCTCATGGTTGAATCCTCATCGGGCAGTGTGCGGAGTGGCCAACCAGGCGTTGACGCTCTCCATGGTTCTGCGCTCCTGGTCGGCCTGCATCACGAATGCCTCCAGGATGCGTGCGTTGGGCGCATGGTGGGCGAGCACGCGCAGGCTGCTGCCCACGCCGTAGCCGCCATGGGTGATGAACGGCACGATGGTCTTGCCACTCATGTCGTGCTGCGACAACAGCGATCGAATGATCGGCGGCGCGGTCTCGCCCCAGATTGGAAAGCCCAGGTACACGGTGTCGTAGCAATCAATGTCGGCAATGCGGGTGCGCAGTGCTGGCTCTACCCCGTCGTCGCGCTCCTGTCGCGCCTTGGCTACCGTTTCAAGATAGTCCGCCGGGTAGTCGATGGCAGGCTCTACCTGGAACAGGTCGCTGGGCATGCTGCGATGAATGAGCCCGGCAACCACCCGGGTGTTGCCCGAACGTGAGAAGCAGGCAACCACTGTCCGTGCGCCTGATCGACCAGCTGCCGTGCCTTCCTGCGGCGCTGCGGCCGAACATCCCAGCGGGAGTGATGCCAAGGCAGCGACGACTGCCCGGCGACCAGGATTGGGGGTTGGAATCGTCATGGCGCCAATCTACGCCCCCAAAACACATTCGTGCAGAGGCATAATCGGATATCGCTTATATCCGGTGCGCATCAATGAGCGTCGAGAACTACGATCAGCTGGCCATGTTCGCGCTGGTGGCGCGGGAACGCAGTTTTACCCGGGCTGCTGCCCAGCTGGGTATGTCCCAACCCGCCCTCAGCCGATCGATGCGCCAGCTGGAAGAACGCCTGGGCGTACGCTTGCTTGCGCGGACCACCCGCAGCGTTTCGCCGACCGAGGCCGGAGAGCAGTTGCTGCGGGTGATTGCACCGCGCTTCGAGGAGATCGATAGTGAGCTTGCCCAGCTCAACGCGTACCGCGACAAACCGGCCGGCCGCCTTCGCATCACCGCAGGTGAACACGCTGCGCTGACCGTGATGCAGCCGGTACTGGGCAAGCTGCTGCCGGCCAATCCTGACCTGAACATCGAGGTGATTGTCGACTACGGGCTGACCGACATCGTGGCCGAGGGCTTCGACGCCGGTATCCGCATGGGTGAGCAGGTGGCCAAGGACATGATTGCCGTGCGTGTTGGGCCCGACCTGCGCATGGCCGTGGTCGGATCGCCCGCCTATTTCCAGCGCCATCCGAAGCCGAAATCACCGCACGACCTGACCCGGCACAACTGCATCACCATCCGCCTGCCGACCCACGGTGGCATTTTCGCGTGGGAGTTCGAGAAGAAAGGCCAGGAGCTGAAAGTACGCGTGGAAGGGCAGTTGGTGTTCAACAACATCGCCCTGCGGCTGGGCGCTGCGCTGGAAGGCCTGGGGCTGGCGTACATGCCCGAGGATCTGGTGCGGCCCCATGTGCAGGCAGGCACCCTGGTCCACGTGCTGCAGGACTGGTGCCCCTCCTTCCCCGGCTACCACCTGTATTACCCCAGCCGCAGGCAGTCATCGCCTGCGTTCACCGTGCTGCGTGATGCGTTGCGCTATCGGGATTGAACGGCGGCACGGTCATGGCGAAGGTGCCGGGGTCTGTTCCAGTGCCTGCACTGCGCGGTCAGATGCGGCCGCATATCCGCTATGTGCCAGCAACTGGGCCAGGTGCTGCAACTGTGCGCGGCTGAGCCCCACGCGCTGGCTGGCTGCCATGTGTGAGCGCAACTGCGCCTCCACGCCAGGCAAGGCCGCCAGCGCGCCAACCGTTGCAAGTTCACGGCTCTGCCAGTCCAGGTTGTCGCGCTCGAAGATGTCGCCGAACAGGTGTGTCTGCAGGAACTGGTTGATGATGGGCGCGAAGTCCATGACCGGTCCAGCCACCGGGGCACCGGAGATCCGCGTCTGGTTTGCGGTACCCACGGCGCGCAGTGCATCACCCACCGGGATGTTTCCGCTCGGCGGCTGCCCAGCTGCGGTAGCGATACCCTTCGCCTCACGTTCGCGCACCACGCTCATCAGCTCGCCCAAGGCATTGAGGCTCTTGGGGAACCCCGCGTAGGCATACAGCTGCACGAGCACTTCCTTTGCCTCGCTCACGGTCAGGCCGGCATCAAGTCCCCGGACCAACGCGGTGTTGAGCTGGGGCATGTCACTGCTGGCTGCGGCGGCCGCAATCAGCGGGATCGCCTGCTGCCTGGGCGAAAGCGGCCCGGCAACAGGCGCCTCGATGCCTGCTGACGCTTGGCGGTACTGGTCATCACTCACCTGCTCCAGCCAGGCCACCGATTTTCCCTCTGCCACACCGGTTACCGCGAGATGGGTCATCGCGCTGTGCGGCGCGGCGCCGTGCCAATGCTTGACCCCGGCCGGACACACCACCACATCCCCGGCGTGTATCTGCTGCACCGGCTTGCCCCATTCCTGGGTCAGCCCAACGCCGGAGGTAACCACCAATCGCTGCCCGGCGGGATGGGTGTGCCAGGCCGAACGCGCGCCCGGCTCGAAGCTGAGGTATGCGGATGAGACCTGCACGTCCTTGTCCGCTGGGAACAGCGGATCCACGCGCACGTTGCCAACGAAGGTCTCTGCTGGACCGGCAACGGACGATTGTGTTCCCGACCTGGTGATCTGCTGCATGGGCATTTCGCCGGCGCCGGCGAACGGTGCCACCACGCTAAATGCAGCGCCCAGCAGCGCCGTCTGCGCCGGTGATTTACGAGGCGTGGTCATGGTGCAAGCGTCCGGGCGTAGAACGTGGTGAGCGAGGCGACGGCAGCATCCACGTACTTCGGCACCCAGTAGGTCTCGATGTGCGTGGCCCCCTCCAGCAGCACCAACTGCTTGTCGATGGTACCGGTTGCTTTGGCGAAGGCATCCTGGGTCATGTAAAGGCTGTCCGCCTTGCTGCCAGCAATCATCAGCAGCGGTTGGTTGATCAGCTCGATCTGGTTGGTGGCATCCCAGCGCATCAGGTCCAGCAGGCTGCTGGTCGTGTAGCGGAAGGTGGAATTGGGATGGGCATGGGTCTTCCAGTAGTACTCATAGCCCTGCCGATACAGATCGAAGGGGAGCTTGGCGATCTGCTCGTCGCTGAGGTTGGCATCGCCGGAGTACAGCACTTCGCCGCCGGCGGCTTGCTGTGCGCGCGCCTGCGAAGCCTGCTGCAGGCGCTGCTGGACGGTGTCCAGCTGCGAGTCGGCATAACCGTTGCGGCGAACTCGGCCAGAGTTGAACATGCTGATCGTGGCGACGGCCTTGAAGCGCTTGTCGGTCTGCGCGGCCGCCAGCGAGTAGCCGCCGCCACCACAGATACCGAGCAAGCCCAGGCGCGAGGTGTCTACCCAGGGGAATCGACTGATGAAATCCGCCATGCCGTGGATGTCTTCGATGCGGTGGGAAGGCATGTCCACGCTGCGCGGCTGGCCACCACTTGCCCCCTGATAGGCCGCATCGGCGGTAATGGCGATGTAGCCCTGCTGGGCCAGGCGTTGCGCGTACAGGCCGGCGACCTGCTCTTTGACCCCGCCATTGGGGTGGGCAACCACGATGGTCGGGTACTTCCGCGAGGCATCAAAATTGGCGGGCGTGTAGAAGTTTGCCGCGATCTCGATTCCATTCAGCGGATAGGACACCGAGTGAATGTTGACCTCACTGGGCACATTGCGCGTGATCGCACCTTCGTAGGCCAGTTTGAACGGGTTGAGCGTGTAGTCGGCAGCGGACGCGTTGCCTGCTGCCAATCCAAGAGACATCGCCAACAGCGTGGCGCGCACGATGTGCTTCATTCAAGTGCTCCGGGTTTGTACGGAACCCCGCCGGCGCGAGTTGCGGGCCGACATTGGGGGGGGGGCAGGAGTAAACCTAACGCCCGTGCACTCATGGAAACAGAGCATCAGCCGGATATCACTCATGCATGCATGATATGAATGATGCACGGGACGGTCCGGATCAACGATCCAGGTGCTTCTTCTGCAGGAACTCACTCACCAGATCGGCGATCTGGACGTTGTTGAGGTCCGAGAACAAGAAGTGGCTGTTGCCACGGATTCCCATCTCCGGCAGATGGATCAGGGTGACATCACCGCCCTGCCGATTGACGGCATCACGCCAGGTGCGGGCCATTTCCAACCGGGCCCGCCAACTGTCCTGCGCCGGCAGGTCAACGGGCCTGTCAGGGATGTTGTCGCCATACAGCACCAGAATCGGGATCCGGGTCAGCGCCTTGAATTCCGCGGGCGAAACCAGCGCCGGGGCGACGGTATCGAACGCGCTGGGAATGGGTGCCGGCGCATCGTTCTTTGCGAACACGAAGCTGCTGCCAGGCTCGAACGCGACGATTGCGCGGACGTTGGGGCTTTTTATGGCCGTCATCCAGCCAGGACCACCCGCCTGCGAATGGGTAAACAGGATCGCAGGCCCTGTCTTCTGCAGCACGGCGGCTACCCCGTCCGAGACTACGCCGAGGTCGAAGGGGCCGGTGTTGGGCGTGACCGAGCGGAAGAACTGGTCAAGCGCGGCCTCCCCTTTCGGAAACTGGCTGCCAGCGAAGTAGTTCGGCCAGAGGCCGATCCGGAACTGGTTGAACCACATCTGATCGTCTGCCACGGGCTTCAGCGTCGCCTCGACCATGCTTCGGCCGGCCTTGCCGCGCCGTGGCTGATCGATCAGGTAGGTAGCGAAACGACGACGCAGGAACAGGTTCTGGAAGCCCTCACGCCCATCGGCCGTCGTCTCCCAGCTCTTCGAAGACTGGCCCGCACCGTGCCACATCACGATGGGCAACGTGCGCGCGTTCACCGGCTTCTGGTAGAAGGCATAGACGTGATCGCCGTGATAGCTCTGGCCATCCGGATTGGAGGGCTTCAACGGATCGAACGTGCCAGACTCCTTCTTGGTCGTGCCCCCAGCGAGGAAGCTGCCTTGCGAATCGATCTGCAGTGGCTCGTTGGCCATGGCGGTCGTGGCGCAGAGGGAAACCGCTATCCAGAGCAGTGTGGAGGGGAAGCTGGGCACCAGAGTGCGAAGGCGCGTACGAGTCTGCATGGGTCACTCCGTGACAGATTGTCAGGGGAATCTACCCTCCGGGCCATCCTGGAAGAAGCGCGGGAGTGCATATGACCAATGCATGGAGGATATATATGCATGCCTATAACGTCACTCTGATTCCCGCGGAAGCAGTTGCATCTCGATACTCGATGCCTTCAGTCATCGGTTGACCGGCTGGCCGTCCGGCGCGGGAAATCGATAGCCGAGCATGGCTCGGCTCTATAGAGAAGCCAGCTCCCGCGCCAGGAACGGCGCCGTCCTGCTGCCTTTGGCGCGCGCCACCTGTTGCGGCGTTCCTATCGCCACGATGGTGCCCCCTGCCCCGCCAGCTCCGGGGCCTACATCAATCACCCAGTCCGCCTGTGCGACCGCGCGCATGTCGTGCTCAATCATCACCACCGTATTGCCCGCGTCCACCAGCCGCTGCAGCTGCACCAGCAGCCTGTCCGCGTCCGATGCATGCAGGCCGGTGGTGGGCTCATCCAGCACGTACAGCGTGCGGCCGCGCTGGCTGCGCTGCAGCTCGGTTGCCAGTTTGATGCGCTGTGCCTCACCGCCTGAAAGTTCGGTGGCCGGCTGGCCCAGCCTCAGGTAGCCCAGACCGATCTCCTGCAGCAAGTGCAGCGGCCGGGCAATGGCATCTTCCTCGCTGAAGAATGCATGCGCCTGGTCGACCGTCATCTGCAGGACCTCGGCGATGTTGCGGTCATTCCACTGCACCTCCAGCGTGGCCTCGTTGTATCGCGCGCCGTGGCAGGTAGGGCACGGTGCATAGACGCTGGGCATGAACAGCAGTTCGACGCTGACGAAACCCTCGCCCTCGCAGGTCTCGCACCGGCCCTTGGCCACGTTGAACGAGAAGCGGCCCGCATCGAATCGGCGGCGGCGCGCGGTGGGTGTCGCGGCGAACAGCTTGCGCACGTGGTCGAACAGCCCGGTATAGGTGGCGAGGTTGGAGCGTGGCGTGCGGCCGATGGGCTTCTGGTCCACCTGCACTACCCGCTGGATGGCGTCTACATCGCCCGCCAATGTGCCCCGCGTCGTTTCAATTACGGTTGGCCCGTTGGTGGGTGTGCTATCGGCACTATCGTCCGCGGGCTCATGCCCGAGGTGCAGCAGCAACAGCTCGGGCAGCGCCTGCGCCATCAGGCTGGACTTGCCCGACCCGGAAATGCCGGTCACGGCCGTCAGCAGCCCCAGTGGTATCTGCGCGTCCACGCCCTGCAGGTTGTGGCGATGGATACCCTTCAGTTCCAGCCAGCTGTTGGCGCTGCGCTGTCGGCTGGCAGGCGCAGGCACCTGATCGAACAGATACAGGGCCGTGCGCGACTCCTGAACCTTGCGCAGGCCGTCGGGCTCGCCACTGTAGAGGACCTGGCCACCGTGCTCGCCCGCCTCTGGCCCAACATCCACCAGCCACTGCGCGCGGCGCATCAACTCCAGGTCATGTTCAACAACGAACACCGAGTTTCCGCCGTCGAGCAGCCGCTCCAGCGCGTCGTACAGCGCTTGGCTGTCGGCGGGGTGCAGGCCAGCCGAGGGCTCATCGAGCACGTACAGCACACCAAACAGCAAGGAACTGAGCTGGGTGGCCAGCCGCAGGCGCTGCAGTTCGCCAGCGGACAGGGTTGGCGTGGCGCGATCCAGCGAGAGATACCCCAGGCCCAGGTCACGCAGCTGGCGTACCCGCGCCATCACACCGCCTGCCAGCCGCTGTGCGGCCAGTCGCTTCTCTTCGGACAAGGCCGAGGTCAGCCGGACGTCGGGGGCGCCCTCGTGGGTCGCTTGGCCACTCGCGGCCCTCCGGGCGCGATCACGTGGTGTCGCGCTCCTGCTGGTGCGAGTGCCCTTGGTGTGCGCGCCGAAATCACCTTGTGCGATGGGCCCGAGCAGATCCGCCAGTTGATCCAGCGGAAGCCGCATGAACTCGCCGATATCCACGCCGGCGAAGGTGACCGAGAGTGCTTCCGGCTTCAGGCGTTTTCCGTGGCAGGTCGGGCACAGCTTGCCTTCCATGTAGCGCGAAACACGCTTGCGCATCAGCGCACTCTGGGTGTTGGCAAAGGTGTGCAGCACGTAGCGGCGCGCACCGGTATAGGTGCCCATGTAGCTGGGTTCCAGCTTGCGCTTCAGTGCGGCACGGGTCTCTGCGGGCGTGAAGCCGGCATAGACCGGCACGGTTGGCGTTTCCTCGGTGAACAGGATCCAGTCGCGGTCCTTCTTCGGAAGCTTCTTCCACGGCACATCGATGTCGTAGCCCAGCGTGACCAGGATGTCGCGCAGGTTCTGGCCATGCCATGCCGGCGGCCACGAGGCGATGGCGCGTTCACGGATGCTCAGCGACGGGTCCGGAACCATCAGCGCTTCGGTCACCTCGTACACATGTCCCAGGCCGTGGCAGGTGCTGCAGGCGCCCTGCGGTGTATTGGGCGAGAAGTCCTCGGCGTACAGCATGGGCTGGTTGGCCGGGTACGCCCCAGCGCGCGAGTACATCATGCGCACCAGGCTGGACAGCGTGGTCACGCTGCCCACCGAGGACCGTGCATTGCTGGCGCCGCGCTGCTGCTGCAGGGCAACCGCAGGCGGCAGCCCGTCGATGGCATCCACATCGGGCACGCCCGCCTGGTCGATCAGGCGCCGCGCGTATGGCGCTACGGACTCGAAGTAACGCCGCTGCGCCTCAGCAAAGACCGTACCGAAGGCCAACGACGACTTGCCCGAACCCGACACCCCGGAGAACACCACCAGTGCATTGCGCGGAATGGAGACATCGACATTCTTGAGGTTGTGCTCGCGCGCGCCGCGCACCTCCACGCAACCGCTGGCTGCGGCAGCGCATGAGGATTCACCGAAAGGGTTGTTGGACATCGTTACGTTCCTGCAGGCAGTGAGCGGTGCGCCTCAAAGCGAACCGAGGGATGCATTTTCGCTGCTGCGAGGTGAATGTGGTGAGGGAGTTCCGTCCTCGGGGCTCAACTCCGGCCTCACGGGCCGACAGCCCAGCCTTCACGGCTACCACGGCACCTGCAATGCAACTATGCAGGACGCGCCCTCCCTCCCCTCGGTAAACCATGACCCACCTTCGCCGTCTGTTTGGCCGCTGGCTGCGCCTGCGTCGTCGCGTGCGTTGGCGTTGGCGTGAGCGCCAGGCTTCAGCACCGGCCATCGAGGCCACCGAGGGCCCCCTGCGTGCGGCGCTGTACAGCGTTGAACAGATGGAGGTGTACGGCCGCGCGCTTGCGCGCCAGCATCGGGTACGGATGCGACCTGGCGCGGAGCGCCTGCTCGATCGCCTGCAGGCCAACGAGCGTGTGCTGGAAGACGCCAACACGCTGCTCAGCAGCGTGGTGCGTGAGCAGCGGCCGGTCACCCCGGCCGGGGAATGGCTGCTCGACAACTACTACCTGATCGAAGAACAGATCCAGACCGCACGGCGCCACCTGCCACGCGGCTACAGCCGGCAGTTGCCGTCACTTGCCTCCGGCCCCTCGGCTGGATTGCCGCGTGTGTACGAACTGTCGATGCAGGCCATCGCGCACGGCGACGGCCGCATTGACGCCGACACGCTGGGCCGGTTCATCGCCTCGTACCAGTCGCTCGCGCCGCTGAGCCTGGGCGAACTGTGGGCCGTACCCATCATGCTGCGGCTGGCGCTGCTTGAGAATCTGCGGCGTATGGCCGCCCGGGTGATGCGCGATGGCACGGACCGAAGCCTGGCTGCACAATGGGCTGACAATCTCAATCTCGCGGCCTCCGACACCCCTACGGATGTGGTGTTGGTGGTTGCCGACATGGCACGGTCCGCGCCGCCCCTGACCGGCGCGTTCATCGCCGAGCTGACGCGCTCGCTGCAGGGGCGCGGCGGCGCGTGGGCCATGCCCATCGCCTGGCTGGAACAGTGGGCGGCGGCGGCCGGGCAGCGCGTCGACGAGCTGGTCGCCGCTGAAGGGCAGCAGCAGGCGGCCGATCAGGTATCCATCGGCAACAGCATCGGCAGCCTGCGCTTTCTCTCCACCATGGATTGGCGCACCTTTGTTGAAGACATGAGTGTGGTGGAGCGTCGGCTGCTGGAAGACCCGATGGGCGTCTATGCCCAGATGGATTTCGCCACCCGCGACGCCTATCGCCACGTGGTGGAGAAGATCGCCCGCGGGAGCCGCATGGCAGAGGAGCGCGTTGCAACCATCGCGCTGGACCTGGCACGGGCGGCTACGCCGCCGGATGGGCAACGCACGCACGTTGGCTACTGGCTTGTCGGCGAAGGCCTGCACGCGACTATTGAAGCGGTGGCCGAGGCAGCACCGCGCCACCGCAAGGCACGGCAACTGGCGCATCGCGTGCCGCTTGCACTATACCTGCTGCCGATCGCCCTGCTGGCGGTGCTGGCCACCGCTGGCCTGTTGGCAACCGGCAGTGGTTCGGCCCCCCTCTGGTTGGCCGCGCTGCTTGGGCTGCTGGTGTTCAGTGAGCTGGGCATCGTGCTGGTGAACTGGACCGCGACGGTGCTGGTCGCACCCAGGCCGCTGCCCAGGCTCGACTTCGGCGAGGGCATTCCCGCCGCCTGCGCCACCGTGGTCGCGGTTCCCTCGATGCTGTCCAGCATCGAGGGTATCGACATACTGGTCGAAGCGCTGGAGGTCCGCTTCCTGGCCAACCGCGATCCTCAGCTGCGCTTCGTGCTGCTGACGGACTTTCTCGACGCATCGGCAGCCACGACGCCGATGGACGACACCCTGCTTGCACACGCCGTTGCGCGGATCGAGGAATTGAACGGGCGTTACGCGCCCGAGCGCGGCGATCGCTTCTACCTGCTGCACCGTCCCAGGCAATGGAACCCGGGTGAAGGCGTGTGGATGGGCCACGAGCGGAAGCGCGGCAAGCTGGCCGCGCTCAATGCCCTGCTCCGCCAAGGCGATGCAGCCGCGTTCATGCGCATCGTCGGTGACGCGGCTGCGCTGATCGGTGTCCGCTACGTCATCACGCTGGATTCGGACACGCAACTCCCGCGGGATGCGGCACGCGCGTTTGTCGCCACCCTGGCGCACCCGCTCAACCGCCCGCGCTTCGATTCGACGCTGCAACGCGTGGTGGAGGGTTACGGCATCCTGCAGCCCAGCGTCGGCACCAGCCTGGGCCGGCGCCGCACCTCGCGTTTTGCCCGGATGTTCGGCAGCGAGCCCGGCATCGATCCGTATACGCGCATGGTATCGGACGTCTACCAGGACCTGTTCGACGAAGGCTCGTTCGTGGGCAAGGGCATCTATGACGTCGACGCCTTCGAGCATGCACTGGAGGGGCGCCTGCCCGAAAACCGCATCCTCAGCCACGATCTGCTGGAAGGCTGCTATGCGCGCGCCGGTCTGGTCAGCGATGTGCGACTGTACGAGGACTATCCCGAGCGCTACGCCGCCGACGCCAAGCGCCGTGCACGCTGGATACGCGGCGACTGGCAGTTGCTGCCCTGGTTGATGCCGTGGACCCCGCGTCCGGGCCTGGGATGGGAACGCAACCGGCTCAGTCTGCTGTCACGCGGCAAGCTGCTGGACAATCTGCGCCGCAGCCTGGTGCCGATCGCTGCCCTGGCTTTGCTGTTGGTGGGTTGGCTGTATTCCGCAGACCCCGCCGCATGGACGGCGTGGGTGCTGGCGCTGTGGTTCGCGCCACCGCTGATAGGAATGCTGCGCGATGCCCTGAGCGTGCCCGACGACACGCCGCTGGAGGCGCATTACATCAAGGTCGGGCGCGGTACGCTGCAGTCGTTGCTGCGCGCGTCCACCCAGGTAGCATGCCTGCCCTTCGAAGCATTGCTGGCTGGTGACGCGGTGCTGCGCACGCTCTGGCGCATGGCGGTCACACGCCGCCATCTGCTGCAGTGGAACCCCTCCAGCGAAGTCGAGCGCCGGCTTGGTAGTGACCGCGGCGCGGAATGGCGGGTGATGGCACCGGCCTCTCTGCTGGCACTCGCACTGGTGGCTGTGGTGGCCAGCGTGCGTCCGCAGGCGCTGCCGCTCGCCCTGCCCTTGCTGTTGGCGTGGACCTTCGCGCCGGCGTTGATGGCATGGCTGGGCCGGCCGCCGGCCGCGAGCGTGGCGGAGCTTTCCGTTACGCAGCGGGCGTTCCTGGGCCAGCTGGCGCGGCGCACCTGGTCATTCTTCCAGGCCTGGGTGCGCGAGCAGGATCATTGGCTGCCGCCGGACAACATCCAGGAGCATCCGTCGCTGGTGGTGGCGCGGCGCACCTCGCCGACCAACATCGGCCTGTCGCTGCTGGCAAATCTGTCGGCGTGGGATTTAGGCTATCTGCAGATGGACGCGGTTGCTGAACGTACCGCCCTCACCTTCGATACGCTGGACCAGTTGCCGCGCCATCGCGGTCACTTCCTGAACTGGTACGACACCGAAACCCTGGCGCCGCTGCCGCCGCGCTATGTCTCCACCGTGGACAGCGGCAACCTGGCCGGCCATCTGCTGACACTGCGCCAGGGCCTGATCGCGCTGGTGGACGCGCCAGTGCTTGCACCGCACACGTTCGACGGCCTGGCCGATACGATCGGCGTGCTGGAAGAGGAACGGCAGCGTCATCGCCCCGGCGATGCACCACTGGTCGGGGCGCTCAACCACCTTCGCCAGCGTCTGGCGTCAACGCGCATCGACCGCCCCGTCGGAACGGCGGAGACTCTCGCCCGCTTGCAGGAGCTGGCCGGCTTGGCAGACATCGTGCTGGCACTGTGGCCGGCACCGCCATCGCCCGAGGAAGGCGAACTGCATTGGCCGGCCCTGCTCGCCGCCGAATGCCATGCCGCCCACGCGTCGCTTGCCGATCTCCCTGCCGATGTAATTGCAGACGACGAAGCGCCGGTGCCCAGCCTGCGCCAGCTGGCTGCCCTGTCCGGCAAGGCCGGCGCGGACGCACGCGCGCGCATCCAGCAGATGCATGCCCTGGCGCACCGTGCCGGGCAGTTCTCGATGATGGAATACGGGTTCCTGTTCTACCGCACCCGCAACCTGCTCTCGATCGGTTACAACGTCGACGACCATCGCCTCGACAACAGCTTTTACGACCTGCTGGCATCCGAAGCACGACTGTGCGCCTTCGTCGCCATCGCCCAAGGCCAGTTGGCGCAGGAGAGCTGGTTTGCGCTCGGCCGGATGCTCACCGAGGTCAACGGCATGCCGACGCTTCTGTCATGGAGCGGCTCGATGTTCGAGTACCTCATGCCGCAGCTGGTGATGCCCAGCTATCCGGACACGCTGCTGGACCAGACCGCGCGGCATGCGGTCGAGGCCCAGATCGTCTACGGCCGCACCCTGAACCTGCCGTGGGGCGTGTCCGAGTCCGGCTACAACGCTGTCGATGCGCGCCTGAACTACCAGTACCGGGCGTTTGGCGTGCCGGGGTTGGGGCTGAAGCGCGGTCTGGGCCAGGACCGTGTCATCGCGCCCTATGCCAGCATGATGGCGCTGATGGTGGCGCCGGAAGCTGCGTGCCAGAACCTTCAGGTGCTGGAAGGATTGGGGTTCGCCGGGCGCTTCGGCATGTACGAGGCGATCGACTACACCCCTGCCCGCCTGCCACCCGGGCAGGATCACGTGCTGTTGCGTTCGTTCATGGCCCACCACCAGGGCATGGGCCTGCTGTCGCTGGATTACCTGTTGCGCGACCAGCCGATGCAGCGCCGCTTCCTTGCCGACGCCGAGTTCCAGGCCACCCTGCTGTTGCTGCAGGAGCGTATCCCGCGCATCGGCGTCTTCCATCCGCACGAAGTGGAAGCGCTGGGCGAGCACTCCACCCTGGCCGAGCACGAGACGTCGCTGCGCGTGCTGCGGGACCCGGGTGGCCCGCGCCCGGAAGTGCAACTGCTGTCCAATGGACGCTACCACGGCATGCTGACCCACGCCGGCGGCGGCTACAGCCGCCACGGCGACCTGTCGCTTACCCGCTGGCGCGAGGACGGCACCACCGATGCCTGGGGGTCGTTCTGCTACCTGCGTGACGTCGACAGCGGCGAGTTCTGGTCTGCCGCGTACCAGCCGACCTGCGTGGCGGTGGACAATTACGAGGCGATCTTCTCGGACGCCAAGGCGGAATTCCGTGGTTCGCGCCGCGGCTGCGAGAGCCACCTGCAGGTCGCCATCTCCGCCGAGGACGACATCGAGCTCAGGCGCCTGCGCCTGACCAACCGCAGCCGTCGCCCGCGCACGGTGGAGATCACCACCTATGCCGAAGTGGTGCTGGCACCTGCGGCGGCCGACGATGCGCATCCGGCCTTCAGCAACCTCTTCGTGCAGAGCGAAATCCTGGCGGCCAAGCAGGCGGTGCTGTGCACGCGTCGGCCCCGTTCGCACGACGAGGTGCCGCCGTGGATGTTCCATCTGGTCGCGGTGCATGACGCGGAGGTGGTGTCTATCTCATACGAAACCGACCGCGCACAATTCCTGGGCCGTGGCAACACACCGCGGACGCCGCAGGCATTGACTTCCGATGCCGAGCTTTCCGGCACCGATGGCTCGGTGCTCGACCCGATCGTGTCCATCCGCGTCCGCGTGGTGCTTGAGCCAGAGCAGACCGTGCAGCTGGACATGGTGTATGGCGTCGGCGCTGACCGCCCCGGTTGCGAGGTGCTGGTGGACAAATACCGTGACCGCCGTCTGGCGGACCGCGTCTTCGATCTGGCCTGGACGCACAGCCAGGTGGTGCGTCGGCAGATCAACGCCAGCCAGGCCGAGGCGGCGCTGTACGAGCGCCTTGCCAGCCACGTGCTGTATGCAGGCCCCCTGCTGCGCGCGGGTGCCGGCGTCCTCCTGCAGAACCAGCGCGGACAATCCGGGCTGTGGAGCCATGCCATCTCGGGCGACCTGCCCATCGTGCTTCTCAAGGTCACCGATGCGGACAATGTGGAACTGGTCAGGCAACTGGTGCAGGCTCACGCCTATTGGCGCCAGAAGGGACTCAACACCGACCTGGTCATCTGGAACGACAGCAAGGCCGGCTATCGGCAGGAACTGCAGGACCAGATCCTGGGCATGGTGGCCGCCAGTTCGGAGACAGGCCTGCTTGATCGCCCCGGCGGCATTTTCGTGCGGCCGGTGCAGAACATGACCCACGAGGACCGCATCCTGTTGCAGGCGGTGGCGCGGGCGGTGATCAGCGACGAGGACGGCACCCTTGCCGCGCAGGTCGGCCGACAACCGCTGCCCCCGCGAAGGATCCCGCCCCTGTTGCCGCAGGCAGTGCAGGAGGAACTTGCGCTCTCGATGGAGTCGGCTCCCGGGTTGCCCATCGTCGCCGACTCGGGCCCCGACGTCGGTTTGCCCCCGGGCGCCGGGCACGATGAAGAGATGGACGACCCGTGGCCTTTCCTTCCCCATCGCGGCACCGGCCAGTTCGACAACGGTACCGGCAGCTTCAGCGAGGACGGTCGCGAGTACGTCGTAGTGCTGCGGGAAGGGACGCCGACGCCAGCGCCCTGGGCAAACGTGATCGCAAACGCCCGCCTGGGCACGGTCGTCAGCGAGAGTGCGCCGGGTTATACGTGGTTCGAGAATGCACACGAATTCCGCATGACGCCCTGGCTCAATGATCCGGTGTCGGACACGGGCGGCGAGGCGTTCTACCTGCGCGACGAGGAGACCGGTCATGTCTGGTCGCCGATGCCGCTGCCGCGAAGGGGCAGCGGGGCGTACCGGACACGGCACGGATTCGGCTACACGGTCTACGAGCATGTCGAGGACGGCATCGCCAGCGAGCTGTGGGTATTTGTCGACGTCACCGCGCCGCTGAAGTTCTCGGTCCTGCGCTTGCACAACCTGTCGGGCAGTACACGGCGGCTGTCGGCCATCGGCTACGTCGAATGGGTGATGGGTGACCTGCGGGCGAAGTCGCGCATGCACGTGGCGACCGAGCGCGACCACCAGAGCGGGGCGCTGCTGGCGCGCAATGCCTACAACACCGATTTCGGCGGCCGGATGGCCTTCTTCGACACCGATGCAGACGGCTGCGGCTGGACCTGTGATCGCCTGGAGTTCATCGGCCGCAACGGCAGCCTGCAAGCACCTGCGGCGCTGCGGCGCGAACGCCTGGATGGACGCCTGGGTGCGGGCCTGGATCCCTGCGCGGCGATCCAGGTACCGCTGGAGCTGGCCCCGGGCGATCGCAGTGAAACAACATTCCGCCTTGGCGCGGGGCGCGACCGCGAGGAAGCGCTGGCGCTGGCACGAAGCCGCCAGGGGGCTCAGGAAGCCATCGACGCGCTGGACGCGGTACGCATCCACTGGCGCAATGTGCTGGCCACGGTGCAGGTGCGTACACCGGACCCGGCGTTGGACGCATTGGCCAATGGCTGGCTGGTCTACCAGACACTGGGTTGCCGCTACCTGGCGCGCAGTGGCTACTATCAGTCAGGCGGAGCATTCGGCTTCCGCGACCAGCTGCAGGACGCGCTCGCCCTGGTACACGCCCGCCCGGACCTGACCCGCGATCACCTGCTGCTATGCGCTGCACACCAGTTCACCGAAGGTGATGTGATGCACTGGTGGCACCCACCGCAAGGGCGCGGCGTGCGCACCCGCTGCTCGGACGATTATCTCTGGTTGCCCCAGGGCGCGTGCCGCTATCTGGAAGTCACCGGCGACTCCAGCGTGCTGGACGAAGTGGTCGGTTTCATCGAGGGGCGTGCGGTGACCGCGGAAGAGGAAGGGTATTACGACATGCCCACACCCTCGACGCAGCGCGGCACACTGTACGACCACTGCATCGTTGCGCTCGAGCGTGGTTGCCGGTTGCTCGGCGAGCGCGGCCTTCCGTTGATGGGAACCGGTGATTGGAACGACGGCATGAACCGCGTTGGCGACCAGCAGCGCGGAGAAAGTGTGTGGCTGGGATTCTTCCTGCATGACACGCTTCGTCGCTTCATCATGCTGGCCAATGCCCGCGGCGATGCAGCCCGTGCGCAGTGGTGCCAGGAGCAGGCCGAACGCCTGCGACGGAACCTCGAGCACCATGCCTGGGACGGGGCGTGGTATCGCCGCGCCTGGTTCGACAACGGGACCCCGCTGGGCTCGTCACAGAACGAAGAGTGCCGCATCGATTCGATCTCGCAGAGCTGGTCGGTGCTGTCAGGCGTCGCCGCGCCCGAGCGCGCCTCGCAGGCGCTGGATTCGCTGTACACGCACCTGGTGCGAAAGGACGCCAAGCTGATCCAGCTGCTCGATCCGCCCTTCGACCAGACCCCGGAGGACCCCGGCTACATTCGTGGATACGTGCCGGGCGTGCGCGAGAATGGCGGCCAGTACACCCACGCGGCCGTGTGGGCGGCGATGGCATTCGCACAGCAGGGCGATGCGGTACGTGCCTGGGAGCTGACCGGCATGATCAACCCGCTCAGTCACACGCTGGACCCGGAGGCGATCCAGACCTACCGCGTCGAACCCTATGTGCTGGCGGCGGATGTATACGCCGTGCCTCCGCACGTCGGGCGAGGCGGCTGGACATGGTATACCGGGTCGGCCGGCTGGATGTATCGCCTGTTGGTCGAATCCCTGCTCGGCATACGTCGCGAGGGTGATCGTCTGTCGCTTGAACCGTGTCTGCCCGATCACTGGCCGTCATTCGAATTGAGCTACCGCTTTGGCCGCAGCTTCTATGAATTCGTGGTGACCCGCAGTGCGCAGGGCCGGCCGACGCTGCATGTGGATGGCGCGCTGCAACCGGATCTCAGCGTGCTGCTCCGCGACGACGGTCATCACTACCGCATCGCGCTTGACCTGGCGGCGGCGCCAGGATGAACGTTCGCCTCGAAATACAGTTGCCGCCTGATGTACCTGCTCATCTCCAGGCGGCGATGCCAGCTGTTCGAGGCCGCCTGCGACGCTGGCAAAGCGCTGCGGGCGGCAACAACTACCTCGTAGAAACCTTCCGTGCGTAGCGCAGAACCGTTTCCTCATCCTGCATGGCAATCTTCGCCGAAGACAGCCACCTGCTGGCTGCGCCCTGATTCTCGATAGCCCTCGCAAGATCGTCACACAGACAGTTCGCACAAAGGTAGCCTCCAGGGCTCGGCCTGCGGCATCTCTTGCAAGGCAGCAATGTGGTCTCCGAGGGACTTCGGAGCTGATAGGCAATGCGTACCATCAGGGCCTCCGCGTCCGTGCTTCTGTCATTCAACCTGCTCACACCCGTTACTCCTTCCACAGAAAGGGGGCAACGCAGGCCTGCGCCGCCCTCCTCCAACTACCTGCAGCCGAGATTACTTGTTCGGCTTGTGCGATCCATCCTTGTTGGCATGGCGGTCCTTGGACTCCTTGTCCTGAAGTTGCTGTGCCTGCTGCTTCTGCTTCCCAGCGTCCGGTTCGGCAACCGCGGGCTTGTTCGAGTTCGAGGCGTCACGTTTAAAGTCATTCATGGTCTACTCCATCGCGATGGATTCACCGCATGAGCAGCATGCGCCCACCCCTGTTGTTCACAGGTCGCTTTCAGAGCGGAAAATGAACACCCCGCATGAACACCCCGTCGCCGCCAAAGCTCCAATGCATCCATGTGATGGCAATCCGAGTGGCATGCCTGGCAATGCAGGTCGCCGGACGTGGTTTGATCAACCGTTAACCTGCAGGTGCCACACTCCTGTCTCACGGCTCTTCCCAGGCGCGAAATGCTTCGCCCCCAAGTCCAGCCCCCAGACGGCTCGGCACATGCATCCTCCCAATGCCTTCAGGATCCACACGATCCAACTTCTTCTCGCGCGCAATGATGCAATCGTCCACCTCGAGCAGGTGCGATCAACATGCAAGAACTGTGGGCTGCGGTCCTCAATGACCGAGAGCGCCGGGCTCAGAGCGGGCCCGACAGGCACGACACTGATGTGCCCGGCTTGCGGGGCTACAGGGCTGATGGATGAAATGGAGATATGGCACCACTGGCTCGAGCAATGCCGGCGCCAATGATCTACCCGTCGCCCGGATGCCTTCCAGCCAGCGAACCCATCGTAAAGGCGTAACCTGCCTGCTCCAGAAGCGCCCTCATGCGCAGCTCAACCCCGCGGGGTGAGCGCAGACCGTTCGGTGCATAAAGGGCATACACGTAGCCAGCACCGTCAATGGTCTCGCGGCGTACAGCGCACTCGTTCGATTCAGCAGCTTCGCACCAGACGGACATCAGCCTTGCGGGACTGATCGACTGCCCGCTGCGAAGGCGAAAGAACAGCCAGCGCACCCCTGGCGGTCGAGCTTGATCCAGTCTGGCCATTGCGATTCCCGGATTCCTCTGCATGGATCACTGAGAACTCAGGGTCCAGGCAAGTGTGCGCGGCTTTGGAGGAGCACAGTAGATCCGTGCCCTTGGAAGCCTCAAGCATACGCTCAGGCAATGTCAGCTCCGAATGCGACGCCTACCACGCTGACCCGTCGACTTTCCTCGCACATAGAAAAACGTGCATCTCTTCTTCCTGGACAGCCCTGAACGATTCCAACCAACTGAACGCTACCCCTCGATTCCCGATGGCTGCACCAAGCTTCTCAGTCAAGCACCGTGCACACTCCATTCCGCCATGGCTGGGCGCACAACAGAATCGGCAACACGCCATGGTCGTCGTTTTCTCTGGACGGCACTGGAACATGATCTTCGTCATCAGACTCACAGCCTGGGACCGGGAGGACATGCCATTCCCCAATGAATGCGGAAGTAGCCGCGCCGAGCGCGACCTCTTCCTATGCCTTAGTGACGGATGTCACGGCCGGGATCACTCGGTTTCTCATGCCCGGAACTTGACTTGTCATGCTCATTGTCACCCTGCTGCGGTTGACAGTGCCCATCCATCCGTTATCTCGACGTGCGCAGATCCCTCCCGGATGAACGAGCGCCATGAACAGGCCTGGCCTGCGAAGGGGTGTACAGTGATCTCCCTGAAGGAGAACAGCAATGGAACGCACAAGAAGCAGGCACTACGTCGACGTAGACCGTGAACTCACCCACTGGGAAACCGCGTTCAACCTGGGCGCGCTACCCGCAGTCAATTTCCGGCACGAGGTTGCCCCGGTCATTCGGCTGGCGTGTGATATCTATGTCAGGAACCCTCATGGAACACGCTCAGCATGGCTCGAGGATCTGCAGGAACGGCTCGCCAAGCGTTCAAGCCTGCGCGGTAATCCCGGCGCGGCAGAAATCGCCACTGGATGCTGGATGCTTCTGTCCGTAACCGAGCCGTCCAATCGAAATGGCAACCTCAGGCATCGCCCTGTCGACTAGCCACATCATTTCCTTCTCGCATCAACTGGTCGTTCAGTACGTGCATAATGGACATGACTGCGCTTGCCAGTCCGCGGGCGTCGCTGATTGACCCATAGAAGAAGATCTTCGAGCCCTCGACACGGACTTCGGCCAGTGAGAGTTGAGATGCCAGGGCTTCGCACTTCATGACGAACAGCTCCGTCCATCGCGCACCGGGCTCCAGATCCAGCAGAGCGGTAATTGCTTCGTCCGCGGACAAGTCCACATGCTCACGTAGTTGTGGCACATCGAAGCCGATGATTCTGGGAAGCATCGAGGCGCTCAAGCGTCGGCCCTCTGGTTGATCATCCTGAGTATCCGCCAAGTGGTGCCTGCCAGGTAGGCCCTCGGAGTGAACGGTTCATCCCCCTCGTCCATGCACCAATGTCCTGGGGCTTGGCGCTTGACGAGACGCGTCACGGCCAGATCAAGCTCAGCCTGCGGCCTCCAGCCCATTGCCCGCCGCGTCCAGTCGCCACGAAACGAAGCAGCCAGACCCAGGTCGGCGTCTGCGAGGCGAGTTGCTGCAGCATGTTCACGGCCAGTCCCCTTGGTAAGTGGCGGTGCGGCGTCATCGCCATGGCGCTCACTATTCGCACTCACGCGCCCTGCAGCCAGCGGCAGCTGTCAGTCATTGGGGGTTGCTGGGCGGTAACCGGGCGCACCGAGGGTGCTCTCGATCCAATCCACATAACGCGATACCCGGACGTTGTGCACCACCTGGCCATAGAAGCCGGCTTCAAGGGCATGCTCGGGAGCAGCGGTGATCCAGGAGCCCAGGCCAACCAGTTGCCAGACGCCGTGATCCTCGATCACCAGTGGACCGCCGCTATCGCCGCTGCCCAACACGCCTTCAAGTGGCAGACCTTGCGGCGGGGCATCGAACCGATACCAGAGATAACGATCATTGCCACCGGTAATCGCGTTGTATGCCCGACGCAGCGTGGTGCGGTGCGGTCCGCCCGGTACCAGTCCCATCGCACCGTTGCCGGTGGCGCCCTTTCCGATCAAAGCGGCGACCTGCGCGACCTCGGCACTGCTGCGATACAGCACGACGGGCTGCACATCGTTCACGGGCGCTGCGAGCCGGATCAGTGCAATGTCATCCGATGTGGCCAGGAACGCGTGTATCTTCGCCGGGCTCCCTGTCGCCAGCGCCTCCTTGCCCAATGCGTCGGGCATTCTCCTGTAGCCGGGATGCACGACCACGCGCTCCACGCTGTAGTCCTTGCCATTGATGGCGATGGTCTGCCCCATCCCCTCCATCGGTGCGGCATGCGCTGCCGTCAGCACCCACTGCGACGCGATCAGAACGCCCTGCCCTTCGCCCGGCATGTCGGCCAGGGCAGGAAACTCGGTTCCATCGATCCGGTATCGGGCATCGTCCACATCGTGACGGATGACCACCGCTCCAGCAGCGAACGGCAGCGCGGCAAGCGCCAGGAACAGCCAGCGAACCATGGGAGCCTCGTCCTTGCGGTCAGTTGCTGCAAGCCTAGTTGAACACGTGGATGCTCAGCAGGCCATGTGACCAAGGCCCCGTACTGGACGACGAACACAGGGAAACTGGTTGCGGAACCATGTGCACGGCATCAGCGGCCGGTGACAGAGGCACGCCGCCGGTACTGCTCAATCCACTCCAGCGACGGCACAATGCCACCAAAAGGGAACAGATGCGGGCTGACCTGGCCATGGGTGTTCTCCAACCCATTTACCAGCCTATCAACGAAAACCTCTGGTCCTGCCGTTCCCAGCAGCCGGCCGATCGAGATGCCGTACCGGGCCAGCATCGATGCGCTGGCCCCCACGCCGCACATCGCGGCGTAGCGCAGCAGCCGCGCGATACTCGCCGGCCCCGGCACGCCGACCAGCACCGGAGCGGTGATGCCGCGGGCACGCAGCGCATCCAGCCAGGCCAGAACGACACCGGCATCGAAGCCGAACTGGGAGATGATCAGCGGCGCCATGCCCCGCGCCTCGATGGCCTGGCACTTGCGTTCCAGCACGCGCCACCGATCCTCGGCGTTCATCACCGGATGCCCTTCCGGATGCCCGCCCATGGCAACAACCTTGATGCCGCAACGCTCAAGAAGACCGGTTTCGATGATCGAAGTACTGTCGGCATACGGCCCGGCGGGCGTGGAAAGATCACCCGCGATCAGCAGGCACTTCGCTACCCCGGCTTCGCTGGCGGCACGCTCCATGAACCGCTCAAGCGCTGCACGCGACCCGATGCGGCGGGCAGAGAGATGTGGCATCGGCTCGAAGCCAAGCTCGCGCACCGTGCGTGCCGCCGCCAGCCGGGCATCGTCGTCCTCGCTCGCCAGATAGGGGATCGAGATCGTCGTTCCGGGGGCGATGCGGGCCGCCTCGGCGCGCAGTGCCGGCATGGTCTTCGCGCTCACTTCCAGCGAAAACGCGTTGATGAAGGCCTCCGCCCGGTCAGGCGTGCGTGCAGACATCAACCGCCCCCGCGCGCGTTGCTGGCAACCGGCGTGCTGTTACGCGCCAGTTCGACGAAGGCCTGCAGGTAGTCGATACCCGTATCGGCCTCACGCGCGCCCAGGTAGATCTGCTTGGGGATGCCTTTCGCACCCAGGCGCACCGGCACCACGTCCATGCGCGCGGCATACTCCTCCACCAGCCAGCGCGGCATGGCAGCCACGCCGCGACCGCTGGCCACCATCTGCATCATGATGTCGGTGGTTTCGATGGTCTTGTGGCGCCGCGGTGTGATGCCCGCCGGCAGCAGGAACTGGTTGTAGATGTCCAGGCGCTCGAACGGCACCGGGTAGCTGATCAGCACTTCCTGGCCAAGCTGGCGTGGTTTTACGTGATCCACCTTGGCCAGGGCGTGGTTCCTGGCCACCACCAGAACCTGCTCGTAGTCGAACACCGGCACGAACTTCAGCCCCGGCTTCAGCAGCGGGTCCGGCGTGACCAGCAGGTCGATCTCGTAGCCGAACAGCGCGCCGATGCCGCCGAACTGGAACTTCTGCTTGACGTCCACATCCACGTCCGGCCACGCGGCCAGGTACGGCGAGACGATCTTCAGCAACCACTGGTAGCAGGGATGGCATTCCATGCCGATGCGCAGTGCACCGCGCTCGCCCTGGGCGAACTGGCCCAGCCGCTCCTCGGCCAGGTCCAGCTGCGGCAGCACCCGATTGGCCACCGCCAGCAGGTATTGCCCGGCCTGGGTCAGGCGCAGGCTGCGGCCTTCGCGCAGCCAGACATCGGTGCCCAGCTGCTGCTCCAGCTTCTTCATGCTGTGGCTGAGCGCCGACTGGGTCAGGTTGAGTACACCGGCCGCGGCGGTGAGCGAGCCCTGCTGCTCGACCTGCTGCACGATGCTGAGGTGGATCCGTTCCAGCATGACGATGAATACCGCTCATGGATTGGTGAAGTAATACCATTTTACGTCATGGAAGGGCGTGACTAGGATCGGGTCATGCCTTCGGTTGCCTGCCAGCCCGGTCACCTCGCCGGCCTGCAGGACTGCGCCCCCGCAGATCGCCCGAAGGAGCTCCCTCCCCTGCTGAAAGCGAACAGATGACCCGCCCCCTCCGTATCGTCGCCGTTTCCGGCGGGCTGCAGCGCCCCTCCAGGGCTGCGACCCTGGCTGAGCACCTGCTGGACCTGATCGGCGAGGACGTTGCCTGCGAGCCGCACCTGATCGAGCTGGGCGAACTGGCGCCGCAGCTGGCCGGTGCGCTATGGCGCTCGCAGCTGCCCGAGGGTGTCGAGCGGCAGCTGGTGGCCGTTGAACAGGCAGACGTACTGGTGGTTGCCACGCCGGTCTACCGCGGCTCGTACACCGGCCTGTTCAAGCACTTCTTCGACTTCATCCACCAGGATGCGCTGGTCGACACCCCCATCCTGCTGGCCGCCACCGGCGGCAGCGAGCGCCACGCACTGGTGATCGACCACCAGCTGCGGCCGCTCTTCAGCTTCTTCCAGGCCCGCACCCTGCCCCTGGGCGTGTACGCCACCGACCGTGATTTCGCTGATGGCCGCGTGCACAACGACGCCCTGATCCAGCGCGCACGGCTGGCGGTGCAGCGGGCGATGCCCCTGCTTGCCCTGTCCCATCGCGCAGCGCCTGCCAATGCCGAGGCCGCTGCAGTCCTTTGAATGCCGAATGCCAGCGACCCGCATTCGGATGTCACCCCCGCAACCCGGAACGCCGCCCATGACGACCGAGAACTTCACCTTCAGCATCACGCGCATCCCCTTCAACGAGGACTACCAGCCCGCTGACGGCACGCGCATCACCACCAACTTCGCCAACCTGGCTCGCGGCGAGTCCCGCCGGGAAAACCTGCGCAACACGATCAGCATGATCAACAACCGCTTCAACGATCTGGCGCACTGGGACAACCCGAGTGCAGACCGTTACGCTGTTGAGCTGGACATCATCTCGGTGGAGATGCACATCGATGGCGGTGATGGCAGCGATCCGTTCCCGCTGATCGAAGTGCTGCGCCCGACCATTGTCGACACGCGTACCGGCGCTCGCACCGAGGGCATCGTCGGCAACAACTTCTCGTCCTATGTGCGTGACTACGATTTCAGCGTGGTGCTGCCGGCCAGCAATGAGGGCAAGGCCACCTTCGGCATTCCGGAAGGCTTCGGCGACCTGCACGGCAAGCTGTTCCAGCACTTCCTGGAATCGGAGGCCTACCGTGCCAACTTCAGCAAGGGGCCGGTGATCTGCATCAGCGTCTCCAGCAGCAAGACCTACCATCGTACCGAGAACCACCATCCGATCCTGGGCGTGGAGTACCGCCAGGGCGAGTTCTCCCCCACCGACCAGTACTTCGACAAGATGGGCCTGCAGGTGCGCTACTTCATGCCGCCGGGCAGCGTCGCGCCGCTGGCGTTCTACTTCCAGGGCGACCTGCTGGGCGATTACTCGAACCTGGAACTGATCGGCACCGTCAGCACGATGGAGGCGTTCCAGAAGATCTATCGCCCGGAGATCTACAACGCAAATTCCGTGGCCGGCAAGGTCTACCAGCCCAGCCTGAAGCACCAGGACTATTCGTCCACCCGCATCGTCTACGACCGCGAAGAGCGCAGCCAGCTGGCGGTCAAACAGGGCAAGTTCACCGAAGAACACTTCATCAAGCCGTACCGCGCCGTGCTTGAGCAGTGGGCTGCCCGCTGATCCATCGATTTCCCATTCGCCCCTCAGGACACAAGACGCAATGTCGACGAAGAAACTGCTCCCCACCTCCACCGCCGGCAGCCTGCCCAAGCCCTCCTGGTTGGCAGAGCCCGAAAAGCTCTGGTCGCCCTGGAAGCTGCAGGACGAAGGCCTGACCGAAGGCAAGCAGGATGCCCTGTGCCTGTCCCTGCAGGAGCAGCAGCACGCCGGCATCGATATCGTCAGCGACGGTGAGCAGACCCGCCAGCACTTCGTCACGACCTTCATCGAGCACCTGAACGGCGTCGATTTCGAGAAACGCGAAACCGTGCGCATCCGCAACCGTTACGACGCCAGCGTACCAACCGTAGTCGGCGCCGTGAGCCGCCCGAAGCCGGTGTTCGTGGAGGATGCGAAGTTCCTGCGCCGGCAGACCACGCAACCGATCAAGTGGGCCCTGCCCGGCCCGATGACCATGATCGACACCCTGTACGACGCGCACTACAAGAGCCGCGAGAAGCTGGCCTGGGAATTCGCGAAGATCCTCAACGAGGAAGCGAAGGAGCTGGAAGCCGCTGGCGTCGACATCATCCAGTTCGACGAGCCCGCCTTCAACGTGTTCTTCGACGAAGTGAACGACTGGGGCGTGGCCGCGCTGGAACGTGCGATCGAAGGGCTGAAGTGCGAGACCGCCGTGCACATCTGTTATGGCTACGGCATCAAGGCCAACACCGACTGGAAGCAGACCCTGGGATCGGAATGGCGCCAGTACGAGGAGTCTTTCCCGAAGCTGCAGACCTCCAACCTCGACATCATCTCGCTGGAATGCCACAACTCGCACGTACCGATCGATCTGATCGAGCTGGTGCGCGGCAAGAAGGTGATGGTCGGCGCCATCGACGTGGCCTCCAGCAAGGTGGAGACGGCTGAGGAAGTGGCCAACACCCTGCGCAAGGCGCTGCAGTTCGTGGATGCCGACAAGCTCTACCCGAGTACCAACTGTGGCATGGCACCACTGGCGCGCGAGGTGGCACGGGGCAAGCTGCAGGCGCTCAGCGCAGGGGCGAAGATCGTGCGCGAGGAGCTCTTGGCGTAGCCCCGGCCGGGAACACCCTCCCATCCGGGCGTCGGGTTGACGGAGCCTGGCCTGGTATCGGCCAGGCTCCACCCCGCCCCGGCACCTCGGCCTTGGTCAGCATCACTGAGGGCCTCGACGCCAGCGCCTCCTTGATCCGGCCCATCTCGTGCGACCCAGCCTCGGCCAGGCGCCGCGCCTGCTGCCGCTGCTGCCGCGTGGACGTCATTGGAAGTGGAGTAACGGCATCTACCAGCCGCGCCACCGCATCGCGCAACCGCAACTGCGGGCAGAGCCGGGCGGCGCACCAGCGCTCGGCGTAGCGCTTGGCCTGCCGAGCATTCGCGGCGGCCACCACCTTGGGCTGGGGTGATTTCCGCACGTCCAGGAGCAGGCGGAAACCCAACACGGCATGCGGCACGATGATGGCCACGGAGCGGCCGTTCCACCACAGATCCCAGCGGTCACCGCTTTGCACCCAGCCGGAGGGCCGGGGGGCCGTCATGAAATCTGCAGGGTCGGAAGGCGAATGCATGGCCGGAAGAATACGATTGGCCGTCGCACGGACTGAGATTGCGGGTGGCCGAAGCAACGCTGCAGCTTCAGCTCCCAGCTACGGCCTCTTCACCACTGCGGCCCTAGCAGCTTCGCCACCTCGGTTTCGAGCTTCTTTGCGGCTTCGGCCTGCGAGGCCACCTTGATGCACAGCCCGGACTGCGCGGGACCCGGAGTCAACTGGTAGCGGTTGATGGTGCCGCCGCCGTCGCCATCCAGCTCCACCCGGGCCACCAGGGTTCGGCCGTTGGCATTGAAGATCCAGTCCCGGTACTCGGACATCGTTGATTCCACGCTTGGCGCCATGAGTGGCCTTCACTCTAAGCGGAGCGACGGTGAAGAGCGCCCGAAGAAAACGTTCGCGGAGCGTGGGTGCCGGGGCCACGCGGCAAGCAGCCGAGCATGGGCTCGGCTCTACAGCTCGGGTGCACCTCACGGAGTATGATGCGGCCTTCCCCGAACTGCCGTGATTGCAGCGGGCGCGTTCCTGCGAGGTACGCGTCGGCGCCGTTGAGATACCCCGCCCGATGCTCGCTTCCTACTCCTCTTTCCTCATCTGGGTGGCCGTGGCCGTTGCCACCGTAGGCCTGCTGTTCCGGCCATTCCGCATTCCGGAGTACGTGTGGGCACTGGGGGCTGCGCTTCTGCTTCCACTGCTGGGAGCGGTGTCGTTCGGCACGACCTTGCACGCGGTGGCCGAGGGGCGCGATGTCTATCTGTTCCTGGCCGGCATGATGGTGCTGGCCGAGCTGGCCCGCCGCGAAGGGCTGTTCGACTGGCTGGCGTTGTACGCGGTCCGCCATGCGGGTGGCTCGGGACGACGCCTGTTCGACCTGGTGTTCCTGGTCGGCACGCTGGTGACCGTGTTCCTTTCCAACGATGCCACGGCGGTGGTGCTGACCCCGGCGGTCTACGCCGCCTGCAAGGCCGCCCGCGCCAACCCCCTGCCCTATCTGTTCGTCTGTGCGTTCATCGCCAACGCGGCCAGCTTCGTGCTGCCCATTTCCAACCCGGCCAACCTGGTGGTGTACGGCCAGCACATGCCCCCGCTGACGCAATGGCTGGCACAGTTCGCGCTGCCGTCGCTGGCCGCCATCGGTGCCACCTACCTGGTGCTGCGCTGGGTGCATCGGCGCGAGATCGCGCAGCCACTGGTGGCAGCCCCGGAATATCGCCCGCTGACCGAAGGCGGCCGGCTCAGCGCACTGGGCGTGCTGTTCACCGGCACCGTGCTGCTGGTGACCTCCGCGCTGAATGGCCCGCTCGGCCTGGCCACGTTCTGCGCAGGCACACTGAGCGTGGCGGTGGTGGCGATGCGCCAGCGGCGCAGTCCGTTGCCGCTGCTGCGCCATGTGTCATGGGGCGTACTGCCGCTGGTGGCCGGCCTGTTCGTGCTGGTGGAAGCGGTGGCCCAGACCGGTGTCATCCAGACGGCGGCCAGCGCGCTGCAGGCCGTGGCGCAGGCATCGCCACACCGGGCCAGCTGGCTGGCCGGTGGCGCGGCGGCATTGCTGAGCAACGTGGCCAACAATCTGCCGGTCGGCCTGGCCGCAGGCTCGCTGGGCCAGATGGCCGATCTGCCGGCACAGACCCGCGCCGCATTGCTGGTCGGCGTGGACCTGGGCCCCAACCTGTCGGTGACCGGCTCGTTGGCCACGATGCTGTGGCTGGTGGCGCTGCGCCGCGAGGGCGAGCATGTCAGCGCGCTCGACTTCCTGCGCGTCGGCGCGCTGGTGATGCCGCCTGCGCTGATCGGGGCGCTGTTGCTGCTCTAGTCGGGCAGGGTTCGGTCGCCATGACCAAACCGCTCAGCGATCACCCTCGAGATCAATCACCCGGTCAGTCTTGCTCACGATGCCGCGTCGATGGGTGATGGCCACTACGGTTACGTCATTCGCCAGTGCGCGGATATGCCCCATGATCTCGCGCTCGGTGGCTTCATCCAGCGCAGAGCTTGCCTCGTCCAGGAACAGGATTGCCGGCTCGCCATACAGTGCACGGGCTATCGCGATGCGTTGGCGTTCACCGCCGGACAACTTCAGGCCGCGCTCGCCCACCGTGGTTTCAAGGCCCTCGGGCAGTGCCTCGATCAGCGGCAGGATCGACGCCTTGCGTGCGGCATGCCGCAGCCGATCATCGTCACGCGCGCGCCCCAGCAGGATGTTGTCGGCCAGGCTTTCGTTGAGCAGGATGACATCCTGCGGAACCACCGCGACGGCGGCATGCCACGCCGCACGGTCGATCCGGGACAGGTCAACACCATCGACCAGGATCCGGCCACGCTGGGGATCGATCGAATTCAGGGCAAGCTTGAACAGCGTCGACTTCCCTGCCCCGGTTGGCCCGATCAGGAAATTGATGCCGCCACGTCCGGCCTCGAAGGAGACATCGCTTACCCCGCGACCGTTGCCATAGCGGTAGCTGACCCGCTCGAACGCCAGCCCGCCGCTTTCACCCGCAAAGCGCTGGGCATCGGCTGCCTGTCGCTCCTCGGGCGCTGCCCAGAGGGTGGAAAGCGGGGCCAGCATGCTCCACGAGCGCGCGACGTCATCGATCGAACGGGCGATCATCTCGAACGGCATGTTGAGCTGGAGCAGCAGCAGGTTGAACAGGACGATGTCGCCGACGCTCAGGCCGCCGCTCTGGTAGCGCGGCAGCAACAGGTGGAAGGTAACGATGAACTCGACCGCCAGGCCGATGCCCAGCAGCGCAATGAAGCCGATCCGCTGCAGTACATAGGCGCGCCAGCTGTCGCGCACCTCCTGGGCCTTCTGCTCGAAGCGCTGCACCATCCAGGCGCTGCCGCCGAACTGGCGCAGCGTCTCCATGGCATTCATGGCATTGCCGACGAAGCGCGCGTTCTGCTGCCCGGCCTCGACCGCCGCTTCGCGATGGATGCGGGCACGCCGGGTAGCAATCGCGGAAACGGTGACAGCCACCGTGCCGTAGACCAGCACGATCAGCACCACCTGCAGGTTGATCAGCGCGCCCAGCGTGATCAGGGTCAGCACAATCTGCAGCGCACTGGGAATGAAGGCCACCAACCCAAGCTGCACCACGATCTTCAGCGCGCCACGGCCTTTCTCCCCTGCTACTTGCAGCTCGGCGGCGTTGTAGTCCAGGAAGAAGCTGTTGGTCTTCTTCAGCAGACGGGCGAAGTAGCGGGTACTGGTGATGAAGCCGAGGTTCTCGCCGCTGAGGAACGACAGGTACTGCACCGTGTTCTGCAGGGCGCTGGCCGCGCCCAGGATGATGGCGTAGAGCAGGAATCCCCCCGCCAGGGCGCTGGCCCCGTCGATGGGCAACCGGTCGATCAGGCGCGAGAAAAGGTACGGCGCAGCAACGCTGGCCAGGCTGGACAGCAGGACACTGCCGGCGATGAGCAGCAGCAGCCTGCAGTCAGCCTTCCAGTACGCGCCCAGGATCTCAGCGACGGGTGGCGGAACAGCAGTCTTCTTCATCGGCCTTGTTCCGGCGTGGATTCAACCCTTGAATGATATGCTATAACATATCTATTCGGAGCGGCGTAGCCACGTCGCAGGCCACTTTCGGATGGGATCGATGGATCGGGGAATGACGAACGTATCCGCTGCCGCGCCACGCGCACTCATGGCCCTCAGCATTGCCGCTGCACTGCTGGCCAGCCTGCCCGCACTGGCCCAGAACTCCGGCAATGACCGCGGTTCGAAAGCGGCAGGCGCAGCGCCCAAGGCACCGACTGCGACCCTGGACCAGGTGCTGGTGGTCGGCAGCAACATCCGCGATGCCATTGGCGGCGGCGCATCCCCGATCATCGTGATCGACAAGGAGGCCATCGACCGCACCGGCGTGGCTACCGTGCAGCAGCTGTTCGAGAAACTGCCGCAGAACTTCGGCGGTGGCGCCAATGGTGCCAACGTCGCCAACCTTGGCGTCGACCGCGATACCGGCAACAACTTCGGCCAGGGCACCGCCATCAACCTGCGCGGCCTGGGAACCGGCACCACGTTGACCCTGATCAACGGCCATCGCGTGACCTCGTCGAACCGCTACCAGTACGTGGATGTCTCGCTGATACCGTTGAGCGCGGTGGAACGCGTTGAGATCCTCACCGATGGTGCCTCGGCCATCTATGGCACCGATGCGGTCGGCGGCGTGGTCAACATCGTCCTGCGCCGCGACTTCACCGGGTACGAAACTGCTGTGCGCTATGGCGCCGTCACCGCCGGCGGCATGGAAGAGTACCAGGCATCGCAGTCGGCAGGCTGGTCATGGGATGGCGGCCATGTGCTGGCCAGCTACGAGTTCCTGAAGCAGAGCAACCTGCCGGCAGTCGACAAGGATTTCTCGAAGAACGTGCGGGTCAAGCCGTACGACCTCTACCCGGGATCCAAGCGCCACAGCCTGTATGTGGACGGTGTGCAGCAGCTCAGCGATGTGCTGACCCTGAACATGACCGGCTCGTTCGCCAAGCGCGAGATGGATACCACCATTTCCGGCACCGCCGACGAAACCCGGTTGTTCCCGCACACGCGGCAGTTCGACCTGTTCGCCGGACTCACGCTGGATCTTCCGCGCGGGTGGCAGGCGCGCCTGGATTCGGGGTTCGGCAGGAGCGATGTGTCCTACCAGCGCACGACCATCACCGGCAGCTCGGCCAGTACCGCACCGCCCACCAATACCAACTCCGAATCGCGCTACCTGGACCTGGTCGCCGACGGCGAGCTGTTCACCCTGCCCGCCGGTGGGGTCCGCGCGGCATTCGGCGCGGGTTACCGCCGCGACGGCTATGAACTGATCGATCACCGCGGCCTGGAAAAGCCACTCGACCTGCAGCGCACCGTGAGGTCCGCCTTTGCCGAGCTCAACGTTCCGCTGCTGAAGGATCTGCCGGGCGTGCGCAGCCTGTCCCTGACCGCGGCAGCACGCTACGACGACTACAGCGATTTCGGTTCCACGCTGAATCCCAAGTTCGGCCTGCTGTGGGAGACGACCCAGGGGCTTTCGTTCCGCACCAGCTATGGCCGTTCCTACCGGGCGCCGGTGTACCAGGACATGCAGCTGAACAACACCGTGGTGGTGGCGAACGTGCCCAACCCAGGCGCGCCCGCTGGCAATACGATCCTGATGATGCTGTCCAACGGCAATCCGGATCTGGGGTCTGAGCGTGCCAAGACCTGGACCGGCGGCTTCTCGTTCGCGCCGCCGTCCGTGCCCGGCCTCAAGATCGACGCGAACTACTACCACATTGAATACGCTGACCGCATCGGCAGTGGTTTCGGCGGCAGCTTCCCGTCGCTGTTCCAGCAGTCAACCGCACCTTATGCAGACATCCTGACCACCAATCCCACGCAACAGCAGATCCAGCAGGCACGCCAGCTGGGCGTGTCTGGCCTGGGCCTGTTCGTCTCGCGCGTGGGGCCGTACGCGTTGCCGCCAGGCATGGACGAAACCAACAGCCAGGTGATCCTCGACAACCGCTTCCGCAACAACGCCTTTACCCGGCAGCGTGGTGTCGACTTCAGCGGATCCTATGGGTTCGACGCCGGCCAGATCCACATCGCGACGAGCCTGGCCGGGCAGTACATCATCGAATCAAAGCGTCGTGTGACCAGTACGTCACCCGAGGTGGATGCGGTGAATTCGGTGTACTACCCGGTGGACCTGAAGATGCGTGGCGGTGTCGTGCTGAGCCGGCAGCAGGCCGCGGCGGGGATCTTCGTGAACTACGTGGACAGTTACCGCGACCCCGCCAATGTCGCCCGGCCCCACGTCAGCTCCTGGACGACGGTCGATCTGAACCTCGCCTACCACTTCGGTGCATCGGCGGACCCGCAGCGTGGCACCTCGCTTGCGTTCAACGTGCAGAACCTGTTCGACCGGGATCCGCCGTTCGTCGTCAACAGCATCAATACCGGCTACGACCCCACCAATGCGACAGCGCTGGGCCGCTTCCTGTCCATGACGCTGACGCACCGCTGGTAGGCCCCCGCATGCGCGCCGACTCCCCTGCCCAGTCGCGGTCCGTAGTCGCCATCCAGCAGGCGTTCGCTGTCGCGGCAACCCAGCTCACGCTGATGTGGCGAGAGCGGCGCGTGCTGTGGCTCGCCCTCGCCCTCTTGTCCATTGCAGGTGCGTCGGTGCTCAGCAGTGCTGCACGCCTTACCCTGCAGGCGCAGGAGCGCCAGGCAATGAGCGAGGAAGAGGCGCGGCTCTGGGACAGCCAGGGCACGATCGACCCGCATAGCGCAGCACATGTGGGGCGTGCCATTGCTGCCCCGGTGCGGCCCCTGGCTGCACTGGACCCGGGGCTGACGGATTACCTGGGAACCTCGGTGTTCATCGAGGGCCACGCACAGAACCCGGCCAGGCACCGCGCCGTGGATGGCGGCACCGCACTCAGCCGCTTCGAGGGTTTCTCTGCGGCGTGGGCGCTGCAGGTCGTGGCGCCGCTGCTGATCATCCTGGCCGGCTTCGCCACACTGTCCGGCGATGTGGCCCGCGAGACGCTGCGCCAGGAACTCGGTACCGGCGCCTCGGCCGGCGTGCTGATCTCTGGACGCTTGATTGCCCTGGCGGCCGCCTCGCTGCTGCTGGTGATGGCCATGCTGCTGATCAGTCTTCCGGGGCTGTCCATCCAGTACGGCGGCGCCACGGATCTTGCCGCCCTGCTCGCACTGGCTACCGCCTACCTGCTCTATCTGCTGGTGTTCTGTGCACTAACCGTGGGGGTGTCGGCACTTGCCGGCTCGGCACGAACGTCACTGGTCGTGCTGCTGGGCTTCTGGGTGGTGTCCACACTGCTGCTGCCGAGGGTGGCGCCTGCGGTCGCCGAGTCTCTGTACCCGACTCCTTCGGCACCGTCGTTCAGGGCCGGCGTGACCGAGGAAGCGGAGAACGGCGTGGATGGCCATGACCCGGCCGACAAACGCCTTGATGCCCTGCGCGCCGCGTTGATGGCACGCTACCGCGTCGACAGCGTTGACGACCTGCCGCTGAACTTCCGCGGCGTGGCGCTTGAGTTTGCCGAGGCCAACTCGACGCGCGTCTACAATCGCCATTTCGATCGCCTGCATGCCACCTACCAGCAGCAGGACGCCATCCAGCGCCTGTTTGGCCTTGCCTCGCCGACACTGGCGCTGCAGTCCTGGTCGCGCGCCATCGCCGGCACGGATTTCCCGGCGCATCTGGCATTCCTGCGCGGCGTGGAGGACTACCGCTATCGGTTGATCCAGGCACTCAACCAGGAAGTAAAGCTGCACAAGGCACCACAGGGCGGGAAGCACGTGGCCGACATCGCCGGCATCACCCGGTCGGTGCAGTACCGGCCACCACAGCAGACCCTGGCTGGCATCGCTGCCGCGCAAGGCGTGAATCTCGCCATTCTGCTGGCCTGGCTGCTGCTGGGTTGCGCGGTGGTCGCCCTCTCGGCGCGGCGGCTGGGGAGATCGCCATGAGCGTTGCGTCGATTGCACGCTACGAGATCCGCCGATTGCTGCGTGATCGAGCGCTGCCGGTGCTGCTTGTCCTGCTGCTCGGGCTGGGTGCCTACGCCGCGTGGAACGGCCGCGCATGGGTGGACCAGCGTGAGGCGGCCATCGCCCTGATCAAGCAGGAAGAGCAACAGACGAAGGAGCGCAGCCGGGCATTCGTCGGCAAGGCGCCCTCGGTGCTGCCCCGCGCCCAGCCGGTGCTTCCGCCCGGCGCCATGGCAGCGCTGTCGATCGGCCAGGCAGACGCCTATCCGTACACCGCCGATGTGGTCGCGCTGGGCGATCCGACCCAGCTGCTCAAGCACGTCTGGGCCGACATCGGCAATCCGGCAGCACGGGCTGCGGGACGGTTCGACCTGGCGTTCGTGATCGTCTTCCTGCTGCCGCTGGTCATTCTCGTCGTCACCCATGATCTGTGGTCCCGCGAGCGCGAGCGTGGCATCGCTGCGCTGGTGCTGTCGCAGCCGGTGTCAGCAACACGGCTTCTGGTGGTCAAGTTGCTGGCCCGTGGCCTGGCGGTGCTGCTGCCCGCACTGGCCATCATCCTCGCGGTGGCGATCGGGGCCGGCGCGCACAGTCCTGCGGGCCTGGCCGTGCTGGCGCTGACCGTCCTCCTCTACGGCGCGTTCTGGCTGGCCCTTGCACTGCTGATCGGTTGCCTTGCCCGGCGCACCACCGAGGCGGCCATCGCCGCTGGCGCGCTGTGGCTGCTGATCGTGGTCATGGCACCGTCGCTGACCCTGGCCACGGTGAACCTGATCGCGCCGCCGCCGTCACAGATGCAGTTCGCCACCGAAGTGAAAGCGATGCAGTCCGATATCGCCAAGCGCCAGCAACGTGAGCATGCGAACTCGGTGCCACTGGCTTCTTCGTCATCCCTCATCCCCGATACAGTGCGCCAGGCCTATGCCGACCGCGTTGCGGCCGACCGGGAACTGGCCCGTTTGATGGTCTCGCATGCGCAGGCCGAGGCCGCACATCGCCAGCTTCTGGACCGGCTGCGGCTGCTGCTGCCGGCCGTGGCAACGCAGGACGCGCTTGACCGAATCGCAGGCTCGGATGCCGACCGCGCGCTCGACTTCCAGCATCAGGTCCACACCTTCTGGCAGGCACGAAGGCTGTTGCACAAGGCCTATCTGGACCGTGACGCGCCGCAGACCCTTGAAGAGTACGACGCACTGCCCCGCTTCCAATACCGCGAGCACGTGGGCGTCGTCCGGTCCGGTGTCCTGGCCGATCTTGCTGCCTTGATCATCGCCACCCTGCTTGTCCTGCTTGCGGCCGGAGCACTGCGCAGCCGGCTGGCAACGCCCTGAGGAGACGTCCACATGCTGTCTGCAAAAAGCCTGGTCATGGAACACGGTGCACATCGGGCGCTGGATGATGTCAGCTTCGAGGTGCGGCCCGGCGAGATCTTCTGCCTGCTGGGCGCCAACGGCGCCGGCAAGTCGACGACCATCAAGCTGTTCCTTGGCTTTCTGAAACCCACCTCCGGTGCGGCCGAAGTGGACGGTCTCAGTGCGCAGCAGCGGCCGCAGGAGGTACGCCGACGGCTGCTGTACATCCCCGAGACCGTGGCGCTGTACGACGAGCTGACCGGCTACGAGAATCTGGACTATTTCGCCCGCCTGGCCGGTGTCGAGGAACGCTCGCCTGCGCGACTGAAGGACGCACTCAGGTCCGCCGGCCTGGCGACCGACGCATTCGGGCGACGCGTGGGTCTCTATTCCAAGGGCATGCGGCAGAAGGTCGGCATCGCACTGGCCATCGTCAAGGAAGCCAGGGCGCTGCTTCTCGATGAACCCACCTCGGGCCTGGATCCTGCGGCGTCAGCCGAGTTCCATGAGCTGATCGTGCGGCAGCGCGATAGCGGCACGGCGATCCTGATGGCCACCCACGATCTGTTCCGCGCCCGTGAAGTCGCGACCACGATTGGCCTGATGCAGGCCGGGCGCCTGCGCAGGACGCTGGATGCCAGCGCGATCACCGCGAACGATCTTGAGAATCTCTATCTGGAAGAGATGAGCCGGAGCGCCTAGGCGGCTCCGGCAACCGGCTCGCCTGCGTGGCCGGACCAGCGCCGCAGCCACGCCTCGATGTTGATCTGAGGGCCGAAGATGCCCAGCACCTGCGACGAGTGATCCGGACTGACCTGCTGGATACCCGTATCGGCCAGCGCGCTGTCGAGATAGCCGCGCTTGGCCAGCATGCCGTCAACCAGCAGATTCCTGATGAACCGCTGGTGCCCCTGGGTGACCGCCACGGAGTGATCATCCAGATAGGATTTTACCTTCCGCGACAGCAGCGCATCCGGCAACAGTCCCTTCATTGCACGCCGCGCGATGGTGCGGTCTTCTGCGTCCGCGATGAGCAGGTGCAGCGGGATGCGCGCGAACAGTTCAACAAGCGGCTGCGCACTGATCGGCGATACACCATGCCAGTGGCCGGCGCCTTCGAACGGATCAAGGACGCTGGTCGGGAATACCATCCGGCCGATATGGGCCAGCTTGTAGGGTGATACGAGATGGCCCTGCGCCTGCGCATGCCGCAACCAGGCCGGCTGCATGCCATCCTGTTCGGCGCGGTCCACCCGCACCCATGGGCAGGGCTTGCCCCAACGGCCATTGATGCTGCCCGGCCGCTTCAGCAGGCCATGCACGGCCGCGTCCTTCAGTACACCGTACAGAGAATCGCCGGACTGCGCGGTTTCGAACGCCACGCGAAAGAACGTCCGGTCGATGCCACGTCGCCAGGCGTAGTCGATCGCAGCGGCGTTGCCCTTGAAGCGCAGGAACACCGCGTCGCCGCCGACGCCGGTGAACTGCACGGTGTTGCCGTCGAAGTCCACGTCACGGCGATGGAGCAGATAGCCGGAGCAATGCGCCGGCCGGGCCGTGCGCGGGAAGGCCATGATCTCTTCCAACGCGCAGTGTGGCTGCCGCCGGTACTCGATGAATTCGCAGTTCCTGCCCGACGATTCACGGACCCCTGCCACGGCCATGCGTGCGAACAGCCGTTCATCGGCACCGATGCCGTCATCGTAATGATGGATGCAGGTCACCTCGGGCGCCGAGGGCGCGTGCAGCAGACCGGCCAGGATGATCGAGGAGTCCAGTCCGCCCGACAGCTGCAGCTGGATGCGCCGGTGCTGGCTGGCCAGCGCGCCGATACAGCCCAGCAGCGTCGAACGGGCCAGTTGCACGGCCTCCTCAATGTCCTCGATCGGTTCATCGCGGGCCATCCGCACCACGTCCCACTGGCACTGCCGGCCCACCGGTTCGCCGTTCCGGATCGAAATCGCCTCACCGGCTTCGACGGCAGTGACTTCCTCAAAGCCGGTCTGCAGGCCATCACGAAACGGATACAGCAGCGAATAGGACAGGAACGACCAGTCGACGTTGAAATCGCGCAAGCCCAGCAACAGGCAGTCTTCCATGTTGGAGAAGACCACCGTCAGCTGGCCCACTGTGGTCATGTAGCACGGGATCTCCGCAGTGGGATCGCGCAGGACGAACCAGCTCGAAGTTTCCTGCTGGAAGCCCAGCGCCACGTAGCGGCCCCAGCACCGTTCGACGATGCTGCGCCCCTGGCTGCTGCAGGCGTCGTCCGCTGTCTCGGCATCCAGGCTCACGCAACCAGGCACGGTGCCTGCGCCGAAATCCTTGTGGAACAGCTTGCCGAGTACTACCAGGGAGTTCGCACGACGGCATTCGAAATAGCCGTGGTTGTCACTCTGCGCATGGATCGCTGCGCCATTGCCATTCATCACGCAGGCAATGCCGGGCAGCCTGGCGCCGATCCTCTCCACGATTCGTTCCGCCTGCGCCGTCGCGGATTCCGAGTGGGTGTTCCAGAGCACGGCGATGTATCGGTACATGGCAGGTTTCGTTACAGCACCAGGATGGGAACCATCCGGCGCAGGTTGAAGGGAATGTCGGTCAGCACCTGATCGCCATGCTGCAGCCAGCAATGCGCGGCGAACGGCTGGGTTCTGACCGCGAACACCCAGCGCGGAACGATGCCGTACTTCGACAGGAACTCGCGCATCGCCAGGCAGTAGAGAAAGCACTCATCGGTCTTCCTGAAGGCCAAGGGTCGAAGCCAGTCGAACACCCGAACCCGCGACGCCAGTTCTTCGATGCTCACGTGCGTGTCGTGGTCGTGATCCGTTCGACGGCTCGCGGCAGACACCGTGGCACTGAAAGGAAGGAATGTTCTGCTGCAGGCGGCATAGGCACACGAGACAATGAAACGACGCAGGTCCCGCGCCATGATCGGTGGACGGCCACGAGGCGCGCCCTCGCGCACCCAATGCCGTGGCAGCGTAATGGCAGGGCTGGCGGCGGATTTGCCCTGCAGCGGGTCTGCTGTGATCAAACGGCGGTCGATCAGGGCCTGCAGTAGCGTGGGAATGCTTGCGCCATCGGACCGCAGCGGCCAATCGAGAATGAGGTTGCCAAGGCCTGCGGCGCCGCGTCTTTCAAGGGAAAGATACCTGCCCGTGGCCTGATCCAGGATCACCATGGCATCGCCGGTGACGCAGACGTGGGCGTGCTTTGACAGGAAGTAAGGGGCGGCAGCCTGCTCCATCATGCGCTCCTGCGTCGGAACCGGAGAAGCGGTGCATGCAGGGCATGCACCGCAGATGCGACGTTGTGCGGAAGATCAGGGCGACGTGGTCGGGAACACGCCATCCCACAACGTGCCGTGGTTGTGCGCCTTCGTTTCCGAAACCACCGAGCCGAGCTCGATCAGTTCGCCACCCACGCCCTGTTCTTCAGGGTTCTGCTGTCCTGCCACTACACCCAGCTCAATCAGCTCGTTCATGAACATCTCCTCTAGTCAGTGGATGTATCCACGCATTGCATTGGATCGCGTTGCATTGGATACGGAGCAGCCAAGCCACCATCGCCGCACATTGCACAGCGATTGCCGCCAAGGCACTCAAATGTTACGATATAACATATTATTTTGGCGTGATGAACGACGCCACCTGCCCGTTGTCGATACGACCCATGAGAGGCAAGAGGGATGAACACCGAGATCAGTGACGACAGCCTGGATCCCACGCTTCTGTTGAAGGGAGTGTTTCCTCTGCCGAAGTTCATCCGCTTCGTCAGGGAGCGCTGCCCACCGGCAAGTTTCGACGAGGCCGCGCTCGTGGAGGATTGGCGGACGGCCCGCGCCGAGGTGCTGCGGCTGCAGCGGGAGGAAGGCGATGCGGCAGACGCGATCGGTATCCATGCGCTGCCGGAAGAAATGCTGCCGCTGGCTGAGCAGGCGCTGCGACAACCCTCGATGCATCGGATGACGAGTGTCCTGCCGCGCCGTTGGCAGATGGTCGAGATCGATCGACTGGTGATCTTCCAGGAATGCATCAATCTTCGCCACATCGACCAGCTGGCGGCTGCAGTGACTGCCTCACCCACCGCGCAGGAGATCATGCAGCTTGTCGCTCGCAGCGGCAGCCATGCACATCCGGAAGTGCGGTTCACCCAGTCCGATGGCAGCTACACCTTCGCGTCCACCTCGAACGACCTGCGCTTCCTCGACGTGGCGACCCTCGATCCGGCTGGCATCGCCAACTATGAACCATTCGGCGCAGCCAGCCACGCCGTCGTCATCTATCTCGGTTTCAGCGACAACCTGATCAGTGCGACGCGCTTTGGCAGCCGTATCATCCTGACCAACGGTTCCCATCGCTTGTACCTGCTGCGCAAGCTCGGCTTCCGGCATGCACCCTGCCTCGTGACCGATGCCACCGACAGCGATCTCAGCGAGGTTCTGCTGCCGGCAGCGGTCAAGCAGGATCGCGCGTTCTATCTGTCTTCGCCGCGGCCGCCGCTGTTCAAGGATTATGTCGACCCGCGCCTGACCTGCGTGGTACCGGTTACCCGCAAGCACTACGCCCTGCGGGCCAAGCTCGACCTGCAGAGGATCACGGTTCCGGCGTTGTAGCTCGCGCCCACGTGGTGATTGCCTGGCCCGGCTGAAGATATGGCCGGATTGGTGAATCACCTGGCGGAACTGTCGAATGACGCCCTTCGGCTTGCCGCCTACGCTACCGATCCTCGAACAGAGAGGATGCCAACGTGAGCGAGAAAGCACTGGCTGCCGAAGCAGGAAGGACGGATCCACCCATCATCCATGTCCTGATGGGGCTGATCTGTGTCTGGCACAGGCGCGAACCGGGATCGGCACGCGATGACGAGTAAGCGCCACCGTGCTGCCCGGCGTGGCTTTGGGGCGTAGGTACCAGCGTGGAGATTTCGATTGCGGGGCTGAGCGAGGTTGGGCCCGACTATCCGGACCGTGTCGATCTTCCGGTGATGGTGCTTGGGCTGGACCCCATTCCAGATGCCTGGCAGATGCCCTTCCATGCGCATCGGAAGGCGCAGCTGCTGGTCGCCACGCGTGGCTTGATCATGCTGGAGACCGCGGCTGGCCTGTGGGTGGTTCCGCCACAGGGCGCGATCTGGATCCCCGGTGGGTTGTCCCATCGCGCCAGCAGCAGTGGACGGCCGCACGGCTTCGTGGTGTTCGTGGAACCCGGGGCGGCTCCGGAACTGCCAACGCAATGCGCTGCGATGGCGATCACTCCGTTCATGCAGGCCCTGCTGGAGCGCGCGTCCAACCTTCCCCAGCAGTATGCGTCCGGCAGCGCGCAGGACCGCCTGATGGGCGTGTTCCTGGATGAGCTGATTGCTGCGCCGCCGGAGTGGCTCCATCTACCCATGCCATCCGATGCAAGGTTGCGCCGGCTGGCCAATGCGATGCTGGACACGCCAGCCGAACGAGCAACGCTTGAGGTCTGGGCGAGCCGGATCGGCATGAGCGAGCGCAACATGTCGCGCCTGTTCTCCGGCGAAACCGGCCTGAGCGTGAGACGCTGGCGCCGGCAGCTGCATGTGGTGGTCGCGCTGCCGCTGCTGGCCAAGGGCCGGACGGTGCAGGCCATCGCCGATGACCTGGGCTACGACAGTGCCGGGGCGTTCGTGACCATGTTCCGCAAAACCGTGGGCGCGCCCCCCAAACGCTTCCTGGCGGAACGAGGCACTCGGCAGCAGGCATCGGACGCCGACGATCAGCGGCCACAGGAGCCACGTTGACGGATGCGGGAGCGCATTGCTCCCGCACCGGCGAGGACTGCCCTTCCCTTCAGCGCTGGTAGTCCTTCAGGAACAACCACGTGATCAGCGTGGCATCCGGTCCCTTCGGGTCGGTGAACGGCAGGCCGGACTGGCTGCCGCTCCAGGCATGCCCCATGCCCTGCACCACGTAGTGCTGCACCAGCGTCCTGCCACCATAGGCATAGGTATCCACGGTGTAAGCGCGCCCACCCGGCACCTGCCCCTGGTAGGTGCTGGTCGGCAGGTACTTCACCGAATCGTTGTCCAGGCCATCGTCGGCCAGGTCATTGGTCTGCAGGAACTGGCGCACGGCCTGCTGCCCGTTCACCGGATTGACAGTGAGATCGGCGCTGCCATGGAACACCAGCACCGGGATCGGACGCGGCGATGGCGAGCCCGAACACTGCCAGGCCAGCCCCCCATTGCTGTCCGGCGAGTAGATGCTGCCGGCCAGCAACGCGTAGGCGCTACCGGAAATCGTGGTCGCGCCCTTGAACATGCCGCCGGAATGGATGGCACCGGCGGCGAACACATCCGAGTAGCAGGCCAGCATGATCGAGGTCATCGCACCGCCCGCGGAAATGCCGGTGACGTAGACCCGATGTGGATCGATGCTGTAACCGGACTTCACCTTGTCCACAATGCCAGCCAGGATCGAGGCCTCACCGCTGTCGCGCGCCTGGTTGATCGGCAATTGCCAGTTCCAGCAGCGTGCCGGGTTGGAGGTGACGTTCTGCCGGGGGTAGACCACGATGAACCCCTCGCTGTCGGCAACGTCATTGAAGCCGGACGCCTCGCCCATCAGGTTCGGCCCGGTCACGCAGCCATGAAGCACCAGCAGCAGCGGCAGTGGCCGGGTTTCGTCGTAGCCGGCCGGCACCCACACCTGGTACTCGCGGGCGCCGAACAGATTGCCATACAGGCCGATGTCCCAATGCCCGGCGGGGCCTGCGGCATAGGCACTGCCCGCCGTTGCCAGCCAGCTGCACAGCAGCAGTGCGAGTGCCTTGATTGAATCGATTCCGGATTTCATGGCCAGATCCTCATGCGTGGTTCGTGGATGAAGGAGTACCGGTAGCGCTTGCAGGTGGGGGCGCGCCCAGTATCCGCATCCCGGTGCCGCTGCCGACTGGACCTAGGTCCACTCGCCGGCGTCCGGTGACACCGCTAGCCTTGGCTGCAGGGGTGGCAGAGGGCCATCCGCAATGGACATGCCCTGGGGGAGGAACGGATGAATCGGAATGGTCTGAGTCTGATGATCGGTGCGCTGCTGGCCACCGGGCCGGTACTGGCACAGGAGGCGCCACAGCCGGCGCCAGCGGCAGGCAGGACGGCTTCACCCACCAATCTGGACAGCATCAAGGTCACCGCACGCAAGCGCGAGGAAACCCTGCAGGAAGTACCGGTGGCGGTCACCGCGTTTACCTCCGAAGCGCTGGACAGGATGAACGTCCAGGATCTCAGCGACCTCGATGCACAGGTGCCCAACCTGACCATCTACGCGGCACGCGGCGCCAGCAGCACGGTTACCGCCTACATCCGTGGCGTCGGCCAGTCCGATCCCACCTGGGGCGCGGATCCGGGCGTCGGCATCTATCTGGACGATGTCTACATCGCACGTCCGCAGGGTGCGCTGCTGGATGTGTTCGACGTCTCGCGCATCGAGGTGCTGCGCGGCCCGCAGGGCACGCTGTACGGCAAGAACACCATCGGCGGTGCGATCAAGTACATCTCGCGCGGCCTGCCGACCCAGACCGAAGGGTTCGCCCAGATCACCGTGGGAAACTACAGCCAGCTCGATGCCAAGGCGGCCATCGGTGGCCCGATCGGCGGTGCCGACAGCGGCCTGCGTGCCCGCGTGGCAGTTGCCAGCATGAACAACGATGGCTTCGGCGAGAACACCTTCAATGGCCAGCCGGTCAGCGACAAGCAGATCAATGCGGCGCGCCTGAACCTGGGCGCGTATGCGGGCGATGATTTCGACGTGCAGTTCGCGCTGGACTGGATCGATGACCAGTCCGGCATGCGCGGTTCGAAGATGCTGGCGCCCAACCCGTTCCTGCGCGCCTACCCGCCGATGGACAGCCGCTACGATATCCGCTCGGGCATGCGCAACCTCAACAGTGTGGAAACCAAGGGTGCCTCGGCCACGGTCAACTGGCGTCCCAACGAAGACATCGCCGTGAAGTACGTGGTGGCCAAGCGCGAATCGGACAGCGAGGCCAACATCGACTTCGACACCACCCCGGTCAAGCTGGCCGACGTCGGCGGCACCTACAGCGACAACCAGGTCAGCAACGAGGTGCAGCTGAACTACGATGCCGGCGGCCGCGTGCGCGGTGTGGTCGGCCTGTACCAGTTCAGCGGCGAAGCCGGTGGGCAGATCCAGAACAACTACTTCAGCGCGCAGTTCGCCGACAACCAGGGCAAGGTGCTGACCGACAGCATCGCGCTGTATGCGGACTGGACCTTCGACCTGACCAGCAAGCTGAAACTGGATGTGGGCGCTCGCTACACCGACGAGGACAAGCGCGCGATCGTGCTGAACCGCCTCTACGCCGATCCCGGCTTCAGCCGGCCGGTGGCGGTGACCGCGGACTTCGACAAGAAGACCAACTTCAAGAACGTCTCGCCCAAGGTCTCGCTGGACTACCAGATCACCCCGGACATCATGGTCTACGGTCTGGCCACGCGTGGCTTCAAGTCCGGCGGCTACAACATCCGTGCCAACGCCGTGGCGGTGCCGCGCTCAGCTGAGCCCTTCGACGACGAGACCGTGGACAGCTACGAGGTTGGCAGCAAGATGGCCTTCCTTGACCAGCGCCTGTTCCTGAATCTTTCGGCCTTCTACAACAAGTACAAGGACATCCAGCTGTCGGTGTTCACCGGCCTGGATACCAATGGTGATGGCATCGACGATTCCTTCTTCGGCGATTTCACCAATGCCGGCGCGGGTACCGTCAAGGGCCTGGAGGTCGAGTACCAGTACCTGCCCAGCCAGCACTGGCTGATCTCCGGCAACCTCGCCTGGCTGGACACCAAGTACGACGAGTACATGGACCGTGGCATGAATGTGGCCAAGCAGATGAAGTTCACCAATGCGCCGGAGTTCTCGGGCGCGTTCAACGTGGAGTACCGCACCGAGCTGGCCAAGGGCAGCAACCTGTCGGCACGGGTGAGCTACAGCTACCAGAGCGAAGTCTGGCCGACCACCGACCTGAGCCCGGTGATCCGCCAGCAGGGCTACGGGCTGGTCAATGCCGGCGTGATCTGGCGGCTGGATGATGCGTGGACCTTCTCGCTGCAGGGCACCAACCTGGCCGACAAGGAATACCGCACCACTGGCTACAACATTCCAGCAGTGGGCACGCTGATTGGTTTCTACGGTCCGCCGCGCCAATATAGCCTCAGCGTCCGTTACGATTTCTAGAGCATCCGATTCGATTTCCAGGAAGCCCCTGCATGATGCAGTCTTACGTAGATCTGTATTGGAACAGCGACGATGGCCTGCGCCTGCACGCGCGTGACCATGCACCCGATGCAGGGCAGGCGCCCCGCGGCACGGTGGTGTGCATTCCCGGCCTGACACGCAATGGCGCCGACTTCGACGTGCTTGCCGGTTCGCTTGCCGCCGTGGGCTGGCGGGTGATCGCAGTCGATCTCCGCGGTCGCGCCGGTTCGGAGCGTGCGCATGATCCGTCCAGCTACAACCCGCGCACCTATGCCGACGACATGGTCGCGCTGCTGCGCGCGCAGAACATCGACAAGGCAGTGTTCATCGGCACCTCACTCGGCGTGCTGGTCACCATCACCCTCGCCTCGCGCGCGCCCGAGCGGATCGCTGGTGCAGTGCTCAACGATGCCGGCCCCAAGGTGCCGCGCGAGGCGCTGGCACGGATTGGCAAATACGCAGGCAAGCCGGTGCCGCCGATGGATCTGGAGCAGGCCACGGCGTACGTAGCGTCGATCGGCAAGGCCGCCTTCCCGCGTTTCAGCAGTGATGACTGGCGGGCAATGGCGGTGCGCACCTTCCGCCCACGCAGCGATGGCCTGCTGGAGCTGGACTATGACCCGGCGGTGATCCGTACCACGCGGCCGTGGCTGCTCTGGTTGCTGCGGCCGGTGCTGTGGCGTGCGGTTCGCGGGCTGACCGCACGGGTGCCGGTACTGGTAGTCCGGGGTGCGCTGTCGGACATCCTGCCGGCCGATGTCGCGCGGCAGATGGCCGCGACCTCGGAAAGCGCCCGCCTGGTCGAAGTGCCGGATGTCGGTCATGCGCCGATGCTGTCCGAACCCGAGGCGCGAGACGCGATCCTGGCGCTGCTGGAGCGTCTGCGGTGAGTGCCGGCGCTCCGATCGACGCGCTACCCACTGCCTTGCGGGCGCTGCGGCAATGGGCAGCCAGCGAGCGCCTGGGCGCCGGCACACCCATCACGCAATCGCGCATCGACACTTTCGCCGACGCCACCGGTGACCACAACTGGATCCACGTCGATCCGCTGCGGGCACAGGCCGAGCTGCCCGGCGGGCAGACCATCGCGCATGGCTTCCTGCTGCTTTCGCTCACCGTGGAAGACGATGTTGCAGCCCTGGCCGGCTTTTCCGGCATCGCCCACGTGCTCAACTACGGCTTGAACAAGGTCCGCTTCCTGGCGCCAGTGCCCAGCGGCTCCGAGGTGCGGGTGCGCTCGCAGCTGGTGGCACTGGAGGCACGGCAGCCCGGGCAATGGTTGCTTACCCAGCGCAAGGCTGTCGAACGCGTTGCCGATGGCGAGCTGGCACTGGTCGCTGAGCATCTGTCACTGATCGTGCTCGCCCCCTAGCACCACCCTGCCCGGTCCTCTGCCTACACTGGAGCGATGTTGACGCCCTCCGTCGTCCTGTTCGCCTGTATTGCGTGGACCGTACTGCTGTTTGGCGTGGCCCTCTGGGGCGAGCGCCGGGGGCATCGGCTTTCGAAGGTGTGGCCGCTCATCTATGCGCTGTCGCTGGCAGTGCACTGCACCGCGTGGACCTATTACGGCGCGGCGTCACAGGGCCTGCAATGGGGCTTCCCGATTCCTCCGACCCTGGCGGGCATGGCGCTGATATTTGCCTTCGGCCTGCCGTTCCTGCTCCGCCTGGGGAGGCTGGCCAAGCAGCATAACAGCGCCACCATCGCCGACCTGGTGGTCGCGCGGCTGCGTGCGGATCGGGGACTCGGGTTCACCATCACTCTGGTCGCGCTGTTCGGCATCATTCCCTACATCGCCCTGCAGCTGAAGGCTGTCAGCCAGGGCCTGGGCGCCCTGCTCGGTGATCGCTTCGCGCCTGCTGGCACGCAGCTGGACATGTCGTTCTGGTTCGCGTTGACCATGGCCGCGTTCACGCTGCTGTTCGGCGCACGCAAGGCGTCGGCCACCGAACCCAATCGTGGCATCGTGGTCGCGCTGGGGCTGGAGTCGCTATTAAAGCTGGTGGCGCTGCTGGCCATTGGCCTCTACGCGGCGCTGTCGGTGCGCCAGGCGGGCACGCCACTGCTGGAAAAGATGGCACAGCTTCCACCACCGGCCATCATGCCGGACTACCTCACCATGGTCGCGTTGGGAGCGATCTCCGCGTTCACCCTGCCTCACCAGTTCCATGTCGGCGTGGTCGAGCTGCGCCAGACCTCGGACCTGAAGACGGCGCGCTGGATGTTCCCGGTCTACCTGTTGCTGATCGGGCTGCCGTCGGTGCCGATGGCGCTGGCCGGTGCCGCGCAGCTGCCCGCATCGGTGTCGCCCGACCTGTACGTGCTGGCGCTGCCGCAGGCCGGTGGACACCACCTGCTGGCCTTGCTGGCCTACCTGGGCAGCCTGAGCGCCGCCACCGGCATGATGATCCTGTCCGGGCTGACCCTGTCGATCATGCTCGGCAACCATGGCTTCGGTTCGAGGCTGCTGGACGGCATCGCCGGCGGCGCGGCGGCAGCTGACCTGCGTCCGCGCGTGCTCGCCTTCCGCCGTGCCGGCATCCTTGCCGTGTTCCTGATGTCGTGGCTGTACAGCCGCGCGATGAGCGACACCGAGGCACTCAGCGATTTCGGCCTGATGTCATTCACCGCTCTCTCGCAGCTGGCACCGGCGGTGCTGCTTGCGGTGTATCGCCCACGCACGCCCTCCCCGGCCATCATTGCCGGCATCGTGCTGGGTTCGCTGGCCTGGTTGTGGCTGGTGCTGTTGCCGATGCTGATCCCCGCCGCGCCGGCGTCGGCCGCCCGCGACGGACTGCATTGGCTGGCCGTGGTCTCGCTGCGCATGCAGCCGGGCCATATCGCCATCAGCATGGGCGCCAGCCTGGCGGTGAACCTGCTGACGGTTGCGCTGGTGTCGCGCGCGGTGCGCCCTTCGTTGCCGCGACGACGGGATGCGGTGGCAGCCGCCTCGCTGCGCAAGACGGCCGGACGCTTCCTCGGCCAGGAGCGGGCCCGGCAACTGATGGACGGGCATGCCGGACAGCTGCTGGATGACGACCGGGTCATCACCATCGAACGCGAACTGACCGCTGTGGTCGGTGCGGGCATGGCGAGGCTGCTGGTGGAGGCCGCTCGCGACGGCGGTGCAGCGCCACTGGATGCGGTGACCCGTGCAGTCGGCGAAGCCACACAGGTGCTGCGCTTCAACCAGCGCCTGCTGGAGGCGGCGCTGGAGAACATGAGCCAGGGCATCAGCGTGGTCGACGCGCAGCTGCAGTTGGTGGCTTGGAACAGTCAGTACGCTGCGTTGTTCAAGTTTCCGCCCGAGCTGCTACAAGTAGGACAGCCAGTGGTCAACCTTACGGCTTGGGCGCTGGACGAACTGAAGATCGGCGAAGGCCCCGGTGACTCCCGCGACAAGGCCTTGCAGCGCCGCGTGGCACACATGCAGCGCGGCACGCCGCATCTGTCCGAACGGATTTTCCCCGACAACACCATCGTCGAGATCCGTGGCAATCCAATGCCGGGCGGCGGTTACGTGGCCACCTTCACCGACGTCACTGCGTTCCGCCGGGCCGAGGAAGCACTCAAGCGCAGCAACGAAACCCTGGAGCGCCGCGTGCAGGACCGCACCGCACGGCTGGAACAGGCGGTGCACGAAGCCGAGCGCGCGAACGTTGCCAAGACCCGCTTCCTGACTGCGGTCGGTCACGACCTTATCCAGCCACTGCATGCGGCGCAGCTGCTGACCGATGCGATGTCGCAGCACATCGAATCGGAGTTCCTCGACAGCTTCCTGCGCCAGATCCGCGGTGCGCTGGATTCCACCGATGACCTGCTATCCGGACTTCTGGATATCTCCCGGCTGGAAGCCGGTGGTCTGGTGGCCGATCCACGCGCGTTCGCGCTGTCGACCGTGCTCGATCCGCTCGCGCAGGAGTTCGCGGTGCTGGCGGCGGCGCGCGGGCTGCAGTTCCGCTACCTGCGGACCCGTGCCTGGGTCCACACCGATCCGCTGCTGCTGCGCCGGGTGCTGCAGAATTTCCTGGCCAATGCCATCCGTTACACGCGCCATGGTGGCGTGCTGCTGGGCGTGCGCCGCCATGGCCATGCACTGTTGGTTGGCGTGCATGACAGTGGCCCCGGCATCGCGCCCGAGCAGCAGGCGATCGTGTTCGAGGAATTCCATCGCGGCGACCGCAGCAACGGCCAGGGGCTGGGACTGGGCCTGACCATCGCGCAGCGCATCGCCGAGCTGCTCCATGCGCCGCTGCAGTTGCGCAGCGTGCTCGATCACGGCTCGACGTTTTCGATCAGCGTGGTGCGGGCAGCACCGCCGGCTGCCCCGCCCACGGAGCCCGCCGCAGCGGGTACCAGCACCGTCAAGGGCATCCGCGTGCTGGTGGTCGACAACGACGCGGACGCGCTGGAGGCGATGCGGCAGATGCTGCTGGCCTGGGGCTGCGAAGTGGTCGCGGTGCGTGCCGCCAGCGAGGTCGGCGCGTCAGCGCATGCGGCCGCGTTGTGGCTGTTCGACTACCACCTGGATGATGGCGATACCGGCGTGGCGCTCTGGCAGCGGCTGCAAGCCGAGCATGGGCAGCGGCCAACGGTCATTCTCAGCGCCGATACCGGCAGCGACACGCGCGAGGCGGTGCGTGCGGCAGGACTTTCACTGTTGAACAAGCCCTTCAAGCCACTGGCGCTGCGCTGGGCGATCAACCATCTGCTGGCAGCACCTGGCACAGCAACATCCTGAGAGATCAGGTGTCCTGGGTACCTTCAATCTGCCGGGACGGATCGGCCAGTCCCATTTCGTGCAGCACGCGGATCGCCTGTGCACGGTTGCGGACTCCCAGTCGCTCCATGATACGCGTCATGTGCGCCTTGACGGTGCGCAGCTGTACACCCAACCGGTCGGCGATCTGCTTGTTGAGCAGTCCTTCGGCCACCAGGCTCAGCACCTTGTACTGATGTGCGGACAGGCTGGCCAGGCGCGCGGCCAGGTCGGCATCCTTGCTGAAGGGCGCCACCCGCGCCACTGGCTCACGCAGCAGTGCAGGAATCCAGCGTTCGCCCTCCAGTACCGACCGCAGCGCGGACTGCAGCTCGTTCAGTCCGGAACTTTTGGGCAGGTAGCCGGCCGCGCCCAGGTCAACTGCGCGGCGGATCACCTGCGGCTCTTCGTTGGCCGAGACGATGATGATCGCCAGTCCCGGCTGCAATGCACGGATGGTCGCAAGGCCGGCAAGCCCATGGTTGCCGGGCATGTGCAGGTCCAGCAGCATCAGGTCGATCTGCTGGTGTTCCAGGACCTCGAGCACGCTGTCCAGCGAGTCGGCCTCGCTGATCTGCAGATCGGCGACCGCCTCTTCGGCCGCGCGATGCAGTGCCGCGCGGAACAAGGGATGGTCATCGGCGATGAGCAGGGTCGGCATGGCAAGGCGAGAGTAGCAAATCGTCTGCCGTTGGACAGGGGTACCTAGGTACGCTGGCGCGCTCAGGCGGGATTGCTAGTGTGGACGAATGAAGACCGGCCACTGACAGGCCGCCCACGAGGTCACCCCATGCCATTCGCTCCCGATGCCTCTGCCTATCCGCTGCTGATCAAGCAACTGCTGCACACGCCGCTTGCGGTGAATCCTGACCAGGAGATCGTCTATGGCGATTCGGTCCGCTTCGACTACCGCACCCTGCAGGCGCGCATCGGCCAGTTGGCCGGATTGCTGACTTCGCTGGGGGTGAAGCACGGCGATACAGTTGCGGTGATGGACTGGGACAGCAACCGCTACCTGGAAGCGTACTTCGCCGTGCCGATGATCGGCGCGGTGCTGATGATGGTGAACGTGCGCCTGGCGCCCGAGCAGATCGCCTATACGCTGAACCACAGCGGTGCACGGGTTATCCTCGCCAACCGTGAGTTCCTGGCGATACTGGAAGGCATCGACGGACAATTGCCGGACCTGCGCACGCGCATCCTGCTGGACGATGCCGGCGGCCCGTTGCCAGACGGTTTCGTGACCGAGTACGAGGCCGGTCTGCGGGCTGCCACTGCGACCACCCATTTCCCGGACTTCGACGAAAACACCCGCGCAACGGTGTTCTACACGACCGGCACCACCGGCCTGCCAAAAGGTGTCTACTTCAGCCATCGGCAGCTGGTCCTGCACTCGCTGACGGGGATGGCGGCGCTGGGCAGCGCGGCCAACCAGGGACGCCTGCACCGCGGCGATGTCTACATGCCGATCACCCCCATGTTCCACGTGCACGCTTGGGGCCTGCCGTATGTGGCGACACTGCTGGGCATCAAGCAGGTCTACCCCGGCCGTTATCTGCCAGCCAACCTGCTGGCATTGATTGCCCGCGAGAAAGTGACCTTCTCGCACTGCGTACCAACCATCCTGCACATGCTGCTGGAACACCCGCTCGCGGCGGAGACGGACCTGGGCAACTGGAAGGTGATCATCGGCGGCGCGGCCCTGCCGCGGGCATTGGCGCAGCGGGCACTGGCACGCGGCATCGACATCTTCGGTGGCTACGGCATGTCCGAGACCTGCCCGCTGCTGACCCTGGCGCAGATCGATGCGGATGCCGTGATTGATATGGATGAGGTTCTGTCGCTGCGAACCAAGGCCGGCATTCCGGTGCCGCTGGTGGACCTGCGCATTGTCGATCCGGACATGAACGATGTCGCCCACGATGGCATCGCCACCGGCGAGGTCGTGGTGCGGGCGCCCTGGCTCACCCAGGGCTACCTGCACAATCCGGATGCATCGGCGGCATTGTGGGCAGGCGGCTACCTGCACACCGGGGACATCGGCAACATCGACAGCGGCGGCTACCTGCGCGTGACCGACCGCATCAAGGATGTGATCAAGACCGGTGGCGAGTGGATCTCATCGCTTGCGCTGGAGGACATCATCGCGCTGCATCCGGCGGTCAGCGAGGTCGCGGTGATCGGTATCGCCGACACGAAATGGGGCGAGCGGCCGTTGCCGCTGGTGGTCAGGCAGCCGGGCAGTGAAGTAAGCGAGACAGAGATCATCGAACTGATCGCAGCCCGTAGCCGCGCCGGGGATATCTCACGTTATGCGATTCCGGAGCGGGTCAGTTTCGTGGATTCGATCGAGCGCACCAGCGTGGGCAAGATCAATAAGAAGAAGCTGCGGGGGCTGCATGATGTGGGCGTCAAGCCTTGGTGATCGATGTTCGAGCCCCAGGCTACTGGCAACGGCGCATCGTCGGCCAAGCGTAACAACGACATTTGACTGCCAATTCTATTGTGGAATTCGTATACATTTGTGTAAACCGACTTTCCGAAGGGCAACTCAAGGATGAATATGCGCGATAGGTTGGCCGAGCACATTGCTCGCCGCATCGGAGACTACCTCGAACTAGCGGGGCGCCCATGGCCCGGGGAAGAACAGGATCTGTATTGCTTTGTGCGAAGCATCGTTTCCGATGAACGGCTGCTTTGGAGCCTGCGTGAGGAACGACTGTGGGAATACCGTCTGGAACACAGAATGCTGGACATTTTCGAAGAACAGCAGCAGAGATTGGAACAGCATGTTTCCAAAGAAACTGCGTCCATTCTTAGGAGCATCGAGTCGATACGTTCGAGTGAAACGGCAGTTTGCCGATTCAGAGATGGGCCGCCAATGGGGGATTTCTCTCAGCTCATCGTTGCAGGAGGGCCATCATCGAAGGCGGTGGCGCAAGGCCGAGCCGTAGCTGACGACTTCCTGAAAAGCTGGTTACTAGACGCTGTCGAGATCACAATCCTTGATCCATTCCTGTTCAAGCGCGAAGCACCTTGGAGTGATACGCCCGAGACAGCAGACGAACGGGCTGCGGCTGAGGTGAAGTATGCCGATGATCTGCTGCAGGTGATCGGTAAGAACAAGAAGACTAATTTCATCTACAAAGGAAATCCGGGCAGATCCGACGGAGGGCCAATCAAAGTAACCCAAGGCGTCGCGAACCGATTTGCTGCTCGTATGGGCGAATTTAGAATGAAGCCTACGTTCTGCGTCGTCGACGATCTACACGATCGCGTCTGGATGAAGCGGGACGATCGCGCACGCTGGCACGCGTGCGCGGTGGGCACTTCTCGCGGCGGAGTTGGCAAACGCCCTACTTACATACTCCAGATGAGTCCTGAAGATTGTGCGGAGTACTTAAAATACGTCGAGTATCTGATAGGGACTGCTCAAAAGAGTCATGAAAGGCCGCTGGATTTCAAGCGGAAGCGCGCACGAGCTGGCTCCTAGCTACCGCTATTGGCACTCCCGGCGACATCAATTGGCCAGCAAATGTTGTGGCAGCCCCGTTCTGGGGCAACGGGCGTGGTGGGGGCGGGCCAGGATCTTTCCCGGAATCAAATCCGCGTCGTCGCCATGAACCGCTCGCGATCCTGCTGCGTGCGGCGGCGGATCTCTTCCAGCGCCTGGCTCTCGGTGGCCTGCAGCATCGCTTCGAACAGGCGCTGGAAGTGATGGCGCATCGCATTGCGTGCCGCCACCGGATCACGGGCGCGCAGCGCTTCGAAGATGGCCATGTGCTCGTCGGCTCGGCTGGCGCCATCGTCATGGCAGACCCGCGAATAGACCTCGGTCACCCGCGGCAGCTCACTGCGCATGCGCCAGATCTGCTGCACGAAGTACTCCACCACCGGATTGCCTGACAGGCGCGCAATGGTCAGATGGAAACGGCGATCGTACTCGCCGGCTTCCTCGTCACTCAGGTCGCGACGGCACAGCGCTTCGGCCAACACCTGCAGTTCGGCGATACCGGCATCATCCAGGTTGCTGGCGGCCAGCGCGGCAGCCTCGGCCTCGAATACCGCGCGGGCAGCGGTGAGGTCGAAGGCACTGACATCCGGCAACCCACCCGGGACCTGCGTCGGCCGCGGCTTCACATGCACGCCGGAGCCGATGCGGATGGCGATCCAACCCTGTGCTTCCAGTGCGATCTCGGCCTCGCGGATGGTCACCCGGCTGACGCCGAACCGTTCGGCCAGCTCACGTTCGCCCGGCAGGCGCGAGCCCGGCGGAAATTCGCCGTCCTCGATCAGCTTGCGTAGCTTGGCGGCGATGGTCTGGTAAAGGCGGTTGGCGGACATGCGGCTGACCCTTGGCGATTCCTTCCGGGTCCCTGCCCTGCCACCGCGGCCGGCAAGGGTCCGGTTGGAGCGACGGCGCGACCACTGGCCGCGCCGCCCTGTTCAGAACTTGTATCGTACACCGAAATACGCACGCCGCCCGTAGGTCACCACTTCGCGGAAGTTCCCATAAAGCGGCTGGTAGGCCACGCGCGGCTCGTTGGTCAGGTTCATCAGTTCCAGCGACAGCGACAACTGCTTGTTTACCCGGTAGCGCAGGCGCAGGTCGACGCTGGTGTTGTCGTCGTAGTAGCGGTTCTGCTGAGCGGTATTGCCAGTGAAGTCCTGGTAATAGTGCGAGCGGAACTTGCCGATGGCCTGGATGTTGAAGCGCCCAACGTCCCAGTAGATCGAACCGGACAGCACGTGCCGCGAGAAACCGCTCAGACCCGCCGGTGGCACGATGGCCGGAATGATCGTGCCATCACTGGCCAGCTGCTCGCCCAGCCGCGAATCCTGGGTCTGGTAGTCGGCATCGGCGTAGTTGTAGCTGACCTTGAAGCCCAGCCCGTCGAAAGGCTTGGGCAGGTACGACAGTCGATGGGTAGCGCTCAGCTCGAAGCCGGTCAGCGTGCTGTCTTCGTCGGTGGTCACCTGCTGCCGCACCGGCACGGTCACGCTCTGTCCATCGATGGTGTAGGTCTCCGGCACCAGCGCCGTGGCGGTGCCGCCGTTGAACTTTTTCCAGTACACCGCACCGGCCAGCAGGGTGTCCGGGTTCGGGTACCACTCCAGCGACAGGTCCCCGTTCCAGGACATCAGGGGTTGTGCAGCCGGGTTGCCACTGGCGCTGATGTCGTCCAGCGCATCGGCCAGATTGCCGTAGGTGGCATCGCTGCTGACGTTGATGGTGCGCCCTGCGCCCAGCGCGGCGATATCCGGCCGCGACATCGCGCGGTAGGCGCCGACCCGCAGCAACAGGTCCGGCCGCAGTTCGAAAGCCGCGTTCAGGCTGGGCAGCAGCTTATCGTTGCCCGCCTTGAACACCTGGGTGCTGTAGTCGCCGGTGGGCTGCAGACGGATCGTACCGTCTCCGTTGTCTTCAATGCGCAGGCCGGTACGTACCCCTTCGGAACGCACATCGGTCTTCACCCAGCGCAGGCCCAGGTTGCCGGTCACCGGCAGCCCGAACAACGAGCTGCTGAACTCGCCCATCAGGTAGAGCGCGCGGGTCTTCTCGGTGATATCGACATTGTTCGGATCCTGGAAGCCCGGATCGAGGCCGCTGTCCAGGCTGCCACGGAACGACTGGTACAGGCAGTTCGGATCGAAGTAGGCCCAGGACGAAATCGTGTTGCCGCTGGCGGCATCCATGAAGTCATCCTGCGGGAACGGCGCGCGGCAGGCCTGGCTGGCGGCGATGATCTTCGCCTTGTCGGCCGCCACGCGCTGGTCGTAGTCGGTCACCAGGGTGTTGTCTCGCAGGCGGTAGTCGGCCTGGCTGGCGCGCACGCCGCCCTTGATGCGGGTGAAGAAGCCCGATTCCGGCATGAAGCTGGCATCGAAGCGGCCGGCCTTGATCTTGTGGTCGTTCTCCGTTGCGCTGGAGGTGACGCGCGCCGCGCCGGTGTAGGCGTCCCAGTTGTTGGGGTCGAAGTTCGGCGCCAGGGCAACACTGGGCACTTCGCCATGCCAGTCCCAGTCGTAGTCCACGTACCCGGTGGCGCCACTGCTGATGCCGGGCACGATAGCGTTGTTGACGTCGCGCTGGTTCGCGCGCAGCCGGGTCATGCGCTCGCTGTCGAGACGATTGGTGTGCGAGTAGGAAAGATCGGTGGACAGTTCCCACGCCGCGCTTGGCCGCAGGATCAGATTCAGGCCGCCGCCGGTGTATTCCTCTCCGCGCCAATAGCGATTGGAGGTGGAATCGATCGAAGTGCTGCCATGCAGGTGTCTCACGATACCCTCGTCGTCCACCTCGCGCTGGGTGATGCCGCGGCGCGCATTGGACAGGCTCAGGTCGCTGCGGTTCTCGTACCAGTTGCGCTGGGTGTGTTCGAAGTCGACATTCAATTCGACCACGTCATTGGGCCGCCACTGCAGTGCGGCAAACTCGCTCTGCCGATCGTTGCGCTCCTGCTTGAGGCGATAGATGCGGCTGCTCGGCACCAGGTAATACGGCGCGCCGTTGGCGATGGCCTGCGCACTGACTTCGCCACAGTTGGCATTGGCCACGTTCTGCATGCCATCGCAGGCATACCAGGTGGAACCGCTGGTGATGCTCTCTTCCGGATCGGAACCTTCCAGGCGCTGGAAGCCCAGCGATATACCCAGCTTCTGCCCATTGCCGAACTCGAACTGGTCGATGTAGCTGGCGGTGCCGCGGTAGCCGATGCCGTCGTCGTCGCGGTACTTCTTGTCATACTCGGCCCAGCTGCCACGCATATCGATCTGCGCCGAGCGCTTGCCGTACTCCAATGGCCGTACCGTTTCCAGGCCGATGGTGCCGGCCACGCCACCTTCGATGATGTCGGCGCGCTGGGTCTTGTAGATGGCCACCGTGTTGATCAGCTCGGCCGGGAACATGTTGAAGTTGACCGAGCGGTCGCCACTGCCGTTGGTGATCTCGCGACCGTTGAAGTTGGTGCTGCTGAGGAAGGCGCCCAGGCCACGGATCGAGATCTCCGAGGCACCGGTCTTGTCGCGGGTCGAGGCGGCACCGGTCAGGGTCTCGATGGCATCAGCCAGCGACGGCGCCGGCAGGTCGCCGATGTCGTCGGCGGAGAGCACATCGGCAATGACCGTATCGTCGCGCTTCTTGTTGATCGAACTCTGCATGGACTCGCGGATGCCGGTGACCTGCACCTGGTCCAGCGTGGTGGGATCCTGCCCCGCCGCGTCCTTGCCAGACTGCGCCTGGGCAGTGGGTATGCCCGCCAATGCGGCGAGCAGCGCCACGATCAGCGGTGTGGGGGACAACGAGATGCTGTGCACTGCTCCGGCGGGTCGCCGCATGGTTTCCTCCTCCCAAAGGATCGCCTGCACGGCAGGCGTGGGATGCAGCTTCGGCATGGCGACATGAAAATGTCAACCAACTGGTATGCAATTATTCAAATGCCTTTGTTTCATACCACTTGGCCGCCATTTAATGTGCTTGTGCAGCATGACTTTGCGCCAAATCCGGCTTACAAAGGACCCCGAAGTGGTATGCAAGCCCACCCTGAAACGACGGCAAGGCCGCCTCTGGAAGGATTTCATGCGCATTCGCTCGACTCACCAGCCAGGATCCAGTTATTTCATCGCAAAGTGCCTGACCACTGGCCTGGCACTTTGCCTGACCACTCAGACAGCGTCTGCGGCAAGCTGGCTGGTTCACGACATGGCCGAATTTGCGACGGCTTCGGCATCCCTGCAGCCAGGGGATGAAATCGTGCTGGCGGATGGCACCTGGACCGACGCCCGCCTCCTGCTGAAAGGCCAAGGAACGGACGCAGCACCGATCGTGTTGCGCGCGCAGACGGCCGGCAAGGTCGTCCTCAGCGGACGCTCGGACCTGCGCCTGGCGGGTAGCTACCTGCAGGTGTCCAATCTGGTGTTCCGCAACGGCTACGCACCCGGCGACGCGGTGGTGGCGTTCCGCGAATCCAGCAAGGCGGTCGCCAGCAACAGCCGCGTCACCGGCCTGGTGATCGACGACTACACCAACCCCGATGCCAGCGACCAGGACTACTGGATTTCCTTCTATGGCAGCCACAACCGCCTCGACCACAGCCAGCTGCGCGGCAAGACCAATGCCGGCCCCACCGTGGTGGTGGTGCGCGATGCCACCCAGGGCCTGGACAACCAGCACCGTATCGATCACAACTGGTTCGGGCCGCGCCCGGCGCTGGGCGTCAACGGTGGCGAAACGATCCGCGTCGGCACCAGCGATACCTCGTTGAGCGATTCCAACAGCACGGTGGAGAACAACTGGTTCGAAGGCTGCGACGGCGAGACTGAAATCATCAGCAACAAGTCGGGGGGCAACACCTATCGTGGCAACGTGTTCTACCGCTCGGCCGGCGCGCTCACGCTACGCCATGGCAACGGCAACCGCGTGATCGACAACGTGTTCCTGGGCGACGACAAGGCCGGCACCGGCGGCGTGCGCATCATCAATGCCGACCAGACCGTCAGCAACAACTACTTCGAACGGCTGGCCGGTTCCAGCAACCGTTCCGCGCTGGCGGTGATGGATGCGCAGGCCGATCCGCCGCTGTCCGGTTATGCGCCGGTGGTCAACGCCGCGATCAGCCGCAACACCTTCGTGGATGTGGCGAAGATCAGTTTCGGCGTCGGCCATGATGACGCCAAGGGCATCGTGGTCGCCGCCAGCAACAGCCGCTTCACCGGCAACCTGATCGTCAACCGCACCAGCAGGAACCCGCCCAACGCCGCCAGTTCGCTGGCCGGCATCAGCTTCAGCGGCAACCTGCAGTCACCGCAGGCCAGCCCGGTGTTTCCCGGCGGTGTCGAAGGCCGCACGATCACCCTGCAGCAGTCCGCCAACGATTTATGGGTACCCGCGCCCGCCCTGCCCACTGCCGGCGCCGATCCCGGCCTGGCGATGACGGCGCGCACAGCAACCGGGGTGGACTGGTATCCCAAGGTGGGCGAGGTTGCCCTGTCACGCACCAGCACCGGAGTTGATCGATGAGGTTGCAACCGTTGTCCGTTTCCCTGGTCCTGGCCTTGACCGTTCCGTTCGCCCTGCTTCCCGCTGCGCCGCTGCTGGCGGCACCTTCGGCATCAGCGCGCCAGGCCGATGCCTCACCAGTGCTGGTGACTGCCGCGCAATGGCAGCAGATGGCCAGCGAAGGCAGCCGTTACCCGTGGTTTGCCAAGGAACAGGCACGCTCGCAGAAGACTCTGCAGCAGATGATGAAAGCCGGTATCGACGTGCCGGTGCCCAGGGACAAAGGCGGTGGCCGCACCCATGAACAGCACAAGCGCAACTACCAGGCGCTGCTTGCGGCCGGCACGCTGTACCGGCTGACCGGCGACAAGGCCTATGTTGATTACGCGCGCGACATGCTGCTGCAGTACGCGAAGCTCTACCCCACGCTTGGGCCGCACCCGGAAGGCCGCGGGCAGATTCCCGGCCGCGTGTTCTGGCAGGTACTGAACGATTCGGTGTGGCTGGTCAACGCCATCCAGGGTTACGACGCGATCCGTGATGCATTGTCCACCGAGGATCGCAACACCATCGAATCGAAGGTGTTGCGACCGATGGCGGAGTTCCTGGTGAGCGAGCCGAAGAACTACGACCAGATCCACAACCATGCGACCTGGGCGGTGGCTGCGACCGGCATGACCGGCTACGTGCTGCGCGACCCGGAGCTGGTGGAGAAATCCCTGCGTGGCAGCCAGAAGAACGACCAGTTTGGCTTCCTGCGCCAGATCGACCTACTGTTCTCGCCCGATGGCTATTACGAGGAAGGCCCCTACTACCAGCGCTATGCGTTGGCGCCGTTCCTGCTGTTCGCCAACGCCATCGAGCGCAACGAGCCGCAGCGGAAGATCTTCCAGCGTCGCGATGGCGTACTGCTGAAGGCAGTGGACGTGTTGGTGCAGACCAGCTACGGCGGCCTGTTCTTCCCGATCAACGACGCCATCCTCGACAAAGGCATCGATACCGAGGAGCTGGTGGCTGGCATCGGCATCGCCTATGCACGCACCGGCGACGATCGCCTGCTGTCGGTGGCACAGCAGCAGAAGCGCCTGCTGCTGTCGCCCGAAGGCCTGCAAGTGGCGCAGGCACTGGCCGCCAACAAGGCCAAGCCCTTCGATTATCGACCGATGCTGCTGCGCGACGGGCCCGACGGCGATCGCGGCGGCCTGGCGATCCTGCGCATGAACGGCGAACGCGGCCAGGCGCTGGTGCAGAAGGACACCATGCAGGGCATGGGCCATGGCCACTTCGACAAGCTCAACTGGCTGTTCTACGACAAAGGCAACCCGGTGGTGACCGACTACGGCGCCGCCCGCTTCCTCAACGTGGAAGCCAAGCGCGGCGGCATCTACCTGGCCGAGAACCGCAGCTGGGCCAAGCAGACCGTGGCCCACAACACCCTGGTGGTGGACGAGCAGAGCCACTTCAAGGGCGACTGGAAGCGCGGCGAGGAACATGCGCCGCAGGTGCGTTTCTTCCAGGCCGATGCCGATACCCAGATAGCCTCGGCAATGATGCGCGACGCCTACCCTGGCGTGGTCTTCACCCGTACCCAGGCACTGCTGCGCCACCCGGACCTTGCCCTTCCGGTGGTGCTGGACCTGATGCAGGTACACGGTGACAAGACCGCGCGCTACGACCTGCCGCTGCACTTCAACGGGCATATCGTCAGCACCGGCTTCGAGGCCGAACATTTCCCCGCACAGCGCCCGGTGCTGGGTGCGGACAACGGTTACCAGCACCTGTGGCTGGATGCCCGCAGCAAGCCTGGCAGCGAACCGCGCTCGCTGGCTTGGCTGCTGGATGGTCGCTTCTACACCTATCGTTTCGGCAGCAGCGCACCGTCGCAGGCACTGCTGGTGGAAAGCGGCGCCAACGATCCCGAATTCAACCTGCGCCGTGAACCTGCACTGCTGCAGCGCGTGGAAGGACAGAAGGATGTGACTTTCTTCAGCGTGCTGGAACCCCACGGCGAGTACAACGGCACCGCCGAGTACGTGCACGGTGCCGACAGCCGCATCCGCGAGGTGGTGCGCACCCGTGGCAGCGACGCAGAAGTGATCGAGCTGCGCCTGGCCAGCGGTGCACGCATCGCGCTGGGCGTGGCCGACGACAGCAGCGCCAAGGGCGAGCACAGCGTGACCGTGGACGGCCATGCCTACCGCTGGAGCGGCAGCCACGCGCGCATCGACCGCAGCAAGGGTGATGGAAAATGAACGGCCCTGCGGTGGTGGCCAATCTGCGCAAGGTGCCGGTGCGGTCGGCCGTACGCTGGCTGATCGTTGGCCTGATCGCCGTGGCTACGGTCATCAACTACATCGACCGCAACGCGCTGGCGGTGATGTGGCCGGAAATCGCCAAGGAAGTAGGCGCGACCAAGGACGACTATGCCCTGCTGGTAACGGTGTTCATGCTGTTCTACGCCGCCGGCCAGTTCCTGTTCGGGCGCCTGTTCGACATGATCGGCACTCGGCTGGGTTTCGCCCTGTCGATCAGCGTGTGGTCGATCTCCATCGCTCTGCACTCGATCACCCATTCGATGCTGTCCTTCAGCCTGGTGAGGGCAATGCTCGGCATCAGCGAGGCAGGCGCGTGGCCCGGCGCGGTGAAGGCCAATGCCGAGTGGTTCCCGGCGCGCGAACGCGCGTTGGCGCAAGGCGTGTTCAACGCAGGTGCGTCGATCGGCGCGATCGTCTCCGCACCGGCCATCGCCGGCCTGTACCTGTGGCTGGGTTGGCGCGGCACCTTCGTGCTGGTTGGTGCGATCGGCTTCCTGTGGTTGCTGCCGTGGCTGTTCGTGTACCGAGCCGGGCCAGACAAGCATCCGTGGGTGAGCGATGCCGAACGCCGCTTGATCATGGAAGACCAGGCCGGGCAACAGACAGAGGCGGCGCCGAAGGCCAGCGTGCGCGAGCTGCTGGCCCATCGCCAGAGCTGGGGCATGCTCGCCTGTCGGTTCCTGCTGGACCCTATCTGGTGGTTGTTCGTGTCCTGGCTGCCGATCTACCTGGCTGAAACCTTCGGCTTCGACATCAAGCAGATCGGCCTGTTCGCCTGGGTGCCGTTTGTCGGCGCAATGCTGGGCAGCCTCAGCGGCGGCTGGCTGTCGGGTCGCATGATCCGCGCCGGGCACAGCGTGGACCGTGCACGCAAGCTGGCCATCACGGTGGGCTGCGTGATCATGGCCCCCGCCCTGCTGGGCGCGGTGCTGGCCAACCAGCCACTGCTGGCCGTGCTGGCGATCGCTGCGGTGCTGTTCGGATTCCAGGTGGCCATCGGCAACATCCAGACCCTGCCCGGCGATCTGTTCGACGGTCGCTCGGTTGGCACGCTGGCCGGCCTGGGTGGCCTGGCGGCGGTCGCCGGCACCTTGATCACCACCTGGCTGGTACCGGTGCTGACCCGCCACTCCTATGCCCCGATCTTCATCCTCGTCGCCGCGCTGGTGCCGCTGTCGCTGGCTGCACTGTGGTGGTGGACCGGGCCGATCCACAAGCTCGACCGTCGCGGCGGCTGAGCCTGGGTCTCCTTCTCTTCCAAGTACATCCATTCCCCCGCAAACCAAGGAGTTTTCCGCATGTCGTTCCAGGACAAGGTGGCCATTGTCACCGGCGGTGGCCGCGATATCGGCCGCGCCGTCTCGATCAAGCTGGCCGCTGCAGGCGCCCGTGTCTGCCTCAATTACGCCAATGACGAAGCCAGTGCACTGGAGACGCTGGCGATCATCGAGGCGGCCGGCGGCCAGGCTATCGCCCATCGCGCCGACGTCACCGATGCCGCTGCCGTGGCCGGCCTGGTCGCTTCGGCACAGGCCGCGTTCGGCGAGCGCATTGACCTGCTGGTGAACGTGGCCGGTGGCATGGTGCAGCGTCGACCGCTGGCCGAGATCGACCCGGCGTTCTTCCACACCGTGATGGACCTGAACCTGACCTCGACCTACCTGACCACGCACGCGGTGGTGCCGCACATGCGCGAAGGCGCGGCCATCGTCAATTTCGCCTCGCAGGCCGGCCGTGATGGTGGTGGCCCTGGCGCGTCGATCTATGCCACCGCCAAGGCGGCGGTGATGACGTTCACTCGCGCCATGGCCAAGGAGCTGGGTCCGAAGGGCATCCGCGTGAACGCGCTGTGCTGCGGCATGATCGCCACCCGCTTCCATGACCAGTTCACCAAGCCGGAAGTGCGCACTGCGGTGGCGGGCGCCACTCCGCTGCGCCGGCAGGGCCTGCCGGAAGAAGCGGCGGATGCGGCGGTCTACCTGGCCTCGGATGCGGCGGCCTTCATCACCGGCGCGAACCTGGACGTCAACGGCGGCACCTACTTCTCCTGATACCTGACCGGACTCCTGCCCATGCAGCGCTGGACACTTCTACTTTCATTGACACTCTGTTCCGCCATGACCGCCCCCGCCGCATGGGCGGCGCCGGTCTGGGTCACCGCATGGACCGCGTCACCGGCACCCGACCGCAAGGACGGAATGCCCGAGGCACCGGTACAGTTCGCCGCGCAGACCGTGCGCCAGGACATGCGGATCGGCAGCCGTGGCGACGCGTTGCGGCTGCGCATCAGCAACGAACTCGGCACTGCGCCGTTACGGGTCGAGGACCTGCGCGTAGGAGTGAAGAACGGCAAGTCCGCTCCTCTGCCGGTAACGGTGGATGGCCGCGCGGTCATCGAGGTGCCGGTGGGTGCCGCGCTGCTGAGCGACCCGGTACCGATGCCGGTGGCGCCGCTGCAGGAGATCAGCGTGACGGCCTACTTCCCGCAGCCTACCCATCCCGCCGTGCGCCGCACCGAAGTGCGGGTAGCGGACGGCAGGCAGACATCGGTTGCTGACAGCGTGCGGCTGAGCTACCAGCAGAACGTGTTCTCGGCAGTGATGGTGCAGCGCGCTGATCGTCCCCAGGTGATCGTGGCACTAGGTGATTCCATCACGGAAGGTGCCACCGCCCGCCGTGGCACCTTCAACCAGTGGCCGGAGCGCCTGGCGCAGCGCCTGCAGCAGGCCTGCCCGGACCGCTTCGTGGTGCTCAACCAAGGCATCAGCGGCAACAAACTGCTCGACCATGGCCGCAGCCACAGCGCCCTGTCACGTTTGGACCGCGATGTGATCGCGGTGGCCGACGCCGACCAGGTAATCCTGTTCGAAGGCATCAACGATATCCGCCATGGCGGCGGTGCGCAGCCGGTGCCGGGCCGCACTGCGGCAGACATGCTGCTGGGTTACCAGCAGGCGGCGACGCGATTGCAGGCACATGGCATCCGCGCCTGGTTGGGTACGTTGACGCCATTCGGCGGCTCCGAGCGCTATGAGCCGGTCTCCGCAGCGACCCGGAACGCGATCAACCAGTGGGCACGCGGCGGGAAGACCGGGTTCGATGGCATCATCGATTTCGATGCCGCACTGCGCGATACGAAGTCGCCCGAATCACTGCCGGCCGACATCACCCGCGACCACCTGCACCCCAATGACGAGGGCTACCGGCGCATGGCCGATGCCATCGATCTGCGCATGCTGGGCTGCACCCCTACCGAGTGAGAGAGAACCGATGAGCCGCGTCGTTTGTTTCGGTGAATTGCTGCTGCGCCTGGGCGCACCCGGTCGTGAACTGCTGCTGCAGACACCGCAGCTGCAGGTCCACGTGGGGGGCGCCGAGGCCAATGTAGCTGTCTCACTGGCCTGTCTCGGCCACGATGTGCAGATGGTCAGTGCGGTACCCGGCAACGCGCTGGGCCGGCATGCGGTGGCCGAGCTGCGACGGCATGGCGTGGGCGTGGCAGGTGTGCGCGAAGTCGACCACGACCGCATGGGCCTGTATTTCCTGGCCACCGGCGCACTGCAGCGCGCCAGTGAGGTGGTCTATGACCGGGCGGGTTCGGCATTCGCCAACGGTACCCTTGCCGACCATGACTGGCCGACGCTGCTGCGTGATACGCAGTGGCTGCACCTTTCCGGCGTCAGTCCGGCCCTGGGCGCCAATGTTGCAGAATCCGTATTGAGCGCTGCACGGGCCGCACGCAAGGCAGGCGTGCGTGTGTCTTTCGACGGCAACTACCGCCCTTCGCTCTGGCAGCGCTGGGGTGGCAACGCTGCCGCCATCCTGCGGGAGCTGTTCGCCGAAGCGGATATCATCTTTGCCGATCATCGCGATATCGAACTGGTGCTTGGGCTGCGCTTTGCCCAGGACGATGTAGTTGCCCGCGTTGAAGCCGCCGCAGCTGCCGCCTTCGCCAGCTTCCCGCAACTGCAGTGGCTGGCCTGTACCCAGCGCGAGGTGGTCAGCGCCGATCATCACGTACTGGGTGCGCTGCTGCTCGGGCGCGACGGCACCCGCGCACAGGCACCCTCGCGACCACTGCCCGGCATCGTTGACCGGATTGGTGGCGGCGATGCATTTGCGGCCGGCATCCTGCATGGCCTGGTGTCCGGGTTTGATGCAGAGAACACCGTCCGTTTCGGTCTGGCCGCAGGCGCATTGAAGCACTCCATTCCCGGGGACTTCAGTCCCGTGCGCGAGGCCGAGGTCTGGGCGCTGCTGGAAAGCGAGCAGTTCGACGTCCGGCGCTGATCGGACCGGTTGCCCGATTACTCTGCAGTCCGCGCCGCAGTGCCCTGATTGAGCCGAAGGTAGACGCTGCCGGTGCGGGTATCGAGCAGGAGATTGAACTGCTGCAGCGCCTCACTGCCAAGGATTCCTTCACCGCCGGAGCCATCGTCATCAAGGGTGATCGAGGCCTTGGCATCTTTCAGCTGCAGGCTTGAAATGGTCGCCACAGGCACGCGCACGTCCACCGCCCTGATCTTGCGGCCCGCGCTGCCGCTGAACTGTGATGTTCCCAACCGCTCCGGGAACGCCGCCTGCAGATCATGGGTAGCACCGAATGCATAGGCCAGATCGATGCTGCCATTGCTGCCCGTGTCCAGTGCAAGCCAGGGCATGAAGGTACGACTGCCGTTGCTGAGCGCGACCTGGATGGCCGGGGTATTGTCGATCCAGCGCACGTTGGCCCTGACATACCCGACGAGTTCGGGTAGATCGTCATGCACGCGCAGCACGCTGCGGTCGTAGTCGATCTCCAGAACCCTTCCCAGGAAGAAGGTCCAGCCCAGCACCGCATCGAAGGGTCTCCCCTGGTAGTCGATCACTACGGCCCCCATCGGTCGCCGCATGGCGCCGATCTGGACGGAGTTATGCGTGCTGTAGTCGAGAAAAGTCACTCCGTCGGAGCCGGTATTCTCGCTCTGGTCGTCAATGACCAGCTTTGCATCCTGTTGAACGTGCCTGGCAACCGCCAGCGCCGATGCGCCGGTATCGACGAGGAGGCGAAGCGGGCGCGAACCGTTGATTGCGCCTTCGACGTAGATCCGATGGTCTTTGCCCAGCTCGAAGGGGATCTCGGTGACCGCAGCGCTGGCCGTGAGCGGCCCCAGCAGGATCATCACCATGCATCGGAATGCTGCGCGGGGAATTGCATGCATTGAAAGGCTCCTTCCCAAAGCGTGGCGCAGCGGGCGCTGTGCTCATCGCGACTTGGATGCAGATGCCGATGAAAAGGTTTAACGCTCTGGTGCAATTGATTGCCGAGTCGCCAGGCCCGGATCATTTGCCCGATATCCATGCTTCCAGTGCCGCAGTGTCTCTCATGTCGCCCTCATACCGGCGATGGGGAACATGCGGTTGATTCGAACCACGCACCCGTCCCCGAAAAACCTTCATCGGCACCGAGATCCTGGCCAGCCCGCTGGGCAACCGTTCCGGCCGTACATCCATGTAAAGGCTGTCGGCCGAGGTCTCCACGCCTACCTGCTCTGCACCCAGCTGCTTCCACAGGTCCAGTGCATCCAGGCAGGCCGAGCCACAGGAGGCGTCGGCCAGCACCACCACCCTGCCGCTGCGCGTTGATCCGGCACGGACCGGCTTCGATGCCTCACCCGCCGGGATGCTGGAAGGGTCATGCCACAGCGCCTCCCCTCTCTCAGCCGCCTGCGTCATTCCCGCCGTCACGGTTTCCAGCATGCGCAGCAGCTCGGGCGATGCGTCGGGCGCCTGCTTCAACTTCTGCAGGAACCCGCGGAGCTGGGCGATGTTGGCATCGGACGTCCGCCATTCGACCCAGCTGTGGTCAGGCAGCACATCCACGGCGGTACGCCCCCAGATCAATCGTGACAGTTCAATGCTCCATTGCGAAGCACCGCCACTGTTGCCACGTACGTCGAGCACCACCAGCGGCGCCTGCTGAAGCGCTTCGGTTTTCAGCGAAAGCTGCTCAAGCAGGCCGGTCAGTTCCCTGAAGTTCTGCTCGGTCGGGTCGGCGTTGAAGCTGCTGGTAGTGATCCAGTAGCCGCCATCGGGCATCGTGTGCCAATCATTGGCCGGGCGGAAACTGCGGCGGGTGTCGGCCAGGCGCTGCTTGCGGGTTTCCAGGTCAAGCGGCTTCCACTGCAGCGCATAGGCCTTCTCATGCCCACCCGCTCCGAAAATGCAGGAGTGCAGCGTAGTCACGAACGGATTGCCCTGGTCCAGCATCACTTCGCCGCCGGTCAGGATGCGGCTGGCCTGCAGATTCCAGCGCCCGCTGAAGTCACCCACCCGGCGTGCAGCCAGTGTCTGTGCATCAATGCCATCACACGACAGCAATCGCGCGCCCAGTGGCGGATGGCCCGGGCCACCCTCCACGGTCATGACCACCTGCCTGTCGCCGTCGAAGCCGGTCAGGAAGCCGGGCCAACGTGTCGGCAGCTCGGGCGCACCGGCAAGTGCATTGAGGCTGACATGGCCATCATTGAACGCCGCCGCATAGCCCTTCATCGCCCACCAGTACCCGGCGAAACTGCCGACACGGCCCGTACGTGAGCGTGCAAGCGCCAACGCATCGTCCAGCTGTGCAACGAAACCGGGATTCTGCCGGTCAACCATGCCTGGATGACTGCCGCGCATGGCCGCGTCGGCGGCATCCAGATCCTTCATCAGTGTGGCCGACCAGTCGGTCGGTGCATCCTGCGCGCCCGGAGCGGCAAGCAGCGCACCCATCAGCAGCCCCGTGATCGTCATCGATTCAACCCTGCCCTGGATCAATCTGCAGTCTGGCAGCTTTCCGGCCTGCTATGCCGAGCCCGCCGCAACGGGCGCGGCACCCCATCAATGCAACGGCACCTTCAGTACCGAAGGTGCATTGGCCGGCGAACTGAAGGTCACCGCACCACCGAGCTGGCTGATGCCCGCATAGCGCAGATCCACCGTATCGACCACCAGGGTCAGGCGGCTGCCGGCCGGAATGTTCCAGCTGCTCGCCTCCAGGCGCAGGTCGAGCGTCTTCGGCTGGCCCGGCGTGGCACCGCGTAGCGTGTAGGGCTTGTGGCTGATCAGCTGGCCATTGCCCAGCACATCTTCCGCGTACAGGTACGCATACAGCGTGGTGTTGGCGCGGCTGGGGGTGACGGTTACGCGCACTTCGGGGGCACCATCCAGGCGCTGCGCGCTCCAGTAGATCGGCCCCTGCCAGACACCGGCGGCATTGCGTCCGACGAACGGCACGTAGGCCCCCGGTGGCAGATTGATCATCTGCAGCGCGCCAGACGCCATCACGATGCCGGAGTTGGCGGCCGTCAGCAGGCCACTGCCGATGCGATAGTTCCAGCCCGTGGTACGCCCGTTCTCTGCCAGGCCACCGGTGGGCAGCAGCAGCCCGCCCGGTGCGGTCAGTCCGTAGCTGACGGCGCCACTGTTGGTGGCCTGCCAGTCCGGATAGCGGCTCCAGCTGCCCTTCTGCGACTTCAGTTGCACCGCCGCCTGGCGCTCGATCCCATTGGGCGTGCCTTTCAGGTAGTGATCGAACCACGCCCCCACCTGGTCATAGACCTCATTGGGAATTCCCAGCGCACCGAAGGCCTCGTTGAGTGCGTGGTCGCCGTGGCGCAGCTGCAGCTGCTTGGGCCCCTTCAGGCGATTGAAGAAATCCACCAGCTGGCCCGGCGGGAACAGGCTGTCGTTGAACGCGTTGGCCAGGAAAATGGCTGGCTGGTTTGCGTTGATCTCGTCGATGCTGGCGCCGGGGCTGCGCTGCGCCGCAACCGGCAACAGCGAATCCACCGCACCCTGGTAGTTGCCGAGCAGCACGCTGCGGTTGATGGTGGCCAGCTCCGCACCTGGGCGCCCCGTGGCCAGCCCGGCCGCCACCAGCAGGGCGATGCCCTGTGCGCTGGGGGTGTCGTTGCTGTACAGCGACGCCTGCAGGTCAGCCCAACCGCTCAGGGCCGCTACCGCCTTGATCCGCGGGTCGCGCGCCGCCGCCAGCAGGCTGGTGCCGGCGCCGTAGGAGATGCCGGAGACGCCGATCCGCGCCGGATCAGCCTGGGTGTTGTCCAGCGCCCAGTCGATCAGGGCGCTGACATCTTCGACCGTGGCCGGTCCGGCAATGTCGATGGCGCCGCCCGATTCCCAGAAGCCGCGCGAACTGTAGCTGATGACCACGTAGCCACGTCGCGCCAATGACTGGGCCACGCCCACATATTCCACGCTCGGAACTGCCCAGCTGCTGGGCATCACCAGCAGCGGATAGCGGCCGCTGCCCGCGTCCTGCGGTTCGATGACGAAGGCCCCGAGAGGCGTTCCATCCCAGCTGGGAATGGTGCGGTGGGTAGTCTTGACCGTGGCCGCCCAGGCGGTGGGCGCCAGCCCTGTCAGCAGGATCAACAGCAGCAATATCTTGCGCATCGTCGTCTGTCCCCGTCGTTGGTGGTGCAACGGGTCGGACCGTACCAGTGCGAATGGTGACTGGCACCTTGCGACGCAACATGACGTTCGCGGCATGTTGCGCGCGGTTGCAGGCTGAACAGGGGGCGATACCTGCCCCCTGCCCGACCGTGCGCTTACAGATCCACGCCGAAGCCCATGCCGGCCGACTTCTCGCCGTTGCTGAAGGCACCGCCCAGGGAGAACGAGGCGCGCTCGCCGATGCGCTTGCCGTAACCGACCGACAGCGCCTGCTCACCGCCCTGGAAGCCGGCGCCGACGGCGATGCGGCCGCGCGGACTCTGCGAACCAGCGGCGTTGATGGCCATGTTCAACATCGCCGAACTCATCGCACCCATGCGGTCGATGCGCTGGTCCTGGTGGCGCAGGCGACGCTCCATCTCCTGCCGCAGGCCGTTGTTGTCCAGCGAGAACTGGGCCAGGCGCTGATCGGTGTAGGCATTGGCAGTGGTTACCGCCTGCGCGGACTTGGTATCGGTGTAGGTGTTGGCCGATGAAAGCGTGCTGGCGCTGCTGGCGTCCGTGTAGGCCTTGGAGGTGGTCACCGCAGCTGCAGCCTTCGTATCTGCGTAGCCATTGGCTGAAGAGAGCGTTGCCGCGCTGCTCGCATCGGTATACGCGTTGACCGAATTGACCGTGGCGGTGGCGCGGGCATCGGCATAGCTGTTGGCCGACGACAGCGTACTGGCGTTGGCGGTGTTCATCTGGTTGAGGTTGACCGCATCGGTGCCCTGGGTGGCGGCAGCAACGTTGGTCAACTGGCGTTCGTTGCCGGCACTGCCAACGGATACGGAATTGGCACGGTCAGCCACTGATCCATTACCGAGTGCGACGCTGTCGTTGGCGGTGGCCACCGCGCCGTTGCCAACGGCGCTGCTGTTGGCGCCGCTGGCTTCGGACAGGCTGCCCACGGCCGTGCTGTTCTCGCCGGTGGCATTGCTGCCGGCACCCGATGCCGTGGCGAACGAGCCGGTGGCGGAGCTGCCCGAGCCGCTGGCGCTGCTGAAGTCGCCGCTGGCGGTCGAACTGTCGCCGATCGCACTGCTGTTGGCACCCGTGGCCGATGCGCCTACGCCCACTGCAGCGCTCTGGTTGCCCGAGGCACTGCTGGCAGCGCCGATGGCGGTGCTTCCGGTGCCGCTGGCACTGGCACCGGTACCCACAGCGGCCGAGAGATCGCCGCTGGCATCGGCACCATTGCCGCAGGCCATCGAGGCGGCACCGCCGGCACTGGCGCCGCCGTTGGACACGCCGCCGAAACCATCGTCCAGCTGGCAGGTATCGCCGGCCCACGCCGGCGCGGTTGCCATGGCCAGCGCCACGGCAAGGATGTGCTTGTGCATCGTCTTCACGGTACCCCCAAGGTCCATCAAGGAAGGTTCCCGGCCAGCGCCGGAAACAGTTGGATCCGGGCCGGCCCCTGCGCAGGGCCGGTCCGGGTGCCCGCGTCGCCCTACGGCGTCACGGTCAACGCCACGCGTACGGCGGTCTTCGGCGTGATCGGGTCGTTGCTGCCCACGCAGACGAAGCCGGAGTAGCTGCCGGGTGCAAGCCCGGCGGCGCTGATCGATACCTGCGTGGCCTGGTTGCCACCGGCCACGATGCGGCCCAGGGCACGGGTCGGTGCGCCGATCCAGGTGGCACCGCAGGAATTGCTGCCGCCGAGGCCGAACGCCAGGCCAGGTGCACCACTGGTGGCCGACCACGCACCGCTGCCATCAGGGTTGATGATCGCGCTTCGGTAGACGTTGTCGCCGCTGGTGGCATTGAACCAGAACCAGCTGGTTGCCAGCGGCGCACGCACCGAAACCACCAACCAGTAGCGCCCTGCCGCCAGGTTCACGTTCTGTCCCGCTGCCGCCAGGTCCAGGTTGATGCTGGCAAAGCCGGACGTGCTTACACCAACACCGGTTGCCGATGAGGTGTATGACCACACCGCCAGTTGCGGGCTGGATTCCGGATTGCCTTCCGGATTGCCGGCGACATCGCGGTAGATCGACCAGTTGATGTTGGTCGAAGTGGCCAGGCTGCCACCGTTGACGAAACCATCGGCGACGATGCGCCTGATGCCGGTTGCCTCGCCGAGGGTGAAGTCATCTGCAGACAGCTGCGCGCGTGCGCCGACCGTGGCAGCGTCGGTGAAACGCGTGGAGCGGCGGCCATTGGCATTGTTCGGTGCCTGTGCGACCAGGGTGCGCGTACCCAACCCGGTGTTGTCGATCTGCCATTCCAGCGGCGAGCCTCCCGTGTTGGCGATCTGCAGGTTCAACAGGCCGTTGCCACCGGCCGGCAGGCTCAGCGTGTTCGACGGCGGCGTGGCTGCGATCTGCGGCGGCGGTACCGAAACCGCAATCGGCAAGCGCAGCAGCGGCTGACTGGTATCGCCGCCCTGCGGTGCCAGAGTCAGCCTGGCGAAGCGCCAGCTGCCATCGTTGGGTACCGATCCGGTGGTAACGATCACCCGCACCGCCTTGCTCTCGCCCGGCGCAAGGGTGAAGACCGACGGCGAGACAACGGCGGTCAAGCCCTGCACCTTCGCCGTCCAGGTCTGCCGGGTCGGCAGCACGTTGCGGAACACGCGGGTGAAGGTGCAACTGTCGGTGCAGGTGCGCTTGCCCATGCTGGCGATGTTGAGCGAAGCCACGTTGCCACCGTTGCCTGGATCGGCAGCGAAGAAGTTGGCCTTGGTTTCATTCAGCACTAACCCCGCGCGCAGCGCCTGGTCGACCTGGATACGACCGGCACCCATCGCAAACGCATCGGCCGGTGTCACGCCGTCCTCCTTCAGCACTTCCTGGCGTGCGGTCATCATCAATGCCGAACGTACTTCCTGCACGGTCCAGCCCGGACGGGCCTGGCGCAACAGGGCAGCGGCGCCGGCATGGTGCGGCGAGGCCATCGAGGTTCCGTCCATCAGGCCAACGGCATTTTCCGAACCGGTCACTTCATTGCCAGCGACCACGGCGAGCACGCGCACGCCCGGCGCAGTGACGTCTGGCTTCACCAGATCGAAGATGCCGGCGGGACCACGCGAGCTGAAATCGCCCAGTACGTCCGGCGTGTTGCTGACCTTGGTCGCCGGATAGGCGATGCCAGCGGTGGCGGTGTTGCCGACGCTGCTGGCAAAGGTCCGCAGCGCGTCGGCGTCGGCCTGATCGATGGCGAAGGCCGGAATCGAGGCCCCGGCAACGTTCGGCAGGATCGGCGTCGGCTGGTTGTTGCCGATCAGTACCGCGATCGCACCCGCGGCGGCGGCATTGTTGACCTTGTCGCTGAAGTTGCACGAGCCGCGACGGATCACCGCAATCGCACCCTGGAAGGTGCTGGCCGGGAAGGCCGTACAACCATCGTTGGCGCTGTCGATGCCGGCACTGACGCGTAGCGGCGTGGTCGCTGCAATCGGCGTACTGAACGGTACGCCACCCGAACCTTCGGTCAGCAGAATGACGCCCAGTGCGGGCGGTACGCTGCCCGGGCCACTGACCGCCGCATACAGTTCGATGTCACCACGGCCATGGGTGGCGGCGGCCGTGCTGCCGGTCCACGGTTCCAGATGGCCCATCGTGTTCGGGCCCGGACCGGAGTTGCCGGCCGAGGTCGCGACGTAGATGCCTGCGTCCGACGCGTTGAGGAACGCCAGCGACACCGCTTCACCCCACGGTGCAGTGCCGCCGGCAATGGAGTAGTTGATGACATCGACCACGCCATCGGCCAGCGCCTGGTTCACCGCCGCCAGTGTCGACGTATTCGGGCACAGGCCGCGGCCTGTGGAGATCTCGGTGTAGCAGGTGTCGTAGGCGATGATGTTGGCGCGCGGCGCAACACCGGAAATATGGATCTGGTTGCCGCGGTACGACGCCATGTGCGGATTGCCAGCCGCAGTCGATGCGGTGTGGCTGCCATGACCATTGGTATCGCCGAAACCGGGTTCCTCGCGGACATCGGCCACGCCGCACTGGTTACCCGGTGCGGCGCAGACAAAGTCGTAGCCGCCGATCAGCTTGCTGTTGCAGCGGCCCTCATCGGCGCCACCAGGCGCACAGGTGCCCAGGTAATTGCCCGCGCCCAGCGGGTTGATGTGCTCGTAGCCGTCTTCGGCGCGGGCAGTGAACGCAGGACTACCGAAATTGATACCCGAATCGATGACGCCGATGACGATGCCCTCGCCACGGAATGGCGTGGGTGAGGCGCTCCACAGTGCCGACGCGCCGATCAGGCCCGGTCCGACGTCGGTGTCCTGCTCATACTCGCGGTACTCTTCCACCAACTGCACGTCCGGCAATGCACGTACGCGCTCGGCTTCCTGCGGATTCATCTGCAGCACCGATGCATTGATCGCGTGCTGCATGCGGCGCTCCACCTTCACGCTGCGACCGAGTGCCGAGTTGATGCGCGCTTCGTGCTGGCTCTGGCGGTCAGCCAGAAACCGTACGTAGTCACGTGAGCGGGCACCCTGCACCGCGATACGGTCGGTGGCAACGCTGCCGGTGGCTGCCGCTGCGCGCGCGGCACTGGCGGAGGGACGTTTGCGTTCCGGTGCGGGAAGACCCTGGATGTCACCCTTGTAGGTGGCCAATGGCTCTTCGCGGTACACCACGATGTAGCGGTGCGAGAGCTCGCCCAGTCCGCTTCCTGGCCCGGCGGCAGCGGGCGCAGCAGGACCACCGGCGCGCGCATCCAGCGAGGGGTTGCCCGTCTTTGACGGCGTGGACGGGGCCATGCCGCCTACACTCACCGCCGCCGCAGCCAATGCCGCACCTGCGACCAGGCCTAGTGCGATCCACTTGTTTCGTTTGATCCATGCATTGCGCATCGAATACCCCTTCCATTGAAAGCCCGAGATGCACGCCGGCGTCAGCGCCGGCGCTGTGATGTCTGGTGCTTCAATTGCAGGTGCGACGCGTAGTCCCCGACGCCGTGCACCCCGCTACCCCCCGGTAGCGGAATCGACACTACCTTAAAATTTGACGTGGTGCACAGTTTTTGATGGCACGGCGATGACGCCCTTCGATACGCACTGGTATGGGTGATGCCATGAGCAGCAGTGCGGCGCTGCACCGCTGAAATGCCCTAGCACGCGCGCGTTTCATCCACGTGCCACGAAATCTGACACAGGTCCGGTGCATGCGCGCGGTCACAGCTTCGCCCTTTCGTCGTTGACCGAAAGGCGACAGCTTGTGACGCTTACGACACCGCACGGCCTCTGCGGCCCTGTCATCGCGGTTACGCCCCACGCATTCCGCACTACCCGACTCCGCAGTGTCCTCACATGACCTCGCCCCGGCACGGTCGTGGCGGACGGCTGCGCCCTGAACTTCTGCTGGAGAACCGCAATGCGCCTTGCAAGCTTCTTCTTCGTGTTCATCCTCAGCGCCTTCGCCGGCGCTGCCCAGGCCCAGGTCGTTACTCTCAACAAGGGCGGCTTCGTGCTGACCTACGACTGCAGCATCCACAGCGCAACCCGCTACGAGTACACGCTCACCGCCGACACCGGCTCCGCCGCGCGCCCTTCCAGTTTCTACAAGGACCCGGACCTGCCGGCCGGTTGCCTCGGCCAGAACAGCACTGCGTCGTATGCCAGCATCCGCAGCGGCTATGACCGCGGCCATCTGGTGACCTCCAACCACATGGACTACGACGCGACCTACATCCGACGCGCCAACTACATGACCAACATCGTCCCGCAGGTGTCCAGCTTCAACCAGGGCATCTGGGTGAAGGCCGAGAACGTGGCCGAATGCTACCGCGACATCGCGCCGGTGGATGTCTATGGCGGCGTGGTCTATGGCGATGCCTCCAATGACTACTTCCTGGCCAGCCACGGTATTCCCACGCCGGAGTTCTTCTGGAAGACCGTCATCACCCGTGACCCGAACACCGGTACCGCCAAGGCGATCAGCTGGATCATCCCCAATGAGGCCAACCTCGGCAGCCTGGACAACTATCTGGTGACCATCGCCGACCTGGAAGAGCTGCTCGGCGCCAGCTACGTGGCAATCAATGCGCCGGCTTCGCTCAAGAACATGCTGCCGGCCACCACCTGGCCGCAGCCGACGGGCTGTGATCTGGGCTGATCATCCTGTTGGAAGGACGCGGGGTGCTCGGCATGGCCACGGGTGCCCCGCTTGCGCGGCTGTGGGAAAATGACGGGTGATTGCCCCGCTGCATTGCCCCAGGAGTTGTAGATGTCCCGTTTCCCCTTCGATGCCGTGCTGTTCGACTGCGATGGCGTACTGGTTGATTCCGAGCCGCTGGTAGCCCGCGTGCTCTCGGAGATGCTGACCGAGCGCGGCTGGCCGCTGACCCCGGCGCAGGCCGGTGAGGTGTTCCTGGGCCAGTCCGTGGCCCACCTGGCCGGACTGATCGAAGAACGCACCGGCAAGCCGTTCACCGAAGAATGGCTGGAAGCATTCCGCCAGCAGCGCAACCGGGCACTGGAACGCGACCTGGTTGCAATCCAGGGTGCACCCGAGGCGGTGCGTGCGATCGCCGTCGCCACCGGCGGAAGGATTGCCTGTGCGTCCGGTGCGGACCTGCACAAGGTGAAGCTGCAACTGGGCAAGGTTGGCATCCTCGACGCCTTCGGTGCCCACGTGTTCAGCGGCCAGGACATGCCGCACACCAAACCCCATCCGGATGTCTATCTGGCCGCCGCCGCTGCGCTGGGCGTGGACCCGAAACGCTGCGCGGTGATCGAGGACACCGTTACCGGTGCAACGGCCGGTGTGGCCGCCGGCGCCACCGTGTTCGGCTTCAGCGAAGGCGGTCCGCACCACAGTACGCCGGAGGCCCTGCGTGCCGCGGGTGCGCAGGTGATCTTCCAGCGCATGGAAGACCTGCCCGCCCTGCTTGCCGCCCACGCGGTCGACGCAGTCGCCTGATCCGTTCTCAGCCCGCAGCGCCCAGCGAGGCGCTGCGGCGCTTGCCTGCGTAATGCAGGGCAAACAGATACAGGCCGGTCAACAGCTGCAGGAACAAGGGTGGCAGCGGCGCATAGGTAATCCACGCCGGTGGCTCGCCCTGCCCCATCGCGCGCGCCACGAAATTGGCGATCACCGCCAGCGTGAAAACGATCGATGTCCAGCGGTGCACAGGCCGTGCCCAGTGGCCGCGATTCATTGCTGGCGCCTCGCCTCGGAGTGCGCTTCGATCATTTTCCAGCCATTGCCGGATGGATCACGGAATCCCGCATCCACCGCACCATAGCGTTCAATAGGCTCCTGGGTGAACTCGACACCCTTCGCCTGCCATTCCACATGGCGTGCCCGGCAGTCCTCAACCGCCAGCACCAGCGGCGGCATCGCGCCCTTGGCCACCAGCTGCTGCAGCGCCAGAGCCGTGGCCGCGTCATGGGTAGGCGGACCCGGCACGAACAGACCCAGCTGGAAACCGTCCTGGCCGGGGCTGCGTATGGTAAGCCAGCGATAGCTGCCATTGCGTACGTCGGTGTGCACCTCAAAGCCAAGCGTGTCGACGTAGAACGCAAGCGCTTCGTCCTGGTCGCGCACATACAGGCCGACCGTGTTCACAGTGTTTGTCATGGGACCTCCCTCAGGTGGGATCCACGTTAGCAACCCGTTGCCGGCGGCGCTTCTCCAAAACTGCGGTATTGGCCGGCGACCGTCCCCATGAATGCGGGAATTCGTGATAGTTCTCATTTTCCAGAATTATTAAGTGCGCATTATGTGATATCAATCACTCAAAGCGTTTCAGCAGACGTGCGATAAGGGCCGCGACTCCCCACCCCGCTGCACGTCTGCACCTCCCTGGAGCGCGCCATGCAGGATGTCTCGCCGCACCAATGCAAGGTGGTATCCGAACGAAACTGGTCGCTCAGCACCTTCATGGAATTCTATGAGCGCGTGCTGAGCCCACGAATATTCCGTCCTTACGGAAAACTGCTGGCGCAGGAGATCGCTGCGGACATCCGTGCCGCACCGGGTGCCACCGACATCCTGGAGGTCGCCTGCGGAACAGGGGTAATAACGGCCAACCTGTACCAGAACCTGGCCAAGCCGCTGGGCCTCAACCTGGTCGCCACGGACCTGTCGGCGATCGCGGTGGACGTGGCCCGGAACGTATTGAGCGCCGAACTTCAACATGACGTCCCACTGCTTTCCGACGTCGACATGGCCGAGCTGCCCTTCGCGGACAACAGCTTCGACATCATCGTGTGTGGTTTCGGCTTGATGTTCCCTCCCGACAAGGCCCGGGTTGCCCGCGAGTTCAGGCGCGTACTTCGCCCAGGAGGCAGGGTCTACGCTACGGCGTTCCACTACAACCAGTTGTTTGAACTTGCACGCCAGCAGTCGCAGAGGCACTTCGGCATGCCATCGCGACTGATGGATGCGGCCCTGAGCCTGACCGATCCGTCCCCCATCACGCGCGCCTTCGCGATCGAGGGGCTGGACCGCAGCGACGGCGAATGCGCCGCTCTGCGCCCGCTCGCCTTCTCGCTTGGCGAAGCTGATGCCCGCGAGTTCCTCTTCAACGCGTGCATCCTGCTGGAGGAGTTCAATCAGTGCGATACCCCCAGCCGGGAACGCTACCTCGATGCGATGATGGAGGCGATCCATGTACAGGTCCCCGACCAGTGCTATCGGGTGGAGGCCTGGCTGATACGCGGTAGGGTGGATCCGACGGGCGTGGCCCTGCCAACGGTCATTCCGCCCGTTGATTTCCGGCCCTTGCTCGAGTTCCGCAACCTCTCGCGCCTGACGACGTCGCCGTGCCCCACGGGCTCGCAAGCTCCATCCTGCGCGCAGGCCGCGGCGGCCTTCCACGATGCCAAGGTGCAGTTCCTCGCCGACCATCCCGCTTATCCCGAGCACCAGGTCGAGGCAATGCGCCAGCAGGAGTACGCGCGGCTAGATGAGCAACAAGTGACCTACCTGGATCATGTGGGCGGAACGCTGCCACCTGACAGCCTGCTTGAGCAGGACTACCAGGCGCTCAAGAAGACCATTCTCGGTAATCCGCACAGTGGATCGAAGGCGTCCCATGCTGCCTACCAGAAGGCCTGCGATGAGATCTACGCCTTCTTCGGATGCACGTCGGAGGAGTACGAGATCATCTTTACCGCCAATGCCAGCAGTGCGATCCGGCTGGTGGCCGAATCATTCCCCTTCCAGCAGGGTTCGCAGCTACTGCTGACCAAGGACAACCACACATCGGTGCATGGCTTGCGCGAGTACGCCACCTCGAAGGGGGCGATGGTGAAGTACATCCCCCTGGACGATGACCTGCTGCTGCATGACGGGCTGATGGAGCGTGCGTTGCAACGGCTCCAGCGCGGTGCGCCGCACCTGCTGGCATTCCCGGCGCAGTCCAATGCGACCGGCGTCCGCCACGATCTGGCGTGGATCGGGAAGGCCCAGCAGCAGGGCGCGTGGGTGCTGTGTGATGCGGCTGCCTGGGTTCCGCAATCACGGCTGGACTGCACGATCCATCGTCCCGACTTTGTCGTAGCGTCCTTCTACAAGATCTTCGGCTACCCCACCGGCGCAGGTTGCCTGCTTGCCCGGCGGGCCGCCCTCGGCATGCTAAAGCCACCCTCCTTCGCGGGCGGAGGCGTCTGCTACTACTCGGGACCGTGGTCGCCCACTGACCGCCTGCTCTACCGCGACGCCGGCCAGCGTTTCGAAGTGGGCACGCCCAACTATGCGGCCTTCCCGGCGATCGCCAGAGGCTTCGAGTTCATCGCCGAGATGGGCGGCGTAGAAGCGCTGGCCCAGCGCTCAAGCGCCCTGGCGGCGTGGACAGACGCGCGATTGTCATCACTTCGCCACCGCATCAAGGGTGACCTGCCGCTGTGCCGGATCTATGGGCCGCCTCCCGCGCTCAAGGGCGCAACACTAATGCTGAACTTCTTCGACTGCTATGGCTCGATCATGCCGCACGCACGCATCAAGCGCGCCGCAGAGCGTTTCGGCATAACCCTGCGCAACGGCTGTTTCTGCAACCTCGGTGCCGTGCAGCAGGCGACCTACGCGACGGCAGGCGCCGAACACTGCGAGCTGGACAAGACCGGGAAGATCCTCGACTGCAAGACCTTCGACGAGAAAATCCTCGAGAAGGGAGATTGCGGTGCGGTCAGGATTTCATTCGGGCTCGGATCCAATTTCGCCGACGCCTACCGCTTCTGCCTGTTCGCCAGCTGCCTGCTGGATACTGATGTCTCCTGGTTGGAGGACCCGGCAGAGGAGACGCCAGCGGCAAAGGCGGACCTGCTGATGGCCGGCACAGTGCCAGCCTGATGCTCTGCGAGGGCACTCCCGCAGGCGCATCGCGGGAGGTCGCTCACGCGGGCCCTTCGCCGGCAACTTCGGCACGACGGCGCTTTTCCAGCACCGCGATGTTCAGGTCCGGGCGCTGCGCGGCACGTGCGTGGCATTCCGGCACAGTGGCGGGTATCGATTGGCCGGCGCGCTCGCGCTCCCGCACATTGCCCGGACTATCGCCGGTGATGTCACGGAAGATGCGGCCGAACGTACCCAGGCTGGACCAGCCGGTCCGGGCGGCGATCTCGGTCACCGGCAGATTGGTGTCGCGCAGCAGGGCCACCGCCCGTTCGATCCGGCGGCTGAGCAGGTAGCGGTGTGGCGGCAGCCCGAAGGCCTGCTTGAACGAGCGCGCGAAGTGCGCCGGCGATACCGCACTGACCTCGGCCAGGCGCGCGACCGACCACTCTTCGTGGCTGGCGCGGTCCATCCGATCCTTGGCACGCAGCAGGCGTCGCAGTAGTTCGGGGCTCTGATTCATTTCACACGCACGCCTGCGAAGCGGGTTCCGGGTGCCCAGCCTGTGCTGCCACCCTCGCCACGTCAATCGACCGGCTCAGCGCTGCGCAGGCAGTTCCAGCCGGTGCTTGCGGCACAGCCGATACACCGTGACCCGCGAGATCTGCATCTGCCGCGCGCACTCGGAGACGTTGTAGCCGGTCTGGCGCAGGGTCTGCAGCAGCACATCGCGCTCGGCCTGGCCGCGTGCGTCGTGCAGCATTGCACCCGGCAAGCTCGGGGCCGGTGCGCCCAGTTCCAGATCGCGCTCGCTGATCAGCTCGCCCTCGGCCATGATCGCCGCCCGCTGCACGCGATTGAGCAGTTCGCGTACGTTGCCGGGCCAGTCGAAGCGCCGCAGGGCCTGCAACGCTGCCGGGGCGAAGCCACGTGCGCGCACCGCATGGCGCAGGCGGAAGCAGCGCAGGAAGTGCTCGGCCAACAGCTGCACGTCGCCTCCGCGCTCGCGCAGCGGCGGCATCGGCAGCCGCAACACGTTGAGCCGGTAGTAAAGATCACTGCGGAACCGCCCCTGCGCCACCGCCTGCTCCAGCTCGACATGGGTCGCGGCAAGCACCCGCACATCGGCGCGCAGGGGCTGGCTGCTGCCGACACGCTCGAAGGTGCCCTCCTGCAGCACCCGCAGCAGGCTGGTCTGTGCTTCGGCGGGCAGGTCGCCCACCTCATCGAGGAAGACGGTGCCACCATGGGCCGACTCGAACACGCCAATCTGGCGCTTGTCGGCACCGGTGAAGGAACCGCGCTCGTGCCCGAACAGTTCCGATTGCACCAGGTTGGCCGGGATCGCACCGCAGTTGACCGCAATGAACCGCTTGCCGGCGCGACCTGACAGCGCGTGCAGTGCATGCGCTGCCAGCTCCTTGCCGGTGCCGGTCTCGCCGGTGACCAGCACCGGCAACTCCACCGGTGCGAACTTGTGCAGGACGGTACGCACCGCGTGCAGTGCCGGGCTCTCGCCGATCAGTGCACGTGGCGTGCTGCCATTGCACGCTTCATCCGGCGGCGGGTCGTCAGCATCGAACTGCTGGCGCATTGCGCTGACCATGTCCTGCAACCCGAACGGCAACGTAAAACGTGCCAGGCAGCGCTGCAGCAACGGCAACCACGCGGGCGGAACGGCACCTGGACTCGGCGGCATTACCGCCAGCCAGGGCAGGTGCTGATGTTGCTCGATCCAGGGCAGCAGCAGTTGCAGCGCGGCTGCATCCAGGTGCCGTAGATCAAGCACGGCGAGCAGACGATCGCGTCCGCGCAGGCCGATCGCCATGGCCGGATCAGGATGGATGCTGCGCACATACCAGCCTGCCGCAGCCAGCGCACTGCGCTCGCTGGCCGACGGCTCACCAAACCACAGCACGCAACGTGATGTAGAAGCTTCCGGGACCGCTGCCATGCTTCCCCCAGCATCCGGACACCGTCGGCGGACTGTCAGCCAATCACCGGCGTGCCACCCTCCGCCGAGACCTCTACGGCCACCGCGGCGGCCTTTGTTAGGCGGATCCTAGCGCTTCGCTAAACGGCAGCGCAATGAGCGCCGCGTCAAGGAATGCTCGGCTGAAGCCGTACCGTTGCAGTCCGCACCGACACCTGTAACAACAATGCGACAGTCCACCGGGCGCCTTGCCCTGCGGCGCTTGGCACGGCGCAATCGCAGCATTTCTTCGACGTGCCTGTAACACCCTGGCAGCAGCGAAGCCTGGCACCGGGTCCACCCCGTGTTGCCTGGTGGGCGTTCTGCAGTTGGCACGGTTGATGCGTGGTTCCGCCGCACCCATCGCGGGAGATCGGCATGGACGGTGTCACCCCAGTTCTTCGCAGACTCGCCCCTTCAGTTGCCGTCCTGCTGTTGCTGCTGCCGGGAGTTGCGGCAGCATCGGGCGCCCGCCAAGGGGTGAAGCCGCAACCGGGCGAAATCGTCCTGTTGCGCGACGTATCGGCACGTCCGGCCTATCGCATGGCGCCACCGGGGATGGCGTTGATTGCCGACCCGAAGCCGCAGCGCGAGATTGCCGCAGCGCTCGGCAGCGGTGGCTCCTCGCCTGGCATGGACGAACTCAGCGACGACGACTATGCCGGGATGGGTGCAGGCCACACGGTCATGGTCGCGGCGCCTGGCGGCACAACGGTAGAGCGCGTGACCCAACAGGCCCTGGGCGGCACCCTGGGGCGAGGCGGCGATGGCATGGTCGGCAGCAGCCTGGGCGGTGCCATGAGCGGCCCGCTGGGCGCGGTCGGCAGCAGTACCCGCGGTATCGCCGATACCGTGCGCGGCGCACTGGCCCAGTTCCCGCTGCAGGGCACTGCCCCGGCAGGTGGAAAATGAAACGCCTGCGCTGGCTGCTGCTGTTGCTCGGCGCGACGCCGCTGGGCGCACTGGCCGATGACTACAGCGGCATGCTCGCCTACCTCGACGTCGCCCGCATCGACGGCAACGCACTGGCCAGCGCCAGCGGTGCCATCGCCGTGAACCAGGCCGCCGGCGACCTCAACCTGCAGGCCAATCTGCGCGGCATTGCCCACGGCGGACTCGCCGACGTAGCCATCAGCGCCCAGCAGCTGCAGCGCGGCAACCGGGTGCTGTCGGCGCCGATGGAGGCGTCCGCGCTCATCGGCGGCAACGCGTTGGCCGGTGCCAGCGGCATCGCTTCGATCAACCAGGCCAGCGGCATCGCCAACACGACGCTCAACGTCGTCAGCGCGACGTTGGCTCGACAGGGCATACGCGAATCCGACGACACGGCCCTGGCCGCCGAAGGTTCCGCGTTGGCAGGGGGGCGGGACGACGCCGGTCGCGGCGTTGCGACGGGGACCCGCAGCGCCGGTGTAGCCAGCACCGCACTGCGGGGATTCGACGGGGTCCTGCAACTCAATCAGATCGCGGGCAGCGGCAACGAGACAGCCAACGTGCTTGGCCTGGTCGTGCAGGACCGCCCGTGACAACCACCCAACCGATGCACCACCTGATGAGAGAGAGGGCACCATGAAAGCGACCGTCAAACAGACCATGCTCGCCATGGCGATTGCCACTGCCTCGACCGCCGCTGCGGCCAATGGCTGGGACAACCAGAACGCCAATGCGAACATCAACCACAACCACACCGTCAGCGAAACCCGCAACGACACCCACAACCATACCGACAACGACGTACGCAACCGCACCGTCAACGTCAATGTGCAGAAGCACAGCAACATCCAGGCCGACGAACGCAAGGAAAAGAACAACCACGGCGTCGACGTGAACCTGGAGAAGGACCTGCGCCTGAGCACCGACATCAACTTCTCCGGTGACCCGAACATCACCGGCGACATCGATCTAGACTCCGCCGCCATCGCGGTGATCGACAACCGGCAGTCGATCAGCAACAACGCCACCAGCAACAGCCTGGTCACCAATAGTGCCTCCATCGGCGACAGTGTCGGTGCCGGCGCTTCGGGCAACCTCGGCTTCAACGTGGTGTCCGGCGACAACAACGCCCAGGACAACGCCGCGTCGCTGTCCGCGGCCGATGCATCCTTCAGCTTCGGCATGGCCGATGCCGAAGTGTTCGTGAACCAGGCCGGTTTCGGCAACGCCACCATGAACTCCGGCGTCACCAACGCCGCGGGCCTCGGCGGCAACGCCTTCGGTGGTGCTTCGGGCAACATCGGCGTGAACATCGCCTCGGGCAACAACAACGAGCAGAAGAACGCGCTCGCGGCCTCGGTGGCGACCACCGCTGTGGCGCAGTCGAGCATCAGCTCCAACCAGGTCTCCACCGGCAACACGGTCAGCAACGCCGGCTTCGTGCAGTCCTACACGGACACCGTGCAGGTCGGCATGCGTGGCGGCGTCAGCGGCCTGACCCTGGCCTATGGCGCGGGCACCTACCGCGGCACCGGCAACGCCTACCAGATGGCCAACTACTACCTGGATACGTGGAATGGCGAGCTGCCGCACCCGGGTGGCAACAGCACCGGCCACATCGACCTGGACAACGAGATCCAGAACGCCACGATGAACCCCAACCGGCCGGGGGTGGGCGGCCTGGGCTTCGATACGCGTGAGAGCGGTACCAGCCAGTTCGTCGAACTGGGCGTGGCCGATCTGTACGCCAGCCTCAGCGGCACGGTCAGCACCACGCGCTGGGTGAACGTCAACGCGACCAACACCTCGGCGTTGTCCGGCAGTGCCTTCTCTGGCGCCTCCGGCAACATCGGCGTGAACGTGGCGGCGGGCACCGGCAACCTGCAGGCCAACAGCCTGGCCCTGGCTGTCGCCCAGCCCAGCACCGGCGGCGGTGGTGGCAGCGGCGAGTAAGCGCAACACCCCGGCCGTCCGCCAATGGCCGGGTTCCCGGGAGCCCCTGTTCCTCCTCCCCCTTGGGACAGGGGCTCCCCCCTGCTGCCGGAGAACGTGATGATCCGTTGCCGCCTCTCGATGCGCCTGCTGGCGATGCTGTTGCTGCTGGGTACGGCCTCCGCGTGGGCGGGCGAGGTGCGCTTCAGCGGCGTACTGCCCAATGGCGCGTTGCTGCAGCAGAAGGTGGAGAGCATGCAGGAGCGGCGCTACCGCAACGTGGTGCGCCAGCACACCGATTACAGCTGCGGGGCTGCCGCACTGGCCACCATCCTGCGCCACGCCTACCACCTGGATACCGACGAGGCGACGGTGATCGAGGGGATGATGGGGGTCTCCGATCCCGCACTGGTGGCCGAGCGCGGTTTTTCGCTGCTCGACATCAAGCGCTACGTGGAATCGCTGGGCATGCGCGGCCGCGGCTACCGTATCGACGAATCCCGTCTGCGCACCTTGCGCGTCCCCGGCCTGGTGCTGATGGACGTGCGCGGCTTCCGCCATTTCGTGGTGCTCAAGCAGGTCCGCAACGGCATCGTCGAGGTGGCCGACCCGATCCTTGGCAACCGCAGCCTGGCGCTGCCTGAATTCCTTGCGGCCTGGCCATCACGCGCAGTGTTCGTGGTGATCGGCAGCGACTTCGACCGCAACACCGCCCTGCTGCAACCCAGCGAACGGCCCAGTGCGCGCGCGCTGTATGCGCGGCAGGGGCCCATCACCGATGCCGAACTGGTCGACTTCGGCTTCAGCCATGCCGACCTGTTCTGAAGGAGGTTCGACCATGTTCCGTCAACCGCTGATGATGGCCCTGCTGCTGGCCTTCCCTGCCCTGTCCCTGCAGGCGGCAGAGGGCACGCCCGGTCGCGGCCTGAAGGAAATTCCGGACCCGGAACTGAGCCTGATGCGAGGCCGCTACACCGTGGGCGGCAACAACGTGGCCTGGTTCGGGGTGACCATGGTTTCGCAGTGGCAGGCCGGCAACGGCGCCACCCTGCAGGGCGCATTGACCCTGGCCATGGACTTCCGCGGCGGCGGTGCGCCGAAGCTGAGCTTCCAGCCCAGCGTGCATGTGACCGCTGCTGATGCGCCACTGCCGGACACCCGCGGCCGCAGCATCGACAGCAGCGGCCTGGCCAACGCCAGCGGCCTGGTGCAGAGCGTACAGGTGGCCGGCGATGGCAACGTCGCTCGCAATGTCACCACGCTGAGCGTGCGTGATGGCGAGGTGCCTTCTGCAGCGAGCGAGGGTGCGCGTTCGGTCAGCGCGCAGCAGTCCGGCGCAACCGCGACCGCGGTGCTCGATGGCAACCAGGCCCGCCTGCTCCTGCAGGTGGATGGCCAGGGCCTGGTGCAACAGTGGATCCGCAATGGCAGCGTCGGCCAGGGCATTGCCCTGGCCGGTGATGGCCAGATCGCCAGCAACCAACTGCGGCTGGAGCTGGTTCGCAACACCGTGGGCGGCAACCTGCCGTTGAGCCAGAACGTGGCCCAGGCGATTGCGTTGAACCGCGGCATGGGGCCGGGCCAGTAGCGCGGCGCGGCATTGGGGGAAGCGCTTCACAACGCAGGACACGAACATGCACACCCTTCTGAGGATCACCCCGCTGGCGCTGGCGGCGCTGGCGGGCACCGCGCTCGCCGCACCGCCCACAGGGGACGACGGCGCCGACGTGCAGGCGCTGGCCAACCAGTTGGAACAGCTGAAGGCCAACTACGCACAGGAAGTGCGGCGGCTGCGCGAACTGGATATGCAGGTGCAGGCGATGCAGGCACGATTGAGTGGCCGGGTGGGCCCAGCCACAGCGACGCCCGCCGCGCCGCTGGCCGCGGCAGCCGCCGCAGCCGTTCCACCCAGCAGCGAAGGCTACGCCAGCACCGCCGCCGAGGCGCAGCAGGCCAAGCAGGAGTCGAGGCGCAGCGTGGATGACGTCAAGCAGCAGCAATCCGCGCTGTTCTCGCGGCGCTTCACCATCGAGAACAGCCTTACCTACGCCCGCTACGACCGCAAGCAGCTCACCCTGAACGGCTTCCTTGCATTGGACGCGATCTTCCTCGGCAACATCGCCATCGAGAACGTCGAATCCGATTCGTTGACCTACAACGTTGCGGCTCGCTGGGGCGTCAGCCCCAACCTGACGCTGAACCTGGATGTGCCTTACCTGGCGCGGCGCACCGTCTACCAGAAGGGCGGTGCCGGTGGCGCAGCAGCGGCCATCGCGCAGGAGGAAACCAACGGCAACGGCCTGGGTGATGTCGGTCTGAGTGCGAACTACCGCCTGTTCGGCGAGCGCGGCTGGCGCCCGGAAACCGTGCTCACTGCCGGCGTGACCGCGCCGACCGGGCGCGCGCCCTACGGCCTGGACTGGAAGGTGATCGAGCGCGACGACGATGACTACATCCGTTTCGCCGTGCCACGCGAGCAGCCCACCGGCAATGGCGTGTGGCAGGCCAATGTCGGCCTGTCGATGGTCAAGACCGCCGATCCAGCGATCCTGTTCGCCAACATCGGCTACGTGCACTCGATTCCGCGCGGGTTCAACGACATCGACAGCAATCCGGACACGGTCAATCCCGGCGACGTGAAGCTGGGTGGCTCGGTGTACTTCGGCGCGGGCGTGGCGTTCGCGTTCAACGAGCGCACCAGTCTCAGCCTGTCCTTCAGTGACCGCATCAGCGCCCGTGCCTCCACCCGATTCGAGGGCGGCAAGTGGATGAAGGTGATCGGCAGTGACGCCAACGCAGCGTCACTGAATCTGGGCGTGACCTATGCGCTGAACCAGCACACCACCCTGGTGACTCTGCTTGGCATCGGCCTGACCCCGGATGCGCCGGACTTCACCCTGGCGTTCAAGATCCCGTACATGCTCTGACCCGCCCGATTCGGCGACGACGTGGCCGCTGCCCGTCGCCGCCGAATCGCGGCAGCCGCGTGCGTTGCCCTGTGTGTCCTCCCGGGCAACGCGCCAGCGCTAGCGATGACGGCGTTGATCATCGATTCCGCCGTATTCCCGCCGCACCTTCACGGTGATCCGCCCGCATTCTCCGTCGATTCCGCCAATCCGGCGGCGACGCCATTTCCTACTCTGGCCCCACGGTGAAGCCCAGGCCGCTGCAGGCAACGCACCGTGACACTGGATACCACGCACTTCCACCTTTTCGCAGGAGCAGGACATGGCATTTCCAACCGCGGTAAACGACCAGATCACCGATTCGGTCACCCAGGCCAACACCAAGGTGCTGGGCGACGCGCCCGCCGTGGCGGTGGGCAATCTGTACCAGGCCACCGCCCAGGCACTGGCCAACGCCGCGCACAACGCCACCAACGCACAGCAGCAGTCCTACGTGACCGCGCAGTCGGCCACCACCATGGGTGTGGCCACGCTGTACTCGATCGATACCGCCACCACGGCGGTAGCGAGCAAGGAAATCCTCAGCACCCGCGTCCGCGGCCTGGGTTCCTGATCTGTCGTTCCGTAGCTGACCCGCCAACCTCAAGGAGATAGACATGGCATTCCCAACCGCTGTAAACGACCAGATCACCGATTCAGTCACCCAGGTCAATACCAAAGTGCTGGGCGACGGCCCCGCCGTGGCCATGGGCAACCTCTACCAGGCCACCGCGCAGGCGCTGGCCAACGCCGCCCACAACGCCACCAACGCCCAACAGCAGTCCTATGTGACGGCGCAGGCAGCCACCACCATGGGCGTGGCCACCCTGTACGCGATCGATACTGCCACCACCGGCGTGGCCACCAAGCAGATCCTCGGCGCGTAATGCGCCGGAAGGCAAGGAGCTGAGCCATGGCATTTCCCACGGCCGTCAACGACCAGATCACCGACTCGGTCAGCCAGGCCAACCTGCAGGTGCTGGGCGTGGCGCCTGCCACGGCAATGGGCACGCTGTACCAGGCCACCGCGCAGGCGCTGGCCAATGCCGCCCACAACGCGACGCTCGCCCAGCAGCAGATGTATGTCACGGCACAGGCCGCAACCACGATGGGCGTCGCGCTGCTCTACGCCGTCGATACCGGCGCCACCGGCGCCGCCACCCGGAAGATTCTCGGCTGATTCCATTGAGTGCCGGCAATCTCCGTTCCTGTAGTGCTGTCCACCCTAGGAGCTTCCACCATGGCATTTCCCACCGCCGTCAACAGCCAGATCACCGATTCGGTCTCGCAGGTCAACACCAAGGTGCTTGGTGATGCGCCGGCCATCGCAATGGGCAACCTGTTCGTGGCCACCAGCCAGGCACTGTCCAACGCGGCGCACAACGCCACCAACAACCAGCAGCAGTCCTACGTGACCATGCAGGCGTCGACCACCCAGGGGGTGTCCACGCTGTATGCGATCGACACCGCCTCCAACGGCGTGGCCACCCGCGAAATCCTGGGTCTGCGCTGACGTGTCGGCCCGGCGTGACGCCAACCGCCGCGCCCCCGCTCAGGGCGGCGTCACGTCGGGCCCCTGATCGATGGCCGGATCGCCTGCCACCGGCTACCTGCTGGCTGCAACCAGCACTGGCTCCGGGATGGCGATCGCCCTCGCCCCCTCGTTCGCGATGTCCGCCACGTACCTGGCGATGGCCGACAGTCTTGGCCTGGCAATGCAGAACGCGGTGGCCAACCAGCAACGCGGCCAGGTGACCGCCGGGGCAAGCCTGGCCCAGGTCCTGGCCCTGATCATCCAGAAGGGAGCCGTTCCGTCATGAGCAGTGAGAACACCGTCAACAGCCAGATCGTCGACAGCGTCAGCGCCGCCTCGACCCTGCTGGTGGCCCAGGGGCCGGCGCAGTCCTTCAGCATGCTGGACATGGTGATGCTGGAGACGTTGGGCACCGCCATGCACAACGCCGTCGCGCGCCAGCAGGGTGCGGGCATGGTCAGCAACGCAGCGGTCACCGCGACCTGCGCGAAGATGATCAATGCCCCCTGGCCGGTGCCACCGCCCGCTCCGGAATCTCCCCCGCCGCCACCGCCGCAGGTCATCCCCCTGCCCGGCCCGGTGCCGGCGCCCCCTTCGCCTGCGGCAGTGATCGCCGCGGCCACCGCAGAAGGAAAGACCGCCATCAGCGTCCTGCAGGCACAGACACACGGTGCCACTGCCGACGCTGCGGCCGCTACCAGCAGCCTGCATGCACTCGAAACGCTCGCAGGCAATGCGGCAGCGCCCGCGCCCGGTCCTGCGCCCGACCCCTCGTCCGGTCCGGATCCGGCCGCAGGTCCCGCCCAGGATTCCGCGCCAGACTCCCCCTCTTCCCCGGCCACAGGCAACACTGACGCCGGGGCCTGACACCACACAGGCCGCCTGCGGCCGCACCCGCCCACCAAGGAGCCCGTATGGACCCGAGCAACGTCAACGCCCAGGTCATCGATGTGATCAACCAGGTGCAGACGGCCACCATGTCCGCGACCGTGGTGAAGACCAGTGGCGCCGGCAAGGCCTACCAGTCTGTGGCCCAGTCTGCGGCGATCGCCGTGCAGGATGCCGCCGACGCCCTGCGCAATGTCTCAACCATCGCGACCACCGCAGCCGGCGTGGCAATGGCCCAGTACCTGGCGACGGGGGACGAAAAGTATGCGAGGGTGCTCACGCAGGCGCAGACCATGATGCAGGGGGCCACCGACGACTTCACCCGGGTCGGCAGTGCCGCTGCGACCGTCCTCAAGGATTTTCCGGCCCAGTGAGGCCGCCAGGAGAGCCACGCATGAGCGTTTTCATTGCCGGTCGTTCCATCCCCCAGGCCAACCAGATCAGTCAATCCTGCAGGCATGTCCTTCAGTTCATCGACGGCGGCGAGCACTGGCTGAAGTGGGCCATGGAATCGCATGAGCACCGTTACGCCTTCTCCGACGAGGGTACGATGCTCGATGGGGTGCAGCAGGGTCTGCACGGTTCGCGCATGACATGGTTGCCGCGCATCGGGTTGCAGATCGGCCCGATCAAGCTGCTCAGTCTGGGTACCAGTGAACTCGGTGCCCTGCGCGACATCGAGTTTGGCGATGAGACGCGCCTGTCGCATAGCGAGGCACAGGGAGTACTGGCAAGACATCGGCTGCTGACCAATACCGAACTCGGCGCCTCGCGTGCGTTCCTGGCCTCGATTGGCGCAGCCGACGCTCCGCTGCTGCAGCAACTGGATTTTCGTGAATCGGTGGCGCTCCACCAGCTAGCCGGTGAGGTGGGAATGTCCGCCGCAGGGCGCGAAGACCTGGCCGACGCCGCCAGCTTCGCGCTGCTGCACGCGCGCAGGCCCATCGAGTTTGCCGACTACTTCCGCTTCTACCAGCGGGTGAGCGCAGGTGGCGGCGGCCGCGAGCATCGGCTGACGCGTGCCACCCGGGCGTTGCAGCAGGTGCTGCCGATCCTGTTCGGCTTCCTGGACGGGCCGCAGCTGCCACAGCTGCCGTCGCCGGAGCAGGTGCGCGAGGCAATCGCCGCAAGCCTGGCCGCGAACCGGCAGATCGGCTACGCCCGCATCTCGCTGGCCGCCCAGCAGATGGCCGCATGCTTCGACAACGATCCCGACTTGCTGCTGGACGACAGCCGGCTGCGCGAGGCCGCGCGTTGGCAGTTGCGCGATGCGCAGGAGTTCCTCAACGAGCATCCGGTCTCCCGTGGCCAGCTCGGCCAGGATGGTGCCAGCGTGCAGTTCGCGATCGATGGCTCCAGGGCGCAGGCGCTGGTGCAGGTGGAGGACAATGTGATCACCCTGCAGGACTACCGCCGAACCCGCCGCTACCTGGGCGATGAAGCACAGGTTGGCTATCAGGCGGATACGGTGTGAACCCGCTTCCGGCGCCGGGTGGCGATGGCGTGCAGGCAGCGACGGAGGCCCTCGCTTCGGCGGCAGGCACGGCCGTTGCTGCCGGACGCATGGCGGCCCGACAACAAGCGCAGAAGATCCTGGCCGATGCCCAGGCGGCATTGCGCCACATCCTGGGGGAACGCAGCGACGGTGTTCTCCCCTCATCCCCAGCAGGAGCACCGACGATGACCTTCCCGACCCCGCTTCCCGGTAAGCCTACTCCCGCCCATCCGGCGGGCAAAACCCCGATGGAAATCGCCCAGGAGCTGGCGGACGCCGCGATGGCTGCCAGTGAAGAAGGCATCCGCGCCGCGATGGAGGTTTCGCAACGCGCGGTCGAGGCCGCCGCCGAAGCGGCACGCCGCGCGGACGAAGCCGCCGAGCAGGCCGTGCAGCGCGCTGCTGAAGCAAACGCACGGTAACGCCTGATCTGCCATCCCAGCACCCCGGGCAGGCCCGCGCCTGCACCGGGGCGTTTGCTTTACTGATCCGGCGTTCGACGGTAGCTGCGCGGGCTGACCCCCACCGCGCGTCGGAAGCTCTTTTCGAAGTGGCTCAGGTCACCGAAGCCAACCTGCAGTGCGACATCGGTAATGCGCAGGCGTTGCCCATCCCGCAGCAGCTGCTTGGCATGCTCGATGCGCAGTTGCTGCAGAAGCAGCTTGAACGTCGTACCCAGCTCGCTGCGAAACAGGAATCCCAGGTGAGACTGGCTGACATGGGCCTGGCGGGCGAGGTCACCCAGTGTGAGCGGCTCGGCAGCGTGGTCCTTCAGATAGGCCAGGGCACGCTTCAGGCCATCGTGCAGGCCTTCATGCGCAGCCCTCGGCGCGTCCTGCTGCCCAGGCTCGGGAGCGGCAGCTTCCTCAACCCCGGGCGGTAGTTGCGGCGCGCGCCCGGCATCGATGGCGACATTGCCCGCTGCCAGATCCGGCGCGTGGCGTGCCAGATCGTCGCGACGGATGCAGCGGCCACCGGTCATCACCGCCAACCGCACCACCACCCGCTCCATCTCCAGCAGGTTGCCGGGCCAGTCATGCGCACACAAAGCTTCCAGCACATCGTCACCCAGCACATGGGGATTGAACCCGTGCAGCTCCAGCGAACGTGCCGCCAGCGCGGCGATGTCCTCCACCCGTTCGCGCAGCGGCGGAATATCCACGGTCAGGAACTCCAGTCCGGCCAGCAGGGCGCGCGAGAACTGCTTCTCCCTCACCCGTTGTTCAAGGTCCGCGCTGGTCGAGGCGATCACCCGTGTCGGACCGGTCGCCTGCGCATCGGCATGCGCGGCGGGCAGCCCACGCATGCGATGTGACAGCTGGCCCTGCAGCGACACCGGCAGTTCGTCGACTTCATGGAAGTACAGCGTTCCGCCCTGCGCGCGCGCGAACCAGTCGCAGGCTTCGCCCTGTGGATGGACACAGTTCACCTCGACAAACGGGCCTTGCCGGTATCGGCCACCACTGTGCAGGGCGGCGGCCAGTTCCATTTTCTCGGTACCGAACTCGCCACGCAGCAGTACCGGCAGCGGACTGGCCGCCGCGCGTTCGACGAACTCGTCCATCTGCTTCAGCGCCTCACCGGCGCCGACCAGCAGCAGCGGTCGGCTCAGCGCCTGTTCGGCCCAGGCCTTGGCCTCGTAGCGCTTGATCAGGTGTGCACAGCGCTGGGCAAACTGTTCACCCAGCGCCAGGGCACTACCGTCCAGCCGGCCCTCTTCACCTTCCAGATGCAGCTCACCCAGTACCTCGCTGCCATAGCGGATCGGCAAGCGCTGGCGGGCAGCGGTGTTGTCGTCCGTTACCGCCACCGCAGTCACGTCCGTATGGCCAGCACTGGAACCGCGCAGATGGACGCTGCCGCCACGCAATGCATGGTGTTGCGAGAACTCCTTCACGAACGCGCCCAACAGGTCTGGCAAGGACCGGTGGGGTCGATAGGCGCGCTGCAACATCTCACTGACTTGCCTGTGCATTGAAACTCCCCTTTCGAATGGCAACCCGCTGCCGTTGCAGCGGGTGATCGCGCAATGGGTACCGTGCGGCTTCATTGCGTGATGCTGCGACGCCCCCGCCGCGCCTCGCGCCAGCCGCAGCACACGCAGGTGAACCTGCACACTGTCCGCCCCCATGCCCCCAGGAGGTTGCCGTCGGTAGGTCGACGATGCGGACGTCGGACGGATCCCGGCGCCTCAAACGAAGATACGCGCATTCGGCCCCGGGATTATCGAAAGCGAGTTTCGAGAAAATCGTGATGATAATCACGTGAATATCGGTGATTATCTTTGCCAGCAATGCAACGCGGGGGAATGTCGACCTGCACGGCCTGCGCGCCCTTTGCCGATCTGCGGCATGATCGACGCCTTGCCATGATCGGGAGCCTCCCATGCCATTGGGATTCATCGGCCTGGGCGTGATGGGCACGCCGATGGCGGGCCACCTCGCGCGGGCCGGGCACGCCGTGCTGGGCTGGTCCCGCTCCGGCCGAAACCACGAGGCTGCACGCACCGCCGGCGTGCAGCCCATCACGCAACGGCAGGACGTGTTCGACGCGTGCGGGACGATCCTGCTCATGCTGGCCAACGACGAGGCCATCGACAGCGTGCTGGATCGGAACACGCCGACCTTTCCTGCCCGCGTCAAAGGCCGCCTGGTGATCAACATGGGCACCAGCTCGGCAGCCTATTCCCAAGCGTTGGGCGAACAGATCCGCGCGGCAGGCGGGCGCTACGTGGAAGCGCCGGTCTCCGGCTCGCGGGTGCAGGCGGAAGCCGCGCAACTGGTCATCATGCTGGCCGGCGACGCCGCTGACGTGGCAGAAGCCTCGCACCTGCTTGCGCCCCTCGGCCGGCAGTGCGTCGCGTGCGGTCAGGTGCCAGCGGCGTTACGCATGAAGCTGGCAGTGAACCTGTATCTGATCACGCTGGTCACCGCACTGGGCGAGGCCGTCCACTTCGCCAAGGTCCACGGCATTGCCCTGGAGCGCTTCGCCGAAGTACTCAACGCCGGGCCGATGGCCAGCGAGGTATCGAGGATCAAGCTGGACAAGATGATCCGCGAGGACTTCGCGGTCCAGGCCTCGATCACCGATGTTCTGAAAAACAGCGGCCTGGTGGCCGGTGCCGCGCACGAGGCGGGCATGCAGGCGCCCCTGATCGACGCCAGCGATGCACTGTTCGCGCGGGCGCAGCGGATGGGGCTGGGAGGGCTGGACATGGCCGCGGTACTCCAGGCGATCCGGGGCGGCCCACAGGCCACCAGCGGAGCCTGAACTGGAATCATCTTCCGGCACCACAGCAGTCCCTGCCCGCTGCTATATTCAGTCCAGCTCGGCAGGCATGGTGCCTGTCCTCGAATCACAGGGAGTTGGACATGGGTCTTATACAGGCGGTCAAGGGTGCGGTAGGCGGTGTGCTGGCCGACCAGTGGAAGGACTTCTACACCGTGCCGGCGGGCCTGCCGTCCACGGCGGCCCTGTTCGCGGCGGTGCCGCAGGGCACCAATGCCGGCCGCGGCTCCAACACCAGCGGCTCGTCCAACATCATCAGCAACGGCTCGAAGATCGTGGTGCCGGAAGGCTACGGCCTGCTGCTGTTCCAGGACGGCGCGATCACCGCCTTCGTCGCCGAGCCCGGTGGCTACGAATGGCGCTCGGACGATCTGAACTCGCAGTCGATCTTCGCCGGCGACGGCCTGGTCAGCACCTTCATCAAGCAGAGCTGGGAGCGCTTCAAGTTCGGCGGCCAGCCGGGCTCGCAGCAGGCGGCTTACTTCGTGTCGCTGAAGGAACTGCCGGACAACCGCTTCGGCACCCAGTCGGAAATCTACTGGGACGACGGCTTCCTCAACACCCAGGTGGGTGCGGTCACGCGTGGCTCGTACACGCTGAAGATCGTCGATCCGATCCTGTTCGTGAAGAACTTCGTGCCCGCCAGCTATCTGCAGCCGGGCCAGGTGTTCGACTTCACCGATCTGGACAACGCCGCCGCCAGCCAGCTGTTCAATGAAGTGGTCGGTTCGCTGGCTCCCGCCTTCAGCCTGTACACGAACGATCCGAGCAAGGGCAACCGCATCACCAAGCTGCAGCAGGATTCGCTGGGCTTCGCGCAAAGCCTGTCGGCGGCAGTTGAGCAGGGTTACCAGTGGAAGTCCGATCGCGGCCTGGCCATCGTCAAGACCGCCATCGTCTCCATCGAGTACGACGCCAACACCCGCGAGCTGCTGAAGACCGTGCAGCGCGCCGATGCGCTGTCCGGTTCGCGCGGCAATTCCAACCTGCAGGCCAGCGTTGCCCAGGGCATCCAGTCGGCCGGCGAGAACGGCGGCGCGGCAGGCCTGGTCGGTGTCGGCATGGCTTCGGGCATGTTTGGTGTCGGTGGCATGCAGCAGCCGACCGCGCCGGCTGCCGATGATCCGGTGGCCAAGCTGAAGAAGGCCAAGGAAATGCTCGACCTGGGCCTGATCACCCAGAGCGACTACGACGCGCTCAAGGCCAAGGCACTGGGCCTGTAACCGGCAGGACGTACAACCACCATGTCCGATCCCCGAAACGGCCCACCGCCGCTGCCCGGATCCGCGCCCTCGACGCCGCCGCCCTTGCCGGCGGCGGCGTTGGATGGGCCGGGTTCGCCGCAGGACGTCCCTCCCCTGCCCGGCAGCTTCCCGCTGGACACCTCGAAACTGCCGCAGGCGATCCGTGATGAAGTGGAAGCACCCGATCCTGTGGCCATCGACACCTCGGCCAGCGAGCTGAAGGACGGCCTCAACCGCTGCCCCAGGTGCGGCGCCACCGACATCCGGCCCAAGGCCGGTACCGATATCCTGGTCTGCCTCTACTGCCGTCACGAATGGCATGGCGCGCGGGTCGAGGAGGAATTCGGGCTGGGCGAAGCCATCGACCAGCTGCGCGGTACCGTCATCGCCTCAGGCGCCCGTGACATCGATGCCGACACCTCGGCGTTGATGACGTTCAAGTGCACCGGCTGCGGCGCTGAAGTCACGGTCAACACCGAGAGTACGATGACGGCGCGCTGCCACTGGTGCCGCCATGTGTTCGGTGTCAACGAGCAGATCGCCAACGGCGCGGTGCCCGATGCCGTCCTGCCCTTCCACATCAAGAAGGACGATGCGGTCGCACGCATCCGCCAGTTCGTCGACAAGCGCCGGATGTTCGCGCTGAAGGCGTTCAAGGATCAGTTCACCCCGGAGAACGTGGTGGGCGTGTTCCTTCCGTACATGATCGTCGACAGCAATGTCAGCGCTGCCGTGACCGGCAAGGGCGAGATCAAGACCCGCGAATACACGGTCGGCAGCGAGAAGAACAAGCGCACCCTCTACGACGCCGACGTCTACCAGGTCGAGCGCCAGGTGGATTTCACCGTCGATGACCTGCCGCTGGAATCCTCGGCCGAACGCGGCAACCTGGACACCCGCGCCAACACCAACAACATCATCAACACCATCCTGCCGTTCGATACCAAGAACGCGGTCAAGTGGAACGCCTCGTACCTGGCCGGCTTCACCTCGGAGAAGCGCAACCTGGACGTGGAGAAGCTACGCCCACGCCTGGAAGATCAGCTGCTGTCGATCGCGCGCGCGCAGGTGGAGGGCTCGGTGAAGCGCTACAACCGCGGCGTACGCTGGGAGCAGGAGCAGCTGGAGGTGCATGGCACCCGCTGGGTGTCGATGTACCTGCCGGTGTGGCTGTATTCGTACCACCAGCCCGGCAAGAACGGCGGCATGCTGCACTACATCGCAGTGAACGGCCGCACCGGCGAAACCATGGGCAGCGTGCCCGTGCAACAGTGGAAGATGCTGTTGGCGGCACTGGCCACCGGCACCGTCATTGAAGCCCTCGCAATTGCCTTCCTGGTGGCATCGACATGAGTGATGACAGTGGTCTCTGGCTGTTGGCGGCTGGCCCGGCCGGCGCAACCGCGCTGTACTGGGCGCTGTACCGCTATTACCGCAACACCGACAAATCGCATTCCTTCGAACACGAAACCGAGATCGAAGCCCAGCCGGTGACCGGCTCGGACCAGCAGGTGGGCCGGGTCACCGGCACCGAGGAGAAGCGCATCCGCGGTGACAACGTGTACGAGTACCGGAAACGGGTGGTAAGAGTGAAGCCCGATCAGTAGAGCCAGGCCATGCCTGGCTGATCGACAACGCAGCGACGACGACGGTGAACAGCTTCAGCCGGGCAGATGTGTACGCGCCTGCGACTGTGGCCTGCTTCGCAGATCAGCTCTGTTTGCCATGCCTATACTACCGCCGCTTCCACCCCGGCCATCGTTGCACCTGCCGGTGGAAGCGGCGGGGCTGGATGTCCCCGTCGGACCGGCCGCCACGCTGCCGCCGGTCCTGCCAGTGATTTGTAACCCAATGCGGTTCAACCAATCACCAGGGGGAAGGCTATGCGCTACACACGTCGTGATTTTCTTGCCACCACCGCCAGCGCTTCATTGGCGTCACTGGTCGCGTCCGGTGCCTGGGCCAGCGGCGCCGCACCGGCCGACAAGGCCGCGCAGGCACGCTACCACCGCTACAACGTCACCAGCCCCGAAGGCCAGCGCATGCTGGCCAGCTACGCACGCGGCATCAAGGCCATGCTGGCATTGCCGGCGGATGATCCACGCAACTGGTTCCGCAACGCCTTCGTGCACCTGATGGACTGCCCGCACGGCAACTGGTGGTTCTACGTCTGGCACCGTGGCTATGTCGGCTACTTCGAGCAGACCATCCGCACGCTCAGCGGCGATCCGCAGTTCGCCATGCCCTACTGGGACTGGACCGAGCTGCCACGGATTCCCCCGGCGATGTTCGACGGCGTGCTGACACCCACTGACAGCGCCTATGCGCCGTATACACGCAACCTGGCGGTCTTCACCCGGTTCATGCGGCCAGCCCTGCAGCGTTACTGGGAAACGCTGGATGCAGGCCAACGCGATCAGCTCAAGCTCCGTGGCTATCTCACTGCGGACGATGTTTGGAACGATGTGACCGGCTACAGCGCCGCGGAGAAGACCGGTATCTCGGGCAATGCGGCCTATGCGATCACCTGCGGCGCCCGTTATCTCTGGCGCGAGAATCCCGGCTTCGATGCAAAGACCGCTTCGGCCGTGTCTCCCGATACCATTCACGCGGGGCTTTCGCCGGTCGAGTTCTACAACGATGATGTGAGTCGCAGCTTCACCAGCTCGCGTACGGCCTCACACGTGGTGCAACCCGACGGCGCCACGAAATTCTCGGTACTCGAAGGCTTCCCGCACAACAAGGTGCACAACTGCATCGGTGGCGTCGGCGCGGTCGATCCCGGCCCCTATGGCAACATGACCAACTTCCTGTCGCCGCTCGATCCGATCTTCTACCTGCACCACGCCAACATGGACCGCCTGTGGGACGTGTGGAACCAGCTGCAGCAATCCCGCGGCAAGCCGATCATGCCCATCAACGTCGACCAGCGGCGTCAGTTCATGAACGAACCGTTCCGGTTCTTCGTCAATTCACAGGGCAAGCCCGTTGGCGAGCGTCCTGCCAGCGCCTTCTTCTCCACCACGGCCTTCGACTACGACTACGTCTATGGGGGCCGCAACGACCTGCTGACGGCGGCCGCACTGCCCGCAGCTGCCGGTGCGGTGCGGCTGGTGCGCGGCACACGTTCCGATGGCACTGTCCGCGTGGCTGTCCCCAATGAGGCGGTGCGCGCGCACCTGGCCGCATCGGGCCCACGACAGTTGATTGCGGAAGTGACTCTGGAGCGACCACGCGGCCTGAACAACACCCGCGAGTTCGACGTGCTGATCAACGCACCGGCCGGTACCTCGTCCGTGGATGCCGACAGCCCGTACTACGCCGGCACCGTATCGTTCTTCGGGCCCACCATGGCCGGGATGGATCACAGCCATCCCACCACGTTCGCGGTGCCGCTGCCTCAGAAACTGGGGGCCCTGCAGGCACTCAATGCAGCCGATGGTGGAACGACCACGCTGGAGATCCGTCTGGTTGCATCGTCCGGCCAGGCACCGCAGACGTTCCCGGTGCTCGACGCCGCCATTCTGGTTGCGCCGCTGCAGCCGTGATGACGCACTGCAGGTGCCGGCACTGTCCGGCACCTGCCTTGGGCATGCAGTTTTCAGCCTGCCTGCCCCAGCCGTACCTTCAACTGCTGGATCTCCTGTTCGCTGACCCCGATCGACTTCAGGTAACCCTCTGCTCCACCATACTGGCTGTGCAGTGCCGCCAGGAACTGCACCATGTTGTCCGGCGCGGTACCGGACATGCCGGCCATCCTGCGACCGATCTCCGGATTCTGCTTGATCAACGCCATGATCTGCGCGTTCATCGCGCTGTCCTTCGGCTGCCCTTCCAGGTAGTGCGCCGAGATCGCATAGTTGTGCACGATCTCGGCCTTGGGCACGCCCGCCAGGTCCAGCAGCAGGCCGGCGATGATACCGGTGCGGTCCTTGCCTGCGGTGCAATGGAACAGCACCGCGCCATCCTGCTGCGCGGCGATACGCTGGAACACCTGCTTGAACTGCGGCTGGCTATGGCCCAACCACTGCACATAGGCCTCGCCCAGCGTATCCGGGAAGCTGGTCATCATCTTCTGCAGGTCCATCTTCTCCGTGCCCATCAGCGAAATGCGCTGATAGTCGAAGCGATCGTCGCGGGCCAGCAGATCCGGTGACTGTGCTTCCTCATCGGCGGTGCGCAGATCGATGTCGAGCTTCACACCGGCGGCGGCGAGGGCATCACGGTCGGCATCGGTCAGGCGGCCAAGGTCGGCGGTGCGCACGAAGGCATCGGCTGGAATCGGCCCTTTGCTGCCCTGCAGGCCAGCGAAGGTACGCACATTCCAGGCACCCTGCAGCGGGATCACCCGCTGCGCATCGGCGGCGGCGGGCTTTGTGTTGGCGGTAGCTACCTGTTTGGCAGCGACGGCCTGCGGCGTATCAGCGGCAACCGCTGCGGCAGCCATCGGAAGAGCCAGCATCAGGGCCAGAGCAAGTTCGGTACGAGCGATCTTCATTGGAATCTCCAGTCGAATCAGAAGTTGACGGCCACATCCAGGCCGAAGGTGCGCGGGTCGTTGAAGATGCCGCTCTGGCCCAGCGCTGCGCTGTTGATCTTGTAGAACAGATGCTGTTCATCCAGAAGATTGCGCGCCCACAGCGAGAACGACATCGTGGTGCCGGTGCTGTTGACCGGTACATCCACCAGCGCCACCCGAGCGTTCACCACGAACGAGCTGTCGGTGAGCATCTGGTCGTACTCGCTGGTGTAGTAGCCATCGGACCAGTTGCCGTCCACATGGAACTTCAGTGCCGAGAAATTGGCGAACGGCACCAGGTAGTCGGCAGACAGGCTGCCGGCGTTCTTCGGCGCCAGCAGCGGCTGGACCGTTACCTGCACCCCCGCACCGAATGGGTCCGTCGCGGTCTGCGCGTCGATCTTCGTATAGGCGTAGTTGAGGCCGAGCGTCAGGTTGTCCACCGGCATCACATTGAACTCCAGCTCCGCGCCGCGCGATTTGCCATCGCTCAATGCATTGGTGGTGACCATGGTAGTGCGGGTCTCGCCACTGTTCGGGTCGAACGGCAGCGAGAAGTCCATCTGCTTGTGGGCGATGGTCGAATCGAACACGGCGAGGTTCAGGCGGGCGCGGTTGTCCCAGAACTGCGATTTGAAGCCCAGCTCATAGGCCGTCACTTCTTCAGGACCGAACGCGCTGTAGTTGGTCGAGCGCGAGTTGGCACCGCCGGCCTTGAATCCCGTGCTGTACTTGGCATAAAGCATCGCGTGCCCGCCAATGTCGTAGGCGATGTTGACCATCGGGTCGAAGCGGCTCCAGCGGTCCTTGAACGCGAGGTTGGTCGCCGCACCATTGACGATGTACAGGCTGCCCTTCTTGTCATCGCGGGTATAGCGGCCACCGGCGGTCAGGTGCAGGCGCTGCAGCGCCTCCGGGGTCCACGTGGCTTGGCCGAACACACCCAGACTGTCGGTCCACGCTTTGCTGGCGCGGTCGATGCGTACCCGCGAGAGATCCAACGGGTTGGTCGCCGCATTCACCGTGTAGCTGTTGCCGCCTGGGCCCCAGACCAGCATGTTCGGGGTCTGCGCATTGTCACCGGCGGTCTCGTGGTAGTAGAACGCACCGCCGAGGAACTGCACCTGCGAGGTATTGCCGATCAGCTGGAACTCCTGGCTGTACTGGTGCTGGTAGACCTGCGCCAGGCTGTAACGCCCGAAGGGTGTGCCTGCGCCACCATAGGCCGAGATTGCATCGACCAGGCCCATGTCGAACTGGCCCTGGGTGAGTTCGCGGTATGAACTGATCGACTTCAGTTCCAGGTTGTCGTTCAGCGTCCACGACAGGTTCAACAGATGGCCACTGGTCCGCCCGATGTTGTCTTCCTGCGGGCCGCCGAGGATGGCGCTGTCGCGGCGATCCTGGCTGGCGCCGGCCTTCTGCAGTGGGCTCAGGTAGGCGCCCGGCACCAGCACCTGGGTGTGGTACGGCGTGGTGGCATCGTAGGAACGATCGAACGCGTACAGCAGCGAGAAGTCATCACTCGGCTGCCACAGCGCACTCAAGCGCGCGCCACGCTTGTCGTAGCTGTTGAAGTCACGCTCGCCACGCATCGGATTGTCGGTGGTGCCGCCACGCCTGGCCTGCACTGCATCGACCTTGAAGCTGACATCGCCCACCTTGGGCAGGTCCAGGTGCAGCGCGCTGTTGTAGCCGCTGAAGTTGGACACACCGGCACTGACGCTGCCGCCGAATTCGCCGGTCGGTTGCTTGGTCACGATGCTCACTGCGCCGCCTTCGGTGTTGCGGCCGAACAGCGTGCCCTGCGGCCCCTTCAGCACTTCGATGCGCTCCACGTCGTAGAGCATGCTGCCCAGGCCCTGCGCACGGCCCATGAACACTCCATCGACATAGATACCGACGCCGGCGTCGCGGGCCGGCTGGTTTGCGTCACCGGAGGCGCCAATGCCACGGATACCGATGTTCAGCGCCGAACTGCGGGTGGCAAACGGCGTGACCCGCAGCGAAGGAATGGAACCATCAGACAGGCTGCCCAGCGAAATCGCGCTGCGGTCCTTCAGCGTTTCAGCATCGACCACCGACACCGAGATCGGCGTCTCCTGCAGGTTGGTGGCGCGTTTCTGCGCGGTCACCATCACCTGGTCGAGGGCGACAGTACGCGCGACCTCGGCGGAGGCGGCAGCATCGGCGCTGGGATTGTCTTCTGCATGGGCCAGCACCGGCAGCGCGGCGGCGATGGCGAGGGTGAGCAACGGACGGTGCAGCGGGAGGTAGCGCATCGGACTCATTCGCGGAAGGAGGAGGCCGGCGCAGTCTGGAAGGCGGCAATTACAAATGAATGACCGTTCATTCACACCTTTTATGACGTACTATCCCGCCCCTGGACGCTCCTACCTCTCGCAATGACGCCGAAAGCCGCCGTAGCCGTATCCGCCAACGACCCTGCTGTCGCCCATGCCGAAGCCCAGCGCCGGCGCATCCTCGATGCCGCCCAGAAGTGCTTCATCACCCGCGGATTCCATGCCGGCTCGATCGGCGACATCGCCGCCGAAGCTGAGATCAGCCAAGGGCTGATGTACCGCTACTTCGCCAACAAGCGGGCCTTGATCCTGGCGCTGATCGAGCGCCAGCTGCGCCACGACCAGGCCTCGATCAGCGAGATGCCGGCAGCATCGGACCTGGTGGACGGCCTGCTGGAGTGCTACCAGCAATGGGCACGCGGCGAAGTGCTGCCGATCCACGGCAACGCCATCGCCAGCGTGGCACTGTATGCGGAGATCAATGCCGAGGCGCATCGCGACCCGATGCTGGCCGAGGTACTGCGTACCCATGACAGGCAGACCAGCGCTGCCATCCACGCGTGGTTGCGGCAGCGCGACGTCAGCCTGGGCCGCGTCGTGGACGAAGAGCGGATTGCCAGCCGAACCCTGCTGCTGCGGCTTCTGGTGGAAGGACTGGCGATGCGTGCCGTGCGCGATCCGGACTTGCCTGCGGCACGGGTTCGCACCCTGTTGGCCGACGCCATCGGGCGGGTGATGGGGGATTGAGGCGTACCGCCGATCCTCACACGATCCCTCACCTCGTCGGCAACGCTCGCAGACAGAGGTCTCGTTCAGTTCCCACGACGATAGCGACCAGTGGTGGCGAGAGAACCGCCGCCATCGCAATCGCGACGTCCGCGACGACGACCTGTTCGGCCGCTGGACCCTGGGCCAGGAAAACGGCAGCACCTGTACCATCGAACTGCGGAACAGTGAATGGTTCGGCGGCTACAGCGCCTATGTTCCGGCTGGCTGTCGGGATGGCTTCTTCCCGGCCAATCGATGGGTGCTGTCCGGCGATGAGCTGCTGCTGACCGACACCAGCAATACTGTGTTCGGCCGCTTTCACACATCAGGTGGCGGCCGCTGGTCGGGCGCGCTGAAATCGGACGGCACGCGGCTGTATCTCCACCCCACAGGACGCTGACGCGCCAGCCCTGCACACCGTGGGCACGGGTGGGCGCGGAAGATGATCCGCACCGCCCGTTACCGCCTGCGCGATGTCCGCCCCCACCGGTTCCCGTCTTGTCATCTACGCCGCCCTGGCCGGCAACCTGGCTATCGCTGTAGCCAAGTTCATCGCTGCGGGCATCTCCGGCAGCTCGGCCATGCTCAGCGAGGGTGTGCATTCGCTGGTCGACACCGCCAATGAGCTGCTGCTGCTCTATGGCCTGCATCGCGCCAGCAAGTCGCCGGACCCGGTGCACCCGTTCGGCTACGGGCGCGAACTGTACTTCTGGAGCTTCATCGTTGCCCTGCTGGTGTTCGCTGCCGGCGCTGGCGTCTCCGCCTACGAGGGCATCCAGCATATCCGCCGACCGGAACCCGCCACCAACCATGCGCTGAGCTACAGCGTTCTCGGCATTTCCATGCTGTTCGAAGGTGCATCGTGGTGGGTGGCGCTGCGTGAGTTCCGCCGGACCAAGGGCACGCTCGGGTACTTCGAAGCCTTCCGCCGCAGCAAGGATCCTTCCACATTCACCGTGCTGCTGGAGGACAGCGCCGCGCTGCTCGGCCTTGGCTTTGCGCTGATCGGTCTGGTCGCCGCCCAGTTGCTGGACCTGCCCGTTCTCGATGGTGTGGCGTCCCTGTGTATTGCTGGCGTGCTGGCGGCTACGGCCTTCCTACTCGCACGCGAAACCAAAGGGCTGCTGGTAGGTGAGCCTGCCCATCCCGCGGTCGCGGAGCGGATCATGGCCGTGGCCGAAGCCGATCCGGACCTGCGCCGTGCCAACGGCGTGACCACCATGCAGATGGGACCAGAGCAGGTCGTGGCCATGCTCAGTGCAGAGTTCGAGGATGACCGCCGTACGCCGCAGATCGAGGCCTGCATCACCCGTATCGAGACCGCCGTGAAGCGCGAGTACCCGGAGCTGGTAGCTCTGTTCATCAAGCCGCAGACACCGGAGGTTCATGCCGCCCGTAGTGCGGCGTTGGCAGCATCTCCCCGGCAGGATTGACGCAGCGTCCGCAACGGCTTCACCTGATCGCCGCCACACTGCAGACTCCTCCTGCAGAGCTTGCCACCGCCGTGCTGGACTGGTTGCCCGATCACTGGAAGATCCTTCCCCGCCGCTTCTACCAGCGCCCGTCCACCGACGTTGCCCCTGAGCTGCTCAACAAGCTGCTGGTCCGCGACGATGGCCGCGCGGCGCGCATCGTCGAGGTCGAGGCCTATGCCGGCAGTGTGGATCCAGCCGCGCACTCCTATCGTGGGCAGACCCCACGCACGGCCAGCATGTTTGGTGAGGCCGGCCATCTCTATGTCTACTTCACCTACGGCATGCACTGGGGCAGCAACGTTGTCTGCGGTGAAATCGGCGAAGGTGTCGCCGTCCTGCTGCGCGCCGCCGAGCCATTGGCGGGGCTGGAGCGGATGCACGAACTGCGCCCGGCGGCCAGGCGTGATCACGATCTGGCCAGCGGCCCCGGCAAGCTCTCGCAGGCTTTCGGACTGGACCGCGGCTTCGATGGCGCGGATCTGGTGACCGGGAACCAAGGGATCATCATTGCCAGCGACGGCACCGCACCGCCGCTCGACCCGGTCGTCGGGCCCCGCATCGGTATCACACGTGCGGTGGACTTTCCCTGGCGCTGGCACGTTCGCGACCACCGTCACGTTTCGGTACGCCCCTCGCGCGCGCTTCGCAAACGCTGACCGAGGCGCGTCACATCGGCATCACCCGACGCTGGCGATACATAACGCGCTACGCACTAGCGTAGTGCCTGACAGCCGCCGAAGCCGCCCTCGCCACCCCAGCCCTGAAACGCGCCATGGACGAAGCCGAACGACTGCTTGAACTCGACCGTCTGCATCTGCTCGACACTCCGCCAGAGCCGGTTTTCGATGCGATCGTCGCCGCCGCGCGTGCCGCCACCGGCATGACCATGGCACTGATCTCGGTGGTAGCCGACGAGCGCCAGTGGTTCAAGGCCAACATCGGGCTGGAAGGTGTCAGTGAGACCGCACGCGAGATTTCTTTCTGCACGCATGCGATCCAGCAGGATGAGCTGTTCGAAGTTCCGGACGCGCGCCAGGATCCGCGATTCTCCACCAACCCGCTGGTGACCGGCGGCCCACGCATCCGCCACTACGCCGGCATCTCGCTGGGCTCGGCGCACGGCGCTCGCATTGGAACACTGTGCCTGCTCGATCCGATGCCGGGCGTACTGTCGCCCTCACAGCGCGAACTGATGGTGCATCTGGCGCGGGTCACCACCCAGGTACTGGAACAGCGCAGCACCTTGATGGCCCAGGTCGGCCAGGCCAAGGCTCTGCACCGCGAGTTGAAACGCAGTGAGGATTTCCTGGAACGCACCAACCGCGCAGCGCGGGTAGGCGGCTGGGAGATGGACCTGGTCAATAACGAAGTGCGCTGGACGCGCGAAACCAAACAGATCCATGGCGTGCGCAGCAACTTCGAGCCCACGCTCGACACCGCGCTTTCGTTCTACCGCGAGGACAGCCGCAGCATCATCCGCACAGCGGTACAGCGCTGCATCGAGGAAGGCACGTCGTGGGAGGTTCAATTGCCGATGACGACCGCCGATGGACGCGCCATCTGGACGAGGGTCGTCGGTGGCCGGCAGCAGGTTGATGGTCACCCTCGGCTGGTCGGCGCCATCCAGGACATCACCGAGGAGCGCGCCGCACTGGATGCGCTGGAAGCTAGCGAAACCCGCTACCGGCGTCTGTTCCACTACAGCCTGGGTTTGATCTGTACGCATACGCTGGATGGCACGCTGACGTCGGTGAACCCGGCGGCAGTGCAGTCGTTGGGTTTCGACGAAGGCCAGATGATCGGGCGCAGCCTGTGTGACCTGATGCCGCCGGAGAAGCGCGCCGCCTTCAAGGCCTATCTCGAGCGCATCACGGTCAACCACACCGATGCCGGCGTCATCGAACTGATCGCTGCCGATGGAACCCGGCACTATTGGGCCTACCACAACGTGCTCGACAGCGAAGCCAATCCACCCTACGTGCTCGGCCATGCACAGGACGTCACCGCATTGCGGATGCAGGAACAGCAGTTGCGTGAAATGTCCTTCAAGGACCCGCTCACCCAGAGCTACAACCGCCGCTTCCTGCCCCGCCTGGACGAACTGGGCGAGCGGCCATGGGCCTGCCTGATGTTCGATCTTGATCATTTCAAGCAGATCAACGACAGCCAGGGCCATGCGCGAGGTGACACGGTGCTGGTGGAGTTCGCCGCCTTCCTGCGCTCTCCGCTGGGTGCGGCGGAGAACGTGGTACGGATGGGGGGCGACGAGTTCATGGTGGTGCTGACCGGCCCGGAACCGGGGAGGCTGACCGCACTGGAACAGTGGTATGCGGAGCACGCCGGGCAGTCACCCACGCCCTTCTCGCTGGGCGCGACCCACCATGCACCTGGCGAGACGGTGGCCGACACCCTGCAGCGCGCCGACAGCCGGCTGTACCGCGAGCGGGCACGTGTGCGCAGGCATCCCCGGCCGTCGGCCTGATATCGGCCGCAGCTGCCGGCTTGCCGAACCTGCCCGTACGTCTGTGGCCCCGGTGTAGCGCTATGCTCGTCAGCGGGCACCAACGGCCCCCTGGGGGAACCCGCATGACCCGCAGCATCCGCTTCGTCCTGCTACTGCTGTTGCTGCTTCCTTCGCTCGCACTGGCGGCGCCAGCCCCTGCACCGGTCGAAGCGAGGGTGCCCTTCGCGCCAGCGCCCTTCATCGGCAGCGACGGCCTGCGCCATCTGGCCTATGAACTGCACATCACCAATTTCTACGGCGATACCGGCGCGCTGCAGCCGCAGTCGCTGCAGGTGTTCGCCGACAACGCTGCAACATCGCTGCTGACGCTGGACGGCCCCGCCCTGCGCGGCTGGGTTCGGCCGATGCCGGCCGAGGATGTGGCCCTCAGCATTGCGCCCGGCAAGCGGCTGGTGGTTTTCCTGTGGCTGTCATTGCCACCCGGCGCGCCCGTTCCACACACCCTCCGTCACCACATGCTGCTGGGCACCGAGCACCACGGCAACGTGCTGCTGGATGGCGCCAGCGTGCAGGTCAATCCTGCGCCAGTGCTGGCCGTGGGACCGCCGCTGCAGGGTGGCCGCTGGCTCGCGCATGAAGGACCGGGCGCGGCGCAGTCGCACCATTGGGGCAGCCTGGTTGCGGTCAATGGTGAGCTGACCATTCCACAGCGCTTCGCCCTCGATCTGGTCGGCGTGAACGCACAAGGCCGCGCGTTGCGGCCCGGTACAAAGGATCTGCAGCACACCCGCCACTCGGACTGGGTGGGCTATGCGGCACCGGTGCTGGCCGTGGCCGATGGCATCGTCCGCGCCACCCGCGACGGACAGCCGGAGCATGCCCCACTGACCGCACAACCGGAGCCATCGTCACTGACCGCCGACGGCTTGTTCGGCAACTACGTGGTGGTGGAAATCGCGCCGGATGTCTTCGCCAGCTACGCCCACCTGCGCGCAGGCAGCGTCAAGGTCAGACCCGGGCAACGCATCCAACGGGGACAGGTGCTGGCGCAGCTGGGACAGTCGGGCAATTCCGCTGCGCCACACCTGCATTTCCAGCTTTCCAACAAGCCCACGTTCGAAGGGTCCGAAGGCATTCCCTATGTCTTCCAGTCCTTCGACGATTTCGGCCCTGAAAGCGAGGCACAACTGTTCGGCCAAGGTGACGCCTGGAAACCCGGCGTGACCGTGCCGCGCGACAACCAGTTGCCGCTGAACGACATCGTCATTGCCTTTCCGCCGCGCTGACACACCCACTCTGCTGCCGGGAATGCTCCTGCCCACGCTCGGCTTGCTGCGCGCAGCGCAGGGTTCATCCTGGTCTGGCCGGAGAACAGCCGAGCGTAGGCTCGGCTCTACAATGTCCTGCAGCGGGTGCGGCCCTACTCCGCCGCCAGTGCCTGGATCGGGTCCAGCTGCGCGGCGCTGCGTGCCGGGAAGTAGCCGAAGCCAAGCCCGATCGCCGACGAACACGCCAATGCAGCCAGCACCGGCCCCGGCGTGAACAGGAACGGCACGCCCAGCGACAGCAGGCTGGACAGCGCTCCCGCACCGAACGCGAACAGTACGCCCAGCACACCACCGAGCAGGCAGATCAGCACCGCTTCGATCAGGAACTGGCGCAGGATGTCACCCTGCCGCGCACCCACTGCCAGACGCACGCCGATCTCGCGCACGCGCTCCTTAACCGACACCAGCATGATGTTCATCACCCCAACTCCACCCACCACCAGCGCCACCGCGGCAATGGCGGAGACCAGGGCCGCCATGGTCTGGCTGGACTTCATCACCGCCTTGCGAATCTGATCGGCGTTGTAGATGAAGAAATCCCGCCGCCCATGCAACCGTTGCAGTTCGGCAGCCAGCGAGGCTTCGGCGGCGGTGGTCGGCACGTTGTCGCGCACCCGCACGGTGATGCTCTCCAGCCGTTGGCTGCCCAGCAGCCGCGAGGCCGCCGAGGTATACGGCACGTAGACCGTGGGCGTCGCACCGCCGGCAAAGGCGCTGGCGCCGACCACACCGATCACCTCCACCGGCATGCCGCCCAACAGCACCGTACTGCCGATCGGGTTGCCGGTGAACAGCGCCTTGGCCGCCTTCTGATCGACCACGCCCACGGCACGATGCGCATCTACTTCAGCATCGGTGAAGAAGCGCCCAGCCTTCAGCTGCAGCCCGCGCACGCGCGGCAAGTCCGCGCCCACGCCCTGCACCTGGGTGTTGGCACGACGGCTGCCCTGCAGTGCTGCCACCGAACCCGTCAGATTGGGGCTGACGCTGTCCACGTAGCTGAGCGCGGCCAGATGGTCGGCATCCCCCACCACCAGCGTTTCGATCTCCGCCGAGCGCGGGTCACCGAAATCGGCGCCGGGGAATATCTCCAGTGTGCTGGCGCCCAGTTCATTGATCTGTGATTCCACCTGCGCCTGCGCGCCCTTGCCTAGCGCGACCACGGTCACCACGGCGGCCACGCCGATGATGATGCCGAGCATCGTCAACAAGGTCCGCAGTCGATGGGCCAGCATCGAACGCACCGCCATCCGGGCGGCCTCGCGTACCGCGTCCAGGCGCGCCCGGCGCTCGGCAGTCAGGGACGGACCGCGTTCGGCGATGGACGCAGCGGGCGTCAACACCGGCGCCCTGTCACCACGATCGGCGACCACACGTCCGTCGGCAATCTCGATCACCCGGCCGGCATGCGCGGCAATTGCAGCGTCATGGGTCACCAGGATCACCGTATGGCCTTGTCCATGCAGGCGCTTCAGTTCGGCCATCACCTGCTGGCCACTGGCGTGATCGAGCGCGCCGGTCGGCTCGTCGGCCAGTACGATGGCGCCGCCGTTCATCAGCGAACGCGCGATCGACACGCGCTGCTGCTGGCCGCCGGACAGCTGGCTCGGTCGGTTTGCGGTGCGTTCGCCCAGGCCCAGCGTTTCCAGCAGCCCGCGGGCACGCGCGGTACGCGTCTCTGCATCCACGCCCGCATAGACCGCCGGCAATGCCACGTTCTCGGTGGCGCTCAGGTTCTCCATCAGGTTGTAGCGCTGGAAGATGAAGCCGAAGTGCTCGCGGCGCAGCCGGGCCATCGCATCCGGCGCCATCTGCTCGGTGGCCTCGCCGTTCACGCGATAGCTGCCTTCGGTTGGCCGGTCCAGGCAGCCGAGGATGTTCATCAACGTTGATTTTCCCGAACCGGACGGGCCGATGATGGCGATGAACTCACCGGCGTCGATACGCAGCGAGACATCCTTCAGCACCACCACTTCACCGGCGGCCGAGCGATAGGCGCGCGATACGCCATGCAGTTCCAGCAGAGCATCGGCCATGCTCAGATCCCCAACAGGCTGGCAGCTTCCGGCTCAGCGCCGCTTGGCGCCTGGCCGACCACCACGTTCTCGCCTGCCTTCAGCCCGGACAGGATCTGCACCGCCGTCGCGGTGCGCAAACCCGTGCTGACCTCACGCTCGGTGACGCGGCCCTTTGCATCGACCACCTGCACCGTGCCGCGGTTGCTGTCCTTGCCTTCGGATTCGGTCAATGCGGTCAACGGCACCTGCAGTGCGTTGGCAGCGCGTGCCAGTTGCAGGGTGACCTTCACCGTCATCGACGGTTTCAGCTTCAGGCCCGGATTGGCCACATCGAACAGGCCGGCGTAGTACACCGCCTTGGGCGTCTGCGCCGAGCCACCCGCACTGCTGCCGGCCATATCGGCAATCGTCGACGGCGCAGGCTCCAGCTGCTGCAGATGGGATTCGTAGCGGCGGCCACTCGGGCCCAGTGTCGAAAACCACAGCGGCTGGCCGGGCGCGACCAGCTCCACATCGGCCTCCGCGATCTCGGCGCGCACGGTCATCGTATCCATCTGCGCCAGCATCACGATGGTCGGCGTGGTCTGCATCGAGTTCAACGTCTGCCCGGCCTTGGTCACGATAGCGACGATGTACCCGTCGCTGGGCGAGACGATGCGGGAATAGCCGAGGTTGATACGTGCGGTTTCGACCTGGGTCACGGCCTGGTCGATCTGCGCCTGCAGCGCGGCCATCTCCGAGCGCGCCGTATCACGTGCCACCCGCGCGGCCTCGAAACCTTCCTGTGACACCAGGCGTGACGCCACCAGCTGCGACTGCCGCTCGTAGACACGGCTGGACTGGGCGTAACGGGCCTGGCTGGCCGCATGCTGGGCACGCAACGTGTTGGTGGCCGCTTCAGCGCTGCGCAGGGCGATGCGCTGCGGCTGCGAGTCGACCTCGGCAATCAGGTCGCCGGCCTGTACGCGCTGGCCCAGCACCACATGCAGGCGCTTGACCTGGCCGGACACCTGCGCGCCCACCGCCACCAGCTCCTTCGGGTTGACCCGGCCCACCGCCTGCACGGTCTTTTCCAGATCCGCCACTCTTGCCGGCGCGGTGATCAACGCGGCATCATCGCTGTCTGCGAAGGCCCACCAGCCTGCGGCACCCGCAATGAGAGCCACGGCTGCGGCGATGGTCCAGATCCTGCGGTTGTTCATCGAAACGCCCGGCTGCGGGCGGCCACCCAGTGCGACCGCTGAGGCCGCAGTCTGCAAGCCAGGGGTGGACGTTTCTTGGAGCCACTGTGGAGATTGCATGGAGATCCGGCAGCCGTTCAGGCACGCCGCCGCCGGCTGAACCAGGCGATCCGTGTCCACGCAATCTCGACACAATCTCGACCGAGTCTCCATCAATGGCGGCTAGCCTCGGCAACTTGCCGACTGCCTGCCCACCGTGCTCCGTCCCCATCCAGACCTGCCGTCGATCGATGTGCGCCGCGCCTACCTGGCCTGGTGCGCACCTTCGCTGTGGCTGCTCGCCCTGGTGCTGGCATCGACCACGGCCTGGATGCTGGCCAGTCCCCATGTGCTAGCGCCCCTGCTGGCAGGCTTCGGTGCTACCGCCCTGCTGTGGTTCCGCAGCGATGGGCCAGGCCACGCGAGCCGCCTCGGATCGCCCGCTTCGCTGGCGCTGATCGGCCTGGCAATCTGGTCGGAGCCGAAGCCAACCGCCGCCGGTGCCACGCTGCATCTGCTGCTCGCCCTCGCCACCCTGCTGGTCGCCACCCAGATGACGCTCCGCCTGCGCGCCATCCTGCGCATGGCAACCCGCCTGCAGGCACGGGTGGATGCGGCCGACATGGCATCACGCTGGGCCCGTTTGTCGGCAGCGGTATCCGCCCTGGCTGCGCGGGATCTGCGCGAAGGGCGGCCGCTGGCGCCGTCGCTGCGTCGCACGCTGGTGCTGGCCACGCTGGCCTGGGCCGCCAACGAGGAAGCACAGGCCATGGAACGCCGACGATGACCTCTCCACTGACATCGCCCTCACCTGCTCACTTTCCAAAGCCGCATCACGCAATGAAACCCGATACCCGCATGCGCCAGGCGCCCCTGGTCCTGATTGCCGAAGACGAAGGCGAGATCGCCGACATCCTTGGTGCGTACCTGGCGCGTTCCGGCCTGCGCAGCGTCCGCGCGGTCGATGGCGAGGCAGCCCTGGCCAGTCATCGCCAGCTACGCCCGGATCTGGTGCTGCTGGATGTGCAGATGCCGAGAATGGATGGATGGCAGGTGCTGAGCGAACTGCGCAGGCGTGGCAATACGCCGGTGATCATGCTCACCGCACTCGACCAGGACGTGGACAAGTTGACCGGCCTGCGCGTCGGCGCCGACGACTATGTAGCCAAGCCATTCAATCCGGCCGAGATCGTCGCCCGTATCCAGGCGGTGCTGCGGCGGAGTGCCAGAGAACCCAGCGATGCGCCCAGCGGGGTGATCCGCCAGGGACCGTTCGAGATCGACCTGCGCAGCCATGAGGTGACCGTGCGCACAGATGAGCAACTGCACGCACTGACCTTCACGCTCACCGAGTTCCGCCTGCTGGTACACATGGCGCGCGCACCGCGCCAGGTGCACAGCCGGCTGGATCTGCTGCACAACTGCCTGCCCGAGGGCGATGCGCAGGAACGGACGGTGGACAGCCACGTCAGCAAACTGCGCCGCAAGCTGGAAGACGTCGGCGTCATCGGCATTCCGGCCACCATCCGTGGCGTTGGCTACCGTTTCCTGGACTGAATGATGAACCCCAAAGGCAAGAGCATCGGCCGCCAGATCACGCTGTCCATCACGGTCGCCTCGCTGTGCTCGACGGTGCTGTCGATCAGCGGCTTCTACCTGTTCTACTACCTGATGGAAGTGTTCTATCCGCGTTGGTACGACGAGCCGGAAACCATCATGCCATCGGGGCTGGAGTGGCTGTGGATCGGCTTGACCGCCTCCGTTGTCGTCATCTTCGCCACGCTGGTCGCCTCGCGCCTGACCCGCCGCATCATTACGCCATTGAACTCGGTGGCCGAAAGCCTGCGCCGGGTCGCCAGCGGTGATCTGGAGGCACGTGCACGCGGCGGCGACACCTCGATGACCGAAGCGGCCACGCTGGTCAGCGATTTCAACTCCATGGCCGAGCGGCTCAGCCGGATGTCCGAGAACCGGGTGTTCTGGAACGCCGCGATCGCGCACGAACTGCGCACGCCGATGACCATCCTGCGCGGCCGCCTGCAGGGCATTGCCGAAGGGGTATTCGAGCCGGGCCCGGAACAGTTCAACAGCATGCTCACCCAGCTGGAAGGCCTGACCCGGATCATCGAGGACCTGCGCGTGGTCAGCCTGGCCGAGAGTGGTCATCTGGATCTTCGTCTGCAGCGCAGCGATGTCAGCGTACAGGTGGCGGCAGTGGTGGAAGCGATGTCCGAAGCGCTGACCGAAAGTGGCTTCTCGGTAACCCTGGATGCGCGCCCGTCACTGGCCGACTGCGATCCCGCACGCATCCGCCAGGCCGTGCTGGCACTGCTGGAGAACGCGCGGCGGCATGCCATTCCGTGTCCGCTGCGGGTGGCCGTCACCCTGGCCGAAGGCCATTGCACCGTAGCGGTGGAGGACGGCGGCCCCGGCGTGCCGGACGAGCTGCGCGACAGCATCTTCGAGGCCTTCCAGCGCACCGATGTCTCGCGTTCCCGGCAGAGCGGTGGCTCCGGGCTTGGCCTGGCGGTAGTACGTGCGATTGCCGTGGCCCATCACGGAACCGCGCAGTGCCGGGCCACCGAACGTGGCGGCAGTTCGTTCGAGATCCGCTGGCCGGTGCATGCACGTCGTTGAGGGCGCAACGTTGCGGCAGACGCTGCTCTGGTAGCGGCCCACCTTGGTGGGCATTCGCATCACTGAACGGCGCCGATTTCTCCACGCAATCTCCATCGTCCCTCCATGCCCGCTCCAAAGGGCTGCCGATACTGGGCGTGACCAGGGAGGCGGCAGGTATCCAGCCCCCTGCCCTGTCTCCACCTTGCCCAGGCATCCCCATGAAACACCCTCACGATCCGGCGGCCGCCGCCGGTAGCATCGGCCAGCAGAACGCGGCCGCCACCCTCAAGGCCATCCTGCGCACCTACCCGTGGCAGCTCACCGGCACGTTCTCGCTGGTGGCGCTGGAGAACGCGCTGCTGCTGGCGTATCCGCTGTTTGCCGGCTTCGCGGTGGACGCGATCATCCGCGGCGACATCGGCCACGCCATCTCGTACGCCGGCGTCGTGCTGTTGTTCTGGCTGGTCGGTGCCGCCCGCCGTGCGGTCGATACCCGTACCTTCACCCGCATCTATGCCGACCTGGCGGTGAATGTGGTGCAGGCACAGCGCAGGCTGGGCCACGCCACCTCCACCTCGGCCGCACGCGTGGTGCTGGCCCGCGAGTTCGTCGACTTCTTCGAGAAGCACGTGCCGATCATCGCCACCGCGCTGGTATCGATGTTCGGTGCGGCGGTGATGCTGCTGGTGATCGAACCGCTGGTGGGCGCCGCGAGCCTGATCGCACTGCTTGGCGCAGTGTTGCTGATGCCGTCGTTCGCACGCCGCAACGAGCAGCTGCATGGGCGCCTGAACAACCGGCTGGAACATGAAATCCGACTGGTTGACCGGGTCAGCCCCTCGGTGCTGCGTCGCCACTACACCACGCTGTCGCGGCTGCGTATCCTGCTATCTGATCGCGAAGCTGGGGCCTTCGTGGTGGTTGGCGCGGCGGCGGCGGTGTTGTTCGCGGTGACCATCGGCCGACTCGCCACCACCGACGGTGTGACGCCGGGTCATGTGTACGCGGTGATGACCTACCTGTGGACGTTCGTCGGCAGCCTGGACGATGCACCGTCGATGGTGGATCAGCTGGCGCGCTTGAAGGACATCGGCCGCCGCGTCAGCCCGGGGATGAACGATGCGGAGCGCAAAGATGCCGCTTGACCGGTAAATGCCCACCTTGGTGGGCAACGATGTATCGCGGCGCCAACCAAGGTTGGCGACTACCGGGGCAACGGTGCCAACCAGGATTGAGGGGTTACCCAGAGGCTGCCGTGCGTCCGCACATCGCCAACGCACCGATGATCAATGCCTCCATGCTGCGGTCGAACTCGGCCTGCTGTGCCTTCCTATCCAGTGGCCGCCGCGACGTATCGACCACCGCATTCCGCGAGTACACGGTGTCGGCCAACGCCACGGCGTGATACGCCACGGTCGACAGCAACCACGCTGCCTGCTCCAGCGGCAGGCCATGTGCACGACTGAACTCGGCATGGTGGCGCTGGATGCGGGCCAGCATCTCCGGCGTCTTCGCGCCGTGGCTGACCAGGAATGGCGCCAGGCCCGGATTGGCATCCACCAGCGCCCGCAGTGAGCGCTGGAATGCGCGCAGGTCCTCCTCGATGCTGCGCCGGCCAGCGGCATCCAGCGCCGGCGCCTGCCAACGCTCGAAGATCGCCTCGGCCACCAGCTCGCGCAGCGCCGCCAGATTCGCCACATGCTTGTACAGCGCGATGTGGCTCACCCCGAGCGCCGCCGCCACGCCCACGAAGCTCAGCCCCGGCAGCGTCATTGCAATGCCGGCGTCGGCGATGCGGTCGCGGGTGATGGTGGGCGGTCGCCCACGGGTGGCGGTCTTTTTCGGTGCAGCCATGCGGTAACGGCTCCTGCGCGATGCGCGGGCAAGGGCTGCCATGGTGGTCCGCGGCGACGCGATGGTCAACGCATCCCGTGGCCGCTGGACAGGCCTGGGTTGCGACTTGATCAATTTAGTTTACTATGATGTAACTAATTCGCATTCGCAGTGCCCAGGATCGTTGTCGATGTCCGCGTCTCCCACTTCAATCCCCCCGGCCGGACCGCTACGCAGTGCCGACCATGATCGCGGCCTGCAGGCGCTGCAGGTCCAGGTGGTCGCGGTTGCACAGCCATGCGCCAGCCTGCTGCGCCTCGTGGTCCAGTTGCCGGAGCTGGCAGCCCTCGCGCCGTGGCAGCGCGCAAACACTGCCGTGCGCATCCAGCTCGGCGCCGCCTTCGGCGATGTGTCACGGATCTACACCGTGCGCTGCGTCGACGCGCACACGCGCCGATTCACGCTGGATGTGGTGCTGCACGAAGCACCAGGACCGATGCTGGCCTGGGTACGTGCGCTGCGCCCCGGTGATGCCTTCGATCTGACCGGGCCGCGCCCGCATCTGCAGGTGCCGCAGCGTGAAGGTGCCAGCGCTCTCCTGTTCGCTGATCAGAGCGCCATCCCAGCCCTGTCTGCGTTGCTGCAGCAATGGCCGGCCGGTCTGCATGCGCAGGCCTGGATCGCCTCGAATGATCCCTTCCCGGTAGACGAGCTGCCCCGCATCGATGGTGTCTGCGTGCAGCGCCTGGCCACCGGTGATGCGCCCTTGCTGCAGCAGGCACGCAGACTGCACCCGGACGCCAACAACACCGTCTGGGCGGCCGGCGAACGCGAGGAAATGCGCGCCCTGCGCCGCCACTTCATCGAAGCGGTCGGCCTGGCACGCACCGACGTCGCCGTTGCCGGCTACTGGAAACGTGGCGAGACCACCACCGACACCGACCAGCGCCGCCGCCGCAACTACGAGCGCGTGCTGGCCCGCGGCGGTGGCCTGCAGGACCTCGACGACCTCGCCGACGATATCTGATCCACCCCGCAGCACCCGCGCTCCGCGCTTCGCTCCACCCAGCCACAGATCGCCCACGCACCTCGCGTGCAGCACTGCCCCAGCGGCAGCGCCGTGCCCTCTGCCAGCCACTCCACAGCCCGCGTCGTCCTGCCCGTGCAGGTCATCGACGGCGCCGTGCTGGCCGATCGCACGACCCACCACGACGAGAACCGCCATGTCCCTCCCCGCCCGAACCCTGCCCCTCCCGCGCCGTACCGCGCTGTCCCTGGCCGCGCGCGCGGCAATGCTGCCTGCGCTGCTGATCGCCACTGCCGCCCACGCCAACGACGCGCCCGATGGCGCCCGCCAGCTGCCCACGGTGAACGTACGCGCCGACAAGACCGCGCCTACCGATGCCTACGCCGGTGGTCAGGTGACGCGCGGCAGCCGTGTCGGCCTGCTCGGCGACCTCGATTTCATGGACACACCGTTCAACACCACCCGCTACACCGCCGAATTCATCGAGAACATCCAGGCACCGGATCTGGTACGGGTCATCGCGCTGACCGACCCGAGCGTCTACAACAGCGGTTCCAGTGGCGGCATCACCGATTACTTCAACATCCGTGGCTTCGGCGTGGCCTCCTCGGACATCGGCTTCGGCGGCCTGTACGGGCTGATTCCCTACTACCGGGTCACCCCGGAACTGGCCGAGAACATCGAGGTGCTGAAGGGTCCGTCCGCGCTGCTCAACGGCATGCCGCCGGGCGGCTCGGTCGGCGGCAGCGTCAACCTTGTACCGAAGCGTGCCGGCGACACGCCGTTGACCCGCTTCACCGCCAGCTACGGCAGCGACGCACAGTTCGGTGGCCATCTGGATATCGGCCGCCGCTTCGGCGCGGACAAGCAGTTCGGCATGCGCCTCAATGCCGTGCACCGCGATGGCGACACCGCCACCGACCACCAGCAGCACAAGGCGCAGCTGGCATCGCTCGGCCTGGACTGGCGCGGCGAGCGCTCGCAGGTATCGCTGGACCTGTTCAGCAGCCGCGACCACGTGGATGGTCTCAACCGTGGTGTCTCGCTGGCACCTGGCCTGGCCGTGCCGCGCCCGCCGAAGGCCAGCACGCTGTTCGCACCGGGCTGGACCTTCAGCACCGTCAAGGACCAGGCCGCCGCGCTGCGCTGGTCGTTCGACATCAATGATCACCTGCAGGCGCACGCCAGCTACGGCCACGGCCATACCGATTTCGATTCCGTCGCCAGCGGCACCACGCTGATCACCAATGCCGCCGGCGACTTCCGCAACAACTTCGCCCACCAGCGTTTCATCTACAGCAAGGACACCGCCGAAGCAGGGCTGTCGGCAAGCTTCCGCACCGGCCCGGTCGATCATGCACTGGCCATCAGCGCCGCCTGGTACCACCACGATTACAAGTTCGGCTTCCAACGCAACCTGCTGGCCCGGGACTGGGTGACCAATATCTACAATCCGCAGTGGGGTCCGGCCATCGACCGCAGCTTCAGCAATGCGTCGCTGCCGAAGACCGGCGAAGTCCGCACCACCAGTTTCGGTATCGCCGACACGCTGTCCTTCATCGATGACCGCGTGCAGCTGACCCTTGGCATCCGCCGTCAGACCGTGCTCAGCGATACCATCGACGGCAGCACTGGCAAGCGCACGTCGCGCTACGACACCAGCGCCAACACTCCGGCCGGCGCGCTGCTGTTCAAGGCCAGTGATCGCCTGTCGCTGTACGCCAACTACATCGAAGGGCTCAGCCAGGGCAGCACCGCCCCGGTCAGCGCAGCCAACGCCGGCGAAGTGTTCCCACCGTACAAGACCCGCCAGCGCGAGGTCGGCGCCAAGTTCGACTTCGGTCGCCTGGCCAGTGCGCTGAGCGTGTACGAGATCGAGAAGCCCGGCTCCTACACCGACCCGGCCACCAACGTGTTCTCGTTCGGCGGCCAGCAGCGCAACCGTGGCGTGGAATGGACCGTGTTCGGCCAGGCCACCGGACAGCTGCGTGTGCTGGGCGGAATCGGCTGGCTGCAGCCGAAGCAGACCCGTACCCAGGGCGGCATCAACCAGGGTCGCCTGGCCACCGCCACCCCGCAGTGGCAGGGCAAGCTGGGCCTGGAGTGGGATGTGCAGGCCGTGCCGGGCCTCACCCTCACCGGCAATGCAGTCAGCCTGTCCAAGGGCTACATCAATGCCGACAACAGCCAATGGGTGGCCGGCCGCACCGTGTTCGACCTCGGTGCCCGCTATGCACTGCAGGCCGCCGGTCACCCGTTGGTGCTGCGCGCCACCGTGCAGAACCTCACCAACAAGGCGTACTGGGCAGGCAGCCTCGGCTCCGGGCTGGGCACGCCGCGCACCGCCGTGCTGTCGGCCACCGTCGATTTCTGATGCCTGATGCACGGGCGCCACGCCATCGCGCGTGGCGCCCCGGAGAAGTGATGTGAGCGTTTTCCGTACCACCGTCGTGCTGGCCTGGCTGCCGCTGGTCTCACGCATCCTCGCCGCGTTGTTCGGCGGCTATGTGCTGGCCGCGCTGTGCAGCATCGCCGCACTGGCGCTGCCCATCGATGGCCGCCAGGCCGTGTTCACCGGCATGCTGGCCAGCTTCCTGTTGTATGCGGGCGCCGTAGTCTGGGTGTTCGCGGTGCGCTCGGCCTGGCGCGCATGGCTGGGCCTGATCGTCGCCGCGTTGCCACTGTGGCTGGTTGCACAGACGGTCGGCAACGGAGGCACTGCATGAGCAAGGTCGATCGCACCCCGAAGCCACGCGGCATCCGCCAGACCATGTCCGACCTGCATATCTGGGTCGGGCTGCTGGCCGGCTGGATCCTGTACGCGATGTTCCTCACCGGCACCGCCAGCTACTTCCGCGACGAGCTCTCGCGCTATACCCGCCCGGAAATCGCCACGCCGTCTATATTGCCGGATGCCGCTATCGTCACGCAGCGCACCGTCGCCACGATCATGGCCGACACGCCAGCGGCCAGCCAGATCAACCTCGGCCTGCCGAGCACGCGCATGCCATGGGTGTCGGCGATGTGGGCCAGCCCGGGTGGGCGTGGCCGGCATGGCTTCGACTCGGGCCTGTTCGATGCCAACACCGGCGCGCCGCTGCAGGCACGCGACACCGGCGGCGGCGACTTCTTCTATGCCTTCCATTTCAACCTGCATTACATGCCTGCGATGTGGGGTCGCTGGATCGTCGGCCTGTGCGCGATGTTCATGCTGGTGGCCATCGTCAGCGGCGTGATCACCCACAAGAAGATCTTCGCTGACTTCTTCACCTTCCGCTGGGGCAAGGGCCAGCGCTCGTGGCTGGATGGTCACGCGGCACTCTCGGTGCTCGGCCTGCCGTTCCACTTCATGATCACCTGGAGCGGACTGGTGATGCTGGCGGTGCTGTACATGCCGTGGGGCCTGGCCAAACTGCCTGACAAGCGCCAGCAGGCCGAGGTGGTCAGCGAGATGCGCCTGTTCCTGCCACCGCAGAAAGCCGCTGGCCAGCCTGCCCCGCTCACCGACGTCGGCGCACTGGTGCAACAGGCCGAGCAGCGCTGGGGAACCGGATCGGTGGGCAGCGTGCAGGTGCAGAACCCCGGCGACCAGAACGCACTCGTGGCCGTGGTGCGTGCGCAGTCCAGCCGTGTTTCCACCACACCGAACTATCTGCTGTTCGACGGCAGCGGCGGGCAGTTGCTGCAGGTCAAGGAGCACTCGGGCGTCGCCGCCGATACACAGGGCGTGCTGTATGGTCTGCACCTGGGCCGCTTCGCCGATGCCGCCCTGCGCTGGCTGTACTTCATCGTCAGCCTGGCCGGCACCGCCATGGTCGGCACCGGGCTGGTGCTATGGACGGTCAAGCGCCGTGCGCAGCTGCCCGATCCGCAGCGCCCCTACTTCGGCTTCCGCCTGGTCGAGCGTCTCAACATCGCCACCGTCGCCGGCCTGTCGGTGGCGATGGCGGCCTATCTGTGGGCGAACCGCCTGTTGCCCACTGCCATGGACGGTCGCGCGGCGTGGGAGGTGCATGTGTTCTTCCTGGCTTGGGCGGCCATGTTCGTGCACGCCACGCTGCGGACACCCAAGCGAGCGTGGATCGAACAGTTCCTGCTGGCGGCGTTGCTGCTTGCACTGCTGCCGGTGCTGACGGCGATGACTACGGCACATCCGTTGTGGCGCACGCTGGCCGCAGGCGATTGGGCCTTTGCCGGGACCGACCTGACCCTGCTGGCATTGGCCGCCCTGCACACGCTGCTGGCCTGGCGCACCTGGCGGCATGCACCGAAGGTGAAGCGCACACGGCCGTCTGCAGCGTCACGCAATGCGGTTTCCGAGGCCAGCGCATGATCCACGTCATTCTGTTCGTGCTGTCACTGGCCGCGTTCGGTTGTCTGGCGCTGGCGATGGAGCGCCATCAGCGCGATGTGCTGCGCCGTGTGTTGAGCGCGCAGGCGACCGAGAAACTGCGCGCGGTCGGCTGGGCGCTGCTGGTGTTCAGTGCCGTGTTCGCCATGCGCGGGCTGGGAGTGGGTTTCGGTCTGGCCGCGTTGTCCGGGCACACCAGCGTGGCCGCAGGTGTTGTGGTGGTGGCGATGGTGGCGCATGGGCGGCGGGATCGGTAGATGCCCACCTTGGTGGGCACCGGTGAAAGCGACGCCAACCAAGGTTGGCGACTACCTAGACCGACAGGCATCAATGCGTCGCTCGGCTCTACAGAAAAGCCGCCATGCGCTGCAGTTCGTCTTCAAGCGCGGAACGAAACACGCGGTCGCGAGCCAGCGACTTGCCGGCATAGCCCACGCTGGACGCCAGTTCACCGTCGCGCACGCTGAGATTGGCCCAGCCCACCACCTGGTCGTGCCACAGCATCGGCAACGCGTAGTAGCCGTATTGGCGCTTCGGCGCAGGCGTGTAGGCCTCGAACTTGTACACCCAGCCCCAAAGCAGCTCGAAGCGGCGGCGGTCCCACACCACCGGGTCGAACGGCGCCAGCAGGCGCACCTGTTCGTCCGGCGCATGCCGGTGCGAGCGCGGGTTCTCGTCCGCCGGCCAGTACCAGGTGGTGCCGTCCAGCGTGCAGCTGGCCAGCTGGTGCTTGGCCAGCATCAACGCCTGCCGGGTCTGCTCGGCCAGATGCGGTGCGCCATAGCCCAGTAGGCGCACCAGATAGGTCAGGCTGGCCGACGGCAGTGGCGCGTACTTGCGCACCACCAGATCGATCAGGGCGGCGGCGCGTTCAATCTGCGCCTGCTCGCTGGCATCTGCCTCGGCGTGGTCGGCCACGGCGTAGATGCGGGTGCCGCTGTCGCGCCGCTGCACGCGCAGCAGGCCACGGTAATGCATGCCATCCAGCAGGTGCGTGCTGGCATTGCTGGTGCCGCCCCAGTAGTTGGTCACCCGCCCATGCGCGAACGCCTGATCCACCTCCCGCGGGTGCACGCTGCCGCGCTCGCGCACGAAGGCCAGCACGTCGGCCGCGCGGCGATGGGTCTCGGCGTCCCACTCGCGCTTGGACACGCGCGGGTGCATCAGCGCCAAATGCTCGCGTGGCAGGAAGCCGTAGTTCACCAGGCAATCTTCTTCCACCGGCAGGCGCGTATAACGGCGCTCCAGATCACCGGCGCGATAGTCCTTCACCCGGTGGCGCAGGGTCAGGTCCTGCGCACGTGCCGGCGCGCGGATCGGGTCGGCCTGCACGAAGCCCAGGCGCCGGATCGCGGTCATCAGCGTGGTGGGTTTGAACAGCGTGCGCGCCACCGCATGGCGGCGCAGATCATCGAGAGTGGGCGTGGCAGGCATGGCCGCATTGTAGATCCACGCCATGCCTGGATGCTGCCTTGGCCAACCGTGCGACGGCATCCACGCATGGAGTGGATCTACCGAAGCTCCAATACCTCCAGCGAACCTATCACCAGCGCACGCATACCCTGCTTGAATTCGGCGATCACTTCCTCGTCCTGCACGCGGCGGCCGGTCAACACTTCGGTTTCGTCATCCACCAGCCCGTACACCGTATCCGCACCGGCAATGCAGTAGAACGCTATCGTGGCCAGCAACCAGCGCGCCTTGTCCAGCGGCAGGCCGAACACCTCGGCCACATGCGCCTGGTGCGAGGCGATCTTCTCCAGCATCGGCGTGGTCGCCACCGAACGGCGCAGCAGGTAAGGCGGCAACCCCGGGTGCGCTTTCACCACCTCGCACAGTGATTCCACGAACCCCAGCAGGTAGGCCTGCAACCCACCCGGCGCATCGGCAGACGCACGCGGAATCTGCCAGCGCTGGAACACCGTATCGGCAACCAGCCGCTTCAAGGCCTCCAGATTGGCCACGCGCTTGTAGAGCGCGGCCTGGGTCACCGCCAGCTCGGCGGCCACATTGGCCATGGTCAGGTTCGGCAGGCCCAGCGTGATGCCGATGTCGGCCAGCCGATCGGGGGTGATGGTAGGCGGGCGGCCACGGGCCGGCGCCGGGATCTCAGGTTGCATGCTCATACCGTAGCGAGGGTGCCAGCAAAGGGACCCTCTTGTCCGCTTCATGTAATTTAGTTTAACTTACTCAACTAATTCGGAATGCGTCTGGTTCGCAACCCCGCCGCCGTCCGCAATCGAGCCCATGGCTCACTTCCCGCCAGGTTCCCACCCAGCCGACAACCCTGCGCTGCGCCCACCCCCGTGCTTGCCATCTGCAGCGCGCCAGGCGCGTTCGCACCTGCGATTCACAGGAATCTGGCATGACCGTGTACCACCTTCCCTCCCCGCTGCGGCGCGCAGCGGCAGACGCAACCCGCGTTCTGATGCATCCGCCGGGCATGGCCCAGCGCTACCGGGTGTCGGCCCTGGCACTGGGCCTGCTGGCCTCGTTCGCCGCGCTGGCCGAGTCGACGCCGTCCACCCTGCCTTCGGTGCAGGTGCAGGAACAGCGCCGGGTGACCGGCGACTATGCCGGCGGACAGGTGGCCTCTGGCAGCCGCGTCGGCCTGCTCGGCGACAAGGACTTCATGGATACGCCGTTCAGTACGGTCAGCTACACCGAAGCCTTCATCCGCGACCGCCAAGCCAAGGACCTCACCGACGTCATCGCCGCCACCGACCCCACGGTGTTCAGTAACGGCGTCACCGGTTCCTGGAGCGAGAACTACGCCATCCGCGGCTTCGCCTCCAGCAGCAGCGACACCACCTTCAACGGCCTCAGCGGCATCGCGCCGTACTACCGCACCTCACCGGAAATGTTCGAGCGCATCGAGGTGTTGAAGGGCCCGTCCGCCCTGCTCAACGGCATGCCGCCGGGCGGCTCGGTCGGTGGCAGCGTCAACCTGGTGCCCAAGCGTGCGGATGACCAGCCATTGCTGCGGATCAGCGCCAACTTCGCCTCCGATGCGCAGTTCGGCACCCATGTGGATGTGGGCCGCCGTCTGGGCGCCGACAAGCAGTTCGGCATCCGCTTCAACGGCGCTTACCGTGATGGCGACGGTGCAGTGGGCAAGCAGAGCAAGAAGGTGCAGCTGGGCTCGCTGGCGCTGGATTGGCGCGGCGAGCGCGCCCGCCTGTCGGCCGATCTGTACAGCGCCGACGACCGCGTCGACGGCCCGGCCCGTGGTGTCGGCCTGGCACCGGGCGTCGCCATTCCCCGCCCGCCGCGAGGCGACACACTGATCAACCCGGACTGGGCCTACGTGGACAGCCAGGACAAGGGCGCGATGCTGCGTGGCGAGCTGGATATCATCGACAACCTGATGGCCTACCTGGCCTACGGCACCAGCAAGACCGACTACCGCTACAACGGATCGATCAGCGCGCAGATCCTCAACCCAGCCGGTGACTTCACTACCGTGATCGGCCAGCTGGCGTTCGACATCAAGAAGCAGTCCGGTGATGCTGGCCTGCGCGGCAGCTTCCGTACCGGCAGCGTCGGCCACCAGTGGGCTGCCAACGTGACCCATTACCAGCACACCCAGAACGACTACGGCCGCCGCAGCGTGCCGGGCTGGGACTGGACCACCAACCTGTACAACCCGGTGTGGGGCCCGGCCGCGCCGTTCGTGGCGCCGCATATCTCGCACACCGAGCTGCGGCTGGACAGCCTCGGCTTCGCCGACACCTTGTCCTTCGCCGATGACCGCGCGCAACTGACGCTGGGCGTGCGTCGCCAGCAGGTGGTCAGCGAGACCTTCAACGTGGCCAGCGGTGCGCGCACCTCACGCTATGACGAGAGCGCCACCACCCCTGCCGCCGCGTTGCTGGTGAAGGCCACCGATAAGCTTTCGATCTACACCAACTACATCGAAGGCCTCAGCCAGGGCGCCACCGCGCCGATGACTGCTGCCAACGCCGGCGATGTGTTCGCGCCTTTCCGCACCAAGCAGAAGGAGCTCGGCCTGAAACTGGACCTTGGCAGCTTCACGCACACCTTCAGCGTGTACGAGATCAAGCGCCCGAGCAGCTACACCGACCCGGTCACGAATGTCTTCTCGTTCGGTGGTGAACAACGGAACCGCGGCGTGGAATGGGGTTTCTTCGGCTCACCGCTGGATGGCGTGCGCCTGCTGGGTGGCATGGCCTATGTGCAGCCCAAGCTGACCCGCACGGCCGGTGGCGTGAATGAAGGCCGCATGGCCACGGCGGTTGCGCAGCGGCAGGCCAAGCTGGGCGTGGAATGGGATGTGCCTGCACTGGAGGGCTTTACCCTGACCGGCAATGCCACCGCCATGTCGAAGCAGTACATCAGCGCAGACAATAGCCTGTCGGTACCTGGGCGCACTTTGTTCGATGTGGGTGCGCGCTACAGCACCACCGTGGCCGGACGACCGCTTGCCCTGAGAGCGAGCGTGAACAACGTGACCAACAAGGCGTATTGGGGCATGCCGTTGCTTTCCAGCCTGGCGCTGGGGGCACCGAGAACGGTGTTGTTGTCGGCCACGATGGATTTCTGAAAGGCATCCATGGGCGGCGTGGGCGTACTGTAGCAACTGTCTTGTCAGGCGGAGGCCATCTGGGCCTCCGCATCCCGTTTGCGGGCGTTGAGGATCACCAGCAT